>NZ_JBWKKZ010000003.1:63691-225039 GCF_056430705.1 Streptomyces sp. NPDC045956 | reverse complement strand
GCGGCGGTCACCAGCTGTGGCGGAACGCGGACAAGCCACCTCCACCTGCGGACAGCGGGCGGCCTGCTTGTGACACCCCCTCCCCCCCCCCCCCCTCCCCCACCCCCTCTCCCCCCCCCCCCCCCCCCCCCCCCCCCCACGCCGGCTCACACCTCGACGGGCGCGTCCTCGGGCAGGCTGTCCATGAACGAGCTGACGGAGAAGACCGCGTTGCCGGCGCCGGGCGGGCCGTAGCCGGGGGGCGAGGAGAGGCCGAACTCCTCCATCGTCTGCCGGTAGGCCTGGAGCAGCCGGATGTGGTACTCCAGCGGGGCACCGTCGGGGTTGGTCTTGCCCAGCGGGGTGGTGGGCTCGGGGCACCAGGTGGTGAAGCGGGGCGTGATGCCCTTCGACATGAAGAAGCGCAGGCCCTCGGTGGTGGAGGCGATGGCCTCGTCGACGGTCTTGAAGCCGAAGGGCTCGGCCATCTCCACGCCCGCCACGAAGTTCGGGATCACGTTGCGCGCGCCGAAGACCTCGGTGGAGTCGAGGATGCGCTTGTGCCACTCGTCGCGGCCGACGTAGCGCTCCTTGCCGGGGCAGTACATCTTGAACAGGTACTCGTCCCACACCTCGTAGTTGGGGTGGTAGATCTGGACACCGTAGTCCTTGAAGCGCTGCACGTCGTCCTTGGGCAGGGCCTGCGCGACGACCTTGCCGATCCAGCGGCCGGGGAAGTGCTCCTCGATGGCCTTGGCGTAGCGCCCGTAGAAGTCCGCCTCGTCCAGGCCCTGGACCTTCGACGTGATCGCGCCGCCGGTGAGGGTGTAGGCGGTGGACGTCTTCGCCGTGTCGTACCTGTTGATGATGTCCAGCGCCTCGAGGACCTCGTCGACGTCCTTCACACCGGTGTACGGGCGGCCCGCCGCCTTGTGCTGGCGCCAGTTGTGGTTGATGTCGCAGTACTGGCACTCCTCCTTGGCGCCGAAGTACTGGCAGACCCGGAAGGCGGTCAGGTAGATCAGGTAGCCCCACTGGATGGTGGGGGCCACCTCCATCACCGACTTCCCGTTGGCGAGCTTGTGCCGGTAGTACTCCGGCATGGGCGGCACGCCGACGTCGGAGATCCGCTTGCCGTCGAGGTACAGGCCGAGCTGGTTGTGCTCGTCGGCCGCGACGCGGTACGGGGAGGACGGGTTCACGCGGACCGAGACGACGGTGCGGCGCAGGTCGTAGGGGCCGCCGGTGAGGATGATCTCCTCGGGCGGGCGGCGCAGCGCGGCCTCGCCCAGCTCGGGCAGGGTGCCGTGGTCGAAGGAGAAGATGAAGTACGACTTCGGCTTGACCTCGCCGTCCTCGTTGTCACTCAGCGCGGAGGGATCGAAGGCCACCCCGCCGCGGAGCAGGTCCTCCTTGAAGACGGCTTCCCGCGGTACGTGCGGAAAGCGCTCCATAAGATCCTCGACCAGCGCGGTGCGGTTGCCGCTGCCCATCCGTGTCTCCTCCCGGCTCAGGCGTTCGACTTCTCACGGTATGCCCCCGCCGGTGCGGCTTCCCGCCCGGGGCCCCCTCAGGCGCGCCGGGTAGGTTTCCGCGGTATGAGCGACATCACCGTGACCAACTGGGCCGGCAACATCACCTTCACCGCCGGGGAACTGTCGCGGCCGCGTTCGGCGGCCGCGCTGCGGGCCCTGGTCGCGGACGGCGCACGGGTCCGGGTGCTAGGCAGCGGGCACTCCTTCAACGAGATCGCCGAGCCGGGCGCCGGGGGCGTCCTGCTGTCACTGGCCGACATGCCGGCCGAGGTGGACGTCGACACGGCGGCCCGTACGGTCCGGGTGGGCGGCGGCGTGCGCTACGCGGAGCTGGCGCGGCGGGTGCACGGGCACGGGCTGGCGCTGCCGAACATGGCCTCTCTGCCGCACATCTCGGTCGCCGGGTCGGTGGCGACCGGCACCCACGGCTCCGGGGTGGGCAACGGCTCGCTGGCGTCGGCGGTGCGTGAGGTGGAGCTGGTCACGGCGGACGGGTCGACGGTGACCGTCGCGCGCGGCGACGAGCGGTTCGGCGGCGCGGTGACCTCGCTCGGCGCGCTCGGCGTGGTGACCTCGCTCACCCTGGATCTGGAGGCGGCCTACGAGGTCGAGCAGTACGTCTTCACCGAGCTGCCGCTGGACGGGCTGGACGCGGCGGCCTTCGACGCGGTGATGTCGGCGGCGTACAGCGTGAGCCTGTTCACCGACTGGCGGGCGCCGGGCTTCCGGCAGGTGTGGCTGAAGCGGCGCACGGACCAGCCGCTGCCGGCGTTCCCGTACGCCGCTCCGGCGGCCGAGAAGATGCATCCGGTGCCGGGCATGCCGGCGGTCAACTGCACGGAGCAGTTCGGTGTGCCGGGGCCCTGGCACGAGCGGCTGCCGCACTTCCGTGCCGCGTTCACGCCCAGCAGCGGCGCCGAGCTTCAGTCCGAGTACCTGATGCCCCGCGAGCACGCCGTGGCGGCCCTGCGGGCGATCGACGCGATACGGGCGACGGTCGCGCCGGTGCTCCAGACCTGCGAGGTGCGCACGGTCGCCGCCGACGGGCAGTGGCTGAGCCCGGCCCACGGGCGGGACACGGTGGCGGTGCACTTCACCTGGGTGGACGACACGGCGGCGGTGCTGCCGGTGGTGCGGCGGCTGGAGGAGGCGCTGGCCCCGTTCGCGGCCCGGCCGCACTGGGGGAAGGTGTTCACCACGCCGGCGGACGAGCTGCGCGCCCTCTATCCGCGGCTGGACGACTTCCGGGCGCTGGCCGCGTCCCTGGACCCGGCGGGCAAGTTCACCAACGCGTTCGTGCGCGGGGTGCTGGGCGGCTGAGCGGCTCCCGTCCGCGCCGCCCTGCCGGATGGCAGGGTGTGATCACCACCTCCGGTCGACGAAAGACGAAAGGGGACTGCCGGCATGGCCGTCATCCACCGCACCTCGCTCAGTCCGACCAAGCTGGAACTGCTCGCCGCCTGGCTGCCGTCCCGGCCGTGGTACTCCGGCGCGGGTGAACCGGAACTGACCAGGGCCGGCGGCTTCCGGCTGGACGACCCGCAGGGCGCGGTCGGGATCGAGTTCCTCGTGGTCACCGACACCTCCGGCCCCCGCCCGTCCACCTACCTGGTGCCGCTCACCTATCGCGGCGCCCCTCTGGACGGGGCCGGGGACGCCCTCGTCGGCACCATGGAGCACGGGGTGCTGGGGCGGCGCTGGGCATACGACGGCTGCCACGACCCGGTGCTGGCCGCGCAGTTGCCGGCGCTGATCGAGGGCCGGGTGTCGGCTCAGGACCAGGACACCAGCGACGTCCCCGACCGGGAGGTCACCCGCTCCTGGACCGGCGCCGGTCCCGTCCCCGCGGACTTCGGCACTCCTCCCACCGACGACGCGTCGGGCACCGAGCTGCACGCGTCGGACGGCTCGGTCCTGCGCCTGCACCGGGTGCTGCGCGCCACCGCGGACGGCGCGTCCGACCCGGTGCCGGGGACGGCGGGCCACGTCGCCGGTTCCTGGGCCCTGCCGGACGGGACCCGGGCGCGGGGGCTCTTCGCCGAACTGCGCACCGGGACCCGTTCCCGGTAGCCGCCGGACCTCAGTGGTCCGCGCAGCACGGCGTCGGGTCCGGGTCCTCGAAGGGCACCAGGGTGCCGCCCGCGGCGGGCATGGCGGTCAGGACGAGGCGTCCGTCCCGCCACTGCGGGCGGACGTGCTCCCGGGTGACCAGCCGGGTGTCCGGGGACGGCGCGTCCGGCGTACCCAGCACGGTCACCTCGTCGATCGCGGTGCGCGCGAGCAGCTCGGCGAGCGTCAGCGTGCCGGTGAGGCCGGCCGCCCCCGGGAAGAGGACGGCGCGGCCGACCGCGTCCGGGGCGCCGTCCGATACGTCGTACCCCTGGAGGGTGAGCCGGTCCTGGGCGGCGCGCAGGACCGGCTCCGTATCGGCGGCCAGGGACAGGACGACCCGCGGGCGGCCGTCCCGGACGAGGTGCGTGCAGCCGAAGACGTCCTCGGGGAGGGCGAGTTCCGACGCGAGCGCCTGGAGGAGGCGGTCGGCCTCGCGGAGCGTCGTCGCGCGGGTGTCGATGCCGATGGCGTACGGCGGCCGGGGCGGTGTCACGAGGGCAGGACCCACACCGGGTTGGAGTAGAACCACAGGTCGCGCCACGGGTCGGCGTCGCCGACGACGTCGATGGCGGGGCCCGCCGGGTCGACCTTCGCGCCCAGCGCGCCGACGGCGGACCGGTTGCCGTCGGTACCGCGGGTGCGCAGGTAGACGGGGCGGTCGACGCGGCCGAGGTCGTAGGTGAGGCGGACGGTCCCGGAGTCCTTGTTCACCTCGTACGACCTGACGACCCGGGCGGTCGGCGCGGTGAAGGTGTCCTGGTCGGCGACCGGGCCGGTGACGTCGCCCTGGATGACGTCCACGCGGGCCAGCTTCGGTGTGAATCCGGCCCAGTTGGGGCCGCCTGCCAGGGCCACGTCGATCGACAGGGTGACCCGGGTGCCCTTGCGGACGTGCAGGGCGCCGCCGAGGGTGGCCCACCGGCCGCCGCCGGAGACCCGGACGTCGAGGCCGCTGACGAGCTGACCGTGGTCGACCCAGACGCGGCCGGCGCGGATGCCGTCCATGACGGCGGCGTAGGAGAAGCCGTCGGAGCCGACGTGGGTGCGGCTGTACTGGCCGGGCCAGAAGTCGCCCTGGCCGATGTCGATCTTCCCGGCGTAGACGGGGTCGTCGTAGCGGCCGTTGGCGTTGAAGTCGCCGCCGCCGCGGGCGGCGGTGTCGGCGTACACCTGGTGGGAGTCGGAGTTGGCGGTGATCCACCAGGGGCGGCCCTCGGCGAGGAGGCTGTCCCACAGGCCGCCGACGGTGGCGGTCATCCAGTCGAAGCCGCCCCAGGTGCGGTAGCTCTCCAGCGGGTAGCCGGGGAAGGAGTTGACGCCGGGGCTGCCGTCGTAGATGCCGCGGGCCCCGCCGGCGCCGAGCGGCTTCGGCAGGCCGGCGGCCTGGTGGCCGGGGGCGCCCTCGAAGCCGACGGCGATCTGGTGGTGCGCGGAGGTGGCGTCGCGCCAGGCGCGGATCTCGTGCGGGGAGTCGATGCCCTTGCGCGCCGGGTGGTTGGCGAGCATCAGGGCGTCCTTGACCTTGCGCCGCTTCACCTGGTCGGCGAGGAAGGAGAGGCCGGCGACGGCGAGGGCCTCGTTGGCGGGCGTGGAGTCGCCGGCGCCCTTGACGCTGCCGTCGTAGTCGGTCTCGAACTGCTTGAGGACGGAGACCTCGTTGCGGCCGGGGTGGACGAAGACCGTGCCGTGCTCGGCGGCCGGGATGTTCCACTCCAGGCCCTGGAAGACGAGGGTGTCCTCGTGGGCGGCCCGGGCCGCGCGGATGTCCGGGTTGACCTTCTCGACGCCGATCCTGGCGTGCGTGGTGCTGCCGTGGTCGGTGATGACCAGCCAGTCCATGCCGTTGCGGGCGCCCTGGCGGACCTGGTCGACGACGCGGTACTTGCCGTCGCTGCTGTACTGCGTGTGGATGTGGTGGTCTCCGGCGAGCCAGAGGAAGCCCTTCCTGGAGCGGCCGTTGCCCGCGGCCCGCGCGGGGGCGGCGTGCGCGGTCTGGGTCAGGACGGTACCGGCGGCGAGTCCGGCGCCGAGCAGGCCGGCGCGGCGCAGCAGGCCCCGGCGCGACTGCTGTGCGGGGCTCAGGGCCTCGTCGGGGACGCTGGTGTCGAAGGCCGCGGGCAGGACCGGCGCGGCTCCGTCGCCGTGGTCGTGCGGGTGCGCGTGCCCGTGGTGGTGATGGCCGTGTCCGTGTCCGTGCCCCATGACGTCCTCCTGGATACCGCCGCGGTGCGCGGCTGTGAGGAGGATCGAGGCAGAAGGTGAACGTTGAACGACTCCCGGGTGAGCCCCGCCTGCCGCCCTGCCTGCCCTAGCATGAAACCTAGGAACCCTAGGAAGCCGGAAGGTGGCCCATGCCCCGAGCGGGTCTGACGACCGACCGTGTCGTCGCGGCCGCCGCCGACCTCGCCGACACGGCCGGGTTCGAGAACGTCACCGTCTCCGCGCTCGCCCGGCACTTCGGCGTCAAGGACGCCAGCCTGTACACGCACGTCAGGAACCTCCAGGACCTGCGCGTCCGGGTGGCGCTGCTGGCCGGCGGCGAGCTGATCGAGGAGATCGCCGCGGCGGTGGCCGGCCGGGCCGGCCGGGAGGCCCTCGCCGCCTTCGCGGGCGCCTACCGCTCGTACGCCCTGGGCCACCCCGGCCGCTACGCCGCGACCCAGATCCGCGTCGACCAGGACCTCGTCGCCGATTCCCCCGCCCTGCGCCGCACCGCCGAGATCACCTACGGGATGCTCCGCGCCTACGGCCTCACCGAGCCCGACCTCACGGACGCCGTACGCCTGCTGCGCAGCACCTTCCACGGGTACTGCGCCCTGGAGGCGGCCGGCGGTTTCGGCGCCCCGCGCGACGTGCGGGCCTCCTGGGACAAGGTGGTCGACGCCCTGCACACGGCCCTGGTCCACTGGCCGCGCGAAGAACCCGGCGTCACCTGACGAGGGCCCGTAGCTCGTCGTGGGCCGGCGCGGTGCGGGGCGGCGAAGGCGTTCACGAGAGGTCACCGACCGCGTCGGCGTAGTACACGGACTCCGCGAGGTGCGCGGCGAGTTCGCGGAAGCTCCAGCCTTCGCCGGGCGAGTGGTCGAGCTGCCCGTCGGTGAGCGCGTCGAGGCGGTTGGCCCAGATGCGGGCGAGCCGGGTGAGGCGGCTGCGGGCCTCGTCGAGGTCCTCCCGCGTGAAGGGGGCGCGGTCCGCCTCCGTGGTGACCAGGGAGGCGTGCCAGTGGTCGGGCTGCGTCTCCTCGCCGGCCGACCGGGCCTCCATTTCGGCGAGGTGGTCGACCATGTGGTCGGCGACGCGCCGGATCGCCTTGTGCGGAGTGTACACGCGGCCGCCGGCGTGTACGGGGCGCCCGTCCCAGGCGGTCCAGGTGGCGGCGAGCGCGAGGACGTGGTCGACCATTCCGGTGACGGTGTCGGCGGGCGTGGGGGCGGCCGGTGTGCGAGGGGCGGTGTTCGTGTCGCTCATGTCCCCGACGCTAGGGGCCCGTCGCTTCGGTGCCGGCCGAAGTGTCCCCGCCCCCCGTGCGGGTACCCGCACCCGCACGTGAGGCCACCAAGAGGTGCTCGGACATGGGGGGTTGGGCATGGAGAGACCTGAGCGGGACGCCGGCCGTCCGCGGCGGCTCCGGCGGGACAGCCTGTGGGTGATCGGTCTGGGGGCGCTGGCCGCGGGCCTCGTGGTCCGGCTGCTGTTCAACGGGGCCGGGGCCTGGCCGTCGGCCCTCGTCGGCGCCGCCGCGATGAGCGCCTGGGTCGTGTTCCTGGTCCGGCGCCGCCGCCGCAACGACGCGCGCGACACCGGTGCCGAGCCCGACGACGTACCCGCCATGGAGCGGCGCATCCTCAAGGGCGGACCGCCTCCCGAGGATTCGGGGAGCCGGCAGGCCATGGCGGCGCTGGTCGACTCCCGTCAGCGACGGCTGCGGCGCCACCGCTGGTGGGCCTTCCCGCTCCTGTTCCTGATCTTCTTCGGCACATCCGCCCTGTGGTTCGCCGCCGGGTCGGTCACCGCCGGGAGCGGGATGCTCGTCCTGTCGGTCGTCACCGTGGGGTGGCTGGCCTGGTACAACGTCCGTTTCGACCGGCGCCTGACGCAGATGCGGCACCGGCTGCGGGCCTGACCTCCGGAGCGCGGGTGCGCCGGTCGGGACCGTTCAGCGGGTCTGCGACAGCCCGACTAGCCTCGTCTCCATGACCAGCGATTTCACCGGCACCCTCGCCTCCGGCCGCCCCCTCGTGCTCGACGGCGGGATGTCCAACCAGCTGGAGGCGGCGGGCCACGACCTGAGGGACGACCTGTGGTCGGCGCGGCTGCTCGCGGAGGACCCCGGCGCGATCGTCGACGCCCACCTGGCCTACTTCGAGGCGGGGGCGGACGTCGCCATCACCGCCGGCTACCAGGCCACGTTCGAGGGCTTCGCCCGGCGCGGGATCGGCCCGGAGCGGGCGGCCGGACTGCTCGCGCTGAGCGTTGAGTCGGTGCGGGCCGCCGCCCGCCGGGCACGGGCGGACCGTCCGCTGTGGGTGGCGGCCTCCGTCGGCCCCTACGGGGCGATGCTCGCCGACGGCTCCGAGTACCGGGGCCGGTACGGGATCGGCGTCGCGGAGCTGGAACGCTTCCACCGTCCCCGGCTGGAGGCGCTGGCCGCCGCCCGGCCGGACGTGTTCGCCCTGGAGACCGTCCCCGACACCGCCGAGGCCGAGGCGCTGCTGCGGGCGGTACGTGGACTGGGCGTGCCGGCCTGGCTGTCGTACACCGTCGCGGGCGGCCGCACCCGCGCCGGTCAGCCGCTGGAGGAGGCCTTCGCCCTGGCCGCGGACGCTGCGGAGGTGGTCGCGGTGGGCGTGAACTGCTGCGCGCCCGAGGACGTTCCCGGCGCGGTGGAGACCGCTCGGCGTGTCACCGGAAAGCCAGTTGTCGTTTACCCCAACAGCGGCGAGGCCTGGAACGCTGAGACTCGGTCCTGGCAGGGGCCTTCGTCGTTCGACGCCGGGCAGGTCCGCCGGTGGCGGGCGGCCGGGGCCCGGCTGATCGGCGGTTGCTGCCGGGTGGGGCCGCGGACCATCAGGTCGGTCGCGGCGGCGCTGGCGCCGGTGTGACCGGTTGCCGGTGGCCCGGGCGTCGACAGGACGTGGCCGTGGGGCCACTCATCCCCCACCCCGGGCGGCACCCAGCTCGCACCACACGATCTTGCCGGGGGTCCGCTCCCCCACGCCCCACTTGTCCGCCAGCTCCGAGACGAGGAGCAGCCCGCGCCCACCCTCCCGGGACTCCCCGCCGGGCCCCGACGGCACCGCGGGCACCCCGCCCCCACTGTCGTGCACCTCGACGCGGACCACGTCGCCGAGGAGCAGCAGCCGCAGCAGAAAACCCCGGCCGGGCGGCACACCGTGCACCAGGGCGTTGGTCGCCAGTTCGCTGACGCACAGCACCACGTCGCCCGTGCGCCCGCGCACGCCCCATGCGTCCAGCGCCTCGCGGGCGAACGCCCGCGCGGCGGGTACGGACCGACGCTCCCGGGTGAAGAAGCGCTGACGTGGGGAGGGGGATCGAGTTTCGTCGTTCACGTGACGAGGGTCACGCTCCGTGCTCATCATGAGACAGTGCGCACAGCCGTACAGCCGGTCCGTACGAGTGCGCGACGGTGAACGTACGCGCCCGGGTGGGGAGTTCGACCTCATGAGCACGACGACACGGAGGAACGCCTCCGCGATGAAGATGGTGGGCGCGTTGCTCGCCCTCTACCGCCAGGCCGCCGGCCACACCCAGAGGTCGCTGGGCGAACGGTTCGTCATCGGCGAGCAGCAGATCGCGTCGATCGAGCAGGGCAGACGCCCACTGAAGCCGGACCTCGCCGAGCAGCTCGACGAACTCCTCGACACCAAGGGGGCGTTGTCGACCGCGCTGAGCAGGATGCCGGAGGTGGACCTCGTCCCGCTGTGGGCGGAGGAGTTCCTGGACCGGGAGCGGGAGGCGATCGCCATCTCGGTCTACGACAGCCTGGCCGTGCCCGGCCAGTTGCAGACCGACGGGTACGCCCGGGCGGTGTTCCGCAGCCGCGTGCCCGTCTACGACGCGGACGAGATCGAGCACCTGGTGTCGAAGCGAATGGAGCGCCAGGAGATCCTGCACCGCAAGGTGCCGCCCACCACGAGCTTCGTCATCTGGGAAGCCACCCTGCGGGATCGCCTGGGCGGGGAGGCGGTGTACAGGGAGCAGGTACGGAAGCTGCGTGAATGCGTGGATGTACCGGGCATCACCCTCCAGGTCCTGCCCCTCGGCCGCACCTCGCACGCGGGGCTCGACGGCCCGTTCGTCCTCCTGGAGACTCCCGACTACCAGCGACTCGCCTATATGGAGACCCAGCGCGGCAGCCAGCTGATCGCCGACCCCGACGGGGTGGGCATCCTGACCCAGAAATATGCGATGCTGCGAACGCAGGCCCTGAATACCGAGGACACAAGAGCCCTGTTGGACCGTCTCCTGGGAGAAGCATGAGCAGCGGCAGCGCACTTGAGTGGTTCAAGTCGAGCTACAGCGGCAGCGAGGGCGGCCAGTGCCTGGAGGTCGCCTACGAACCCGCCACCATCCACATCCGCGACTCCAAGACCGACACCCCCACCGCCCCCCGCATCACCGTCACCCCGGAGACCTGGGCCGCGTTCCTCGCCTGGTGACTCGCTGAACGGGCGGGGGTCAGGGGTGGATCCGGGACCCCTCGATCATTGCCTGCGCGTCCCTCACGCCGGCGAGTTTGGCGAAGGCGAGGACGTACTGACGGACGTTGGCCTGCACGCGGCGGAGATCCGCGCGGCAGTCGGCCGCCCCCGGCCACTCCTCCTCGGGACGCTGGGGATGGCTCTGCTCGAAGGCCTGGAGGCGTGGGTGCCACTTGGTGAGGAACGGTCGCAGTTCGTTGTTGAGGAACGTGACGGCGAGGTGCTCGACGGTCAGCCCGTTGCTCGCGTGGACCGACGGCCGACCCGCCTTGAGGGTCTCCCGGGTCGTGGCGAACAGCCCGTACAGCGACGTCAGCGCCTCCCGCAGCAGGCCCTCGTCGTCGTCCAGGGGCTGGACCGACACCCGCGTGACCGACTCGATGAACAGCTGCCATGAGACCTGCCGCGAGTCGTTGTTGACCACGAAGGTGAGTTCGCTGAGCTGGGGCACGGTGACCCGCACCTCGGTCAACCGGCCCGCCCGCCGGTAGGCGTCGAGTCCGAGTGCCACGACGACCCCGGTCAGCCCTCCGGTCACGGCGAAGAGGTAGGTGCCGTTGGCATGACTGACGGAGTAGACACCGAGCCCCAGTCCGGCGCCGATCACCATCGACACCAGGGCCCGGAAGACCAGCGTCCCCGTGACCCTGGCCGCCCTTGCGTCGGCCATCCCCCCACCTCACCGTCCGTGTGCGTGCCCTGGGCGAACTGTAGACGAGGCCGGGGGCGACGCGGCAGGGGTCACGGAAGCCCGGCGTGCGCCGTGGGACGAGGGCGGAGTTCGCGGCATATCACTGTATGAGGGGCGATGGAGGGGCTACTCTCCTGGCACGCGCAGGGGCGGTCGTCGGGGGACGCCGCGCGCAAGGGGGAACGGCATGGAGCAGGTCGGCGAACGTGTCCATCAGCACGACGTCTTCATCTCGTACAGCCACCAGTTGGACGACGGGCCCGCCACGGCCTTCCAGGCAGCCGTCGAGCACTTCGGCCGTCCGTTCTACCGCTCCCGCGACCTGCGCGTCTTCCGGGACAAGACGAACCTGTCCGCGAGCCCCCACCTGTGGGCGGACATCGAGAAGGCGCTGGGAGAGTCCGCCTGGCTTATCGTCATGGCGTCCCCCAAGGCGGCCGGTTCACCGTGGGTTCGTAAGGAGATCAGGTGGTGGCTCGAACACCGGAGCAGCGACCGCATCCTGATCGCGCTGACCGCCGGCACCATCGCCTGGGACGCCGAACGGGGTGACTTCGACTGGGAGAGGACGGACTGCCTGCCCCGGGAGGAGGTGGCCGGAGCCTTCACCCAGGAGCCCCGCTGGGTCGACCTGAGGTGGTTGCGCGAGCACAAGCGGATCTCCCCGCGCCACACCGAACTCGTTCAGGCGGTCGCGGAATTCGTCGCCCCGGTGCGGGCGAGATCGAAGACCGAGCTGATCGGGGCCCATCTGCGGCGTCAACTGCGGTTCAGACAGACCGTGACCGGCATCAGCGTCGTCCTGGCCGTGCTCCTCGGCATCGCCGTCGTCGGCGTGGTGAGGGCGAACGAGGAAAGCGACCGGGCCGCCGAGCGCCAGCTCGTCGCCACCTCCCGACAGTTGGTGGCGGAGGCCGCCTCGATCCAGGACACCCAGCCCGACCTCGCCCGACAGTTGCTCGTACAGGCCTATCGGATGGCCCCGACCGCCCAGGCGCACGGGGCCCTCGTCGCCAGCACCGCCATCCCGGACGTGCTGCCCACCGACGGCTCCTCACACGGAGTCGCCTACTGCCCGTTCGGCGGGTTGCTCGCCTCCGCCGCGGACAACGGCGTGACGCTGTACAGCACCGACGGCAACCGGCGTCTGGGTCTCGTCGGGACGGAGAAGGGCTCCGCCACCGCCGTGGCGTTCGGTGAGGACTGCGGTGTGCTCGCCGTGGGCGACGCCTTCGGCCACGTACGCCTCTGGTCGGTGAACCGGCCCGGCGAGCCGCGGCTGCTCTCGGCGGTACGACCGGACGACGGTGGCGTGGGAGGCCTGGCGTTCGCCGGGCGGACGCTGCGGCTGGCGGTCATCACCGACGGCGCCGTGCCCCACATCGTGGACTTCGAGAAGCCGGACGCGGAGGTGACGGACTCGCTGCCGGGCACGACACTGGCGGGGATCACCGAGGCCATCGCCGTCAGCCCCGACGGGACCCTCGTCGCGGCATCGTACGAAGGGGGCAAGGTGAGGCTCATGAGCCTCACCGACGAGGGCCGGCTCACCGTGGAGTCCACCACGACCAGCCCGTCCCGCGCGCTCGCGTTCAGCCCCGACGGCCAGTTCCTCGCCGCCGGCGGCGAGGAGGACTCCGCACGTCTGTGGGATGTGAGCAACCCCTCCAGGCCGCGTCAGGCGGCGCTGCTCAGTGCGCGCTCCACCCTGGGCGTCGACTCCGTCGCCTTCAGTACCAGCGGCAAGTCGCTCGCGACCGGAGCGGGGGACGGCACGATCCAGTTGTGGGACATGACCGACCCGCTGCGTCCCGCGCAGGGAGCACGGCTCACCGGTCACTCCGGAACGGTCCGGGGCCTGGCCTTCGCGCCGGACGGCCGGACACTGGCGTCCGCGGCCTCGGACGGCGCGACCCGCGCCGCCGACGGCTCCGACGACCTCAACGGCACCGTCCGGCTGTGGCGAGTGGCCGGGGCGGAACGCTCGTCCTCCCGGGTGTTTCTCCCGGAAGGCCACATGTCGGGACAGCCCTTCGGCAAGGACGGCCACGTACTCGCCCTCGGCTCGCCCTCGACGCTGTGGTGGGTCGACGGTGCCGCCCAGCCGTACCGCTTGGCGACGCTGACCACCTTCAACCAGGGCGGACAGCAGGTCTCCTTCGGTCCGGACGGCACGACGCTCGCCACCGGAACACCCCTGAGGATGTGGGACACCTCAGACCCCGTGGCCCCTCGCGAACTCACGACCACCGCCTTGACCCAAGGAGCGGACATCGTGCTGTTCAGCCCCGACGGGGACCTCGTGGCCGCCGACGAGGACGATCGGCTGGGCCTGTGGAGCACCGGGGACGAGCCCCGACGGCTGGCGCTGCTGCCGGCGGCGACCCGGTCCCCCGCGGTCTTCCTCGACGACGGCAGGAGCCTCGCGGCCGTCACCAGGGCCCAGGACGCCGTGCAGGTCTGGGACGTCTCCACCCCGTCCGAGCCCAGGAAGGCCGCCACTCTCCGGACGGGCGCCGCACGCCCCACCTCCCTGGCGGCATCCGACGGAACCCTGTACGTCGGGGATTCCCACGGCGCGGTCACGGCGTGGCGTGTCCGCGGTGACCGGGCCGAACGGCTGGGCTCCAGCAACCGGCACAGCACGGCGGTCGAGGATCTCGCCGTCCATCCGCAGGGCGCGACGGCCGCGAGCGGCGGAGCCGACGGGTCCGTCCGCATCTGGGACGTGTCCGCTCCCGGGAACCTGCGAGAGTCCGCGGTACTGGACGTGGGGGCGGGAACGGACGGTATGGCGTTCAGTCAGGACGGCCACACCCTCGCCGTGTCGACCGGCGTTGCCACGCACTTGTGGGAGGCCGAGCCTTCGACGATCCAGCAGCGGCTGTGTGCCCAGTCGGAGCCCATCACGCGTGGGCAGTGGGCCCAGTACCTGCCCGACCGGACGTACAGCCCGCCGTGCGTCGAACCGAAGCCGACCGTGGAGACGAGTGCATGAACAGACGTGTGTCACAGGCTCTGCTGACCGTCGCTGCCGCAGCGGTCGCGGCGGCCTGCTCGACCCCCGACCAGGGCCCCCGCGTCACCCCGGCGCCGGCCGCTCCCAGCGCCTCGGCTCCGCTGCCCACCGTCTCTCCCCAGGCCCCGGGCCCCGCGCTCGGGCCCGCCCCCGACGACCTGCGGGACGTCGACTGGACGCGCGCGGTGCTGCCCGGCGACTTCTGCCAGATCGCCGGGACGGTGACCCTCACCGACAACGAGGGCGAGGCCGACTCGAAGACCTGGGGCCGGGTCCACGTGGCCCAGCTCCCCGACCTCACGACGTACGGGGACGTCACGGGGGACGGCCGCGACGAGGCCGCCCTCGCAGTCGGCTGTGACAACGGGGGAGGCACCGCGGCCGGGCAGCTGGCCTTCGCGAGCATCGTCCTGACGGCGCGCGACGGCCGGCTGTACGCGCTGGGCACCCTTCCCACCCAGCAGGAGTCGTCCGCCGAGCATCCGCCCCTGGTGTCCACGACGAAGCTGACGCCGGGCAAGGCCACCATGACCGAACTCTGGTACCGGCAGTCGGACGCCAACTGCTGCCCTTCGGGAAAGAGGGTCAGCACCTGGACACTCGAGGGGGCACACACGCTGGTCCTGAGCCACTCCGAGGTGACGTCCTGACCGCCGGCCCGATCCCCACCGCACCGGAGGCCCGGGCCGCGCTCCTCCCCCGGTGACCTCGACCCGTCCCGCTCGGCGCCACGGGGTGACAATGGGAGACACGCCCGCCCGCACTGTGCCGCCGAGGAGGCCGTCGTGACCGTCGATCCCCCACGCCCGAGCCGGTCCGCCCCCGTGACGATCACCGAGGCCGACGAGCGGCACGCCGTTCTGGCCTTCTCCGGTGCCCTGGACGCGCCCGCGCTGGGCCTCCTGGAAGAGCTGCTCCTCGACCCCCGCCTGCGGCGACCGGGCGCATGGACCCTGGACATGAGCGATCTGACCCATGTCGACCTCGCCTGCGCATACGCGCTGCTGCGCGCCGCCACGCGGGCCCCTGAACCCGCCGCCCTCACCGTCCGCGGCGCCCGCCCGGCGGTGCACCGCACCCTGCGGCACGCGGGGCTGGACAGCGTGGCCACCTTCGTCGCCTAGAACGGCCTCGGCCCCGCGCCCGGCCCAAGGCGGTCCAGGACGGTCCGACACCCCACCGACTTGCCTACTGGGAAAGTCATCGCTTACTTTCCCAGTAGGAAAGTAAGCCAGGCAGGGAGGGCGAGGGCCGTGAGCACACCGGTCGATGCCGAACAGGCATGGAAGGACCTGCAGCGCATCCGGGTGCCGCAGGAGCGGGTGTACGACGAGGTCGAACGGGCGGCGGGCGGGAGCCTCGCCTCGACCTGGACCACCGCCGCGATCATGTGGGTGTTCCTGGCCGGCCTGCGCCTGGACCCGCCCACGTGGGGCGTCTGGCTGGCCGTCGCCGCGTACGTGGCGCTGCTGGGCGGCCTGGCCGTCCTCCACCACCGCGGGAGCCGGCTGCTGCTGCACCACTCCCGCTTCACCTGGCGGACCGTCGCCACGCTCGTCGCGGGGGCGGTGGTGACCGGTGGGACGGTCCTGCTGTCCGGCCGCCTGGTCGAGCCCCTGGCGCCGCTGCCCGCCGGCCTGGTCCAGGCCACGGTGTCGGCGTCGGTGTTCGTCCTGTTCGTGGGCCCGGCGAGCCGCTGGGCGGCCGGTGCCCTGCGCGGCCGGGGCGCGACGGAACCGGGCCCGGAGGCGGGGCGATGAGCATCCCCTCCGGCTTCGACGAGCTGATCCATCCCGCGACCCGGCTCTCGGTGGTCGCGCTGCTCGCGGCCACCGAGTGGGCGGACTTCGCGTTCGTCCGCGACAGCCTCTCGCTCAGCGACTCGGCGCTCTCCAAGCAGCTGCACACCCTGGAAGAGGCCGGGTACCTGGAACTGCTCAAGGAGGGCGGCGGCCGCAGGCGGCGCACGAAGGTGCGGTTGACCGACCGCGGCCGCACCGCCTTCGAGGGGCACGTGGCGGCGCTCCGGGCGATCGTCGACGCCGCCGGCCCCCCGGCCGCGGCCGAACCGATGCCCCCGCGGCAGCACTCGGAGGCGGGGCGATGACACGGCACCCGTCCGGCCGGCCCGTGATCCACGCGCGTGACGTGGCCATGGCGTACGGCAGCACCGCCGTCCTGCACGGCATCGACCTGGACATCCACCGCGGCGAGGTCTTCGCCCTGCTGGGCCCCAACGGCGCCGGGAAGACCACCACGGTGGAGATCCTGGAGGGTTTCCGACGGCGCTCGGCCGGCGAGGTCGACGTCCTCGGCACGGACCCGGAGCGGGGCGACGACGCCTGGCGCGGCCGGATCGGACTGGTCCTGCAGTCCTGGCGCGACCACCGCCGCTGGCGGGTCGCCGAGCTGCTGGGTCACTTCGCGACGTACTACCCCGACCCGCGCGACCCGGCCGAGCTGCTGGACCTGGTCGGTCTCACCGGCCAGGCCGGCCGGCAGGTGGACCGGCTGTCCGGCGGGCAGCGCCGGCGGCTGGACGTCGCGCTGGGCATCGTAGGCCGTCCCGAACTCCTCTTCCTGGACGAACCGACCACCGGGTTCGACCCGCAGGCCCGGCACGACTTCCACCTGCTCGTCGAGGGGCTGGCCCGCGACGAGGGCGTCACCGTCCTGCTCACCACGCACGACCTGGTGGAGGCCGAACGCCTCGCGGACCGGATCGCCATGCTGGTCGGCGGCCGCATCCGGGCCTGCGGCACCCCCGCGGAACTGGCCCGTCGGGCCGCCTCGCAGGCGGAGGTCCGCTGGACCGCCGACGACGGGACACCCCGCCGCGAACGCACGGAGGACCCCTCACGGCTGGTCTGGGAACTGCACCGGGACGCGGACGGCCCGATCCCCGGGCTCGAGGTGCGCCGCCCGACGCTGGAGGACACCTACCTGCACATGCTGCACGGGTCCGCCGACGGCCCGGACGGGACGCCGGACGACTCCCCGGACGGGGAGGCACAGGCCGCATGAGGGAGACACACGTGACGGACAGCGCCCACGAGGCGGACGGCACCATCGGCACCATCGGCACCGTCGCCCCGCAGGCATCCCGCCGCCCGCACCGCCGCCCCTGGCGGGCCGGGTTCCTGCGCGGCGGCATCGAGCTGCGGCACCTCCTGCTCAACCCCAAGGAGATGTCCGGCCACGTGACCAACGTGGTCGTCGCGCTGGTGATCGCCGCCTACATCGGCGACGACGTGCCCGGCACCGAGACCCCGATGGCCCACCTGGTGCTGGCGGGCTTCGCGGCCTACCTGCTCTTCCAGATCGGGTTGGTCAACGTCCCGCAGATGCTGGTGACCGAGCGGGAGGAGGGTGCGCTGCTGCGGCTGCGCGCGACACCCGGCGGGATACCGGCCTACCTCGTCGCCAAGTGCCTGCTGGTGGCCGCCACGGCGACCGGCACCCTGGTCCTGCTCCTGGCGAGCGCGGCGCTCCTGGTGGACGGGCCGCTGCCGGACGGGCCGGCCGGCTGGCTGACGCTGCTGTGGGTCACCACGCTGGGGCTGCTCGCCGTCGTGCCGCTGGGCGCGGCCATCGGCGCCGTGCTGCCCAATCCGCGCGAGGCGCTGGCGCTGATCATGCTGCCCACCATGGGGCTGCTGGTCACCTCCGGGGCGGTGTTCCCGATCACCTCGCTGCCCGTGCCGGTGCAGCAGGTGGCCTCCGTCTTCCCGCTCAAGTGGATGGCTCAGGGCCTGCGTTCGGCGTTGCTGCCGGACTCGGCGCGGACCGCCGAGGCGGCCGGTTCCTGGGAACTTCCCATGGTGGCCCTGGTATTGGGCGCCTGGGCGGTGCTCGGTTTCCTCCTCGCGCTGCCCCTCCTGCGCCGCTCCGCCCGCCGCGAGTCGGGCTCCCGCCTGGCCTCGCGCCACCGCGCGGCGGAACGGAGCGGGGCGCTGCCCGGATAGCCGGGCCCGATGGGCGCTGAGGACCGGGGACTGCTACCCGCCGCCCCGGGCCGTGCGGGCCGCCCACTCGACGCCGCCCCGCAGATGGGCGCGGAAGAGGGGGTCGCGGTAGGCGTCGGCGGTGTGGCCGAGGGCCGTGTAGAAGACGCGGCCCGCGCCCTGTTCGCGGCACCAGACCAGTGGATGGTCCGCGCCCATGCCGCCGCCCTCGTACGACGACTCGTCGGCGCGGGCCAGCACCCGGACCGCACCGCGCGGGTTGGTGCGGAAGTCGTACCACTCGTCCGTGAACTCCCAGACCGGCGGCAGCTCCCGGGTCGCCGGATGGGCGGGGTCCTCGACGAGCACCCGGCCCGGCTGGCAGGCGGGGTGCCGGTCGAAGCGGGCGCCGAGCAGCTCGCCGTAGTACGGCCAGTCCTCCTCGGTGCAGGCCGCCGCGTGCACGCCGACGAAGCCGCCGCCCTCCTCGACGTACCCGGCGAGCCGGTCGCGTCCGGCCGGGGTGAGCACCTCGCCGCTGGTGGAGAGGAAGACGACGGCGCCGTACCGGTCGAGGGGCCGCTCCAGGACCGCCGGGTCCTCCGTGTGATCGACCTCGAACTCCCCCAGGGTGCGCAGGGCGTGGACCCCGTCCGGGATCGAGTCGTGGCGGTAGGCGGTGGTGCGCGTGCAGACGAGCAGCCGGGGCGCCGGGGCGCGGTCCCCGGCCCCGCCGCCGGGCCCCGTCATCCGCCCGCGTCGACGTCGTTGTCGGGCGCTCCGTCGCCGACCGGGGGCAGGTCGCCGCGTTCGACCGGGGTGCCGGGCGCCGGGTCGGCGGAGGGGAGCAGCCGGGCGGCTTCCGCGGCGTCGGGGCGGTGGGCGGTGAGCGCCGCCTCGCGCAGCACGTCACGCGGGACGGCGCCCTCCTCGGCGGAGACGCGCAGGACGTGGCCCTCGCCCGGCACCGCGTACTCGTGGCGGCCGGCGCCGGTGCGGTACCAGGCGGCGCCGTCGCGTGCGCACGTCGTGCGCTCCCCGGACATGTCCCCGACCGGCTGCTCGGGGCACGTGCCGGCGGTGATCGAGCCCCGGTCGACGGCGAGGCGCAGGTGCGCTCCGCTCCCGGCGGAGACCCAGGTGGCGGAGAAGCCGTCGTCGCCGAGGACGCCGACCGACTGCTGGGCCAGGGTGAAGCCGGGGGCCTCGACGACGCGGACCAGCTCGGGGGCCACGCCCAGCGCCCGGGCGCGGGCGTCGAGTTCACCCCGGCCGGTGCCGGGACCGGTGGCCCCACGGGCCCCGGCGGAGGAGACGGCCACGGTCTCGGTGTCCGCCTTCTCGGAGCCGCAGGCGGTGAGCAGCAACGGCGCCAGCAGCAGCACCGGCAGGACGCGCGGGGGACGAGGCATGTGCCCATCCTGCCGCATCCGCTTTCCCCCCGTCAGGCCCGGCCGACCGCGGGCCCCGCCGGTCCCGGGCGTTGGCCCGACGGCCGCCGCGTGTCCGATTCCTTCAAGACCGGCCCCGCGCGCCCCGCCTACGGTGGCCCCATGACCGCACGATTCGACGCCCTCAGCATCATCGTCTCCGACATGGCCGCCTCCGTGGCCTTCTACCGCCGGCTCGGTTTCGCGTTCCCCGAGGACGCCGGGGACCAGCCCCACGCCGAGGCCGTACTGCCGGGCGGGACCCGGCTGCTGCTCGACACGGAGGCGTCCGTCCGTTCCTTCATGCCCGGCTGGGAGCCGCCGGCCGGGGGCGGGCGGCACTCGCTCGCCCTGCTGTGCGACACGCCGGCCGAGGTCGACGCGCTCTACGAGGAGCTGACCGACGCCGGCTGCCACGGCGAGCGGGGGCCCTGGGACGCCGTCTGGGGTCAGCGGTACGCCGTGCTGAACGACCCGGACGGCCACGGCGTCGACCTGTTCGCGCCGCTACCCGCCCCGGCCGAGTAGCCGCCCCGGCGGCAGCCCCGTCAACTCCTTGACGTCCCGCGCCAGATGCGCCTGGTCGGCGTAACCGGCCCGGACGGCCGTATCGGCGAGCGGCACGCCCTCGCGGGCCAGGGCGAGGCCACGCTGGAACCGCAGCACGCGGGCCAGGGTCTTGGGCCCGTAGCCGAAGGCGGCCAGGGAACGCCGGTGCAACTGGCGGGGCCCCACGCCCAGCTCGTCGGCGGTCGCGGCGACCGGACGGCCCGCTTCGAGGGCGGCCACGATCCGGCGCAGCAGCGGGTCGGGGGGCCCGGTGCCGGCCGCCCGGGACAGCGCCGCCTCCTCCAGGCCGCTCGCCGGGTCGGGGGCCGCGTTCACCCGGGCGGCCAGGTGCCGGGCCCGGGCGGTGGGCCACAGGTCGGTCAGCTCCACCCGCCGGTCGCGCAGTTCGTGGGCGGGGACACCGAGCAGGGCGGGGGCGGTGCCGGGGGCGAAGCGGACGCCCGCCCAGGGGCCGGGGGCGCCGTCGGTGACGTGGGCGCGGGTGTCGGGGCCCGCGACCAGCAGCCGGCCGTCGTGCCAGAGCAGGTCCATGCAGCCGTCGGGCAGGACACGTCCGGTGCCGGGCTCGACCGGGGAGTCGGTCCACACCATCGCGCCGGTCAGCCGGGAGGCCCGTTCCGCGTACACGTCTGCCAGGCTACGCCGGTGTCCGGTACTCCTGGGGGCTGACGCCGTACACCCGTTTGAAGGCCGTGGACAGGGCGAAGGCGCTGCCGTAGCCGACCTGCCGGGCGATCGCGCCGAGGGTGTCCTCGGTGTCGCGCAGCCGGTCGGCGGCGAGGGCGAGGCGCCAGCCGGTGAGGTAGGTCATCGGGGGTTCGCCCACCAGGTCGGTGAAGCGCCGGGCGAGCGCGGCGCGGGAGACGCCGGCCTTCCCGGCGAGCGACGCCACCGTCCAGGGGTGCGCCGGGTCGTCCTGGAGCAGCCGCAGCGCCCGGCCCGCGACCGGGTCACCCAGTGCCCGGTACCAGGCGGGCGGCTCGGCCTCGGGCCCGGCGAGCCAGGCCCGCAGCGCGGCGATGACCAGCAGGTCGAGGAGCCGGTCCAGGACGACCGCCTGACCCGGTTCGTCCCGGGTGACCTCCGTCGTCAGCAGGGGCGTCAGCGGGCAGTCCCACTGGTCGGAGGTGAGGGACAGCAGCGGGGGCAGGGCGTCCAGCAGCCTGCCGCCGATCTCGCCGCGCACCAGGTACGTGCCGATCAGCAGCACGGCGTCGCCGTCGGCCCGGTCGCCCCAGGTGCGCACGCCGAGGTCCATCGAGCCGTTGAGGGGGCGGCCGTCGGGACAGCTGCACGCGCCGCCCGGCAGGATCACCGCCTGCGGCGGGGTGCCGGGGTCGTCGGCGCAGGTGTACGGGTCGGGGCCGCGGGCGATGGCGAGGTCGCCCGCGCGCAGCCGCAGCCGCTCCCCCGTGTCCGGCACGATCCAGGCGTCGCCGCGGACCATCAGCATCACCGTGAGCGGTGCCCGGTCCTCGACGCGTACGGCCCAGGGCGGGTCGAAGCAGGCGCGGATCATGAACGCGCCCCGGGCGCGGGGGCCCTCCAGCAGGCCGGCGAGTGCGTCCATGGCGTCACAGCGTAGACGCACGCATATGCGGGCGAGCCGTTCGGCGATGGGAAGGCGGGGCGCCCGGCCGTTGACTGGTGCCATGACGAGGACGAGTGCGCAAGAGGACATGACGGTCGTCGTGACGGGGGCGTCCGGGCGGGCCGGGAGCCGGGTGGCGGGAGCGGCACGGGCGGCCGGGCTGACCGTGCGGGCCGCGTCGCGGGCGACCGGGTTCGACTGGTGGGACCGGTCGACCTGGGCCGGCACCCTGCGCGGCGCCGACGCGGCCTTCGTGGTCCACCCCGCCGACGTCGGTCCCCCCGACGCCGCGGAGACGGTCGGGGCCTTCGCGCGGGAGGCGGCCGGGCTCGGCGTGCGGCGGCTGGTGCTGCTGTCGGCGCGGGGCGAGGAGCAGGCGCGGCCCGCCGAGGAGGCGCTGGCCGGGGCGGGCCCACGGTGGACGGTCGTGCGGGCCGCCTGGTTCGCGCAGAACTTCGGCGAGGGCCCGCTGGCGGAGGAGCTGCGCGGGAGCGGGGAGCTGGTGTTCCCGGCCGGTGACGCGGCCCGGGAGCCGTTCGTGGACCTGCGGGACGTGGCCGACGTGGTGGTGGCGGCGCTGGTGTCCGGCGACCGGTACGCGGGGCGGGTGCTGGAGGTGTCGGGGCCCCGGCTGCTGACCTTCGCGGAGGCGGTCGCGGAGATCGCGAAGGGGACGGGCCGCGCGCTGACGTACCGGACCGTCGCGGCCCGCGAGTACGGCGGGAACCTCGTCGGCTTCGGGGTGCCGGAGCAGGAGGCGGCGTTCCTGGTGGAGCTGTTCGGCACGCTGCTCGACGGCCGCAACGCCCGGCTGTCGGAGGGGGTGCGGGAGGTGCTGGGCCGCGCGCCGAGGGACTTCGGCGACTTCGTGCGCGAGGGGGTGGCCGCTGGGACGTGGAAGCCGGGGACGTCCGGTCGCCGCGCCTAGGGGGTGTCGGACGGGCCCCGGGGCGCCGGCATGTGGGTCTTCACGCCTCGGGGACGGCCTCGGCCGGTCAGGAGGCCTCCGGCTTGTCGTGGTTCGCGGGCGGGTGGTTCTTCACGTGGGTCCGCAGGCGGGCCGTGACGTCCTCGGGCGGCAGGAAGCGGGACCAGCGTTCCGGGAACTCGGAGGGCATGTCGGGGTCCGCCTCGCCGCTCGCGGCGGCCCGGGCCACGTACTCGGCGACCTGGGCCTGCCGCAGCCGCTCGTTGGCCTCGCGGGCGGCCGCGGTGGCGGCGGCGGGCCACACCCGGTCGATGGCCGCGTTGACAGCGGCTCCGACCAGCACCGCGAACGCCGACACACCGATCCACAGCAGCACGGCGACGGGCGCGGCGAGCGACCCGTAGATGGTGGGGCCCTCGACGGTGCTGGTGAGGTAGATGCGCAGCAGGAAACTGCCGAGCACCCACATCGCGAGGGCCACCAGGGCGCCGGGCACGTCCTCGATCCACGGGGAGCGCACGGGCACCGAGACGTGGTAGAGCGTGGTCAGGAAGGCGACGGACAGGATGATGACGACCGGCCAGTACAGCACCTGGACGACCGTCGTCGACCACGGCACGATCCGGACCACGGCGTCGGGTCCGGCCACCATCAGCGGCAGCGCGACCGACCCGATCAGCAGGGCCACCAGGAACAGCAGGAAGGCCATGAGGCGGGTCTTGACGATCCCCCGGACGCCGTCGAGGCCGTACATCACGGTGATGGTGTCGATGAAGACGTTCACCGCGCGGGAGCCCGACCACAGGGCGAACAGGAATCCGATGGAGATGACGTCCGGGCGGCCGCCCTTCATCACGTCGTCCAGGATCGGCTCGGTGATCTGCTGGACGCCCCGCTCGGAGAGCACCGCGCGGGAGGCGTCCAGGATGTTGGTGCGCAGGCTCTCGGTGGTGTCGGCGCCGATCCACAGGTCGACGTACCCGAGCAGGCCGAGGACGGACAGCAGCAGGGGCGGCACCGACAGCAGGGTGAAGAACGCGGCCTCGGCGGCCAGGCCGAGGATGCGGTACTCCATGCACGAGTTGACGGTGTCCTTGAGCAGCAGCCAGGCGGTCCTGCGTTTGGAGACGTTCCGGTACAGGACCCGGACGCGATGGAGCCGGCCGGAGGGCCGTTCGGGGGATTCACTTGCTGGCTGCACGCCCTAAAGGTATCCGCAGCGGGGGGCCGCACTCATCCGCGGACGCCCGTCGGCCGGTGCCGCCTCCGCGCCGGTCCCCGGCACGGTAGGTTCACGGTCATGGCAGGCAGTACCCACACCGTGACGAATCAGGCCCCGCCGCTGGTCGGCCACGACGTCTTCACCACCGACCGGGTGCTGACGGCGGCGGTCGAGCGGCACCTGGCACCGGAACTGCGCGAGGAGGCCCGCGCCGAGCTGTCGGGCCTGGGCCGCAGTTGCGGGTCCGTGCAGAGCAGGGAGTGGGGCGTACAGGCCGACGAGAACCCGCCGAGACTGCGCACCCACGACCGCTACGGCCACCGCGTCGACGAGGTCGACTTCCACCCGGCGTGGCACCGGCTGCTCGGCAAGGGCGTCGCCGCGGGCCTGACCGACGCCCGGTCCCGGCCGGGCGGGCAGGTGACGCGCGCGGCCGGGTTCCTGATGTGGACCCAGGTGGAGGCCGGCACCTGCTGTCCCCTGTCGATGACCCACGCGGCCGTGCCGGCCCTGCGCGCCGACCCGGAGCTGGCCGCGGAGTGGGAGCCGCGGCTGACCTCGCGGGTGTACGACCGGGAGCTGCGGCCCGCCCCGCTGAAGGCCGGGGTGCTGTTCGGGATGGCCATGACGGAGAAGCAGGGCGGCAGCGACGTCCGGGCGGGCAGCACCGCCGCCCGTCCGCTGGCCGAGGACGGCGCGTACGAGCTGACCGGGCACAAGTGGTTCTGCTCGGCGCCGATGTCGGACGGCTTCCTGGTGCTGGCGCAGGCCCCGGGCGGGCTGACCTGCTTCCTGGTGCCCCGCGTCCTGCCGGACGGGACCCGCAACGCGTTCCTGATCCAGCGGCTGAAGGACAAGCTGGGCAACCGGTCCAACGCCTCCGCCGAGGTCGAGTTCGCCGGGACCTGGGCGCGCCGGGTCGGCGAGGAGGGGCGCGGGGTGCGCACCGTCATCGGCATGGTGGCGGCGACCCGGCTGGACTGCGTGCTGGGGTCGGCGGGACTGATGCGGCGGGCCGTCGCCGAGGCGGTGCACCACTGCACGTACCGGAAGGCGTTCGGCGCGCCCCTCGTCGACCAGCCGCTCATGCGCAACGTCCTCGCGGACCTCGCGGTCGAGTCGGAGGCGGCGACCACGCTGGCGGTGCGGCTGGCGGCGGCCCAGGACGCGGCCGGAGGCGGTGACGAGCGGGAGCGGGCGCTGCTGCGGCTCGCGGTGCCGGTGGCCAAGTACTGGGTGACCAAGCGGTGCGCGCCGGTGGCGGTGGAGGCCGCCGAGTGCCTGGGCGGCAACGGGTACGTCGAGGAGTCCGGGATGCCCCGGCTGGTGCGCGAGTCGCCGCTGAACTCGATCTGGGAGGGCGCCGGCAACGTACAGGCGCTGGACGTGCTGCGGGCGCTCGGACGGGAACCGCTGGCGATGGACGCCTACCTGACGGAAGTGGGCCTGGCGCGCGGCGCCGACCACCGCCTGGACGCCGCGATCAGGGGACTGCTGACGGAACTGGCCGATCTGGGGGCCGCCGAGGGGCGGGCGCGGCGGCTGGTGGAGCGGCTGGCGCTGGTGCTCCAGGGCTCGCTGCTGGTGAGGTACGCGCCGCCCGAGGTCGCCGACGCGTTCTGCGCGGCCCGGCTGGGCGGCGACGGGGGCATGGCCTTCGGCACGCTGCCGCCCACGCTCGATCTGGCGTCGATCGTGGAGCGGGCCCGCCCGGTGGCCTGATCGCGCCCGTGTGGCGCGGGGGTGGTGCTGCGCCGACACGGCACCACCCCCACCACACGGGCCTGTTCGGGCCGCGTTCGCCGCACGGGGCGGCGTGACTCCAGTTTGGACACCGGCCGGGCGGTCCACCAGGGTTGCAGGGGGTTGCAACTTGCCGTCGGCCGTGTGCGGACCGTGTTCCGCGGGGCACGGGCAGGCGGGCCCCCACGAGATGGACATCCGGCTTCCGGAAGGACGGGACCAGTGGCGCTCTCGCCGATGGACGTGACGCGGCTCGCCGCCGTCGACACGAGGAGCGCGGCGCGCATGCTCAGCGAGGTCCGCTCCGCGCGGCTCTCGGGCGGACGGGCCCCGGTGGCGCCGCGTCCGGTGATCGAGCAGTCCTGGGAGCGGATGCTGCGCAGCGGCGTCGACCCGGAGCACGACTTCCGCGCGGGGCTGCTGCCCCCGGACGAGGTCCGGCGGCGCCGCGAGGCCTCGCCGCTGCGGCACGTGCTGCCGGTCCTGCGCGAGGGCCTGCTGTCCGTCGCGGACGTCGCGCAGCACATCATGGTGGTCGCCGACGACGAGGGCCGGCTGCTGTGGCGGGAGGGCAGCGCGCCCGTGCTGCGCAAGGCCGACGGGCTGGGCTTCGAACTCGGGGCGGACTGGCGCGAAGAGGTGGTCGGGACCAACGGCGTGGGGACGCCGGCGGTCACCCGGCGGCCCGTCCAGGTGTTCGCCTCCGAGCACTTCGTGCGGTCCCAGGCGACCTGGACCTGCGCCGGCGCGCCCATCAGCGATCCGCGCAGCGGCCGGCTGCTCGGCGTGGTCGACGTGAGCGGGCCGCTGACGACGATGCATCCGGCCACGCTCGCCTGGGTCGACTCGGTCGCCAAGCTCGCCGAGGCCCGGCTGCGCGAGCTGCACGCCCGGTCCCTGGAGCGGCTGCGGGCGGTGGCGGCGCCGGTGCTGGCCCGGCTCGGCGGCCGGGCCCTGGTCACGGACCGGGAGGGCTGGACGGCGGCGGTGACGGGGATGCCGTACCTGGACCGGGTGGTGCTGCCCGGGCCCCCGGTGGCGGGACGGCGGTGGCTGCCGTCGCTCGGCGCGTGCACCGTGGAGCCGCTGGGCGAGGGCTGGCTGGTGCGGGCGGCCGAGGAGCCGGCGGTGAGCGGGGGCGTCCGGGTGGTGCTGGACCTCGGGCAGCCGCGCCGCTGGTCGGTCCGGGTGCTGGGAGGCGCGGAGGCGTGGACGCGGGGACTGAGCGCCCGGCACGCGGAGCTGCTGTACCTGCTGGCCGTCCACCGCGCCGGCCGCAGTGCCGCGGAGCTGGCCGAGGACCTGTTCGGCGACCCGGCGCGCACGGTGACGGTGCGGGCCGAGATGTCCCGGGTGCGGAGGTACCTCGGGGCCTATCTGGAACACCGGCCGTATCGTTTCTGCGCCGCTGCGGAGGTGGAACTCGTCCTCCCGGACGACCCCCGCGACCTCCTCCCCCACTCCACGGCCCCGACGGTGACGGCGCACCGGGCCACGCGCCCGGCGCCCTGACCGCCCGCCTCGGCCCGGCGGAACGCCCGCCCGCCGGGCGTCCGGCACGCCGAGCACGCCCGCCCGGGGTGCCGAGACGCTACGTTTCCGCATATTTGCATCGTCCGCGTCCGCGGACCCGCCCGTCTGCCGTAGCATCCTCTACGGACCGCGCCAGCCGCTCACCGGTCAACGCGACCACCGTCGAGCCCAGTTGGTCCGGTGCCTGTGGAGGTTTGATGAAGCACCGCGGCAGACACCGCCGACGCAGGCGGAGCCGGGCGCTGCGCGCGGCCCTGGCCGGTGCGGCTCTCGCGCTGACCGGCGCCGCCACGATGATCAGCGCCTCGCAGGCCACGGTCGCCGACGACCCCGGCGCCCTCGAGCCCCTCACCTCGGCCGCCCGGACCGACGCCCTGCGCCTGACCGAGCACCGGGTACCGCGCCCCTGGCTCGACCGCCTCTCCGACGCGATGGGCGAACCGGTGGGCGTCTCCACCGTCCTCGGCTCCGCCGACCGCACCCTGCGCGACGCCGCCGAGTGCACGACCGGTGAGCGGGAGGCGCTGCCGGTCTTCCCCGCGGCCACCCGGGCCTACTGCTGGGACCAGGACGACACCGAGGGCTGGCGGCCCGGCGCGGTCACCACCTCCGGGGACGCCGGGGCGGACGGCCGCTGGGGCGCCCACCGCGTGGTCCTCTCCGCGTGGACCCGCGACGACGGCACGCCCGAGGGCGGCCTCGCCCGGGTCTCCTTCGTCGACGCGGACGCTCCCGACCGGCCCGGCTACGCCTCGGCCCTCCTCGCCGTCCCGGTCGACCGCGGCCACGACTACCGGGGGCTCGCCTCCCCGGTCTCCGGCATGGTCTGGTACCAGGACAAACTGCTGGTCACCACCGGCGCCGGTGGTCGTGAGGCGCTGTACGTGTACGACCTGGACCTGATCCAGCGCGCCACCACCGACGCTGACGCGGTCGGCCGGGTGCCCGGGGGCTGGGCGGCGGACGGCCACCCGTACGTCCTGCCCGCCGTCGCCTCGTACCGGCTCCCCGACACCTCGGGCGCGGCGCGTCCCGCCGCGATCTCCCTGGACCGCGGCACGGCCCCGGTCAGCCTGGTGGCGAGCGAGCGGGTGCCCGCCGACGGCGACCGCCCCACCCGGCTCTGGCGCTACGCGTTCAGCGCCGATCCCGCCCGTGCCGGGTTGCCGGCCGTCGACTCCGCGGGACACGTCGACGCGGTGGAGGCCTTCGAGACGGGGGCGGCCGAGGTGGGCGGCGTCCTCTCGCACCGCCCGCCCGGCGCGGCGCGAGCCGACTGGTACCTGGGCCGCGCGGCCGGCGGGGACGAAGGGCGCGGGACCCTGTGGCGCCAGGACGCGGAGGCGGCCCGGGCCGCGGAGTGCGGGGCGGACCGCTCGCAGCGGTGCTGGAGCGGACAGGCGGGCTCCCTGTCGTACTGGGACGCGACCGGTGAGGTCTGGTCCCAGTCGGGCCGCATGCTGTTCGCGGTGCCGCTGACGTCGATCGAGGACGCGCTCGACTGACGCCCGCCCCCGGGGGTCCGGACGGGAGATGACAGATCCGCGGAGCGGATGGTTCCCTGACCGGCATGACCAACATCGCCGTGACCACCTGGTCCCTGGAGCAGACGGCGCCGACCGATCTGCTGCCGGCCGCCGCGCCGGAGGGGGACGTCCGGATCGTCCGCTCCGAGGTGCCCTCCCCCGAGTTCAGCCGGTTCCTGTACGCCTCGGTCGGCGGGGACATCCGCTGGACGGACCGGCTCGGCTGGAGTCACGCGCGGTGGCGGGAGCACCTGGAGCGGCCCGGGGTGGAGACCTGGGTCGCCCACGACCACGGCACCCCCGCCGGGTACGTGGAGCTGTCGTCCGGCGACGACGGGGTGGTGGAGATCGAGTACTTCGGCCTGATTCCGGCTTTCCGCGGCCGGCGCATCGGTGGTCACCTGCTCTCGTACGGCACCGCCCGCGCCTGGGACCTGGCGGACCGCTGGCCGGGCCTGGCCACGACCAAGCGGGTGTGGCTGCACACGTGCAGCAAGGACGGCGCGTTCGCGATGGACAACTACCAGCGCCGCGGCTTCCGCCTCTTCGACACCAAGGTCGAGGAGGAACCGGACGTCGCCACTCCCGGGCCGTGGCCCAGGGCGTTCCCGGCCTGACCGCGCGCCGGTCCTGACCAGCACCGGCGAGGACCGACGACCATGTGACCCACACCACCCTTGTCTCGCCGTACGAGACAAGGGTGTCTGCATCGTGGACAAAGCTGGACGGTGTTCAGATCGTCGTGCCAGGCTTCCGCCATGCCTGGAACTGGAATTGCCTTGGTGAGTCGGCGGCACGTCGACCTCGGCCGCATGTCCAGCGCCATCTGTCCGGGCCGCTGAGAGCTTTCTCCAGCACTACCGGATCCCCGCAGTCGCCTCATTCCCGCGCAACGCCGCGCATCCATGCCCGTGCGCGCACACGCGCAGGTCAGAGCCGCATTTCCGCCTGCCCCGAAGGACGTGTCATCCATGGCCGCCACGCCGCCGAATCCTGCTGCCGCGACCCCCCGCCGCAAGGTGAGCCGTCACCGCGGCGAGGGTCAGTGGGCGGCCGGTCACTTCACCCCGCTCAACGGCAACGAGCAGGTGAAGAAGGACGACGACGGTCTCAACGTGCGGACACGTATTGAGACGATCTACTCCAAGCGCGGTTTCGACTCGATCGACCCCAGTGACCTGCGCGGACGCATGCGCTGGTGGGGTCTGTACACCCAGCGCAAGCAGGGCATCGACGGCGGGAAGACGGCCGTCCTGGAGCCGGAGGAGCTGGACGACAGCTACTTCATGCTGCGCGTGCGCGTGGACGGCGGCGCGCTGACCACCGCGCAGCTGCGCGTCATCGGCGAGATCTCGCAGGAGTTCGCGCGCGGCACCGCCGACATCACCGACCGGCAGAACGTCCAGTACCACTGGATCCGGATCGAGGACGTCCCCGAGATCTGGAACCGGCTGGAGGGCGTCGGCCTGTCCACGGTCACCGCCTGCGGCGACACGCCCCGCGTGATGATCGGCTCCCCGGTCGCGGGCATCGCCGAGGACGAGATCATCGACGGCACGCCGGCCCTGGAGGAGATGAAGCGCCGGGTCCTGAACAACCCGGCGTACTCGAACCTGCCGCGCAAGTTCAAGACCGCGATCTCCGGGTCGCCGGTACTGGACGTGGTGCACGAGATCAACGACGTGGCCTTCGTCGGCGTCGAGCACCCCGAGCACGGGCCGGGCTTCGACCTGTGGGTCGGCGGCGGCCTGTCCACCAACCCCAAGCTGGGCGTGCGCCTGAACGCCTGGGTGCCGATCGAGGACGTGCCGGACGTCTACGAGGGCGTCATCTCGATCTTCCGTGACTACGGCTACCGGCGGCTGCGCAACCGCGCCCGCCTGAAGTTCCTGGTCGCCGACTGGGGCCCGGAGAAGTTCCGCCAGGTGCTGGAGGACGAGTACCTGAAGCGGAAGCTGACCGACGGCCCGGCGCCCGCCGACCCCACCAGCCGCTGGCGCGACCACATCGGCGTGCACCGGCAGAAGGACGGCCGCTTCTACGTCGGCTTCGCCCCGCGCGTCGGTCGCGTCGACGGCACGATCCTCACCAAGGTCGCCGACCTGGCGGAGGCGCACGGCTCGGGCCGGGTGCGCACCACGGTCGAGCAGAAGATGATCGTCCTCGACGTCGAGGAGGGGCAGGTCGACTCCCTGGTGGAGTCCCTGGAGGCGCTGGACCTCACCGCCCGGCCCTCCACGTTCCGGCGCGGCACCATGGCCTGCACCGGCATCGAGTTCTGCAAGCTCGCCATCGTCGAGACCAAGGCGCGCGGCGCCTCGCTGATCGACGAGCTGGAGCGCCGGCTCCCGGAGTTCGACGAGCCCCTCACCATCAACCTCAACGGCTGCCCCAACGCCTGCGCCCGCATCCAGACCGCGGACATCGGTCTCAAGGGCCAGCTGGTCCTGAACGCCGAGGGCGAGCAGGTCGAGGGTTACCAGGTCCACCTGGGCGGCGCCCTCGGCCTGGAGCCCGGCTTCGGCCGCAAGGTGCGCGGACTCAAGGTCACGGCGGAGGAGCTGCCGGACTACGTGGAGCGCGTGCTCAAGCGCTACGAGGCCGAGCGCGAGGACGGCGAGCGCTTCGCCACCTGGGCGGCCCGCGCCACCGAGGAGGCCCTGTCATGAGCGAGCGTGCCGCGCCGTTCTACTGCCCCTACTGCGGCGACGAGGACCTGCGTCCCCACGAGGAAGGACACGGCGCCTGGGAATGCGGGGCGTGCAACCGCGCATTCCAGTTGAAGTTCCTCGGGCTCCTCGCCCGGGGTCTTCAGCCCAACTCCACGGGAGGGGAACCGATATGACGGCGGTTCAGGAAGAGCGTACGACCGAGGAACTCAAGGCACTGGCCGAGCGGGCGGGCCGCGAGCTGGAGGACGCCTCCGCGCTGGACATCCTCCGGTGGGCGGCCGACACCTTCGGCGGCCGCTTCTGCGTGACCTCCTCCATGGAGGACGCGGTCGTCGCCCACCTGGCCTCCCGCGCCCTGCCCGGCGTGGACGTGGTGTTCCTCGACACCGGCTACCACTTCCCGGAGACCATCGGCACCCGGGACGCGGTCGAGGCCGTGATGGACGTCAACGTCATCACGCTCACCCCGCGGCAGACGGTCGCCGAGCAGGACGCCGAGTACGGCCCGAGGCTGCACGACCGCGACCCCGACCTGTGCTGCGCGCTGCGCAAGGTCAAGCCGCTGGAGGAGGGTCTGAAGGGCTACCAGGCCTGGGCGACCGGCCTGCGCCGCGACGAGTCGGAGACCCGCGCGAACACCCCCGTCGTCGGCTGGGACGAGAAGCGGCGCAAGGTGAAGGTCTCCCCCATCGCCAAGTGGTCACAGGAAGATGTGCAAACGTACGTCGACGAGCACGGAGTCCTCACCAACCCGCTGCTGACGGACGGCTATGCCTCCGTGGGCTGCGCGCCCTGCACCCGCCGCGTGCTGGAGGGCGAGGACGCCCGCGCCGGCCGCTGGGCGGGCCGTTCCAAGACCGAGTGCGGACTGCACGGCTGACATGACGACGACCACCGATCTTCAGGAGAACCCTGTGACGACCGGAGCCACCGTCTGGCTCACGGGTCTGCCCAGTGCCGGCAAGACCACCATCGCGTACGAGCTGGCCGACCGCCTCCGGGCGGCGGGCCGGCGCGTGGAGCTGCTCGACGGCGACGAGATCCGCGAGTTCCTCTCGGCGGGCCTCGGCTTCAGCCGCGAGGACCGGCACACCAACGTGCAGCGCATCGGCTTCGTCGCCGAACTGCTCGCCCGCAACGGCGTCACCGCGCTGGTCCCGGTGATCGCCCCCTACGCGGACAGCCGGGACGCCGTCCGCAAGCGGCACGAGGCGAACGGCACGGCGTACGTGGAGGTGCACGTGGCGACCCCGGTCGAGGTCTGCTCGGTGCGCGACGTGAAGGGCCTGTACGCCAAGCAGGCCGCGGGCGAGCTGACCGGGCTCACCGGGGTCGACGACCCGTACGAGGAGCCCGTCGCGCCCGACCTGCGGATCGAGTCGCAGGACCAGACCGTGCAGGAGTCCGCCGCGGCGGTCCACGCCCTGCTCACCGAAAGGGGACTGGCATGACGACGACCGTCGCAGCGGTGGAGGGGACGGCGGGCCCGTACACCCTCTCCCACCTCGACGCCCTCGAGTCCGAGGCGGTGCACATCTTCCGCGAGGTGGCGGGCGAGTTCGAGCGGCCGGTGATCCTCTTCTCCGGCGGCAAGGACTCCATCGTCATGCTGCACCTGGCGCTGAAGGCGTTCGCCCCCGCGGCGGTCCCCTTCTCGCTGCTGCACGTGGACACCGGGCACAACTTCCCCGAGGTGCTGGAGTACCGGGACCGCACGGTGGAGCGGCACGGACTGCGCCTGCACGTCGCCTCCGTCCAGGACTACATCGACCGGGGTGTGCTCAAGGAGCGTCCGGACGGCACCCGCAACCCGCTCCAGACCCTCCCGCTGACCGAGAAGATCCAGGCGGAGCGGTTCGACGCCGTCTTCGGCGGCGGGCGCCGCGACGAGGAGAAGGCCCGCGCCAAGGAGCGGGTGTTCTCGCTGCGCGACGAGTTCTCCCAGTGGGACCCGCGCCGCCAGCGCCCCGAGCTGTGGAACCTGTACAACGGCCGGCACGCCCCCGGCGAGCACGTCCGGGTCTTCCCGCTGTCCAACTGGACCGAGCTGGACGTGTGGCAGTACATCGCCCGCGAGGGCATCGAGCTGCCGCAGATCTACTACGCCCACGAGCGGGAGGTCTTCGCCCGGTCCGGGATGTGGCTGACGGCCGGCGAGTGGGGCGGCCCGAAGGACGGCGAGACGGTGGAGAAGCGGCGGGTCCGCTACCGCACCGTCGGCGACATGTCCTGCACCGGAGCCGTCGACTCCGACGCCGACGGCATCGAGAAGGTGATCGCCGAGATCGCCGCCTCCCGGCTCACCGAGCGCGGCGCCACACGCGCCGACGACAAGATGTCCGAGGCCGCGATGGAAGACCGCAAGCGCGAGGGGTACTTCTAGCCATGACCAGCACCGCCGAACCCGTCGAGCCGCTCTCCGTCGAGCAGCTGTCCGAGACCACCCTGCTGCGGTTCGCCACCGCCGGGTCCGTCGACGACGGCAAGTCCACCCTGGTGGGCCGTCTGCTGCACGACTCCAAGTCGATCCTCACCGACCAGCTGGAGGCCGTGGAGCGGGCCTCCGCAAGCCGCGGCCAGGAGGCCCCGGACCTCGCGCTGCTCACCGACGGCCTGCGGGCCGAGCGGGAGCAGGGCATCACCATCGACGTGGCCTACCGCTACTTCGCCACCCCGCGCCGCCGGTTCATCCTGGCCGACACCCCGGGGCACGTGCAGTACACCCGGAACATGGTCACCGGCGCCTCCACGGCCGAGCTGACGGTGATCCTGGTCGACGCGCGCAACGGCGTGGTCGAGCAGACCCGCCGGCACGCCGCGATCGCCGCCCTGCTGCGGGTCCCGCACGTCGTCCTCGCCGTCAACAAGATGGACCTGGTCGACTACCGGGAGCCCGTGTTCGCCGCCATCGCCGAGGAGTTCACGGCGTACGCGACCGAGCTGGGCGTCCCGGAGGTCACCGCGATCCCCATCTCGGCGCTCGCGGGCGACAACGTGGTGGAGCCCTCGGCGGTCATGGACTGGTACGGCGGCCCGACGGTGCTGGAGCACCTGGAGACCGTCCCGGTCAGCCACGACCTGGCGCACTGCCACGCCCGGCTGCCCGTGCAGTACGTGATCCGGCCGCAGACCGCCGAGCACCCCGACTACCGCGGTTACGCGGGCCAGATCGCCGCGGGCACCTTCCGCGTCGGCGACCCGGTCACCGTGCTGCCGTCGGGCCGCACCTCGACGGTGTCCGGCATCGACGTGCTCGGCGACGCGGTCGACACCGCGTGGACGCCGCAGTCGGTGACGCTGCTGCTGGAGGACGACATCGACGTCTCGCGCGGGGACCTGATCGTGCCGAGCGAGGACGCCCCCGCCACCAGCCAGGACGTCGAGGCCACGGTCTGCCACGTCGCCGACGCGCCGCTCACCGTGGGCCACCGCGTGCTCATCAAGCACGGCACCCGCACGGTGAAGGCGATCGTCAAGGACATCCCGGCCCGGCTCACGCTGGACGACCTGTCCCTGCACCCGCACCCCGGACAGCTCGTCGCCAACGACATCGGCCGGGTGAAGATCCGCACCGCGGAGCCGCTGCCCGCCGACTCCTACGCGGACTCCCGCCGCACCGGGTCGTTCATCCTGATCGACCCGAGCGACGGCACCACGCTCACCGCCGGGATGGTCGGCGAGTCCTTCGCCGCCCCGGAGCCGGTCAAGGACGCGGCGGACGACGACGGGTGGGACTTCTGACCATGCGTTCCCCGGACTTCTACTCCACGTTCGCCAAGGAGGGCGGCCGCGTCGGCAGCGGCTCCCTCGGCAGCGGGCAGGGCGGGGTCGGGCGATGTGCGCGGTGACGTACGCGCACTGCTCGCGCGCCCACACCCCCCACCCGCACAGCCGAAGACATGCCGACCTCCCGGCCACGACCTGACACCTCGGACCCACCGACAGGCGTGACCGCCGGGCCAACGAGAGGAAAGCCTCCCGTGCCTGCCAACACCGCTCTGCGCCGCACCCTCGCGGTCATAGCCGCCCTGCCCCTCCTCACCCTCGCCGCCTGCGGCTACGGCTCCGAGGCCGAGGACGAGGACACCGCGAAGGTCGCCGCCGGCGCCGAGAAGATCGACGGTCTCGACTCCGTCCGCATCGGTTACTTCGGCAACGTCACCCACGCCACCGCCCTGGTCGGCAACCAGAAGGGCTTCTTCCAGAAGGCGCTGGGCGCCACCGAGGCCAAGTACGCGACCTTCAACGCCGGCCCGTCCGAGATCGAGGCCCTGAACTCCGGGTCCATCGACATCGGCTGGATCGGCCCCTCCCCGTCGATCAACGGGTACACCAAGTCGGGCGGCAAGAACCTGCGGATCATCGGCGGTTCGGCCTCGGGTGGGGTGAAGCTGGTGGTGAACCCCGAGAAGATCAAGTCGCTGAAGGACGTCAAGGGCAAGCGCATCGCCACCCCGCAGCTGGGCAACACCCAGGACGTGGCGTTCCTCAACTGGGTCGCCGAGCAGGGCTGGAAGGTCGACGCGCAGAGCGGCAAGGGCGACGTGACGGTCGTCCGCAGCGACAACAAGGTCACGCCCGACGCCTACAAGGCGGGTTCCCTGGACGGCGCCTGGGTGCCGGAGCCGACCGCGTCCAAGCTGGTCGCCGAGGGCGGCAAGGTCCTGCTGGACGAGTCGACGCTGTGGCCGGACGAGAAGTTCGTGATCACGAACATCATCGTGTCGCAGAAGTTCCTCAAGGAGCACCCGAAGGCCGTCGAGGCCGTGCTGAAGGCCTCGGTCGACACCAACGAGTGGATCAAGGCCAACCCGGACGAGGCGAAGGCCGCGGCCAACAAGCAGCTGGAGAAGGACACGGGCAAGGCCCTGCCGGCCGAGGTCCTGGACCCGGCGTGGCAGTCGATCGAGGTCACCGACGACCCGCTGGCCGCCACCCTCGACGCCCAGGCCGAGCACGCCGTGAAGGCGGGCCTGCTGGACGAGCCCAGCCTTCAGGGCATCTACGACCTGCGGCCGCTCAACAAGGTCCTCGGGGCCAAGGGCAGGCCCGCGGTCGACGACGCCGGTCTCGGCGCGAAGTAGCCGGATCCCGACCATCCCCAGGAGGTGACGACCATGGCCACGACCACGACGCTCGCCAAGGCCGACGAGGGTACCGCGGCGGTCACGCACGCGGCCCGGATCGAGCACGTCTCGAAGTCGTTCCCGGGCCCCGCCGGGCAGCAGCTCGTGCTGGACGACATCACCCTCGATGTCGCGCCCGGCGAGTTCGTCACCCTCCTGGGGGCATCCGGCTGCGGCAAGTCCACGCTGCTGAACCTGGTGGCGGGGCTGGACCGGCCGAGCGCCGGCGCGATCTCCACCGACGGGCGGCCGGCCCTGATGTTCCAGGAGCACGCGCTGTTCCCGTGGCTGACCGCGGGCAAGAACATCGAACTCGCCCTGAAGCTGCGGGGCGTGCCCAAGGCCGAACGCCGGGAGAAGGCGGAGGAGCTGCTCGAACTCGTCCGGCTCAAGGGCGCCCACGGCAAGCGGGTGCACGAACTGTCGGGCGGTATGCGCCAGCGGGTGGCGCTGGCCCGGGCACTCGCCCAGGAGAGCAAGCTGCTGCTGATGGACGAGCCGTTCGCGGCGCTGGACGCCATCACCCGGGACGTGCTGCACGACGAGCTGACCCGGATCTGGCGCGAGACGCGGCTGTCCGTCCTGTTCGTCACGCACAACGTGCGCGAGGCCGTCCGGCTCGCGGAGCGCGTGGTGCTGCTCTCCTCCCGCCCCGGGCGCATCGCCCGCGAGTGGACGGTCGGCATCCCGCACCCGCGCCGCATCGAGGACACCGAGGTGGCGGAGCTGTCCGTCGAGATCACCGAAGAACTGCGTGGGGAGATCCGCCGCCATGGCCAGCACTGACACGACCCGCCCGGCGAAGGACACGGGGGCCGGCGCCGGGGACGGCGGCGACCTCGCCGGTCTGGAGGCCGGCCTGGACGCACTGGAGACGGTGCAGCAGCGCCGCAAGCCCTTCCGGCAGACCTTCGTGGAGAAGATCCTGCCGCCCGCCCTCGCCGTCCTGCTGGTGCTGGCGGTGTGGCAGGGACTCGTCTCCTTCGACGTGGTCGACGACCCGACCAAGCTGCCCGCCCCGTCCGCGGTGTGGGACGTGGTCCACCAGGCGTGGCTGGAGGGCGAGCTGCTCGGCTACATCTGGACCAGCGTCTCGCGCGGTCTGTTCGGCTTCTGCCTCGCGCTGCTGATCGGCACTCCGCTGGGGCTGCTGGTGGCACGGGTGAAGTTCGTGCGCGCGGCGATCGGCCCGATCCTGTCCGGGCTCCAGTCGCTGCCCTCGGTGGCCTGGGTGCCGCCGGCCGTGATCTGGCTGGGCCTGAACGACAAGATGATGTACGCGGTGATCCTGCTCGGCGCGGTGCCGTCCATCGCCAACGGCCTGGTGTCGGGCGTGGACCAGGTGTCCCCGCTCTTCCTGCGCGCCGGCCGCACGCTGGGTGCGACGGGGCTGAAGGGCACCTGGCACGTCGTCCTCCCGGCGGCGCTGCCCGGTTACGTCGCCGGTCTGAAGCAGGGCTGGGCGTTCTCCTGGCGGTCCCTGATGGCCGCCGAGATCATCGCCTCCTTCCCCGACCTCGGGGTGGGCCTCGGCCAGTTGCTGGAGAACGGCCGCAACGCCAGCGACATGGCCATGGTCTTCGAGGCCATCCTGCTGATCCTGACCGTGGGCATCGCCATCGACCTGCTGATCTTCAGCCCGCTGGAGCGGTGGGTGCTGCGCAGCCGCGGCCTGCTGGTGAAGGGCTGACGACGGTCGTGTCCACTCCGGTCCTCCTGGTCATCGCCCACGGCAGCCGCGACCCGCGGCACGCCGCGACCGTGCACGCCCTGGTCCGCCGGGTCAGGGCGCTGCGGCCGGACGTCCGGGTGGAGACCGGCTTCCTGGACTTCAACGTGCCCTCGGTGCAGGGCGTGCTGGAGTCCCTGGAGACGGAGGGCGTGCGGGACGTGGTGGCGCTGCCGCTGCTGCTGACCCGCGCCTTCCACGCCAAGGCCGACATCCCGGCGGTCCTCGCCGACGCGCCGCCGCGCCTGCGCATCCGGCAGGCGGACGTGCTCGGCCCCTCCCCCCTGCTGCTGTCGGCGCTGGAACGGCGCCTGTACGAGGCGGGCCTGACGCCCGCCGACAAGTCCTCGACCGGGGTCGTGCTGGCCTCGGCGGGGTCCTCCGACCCGGAGGCGATCGCAGTGATCGCAGAAATCGCGCGGGAGTGGCGGCACACCGGTTGGTGCGCCGTGCGGCCTGCGTTCGCCTCCGCATCCCTTCCCCGCACCGAGGACGCGGTACGGGAACTGCGGGAGCTGGGCTGCCCGCGCGTCGCCGTCGCCCCCTACGTCCTGGCCCCCGGGTTCCTTCCGGACCGCATCGCGCGGGGCGCGGCCGGGGCCGACGTGCTGGCGGACGTCCTCGGCCCTTCGCCGGAGGTGGCGCGGGTGCTGCTGCGCCGGTACGACCGGGCGCGGGTGCCGGTGCTGGCGGCGGTGGGCGCCTGACCTGGCGTCCGCACGGATGCGGGGGCCTTCGGTGCGCTAGGCGGCGGTCATCTCCACCAGTTTGACGACGGTGTTCCAGTTGCGGGTGGTGGCGGTCAGGCCCTTGGTCACGCGGGGCCTGGCGAGTGCCTCGGCGAGCCTGGAGCGGCCGAGGCCCTCGGGTGCGTAGAGGTAGAGGGCGCGGTCGGTGAGGCGGAACTCCTCGGGGAGGAAGCGCGCCCGGTCGATCGCCGCGAAGCGTTCCTCGTCCACCGGCGCGGAGAAGTAGGTGACGTGGAGCTGCTTGGCCTCCAGATCGGCGGCCGGGAACGGGCAGGCGTCCGCGATGCCCTTCAGATAGGCGTGGTCGCGCACGAGCACGTCCACGGCGAAGCCGAAGCGCTTCTCGATCGCCGACGACAACTCCGCGGCCAGGGAATCCTCGTCGCCGACGCCGGACGCGAACACGGCCTGCCCGCTCTGGAGATGGGTGCTCACGCGGTCGTGGCCGAGTTCCGCCAGGAGGGCGCGCAGCTCCGCCATCGGAAGCTTCCTGGCGCCGCCCACGTTGACCCCGCGCAGCAGCGCCGCGTACATCGTCGTCATGCGCACACCATAGGGCGGCCGTCGTGCCCCGTGGGGGTGGGCACGACGGCCGCGTCCGCGCCGAGCGGACGTGCGCGCCACTCTCGCCGATGCGGTGCGCGGGCTTCAACCACTACGCGCGCCTGTGACTTATTCAACAACTCTTCGAAAGAGGCCGGGGAGGCGCCACGCCCCCGTCACCACCCGGACCGGTCCCGATAGATGTAGGGGACCATGTCCTCCTCAGCGGTGAGGAACGTCGGTACAAGGGGATGAGCCGGCGCCGCCGCGGGTCACCGGGGAGCACGACGAGATGGCTTTATCCGGCCCCTACCTTCGAGGAGGAAGGTGACGGCAGGGGGCTGTCACCGCTCACAAGGGGGCAAGCCCGTCATGGGGAACGGAGAAACACGGGTGCGGGGCATAGCCGCCCGGGCCGGCGGCTGGAGCGCCCGGCACCGATGGGCTGCCGTGGGGATCTGGGTGCTGTTCGTCGTCCTGGCGATGGGGCTCGGCTCGGCGGCCGGGCGGGTCGACGTCAAGGACAGCGACCAGCTGAGCGGGGAGACGCACACCGCCGCGAGGATCATCGAGGACGCCGGGATCGAGGAGCCGGCCGGGGAGACCGTCCTGGTCCAGGCGGAGGACGGCGGGTTGAAGGCCACCGACGCCGAGTTCCGTGCCGCGGTGACCGCGGTGATGGCGGCGGTGGAGGACACCGGCGAGGTCACCGGCGTGTCCTCCCCGTACGACACGAAGACGATCTCGCGGGACGGCCGCAGCGCGCTGGTCCAGTTCGACATGCGCGGCGAGGCGGACACCGCGGGCGAGCGGGTCGAGCCGGTGCTGAAGGCCGTCGAGGGCGTCCAGGAGGAGCACGGCTCACTGCGGATCGAGGAGATCGGCAGCGCCAGCATGATGAAGACGTTCGACGACGCGTTCGGCGACGACTTCAAGAAGGCCGAGTACTCCGCGGTGCCGGTGGCCCTCGGCATCCTGCTCGTCGCGTTCGGCGCGCTGGTGGCGGCGCTGGTCCCGGTGGCGCTGGCGATCACCGCGATCATGGCGACGATGGGCCTGATGGGACTGATCAGCCACTTCCAGCCGATGAGCGAGACCGCCAACTCGGTGATGCTGCTGGTCGGTCTGGCCGTCGGCGTCGACTACTGCCTGTTCTACCTGCGCCGCGAACGCGAGGAGCGCGCCGCCGGTCGGGACGCGCAGACGGCCCTGCGGATCGCCGCCGCCACCAGCGGCCGGGCGATCGTCGTCTCCGGTGTCACGGTCTGCGTGGCGATGGCGGGCATGCTCTTCACCGGCATCGCCGAGTTCCAGGCGATGGGGCTGGCCTCGCTGATGGTCGTCGCGGTCGCGATGGTCGGTTCGGTGACGGTGCTGCCCGCGCTGCTCTCCCTGCTGGGTGAGCGGGTCGAGAAGGGCCGCCTCCCCTTCCTGCGCCGGCGCAGGAAGGACGGCGCCGCCGAGGGCAGCCGGTTCTGGACAGCCGTCCTGGACCGGGTGCTCGCCAGGCCGGTGCTCGCCGCCGCCGTGGCGACCGGCGCGCTGCTGGCCGTCGCCGCGCCCGCGCTCGGCATGAAGACGCAGAACCTGACGCTGGACCAGGAGTTCGGCGACTCGCTGCCGATCGTCCAGACGTACGACCGCGTCAACGAGGCCTTCCCCGGCGGTTCCGACCCGGCCGAGGTGGTCGTGAAGGCCGACGACATCAACGCGCCCGAGGTCAGGGACGCGCTCGCCGAGTTCCGTGAGCGTGCGGTCGGTTCCGGGGCCTCGCGCGGCCCGGTCGACGTCGTCATGCACGACGAGCGGAACGTCGCCCTGGTGTACGTCCCGCTGGTCGGCGGATCGGACCTGGACAAGGCGGGCGAGAGCCTGGACCGGCTGCGGGACGAGGTACGGCCGGCGACGTTCGGCGAGGTCGACGGCGTCGAGGCCCCGATCACCGGTCAGGTCGCCGGGTCGAAGGACTTCAACGACCAGATCGTCGGCTCGGTCCTGCCCGTCTTCGTCTTCGTGGTGATCTTCGCCTTCGCGCTGATGCTGCTGTCGTTCCGCTCGCTGACGATCGCGCTGACCTCGATCGTGCTCAACCTGCTGTCGGTGGGCGCGGCCTACGGCATCCTGGTCGCCGTCTTCCAGCACGGCTGGGGCGCCTCGCTGGTGGGCGCGGAGGGGGTCGGCGCCATCATCTCCTGGCTGCCGCTGTTCCTCTTCGTGATCCTGTTCGGCCTGTCGATGGACTACCACGTGTTCGTGGTCTCCCGGATCCGCGAGGCGCGGCTGCGCGGGCGGACCACCGGCGACGCCATCCGGCACGGGGTGGTCACCACGGCCGGCGTCGTCACCAGTGCCGCGGTCATCATGGTCGCCGTGTTCGCCATCTTCGGCACGCTGTCCATGCAGTCCATGAAGCAGATGGGCGTGGGCCTGGCGGCGGCGGTGCTGATCGACGCGACGGTCATCCGGGGTGTCCTGCTGCCGGCCGTGATGGCCCTGCTGGGCGAGCGCAACTGGTACCTGCCGAAGTGGCTGCACCGGCTGCCCGACCTCACCCACGACGAGTCGCCCGCGGCGGTCGTGCCCGCGGCCCGGGACGACGAGGGCGAGCGCGGGGAGCGGGGCGAGCGGATCAGGGTCTGAGCGTCCCGGCACCACGGCGAGGGCCCGCCGGTTCCGTGGAACCGGCGGGCCCTCGGCGTCCCCTCCTGCGCTGCGGTCAGGCCTTCGCCGCCGCCAGCTCCGCCTCGATCAGGTCGGCGGCCCGCCGGGTGCCGCCCTCCCGGGCCATCCCGGCCTGGATCTCCTTCAGCCGCCGTGCCACCTCGGGGTCCCCGGCCAGGGCGAGGCCCGCGGTGCGCAGCGCCTCGGCGGTGGCCTCCTCGGCGGGCAGGTGGCGGCCGACGCCGAGCCCCTGGAGCATGTCCGCGTTGCCGAACTGGTCCACGGCCTGCGGTACCGCGATTATCGGCGTGGCGGTGGCGAGGCCCTCCTGACTGCCGCCCGCGCCCGCGTGCGTGACGAACAGGTCGGCCTGCTTCAGGATCGCCAGCTGCGGCACCCAGGAACGGACCTCCACGTTGCCCGGTACGTCGCCCAGCTCGGCGGCGTCGACGTGCCGGCCGATCTGGAGCACCACGTGCCAGCCGGGCAGCTCGGCGAACGCCTCGACGCACGCCCGGTAGAACGCCGGCCGCTTGGTGAAGGAGGACCCCAGCGAGACGAGGACGACCTTCTCCGCGCCCTCGGGACGCCGCCAGTCGCCCTCGGCGGCGCGGTCGCCCTGGCAGGCGCCGACGAAGGTGTGCCTCTCCTCGTCGACCCGGTCGGCGTGCGGCTGGAGCGCCTTCGGGATGAGCACCAGCGACCGGTCGGGACGGCCGACGAAGGGGTCGGGGTCCTCGGTGATCCCGTTCTCCTCCAGCCAGCCGCGGAAGCGGGCGTCGTACGCCCGGCCGCGCTCGGTCTTCAGCGGCTCCTCCCACGTCGGCCGGCCGACCTCCTCCTCGTACCCCTCCCAGGCGACCAGGTTCGGCGAGAGCGAGACGGCGGGGACGCCCCAGCGGTGGGCGAGGACGCGGGCCGGGTACGAGGTGATGTCGTGCAGGACCAGGTCCGGCTCGTCGCCCTCGTACGCCTCGACGAGCTGCGGGAGGGCCTGGATCGCGTCGTCCAGGAACGGCTCGACGTTGTCCAGCAGTGTGGTCCCCCAGGCGTCCGGGTCGGCGTCGGGGCCGGGCAGCGTGCTCTTCCACAGCTTGGGCTCGGCGCCCGTCTCGGCGACCTTCTCGGCGAAGAGCGGCGGGATCGCGTAGGTCACCCGGTGCCCTCGGGCGACGAGTTCCCGGATCACTTCCAGGCTGGGATTCACGTGGCCGTGCGCGGCGATGGAGAACATGGCGATATGAGCGGGATCATGCATGCGCGGAGCGTAGTCAAGACGATACGTCTCGTGCAAATCGCTTCCTCTCACGCCGTCAGCTCCTCGTGCAGCCGCAGCCACCGCGCCGGTGCCACCTCGCCGACGAGCACCCCGGGGTCCAGCCGGGCCGCCCGGAACGCCGCGTCGACCCGGCGCCGGGGGTACGCCCGGCGCAGGGACGCGTGCAGCGAGCCGCCGACCCCCGAGAAGCCCAGCTCGACCAGATCCCACCAGCCGGGCAGGGCGGCACCGGGGAGCAGGGGGACGGGGCGGCGTTCGATCCGCAGGACGCCGGCGTCGACGCGGGGCGCCGGGCGGAATCCGTAGCGGCCGACGCGTCCCACCAGGCGCCACTCGTGGCGGGGCCAGGTGCGGACCGTCAGGAGGGTCCACCGGCCGAAGTCCCCGGTGCGCTTGCGCGCGTACTCCAGCTGGGTGATCAGGGTGGCGTCGGTGAGGGTGGGCGCGCCGAGGCACCAGTCGACGATGTCCGCCGTGCGGGAGAAGGGCACGTTCCCGGCGACCGAGAAGGGCGTCCGCGGGGCTCGCGCGGCGAGGAAGTCGCCTTCGACGACACGGACATGGGGTGTGGTGGCGAAGCGGGTGCGCAGCCCGGGGACGAGCCGGGAGTCGATCTCGTAGGCGTGCAGCTCCCGGCTGCGGCGGGCGAGCGGCTCGGTGAGGGCGCCCTTGCCGGCGCCCACTTCGAGGACGAGCGGCGGGTGCCGGGGATCGGGGGCGGTCAGCCGGGCGACGTGTCCGGCGGCGGCGCGGTCGGCGAGGAAGTTCTGCGAGAGCGTGCGGGCACGCTGGGTGGGGCGGGCCATGGCCTGCGGTCCTTGTCTTCCGTGCAGGGAAAAGGGCATGCGAAGGCCCTGACCGGAAGACGAGGGGAAAGGAGATGCGGAGGCTCAGCCGCGCCGCGCGGAGTCAGCGGCGGGGGGTCCCCGGGCCGGTCAGGGCTCCGGGACGGCGACGCATCCTGACGGAGTGCGTGCAGCCCCGGCCGGGACCGGAGTTGTAGATCGCGTTGAAGGCTCCCACGGAGCCGACCCTAGGCGGTGCCCCGGCGGCCGGGCAACGGAATATCCGCGTCACGGCCGCCGACGGCCGATATCCGACGACCGGTGACCGACGGCCGACGGTCGACGGTCGGGCACGGGACGGCCGGGAACGGGACGGCCGGGAACGGGACGGCCGGGAACGGGACGGCCGGGAACGGGACGGCCGGGCACGGGACGGCCGGGCACGGGACGGCCGGGCACGGGACGGTCAGCGTTGGTAGCGGGCGAGGACCAGGTTGCCGTCGTCCTCCAGCCTCCCGCGCAGCTCGCCGAGGCCGATCGCCCCGCTGTAGTACTCCTGGAGCGCCGGGGTCGCCACCTTGTCCTTCCACTCGGGATAGCCCCGGACGGACTGGGCGGGCGCCGGGCGCAGGTGGGCGGCGAGGGCGGTGCCGGTGGCCCAGCCGTGCTCGGACGTGTGCAGGGCGGGGTCCTTCAGGGCCTCGGTGCCGGTGGGCAGCATCCAGTCGCCGAGGGCGAGACGCACCATGTTCTCCGGTCGGAGGAGGAAGTCGAGGAACGCGGCGGCCTCCTCCTTGTGCGGGCTGTCCTCGGCGATCGACAGCGTCTGCGGGCTGACGCCCTGGTCGAGCCCCTCGGCGCCGGCCGGTGCGGGCAGCACCTGCCAGTCGAAGCCGTCGGGTGCCTGCTGCTCGATCTGCTGGCGGTAGGCGAAGCCGAGCGGCACCATCGCGTACTTGCCCGCGAAGAAGCCGGGGAGGGTGTCGGAGCCGCCGCTGCCCAGGGTGGTGGCGGAGGCGCTGCGGTCGGTGCCGACCTGGTCGCGGACGGTGCGGGGCACGACCTGGTCGGCCTCCTCGAACCGGACGGTGACCCTGCCGTCGGCGCCGCGGTGGAAGAGCTGTCCGCCGGTGGACAGCGACAGGTTGAGCGTGGCCGACACCGGCTCCTTGAGCGGCCAGGCCACGCCGTACCGCCCGTCGCCGCTCAGCTCCTTCGTGACCCGCCGGAACTCCGTCCAGGTCCAGGGGCGTTCGGGTGTCGGTATCCGCACGCCCGATTCCCGCAGCAGGTCGGCGTTGGCGATCAGGACGCGCGGTTCCTGGAGGAAGGGCACGCCGTAGACGCCGTCGCCGAAGGTGACCGTCTCCCACGTCCGCCGCGGGATGTCGGCCTCCAGCCGCTCGGGCAGCAGGTCCGAGAGGTCGGCGAGGTAGCCGCCGTAGGCGAAGTCCGCGAGGTCGTCGGAGGCGTCGTGGATGACGTCGGGCGCCTCGCCGCCCTCGAAGGAGGTGAGGAGCTGGTCGTGGACGCTGTCCCAGCTGCCCTGGACGTACTCGACCCGCACGCCCGGGTGCGTGGCGTTCCACTCGCGCACCAGCTCCTTGGTGGCCGCCACGGACTCCTCCTGCCAGGCGAGCGACTGGAAGCGCAGCGTGACGCGGCCGTCCGCCGGGTCGTCGCCGCCGTCCGTGCAGCCGGAGAGCAGCAGGGCGAGGGCGAGCAGCAGGGTCGCGGTCCTCGTGCGCATCAGCTCTTCACCGCCCCGGCCAGCATGCCGCCGGTGATCCGTCGCTGGATGAGGGCGAAGACCAGCAGGGAGGGCAGCGTCGCGAGGAAGGCCGCCGCCGCGAGCGGGCCCAGGTCGGCGACGCCCTCGGCGCCGATGAAGTGGGTGAGGATCACCGGCAGGGTCTGCTTCTCCGGCGTCTTCAGCAGCACCAGCGCGAAGAAGAACTCGTTCCACGCGGTGATGAACGCGAACAGCGCCGTGGCCACGATGCCCGGCGCGAGCAGCGGCGCGGTGACCGAGACGAGCGTGCGCAGCCGACCGGCGCCGTCCACCGCCGCCGCCTCCTCCAGTTCGGGAGGCACGGCCCGGACGTACCCGGTGAGCATCCACAGCGCGAAGGGCAGCGACCAGACGACGTACACCATCACCAGTCCCGGCACGGAGTTGATCAACTGAAGGTTCTTCAGCACCAGGAAGAGCGGGATGATCACCAGGACGAAGGGGAAGGCCTGGCTGACCACCACCCACCCCGTCGCCGCCCTGGTGAGCCGGGAGCGGTGGCGGGCCATGACGTACGCCATCGGGGTGGCGATCACCACGGCGATCAGCGCGGCGCCGAGCGCGGCCCCCAGGGAGTTGAGGGCGGCGCGCAGCAGCGGCTGTTCGTCGAAGGCCTGCCGGAAGTTGTCGAGGGTGGGGTCCTTGGGGATCCACGTGGGGTGCAGACTGGCCAGCTCCTGCGGCGGTTTGAACGCGGTGGAGATCAGCCAGAGGAACGGGAAGACCAGGAAGACGAGGTAGGCGAGCAGCGCGGCGTACTGCCCGGCGCGGGCACCGGTCGAGGTCCTCATGCGACGCCGCCTTCCTTGGGTCCGCCCCTGAGCCGGCCGGCGAGGAAGACCGCCAGCAGCACCGAGACGACGGCCACCATGACGCAGCCCATCGCCGCCGCGTAGCCGAACTGCCCGTACCGGAAGGCTTCCTCGTAGGCGAACAGCATGGGCAGCCGGGTCCGGCCGCCCGGGCCTCCGCTGGTCAGCACGTAGACCAGGGCGAAGGCGTTGAAGTTCCAGATCAGGTTGAGCGCGGTGATGGCGAGCGCGACGGGTCTGAGGGCGGGCCAGGTGACCGTGCGGAAGCGGCGCCAGGCTCCGGCGCCGTCGACCGCGGCGGCCTCGTGCAGCTCGCGCGGGGTGTTCTGCAACCCGGCGAGCAGGGCGACCGTCGTCTGGGGCATGCCGGCCCAGACGCCGACGACGATGACGGCGGGCAGGGCGGTGGCGAGGCCGCTGAGCCAGTCACGGCCGTCGCCGAGACCGAGGTCGCGCAGCGTCTCGTTGAGGATGCCCGCGTCCGGGTTGTAGACCAGCCGCCACATGATGCCGACGACGACCTCGGGCATCGCCCAGGGGACGATCGCGAGGGCCCGGGCCAGCCAGCGCATCCGCAGGTTCTGGTTGAGCAGCAGGGCGAGGCCGAGGGCGAGCAGGAACTGCGGCACCGTCACCCCCACGGCCCACACCAGCCCGATGCGGAACGACTCCCAGAACAGGGTGTCGTGCATCAGGTCCTGGAAGTTCAGGGCGCCGATCCACTGCGTGGGCTCCGTACGCCCCGACTGCGCGTCGGTGAAGGCCAGCAGGACGCCGTAGAGCAGCGGCCCGACGCTGAGCACCAGGATGGGGATCAGGGCGGGCAGCACCAGGAACCAGGCGCCGTGGTCGGGACCGGGCCGGGGCCGCTTCGGGCCGGACGCGCGGCGCGCCGGGCCCCTCGGATCGGTCACCGGTGTCACATGATCAGCCCCTTCGCGCGGCCGGGACGGGCCTGGCCATGGTCGTGAAGGCGCCGGGCCCCGTCAAGGGCCCGGACATACCCTCCCACCTGTGCGAATGCGACACTGGCCGACGGATGGCGGGATTGCGGCGGACCGGACGGGCCCCGCGGGCCGGACGGACCCGGCCGGCACGGCGGACCCGACGGACGACACGGACACGGAGGCGCGGGACGATGGACGAGGCACGGGCTCGGGAGGTGCTGGCCGCGGCGGGAGTGCTCTCCGGGCCGGTGGGCGAGGCGCGGCTGCTCGCCCTGGGCGAGAACGCGGTGTTCGTCGCCGGTGACCTGGCGGTCAAGGTGGGCCGCGACGCCGAGCTGCTCGACCGGGCGCGCCGGGAACTGGCCGTGGCGGTGTGGCTGGAGGAGGCCGGTGTGCCGGCGGTGCGGGCGGCCGACCCCGCGGCGCTGTTCGTCGACGGGCACCCGGTGACGCTGTGGCGACGGCTGCCGGACCCGGTGCGGCCCACCGAGCCGCGGGACGTGGCCGCCCTGCTCCGGCTGGTCCACGCGCTGCCCTCCCCCTCCTTCGACCTGCCGCCCCGCGAACTGCTGGGCGGCGTGGAACGCTGGCTGCGGCTGGCGGGTGACGTGATCGACCCGGCGGACGCCGCGTTCCTGCGCGAGCGGCGCGACGGCTTCGCGACGGCCGCCGCCGCGCTCACCCCCCGCCTGCCGCGGGGCCCGATCCACGGGGACGCCCTGCCCCGCAACGTGCACGTCGGCCCCGACGGTCCGGTCCTGGTCGACCTGGAGACCTTCTCCAGCGACCTGCGCGAGCACGATCTGGTGGTGATGGCCCTCAGCCGGGACCGCTACGGGCTGCCCGCGGAGGCGTACGACGGCTTCACCGGGACCTACGGCTGGGACGTGCGCGAGTGGGACGGCTGCGCGGTGCTGCGCGGCGCCCGGGAGACGGCCAGCTGCGCGTGGGTCGCCCAGCACGCACCGGGCAACCCCAGGGCCCTGGCCGAGTTCGAACGCCGGGTGGCGTCGCTGCGGGACGGCGATCCTGCGGTGCGCTGGCACCCCTTCTGACGCCTCCTCGCCCGCCGGGGCCGGCTCAGACCCGTTCGTCGGCCGGTTCGCGCACCGGCCATCTGCCGTCGACGACGGCCGTGGCGTCGCCCTTGCGGCGCAGGAAGCTCTGGAAGTCCGCGGCCCACTCGGCATACCACTCGATCTGACGGTGGTGCAGGTCGGCCGGGCCGAGGGAGGCGACCTTGGGGTGCCGGTCGGCTATCGCGCAGGCCAGGCGGGCCGCGGCGAGGGCGTCGGCCGTGGCGTCGTGGGCGGCGTCGAGCGGGACGCCGTACTCCTGGCAGACCGCTTCCAGGTTGCGTTTGCCGCGGCGGTACCGGTCGACGGAGCGGTCGATGGTGTACGGGTCGATGACGGGGGCCGGGTCCAGGCCGCCCAAGCGGTCGCGCAGGGACGGCAGTCCGTGGCGCCGCAGCTCGGCGGAGAGCAGGGTGAGGTCGAAGGCCGCGTTGTAGGCGACGACCGGGACCCCCGTCCGCCAGTGGTCGGCGAGCACACCGGCGATGGCGTCGGCGACCTGGTCGGCGGGGCGGCCCTCGGTGGCCGCCCGCTCGTTGCTGATGCCGTGCACCGCCACCGCGTCCGCCGGGATCTCCACGCCGGGGTCGGCCAGCCACTCCCGGCGTCCGCGCGGCTCCCCGTCCACGACCTCGATCACGGCCCCCGTGACGATGCGCGCCTCGCGCGGGTCGGTGCCCGTCGTCTCCAGGTCGAAGCCGATCAGCAGCTGTCGGTGCCAGCCCATGGGCGGTCCCCCTTCTTGGTGGTGCGTCCCCCAGTGGTCCCCACCTTCCCACGGGCCACTGACAATCAGAGGATCGCATTCCGCTTGCGCCGGCGCCCGGCCCGGCGTCGGCGTTCACGAAACGGGTCGCGAATCCGCCCACATCAGCTCGAACTCCTCGCGATAGGTGGGGAAAAGTCCGCTTTCGTCGAGCTGGTCCGACTTCACGACCTTGCCGCCGTTGCGCCCGTTGCGCAGCACCAGCACCGGCGCCTCCATTCCCCGCGTCCGGCGCAGATAGGACTGGACGACGGCGATCCCGTCGACGCCGTCCCCGTCGACCAGGTAGGCGGTGAAGCGGGGCGTCTCGTCGAAGACCTGGATCTCGAACGCGCCCGGGTCCCGCAGCCGGGCGCGTACCCGGCGCATGTGCAGGATGTTCATCTCCACGGCGCGGCTCAGCTCGCCCCGCTTGATGCCGAGTTCGCGCTCGCGGCGCTTGATCGCGCTCGACGCCGGGTTCAGGAAGAGCAGCCGCACCCGTCCGCCGGACTCGGCCAGCCGCAGCAGGCGCCGGCCGGAGAAGTTCTGCACGAGCAGGTTGAGGCCGATACCGAGGGCGTCCACCCGGCGCGCGTTGCCGAAGAGGTCCTCGGCGGGGAACTGGCGCAGCAGCCGGACCCGGTCCGAGTGGACCGCGACCACGTCGGCGTACCGGTCGCCGACCAGGTCCTCCACCGCGTCGACCGGCAGCCGCCGCGCGGACGGCACGTCGCTGCCCGCGCCCAGCACCTCCAGGAGCCGCGCCGACGCCCGCTCGGCCTGGTTCAGGACGGCCTCGGACAGCGCGCGGTTGCGGGAGACGACGTTGCGGGTGACCTCCAGCTCGTCGAGGGCGAGTTCCACGTCCCGGCGTTCGTCGACGTAGGGCTCGAAGCAGGGCCAGTGCTGCACCATCAGCTCGCGCAGCTGCGGCAGGGTGAGGAAGCTGAGGACGTTGTCGTCCGCCGGGTCGAGCAGGTAGCCCTTGCGGCGGCTGACCTCGCGGACGGCGACGGCCCGCTGCACCCACTCCTGGCCCGCCGGTCCGGCCGCGGCGACCACCCAGTCGTCGCCGTGGACGGGCTCGTAGACCGGCCGGAGGACGGCGGCCACGACCGCGCGCAGCCGCTGTTCGACGAGGTTGAGCCAGATGTAGGCCCGGCCCGCACGCTGCGCGCGGGTGCGCACCTCGTGCCAGGAGTCGGCGTCCCAGTCCAGCTCCGGGCCGATCGCGCCCGCGCTCATCGGCCGTGCCAGGGACACCGCACCGGGCGGGACGTCCGTGGAGGTCCCCTGGTGACCGTCGTCACCAGGAGGCAGCTCCAGCCCTCCCGAGCCCACCCGCGCACCGCCTTCCGCTCCCCCGGAGCACCTTCGGGGAGACCCCGTCCCAACGATCAAGGAAGGGTACTCCGCGAGCGGTCCGCGGTGCAGCCCGATGGACGGGCCGGTTTCCCCAACCTCCGTGATCCACACGCGCGTTCCGGTCACCCGGACACCGTGGAGTGAGCGGATTCATAGCGGTGACGCCGCACGGTACGGGGAAGAATCCCTGGCGCCCTCCCCGGGGCGTGGATCGAGCACATCGCCGACGGGTGGGTAGGAGGACGTACGTGCTAGGTGGTCGCCTCACTTTCGGGGAGACTCGGAGCCATGGCGTCCGCACCGGCGCCCCACACCTGAAAGAGTCGTGTTCATGCAGGTCTGGCCTGGAGAGGCATATCCCCTCGGTGCCACGTACGACGGCGCCGGTACCAACTTCGCGGTCTTCACGGAGGCCGCCGACCGAGTAGAGCTGTGTCTGCTGCACGACGACGGCTCGGAAGCCGCGGTCGAGCTGCGGGAGAGCGACGCGTTCGTCCGGCACGCGTACGTGCCGGGCGTGATGCCCGGGCAGCGGTACGGCTACCGCGTGCACGGGCCGTACGCCCCGGAGCGCGGGCAGCGCTGCAACAGCGCCAAACTGCTGCTCGATCCGTACGCACGTGCGATCAGCGGCTCGATCCAGTGGGGCGAGGAGGTGTACGGCTACCACTTCGACGACCCCGACCGGCGCAACGACCTCGACTCCGCGCCCCACATGATGTCCTCGGTCGTGGTCAATCCCTACTTCGACTGGGGCGACGACCGGCGGCCCCGGACGGAGTACCACCACACGGTGCTCTACGAGGCCCACGTGAAGGGCCTGACCATGCGGCACCCGGGTTTGCCCGAGGAGCTGCGCGGCACCTACGCGGCCCTGGCGCACCCGGCGGTGATCGAGCACCTGACCGAGCTGGGGGTGACCGCGCTGGAGCTGATGCCGGTCCACCAGTTCGTCAACGACCACCGCCTGGTGGACATGGGCCTGAACAACTACTGGGGCTACAACACGATCGGCTTCTTCGCCCCGCACAACGCGTACGCCTCCTGGGGCGACCGCGGCCAGCAGGTGCTGGAGTTCAAGTCGGCGGTGAAGGCGCTGCACGAGGCCGGCATCGAGGTCATCCTGGACGTCGTCTACAACCACACCGCCGAGGGCAACCACCTGGGCCCGACGCTCTCCTTCAAGGGCATCGACAACGCCTCCTACTACCGGCTGACCGACGACCCCCGCTACTACATGGACACCACGGGGACCGGGAACAGCCTGCTCATGCGGTCGCCGCACGTCCTTCAGATGATCATGGACTCGCTGCGGTACTGGGTCACCGAGATGCACGTCGACGGGTTCCGCTTCGACCTCGCGGCCACCCTGGCCCGGCAGTTCCACGAGGTGGACCGGCTGTCGTCGTTCTTCGACCTGGTCCAGCAGGATCCGGTGGTGTCCCAGGTGAAGCTGATCGCCGAGCCCTGGGACGTGGGCGAGGGCGGCTACCAGGTGGGCAACTTCCCGCCGCTGTGGACCGAGTGGAACGGCAAGTACCGGGACACGGTGCGGGACCTGTGGCGCGGTGAGCAGCGCACGCTGGCCGAGTTCGCGTCCCGGCTGACCGGGTCGTCCGACCTGTACCAGGACGACGGCCGCCGTCCGCTGGCCTCCATCAACTTCGTCACCTGCCACGACGGCTTCACCCTGCACGACATGGTGGCGTACAACGAGAAGCACAACGACGCCAACGGCGAGGACAACCGGGACGGCGAGAGCCACAACCGGTCCTGGAACTGCGGCGTCGAGGGCGACACCGACGACCCCGCGGTGCTGGAGCTGCGGGCCCGCCAGATGCGGAACTTCATCGCCACGCTGCTGCTCTCCCAGGGCGTGCCGATGATCAGCCACGGCGACGAGTTCGCCCGCACCCAGCGGGGCAACAACAACGCCTACTGCCAGGACAACGAGCTGGCGTGGGTGGCGTGGCCCGAGGACGACGGGGTGGGTCGCGAGCTGCTGGAGTTCACCCGCGCGATGGTGTGGCTGCGCAAGGACCACCCGGTCTTCCGCAGGCGGCGCTTCTTCCACGGCCGGCCCGTGGAGGGGACGCACGACGAGCTGTCGGACATCGCCTGGTTCACCCCCGAGGGCGGGGAGATGACCCAGCGGGACTGGAACTCGGCCCGGGCCTCGGCGCTCACGGTGTTCCTCAACGGCAACGCGATCTCCGAGCCGGGACCACGCGGGGAGCGCATCGCCGACGACTCGTTCCTGCTGATGTTCAACGCCTCACCGAGACCGCTGGACTTCGTGGTGCCGGTCGACCACGGGCGGCAGTGGGAGGTGGTCGTCGACACCGCGCGGGCCGAGGGCGTGCCGCGGGAGACGGGGACGAAGGTACAGGCCGGGGACCGGCTGACCCTGGTGGACCGGAGCATGACGGTCCTCCAGCGCCCCGTCTAGGAGGGCGCCCGGTCGCGCGCGTCGTCCACGCGCGCGTGCCGGGCCTCCCCCGCGGGTCCGGCGTACGGTGCCGGGCGCGCGGCCAGCGCGGTGGCGCAGGCGAGCGCGGCGGCCCCGCTCGCCGTCGCGAACGCCGCCACCGGGCCGTGGGACTCGGCCAGGCGGCCGGTGAGCGCGAGGGCGAGGGCCTGGCCGGCGACGAGGGCGCTGGTCGCGAAGGCCATCGCCTCGGCGAGCCGGGCCCGCGGCACCGCCCGCTCGGTGAGCGCGAACACGGTGATCAGGTGCGGGGCGTAGGCGACGCCCAGGACGGTGACCACCAGGTAGAGGCCGGTCAGGCCGTCCGTCCACAGCAGCGGCAGCGACAGGGCGCACGCGACGGCCGTGGCGGCCCGCCAGCGGGCCCGCAGCCCGAGGCGGGCGGGCACGGCGGCCATGGCGAGCCCCGCGACCGCGCTCATCACTCCCATGGCGGCATAGACGAGCCCCGCCTGCTCCGGCTTCCCGAGCCGCTCGGTGAGCGCGGTGATCCCCGCCTGGCAGGCCCCGAACATCGCCCCCTGGAGGGCGAGCGAGACCCGCAGGGCGTGCACCGCGCGGGGCATGCGGGGGCGGGCGCGCGGGCCGCCGGGCGTCCCGGTGGCCGGGGAGGCCGTGGCCCGGGCCGTGGGGTGCAGGGCGAAGGCGGTGCCGCACCCGGCGACCAGGACGGCCGCACCGGTCAGGGCGTACGCCGGGTGGGCCAGGACCGCCGCGAGGCCCACCAGCGCCGGGCCGAGGACGAAGGAGACCTCGTCGAGGGTGCTCTCGAAGGAGAGCGCGGCACCCACGGTGGGCTCCGGAGCATCGGCCCGGCGGGCGAGCGCCACCAGGCGGGCCCGGGCCAGCGGGCCGATCAGGGGCGTGCTCGCCCCCGCCGCCGCACCGAGGAGCGCCAGCAGCGGCGGCGTCGTTCCCGCGAGCGCGCCCGCCACCAGAGCGCCGATGGCGACGGCGTTGACCAGGCAGAAGACCAGGACGACGGTGCGCTGTCCGTGCCGGTCCGCGAGCCGGCCGACCAGCGGACCGCAGGCGACCTGCCCGACGGCGAGCGCTCCCCCGGTCAGCCCGGCGGCGGCCAGCGAGCCACTGGTGCGGGCGACCAGCAGGACACTGCCGAACTGGACGGTGGCCGTCGGCAGCCGCCCCAGGAAGGACACCACGGGCAGCAGCGGCCCCGTCAGGCCGATCACCTCCCGGTACGACTCCAGCGCCCCGCTCCGACCCGTGCTCCGGTTGGTTCCCATCGCTCGAAGCTAGTCACGCGCGCGTCCACCCGTGGAGGGGCCGATGACACGAAAGGCGGTGAGACGGGTACGTAGGTTTCCATGACACCTGAGCGACCCGAACCGACGGTGCCCACAGCCACGTACCGGCTGCAGCTGCAGCCCGACTTCCCCTTCTCGGCCGCGGCGGCGGCCGTGCCGTACCTGGCCTCGCTCGGCGTCTCGCACCTGCACCTGTCCCCGGTGCTGGAGGCCGTGCCGGGATCACTGCACGGCTACGACGTCGTGGACCACGCGCGGGTGCGCGCGGAACTCGGCGGCGAGGAGGGACTGCGGGCGCTGGCGCGCACCGCGCGGGAGCACGGCCTCGGCCTGGTGGCGGACATCGTGCCGAACCACATGGCGATGTCCCCCCGCCACAACCGCGCCCTGTGGGAGGTGCTGCGCGAGGGCCCGAAGTCGCCCTACGCGCGGTGGTTCGACATCGACTGGGAGGCGCAGGGCGGCCAGGTGCTGCTCCCGGTGCTCGGCGCCCCGGTCGGCGAGGTGCTGGACGACCTCCGGGTCGACGGTGACGTGCTGCGCTACCACGACCACGCCTTCCCCCTGCGGGACGGCACCGGAGACCTGCCGCTGCCGCAGCTCCTGGACGCGCAGTGGTACCGCCCGGTGTGGTGGCGGCTCGCCCGCACCGAACTGAACTACCGGCGCTTCTTCAGCATCTCGGAGCTGATCGGCGTCCGCGTGGAGGACCCGGAGGTCTTCGAGGCCACGCACTCCACGGTGCTGCGGCTGCTGCACGAGGGCGTGCTCGACGGGCTGCGCGTCGACCACCCGGACGGCCTCGCCGACCCCGGCACGTACCTGCGGCGGCTGCACGAGGCCAGTGGCGGCCGGTGGACGGTGGTGGAGAAGATCCTGGCGGACGGCGAACGGCTGCCGGCGGCCTGGCCCGTGGCGGGCACGACCGGCTACGACGCCCTGCGGCACATCGACGCGCTCTTCGTGGACCCGGCGGGGTACGGGGAACTCCTCGGCCACTACCGCCGGTTCGCCACCCCGCAGGCGGACCGGGGCGGGGACTGGGCGGCGACGGTGCGACGCGCGGCCCACAAGGTGCTCTCGTTCGAGCTGGCCACCGAGATGGACCGGCTGACGCGGGTGGCGCACCGGCTGTGCGTCGCCTCCCCGGAGCCCGCCCTGCGCGACCGGGCGCCGTGGGCGCTGCGCACGGCCCTGCGGGAACTGCTGATCCGGCTGGAGGTGTACCGGCCCTACGGCTCGGTGGACGCGGCGTCCGTCCTCACCGAGGAGGCGGCGGCCGAGGCGCGGCGCGCGTTCCCGGTGCGGGAGGAGGGCGGGGCGGTCGACGTCGTACGGGACCTGGTGCTCGGGCGGTACGGGGAGGGGCCGGAGCACGCGGAGTTCCGGAACCGGTTCGCCCAGACCGCATCGGCACTGCGCGCCAAGTCCGTCGAGGACACCGCGTTCTACCGCTACGTGCCGTTGCTGTCGGCGACCGAGGTCGGCGGGAACCCGGGCGACCCGGCTCTGTCCCCGGACGCGTTCCACGCGTACTGCGCGCGCGTGCAGCGCGACTGGCCCGCGACCGGCACGGTCGTCTCGACCCACGACACCAAGCGCAGCGCGGACGTGCGGGCCGCGCTGGCGGTGCTCACGGAGGCTCCCGAGCGCTGGGCGGAGGTCCTGACGGAGGCCGCCCGCTCGGGCGAGGACGTGCCGGACGGCCAGCTGGCGTGGGCGGCCTGGCAGACGGTCTTCGGGCTGGGGCCCGCGGAGGGCGGGAGGGTGCGGGAGGCACTGCTGAAGCACGTCCGCGAGGCGGGCATGTACACCAGCTGGACGGAGCAGGAGCCGGCGTACGAGGACGCGGTGGCCGCGTTCGTGACGGCGGGTCCGTGCGGCACGCCGGGGGAACGGGTGGCCGCCTTCCGGGAGTCCCTGGAGCCGCACATCCGGGCGAACGTCCTCGGCACGGCCCTGACGCACCTGACGATGCCGGGGGTGCCGGACCTCTACCAGGGCACGGAGCACGCGTACCTGGCCCTGGTGGACCCGGACAACCGGCGGCCCGTACGCTTCCCGCCCCCCGCGGACGGGGCGACCGGGACGACCGGTGCCGACGAGAACCGCGGGACCGCCGGGACGAAGGACGCGGTGACCCGGGCGGCGCTGGCGCTGCGGGCGCGGCGACCGGAGGTGTTCGGCGAGGCGGCGACGTACGAGCCGCTCGCCGCCGAGGGCCCCGCCGCGGCGCACTGCCTGGCGTTCGCCCGGTCCGGGGAGGTCGTGACCGCCGTGACCCGGTTGTCCCTGCGGCTGGCGGAGGCGGGCGGCTGGCACGGTACGACGCTGCCGCTGCCGCCCGGCCGGTGGGCCGACGCGCTGACACCCGGGCGGGAGTTCTCCGGGCACGCGCGCGTGGAGGAGCTTTTCGCGGGCGTACCGGTGGCGTTGCTGGAGCGGGTGGGGGCGACGGAGGAGGAAGAGGGCTGAGCGGCGGTCACGGCGCGGCGGGGGGCGGTCGACGCCGTCCGCCGCACCGGCGGGTCACCGGCCCGCCGTAGGCGTACGGGTCATTCCAGGTGCATCGGCACCGCGGCCTCGGGACCCCGGCCCGGCTCACCCGAACGGGACACCGTGGTGGGGCGCCGTGCGGCCAGTTCGAACGCGGCGAGGACGACCCGTGTCTGGTACTCCACCTGGCGCGCGACCGGTATCCAGTGGGCCGCACAGCCGTCGCGGTAGTCGGCGCAGCCCTCGTCGACGAGCCGGTCCAGTTCGGGCAGGACGCCCGTCGGATCGTCCCCGGTCCGGGTCACCAGCTGGTGCAGCAGCCCCGCGGTCCGCAGGGCCAGCCGCCGGCCGGCCAGCCGCAGGGCGACCAGGTGGGCGGTGCTCATGGGCGGGAGGGACCGGCCCGAACCGTCGTCGGTGTCGGGGTCCCACGCGTCGGCGAGCCGGGGGCAGACCAGAAGGTAGTCGTCGACGGGAGCGAGCAGGTGGGCCGCGTCCGGGTCGGTGGCGACGTGCGGCCGGATGCGGGCGAGGACGCGCTGGAGCCGGCGGGTGTCCTGGCGCAGGGTGCGGCTCACGGCGCGCAGCACCGCGTCCCGGTCGGCCGGCATCGAGCCGTCCGCGACGGCGGCCACGCCCCACATGGGCGCCTCGACGACGGCGGTGACGGTCCCGTACCGCCGGGGATGGCACCACGTGGACTCGACGGCCGCCTCGGTGATGGCCGCGGTGAGGTCGCCGCGGCGGGGCGGTGGGATGCGGTAGACGGCGGGGCCGAGGTCGGGCCAGTACAGGGTGTCGTAGGCGCCGAGTTCCCGGGGGATGCCGAGCCGGGCCGCGGCATGGGCGATGCGCTGGGCCATGCCGGGCAGGTTGTGGGTCAGCTCGACGAAGCCGCCGCCCACGTCGACGCCGTGCAGCGAGCAGTGCAGGAAGGGCCGCAGCTCGTCCTGGAGGGCGAGCAGGGCGCGGGTCTCCGGCAGCGTGGCGTGGTCCGGGCCGTCGGGCAGCCACTCGGGCTGTTCGAGGAAGCCGGGCCGGAAGAAGTTCCGGGCGTAGCGGCCGAGGGTGTACGGGCCGGCCAGCCAGCCCTCGTTGCGGCGCAGGCCGTCGGGGTCGGCGCAGAGCAGCAGGTTCCAGGTGGCGTCGGCGCCCTCGGTGAGGCGGGGGTCCGCCAGGGCCCGTTCGGCGAGCCGCAGGACGGTGGCGCCGCCCACGGGTTCGTTGGCGTGCGGTCCGGCGACGACGAGGGCGTGGCGGCTGCCGTGGCCGACGGAGAGCAGCAGCAGCGGGGTGCCCCCGCGGGAGGTGCCGACGCGGCGCAGACGGGCCTGCCGGGGGTGGCGGGCGACGAGCGCGGCGGCCCGGGCGCCCAGCTCGTCCACGGTCGGGTAGCGCAGGAGGGGCGGCAGGGCACACCTCCACGATGCGGTCCGTCGGTTCACCTGGCGTGCGCGGTGTACGCACAGTCAGTCACGACTTGCGGGGCACGTCAACACCGCTACAGGCAAAGGCATTTGCGCCATCGGCCCGGCTCACCGGAACACGCGACTCCGAGTGAGGTCCAGGCCAGAGCTGGGCTTCGACCGCCCCGTCCCCGGCTCAGGTCGCCGCGAGACGGAAGGCCATCTGGCCGAAACCGATCAGGTCGCCCTCGCGGACCACCGCCGCACCGATGACCCGCCGGCCGTTGACCGTGGTCCCGTTGCTGGAGCCCAGATCGCGCAGCACCCACATGCCGCCCTGGCGGCTCAGTTCGGCGTGCACGCGGGAGACCGTCTCGTGGGTGAGCCGCAGCCCGTTCGCCGGGTCGCGCCCTATGCGCAGCGGATGACCGGTGCCGGGGTGGGGCAGCAGCAGCTTGGGCAGCCGCTCGGCCTGCCAGGCCCTGCGCAGGCGTACGCCGAAGCCGGACACCGCCTCGACGGTGCCGAACACCATCCTGGACAGCCGGCCCTCGGTGGGCAGGTCGGCGGTGAGCGCGGCGAGTTCCTCCAGACGGCGGGCGGCGAGCGCCAGCTCCATCCTGCGGACGAACGTGTCGTGCGACAGGCGCCCCATGACGACGCCGTCCCGGAGCACCTTCAACGCCTGGTCGCGCTCGGCGTCGGACAACCGCGCGGGGTACGTGTTGAACTCGAAGGACGACGTCACGCTGGTGATTGTCGGTCAGCCGGGCCGGGGTGTCCAGGAGACGGGAAAAGGCCGCCCGGCCCCCGGCGCGACACGACACCTGGCGCGAACGGCGGTTTTCACCAGCGGGGAGATCGCTTTTGCAGGACCATGGACGGGCTACATCACGGTGAGCAGACGAAGGGGAACCGTCCGTGCAGTTCGAGGTGTGGGCACCACAGGCCGGCCGGGTGACGCTGGAGTGCGACGGCGTCACGCGGGCGATGGAACGCGATCCCGAGCGGCCGGGGTGGTGGTGCGGGGAGGCCGAGGCGCGCGACGGCTCGCGGTACGGGTTCGCGGTGGACGACGGGCCGGTACTGCCGGACCCCCGATCGCGCAGGCAGCCGGACGGACCGGACGGACCGAGCGCGGTCGTCGACCAGGGACGGTACGCGTGGCGCACCGAGTGGGCGGGGCGCCCGCTGTCCGGTGCCGTCCTGTACGAGCTGCACGTGGGCACGTACACGCCCGAGGGCACCCTGGACGCCGCCGCCGCGCGACTGGAACACCTGGCCGGGCTCGGGGTCACACACGTGGAGCTGATGCCGCTGTGCCCCTTCCCGGGCCGGCACGGCTGGGGGTACGAGGGCGTCTCGCTGTGGGCGGTGCACGAGCCGTACGGCGGGCCCGAGGCGCTGAAACGGTTCGTCGACCGGGCTCACGAACTGGGCCTCGGCGTCGTCCTGGACGTGGTGCACAACCACCTCGGACCCTCCGGCAACTACCTGCCCGCCTTCGGCCCGTACTTCACCGACACCCACCACACTCCCTGGGGCGTCGCCGTCAACCTGGACGCCCCCGGCTCGGACGAGGTCCGCGCCTACCTGGTGGACAGCGCCCTGGCCTGGCTGCGGGACTACCGGCTCGACGGACTGCGCCTGGACGCGGTGCACGCCCTGGTCGACACCCGCGCGTGCCACTTCCTGGAGCAGTTGTCGACCGCGGTGGACGGCCTCGCCGCCGACCTGGAGCGCCCGCTGTTCCTGATCGCCGAGTCCGACCTCAACGACCCGCGGATCATCACCCCGCGCGCGGAGGGCGGCCTGGGCGTGCACGCGCAGTGGAACGACGACTTCCACCACGCCCTGCACACCGCGCTGACCGGGGAGGCGCAGGGCTACTACGCCGACTTCGCGCGGGATCCGCTGGCGGCGCTCGCCAAGACGCTGACCCGGGGCTACTTCCACGACGGCACCTACTCCAGTTTCCGGGGCCGGGGGCACGGCCGGGAACTGGACCGGGGCCGCGTCGCCGCGCACCGGCTGACCGGTTACAGCCAGACCCACGACCAGGTCGGCAACCGCGCCCAGGGCGACCGGCTGGCCGCGCTGGTCTCCCCCGGGCTGGCGGCCTGCGCGGCGACGCTGGTGCTGACCGCGCCGTTCACGCCGATGCTGTTCATGGGCGAGGAGTGGGCCGCCGGCACACCGTGGCAGTTCTTCACCGACCACACGGACCCGGAACTCGCCGAGGCGGTGCGAGGCGGCAGGCGCCGGGAGTTCGCCGCGCACGGCTGGCGCGAGGAGGACGTGCCCGACCCCCAGGACCCGGCGACGCGCGAGCGCTCCTGCCTCGACTGGTCCGAGCCGGAACGCGAGCCGCACGCGCGCGTACTGGACTGGTACCGCCGGCTGATCGCCCTGCGCCGCGAGCGGGCGGACCTGACCGCTCCGGATCTGGCCGACACCAGGGTGGCGTACGACGCCGACGCGCGCTGGCTGGCTTTCCGGCGCGGTGATCTGCGGGTGGCCGTCAACCTGGGCTCCGCGCCGGTGGCGATCCCGCTGGGTGCCCGCCCGGCGCGGGTGCTCGCCGCGTGGGAGCCCGTGGAGGGGCCGGGCGCGGACGGGGTGCTGCGCCTGCCCGGTGAGTCCAGCGTGGTGCTCGTGCAGGAGTGAGGCGTCGCCCGCGTCACTTCCCCGGGCCGGTGCCGCCCGTGCCGTCGTCGTCCTCGCGCAGCTCGGTCACCCGTTCCAGCAGGATCGGCTCCCAGGCCCGCCGCAGGCGGAGCCTGAGCGGGGACAGGGGCGGGGTCCGCCTGCCCGCGCCCGTCGGTGTCGGCGGCCCGCCCGGCAGGGCGTCCGCGAGGTCGACGAGGGCGTCGCAGCGGGCCAGCCACAGGCCGCGCAGGCAGGGCCGGGCGCCGTAACCGGCGAGGGTGGCGGCGCGGACGGCGGCCGGCGAACCGATGGACAGCGCGAGGGCGGCGATGTCCTCGGCCGGGTCGCCGAGGACCGCCTCGGACCAGCCGAGGACACCGCGCACCCGGCCGTCGGCGCCGACCACGAGGTGCTCGCCGGCCAGCGCGCGGTGGACGAGGACGGCCGCGCCGGGCTGGGCGGCGAGCTGGGCCGTGGCCGCCCGGGTCAGCCGCTCCGGCCGGGCGGGGTCGAACTCGTCGGCCTCCGCCAGGCGCGGGGCGACGCGCTCGGCGGCCTGCCGCAGCGTCTCCAGCGGGCGCGGGGCGGCCCGGGGCACGCCGAGGGTCTCCGCCTGGCGGGCCGGCACCTCGCGCAGCCCGCCGAGCAGCGCCGCCAGGTCGGCCTCCCCCAGCGCCGACACCTCGTGCTCCGCGCCCGATCCGCCGGGCACCCTGGCGTCCAGCGTGTAGGTCAGGCCCGGCGCCCACTCGCCGTGCGCCACGCTGACCGGCACCGCGACCGGGACGTACGGGCGGACCAGCTCGCGCAGCCGCAGCTCGCGTCGCTGCCGCACCGCGGCCTCGCGGTCGGGCGCCAGACGGAGCACGTGCCGGGCGCCGACCCACCAGGTGGCGGAGACGGTGCCCTCCGCGGCCGGCCGGACGGCCGCGGGTTCCGCGTCCCCGCCCAGCAGGGAGCGGACCAGTCGGCGGACGGTGTCCGCGGTGGGTGTCGGTGCCTGGGTCATGGTCGCGCCGTCGTCTTCCGGGTCTGCCGGGGCGGGCGGGTACCGCCGGGGCGTTTCGGGCTCTCTCGGTCGCCGCTCACTCCACTGTGACCAGCTCCCGCGTGGTGTCGTTGAGGCGGCGGCCACCGTCGTCGGTGACGGTGACGATGTCCTCGATGCGTACCCCGAACCGGCCGGGCAGATAGACGCCGGGCTCGACGGAGAAGCACATCCCGGGCACGAGCGGCTGCTCCTCGCCCTCGATCATGTACGGCGGCTCGTGCGTGGTGACGCCGATGCCGTGCCCGGTGCGGTGGATGAAGTACTCGCCGTAGCCTCCTTCGGCGATGATCGCGCGGGCGGCCCGGTCCACCTCCTGGCAGGCGACACCGGGCCGCACCGCCCGGAAACCCGCCTCCTGCGCCTCGCGGACGAGGTCGTGCACCCGGCGCTCCTCGTCGGTGGGCTCGCCCACGTGGACGGTGCGCGAGGTGTCGGAACCGTACCCGTCCTTCAGGCCGCCGAAGTCGAGGACGATCATGTCGCCGTCCTCGATGACGCGGTCACCGACCTCGTGGTGCGGGTTGGCGCCGTTGGGACCGGAGGCGACGATGGTGAAGTCCACCTGGGAGTGCCCGAACCGCCGCAGCAGACCGGCGAGGTCGGCGGCGACCTCGGACTCCCGGCGCCCGCCGAAGCGGACCGTCCGGATCTCCTCGAAGGCGGCGTCCGCGGCGGCGCCCGCGGCGGCGAGCAGTTCCAGTTCGGCCGCGTCCTTGACGGCCCGCAGCATGGGCAGCGCCTCGGTGAGGGAGGCGTAGGACGTGCCCGGCAGCGCCCGCTGGAGGGCCAGCAGGTGCATAGCCCAGGCGTTGTCGCTGATGCCGAACCGCCCGGAGTCCGCGAGGAGGGCGGCGGTGGCCGCGTAGGGGTCCTTGCCGTCGGTCCAGTCGCGCAGGGTCAGGGCGGGCGCGCCGACGGCCTTCTCCGCGTCGGGGGCCTCCAGGGTCGGCACGACGAGGACGGGGTCCTGTCCGGGGACGAGGACGAGGAGGGTGAGCCGTTCGGTGGCCGCGGTGGGCGCGTAGCCGGTGAGCCACACGAGGTCCGGTCCCGGCGCCACCAGCAACCCGGCCAGGCCCGCGTCGGCGGCCGTCCGTGCGGCGCGCTCCATGCGGGCCCGGTAGTCGTCGGTGGTGAAGTGAGCAGCGGGCGTGCTGCCGGTCATCCGGGCCTCCTGGGCGACGAGGATGGGGCTGTGAGCAGCATCCTGCCCTCGGCGCGGGAGCGGCGCGAGCCGATTCGCACGGGTAATCGCACGCCGGCGACCGGGCGCGGGAGGGCCCACGGCGTCCGGGGCGCACCGTCCGGGCCCTCGGACGCCCCGGCGACCGGGCGCGTGCGGTGCGCCGCGGGCCCCGCGGACGCGGGGGACGCCGGGTCCGTGCCGGACGGCAGGTGGGTTGCCCGGCTGCCCGGGAGCGTGCGCGGGAAGGGTGCGCCGGGAGCGGGCCCGCGGGGCTCGCGCCGGGAGCGGGCCCGCGGGGCTCAGGTGACGACGCCCGGCGAGGCCGTCAGTTGCTGGTAGCCGCCGCTGCGGTGGCGCACCGTGAGCTTGACCTCCTTGCCCGGTCGGACGCGGGCCACGGCGTGCGCGAGGTCGGCCGCCGAGTCGACGCGGTCCGTGCCGACGGCCAGCAGCACGTCACCCCGGACCAGGCCGGCCGCGTATCCGGGGCCGGGCACGTGGACGCCCACGACCAGGGCCCCCGGCTTCTCGGCGTCCACGGCTTCCACTCCGAGGGTCGCGGTGGCCGGGGCCGGGGAAGGGGACCGACCGCCCAGCGGCTGCGTCCCGGCGGCCCGGGGGTCCGCCGGGGCCCCCGCCGCCGATCCCGGGACGCCCGCCTGCCGCCGCATCTCGGCCAGTTCGCTCATGCCGATCACCGTGGCGCCCACCGTGCCGAGTCCCACGCCCGCCAGAAGCAGGGCGGTGGCGGCGCACACGCCGAGCAGCACGGTGGTGAGCCGCCGGCGGCGCCGACGGCCGGTGTGCGGGCGCCGGACGTCGGCGGACGCGGCACCGGCCCGCGGTTCCCGCCCGGGCATCGGCTTGGGTCGCAACGCTGTCTGTTCCATGGATCGCCTCCGGCTGGTGCTCTACCCGGCGCACCGGCGCGTGACGAGCCACGAACGAGTGAGACTGGACGCCGGTCAGACCGTCGGGACGGGGCTGCGCCGGGGCACCGGCACGGCCGGGATCCGGTCCGGGAGGAAGCCGTGGGTGCGCCGGGCCAGGTACTCGGCCTTGTACCGCGGCACCTCCCGATGCCAGTTGAGGATGCCCGCCATCCAGTTCTTCAGGTCGGTCACATAGCCCTCCATGACGCCGCGCGCCTCGTCGCCGAGCCGGAAGTCGTCGTACACCACGGGCAGTTCGTGCGCGACGACGTGCTCGAACTGGCGCATGCGCTGGTTCATCAGGTCCTGCACGACGGTGAGCGCGGCCGGGTAGTCGACGCCGAAGAAGTTCTGCACGACGAGGACCGCGTTGTGCATCTCGCCCTCGTACTCGATCTCCTTCTGGTACGAGAAGACGTCGTTGACGAGGCACGCGTAGTCGATCGCCGCGTTCTCCAGGGAGCGGACGGGGCCGCTGCGGTAGACCTCGGGCGGGACGGCCGGGCCGTGTCCGGCGCGGCACAGGCCCAGCGTGAGGTCGGAGCCGAAGGTGGCGCGCCGCATCTCCAGGTAGTCCACCGGGTCGGGGACGCGGCCCTGGATCTGGTTGGCCAGCTCCCACACCCAGGCCTCGGTCATCTTGTCCACGGCTGCCCTCAGCGGGCGCCGCTGGTCGGGGGTCATGCCGGCGGTCGTGCGGGTCCACAGGTCGGTCAGGGAGCGTTCCATCGCGTTGGCCGGCGGCGGGACCGGCTCACCGTCGAGGGGCATGCAGGCCGACAGCCTGGCCGTGGTGAGCCGGGCGGCGGCCAGGTCGCGCCGGTGGCCGTAGACCAGGGGGTAGTAGTCGTCGCCGTAGGTGCCGAAGGCCAGCCAGCCGGAGGCGAGGTCCAGCTGTTCCTGGGTGGCGTCCGGGTCGAGGCCGGCGGCGCACAGGGGCAGGTCGCAGCTCGCGAGCTTGTCCTCGTCCCAGACGCCCTCGCTGAGGATGCCCGTCGCGTGGCACCACTCGGACAGGTGCCGCCGGGAGCCCTCCAGTGCCGGGCTCAGGCCGAGCGGGAAGGGCATCCGGATGTCGGGGATCACCGAGGGGCCGACCTTCCGGTAGGGCACGTGCGCGTAGGGGCGCGCGCGTCCGGCGGCCGCCGCGGCGAGGAGTGCGCCGACGTCAGCGGCGGAGGTGCCGGGGCCGGTCAGCGCCTGCGGGCCGACGGTGGGCCGGGCGCCCTCGTTCATGTACCGGCTGGAGCGCAGGTGCCATTCGTGGCCGCCGGACTGCCAGTCCTGGAGGCCCTTGGCGTACGCCCCGACGGCGGCGACCTCGGCCGGGGTCAGGCCGTTCTCCAGGGCCACCGCGGGCACTTCGGTGAACGCGGTGTGCTCGAACTGGTGCAGCCGGGAGGTGAGCACGTCGTTGACCAGCTCGGCGGCCTCCTGGGTGGTGCAGCCGAAGAAGGTCTCCAGGACCAGCACCCCGTTGCTCAGCTCACCCTCGTCCTCGACCTCCCGCTGGTAGGAGAAGAGGTCGTTGCGCAGGTGCACGGCGTCGGAGAACGTCTCCATCAGCACCCTCAGCGGCCTCGACCCGGCGACGGCGGCCGGCACCTCGGCCGTCGCGTACTCGACGAGCCCCGCCGACCAGGGGGCGCCGCCGACCTTTCGGCGCATCTCGATGTACTCGACGGGGTTGGCGATCCGCCCCTCGTTGATGTTGGACAGCTCCCACAGGGACTCGTTGAGCAGGTGCTCGGTGGCGACGGCGAAGCGGCGGCGCCAGTCGGCCGACATCGCCGGCACCGTGCGCCTCCACAGGTCGGCGAGGCCGGCCTCGACCGGGTTCTCCGGTTCGGGCGTCGGGGCGAAGACGTCGAGCGGCATGAAGAGGGGGAGCCGGTCGAGGTGGGCCTTGCCGCCGACGCGGTCCTGGGTGCGTTTGAACTTCTCCAGGAAGTGGTCGTCGAAGAAGAAGACCCACACGTACCAGTCGGTGATGAGGGAGAGCGCCGGCCCGTCGCAGTCGGGGTGGGTGTAGGCGCAGAGCAGGCCGTAGTCGTGCGCGTCGAGGTCGGACCGCTCCCAGACGCCGGAGCCCTCCAGCATGCCCATCTCCCGCGCCCACGTCGCCGAGTGGGCGCGGGCCTCGTCGAGATGCGGGTTGAGCCGCGCGGGATGCGGCAGGTAGAAGTGCGGGAGTGCGAAGGGCTGTTGCGTCATGGCCGGGCCCTACCCATGGCCCCGCGGGCACATCCGCGCAGCGGCACATGATCACACCATCGCGTGAATCAGGGCGGACGGCGGGAACTTTCGCCGGTCCGTCCTTCCGGCGCCGCCGTCCGTCCTTCCCGCGCCGCCGTCCGCTCAGCCCGCGCCGCCGTCCGCTCAGCCCTTGACCTGGATCAGCGCATGGGTGCCACTTGTGCGCCAGCGCCGTTCCCCGCTCGCCTCCAGCGCGGCCTCCGTCCGCGCGGTCAGGCCGGTGACCACGTCGGACTTCAGGGTGCGCAGCGCGGCGACGGGGCCCGGGAACCAGCCGGTCACGTCCGCGAAGGGCGTCGTCGCCGGCCAGTACCGGTCGCCCACCAGGCGGCGGTAGTTGAGGTCGCCCTTGAGGACGGTGACCGTCGCCGCGGCGAACTCGGCGCGCAGGTCGCCGGGCATGTCGGCGTACGGCAACGGGGCGCAGGAGAACGGGTGGGCGCGGACGGTGACGCGGCCGTCGGCCAGTGCGGTCCACAGTCCCTCGCCGTAGGAGGCGGCAGCTCCGCCCGCCGCCACCAGCCGCCGCAGGGCGTCGAGCACGTCGGCGGGCGTGGCGTCGGAGACGTAGTAGGGGTGCGGTTTGACGTGCAGGACCGCCCGTCCGACACGGCCCTCGGCGAGGAGGTGGGCGATGAGCAGCAGGTCGGGGACGAGTTCGCGGCCCGCGTTGTCGGCGACGAGGCACAGGGTGGCCGGGGCCGGGGAGCCGGGCGCCGGGGTGCCGGGCGCCGGGGGCGGGAGGAGTGACCAGAGGGCGTCGCCGTCGTCGGCGACCAGGGCCGCCGCCCGGTCCTCGGCGCGGCCGCCACTGCCGGAGAGGCGGAAGCTCAGGTCCGCGCGGTTGCCCCAGAGCGAGCCGTGCAGCAGTGCCCGGGACCGCTCCTCGGCGGGCAGGCCGGCGAGGTCGTCGAGGGCGGCCAGTTCCTCGTCCGTCTCCGCGGACCGGAGTTCGGCGAGCTTGGCGGGCCGGAAGGGGTCGATGCCTCGCCAGGGACCGGGGCCGAAGTATCCGACGGCGTCGAGGAGCCGGCGGTAGAAGTGGCTCTCGGCCCACAGCCAGGGCACGTCGAACCAGGAGCGGCCCGCGTACCGGTCCGTCCCCCACTCCGCCCAGCGGCGGCGGTCCGCGGCGTCGGCCGTGTCGGGCAGCGGCTCGATCGCCCCGTCGGCGCAGCTCGCGAGCAGCGCGTCGAGGGCGGCCTGCCGCTCGGGGTCGTAGGGGAACGCCTCGCGCACCTGGCGGACGATGGCGGGGTGCCGTTCGGCCAGCACGCTGTGGGGGAAGGACCCCGGTGCGTTGCCGAGGATGACCGGGGCGGACTCCGGCGGGGTGTCGGGCATGCGGCTCACCGTATCGCCGTCCGGGACCGGCCGGACCGTTGGCTCGGGCCGGGCGGCACCGTCGAGGTGGCCGCGGCGGGGCACGGCGAGGGGGCCGCGGCGGGGCACGGCGAGGGGGCCGGCCGTCCCGGGCCCAAGACGGCCGCCGAGGTCAGGCGGAGGTCAGATCCCGCTCCAGGCGTGCCGCCAGCGTGAGGTAGCGCGCGCGCCGGGTGACCGGCACCATGCCGCGGATGAGGAGGCGCCACATCCCGGCCAGGCGGCGCGGCTGCCGCGCGTCGGGTTCCAGGGTGCCGCCCACCACCCGGGTGCCGACGATGGAGCAGACGAGGGTGTGGGCGACGGAGTCGACGTCGATGTCCGGGTGCACGTCGGACTGCCGGACGGCGTCCAGGAGGCGGGACGAGGCGATCTCGCGCCACTCGGTGAAGGGGTGCGACAGCGGCGGGCGCACCGTCACTCCCCCGGTGGCGAGCCGCAGACCGGCCCGCAGCACCGGCCCCTCCTCGCACAGCCGCGCCATCACGAAGGTCAGGCGCATCAGCGCCTCCAGGGAGGTGTACCCCCTGCCGTCCAGCTCCGTGGCGAGCCGGCGCGACGTGAGGGACTGGAGTTCCATGATGGCGTGCGCGAGGTCCTCCTTCGCCGCGAAGTGGAAGTACAGGGCGCCCTTGGTCACTCCGGCGTGGGCCACGATCTCGCTCAGGCTGGTCGACTCGTAGCCCTGACGGTCGAACAGCTCGGCGGCGGCCCCGATGATCGTCGTGCGGGTCTGTTCGGCGCGTAGCTGCCTCGCCATCGGCTGGACCTTCCGGGCTGGAACTCAACAGGCCGTGCCGCCTGTCTTAACCCCCCGTACAAGATAACGCACCGTCAGCTGCCCCTTCCTGGCCCCCCGGTGGTCCGGACCTCGACACCGGGTGCGCCACCGCGGGAGCCGGGGCGCGGACGAGGGGCGTCGAGCGACCTCATCCGTTCACTCACGTTTCACCCGTCCCGTTCATCACGATGCGGCACCGACAACTGGTGGCAGGTCGCGGGTCACTTGACTACCGGCGGTCACACACGGTTTGCTCCGGCCAGGCGAGATTCACCCGGTTGGCGCACCCTCACGCGGCTCCGGTCCCCCTCGCCCCGTTCCTCCTGCTCGGCCGCACAGCGAGGTGCCGCGACCCCCATGAGTACTCCTCCCCCGTCCACCCCCACGCCCGGACGTCTGCGCGCCGCCGCCCTCGCCGCGGCGCTCTGCCTGCTGGCGACCGGCTGCTCCGCCCTCGGCGCGGACGAGGACGGCTCGGCCACCGGCGCCGCGGCCGGGTCCGGCGGCGACCCGATGAAGATCGTCATGGTCACCCACGGCGGTGAGGGCGACGCCTTCTGGGACCGGGTGCGCAAGGGCGCCGAGGCGGCCGCCGCGAAGGACGGCGTCGACCTGACGTACGCCGGTGACGCCGACACCGCCGACCAGGCCGGCCTGGTGCGGGACGCGATTCGCGAGAAAGCCGACGGCATCGCCGTGACCCTGGCCAAACCGCAGGCCATGAAGGGGCCGATCGCCGAGGCGGAGGCGGCCGGCATCCCCGTCGTCGGGCTCAACTCCGGTATCGACGCCTGGCGGTCGACCGGGCTCCTCCAGTACTTCGGGCAGGACGAGAGCGTCGCGGGCCGGGCCGTCGGCGACAAGCTGGACGACCTGCGGGCCCGGCACGCCCTGTGCGTCATCCACGAGCGGGGCAACGTCGCCCTGGAGGCCCGCTGCGCCGGGGTGAAGAAGACCTTCGGGGGCGAGACCGAGATGCTCTACGTCGAGGGCACCGACATGGAGGCGGTGGGCGCGGCCGTCACGGCGCGGCTGCGGCAGGACTCCAGCATCGACCAGGTCGTCATGAACGGCGCGGCCTTCGCGCTCACCGCGGTCGAGGCCGTGGCGGAGGCGGGCAGCAGGGCCCGGGTCGCCACCTTCGACCTGGACGAGGACCTGGTCGCCGCGGTCAAGCGGGGCGAGGTGCAGTTCGCGGTGGACCAGCAGCCGTATCTCCAGGGGTACCTCGCGGTGGACGCGCTCTGGCTGTACCGCACCAACGGCAACGTCAGCGGCGGCGGAGTGGCGCCCGTCCTGACCGGCCCCGCCTTCGTGACCCGGGCCAACGCCGACGCGGTCGCACGCTTCGCCGCGGGCGGCACCCGGTGACCGGGCCCCGCGGCCGCACGCGTCGGCGCACACCTGACAGCCTTCCCCACTGATCGCCTAGGACGACGATGTCTGCACGGACGGGTGCCCGGCGCCGCCTCGGCTCCATACGTCTCTCCCTGATCCTCCTGGCCCTGGTCCCGGGCGTCACCCTCGCCACGGTGTGGGGGGTGACGACGATCCAGATGTTCTCCGAGGGCCTGCGGCTGCGGGCGCAGACGGAACTCAGCCGGTCCACCGGCGCCATGGGCACCGAGGCGGCGCTCGCGTTGCAGAAGGAGCGCAGTCTGTCGGCGGCGTGGCTCGCGGGCCCCGGCGGCGACCGGACCGAACTGGACGCCCAGCGCAAGAAGTCGGACGCGGCGGTGGCCCAGCTGGTCGGCCGGTCGGAGACGATCGAGCAGGCGCCCGACCGGGTCGCGGACCGGCTGTACTCGGTGCTGGGCTCGGTGGGCAGCCTCGAGTACTACCGCGACCAGGTCGACGACCCCCGTGACATCACCGCCGACCAGGCACTCGACCAGTACACGTCGATCATCGACGAGCAGATCCACGCCTTCGAGGAACTCTCCCAGGTCGACGACGGCGACCTCACCTCGCAGGCCGGACCGCTGGTCGCCCTGGAGCACGCGGCGGAACTGGTGTCCCAGGAGGACGCCCGGCTCACCCTGGCCTGGCCGTCCGACCGGATGGGCGAGGAGGAGTGGGCGGAGTTCGCCCAGCTGGTCCACACCCGGCGCTGGCTGGTCCAGGACCAGATCGTCCCCTCCCTGCGGGGTGAGGCGAAGGCGCAGACCGAGCGGATCCTCGCGAGCCCCGAGTGGGCGGCCGTGCAGTCCGTCGAGGACCAGGTGCTCGCGGCCCGCGCGCCGGGCGGTGACGGGCGGATCGACCTGCCGGACGCGCGGCAGCGCTGGACGACCGCCCTGGACAAGGTCTCCGACCAGTACGCGGCACTGATCCGGCAGCAGACGGACGGACTGCTCGACCGCAGCGCCGCCGAGGCGCGCGGACTGCTGATCACCGCGGCCTCCCTCAGCGCGGGCGGCCTGGTCGCCCTGCTGCTGTGCGTCGGCATGTCCTGGCGCATCACCCGCTCGCTCTCCCGCCGGCTGCGCGGGCTGCGGCTCGCCACCCTGAGCCTGGCCGAGGAGCGGCTGCCCGAGGTGGTGGCCCGGCTGGAGCGGGGCGAGAAGGTCGACGTGGAGTCGGCGACCCCGCCGCTGGACTACGGGAGCGACGAACTCGGCCAGGTGGCACAGGCGTTCAACACGGCGCAGCGCACCGCCGTGCACACCGCCGTCGAACTGGCCGACACCCGGCGCGGCTTCCAGAAGGTGATCCTCGGCATCGCCCGGCAGAGCCAGAACCTCGTCAACATGCAGCTCGGCAAGCTGGACGCCCTGGAGCGCGAGCACACCGACCCCGAGATCCTCAAGGGTCTCTACGAACTGGACTCCACCGCGAGCCAGTTGCGCCGGTACGAGGAGAACCTCGTGATCATCAGCGGCGAGCAGCCGCGGCGCACCTGGCGCGAGCCCGTAGCGCTGGTCGACATCCTGCGCAGCGCCGTCGGCGAGGTCGCCGAGTACCAGCGGGTGGAGCTGCACACCGACGAGGAGGTGGCCCTCGCCCCGCCCGCGGTGGCCGACGTGATCCACCTCCTGGCCGAACTCATCGACAACGCCACCGCGTACTCCCCCGCCCCCCAGCCGGTCGGGGTGCGGGCCGCGATGGTCGCCAAGGGCCTGGTCGTGGAGATCGAGGACCGCGGCCTGGGGCTGTCGGAGGAGGACTACGCCTCGTTCAACGCCCAGCTCGCCGTGGCCCCGCAGTTCGACGTCGTGGCGCTCGCGGACGACCTGCGGCTCGGCATGTTCGTCGTCGCCCGGCTCGCCCACCGGCACGGCATCACCGTGACGCTGCGCTCCTCGCCGTACGGGGGGACCACCGCCATCGTGCTCGTCCCGCACGACATCGTGGTGCCGGACCCGGTCGCGGAGTCCGGCACCGACGGCGGAGCGCCGGTTCCCGAGGCTCTCGCGAGCGTGGCGTCCGGTGCCGGGGAGGGCCGTCCCCTTCCCGTGAAGCGGACCTCGCCGCCGGCCCGTCCGGTGCCGGCCGCCTCGCCCGCCGAGGCCGACGGACTCGTCCCGCTGCCCCGCCGGGTGCCGCAGACGAGCCTGGCCGCCGAACTCCGCGACGAGGGCCCCGTCGCCGGCCCGGACGGCCCGGACGCCGCCGACGACGGCTACGCCGACTTCACCGCCGAGCGCGCCGCCTCGTCCCTCGCCGGTTTCCAGCGCGGCACCCTGCGGGCCCAGGCCGCCGAGGACGACACCACCGTCGGCGACACCGCCGCCGGTCTCCCCGACGACGAGCAGGCTCTCCCCTCCGCCGCGCCCCCGCCCCCGACCCCGACCCCGACCGCCGACCGACGACCGCCGATCAAGGACACGCCATGACCCGACCCTCCCCCGCCACGCACACCGAGCTGGACCAGCTGCTCACCGGACTCGTGGAGCGGGTCGCCGACGTGAACCAGGCGGTGGTGCTCTCCGAGGACGGACTGGTCGTCAGCAAGTCCACCGGTTTCCTGCGCGACGACGCCGAGCGGCTGGCGGCGACCGCGTCCGGGCTGATGAGCCTCAGCAAGGGCGTCAGCATGGACTTCCGCGGCGGCCCGGTGCGCCAGGCACTCATCGAGATGGCGGGCGGCTACCTGATCCTCACCTCGGCGGGTCCGGGCGCCCACCTCGTCGTCCTCACCGGACCCAACGCCGACGTCGGTGTCGTGGCGTACCAGATGAACATGCTGGTGAAGAAGATCGGCGAGCATCTGAGCGCGGCACCGCGGGCCACCGCCGCCCCCGGCGAGTGACGTGACCGGAGGCGACGCGGGGGGCCGGCTGGTGCGGCCGTTCACCCTGACCGGCGGCCGGACCCGGCCCAGCCGCGCCGACTTCACCCTCATCACGACGGTGACCGCGGTCGATCCGCAGCCCACCCGGGCCGCCCGGCCGCAGCCCGAGCACCTGCGCATACTGCGGCTGTGCGCCGAGCCCGTCGCCGTCGCGGAGGTCGCGGCTCGCCTCGACCTGCCGGTGAGCGTGGTCGTGATCCTCCTCTGCGACCTGCTGGAGGCGGGCCGGATCACCGCCCGGCCGCCGCACCTCGTCTCCCGCGCCCACCCGGATCTGGACCTGCTGCAGAAAGTGAGGGACGGCCTTGGCCGGCTCTGACCGCACCGCTCCGGCGCCCACGGCACCCGCGCCCCCGGCCGCCGCGCCCGACGCCGTGAAGATCCTCGTCGCCGGGGGTTTCGGCGTCGGCAAGACCACCATGGTCGGGTCGGTGAGCGAGATCGCGCCGCTGCGGACCGAGGAAGCGCTGACCGCGGCGGGCCTGGACGTGGACGACCTCGCCGGGATCGAGGAGAAGCGGGCCACGACCGTGGCCCTCGACTTCGGCCGGATCAGCATCGGCCGGGAACTGGTGCTGTACCTCTTCGGCACACCCGGTCAGCAGCGGTTCTGGTTCATGTGGAACGACCTGGCGATCGGCGCCCTGGGCGCCGTGGTCCTGGTCGACGTCCGCAGACCGGAGTCGAGCTTCGCGGCCATCGACTTCTTCGAGCGGCGGGGCATTCCGTTCGTCGTCGGCGTCAACGGCTTCCACGGGCGGCACCCGTATCCGGCCGAGGCCGTCCGGGAGGCGCTGGCGCTGCCGGCCCACGTGCAGGTGCTGCTGTGCGACGCGCGGGACCGGGCCTCCTGCCGGGACGTCCTCGTCGCACTGATCGACCAGCTGATCGACGCCGCGGCCGGGGCCGCGGCGCCGTGACGGCGGCCGGGGACCGGGCTCAGCCCAGTCCGGCCGACGCGAGCCACTCCTTGGCCACGTCCAGCGGGTCCTTCTTGTCCAGCTGCACCTGGGCGTCCAGGTCGAGGAGCGTCTTGGTGTCCAGCTCGGCGGAGACCGCGTTCAGCGCGGCGACGCCCTCCTCGGAGAGCCCCTCCTTGTACACCAGCGGAGTCACGTTCGCGTAGCCGAAGAGGTTCTCCGGGTCCTTCAGGACGACGAACTTCTCCTTGATGATGGTCGGGTCGGTGGTGAACACGTCCGCCGCCTGCACGGTGTTCTTGGTGAGCGCCGACTGCGTGAGGGGACCGCCCGCGTCCAGCGCCTTGAAGGACTTGAACTTCAGGCCGTACACGGACTCCAGGCCCTTCAGCCCCTGCTGCCGGGTCTGGAACTCGGGCGAGCCGCCGATCACCAGGTCCGGCGCGACCTCCTTCAGGTCGGCGAGGGTCGACTCCGCGGTGAGCCCGTACTTCTTCGCGGTCGCGGCGTTGACGCTGACCGAGTCCTTGTTCTCCGCCGGCGACGACTCCAGCAGCGTCAGCTTCTGGTCGAGCTTGCCCTTCGCCGCCTCGTTCACCGCCTCGGCGGACTTCTGCTCGGCCTCGGAGTCGAGGTAGGCCAGCAGCGAGCCGTTGTACTCGGGCAGCACCGTGACCGAGCCGTTCTTCATCAGGCCGTACGTCGTCTCGCGGCTGCCGATGTTGTGCTTGTAGGTGACCTTGAGGCCCTTGGCCTTGAGAGCCTCCCCGTAGATGTCGGCGAGCAGGGTGCTCTCGGCGAAGTTGTTCGAGCCGACGACGACGGTGCCGGCCTCCGCCTTCTCGCCGGCGAGGGGGTTGTCGGAGGTGTCGTCGGAGGAGGAGGAACAGCCCGCGAGCAGCGCCGTGGCGGCGGTGAGCGCGACGGCCGCCGCGCCGGTGTGCCTCGTCCTGGACCTGCTGCTCTTGGCGGTGGAAGTCATCCACCGATCCAAACGAGCCACTTGTCGCTCAGTCAAGAACAGCATGATTACGTTTTCCACAACTGTGTTCGATTCCTTGCCGTTCGGTCAGCGCCTGCGCACCCCGGGCGAGACCGCCAGCCGCCCCGCCGCCCAGAAGAGCGCGAGCGTGACGAGCGCCAGGAGCGCCACCAGGGTGGCCCCGCCGACCACTTTCTCGTAGTCGCGCTGGTAGAGCCCGTCGATGATGTAGCGGCCGATTCCGCCGAGGCTGACGTACGCGGCGATGGTGGCCGTCGACACGACCTGGATGGCGGCCGAGCGCAGTCCGCTGAGGATCAGCGGCAGGGCGACGGGCAGTTCGACCCGGAAGAGGATGCTCGACTCGTGCATGCCCATGCCCCGGGCGGCGTCCACCGGGGAGGGGTCGACGGAGCGGACCGCCTCGTAGGTGGTCACCAGGATCGGCGGGACCGCGAGCACGACGAGCGGGATCATCACGGGCAGCAGGCCGATGCCGACCGCGACGGCGATCAGCACCAGCAGTCCGAAGCTGGGCAGCGCGCGGGCGGCGGTGGCGACGAAGGCGACCACGTTGCCACCGCGTCCGGTGTGCCCGGTCAGCAGCCCGACGGGCAGCCCGATCGCGGCGGCCAGGCCGAGGGCCAGCAGCGAGTACTGGACGTGCTCCAGCAGGCGTTGCGGGATGCCGTCGTAGCCGTGCCAGTGGGCGCTGTCGCTGAAGAACGCGTTGACGAAGTTGATCACGTTCACCGGGCCGCCGCCTTCTCCGTCTCGGGCCGGTCCCGCCGGACGGCGGCTGCCTTGGGGCGCCTGGTCCCGCCCCGCGGCATCCACGGCGTCAGCAGGTTGCGGAGCAGGACGAGTGCCGCGTCGCACAGGATCGCCAGTACGGCGGTGGTGAGGACGGAGTTCACCGCCAGTTCGGGGCGGCCGTACTTCTGGGCGTCCGCGAGGAGGTTGCCGAGGGCGCCCTGGTTGCCGATGAGGGCGCCGACGCTGACCAGCGAGATGCTCGCCGACACCGCCACGCGCAGCCCGGCGAGGATGGCGGGCACGGCGATCGGCAACTGCACCTGGAGGTAGCGCCGTACGGGACCGAAGCCCATGGCGGTGGAGGCGGCGAGGGTCTCCTCGGGCACCGACCGCACGCCGTCGACGATCGCCGGGACGAGCACCACCAGGCTGTAGACGGCCAGCGGGATCATCACCGTCAGCTCGGTCTGGCCCGTGTAGTCGATGAGGACGACGAAGACCGCCAGCGAGGGGATGGCGTAGAAGACGGTGGTCACACCGAGCACGGGCGGGTACAGCCAGCGGAACCGCACGCAGAGCTGGGCGACGGGCAGCGCGAGCAGCAGTCCGGCCAGCACCGGGAGCAGCGCCTCGCGCAGGTGCAGTCCGATCAGCCCGAAGTAGGTGTTGTCGAGGTCGCTCGGGATGTCGAAGAAGCCGTTCACGGGGCGGCCTCGGTGACGGAGACGGCGGCGGGCCGCGCCGCCGGTCTCCCGTCCGCGTCCCCCGCGACGTGGGCGGCGCGGATCGCGTCGCCGACGGCCTGCTGGGAGACGACGCCGGTCACCCGGCCGTCGGCGTCCACGGCGACGGCCCAGCCGGTCGGCGAGAGCACCGCGCAGTCGAGGGCCGCCCGCAGCGAGTCGGTGCCGGGCCGGAACGGCCGCCCGTGCGACAGGAGGCGCTCGGGCCGGATGGCGCCGGGCGTCAGGTCCCGCGGCTCGGCCCAGCCCAGCGGCCTGCCGTCCGCGTCGGTCACCAGCAGGTACGGGGCGTCGGCCGCGGCGAGCTGCTCGGCGGTGGCGTCGATCCGCACCACCGGGCCGGTCGTCGGCTCCAGGCCCGCGGACGGGAAGAAGGAGAGCCGGCGGATGCCGCGGTCGGCGCCCAGGAAGTCCTCGACGAAGTCGTCCGCCGGGTCGGACAGCAGCTCGGCGGGCGGCGCGAACTGGGCGAGCAGGCCGCCGGTGCGCATCACCGCGACCATGGAGCCCAGCTTGACGGCCTCGTCGATGTCGTGCGTGACGAAGACGATGGTCTTGCCCAGTTCGTCCTGGATGCGCAGCAGTTCGTCCTGGAGGCCCTTGCGGACGACGGGGTCGACCGCGGAGAACGGCTCGTCCATGAGGAGCACGGGCGGGTCGGCGGCGAGCGCCCGCGCCACACCGACGCGCTGCTGCTGTCCGCCGGAGAGCTGGTACGGGTACCGCTTGCCGAGGGAGGCGTCGAGCCCCACCCGCTCCATCAGTTCGGCCGCCCGGTCCCGGGACTTCTGCTTGCCCCAGCCGATCAGGCGGGGCACGGTGGCGATGTTGTCGAGGATCGTCCGGTGCTGGAAGAGCCCGGCGTTCTGGATGACGTACCCCATCGACCGGCGCAGCGTGGTGACCGGCTGCCGCTGGAGGTCCTCGCCGTCCAGGGAGATGGTGCCCTCGGTGGGTTCCACCATCCTGTTGATCATCCGCAGGGTCGTCGTCTTGCCGCAGCCCGAGGGTCCGACGAGGACCGTGATCGAGCGGTCCGGTATCTCCAGCGACAGCCGGTCGACCGCCACGGTGCCGTCCGGGTACCGCTTGGTGACTGAATCCATCCGTATCAAAACGCCGAATACCCTTCGGGTGGGCGGAAAGTTCTGGCCAGGTCGCTACGGGTCGTTGCCGGGAGAGTCTAGACGTCCGGTGTTGCGGGCCCGTGGCGGCCGCGTGAGGCCACCTACCCCGCCGCGGGCGGCCCAGCCGTGCCGGGCCCCGGCGTTCCGCGTCCGCCTCCGGGTACCTGTCGTTCTCCTGTCGATCCCGGTCCGCGGGCCCACGCGGTATAGGGGTGCGGGAGGACCGTGGCGCAGTATGAGCGGGTGGAGAAAGTACGACTGCTCGTGGTGGACGACGACCCGCCCATCGCCGACCTGGTGGCCACCGTCGCCCGTTACGAGGGCTGGGAGGCGGTCACCGCGAACACCGGCGAGCAGGCGCTGCGGCTGGCCGCCGGGTTCCGTCCGGACATCGTGGTGCTCGACCTGATGCTGCCGGACGTCGACGGCTTCGGTGTCCTGGACCGGCTGCGCGGCGCCGGCACGATGGTGCCGGTGGTCTTCCTCACCGCGCGCGACGGGGTGGCCGACCGGGTGGCGGGTCTGACCCGGGGCGGCGACGACTACCTGGTCAAGCCGTTCGCCGTCGAGGAGTTGATGGCCCGGCTGCGGACCGTGCTGCGGCGCAGCGCCGGGCCGGGTTCCCGGCGGTCGGTGCTGCGGGTGGGGGACCTGACGGTGGACGAGGACACCCGCGAGGTGCGCCGGGGCGAGCGGCGGCTGTCGCTGACCCCGACCGAGTACGAGGTGCTGCGCTACCTGATGCGCAGGTCGCCGGCCGTGCTGACCAAGGCGCAGATCCTGGACCACGTGTGGGAGTACGGCTTCGGCGGCCGGTCCAACGTGGTGGAGCTGGTCGTCAGCCGGCTGCGCCGCAAGCTCGGTGACGCCGAGGACGCCGACGGCGCCGGTGAACCGCTGATCCGGACGGTGCGGGGGTTCGGGTACGTGATCCGGCAGCCGGCCCGGTGATACGCCGGCTGTGGCGGGCCTACCGCGGGCTGCGGCTCGGGACCCGGCTGGCGCTGGGCCTCGGGGTGCTGTCGCTGGTGGTGTTCGCCGTGGTCGGCACGGTGCTGACCGCGTACATGCGGGACTACCTGGAGCGCCAGCTCGCCGACCAGATGAAGCTGGTGCAGGTGGTGCAGTCCAAGGACGCCGCCGAGCACGGCACGGTCCGGCGCAAGCCCTACTACGGCTGGTACACGGCCGTGTACGACGTCTCCGCCGGCTCCGCCGAGCTGCGCACGCCCGCCGAGGTGCCGGCCGACAGCGGTGCGCTCACCGCTCTCGCGCGGACGATGGCCCGCTCGGACGAGGACCTCACCCGCACCGTCCGGATCGGCGGGCACGGCCCCTATCTGCTGCGGGCCTGCGAGGTCGAGCCCGGGGTGGTGCTGGTCAGCGCCGCGCCCCTGGGGGACGTCGAGGACACCGTGGAGCAGCTGGTCACCGTGCAGGTGGTCGCGTTCGGCCTGGCCCTGCTGGCGCTGGTGGTGTTCGGGCGGCGGATGCTGCGGCGCGGGCTGAAGCCGCTGAGCGACATGGCGGGCACGGCGCACGGCATCGCCTCGCACGACCTGAGCGAGTCGGCGGCCCGGCTGCCGCTGCGGGTGGACGGCCGGGACGGCGGCCGGGAGGTGGCCGAGCTGCGGACCGCGTTCAACACGATGCTGGAGCACATCGACGACTCGCTGGCGGTGCGCGCCGAGGCCGAGCGGCGGCTGCGCCGGTTCGTCGCGGACGCCTCCCACGAGCTGCGCACCCCGCTGATGTCCGTGCGGGGTTACGCCGACCTCTTCCAGTACGCGGCGGCCGACGAGCCCAGGGAACGGGAGCGGCACCTGGCCCGGCTGCGCGCGGAGGCGGCCCGGATGGGCGTGCTCCTGGACGACCTGCTGCTGCTCGCCCGGCTGGACGCGGACGAGGTGGAGGCACCGCTGCGGTGGGAGGAGGCGGATCTGACGGAGCTGGTGCGGCAGGCGGCGGACGCCTTCCGGGCCGGGCATCCGGAGCATCCGCTGACGGTGGCGGCCGGGCCGGCGGCGCTGACGCTGCGAATGGACCCGCAGCGCATGCGGCAGGTGATCGACAACCTGCTCACCAACGCCGCCGTGCACACGCCGCCGGGCACGGAGGTCTCGGTCACGCTGTCCGTGGCGCCCGGCGCCGCGCGGGTGGCCGTCGCGGACCGGGGCCCGGGCGTGCCGGCCGCCGACCGGGAGCGGATCTTCGACCGCTTCTACCGCGTGGACAAGGCCCGCAGCCGGGACCGCGGCGGCAGCGGCCTCGGACTGGCCGTCGCCGGGTCGCTGGTGCGGGCGCACGGCGGGACGATCGAGCTGGGCGGCGGACCGGGCGTGACGGTGTTCACCGTGACGCTGCCGGCCGCCGCCCGCTGACCCGGCCGGCTCAGCCCTCGGCGGGCTGGAGGCGCAGCGCGATGCTGTTGATGCAGTACCGCTGGTCGGTCGGGGTCGGATAGCCCTCGCCCTTGAAGACGTGCCCGAGGTGCGAGCCGCACCGGGCGCACCGCACCTCGGTGCGCACCATGCCGTGCGAGCGGTCCTCGATCAGCTCGACCGCGTCGGTGTCCTTCGGGTCGAAGAAGGACGGCCAGCCGCAGTGCGACTCGAACTTGGTCGTGGAGGTGAACAGGTCGGCGCCGCAGGCCCGGCAGGAGTAGACGCCCTCGGTCTTGGTGTCGGTGTACTCACCGGTGAAGGCGGGCTCCGTACCGGCCTGGCGCAGCACGGCGTACTCGGCCGGGGCCAGTTCCTCGCGCCACTGCTCGTCCGGCTTCTCGACGTCGTACGACATGAGTCTCAGCCCCTCGTGAATGCGGTTCTCTACAGCTCGTCCAGGATGCGCGGTCCGAGGTCGGTGACGTCGCCCGCGCCCATGGTGAGAACGAGATCACCGGCCTTCGCCATTCCCGCGACCACCGCCGGCGCCGCCGCCTTGTCGTGGACCGGTGTCACGTCGGCGCCCGCGGCCCGGGCCGCCTCGATGATCAGCTCGCTGGTGATGCCCGGGATCGGGTCCTCGCGGGCGGGGTAGATGTCGAGGACGACCGACGCGTCGGCGAGGGCCAGGGCCTGACCCATCTCCTTGCCCAGCTCCTGGGTGCGGGAGAACAGGTGGGGCTGGAAGAGGACCAGGATGCGGGCGTCGCCGACCGCGGCGCGCATGGCCTCCAGGTCCGCCGTCATCTCGGTGGGGTGGTGCGCGTAGGAGTCGACGACCTGGACGCCGGCCGCCTCGCCCTTGAGCTGGAGGCGCCGCTTGACGCCCGTGTAGGCGGCCAGCGCGGGGGCCAGCTCGGCGGCCGGGATGCCGAGGGCCGCGCCGGCGGCGAGGGCGGCGACCGCGTTGTGGGCGTAGTGGCGGCCGGGGACGGAGACCCCGAAGGTCAGCTCGGTGCCGTCCAGCACCACGGTGACCTGGCTCTTCAGCCCCTGCGGGACGACCGACAGGATGCGCACGTCGGCGTCCTCGGACTCCCCGTACGTCACCGTCCGCACCGACCCGGCCAGCCGCCGCGTCAGCTCCCGGGCGCCGTCCTGGTCGGCCGCGATCACCAGGGTGCCGCCGGGGACGATCCGGCCGGCGAAGGTCTCGAAGGACTCGTAGATCTCGTCCATCGACGCGTAGTTGGCGTGGTGGTCCAGCTCGACGTTGAGGACGATGGCGACCTCGGGGGCGTACTTGTGGAAGCTGCGGTCGCTCTCGTCGGCCTCCGCGACGAAGATCCCGCCCTCGCCGTGCAGGGCGTTGGAGCCGGGCGCGTCCAGGTCGCCGCCGATCGCGTACGACGGGTCCAGCCCCAGCTCGGACAGGGCGACCGCCAGCATGGAGGTGGTGGTGGTCTTGCCGTGCGTGCCGGCGACCGCGATCGGGCGCGCGCCGTCCATCAGGGCGGCGAGGGCGTCGGAGCGGTGCACCACCGGGATGCCCAGGGCGGCGGCGCGGGCCAGCTCCGGATTGTCCTCGCGGATGGCCGAGGAGACGACCACGCAGCTGGCGTCGTCGGCGAGGTGCTCGGCCGCGTGTCCGACGTGCACGGTCGCGCCCTGGGCGCGCAGCGCCTCGGCGGTCGGGGAGTCCTTGGCGTCGCTGCCCGCCACCGCGGCGCCCCGCTGGGCGAGGATCTTGGCGATGCCCGACATTCCGGCGCCGCCGATGCCGATGAAGTGCGGTCGGTCCATGGCGGTAGGAAGGCCGGGTGCCATGCGCTGTTCTCCCCAGAGGTGCGACGGGTGTACGAGAGGTGCTCTGTCGGTGGGCGCGCCCCCTGGGCGGGGGCGCCGCCCCAGCCTATGCCTTGCTGTGGGAGAACAGTTTCAGGACCGGCACGCCGACCTTGTGCCGGGCGCGCGAGGCCCAGTCGCGGTGGAAGAACTCCTCCACGTAGTGGGGGTCGGTCAGGACGATCACCTCGTCGGCCCCGGTCTCCGTGACCAGCGACTTCAGCGAGTCCAGCGGGTGGTCCTCGATCAGCCGGCCCACCGCCTGGGCGCCGGACGCGCGCAGGGCGGTGAGGGACACCTCCAGGGCCCGCTGCCCGACGCTCTGCGCCTCCTCGCCCTCGGGCGTCTCGCCCTCGCGCACGGCGTCGTCCAGCTCGCCGAGCGCGACGTCGTCGATGGCTCTCAGCAGCCTGTCCGCCTGATCGCCGCGCGGCTGGAGCAGCACGTGGAAGGCGACCCGCTCCTCGCCGTGCAAGGTGGTGACGAACTCCACGTCGGCGGACGTCAGGGCCTTCTCGATCATCAAAACGCTTGTGAACACCAGGCGCCCCTTCTCCTTCGCGGGTCCGTGGGGCCCACCCTCCGTAGGCCGTACCGGACCCTGCGGAAACCATCCTGCCCCGCGATCGCACGGGTACTGCCGGATTCAGTGTGCCCGGCGCGGACCGGGCGGAACGAGTGACTCCGCCTGTTCCGCCGATCAGCCCGGTCCCGGCCGGGTCAGTCCCGCCGGTACCGGCCGGGTCAGTCCCGTCGGTCCAGGCCGGGTCGGTCGCGCCGGTACCGGCTGAACAGGAATCCCTCCTCCTCCAGCAGGGAGGCCAGGACGAACCGCCGCGGCACCTCGACCGACGGCCCCCCGGCGATCCGCTGCGCGTCCCCGGCGGTGAGCAGGGGCGAGACGGTCAGGCACAGCTCGTCGAGCACCCCGGCCGCGACGAACTGGCCCAGCAGCCGGGGACCTCCCTCGGTCAGCAGCCGGGTGTGTCCGAGGGCGACGAGCGCGTCGACGGCACGGGCGGGGTCCACGCCGACACCGTCGCCGGCGATCACCACCCGGGCGCCCGCCTTCTCCGCGGCCGCGATCCGCTCCGGTGCCGCGGCGGCACCGGTCAGGACCAGGGTGGGCACCAGCGGCGAGGTGAACAGCGGCAGGCTGAAGTCCAGCTCCAGACCGGCGCTGACCACGGCGATCGCGGGCACGGGGGCCTGACCGGCAGCCCGCCGCGACTCGGCGAAGTCGGCCCGCTCGCGGGCCGGGCGGTACCCCTCCTGGCGTACGGTCTCGGCGCCGGCGACCACCACGTCGGCCAGGGCGCGCAGGGTGCCGAAGACGCGCATGTCGGCCGCGCTGGAGATGGGCTGGGAGCGGCCGTCGTGCTGGGCGGCGCCGTCGAGGGTGGAGACCATGTTGGCCCGCAGCCACGCCCCCGGCCGTCCGTCCGGCCGCCCCTCGGGCTCGGGATAGGCGTAGGCGGCGGCGAGCTCGGCGAGGCTCCACTCCCGGTCGGTCCCGTCGGGGTCCGGGCCGGCTGTCTGATCGGTCACAGGGAACAGGCGTCGCATGCGGTGCAGTGTTCCACGCGGCCGGTCCCCGAACCGTACCGGCGGAGCACGGGCCGACGGGCGACGTCCGGCGACCGCGCCTGCCGCCCCGCCGTGGGCGGCCGCGCGTGGCCGTGCGTGGCCGTGTGCAGCCGTGCCGACCGTGCATGGCGTGCCGGCCGTGCGTGGCGTGCCGGCCGTGGGCGGCCGCGCCGGTGGGAGCGGCCGGCGGGTGGTGCCGCGGGTCCGCACACCGCCCGGTGCGGGTCGGCCCCGCGCCCCGGTGGCCAGCGGGGCGCAGCGTGAACAGGCCCTACCATGGACCACCGTGTCGCCCTCCTCTTCCGCCGCTTCCGGTTCCAGCCCCTCCGGCCCCACCCCGATAGCCGGGGCGGCCTCCGCCCCGCTGTCCCTGTGCGCCCGCGAGCCGCACGTGCCCGCGGAGCGCCTGGTCGCCGAGATGGTGCCCCCGCCCCGCTTCGACTCGGTCCGCTTCGGCACGTACATCCCGGACCCGAACCAGCCCAGCCAGAGCGAGGCCGTACGGGTCCTGGAGGGCTTCGCCACGGGACTCGGCGGCGAGAGGACGGACGGCGGCGGCAGGCGCGGCTTCTTCGGTCTCGGCCGTGCCAAGGCCCCCAAGGCCCCCGCCGGCCCCCGCGGCGTCTACCTCGACGGCGGCTACGGCGTCGGCAAGACCCACCTGCTGGCCTCCCTGTGGCACGCCACCCCCGCCGAACCCTCCCGCAAGGCGTTCGGCACCTTCGTGGAGCTGACCAACCTCGTCGGTGCCCTCGGCTTCCAGCAGACCGTGAGCACCCTCTCCGGGCACCGCCTGCTGTGCATCGACGAGTTCGAGCTGGACGACCCCGGCGACACCGTCCTCGTCTCCAGCCTCCTGGGCCGCCTCGTGGAGGCCGGCGTGGCGCTCGCCGCCACCTCCAACACTCTGCCGGGCAAGCTGGGCGAGGGACGGTTCGCGTCAGCCGACTTCCTCCGCGAGATCCAGGGCCTGTCCGCCCACTTCCGCGCCCTGCGCATCGACGGCGAGGACTACCGCCACCGCGGCCTGCCCGAGGCCCCGTCGCCCTACTCCGACGAGCAGGTGACCCGCGCGGCACAGACCGCCCAGGGCGCCTCCCTGGACGCCTTCCCCGCGCTCCTCGACCACCTCGCCCGCGTCCATCCCAGCCGCTACGGCGCCCTGACCGACGGTCTGACGGCCGTGTGCCTCACGGGGGTGCGCCCGGTGCCGGACCAGTCGACGGCGCTGCGGCTCGTCGTCCTGGCGGACCGGCTCTACGACCGCGAGGTGCCCGTCCTGGCCTCCGGGCTGCCCTTCGACCGGCTCTTCAGCGAGGAGATGCTGAACGGCGGGTACCGCAAGAAGTACTTCCGGGCGATCTCCCGGCTCACCGCACTGGCCCGGGACGCCGCCCGGCTGGTCGAAACGGCCTGACGAGCGGTCGGTTCCCGCCAACCCACCCGCCATTTTCGGGCTCTCTCCTGCTCGTAACGTTCCGTTAACCCTGCAAACGATTTTGCAGGGTTAACGTGCTTCTTGACCGCGCATTGACCTTGTGTTGACGATCCGTTGACCCTGCGCCGTCATGGACCAGCGGCACGAACGGCCTGGAGGGGGGCACATGTTCCGAGGCACGACGGCCCGGACCCTGATTCCGCTCCTCGCCGCCGTCCTGATCGCACTCCCGTTCCTCACCCTCGGAACATCGTTCGCATCCGCGCACACAGAACGCGATGCCGTGGCCAATGCTCGTGCCGACAGCACTCCCTCCGGCACGGTGCCGCACGACGAGACCGTCACCTGCCACACCGCCGGGCACTCCGGGAAACCGGCCCCCGCCCCGCGCGTCCGCGACCGCCACCGCACCGCCGCCGCACCCCAGCCCGAGGCCGCCCTGTGGCCGCCGCCGCGGCAGGCCGCGCCGGCGGAGCCCACCCCCGCCCCGTCCGGCGGCGGCGCCGAGTACCGGCCGAGACGGGCGGCGGACCTCTCGCCGGCGGCGCTCCAGGTCTTCCGCTGCTGAGGGCCCGGCGGCACCCCCCACCACCGTCCTGCCCATCCGACGCGCTCCCCACCGCGCGCCAGGAGGAATCACCGCATCATGCAGCCCCTCATCGACAACGCCCGCGCATACGGACAGCGCCCTGAGGAGTTCGCCGGGCACGCCCAAGGCCAGTCGCCCGAAGTCCTGTTCATCACCTGCTCCGACTCCCGGGTCGTACCGGCCCTGATCACGGGCGCCCGTCCCGGCCGGCTCTTCGAGCTGCGCACCGCGGGCAACATCGTCCCGGCGTACGGCGCCCCGAGCCCCTCCGGCGAGGCGGCCACCATCGAGTACGCCGTGCAGGTGCTCGGGGTCGCGGACATCGTGGTCTGCGGCCACTCGCACTGCGGCGCCGTCGGCGCGCTGGTGCGCGGCGACGACCTGAGCGCCGTACCCGCCGTGCGCGACTGGCTCGCGCACGCCGCGGACGAGCCGAAGCCGTGCGACCCCGCCGACCCGACGGTCTCCGACGCCGTCCAGGGCCACGTCCTCGCCCAGCTCCAGCGGCTGCGCTCCTACCCGTGCGTGCAACGCGGCCTGGCGGAGGGCCGGCTGCGGACGCACGGCTGGTACTACGAGGTCCACACCGGCGCCGTGCGCGCGCACCGCGCGGCCACCGACGCGTTCGAGACGCTGTGAGCGCCGGCATGAGCACCATGACCGAGAACCTCCGCAGGTTCCCGCACCTGCGGCAGGACGTCACCGCCTCCCTGGTGGTGTTCCTGGTCGCCCTCCCGCTGTGCGTGGGCGTCGCCGTCGCCTCCGGCGTCCCGGCCGAACTCGGCCTCGTCACCGGCATCGTGGGAGGCATCGTCACCGGACTGCTGCCGGGCAGCAGCCTCCAGGTGTCCGGGCCGGCCGCCGGCCTGACCGTGCTGGTCTTCGGAGCCGTCGACGCGTACGGGCTGCCCGCGCTCGGCGTGATCGTGCTGGCCGCCGGTCTCATACAGCTCGTGATGGGCGCCCTGAGGCTGGGGCGCTGGTTCCGGGCGATCTCCCTGTCCGTGGTCGAGGGCATGCTGGCCGGCATCGGCCTCGTACTCATCGCCGGCCAGCTGTACTCGGCGGCCGGACTGACCGCTCCCGCCTCCGGCCTCGACAAGATCACCGGGCTGCCCGGGGCCGTGGCCGACGCGCTCGGCAGTACCGCGGCGCTCACCTCGCTCGCCCTCGGCGCGGGCACCGTCGCGGTGATGGTGCTGTGGAAGCGGCTGCCCCGGCGGGCGCAGACCGTGCCCGGCGCGCTCGCCGCGGTCGTCCTGGCCACGGCGGTCACCGCGGCGTTCGGTCTGTCGGTCGCGACCGTCGAGGTCAACGGCCTGTTGGACTCCATCCAGCCGCCCGGCGCCGACGCCTTCGGCGAACTGCTGAACGTGGGCCTGCTCGGCACGATCGTGGCCTTCACCCTGATCGCGTCGGCGGAGAGCCTGTTCAGCGCCGCCGCGGTGGACCGGCTGCACAGCGGCCCGCGCACCGAGTACAACAAGGAGCTGATGGCGCAGGGCGCGGGCAACACGGTATGCGGTCTGCTCGGCGCGCTGCCGATGACGGCGGTCATCGTGCGCAGCTCCGCCAACGTGAGCGCCGGCGCGCGGACCAAGGCGTCCCGGGTGCTGCACGGGGTGTGGCTGCTGCTGTTCGCCGCGCTGCTGCCGTCCGCGCTGGCGCTGATCCCGCTGCCCGCGCTGGCCGGCATCCTGGTCCACGCCGGCTGGAAGCTGATCCCCTTCCGCGGGGTCGTCTCGCTGTGGCGGGGGCACCGGGGCGAGGCGCTGATCCTGGTCGTCACGGCCGTGTCCATCGTCGCCGTGAACATGTTCGAGGGCGTGCTCATCGGTCTGGCCCTGTCCGTGGCCAAGACCGCCTGGGAGGCCTCGCACCTCAAGCTGGAGGTCGTCGACAAGGGTGCCGGTCCCGTCCAGGCGCACCTGTCGGGCAACGCGACCTTCCTGCGGCTGCCGAAGATCCTGGAGAGCCTGGAGGCGCTGCCGCAGGACCGGCCCGTCGAGCTGGACCTGTCCGGCCTGCACCACCTGGACCACGCCTGCCGCACCGCGCTGGAGAACTGGGCGGAGCGGCACAGCGCGACCGGGACGGACCCCGTGAAGGTCACCGAACCGGTGAAGGCGGCCGTGTAGTCCCGCCGGCGGGACCACCCCTGCGGTGACGGCGCCCGGTCCGGGGCATGGCCTCGGACCGGGCATCGGGCCTATCGTGTCAAAGACGGACGAAACGGGCTCCTGTGCGTCACGTGGCACGGGGCACCGTCCGCCTCAGGACGAGGAGGTCGTCATGGTCCAGGAACTGCTGACCGCGGCCGCCGCCGTGGGGAGCGCCGGTGTCCTCTGTCTCGCCTCGGCCGCCCGGGTCGTCAAGCAGTACGAGCGCGGGGTGGTCTTCCGGCTCGGGCGGCTCGCGGGTCGGGTGCGGGAGCCGGGCTTCACGATGGTGGTCCCGTTCGTGGACCGGCTGCACAAGGTGAACATGCAGATCGTGACGCTGCCGGTGCCCGCCCAGGAGGGCATCACCCGGGACAACGTCACCGTGCGGGTGGACGCCGTCGTGTACTTCAGGGTGGTCGACGCGGCCAACGCGCTGGTGCGGGTGGAGGACTACCGGTTCGCCGTCTCGCAGATGGCGCAGACCTCGCTGCGGTCGATCATCGGCAAGAGCGACCTGGACGACCTCCTGTCCGACCGGGAGAAGCTCAACCAGGGCCTGGAGCTGATGATCGACAGTCCGGCGGTCGGCTGGGGTGTGCAGATCGACCGGGTCGAGATCAAGGACGTGTCCCTGCCGGACACGATGAAGCGCTCCATGGCCCGCCAGGCCGAGGCCGACCGGGAACGCCGGGCCCGGGTCATCAACGCCGACGCCGAGCTCCAGGCGTCCAAGGTGCTCGCCGAGGCCGCCCGGGAGATGTCCGAGACACCCGCGGCCCTGCAACTGCGGCTGCTGCAGACGGTGGTGGCGGTCGCCGCCGAGAAGAACTCCACGCTGGTGCTGCCCTTCCCGGTGGAACTGCTCCGGTTCCTGGAGAAGGCGCAGGAGCACTCCGTGGAGCGGTGAGACACCCGCGGAGGTCGTGGAACACCCCAGGACCCCCGAGGACACCGGGGACACCGAGGACACCGGGGACACGTTCTACGCGCGTGGTTCCCGGGACTCCGGTCAGGTGATAGACACAGCGGGTCACAGTCCTGTCCGCCAACAGGAAGGTCGCCCCATGTCCGCAACACGACGTCAGGTCCTGGCCCGCACCGGCGCCCTCGGCGCAGGCATCGCCTTCACCGGAGCCCTCTCCGAACTCTTCGCCGGCACCGCCGCCGCGCAGTCCCTCGGCCACACCGGCTACGGCCCCCTGATCCCCGACCCCGACGGTCTCCTCGATCTGCCGAAAGGATTCCGCTACCGGGTCCTGTCGCGCGAGGGCGACGAGCTGCGCTCGGGTGAGGGCCCGGTGCCGTCCAACCACGACGGCATGGCGGCCTTCCCCGCGCGTTCCACCGGCCGGCCCGGCGGCGTCCACCTGGTGCGCAACCACGAGAACCGCGCCGACGGCCGCATCCCGGTCCCCACGGTCGAGGGCCTGACGTACGACCCGGAGGGCAAGGGCGGCTGTACGGCCCTGACCCTGGACTCCCGGGGCCACGTCCGCGACGAGCGGGTCGCGATCGCCGGGACGGCGGTCAACTGCGCCGGCGGGCCCACCCCCTGGCACACGTGGCTCACCTGCGAGGAGACCGAGGACAAGGCGGGGACCAACGGCTACACCAAGGACCACGGCTTCATCTTCGAGGTCGACCCCGCCGACCCGCGCCGCACGGGCGCGGTGCCGCTGACCGCGATGGGCCGCTTCCAGCACGAGGCGATCGCCGTGGACCCGCGGCGGGGCGTCGTGTACGAGACGGAGGACGCGTTCGAGCGTCCCTTCGGCCTCTTCTACCGGTTCCTGCCCGAGAAGCCGCTGGGCGGCAGGGGCTCGCTGCGGGCGGGCGGACGGCTCCAGGCGATGCGCGTGCCCGGGGTGCCCGACCTGTCGTCGATCCAGGAGACCGGCGCCGAGTTCGACGGCGTCCAGTGGATCGACGTACCCGACCCGCTGGCCGCCGGGACGCCCATCCGGCACCAGGACTTCGGCCGGGGCGGCGTCACGCACGCGCAGAAGCTGGAGGGCTGCTACTGGGGCGGCCGCAGCGTGTACTTCGTGTCCTCCTTCGCCCGCAGCGCGGAGGGGTCGGCGGCCGACCACTACGGCCAGATCTGGCGTTACGACCCCGAGCGGCGCCGCCTGACCCTGGTGATCGTCTTCGGCCCGGACACCGACGTCCAGCTGCCCGGCGAGTCCCCCGACAACATCTGCCTGGCCCCCAGCGGCGGCCTCATGGTCTGCGAGGACGGCAACGGCGCCCAGCACGTCTACGGCGTGACCCGGCGCGGCGAGGTCTACGCGATGGCCCGCGGCGCCCAGAACATCGGGACGCCGGACGAACCGGAGTGGGGCGAGTTCGCCGGGGTCACCTTCTCCCCCGACGGCGACACGATGTACGTCAACTGCTACACGCCCGGCACGACCTTCGCGGTGACGGGACCCTGGCGCCGGTAGAGCGCGCCGGCCGCCGGACGCGTCCGCCCGGGGGGACTCGCCCCCGGCGGACGCACGCCCGGTCACTGAAGCCGTGACAATGGGGTACTCAGGACCTCATGACGGAGAAAGCGCAGGTCAACGGCTCGTACTGGTTGCAGACGGCGCCGGGCGGCGCGCCCCGGCCGGCCCTCGCGGAGGACCTCGACGTCGACGTCGCCGTGATCGGCGCCGGCGTCGCCGGACTCAGCGCGGCCTGGGAGCTGACCCGGGCGGGGCGGAGCGTGGCGGTGCTGGAGGCCGGGCGGGTGGCCGCCGGCGTCACCGGCCACACCAGCGCCAAGCTCACCGCCCTGCACTCGCTGGTCTACGACAAGCTGCGCCGCACCCGCGGTCCCGAGGGCGCGCGCCTGTACGCCCGCTCCCAGTCGGAGGCGATCGCGCACGCGGCCGGCATCGTGGCCGAGCTGGGCATCGACTGCGACTGGGAGACCCGCAGCGCCTACACCTACGTCCGCGACGAGAGCCGGGTGGACGAAGTGCGCGCCGAGGCCGCCGCCGCGCGGGAGGCGGGGCTGCCGGCGTCGTTCGTGACGGAGACGGGGCTGCCCTTCCCGGTCGCGGGCGCGGTCGAGGTCACCGGGCAGGCGCAGTTCCACCCGCGCAAGTACCTGCTGGCCCTCGCCGACGACCTGGAGGCGCACGGCGGGCGGATCTTCGAGGACACCACCGTGCAGGGCCTGGACGAGGGCGAGCCGTGCCGGGTGCGGACGGAGGCGGGAGCGACGGTCACCGCGCGGGACGTCGTGGTGGCCACGCACTACCCGATCTTCGACCGGGCCCTGCTCTTCGCCCGCCTCTCCCCGCGCCGGGAACTGGTGGTGGCGGGGACCGTCGAGGCCGGCCGCGACGTGGAGGGCATGTACATCACGCCCGACGAGAACACGCGCTCGGTCCGTACGGCGCCCCTGGACGACCCGGGCCGTCGGCTGCTCGTCGTCACCGGGGAGCACTTCACCCCCGGGACGGGCGACACCCGGGAGCGCTTCGACCGCCTGTCCGCGTGGGCCCGCGAGCACTTCCCGGGCGTCGACCTCACCCACGCCTGGGCCACGCAGGACATCGACCCCACGGACACCGTGCCGATGGTGGGCCCGCTGCACCCGGGCGCGCACCACACGTACGTCGCCACGGGGTTCGGCGGCTGGGGACTGAGCGGCGGCATGATGGCGGGCCGGCTGCTCACCGCGCAGATCACCGGCGAGGAGTGCGCGTGGAGCGCCCTGTACGACCCGCGCCGACTGCGCACGGCGGTGCGCGAGGCGCCGACGTTCCTCAAGACGCAGGCCCAGGTGGCAGGACACTTCGTCGGCGACCGGCTGAAGCCCGCGCCCCCGGTCGACGCCCTGCCGCCGGGCGAGGGTGCCGTCGTGCGGGCGGGCGGTGACCGGCTCGCCGTCTACCGGGACGAGGCCGGCGCGCTGCACGCCCTCTCGCCGCGCTGCACCCACCTCGGTTGCCTGGTCGACTTCAACGCGGCCGAGCGCGCCTGGGAGTGCCCCTGCCACGGGTCCCGTTTCGACACGGACGGCAAGGTGCTCGAGGGGCCGGCGACCAAGCCGCTGGAGCGGCGGGACATCTGACCCGGGAGGGTGACCTCCCGGGCACGTCACCCCGCATAGTCATACATACCGAACATCGCACTCATACGTTCGTACGGTGATCGCTCTCGTACGACGTGCCACCGTTCTCTGCCTCGCGGGCGCCGCCCTCGCCGCCTGCGGGACCGGCGAGGCCCCGCAGGCGCCCCGCCCGGCCCCGTCCGCGCCCTCCGTCGATCCCTCGAAGGCGGCCGCCCCGTCGGGGCCTCCGACGCTCGCGCCCGGCCCCGCGGGCCTGACCCCCGTCTTCGAGCACGCTCCGCGGGCCGCGGGCAAGACCGTCGCCCTCACCTTCGACGCCGACATGACCGCCGACCAGGGGCCCCGGGCGGCGGCCGGCGAGCGGTTCGACAACCCGCGGCTGATCGAGGCCCTGCGGAAGCTGAAGGTGCCGGCGACCGTGTTCATGACCGGCCGGTGGGCCGAGGAGTATCCGGACGCGGCCCGGTCCATCGGCCGGGACCCGCGGTTCGAGGTCGCCAACCACTCCTACAGCCACCACGCCTACACCGACGACTGCTACGGCCTGCCGACCGTGCCCGAGGACCGGATGCGGGCCGACGTGGAGCGGGCGTACACGGCGTTCCGGAAGGCCGGGGTGGCGAACGCGATGCCGTACTTCCGCTTCCCCGGCGGCTGCTACGACGACGGCGCCCTCAAGGCGCTGACCGCCACCAGTGTCACCGCCGTGCAGTGGGACGTGGTGAGCGGGGACGCCTTCGCGACCGACGCCGACGCGGTGGCCCGGCAGGTGCTCGACGGGGTGCGGCCGGGGTCGGTCGTCGTCATGCACTGCACCCGCAGCGCCGCCCCGGTCACCGAACAGGCGGTGCGCGCGATCGTCCCCGAGCTGCGGAGCAGGGGCTACCGCTTCGTGAAGGTGTCGGAGCTGATCGGCGCCGGCAACGGCCGCGGCTGACGGGCCTACGCTGGAGGTATGAGCGGTGACGACGACTCCGACCCGAACGACTACTGCCTGATCGACGGCTCCCGACCGCCCAGGGCCGACGGCCCGCCGTACGCGGAGTGCGTGCTGTGCCGGGAGCCGACCGAGTACGCCGAGTCGTACAAGGGGATCACCATGTGCCCGCGCTGCGAGTGGCAGGAGGCCCAGCGGACGGCCTGCTCGGGCTGATCGTCGGGGCCGTCCGCCCGCGCCCCGGGCACTTGGCAGACTGGTGGGCGTGAGCAACGAGCCGACGACGCCCCTCCCCGACTCCCCCTTCCGCCCCGAGCCCGGCGACCGCGACCTCGCACCGCAGTTCGTCCTGCCGCTGGTCGTCCGCATCGAGCGCGCCGCACCGCCGCCCCGTACCGACGCGCTGGAGACGGCGGCCCGGGCGGTGCTGGTGATGCTCGGCGACGAGCGGTCGAGCGGCGACGGCGTGTGGGCGGAGGCCATGCGGGACTGGCAGGACGCCCGCATCCGCAAGGTCGTGCGACGGGCGCGGGGCGCCGAGTGGCGGCGGGCCGAGGCACTGCCCGGCATCACGGTCTCCGGCAGGACGGCGGAGGTGCGGGTCTTCCCGCCGGTCCCGCTGGACGGCTGGCCGAAGGACCTGGCCCGCCTCCAGGTCTCCGGCACCGACCTCGACGACCCGCAGCCGCCGGGCGACGCCGACCCCGCCGTGCCGGTCCTGTGGATGAATCCCGGCCTGGACATGTCGGCCGGCAAGGCGATGGCGCAGGCCGGGCACGGCGCCCAGCTCGCCTGGTGGGAGCTGGACGACGCGGCCCGGGCCGCCTGGCGGGACGCCGGCTACCCCCTGGCGGTGCGCACCCCGGCGCCGGCACGCTGGACCGCCCTCACCAGGAGCGGTCTGCCGGTGGTGTGGGACGCCGGGTACACGGAGATCGCGCCGGGATCGTGCACCGTCGTGGCGGACCATCCGGCGCTGCGGTGAGCGGGCAGCGGGGCGGGGGGTTCCCGGCCGTCGCCCCGTGCGCCATGGCATCGTGGGTCCCATGACCATAGATGTCCGCCCGGCCTCGGTCTTCGAGGACGTCCGGACCCTGCTCGGCCCCAAGTCGCCCGCGGCCAACGTCTGCTGGTGCCTGAGCCACCGCGTCCCCTCCAAGGTGAACAACGCGCTGCGCGGCCCGGCCCGCGGCGCGTACGTCGAGGAGCTGTGCCGTGCCGGGCCGCCCCCGGGCGTCCTCGCGTACGACGGTGACGAGCCCGTCGGCTGGGCCGCCGTGGCGCCGCGCGCGGACACCTCCTACGCACGCAGCCGCACGATCCCCCACATCGACGACCTGCCGGTCTGGTCGCTGTGGTGCGTGCGGGTACGCCCCGGTCACCGGGGGCGGGGGATCTCGCACGCCCTCATCGCCGGGGCGGCCGGCTTCGCCCGCTCCCGGGGCGCCCCGGCCGTCGAGGCGTACCCCCTGGACAACGGGGGCGCCCGGGTCGACCTGACCATGGCGTACGCGGGCATCCGGGGCAACTTCGAGCGGGCCGGGTTCGTCCACGCCGCCGACACCACCTCGGTGCTGGCCGGGCACCCCCGGGTGCTGATGCGGCTCGACCTGCGCTGACCGGCGCCTCCGCCGCGAACCTCAGATGTTGCTCTGAAGACGCCCCGGCGGGGGTTCGGGCCCGGCGGGGTGGGCGATACCCCCGACATGTTCGCAGGAGGGGGACGGAACCATGGATCGCATGACGCGACTGGGAACGGGAGTCGGATGGCGTCCGGAGATCGCGGACGTCGTCGAGCGGATGCCCGGCATCGACTGGGTCGAGGCCGTCGCGGAGAACCTCTGCCCCGGGCATCTGCCCGACTCGCTGCTGCGCCTGCGTGAGCGGGGCGTGACCGTGGTGCCGCACGGGGTCTCGCTCGGCCTGGGCGACGCCGGGCGGCCGGACGCCGGACGCCTGGCGGCGCTGGCCGAGCGGGCCGAGGCGCTGGGGTCGCCGCTGGTCACCGAGCACATCGCGTTCGTCCGGGCCGGGGGGCCGATGACCGCGTCCGAGCGGCTGGAGGCCGGGCACCTGCTCCCCGTGCCGCGTACCCGCGACGCCCTGGACGTGCTGTGCGAGAACGTGCGCGTCGCCCAGGACGCGCTGCCCGTGCCACTCGCCGTGGAGAACATCGCCGCGCTCTTCTCCTGGCCGGGTGAGGAGATGACGGAGGGACAGTTCCTGTACGAGCTGGCCGACCGGACGGGGGTGCGGCTGCTGATCGACGTGGCGAACCTGCACACCAACCACGTCAACCGCGGCGAGGACCCCGCCCGGGCCCTCGCCGAACTCCCCCTCGAAGCCCTCGCCTACGTCCATGTCGCGGGCGGCTTCGAACGGGACGGCGTCTGGCACGACAGCCACGCCCATGCCGTGCCGCAGCCGGTGCTCGACATCCTCACCGACCTCGCCTCGCGCGTCGCACCGCCCGGCGTCCTGCTGGAACGTGACGAGAACTTCCCCGACGCGGCGGAGCTGGAGGGCGAGGTCGAGGCGATCCGGGTCGCGGTGGGCAAGGGCCGGGCGGCCGACGGGCGGCCCGGCGCGGAGCGGCCCGCCCCGCCGCGCCCCGCGGCCACCGAGCGCGGTGCCACCGACGCCGTACGGCAGCGGCTCGCCCTCGCGCAGACCGCGCTGCTGTCCGCCCTGGTCGCCGGCACCCCGGTGCCCGAGGGGTTCGACCGGGTGCGGCTGGGGGTCCAGGCGCGGGCGCTCGCCGCCAAGCGGGCGGACGTGGTCGCGAAGGTCGCGCCCGAACTGCCGGTGATCCTCGGCGCGGAGTACCGTCCGGCCTTCCTCGCCCACGCCCAGCGCCGGCCGATGACCGGCGGCTACCGTCGGGACGCCCTCGACTTCGCCGAGCACCTGCTGCGGGACGGCCGGCCGGAGGACGAACGGGCGCGCCAGGCGTTGCGCCGGTGGTGGCTGGAGCGGTCGGGGCCGGTGCCGCGCGCGGGACGGCCCGGGGCCCGGCTGGCCCGTGCGACCAGGCGGGTTCTGCTGCGTCGCTGACAGGTCGCTCACAGGGCGCCCGACATCTCAAACGGAACGTCACATACCCACAACACTGCGTCCCGAAATGTGAACAGGCCATGGCGCCGGCGAAAGCCTGTGGCATAGAAGTACGGCATGTTCTGGGTGCTTCTCCTCCTGCTGGCCTGGTCGATCGCCGGTCTGGCGTGCCTGCGGCTGTGCCTGGCCGCGGTGCGCGCGGCGGCCGTCGGTCCGCACACCGCCGACCGCGAGCACGCGCTGACGCTGTACGAGGCGGCGTTCCTCTCCGGCGGCCCCGGGCGGGTCGCCGACCTGACCCTGGTCTCCATGGCGCGCCAGCGCCGCCTGCTGCTCGCGCACACCGGCTGGGCGACCGTCGTCGACCCGTGCGGGCGCGACGACATGGAGCGGTCGGTGATAGGGGCGATAGGCCCCGGCGGGCAGTCCCGGATAGCGCCGGTGCGGTCCACCGCCGCCACCGCGGACGCGGTGCGGGTCCTGGCCGACCGGCTGGTCGGCGCGGGCCTCGCCGTGCCGGACGACGGGCGCGGCATCGCGGCCGGGGTGCGGCGGGTGCGCGTCGCCGCCCTCGCCGTGTGCGCGCTGGGCGCCGCCGCGCTGGCGCTGCCGCTCCCCGCCGACCAGCCGCGCCTGCTGATCGCCCTGTGGTTCGCGCTGCCCCTCGCCCTGACCCTCGGGTGCCTTGCCATCACGCGGATGGAGGTCCACCCGTACTCCCGGTGGGCCTCACCGGCCGGGCAGCGGCTGATCGGCAGCCTGGTGCGGCAGGCCGACGGCACCGCCGACGACCGCACGTACCTCACCTCGGTCGCCGTGCGCGGGGTCCACGCGATCGGCGAACCGGACCTGCGCGCGGCCTTCGCCCACCGCGAGCGCCACGTCGGCGGGCACCCCGAGGGGCACGGCGACCCGCGGGGCTGACGCGCCGGGGGCGCACGGGCGCACGCGCGGGCGACACCCGTCGTCGGTGCTTGCCCCGCCCCGCCCTCGAACCAACCATCCCTTGTGTCACCCCGTGTGCATGGAAGGGATACGCGATGCGAGCTGCCGCCCTCTACTCGGCCGCCGGGTCCTTGCTGCTGACCGCCCTGACCGCCGGTCCGGCGCAGGCGGGTCCGGCCGCGCCCGGTGCCGCCGAGACGCGCGGCACCGCCGTGGCCGCCGAGCGCGCGGCGGCGGCCGGCATCGACTTCGGCGGGTGCCCCGAGGCCGAGGGCCTGCCGCCCATCGTGCGCTGCGGCACGGTCACCGTGCCCCTGGACTACGCCGACCCCGACGGGGAGCAGCTCCGGCTCACCGTCAGCCGCGTGCGGGCCACTCACGAGGACCCGGACGACGGCAGGCGCAAGGTGCCCGGCCAGGGCGCGCTGCTGTACAACCCGGGCGGTCCCGGCGGTTCGGGCCTGTACTTCCCGCTGGTCGGGACGGTGCCCGAGTGGAAGCGGATCGCGGCGGCGTACGACCTGGTCGGGTACGCCCCGCGCGGGGTCGCGCCCTCCGCGCCGCTGTCCTGCCAGGACCCCGGCGACTTCTTCAAGGGGCCCCGGCCGGCCCCGACGCGGCCGTCGGACGCCTACAAGCGGGAGCGCGCCGCCGAGGCCGAGGCGTACGCGCGCGCCTGCGCGGACCGGGCCGGGCGGGCGCTGCGCCACTACCACTCCCTCAACAACGCCCGCGACCTGGAGGTCGTAAGGGCCGCGCTGGGTGAGCGGCGGCTCACGTTCGTGGGCGCGTCCTACGGCACCTACCTGGGGGCGCTGTACGCGGAGCTGTTCCCCTCGCGCGTGCGGCGGATGGTGTTCGACTCGGTGGTGAACCCCGACCCGGAGCAGGTCTGGTACCGCAACAACCTGGAGCAGTCCGAGGCGTTCGAGGACCGCTGGACGGACTTCAAGGAGTGGATGGCCGAGCACGACGCCGTGTACGGGCTCGGGGACTCGGTGCGGGAGGTGCAGAACAGCTACGAGGAGGCGAACGAGCGGCTCGCCGCGGAGCCGGCGGGCGGGACGGTGGGGCCCGCGCAGTTGCAGGGGGCGTTCCTGCGGGCCGGGTATTACGACGACTACTGGCCGCGCCGTGCCGAGGCGCTGTCGGCCTATCTGCGGGGGGACCCGGGGCCGCTGGTCGACCAGGCGGGTAGCCGCACCGCGGAGGGGGCCGTCGGGGCGGAGAACTCCAACGCCGTGTACACGGCCGTCGAGTGCAACGACGCGCCCTGGCCCACCGACTTCGAGGTCTGGGACCGGGACAACACGCGGCTGGCGCGCCGGGCGCCGTTCGAGACGTGGGACAACGTGTGGACCAATCTGCCGTGCGCCTACTGGCGGGCTCCCCGGCAGCGGCCCCTGGACGTGCGCACCGGTCCGGGTGAGCTGCCGCCGACGCTGGTCCTGGCCGCCGAGCGGGACGCGGCCACGCCGTACGACGGCGCGCTGGAGCTGCGCCGGCGGCTGTCGGGCTCGGTGCTGGTGACCGAGCGGGACGCCGGTACGCACGGCATCGCCGGCGGGGCGAACGCGTGCGTCAACGGGCACCTGGAGGCGTACCTGCTGGAGGGCCGCCTCCCGGCGCGGGACGCGTCGTGCGCCCCGCGTCCGGCGCCGCGGCCGGCCGGGGCCGCGGCGACGGCGTCCTGATCAGGCGAGCTGGGCCACCAGCTCCGCGATGTCCTTGCGGCGCCCGGTGTAGAAGGGGACCTCCTCGCGGACGTGCATACGGGCCTCGGAGGCGCGCAGGTGACGCATGAGGTCGACGATGCGGTACAGCTCGTCGGCCTCGAAGGCGAGGATCCACTCGTAGTCGCCCAGCGAGAAGGAGGCGACCGTGTTGGCGCGCACGTCCGGGTAGCCCCGGGCCATCTTGCCGTGGTCGGCGAGCATGCGGCGGCGGTCCTCGTCGGGCAGCAGGTACCAGTCGTAGGAGCGCACGAACGGGTAGACGCTGATGTAGTCGCGGGGCGTCTCGTCGGCCAGGAACGCCGGGATGTGCGAGCGGTTGAACTCGGCGGGGCGGTGCAGCGCCATGTTCGACCAGACGGGCTCCAGGGCGCGGCCGAGCTTCGTGCGGCGGAAGAGGTTGTACGCCTCCTGCAACTCGTCGGCGGTCTCCGCGTGCCACCAGATCATGAGGTCGGCGTCGGCGCGCAGACCGGACACGTCGTAGGTGCCGCGGACGGTGACGTCCTTGGCGGCGAGCTGGTCGAACAGCTCCTGGACCTCGTCGGCCCAGCCCGCCCGGTCCTCCGGCAGCGTGTCCTTCAGCCGGAAGACGGACCAGAGGGTGTAGCGGATGACCTCGTTGAGGTCCTTGGCCAGCTTGCCCTTGTTCGGGATGCGCTCGGCGGCGGGGGTGGAGGCGTCGTCACTCATGGCCCTATTCTCCCGCTCCGCCGTGCAGGCTCTGCACCGGGTGGGCGGTGAGCCGCTCCACACCCCGCGGGTCGCCCCCGAGCCGGTCCACGGCCGCGTAGGCGCTCGCGATGCTCGCCGGGATCCCGACGCCGTCGTAGGCCGCGCCGCACACGGCGAGTCCCGGGACCGCGCCCACGTGCGCGCGGACACGAGCCACGCGGGCGTGGTGGCCGACGGGGTACTGGGGCAGGCCGTCCTGCCAGCGGGTGACGCGGGTGGCGACAGGCTCGGCCGTCAGACCCGTGGCCGCCGCCAGGTCGTGCCGGGAGACGGCGACCAGGCCGGCGTCGTCGCGGCCGAGGATCTCCGTCTCCCCGTAGCGGCCGACGGAGGTGCGCAGGACGACCAGGTCCGGGTCCTCGTCGGCGATCCAGCCCCACTTGCGGGAGGCGAAGGTCGACGCCTTGACGGTCCGTCCCTCGACCGGCGGCACGAGGAAGCCGCTGCCGTCGGGGAGGGCGGCGGCGTCGGAGCGGCGGTAGGCGAGGGTGATCAGGGCCATGGAGGCGTACTCGACGGCGGCCAGCTCGGCCGCGGCGGCGGGGGCCTCGGCGCGCAGCAGCTCGGCGGCGGGGCCGGCCGGGACGGCGACGACGACCGCGCCGGCGTGCAGCACCCGGTCGCCGGCGACGATCCGCCAACCGTCCGGGGCGGTGCGGCGCAGCTCCGTCACGGGGGCGCCCGTGACGATCTCGCCGCCCCGGGCGCGCACCGACTCGGCGACCGCGAGCGGGAGGGTGCCGATGCCGCCCTCGATGCCCATGAACACCGGGCCGGTCGCGGGCGAGGCGGCCGTCCTGCCCTGGATGGCGCGGACCGCTTCGGTGAGGGAGGTGTGGGTGCGGGCGGCCTCGAAGAGCTGGGGCACGGCCGAGCGCAGCGAGATGCGGTACGCGTCGCCGGCGTAGACGCCGCCCAGCAGCGGTTCGACGAGGCGGTCGACGACCTCGCGGCCGAGGCGCGCCGCCACGTACTCCCCCACCGCGACATCGTCGCCGACCTCGGTACGGGGCAGTTCGGTGTCGCGCTCGATGCGGGCGAGGCCCTCCGCGGAGAGGATCTCGGACAGCGCGGCCGCGGTGCCGGGGACGCCCATGACGTGGCCCTTGGGCATGGGCCGCAGGGTGCCGCCGGTCCACAGCGAGGCCGACGCGGTCGAGGGGGGCTGGAGGCGGTCGGCGAGGCCCGCCTCGCGGGCCAGGCCCACGGCCTCCGGGCGGCGGGCCAGCAGCGACTCGGCGCCGAGGTCGACGCGTACACCGGCGATCTCGCCGGGCAGCAGCTTGCCGCCGACGCGGTCCGACGCCTCCAGCACGGTCACCCGCGCACCCCGGGCCAGCAGGCGGTGGGCGGCGGCCAGTCCGGCGATGCCGGCTCCGACGACGACGACATGCCCCGGGTCCGCGGAGGTCGCGTCCGCGCCGGTCTCGCTCTCGTACATGCACCCAGCGTCTCAGACCGCACCGACGGCGCCGCCGCCAGGCCGGTAGCCCGTTCGGGCCCCGCGAGTCCGGACCGTGACCTGTTCGGGACCGTTCCGCGCCGTCGCCGGGGGCCCTCCGCGCGTCGAAGGAGCGTCAGTCGTCACACACCCCGGGGGGTACCCACATGCACGCACGACGAGCAGTACGGCGTTCCGCGCCGCCCGCCCGCGCCCTGGCCGGCCTGCTGCTGGCCGCGGCCCTCGTCCTCACCGGCTGCACCGGCTCGGGCGCCGACTCCGACGCGGGCGGTGACGCCAAGGCGGCCGCGCCCCAGGAGGGCTCGTACGCCAAGGGCGGTGCCGAGGACCGGGCGGGCGCGGCGGGCGGCGAGGCCGACGGTGCCAAGACCGCGCCGCCGCGGCTCGCGCCCGCCCACGTCATCCGCACCGCCTCCCTGACCGTCCAGGTCGAGGACGCGCCGAAGGCCCTGGCCGCGGCCCGCACCGCCACCGAGGACGCCGGCGGGTACGTCGGGGACGAGACCACCACCCGGGACGAGGAGGGCCACGAGCGGACCCGGGTCGTCCTGCGGGTGCCCGTGGAGCGCTACGAGGAGGTGCTCGAGGAGCTGGAAGGCGCAGGCAAGCTCCTCGAACGCCGCGCGAAGGCGGAGGACGTCACCGACCAGGTCGTGGACGTGGACAGCCGCGTGAAGTCGCAGCGCGCCAGCGTGGCCCGCGTCCGTGAGCTGATGGACCGGGCGACGAAGCTCGCCGACGTGGTGACGCTGGAGGGTGAGCTGAGCACCCGTCAGGCGGAGCTGGAGGCGCTGCTCGCCCGGCAGGCGGCCCTGGCGGACCGCACCGCCCTCGCCACTCTGACCCTCTCCCTGTCCGAGACGCCGGTCGAGCGGGCGGACGAGGACGAGGACCCCGGCTTCACCGACGCGCTGGCCGGCGGCTGGGACGCCTTCGTGACGATGCTGCGCTGGCTCGCGGTGGCGCTCGGCGCGGTGCTGCCGTTCGCCGTGGTGGCGGCGGTGCTGGTGCTGCTGTGGCTGCGGGTGCTGCGGCCCCGGCTGCCGCGCCGCGCGGCGCCGGAGCCCGCGGTGCCCGCCGCCGGGGTTCCCGCGGCCCCGGCGCCGCTGCCGGCGGCCCGTCCCGCGCCGGAGGGCGGCCCCGGCCGCCGGGAGGGGACCGGCGGCCAGGACTGACATGCCCCGCCCCCGTAGCGTGTTCCTCATGAGCATGAACGCTGCGAGCGGTAACGGGCGGGCCGGGGAGCGACTGGTGGTGATCGGCGGTGACGCCGCGGGCATGTCCGCGGCGTCACAGGCACGCCGGCTGAAGGACCCCGGCGAACTGGAGATCGTCGCCTTCGAGCGGGGCCACTTCAGTTCGTACTCGGCCTGCGGCATCCCGTACTGGGTCGGCGGCGACGTCACCGACCGGGACCAGCTGATCGCCCGGACTCCCGAGGAGCACCGCGCCCGGGACATCGACCTGCGGACGCGCACCGAGGTCACGGAGATCGACGTCGCCGGCGGGCGGGTGCGCGCGCGGGACCTCGACTCCGGGGCGGAGGCCTGGACGCCGTACGACAAGCTCGTGATCGCGACCGGCGCCCGCCCGATCCGCCCCGGTCTGCCGGGCGTCGACGCGCCCGGCGTGCACGGGGTGCAGACCCTGGACGACGGGCAGGCGCTGCTCGACACGCTGGACCACACGCGCGGCCGGCGCGCGGTGGTCGTCGGCGCCGGGTACATCGGCGTGGAGATGGCCGAGGCGCTCATCAAACGCGGGTACGAGGTGACGGTCGTCAACCGCGGCCGGGAGCCGATGTCCACCCTCGACCCGGACATGGGCCGCATGGTGCACGAGGCCATGGAGGGCCTCGGCATCACCATGGTGAACGGCACCGAGGTCACCGAGGTGCTCACCGGCGACGACGGCCGGGTCCGCGCGGTGGCCACCGAGGACGCCGAGTTCCCGGCGGACGTGGTGGTGCTGGGCATCGGCGTGCGCCCCGAGACCGCGCTCGCCGGGGCGGCCGGTCTTCCGCTCGGGGCGCACGGAGGGCTGCTGACCGATCGGGCCATGCGGGTGCGCGGGCACGAGAACATCTGGGCCGGCGGCGACTGCGTGGAGGTGCTCGACCTGGTCTCCGGGCAGGATCGGCACATCCCGCTCGGCACGCACGCCAACAAGCACGGGCAGGTCATCGGCACCAACGTGGGCGGCGGTTACGCCACCTTCCCGGGCGTGGTCGGCACGGCCGTCAGCAAGGTCTGCGACCTGGAGATCGCGCGGACCGGGCTGCGCGAGAAGGACGCGCTGCGGGCGGGGCTGCGGTTCGTCACGGCCACCATCGAGTCCACGAGCCGCGCCGGCTACTACCCGGGGGCCTCGTCCATGACGGTGAAGATGCTCGCCGAGCGGCGCACCGGCCGGCTGCTCGGCGTCCAGATCGTCGGCCGCGAGGGCGCGGGGAAACGCGTCGACGTCGCCGCGGTGGCCCTCACGGCCGGGATGACGGTGGAGCAGATGACGGCCCTGGACCTCGGTTACGCGCCGCCCTTCTCCCCGGTCTGGGACCCCGTGCTGGTGGCCGCCCGCAAGGCGACCAGGGCGGTGGGGCAGCAGACCTGAAGAGGTCCGCTACGCCGTGCCGTTGATCCGGTCGATGGCCTGCCGGGCCTGCTCGGCGGGGGGTCGTGACGGCAGGGACGAGACCGACGCCGGGGCGGTCGCCGGCGCCTGTGCGGGCAGCGGCGCCGGGCCGCCGGCCACGGGCGGCTGCTCGCCGGCCGGTCTGGCGTGCGCCGCGCCCCGCGCGGAGCGCAGCCGGTGGCTCACCGCCTCGTCCAGCGTCACCGGCCGCTGCATCCGCGCGGCCAGCCGCCCGGCCTCCTGACCGAGCCGGGCGACGTCCTCCCAGGGCAGCCGCAGCACGAGGGCGACCTCGGCCTCGCCGTCGGGCAGGGCGTGCATCACCGGTGCCGGTGTGACCCGTTCACTCATCGCCTGTTCCTCACGTCGTCCCCGCGCCCCGCCTTCCCCGGACCGCGGGCGGTTGCAGGGAGATACGCGCACCCCGGCCGCGGCGTTCAGGGGACCCGCCGGTTCACCGTCCGCGAGGCGGGCACATGGCTCTCGTGGTCATCCCGGTACATGACGTGAACCCCGTGCGGCACACCCCGTGGGTGACGTACGCCCTGATCCTCGCCAACGTGCTGGTCTTCCTGTACACCCCCGGCACGGCCGCCTCGCTGACGGGCGAGGGCGGTCTCGCGCAGCTGTGCCGGCTGGAGGCCTTCCTCGACCAGTACGCGGCGGTGCCCCAGGAACTGCTCCACCACCGGCTGCCGGGTCTGGTGCCGACGGGCGAGACGGGCGTCGGTCCGCAGGGGCCGGGTTGCGTGGTGGGCCCCCCGGGCTACGAGAAGTCCCCCGAGCTGAGCGTCCTGACGGCGATGTTCCTGCACGGCGGCTGGCTGCACCTGCTGGGCAACATGCTCTTCCTGTGGATCTTCGGCAACAACGTCGAGGACCGCCTGGGCCACCTGCGCTACCTGCTCTTCTACGGCGTCTGCGGCTACGCGGCGACGTACGGCTTCGCCCTCCTCGACGCGGACTCGGGCGCTCCGCTGATCGGCGCGTCCGGGGCGATCGCCGGGGTGCTCGGGGCGTACCTGGTGCTGTACCCGAAGGCCCGCGTCTGGGTCCTCGTCCCCTTCCTGATCTTTCTGCCGCTGCGGCTGCCGGCCTGGATCGTGCTGGGGTTCTGGTTCGTGCTCCAGGCGGTCTACTCGTCCGGCGGGGCCGTCTCCGCGGCGGGCACCGTGGCCTACGCGGCCCACGTGGCGGGTTTCGTCACCGGCATGCTCCTCGCCTGGCCCCTGCGCCGCGGCACCCCGCCCCCACCCGACCCCGGAGGCATCCTCCTCGGCCGACGGGCCCGCCCCGCCCGCTGACCCCCGCTGGGTAAGCTCCCGGACACGCGATCGACACTCGGGGGGAATCGATGACGACGGGGAACAGCCCGGTGCTGGACGAGGGCCGGATCAAACACCTGGAACTGATCCAGACCACGGTGGCCCGGATGGGCAACAACTCGTTCCTGATCAAGGGCTGGTCGCTGACGATCACCGGCGCGCTGCTCGCCTTCGCGGTCGGCAACGGCGAGGCGTCCGTCGCCGTGGTCAGCTTCGTGCCCGTCGTGGCCTTCTGGCTCCTCGACGGCTACTTCCTCTACCAGGAGCGGCTGTTCCGCCGGTTGTACGACCGGGTGCGGCGCCCGGAGACGGCCGTGGAGCCCTTCGCGATGGACCTCGCACCGGGCCGGGAGCCCGCGGGGACGGTGAAGGCGGCCGTCTCGCCCACGCTCTCCCTGTTCTACGGAGGGCTGGTCGCGGCACAGGCGTTCGCCCTGCTCTTCGTCGGCTGAGGCGGGGCGCGTCAGGCCTGCCTCAGGACGCGTGGTCCGGCAGCGCCGCGCGGAGCCTGTGCAGGGAGTCGTCCAACACGGCCGGGTCCGTCTCCGCCTCCTCGGGCCACAGGTGCGGCATGCGGTCACCGTCGAACCGGGGCACCAGGTGGACGTGCAGGTGGGGCACCGTCTGGGTGGCCGCGGCGCCGGAGGACTGGATGACGTTCAGCCCGTCGGGACGGTGGACGGCCCGTACCGCGTGTGCCGCGCGGAGCACCGCGGCCCCCACCACCGCCGCCGTCTCCCCGTCCGTCTCCCAGATGTCGCGCACGTGCCGCCGGGGCGCCACCAGGAGGTGCCCCGGGTGCACCGGCCGCAAGGGCAGGAAGGTCAGGGCGGCTCCGGTGTCGGCGACGAGCCGGGCGGGAGCGGTGCCGGCCGCGATGCGGCAGAAGGCGCAGTCACCGGCGGGGGCGGGTCGTGTCATGCGGTCGACCTTAGGCCGTTCCCACCGGTCCGGCCCGGCCGCCGGTGCCCCGGACGGTGTCAGCGTGGGTCGCCGTTGGTTTCGGGAAAGGCCAGGGGGAGTTCCATCACCTGCTTCTTGGGCAGGTGCGGCAGCGGTGCCGCGGCCGCGGTCTCGATCATGTACTTGGCGAGGTTCTGCACGTAGTCGTGGAGTGAGTCCTTACGGCGGGCCACCGACAGGTCGTAGACGTCCTCGACGAACTCGCCGTCCGGGCCGCCGAGCGCGCGGTACTGGAAGTCCGTGAAGTCCTTCGGCAGCTCGAAGGCCGGGAGCGGTCTGACCCAGAACACCGGAATGATCGCGACGGGCTCGCTGCCCTCGTCGGCCCCGACGTCACGGATGCGTTCCATCATCACGGCCCACTCCCGGCGGCACCACGGGCTGCTGAAGTAGTCCGTGGTGATCAGGGGCACCAGCAGCCGGGTGGTGCGGATCGCCTCGATGAGCCGCGGCTGCCACTGGGCACCCTGTCTGGTCTTGTAGTCCATGTAGCCGGCGCTCAGCTCGTGCTTGCCGCGTCGGGCCGCGACCGCCCGTTGCAGCATCTCGTGGAAGGCGACCGCCTCCTTGGCGTGGTCCTCGCGATTGACCCAGCTCACGAAGAACAGGAACTTCGACGCGTCCTCGGCGGGGACGGGGGCGGCGGCCGGCCGGGGTGCGGGCACCCGGGCCCCGTCACGTCCCGACCACCGTGCGGCGGCCGCCTCGACGATCTCCCTGATGTCGCGGGCCGTCTCCTGGCCCGTCTTCGCCGCCTCGGCCGTCGCCTCCACGGTGGTGGCCAGGGCCCGCAGGAAGCCGGGGTCGCCGCTTTCGTCGAAGGCGATGTCCAAGAGCCCGTCGACGCGTTCCGGGATGAAGAAGTCGGTCGTCAGCCGGTCGTCCAGGAAGACCTCGGTGTGCTCGCGCAGGGCGGCGATCCAGACGCGGTAGCTGCCGGCGTCCCGGCACACCGGCGAGCGCAGGATCAGGGTCCGCAGACTGGTGCGGTCCGGGCCCGGGGGACGTCCGGGCCGGTGCGGGACGGCCCCCGTCGAGCGCGCGCGCGGCCCGCGCGGCTCGGGCGCCATCCGGACGATGTCGGCCAGGTTGAGGAACTGCTCGGGAGTCACGGTACCGGCGCGGATCTCCTCGGCCGCCCGCACGAGCTGGCCCGGGTGGCCGTCGAACGCCCCGGCGAGGAGGTCGGCGTTGCGCTGGTCGAGCGTCGCCACCTCCTTGAAGAGCTTCACCGCCTCGTCGTGGCCGACCGGGCCGACCTCCAGCCTCGCCCGCTCGTCCCAGGCGCCGATGGACCTGGAGGTGACCAGGATGCGGGCGTTGCCCTCGGGGAGGAGATCCCGGACGGCGTCCGGGTCCGCGACGTTGTCGTAGATGAGGAGCCAGTTGACCGCGAAGGGACCGCTCAGCTCCTCGCCGCGGGCCGTTGCGTACGCCTCGCACAGCTGGCCGAGTGCCTGCCGCACCCGTTCCGACAGCCGCCCCCGGTCCCGCTCCCGGCCGCAGTCGAGGGTCCAGGCCATCTCGTAGCGCCGGCTGTAGGTGTGGACGTAGGCGACGGCCAGTTGCGAGGTGCCGTAGCCGAGCGGACGGTCCACCGGGTCGTGGAGCAGGACGGCCGGGTGCTCGACGTGGAGGGAGAAGACCTCGGCGATCTCCTCGTCGCGGCCGACGAAGGGAGCGACGCGCGGGACGAGGTTCGATATCTCGGGAAGCTGGGTGGTCAGGCGGTCGGCCGATGTCACAGGCTGGTCCCCCCGCCCGGGGAACGGCGGGTGCCGACATCGGACACCTCGTCGAGGATCCGGCGCACGGACGCCGCCAGGTCGGACCCGGCCAGCATCACCACGTGGGAGTCGCGCACCAGCAGCGGTCTGGGTGCCGTGTCGATCTGCACGAACACCGGGGGCGGCGACCCGGCGTCCGGCTCGGCGAAGGCGTCCTCCCAGTCGGTGGGCGCGGTGCTGCGGGCGCCGAAGTAGTCGCGGGAGAACAGCACCAGCAGGCGCCCGGCGTCGCTCCGCGCCCGGGCCACGGCGTCGGGGAGCGCCTCGCGGCTGGCTCTCCAGCGATGCTGCACGACGCGGTACCCCCTGTCCTTGAGGACGTCCTCCACCCAGTCGGCCCACGGCTGGTCGGCACCCACGTAGCTGATGGCCACCGACCGCGCGCCGGGCTCCGCCGTCCCCGGCCGCGGGGTGGTGGCCGGGGCGGGGCTCCTCGTACCCGGGGCGGGGCTCCTCGTACCGACGGGCCGGCGGGGCTGCGGCACGACCTCGCTGCCGAAGGCCGGGTCGAGCGCCAGGGCGTCGGCCGTGTCCATCTCTTCCAGTTCCCTGTGACCGGCCTCGGCGATGATTTTGGCCAACTGTTCGACCAGGGCGTAGTAGCGCTCCTCGGCCGCCGGGTCCCCCGACGCGGTCAACGCCTCGAGGCCGTCGGTCCGGAGCCACTCGAACGCACCCGGGTAGGAGGCGGACGCACGGACGGTCTCCGGCACCCGGGCGTCGGGTACCGGTTTCCAGCACAGGGGGATCAGGCAGCCGCGCGCCGGGGCTCCCGTGGTGTCCTCGTGGTGGCGCATGCGGGAGCGGAAGACGGCCCACTCGATGCCCGCTCCCCGGTCCCCGAAGTACCGCGGGGAGTAGAGGGCGATCATCACACCCGCCCTGGTCACCTGGCTCTCGCGCGCGGACTCCGGGTCCATCAGGGCGCCGAGGACACCGCTGACGCCGAAACCCTCCTGGATGCGGAGCTGGTACTCCAGATCCGTGTGGAAGCGCGTGAGAGCGTGCCAGCCGTCGGCACGGACGCAACTCGTGTAGAAGAAAGCAGCTGGATCCACGCGCCCCTCACAGACTGCCGCCTAAGGCCCGGCGGTACGGACATTCGCGCAGACTCGGTCACGGGCGAGCTTCGGTCGGTCGGCGGCGACTCCCCCGCGGCCAGTTCCCATCCTCCAACACACTTGAGGATAGGCTTGCTTGGCCTCGCTGGGTACACTCACAGGTGTATGAGGGGACTGTTCGGCGATCGAGCCGAGGTGCAGCGCGGTCGGGGGTGGGCGGTCCAGGGATCCACGAGTCCCGGACTGTAGCAGGAACGGCGCAAGTCCCCCCGCACTGAGCCCACTTGACGAGAGCATGCCGATAGCGGTTCCCACGGGACGAGCGGAACTCTCGGGGGGAGAGCGCGCGATGGCACGCGAGGCGCCACTTGCCACGCCACACGGCCCGGCCTGCCCGGCGGACGACCCGCCCGATCTCCTCCTGAGCGCCCGCGACCTGCACCTCCTTCCTCGCAGCGCCCTCGTCGAGGCCCTGCTGCGCAACGCCGGTGAGGGCGCCGGCCCTCGGCGGCCGAGGTGGGAAAGTGCGGTGTGAGGTCCCGAGAAGAGCACTCCCGCCCCGGCAGGAGCCGGCGGCGACATTCACCCAGTTCGTCGTAAAGCTGCACAGCCGTTGCAATTTCGGGTGCCCGGACTGCTACGTCTACGAGCACCGCGACCGGGGCTGGGCCGACGAGCCGCGCGTCATGAGTCCCGCCGTGATGGGCCGCCTCTCCGCCCGGATCGCCGAGCACGTGCGCCGGCACGCCCCCGAGCGGGTCCAGGTCGTCCTGCACGGCGGCGAACCCCTGCTGGCCGGCCGCGCGGCGGTGGAGCGGTTCGCCGTCCGGCTGCGCACCGACTGCCGCGACCTGGGCACCGGGATCGACCTGCTCGTCCAGACCAACGCCTCCCTGCTCGACCGCGACTTCCTCGACGTCTTCCTCCGTCACGACATCACGGTCGGCGTCAGCCTCGACGGCACCCCCGCGTCCCACGACCGGCAGCGCCCCGACCGGGCCGGGCGGGGGACGTACGCCGAGGTCGCCCGCGGGCTCGCACTGCTCCGGCTCCCCCGCTACCGAAGGCTGTACGGCGGACTCCTGTGCGTCGTCGACGCGTCGGCCGATCCGGTGGAGACCTACGAGGCGCTGCTGGCCCACGAGCCGCCCCGCCTGGACCTGCTGCTGCCCCACGCCACGTGGCAGTTCCCACCGCCCCGGCCGCGCGACGCCGGCGTCGCGCCGTACGGACGCTGGCTAGCGACGGTGTTCGACCGGTGGTTCGACGCCCCCCGGCGGGAGACCTCCGTGCGCCTCTTCGACTCCCTGCTCGACCTGCACCTGGGCGGCACCAGCAGCAGCGAGGTGTGGGGTCCCTACGGGGCCGACGTCGTCGTCATCCAGCCCTCGGGCCTGATCGAGTACAACGACATCCTCAAGACGGTGAGCGCCGACGCCGCGCGCTCCGTACTGCACATCGCCGCGCACGACTTCGACCGCGCGGCCGCGGACCCCGGGTTCGCCGCGGAGCGCGCCGGGCCGGACGGGCTGTGCGGGCAGTGCCGGTCCTGCCCGGTCGTACGGGTCTGCGGCGGCGGTCTGCGGGCCCACCGGCACCATCCCGCCAACGGGTTCGACAACCCGTCGTGCTACTGCGCCGACCTGCGGTTCCTCATCGACCACGTGCGGGCGCGGATCACGGACGGCGTCACGGCCCTGCGGGAGCGCCTCTCCCCCGCGCGGACGTCTCCCCGGCCGCCGTCACCGCCACCTCACGAGACCAAGCCGGGAGAGTGACCGCATGACGGCATCGCGCCCGCCCGCCACGCCCTACTACTACATCAGCCACGCCCTGCCCTCACCGGCCGACCCGTGGCTGCGCGCCTTCCACTGCGACCTCCAGGACGAGATACGGCGGCGCCTGGGCCCCGACCCCGGTTACACCGGGATGCTGCCCGAGCCGCGAGGGTCCCGTCCGTGGCCCGACGACTGGGTGAGCACCCCCGCGATGCGCTGCCGCGCCCTGGTCGTGCTGCTGACCGAGGACTTCTACCGGGACCCGCACACGCTGCGCGACCTGGCCCTCTTCCGCCGCCGGCTGGTGTGGGAGGAGGACCAGACGGGCCGGTCCTCGCCCGCTCTGGTGCAGGTCCTGTGGGACACCCGGGGTCTGCCCGCTCCCGGCCCCGAGGCCGTGGTCGTCCCGGTCGGCGACTACACGGCGTCGGGTCTCGCCGAGCTGGTCCGGGCCCCGCACGCCCGCGGAGGTTATCTCCGGGTTCTGCGGGCAGTCGTGGAACGGGTCCTCGCGGGGGCCCGCCACTCCCCTCCCACCATGACACCGCAGGACCTCCACCCCGACCCGACACCGGGCGAGTCAGGAATGCCGCACATTCCCTTCTCGGCCGGTTGTACCGCTCATAGGCAGTTCGCGCCGGTGCGGGTAACGTGGCAGCCAACACACGCCGTACCACCGTCCCGCCCTGAGCCACCGGAGCGGGAGGCCTCCCCGCACAGGTCGTGGTTCTCCCAGCCGGGCGACGACGAGCGGCCGATCCTCCGGGGGCCTCACAGCTGACGCACTGACGTTGGAGCGACATCGATGAGCAGCGCCGAGCCGTCGGGTTCCCCCCAAGTCCGGGACCGGGCGACCATCGTCACCTTCTACTCCTACAAGGGCGGCGTCGGGCGCACCATGGCGATGGCCAATGTCGCCTGGGTCCTCGCCGACAACGGACACCGGGTACTCGTCGTCGACTGGGACCTGGAGTCCCCCGGCCTGCACCGCTACCTGCGTCCCTTTCTGCGCGACCCCGAGCTGAGCGCTTCCACCGGCGTCGTGGACATGATCCTGGAGTACGGCAGGGCCGTCGAGGCCGCCGCCCCGGGCGGCTTCCTCGCCTCCGGCCCCACCCCGCGGCTGGACGAACTCCTGGAACGTCACACCCAGTTGGGCAACCACGCCGACCCGCTCACGTACCGCTTCGCCCGCCCCGAGGGCCGTGTCGACTTCCTCGGTCCCGGCCGGCAGGACAGCCGGTACAGCCGCGAGGTGGCGACCTTCGACTGGGCGCGGTTCTACCAGGAGCAGCACGGCCGGCTCTTCACCCGGGCCCTGAGGCAGAGCCTGCGCGGCGACGACTACGACTACGTCCTCATCGACAGCCGCACCGGCCACTCGGACAACGCGAGCCTGTGCACGCTGGTCCTGCCCGACGTGGTGGTCGTCGGTTTCAACCTGAGCAACCAGTCCATCGAGGGCTCCGCCGCGGTCGCCCGCCAGGTGCGTGAGCAGTCCGAGGGACGCATCAGGGTGCTGCCGGTGCCGATGCGGGTGGAGGAGTCCGACCGGGAGCGCGCCGAGCAGCGGCGGCTCAGGGCCCGGGACCAGTTCGGCGGCGCGGCCGGCCCCTTCCCGACGGGCAAGGAGGAGCAGTACTGGCGCGAGGTGGAGGTACGCCACCTGCCCAACGTCGCCTACGAGGAGATCCTCCTGCCGTTCGCCCTGGAGAACCACGAACCGTCCCTCCAGAAGCAGGCGTACGAGCGCCTCGCCCAGGAGATCAGCGGTGATGCGGGACTGCGCTTCGCCCCCGTCAGGACCGAGGACCGCAGCCGTTACGCACGCGAGTACGCCGAGGTGCCGGCCCCCCGCCGCACCCTGCACGTCGTCCACGACCCCCGGGACCGGGCATGGGCCGACTGGATCCGCGCCGAACTCACCGCGAACGGCGTGGCCTGCGCCTACGACCTGCCGGCCGGCCCCGACGCCCCGGGGGACGTGCTGGTCCTGATGTCGGCCTCGATGGTCTCCTCCGACCTCCTCACCGAGCTGGCCCGACTGCGGCGCATGCCGAAGCAGGGCGGGCTGGCCGAGCAGCCGCGGCTCGACGTGGCGTGGCTGGAGGACGTGGAGGTCCAGCCCCCGTTCCGGGACCGGCCCGGACCGAAGCTGTACACCCTCGGGGAGGAGGCGGCGCGCGGCGCCCTGCTGGCGCACTTCCTGCCCGAGAGCCGGCCGCCGGCCACCTGGCCGGACCGGGGCGGACGCGGGCCCCGCTTCCCCGGCCGGCTGCCGCAGTGGTGGCACGTACCGCCCAAGCGCAACGTCACCTTCCTCGGCCGCGAGCAGTACCTGCGTGAACTCCGCAACTACCTGGCTCCCGGACGGGCTGCGCAGCCGGTCGTGCTGCACGGGCCGTCCGGGGTGGGCAAGCGGTCGTACGCCCTGGAGTACCTGCACCGGTTCGCGGCAGACTACGACGCCGTCTGGTGGATGCCGGCCGGCAGCGCCGAGGCGGTCGAGCGCGAGCTGGTGGGGCTGAGCGAGCGCCTGGGCGCGGCGCGGCGCAACTCCCCGCGGGCGGTCGACGCCCTGCGCGACATGCTGGAGGGGGACGACGGTCCGCGGCGCTTCCTCCTCGTCTACGACGACGCGCCCCACCCGGACGCCGTGGAGAGCCTGCTGATCAACAGTCCGCGGGTCCACGTGCTGATCACCTCCGAGTCCCCGGACTGGGGTTCGCTGGCCCGGCGGATCGAGGTGGAACCCCCGTCACCGGAGATGGCCGTGCGCTATCTGCTCCGCAAGACGGAGGACCTCTCCCCGGACCTCGCGGAGCGGCTGGTTGGCCTGGTCGAGCCGCTCCCCCAGCTGCTGGACCAGATGGCCGCCTACCTGAACGGCACCGGCAGGCCGGTGGCGGAGTCGGTGGAGGAACTGACCCGGGGTGTCGGCAACCGCCTGGCCGACGGCCTTCCCAGCCCGCTGGCGGTGTGGCAGACCGTCGTCGAGGACCTGGGCAAGGAGCAGCCGGTCGCGGTGCGCCTGCTGGGCCTGATGACGCGGTTGTCCCCGGACGGGGTCAGCTGGGAGTTCCTGGAGTCGCCGGCCGTCCTGAGCCTTCTCGGACTGCCCGGGGACGGCGAGGGCACCCGCCAGCTCGGCTTCGCCGTGCGCGCGCTCACCACCCGGTCGCAGGCGCACCGGAGCCAGAACGGAAAGCGGCTGAGGGCGGCGCGGATAATCCTGGCCGCGCGGCGCCAGGACCTGACCCCTCAGGAGGGACAGGAGATCGCGGCCGGTGTGCGGCGCGCGCTCGCCGCTTACTCGCCTCCGGACGAACACGTCGACGACCGGGCGCTGGACGCCCGTTACGGGGAGCTGGACGCGCACGTCGATCCGTCCGGCGCCGTCGGTGACGACGATCCCGAGGTGCGCCGCTGGCTGGTCAACCAGGTGCGCTACCGGCGCCGCAACCAGCGCCTGCGCTCCGCCTTCGAACTCGCCACGGCACTGGAGACGGCGTGGACGGCCCGGTCGGGCGGCGCCGACCGCAGGGCACGGCTGCTCCTGCTGCGCCTGCGCGTGGAACTGGCCAACATCCACACCGACGCGGGCCGGTTCGCCGAGGCCAACCGCATCAACGCCGCCGCGCTGGTCGAACTGCGGGCCGTGGACGGGCTGGACGGGACCTTCACCCTGCGCAGCGCCCTGGGCCGCGGCGGTGAACTGCGCGCGCTGGGCCGCCCTCAGGAGGCGGTGGCCGAGGACTTCTCGACCCGGGAGGTGCTGACCGCCAGGTCCGGGCCCGACCACCACTTCACCCTGATGGCGTCCAGCAACTTCGGCCTGTCCCTGGCCATGGTCGGTCTCACGGCCGACTCCCTGGAGATGCACAAGGACGTGTACGACCGCCGCGTGCGGGTCCTCGGCGAACGGCACCCGCTGACCCTGCGCACCTCCGTGCACGTGGGTGCCCGGTTGCGGGAGACCGGGCAGCTCGCGGTGTCGCTGGCCCGGTTGCAGGAGGTCTACCGGCTCACCGGCGAGGAGGAGGGCGGTTTGGGCTGGTCCGACGTGACCGCACTGCGCGCGTCGACGGCCCTGGCCTCGACCCTGCGGCACCTGGCCGTGCTGGAACCCGGCCAGGTGCCCGACACGGCACGAGGCAGGCTGGACTCCGCCCGCAAGTGCGACCTGCGGGCAGGCGAGGGATTCACCGCGTACGGCGGCGAGACGCACCCCGAGGCTCTTGCGGCGCGCGTGGGGCTCGCCGCCGACCTGCGCCTGCTGGGACGGACGCGTGAGGCCACGGAGTTGGCCGAGCGGAACCTCGCGGCCTACCGCGCCTGGGACGAGGACCACCTCTTCGCCCGTATCTGCGAGGTGAACCTCGCACTCTGCCTCCGGGATGCCGGACGGGAGTCGGCCGTCGCCCTCAGCGAGCGCGGCCTGCGCGGCCTGCGGGACCTCCTGGACGTCGACCCCCACCATCCGTACGTCCTGACAGCCGCCCTCAACCATGCCAACATGCTGGTCTTCGCCGGTGATTCGGAGGCGGCCCGGAGGTTGGACGAGCGCACGCGGGAAGGCATGCTCCAGAAGTACGACGCCGACCACCCCCTCGTCCGGACCATGGCCTCGCGCCTGGGACCGCACCCGGCGGACACCGGCGGGCCGGGACCGGAGCAACGGATCGGCATCGAACTGGACATCCCCTCGATCTGAGGGAACGGCACGGACGAGGGAGGTCCGATGACATCTCGGGCGTCGGAGACCGTCGGCGTACCGCACGCGGTGGCGGTGCTGTCCACCACGCGCGGCAGCGGGGCGACGCTGCTGACGGCGGCGGCGGGGCTGATCGTGGACGAGGGGGTGGGCCGGCTGGGCCAGTCCGTGATCCTCATGGACGCGGACCTGGACGGCGGCGGACTCACCCAGCTCACCCGGTCGTGGAACGCCATGTCCGACGCACCGGTCGACGGGCTCCTCGGCTTCGCCGAGGACACCGTCGGGCTGGAAGAGCGGTCCGTGGCCCGGCGGCTGCGTCATGTGCGGACCGGTGGCGGGCTGCGCCAGGACATGGTGCTGTTCCCGCTCGGCCCCGGTGAGAAGCCGGGCGAACGCCTGCCGGCGGACGGCACCCTGGAGGCCGTGGCCGGCACGTCCGTGGAGCGTCTGATGGAGCTGGGCGGCTGTCTGCTGGTCGACTGCGGGGCCGGCCGGACCGCGGTCACGCTGGAGGTGTGCCGCCGCGTCGAGCACCTCGTCCTGATCGGACAGCCCGAGCCCGCCGACTGCGGGGAGACGGCGGAGCTGATGGCCTGGCTGGACGACCGGGGACTGGGCGGCAAGACACTCGGCCTGGTGTGCAACAGTCCGCGGGGCGGGTTCCCGACCACGGCGGCGGATCCGGCCGGGACGGGCGCGCCCCTGGTGCGGCTGCCGTACGACCCGGCCGCCGCGGAGGCCGTGCGGTCCGGCCGGGCACCGGGCGGGGAGAGTCCACTCGGCCGCGACCTGGGCACCCTGCTGCGTACGAGGTGGCCGGACGTCTTGAACACCGGGGGGCGAGTGGCGGGATGAGCGACGACAGGACGACGGCGGACGGACCGGGCGCGGGTCCCCGCCCCCATCTGCGCCGCGCGGAGCACGTCACCGACGACAGCGACGTGTTCGTCCGCCTCTGCGCCCAGGCACTGAGCGAGGAAGGGCTGCACCACGTCGCGGCCTACCACTGGGGCGTCTTCAACTACTCGGCCGACATCCTGGACCGGTTGCCGCCGGACGGCTCCGCCGCGGGCGGGGAACCGGCCGACCGCAGAGGGCGGTTCACCCGGGTGGGACGCCAACTGCACTACGTCCTGGGCCGTATGGACCACGTACTGCGCTCGGTGGACAGCGGCCGACTCGTCCGCAGCGTCCTCCAGTTCGGCGACGGGGCCGTCTTCCACTACTACTTCCGGGCCGACGAGTACCTGACCGGGTTCTCCCTGCGTGCCGGGGCGGTCGACTCGGGTGACCGCGCCATGGCCGGCCTGGTCTCCGCGTTCCGCGACGAACTGGGCATGGCCGGTAACGAACCGGGCCGCTACGGCACCGCTGAGCGCCCGTCGGCCACCACGCCCCGGACCGCCAAGGAACCCCACCTGGTGAGGGAGGGGGAGTGGGGCACACCCGAACCGCCGGTGCTGGCGCACTGCGCGCGGACGGTGTCCACCGACGGTCTGCACTACGCCGGCTACTTCGATCCGCGCGTCGGCCACCTCACCGCCGACGTCTTCGACGACCCCGTACTGGCCGGTTTCTTCCGCATCCTGGGCAGGGACGAACGGCGCACCCGGTACGTGGGGCTCGGCGAGCGCCTGCACTACGTCGTGGCCCGTCTCAACCAGTCACTGCGGGCGGTGGTGCCGGGCCGGCTGACCCGGGTCGTCCTCGACGTCGAGGAGGGTGCGCTGTTCTACGCCGATCGAGGCGCGGGCCGCTTCGCCCTAGGGGTCTCCCTGGACCAGAGCCAGGTGGCGCGGGCCGATCGCCGGATGTCCGAGCTGGTCCGCGCTCTCTCGGCCACGACGGGAACGGAACCGGACGGGACACGCTGACACCCGGCTGCCTGCCGGCCGTCCCCGCCACCGCCGGTGGCGGGGTGCCCCGCGTCCCGCCGCGGACGCTCCCCGCCCGCGTCCCTCAGCGGGCCGTGCGGGTGTGGACGTACTCCACGAGGCGGGTCAGCGCGTCCGGGTCGGTGGTGGGCAGGACGCCGTGGCCGAGGTTGAAGACATGGCCCTCCAGGTCCGCCGCCGCGTCCAGGATCTCGCGGGTCTTGGTCTCGACCGCCTCCCGCGTGGAGAAGAGGACGGCCGGGTCCAGGTTGCCCTGGAGCGCCTTGCCTGGGCCGACGCGGCGGGCGGCCTCGTCCAGCGGGACGCGCCAGTCGACGCCGACCACGTCCGCCCCGGCCTCGCCCATGAGGCCGAGCAGCTCGCCGGTGCCGACGCCGAAGTGGATGCGCGGCACGCCGTACCCGGCGACCGTCTCGAAGACCTTGCGCGAGGCGGGCATCACCGAGCGGCGGTAGTCGGCGGGCGACAGGGCGCCGACCCAGGAGTCGAAGAGCTGGACGGCGCTCGCGCCCGCCTCGATCTGCACGGTGAGGAAGGCGGCCGTGATGTCGGCGAGCCGGTCCAGCAGGTCGGCCCACAGCTCGGGGTCGCCGTACATGAGCGCCTTGGTGTGCTCGTGGTTGCGGGACGGGCCGCCCTCCACGAGGTAGCTCGCGAGGGTGAACGGCGCGCCGGCGAAGCCGATCAGCGGGGTGGCGCCCAGCTCACGGGTGAGCAGGCCGAAGGCCTCGGTGACGTAGGAGACGTCCTCGGGGGTCAGGTCGCGCAGCCGTGCCAGGTCCGCGCGGGTGCGGATCGGCTTCTCGATCACCGGGCCGACGCCCGGCTTGATGTCGAGGTCGATGCCGATGGCCTTGAGCGGGACCACGATGTCGCTGAAGTAGATCGCCGCGTCCACGCCGTGCCGGCGCACCGGCTGGAGGGTGATCTCGGCGACCAGTTCGGGCCGCATGCAGGACTCGAGCATCGGGATGCCCTCGCGCACCTTGAGGTACTCGGGCAGCGAGCGACCGGCCTGCCGCATGAACCACACGGGGGTGTGCGGCACCGGCTCACGCCTGCACGCCCTGAGGAACGCGGAGTCGTACGTGGCGGTCGGCTGCTTGCCCGCGGGGCTCTGGTTGGCACTCACACCGGCAAGTCTCGCACGGCCCGTCCGGCGCGCCGGACCACGGGTGGGCCCGCGCGCGCGAGGCGCGGGGGGCGCCCGCGCCGGGCCGCGTGATCCGGACATCGCGTCCGCACGCGGGTGTCCCTCCCTGCGCCGAGGCGCTGTTCCGCTTAATCTTCCCCGCATGGCTGCGGCTCAGGGACGACTGTCGGACGGCGCTGGCGGAATGGACGAACAGAAGGGTACCGAGGAGGAGGCCCGGCATACGGGGAGCACGGCACCGCCGGCCTTCACGGCCGCCGTCGAGGCGCTGAGGACGGCGCGGCTGCGGCCGCAGATCGAGGTGGAGGCGACGCGCGCACCCCAGCGGCTCGCCCCGTACGCGTACGCGCTGGAGGCCGCGGTGGTCGACGGCGACGACGACCTCGCGGACGGCCGGCTGGTGCTGCTCCACGACCCGGCCGGGCACGACGCCTGGCGGGGCACCTTCCGGCTCGTGACGCTGGTGCGGGCGGAGCTGGAGCCGGAGATGGCCGCGGACCCGCTGCTGCCGGAGGTGTGCTGGTCCTGGCTCACCGGGGCCCTGCAGGCGCGCGGGCTGACATACGGCGAGCCCAGCGGCACCGTCACGCGGGCCAGTTCCCACTACTTCGGCGGGCTCTCGGCCCGCCCGTCCGCCTCGCAGATCGAGATCCGGGCGTCCTGGACGCCCCGCGAGGGCAGGGGCGGTGCCCCGGACACCACCGCCCACCTCGCCGCGTGGTGCGACCTGCTGGCCCAGGTCGCGGGCCTGCCGCCGGCCACGCCGGGAGACTCGTCGATCGTCACGCTGCCGCAGCGCCGCGGCCCGCAGTCGCGGTAGGCCCGCGCCTCCTCCGGGTCCGCCCCCTCCTCCCGCTGTGCACCCGGGCCCCGTCCGGCCCGGGAAACGTTCCGTCACTTTGTCGACACGACAACTTTCGGCCCGGTATCGACAAAGTACGAAACCGTTTGATCTTCGAATGATCGACCGCGTGTCCGAATTGCTCGGATTGTTACTCACTAGATCGTGATCATTCTCTAAAGGCGGACGGGTTCGGTGCCGAAGACGACTGTGACCTTGAAAGCACGGTTCGTCCCGGCTTCACCCCCACGAGCCGGCCCCGTCCCACTCCCCAGGAGGCCTGGTGTCCGTTCTCCTCGAGCAGCCTGCAAGCCTGGTCGCCTACCGCCCGAACAAGCCGACCGCCATGGTGGTCGTGGCCGACCCCCGCGTCCGTTCCACCGTCACCCGCCATCTGTGGGCCCTCGGTGTACGCGACGTCATCGAGGCCTCGTCCGTCGCGGAGGCTCGTCCCCGCATCGGCAACCCCCGCGACATCTGTGTCGCAGACGTCCACCTCCCCGACGGCTCCGGCCTGACCCTGCTGTCGGAGACCCGTGCCGCGGGCTGGCCCAACGGGCTCGCCCTGTCCGCCGCCGACGACATCGGCGCCGTCCGCAACGCCCTCGCCGGCGGAGTGAAGGGCTACGTCGTCACCGGTACCCGTACCAACGTCGGGCTCCCCACCCGGCCGGGCGCGGCCCCCATCGGCGCCGCCGCCGCCCGTCTGCACCGCCGCCCCCCGGGTGCCCCGAGCCACCCGGGCGGCTACCGCGAGCTCTCCGGCCGCGAGGTCGAGGTGCTGCGACTGGTCGCGGAGGGCCAGTCGAACAAGGCGATCGGCGTCTCGATGGGCCTGTCCGCCCTGACCGTCAAGAGCCACCTGGCCCGCATCGCCCGCAAGCTCGGCACCGGCGACCGGGCCGGCATGGTCGCGGTGGCGCTGCGCACCGGCATCATCCACTGACACCGACCGGAGTCCCCCACCACCACCGCTCCGCCCACACCACTCCCCCTCTCCCCTCCCCACCGCCCCCGCCGCCCCGTCCGCTCCCTCTCCTCGACGCGGATCTTTCACCGACCTGACTGGTTTACGACCCCCCGGCGCCCGCCGACGGAACGTTCCGTCGGCGGGCGCCGTCGATCCACGGATACCCTTGACAGGTGACCGACGCCCACGAAACCGCAGCAGACCCTTCACTGCGAACCACCGGAGGCGCCCCTCCGGACGACGCCGGATCTTCTGTGACTCAGGCGCCGACCCCCTTGCTCGAACCACGCGAGGGCGTTCCGCCGGTGATCGCCGACGCGTCCGCCCTCGCCGAGGTGACCGCCGCCTTCGCCGCCGGGAGCGGTCCCGTCGCCGTCGACGCCGAGCGCGCCTCCGGCTACCGCTACGGCCAGCGGGCGTATCTCGTGCAGCTGCGCCGCGAGGGCGCCGGCACCGCGCTCATCGACCCGGTGGCCTGCCCGGACCTGTCGGGTCTCGGCGCCGCGCTCTCCGACGTGGAGTGGGTGCTGCACGCGGCCACCCAGGACCTGCCGTGCCTGCGCGAAATAGGGATGGTGCCCACCCGCATCTTCGACACCGAGCTGGCCGGGCGACTCGCCGGCTTCCCGCGGGTCGGACTCGGCGCGATGGTGGAGAACGTCCTGGGCTTCGTGCTGGAGAAGGGCCACTCGGCGGTCGACTGGTCGACCCGCCCGCTGCCCGAGCCGTGGCTGCGCTATGCCGCGCTCGACGTCGAGCTGCTCGTCGACCTGCGTGACGCGCTGGAGAAGGAGCTGGACCGGCAGGGGAAGCTGGAGTGGGCCCGGCAGGAGTTCGACGCGATCGCGTCCGCCCCGCCGGCCGAGCCGCGCAAGGACCCCTGGCGCCGCACCTCCGGCATGCACAAGGTGCGCCGCCGGCGTCAGCTCGCCGTCGTGCGGGAGCTGTGGGAGACCCGGGACCGCATCGCGCAGCGCCGCGACGTCTCGCCGGGCAAGGTGCTCGCGGACGCGGCCATCGTCGAGGCCGCGCTCGCGCTCCCGCCCAACGCGCACGCGCTCGCCGCCCTGCACGGCTTCGGACGGATCAACCGCCGGCAGCTGGAGCAGTGGCAGGTCGCGGTCGACCGGGTCAGGGGGCTGTCCGAGTCGCAGCTGCCGCAGCCGGGCCAGCCGGTGACCGGTCCCCCGCCCCCGCGGGCGTGGGCCGACAAGGACCCCGCCGCCGCGGCCCGGCTGTCCGCCGCGCGGGCCGCGGTCACGGCGCTCGCCGAGCGGCTGAACATGCCGCAGGAGAACCTGATCACGCCGGACACCGTGCGCAGGGTCTGCTGGGAGCCCCCGGCGGCCGTCGACGCCGAGTCCGTGGGCGCGGCCCTCGCGGGTCACGGGGCCCGGCCCTGGCAGGTGGAGCAGGTGACGCCCGCGCTGGTGGCGGCGCTGCATCAGGGCGTGTCGTAGGCGGAGGGGCGGCGAGTTCCGGCCAAGATCCAGGGTGGAGCGGTGCCCGGGCGGTGTGACGTTCGCCGCTCCAGCCGGGGGGACTGTGCAGCTACGTTACCCACAAGTAGCATGGGCCTGAGCGCGCGCTCAGTGCATGCGTGCCGCAGCAGTGCCACCCCGCACCCTGGAGGAGAGCCATCGTGCCTCGTACCGTCAGGGACGTCGTCTTCGTAGACGGCGTCCGCACCCCGTTCGGCAAGGCGGGCCCGAAGGGCATCTACCACGAGACCCGCGCCGACGACCTGGTCGTGAAGGCGATCCGGGAGCTGCTGCGCCGCAACCCCGGTCTCGACCCCAAGAAGATCGACGAGGTCGCGGTCGCCGCGACCACGCAGATCGGCGACCAGGGCCTGACCATCGGCCGCACCGCCGGCATCCTGGCGGGCCTGCCCACCTCGGTCCCGGGCTACTCGATCGACCGCATGTGCGCGGGCGCCCTGACCGCCGTCACCTCGGTGGCCGGCTCGGTCGCCTTCGGGGCGTACGACGTCGCCGTCGCGGGCGGTGTCGAGCACATGGGCCGCCACCCGATGGGCGAGGGCGTGGACCCGAACCCGCGGTTCGTCAGCGAGAAGCTGGTCGACGAGTCCGCCCTGTTCATGGGCATGACCGCCGAGAACCTGCACGACCGCTACCCGAGCATCACCAAGCAGCGCGCCGACGAGTACGCCGTGCGCTCCCAGGAGAAGGCCGCCAAGGCGTACGCCGACGGCAAGATCCAGGCCGACCTGGTCCCGGTCTCGGTGCGCCGCACCAACGAGGAGGCGGGCGAGACCGGCTGGGGTCTGGTCACGGCCGACGAGCCGATGCGCCCGGGCACCACCCTGGAGAACCTGGCGGGTCTGAAGACGCCGTTCCGCGTCCACGGCCGGGTCACCGCGGGCAACGCGGCCGGTCTGAACGACGGCGCGACCGCCTCCCTCATCGCGAGCGAGGACTTCGCCCGCGAGAACGGCCTCCCGGTCAAGATGCGCCTGGTCTCCTACGCCTTCGCGGGCGTGGAGCCCGAGGTGATGGGTTACGGCCCGATCCCGGCGACCGAGAAGGCCCTGGCCCAGGCCGGCCTCTCCATCGACGACATCGGCCTGTTCGAGATCAACGAGGCCTTCGCCGTCCAGGTCCTGGCCTTCCTGGAGCACTACGGCATCGCCGACGACGACGCGCGCGTCAACCAGTACGGCGGCGCCATCGCCTTCGGCCACCCGCTGGCCTCGTCCGGCGTGCGTCTGATGACGCAGCTGGCCCGCCAGTTCGAGGAGCAGCCGCACGTCCGCTACGGCCTGACCACCATGTGCGTCGGCTTCGGCATGGGCGCGACGGTCGTCTGGGAGAACCCGCACTTCGAGGGGGACAAGTGAGCACCACCGCAGAGCTTCTGAAGGGTGCGGCCGAGCTGTTCCCCGGCGAGGTCGTCACGCAGGCGCACGTACGCCACTTCGACCTCCCCCTGGGTGCGGGCCGTTTCGCCCTGATCACCCTGGACAACGGTCACGACCACACCAAGCCGACCACGCTCGGCCCGCAGTCGCTGGCGAACATCGACGCCGCGATCGACCGGGTCGAGAAGGAGGCCGCGGGCGGCGAGATCGTCGGCGTCGGCGTCACCGGCAAGCCGTTCATCTTCGCGGTCGGCGCCGACCTCAAGGGCGTCGAGCTGCTCAAGCGGCACGAGGACGCGTTGGCCATCGGCAAGGGCGGCCACGACGTCTTCAAGCGGCTGTCGCAGCTGGCCGTGCCGACCTTCGCGTACTACAACGGCGCGGCCATGGGCGGTGGCGTCGAGATCGGCCTGCACTGCGCGTACCGCACGGTGTCGGCCGCGCTCCCGGCGTTCTCGCTCCCCGAGGTCTTCCTCGGCCTGGTGCCCGGCTGGGGCGGCTGCACGCTGCTGCCGAACCTGATCGGCGCCGAGAAGGCCGTCTCGGTCATCATCGAGAACAGCCTGAACCAGAACAAGCAGCTCAAGGGCGCGCAGGTCCACGCGCTCGGCATCGCGGACGCGATCTTCGAGGGCGCGGACTTCCTGGAGCAGTCGCTGATCTGGACGGCGTCCGTCCTCAAGGGCGAGATCGTCGTCGAGCGTCCGGCGATCGACCGCGGCGAGGCCTGGGACCAGGCCGTCGCCAAGGGCCGCTTCGTCGCCGACTCCAAGGTGCACGACGCCGCCCCGGCCGCCTACCGCGCGCTGGACATCATCGCCGCCGCCAAGAACGGCGACCTCCAGCAGGGCTACGACGCCGAGGACCAGGCCCTCGCCGACCTGATCATGGGCGGCGAGCTGCGCTCCGGCATCTACGCCTTCAACCTGGTGCAGAAGCGCGGCAAGCGCCCCGCGGGCGCCCCGGACAAGTCGCTGGCCCGCCCGGTCACCAAGGTGGGCGTCGTCGGCGCCGGTCTGATGGCCTCCCAGCTCGCGCTGCTCTTCCTGCGCCGCCTCGAGGTCCCGGTCGTCCTGACCGACATCGACCAGGAGCGGATCGACAAGGGCGTGGGCTACGTCCACGCCGAGATCGACAAGCTGCTCGGCAAGGGCCGGATCAACCAGGACAAGGCCAACCGCCTCAAGGCCCTGGTCACCGGCGTCCTGGACAAGGCCGAGGGCTTCGCGGACGCGGACTTCGTCATCGAGGCCGTGTTCGAGGAGATGGGCGTCAAGCAGAAGGTGTTCGCGGAGGTCGAGGCGGTCGCCCCGGCGCACGCGATCCTCGCCACCAACACCTCCTCGCTGTCCGTGTCGGAGATGGCGTCGAAGCTGAAGCACCCCGAGCGGGTCGTCGGCTTCCACTTCTTCAACCCGGTCGCGATCCTCCCGCTGCTGGAGATCGTCCGCGGCGAGCAGACCGACGACGCCTCGCTGGCCACGGCGTTCGGCGTCGCCAAGAAGCTGAAGAAGACCGCGGTCCTCGTGAAGGACGCCCCGGCGTTCGTCGTGAACCGCATCCTGACCCGCTTCATGGGCGAGATCCAGAACGTCATCGACGAGGGCACCCCCGTCGAGGTCGCCGAGAAGGCCGTCGAGCCGCTCGGCCTGCCGATGTCGCCGCTGGTGCTGCTGGAGCTGGTCGGCCCGGCGATCGGCCTGCACGTCTCCGAGACGCTCAACCGGGCCTTCCCGGAGCGCTTCACCGTCTCCCCGAACCTCAAGGCGGTCGTCGAGGCGGGCAAGCGCGGCTTCTACGTCTACGACAGCGGCAAGCCCGAGCTGGACCCGGAGGTCGCCGCGCTGCTCGAGCAGGGCGGCACCGTCCTCACCGAGGAGCAGGTCCGCGACCGCGTCCTGGACGCGGTGGCCCAGGAGATCGGCCTGATGCTGGACGAGGGCGTCGTCGCCGAGGCGCAGGACATCGACCTGTGCCTGATCACCGGCGCCGGCTGGCCCTTCCACCTGGGCGGCATCACGCCGTACCTGGACCGTGAGGGCGTCTCCGAGCGGGTGAACGGGAAGCGGTTCCTGGAGCCGGGCGTGGCGAGCGTGCCCGCGTAGTACCGCGCGCCGTACTCCGTTACGACGACGAGAGGGCCCCCGCCCTGAGGCGGGGGCCCTCACGCGTCCCGTGGGGAGGGCGCGGTCAGTAGCCGTACGGCGTCGCGCCCGCCGGGGTGTGGGCGACGGCGAAGGGGACCAGCGTCGCCGGGGACTCGTTGCCCGCCGCGTCCACGGCGAACACCTCGACCGTGTGCCGGCCCTCCTGCCACGGCCAGCCGGAGTCCCAGGCCCAGCGTCCGTCGACCGCGACCGGGCTGCCCCCGAGGAGGGTGCCGCCCGCCCTGAAGCCGACCTGCGCGGCTCCCCGGGCGAGGCCGGTGAACCGTACGGCCGGCGTCGTCACCTGCTCGTACGCCACCGGGGACTGGACCGCCGGGGCCGCCGGCTGCCCGCCCGCCGGGGCCGCCTCGAACCGCGCGGCGGGCTGGGCCGGGATCGCGCCCGCGGGGGCGGCGGTGGCACCGGCCACCGTGGTGAACGGGACGACGACCCCCTTGGTGTGGCCTCCGGCCGCGTCCCAGGCGACGGCCTTGACCTGGTGCTTGCCCCTGCTCCAGGCCTTGGACAGCTGCCAGGACCAGGTGCCGTCCGCGGCGACGGACGGCGAGCCCAGGAACTTGCCGTGCTCCCACAGGCTCACGCGGACGGCGCCGTGGGCCGTTCCGGTGAAGTACACGCCGTCCGTGGGCAGTTCGCTGTGCGGCACCGGGTGGGTGACCACCGGCAGCGGGAGGTCGGCACGCTTGTCCTTGGAGGTGTCGGACAGGTAGGCGGCGATGGCCGAGGTGTCGCGGTCGGGCTCCTCGTACCCGTTGCGCACCATGCCGAGCCGCGGGGGGAGGCCGTCCGCGAGCATGTTGATCAGGCCCATCAGGAAGGGCACGTTGCGGCGCGTGACCTCCGAGTGCTTGGTGATGTAGGGCGACTCGCTGTAGACGAAGTTGAAGTTGTCGTATCCCTGGAAGAGCGGGAGGAACGGCTCGACCTGTTCCCTGTACTGCTCGTCCTGCGGCGAGGAGAGCAGGTAGATGTTGGCCTGCCGGGCCACCCCCGAGCGCACGAGGTCCGGCAGGATCGCGTCGAGCACCCGGACGTTCCGCTCGGGCACCTCCTCGCCCAGCATGAAGCGGGCGGTCTTGGGGTGGACGGTGCTGATGTAGGTGCCGATGAGGAACTGCGGCACGATGGAGACGATGTTGCCGAACCCGTAGCGCATGCCGAAGTAGAGGGCCGCGCTGCCGCCCTTGGAACCGCCCCAGAGCGTGACCCGGTCCGGGGTCAGGTCCAGGGCGTTCATCACCTTGGAGATGACCCCGATCACGGACTGCTCCAGGGAGAAGTCCATCCCGTCGCACAGGTAGTAGCTGCGCATGCCGCGGAACCGGTCGCGGATCCACAGGATGTTGGCCCGGACCGGGTTGAGGACCCCGTTCGACCAGCCGTAGTCGTCGGTGACGCCGAAGTTGGCGAAGACGACGACGAGATGGCGGTTGCCGCCCTTGGCATGCGTGAAGCGGTACTCGACGGGGTGGGCCCCGGAGGTGTCGATCCCGTTGATCAGTTCGCGTGCTTGCGACGGTGCTGTGGGCATGTGTGGCTTCCACTCATGAGTTGTTCGACGGCGGTGGCGGCGGTGGTCAGTACCGCGGCGTGAAGGAGCCGGCCGGTGCGGCCGCGGGGGCGACGGCGAAGGGGACCTGGGTGGGCACGGACTCCACTCCGTCCGCGTCGACGGCGACGGCCTCGACCAGGTGCGGGCCCTCGGGCCAGGGCAGACCCGGCTCCCAGGACCAGGTCCCGTCCGGCCGGACGGCGTTCGCCCCCAGCAGCGCGCCGTTCCCGCGGAACCTGACCTGTACGGCGCCGGGGGCGGTGCCGCGGAACACGACCGCCGTCGCCGGCACCCGCTGGTGTGCCGCGGGCTGGGCGACGAGCGGCGGCCGCGCGACCGGCGCCGCGTGCGGTGCCGCCGGTGCGGCGGGGCCCGGTGCGTGCGGCGGCAGGCCCGGTGCGGCGTCCGGGGTGGCCGTGAAGCGGACCTCCGTCGTCGCCGAGTGGAAGCCCGCCCCGTCCACCGCGAAGATCTTGACGCGGTGCTCCCCCGCGGCCCACGGCTTGGCCGGCGCCCACGACCAGGTGCCGTCGGCGGCGACCGGCGGCGAGGCCAGGAACTTGCCCTTCTCCCACAGGCTCACCCGCACCGCGCCGCGGGCCGTGCCGCTGAAGGGCGTGCCCGTCCGGGGCAGTCGGCCTCCGGCGGACGGGACGGCCACCACCGGAGGCTGGAAGGTCGTGCCCTCCTTGACCTTGGCGGTCGCGCCGAGGAAGTCGTCGATGGCGGAGGTGTCCCGGTCCGGCTCCTCGTAGCCGTGCCGGGTGACACCGAGCCGCGGGGTGATGCCCTCGACCAGCAGGTAGGCGATGCCGAGGAGGGGCGGCACGTTGCGCAGCGTGACCTGGTTGTGCTCCCGCACGAACGGGGACTCGCTGTGGAGGTAGTTGAAGTTCGGGTAGCGCCCGAGCAGGTCCAGGAAGGGCTCGACCTGGTCCCGGTACTGCTCGTCCTGCGGCGACGACACCAGGTAGATGTGGGCCTCGGGGCTCGCGCCCGCTCGCAGCAGGTCGGGGAGGAGCGCGTCCAGCACCCGCGCGTTCTCCTCGGGGAGCCCCTCACCGAGCATGGAGCGCCCCACCTTCGGATACACCTCGCGGACGAAGGTGCCGATGCGGAACTGGGGCACGCAGGCCACGACGTTCCGGAAGCCGTACCGCAGCCCGAACCAGAGGGCCGCGCTGGCCCCCTTCGAACTGCCCCAGAGCGTCACGTCGTTCGGGGTCAGACCGAGCGCCGAGACGACCTTGGCGATCAGGTCGATGACGGACCGCTCGACGGAGAAGTCCATCTCCCGGCACAGGTAGTAGGTCAGTCCCCCGTCGAAACGGTCGCGGATCCAGAGGATGTTGGAGCGCAGGTCGTCGAGGGTGCCCGTGGACCAGCCGTAGTCGTCCGGCGCCGCGAGGTTGGCGAAGACGACGGTCAGGTGACGGTTCCCCTTCTTCGCGTGGGTGAAGCGGTACTCGACCGGGTGCGCACCGGACGTGTCGATCCCGGTGATGATCTGGCGCGGCTTCGACGCTGCTTTCGGCATGGGCGGCTTTCCACTCGGGGAGTCGTTGTGATCGGCGGCCGGCGGTACTCAGTACCGCGGCGGGAGGTGACCGGCGGGCACGGAGACGTCCAGCGCCGTGAAGTCGGCCGGGGCGGGAGCGGACTCCGTGCCGTGGGCGTCGACCGCGACGACCTCGACCAGGTGCCGGCCCACCGGCCACGTCCAGCCCGGTTCCCAGCCCCAGACGCCGTCCGGCGCGACGGCCGCCGCACCCAGGAGGACGCCGTTCTGCCGGAAGCCCACCTGGACCGCGCCCGGCGCGGTTCCGTGGAAGGTGACCGACGTCCCCACTTCCTGTCCGGGGCCGGGCACGGAGACGACCGGCGGCGCCGGGACGGCCGGGCCCGCGGCGGGCCCGTCGACCACCGTGAAGGGCACCTCCACCCTGCTGGAGTGGAAGCCGGCCGGGTCCACCGCGAAGATCTTGACCAGGTGGTTCCCGGTGGCCCACGGCTTGGCCGGCTGCCAGAACCAGGTCCCGTCGGCCGCGACCTCCGGCGACGCCACGAACTTGCCGTTGCGCCACATGCTCACCCGCACCGCGCCCGGGGCGAGCCCGGCGAAGTGGACGCCGGACACGGGGACCTCACCTTGGTAGCCGGGTGAGGTGACCACCGGCGGCGCGAAGGCGTCGGTGCCCTGGACCTTCGAGGTGGCGGAGAGGTAGGCGTCGATGCCCGACTGGTCGCGGTCGAACTCCTCGGCGGCGTGCCGCACGAACCCCAGGCGGGGGGCGTAACCGTCGGCCAGCAGGTTGAGCAGGCCGACCAGCGCCGGGACGTTCCGCCTGGTCACCGTGGCGTGGCCCGTGATGGTGGGCGACTCGCTGTACAGGAAGTTGAAGTTCTCGTAGCCCTGGAAGATGCCCAGGAAGGGCTCCACCTGCACGGCGTAGTGCTCGTCCTGCGGCGAGGAGAGGACGTAGATGTTGGCGCCGGGGTTGGCCCGGCTGCGCACCAGGTCGGGCAGGAGGGCGTCCAGGACGCGTGCGTTGTGCGCCGGCGCGCCCTCGCCGAGCATGTAGGCGGAGACCTTGGGGTGCCGCTTCTCCAGGGCGTCGCCGACGAGGAACTGCGGGACGATGGCCACGATGTTCCGGTAGCCGTGGCGCAGGCCGAAGTACAGTGCCGCGCTGCCGCCCTTGGAGCCGCCCCACAGGGTGACCTGGTCGGGGGTGAGCCCGAGGGAGCGCATGACGTTCGCGATGAGGGTCTGCACCGACTCCGCCAGGCCGAAGTCCATGTTCCGGCACAGGTAGTAGGCGTTCATCCCGTCGAAGCGGTCACGGATCCACAGGATGTTGGCGCGTACGTTGTCGAAGACGCCGTTGGACCAGCCGTAGTCCTCGGGGGCCGAGAAGTTGGCGAACACCACGACGAGGTGGCGGTTGCCGCTCTTGGCGTGGGAGAACCGGTACTCGACCGGGAAGGTCCCCGACGCCTCGATCCCGTTGAACAGCTTTCGCCCGCTCGAGGATGCTTTGGACATGTACGGCACTCCAGTTTCGGGGACAGATCGTCGGATTGGCTCCGAATCACCTGATCGGACATGATGTCGGGATGCCTCTCACGGCCCCCTCGCTTCCGCCCGGCCTGCGCCGGCACGGCACACTGATCGCCCTGGTCGCGGCACTCGCCGTGTCGGCGGTCCTCGTGGCGGTGCTGGTGCGCACCGCCCCGGGTGCCGGCACCGGTGACGGCAGGGGTGCGACACGGCCGCCGGTCGCCGGACGCCTCCTGACGGTGGCGACCTGGAACATGTGCGGTGTGCGGCAGTGGGGTTGCGCGGACACCGGCAGCGGGCCGGAGAAGCGGCGGGCGGTGGAGCGGATCGTCGACGCGGGGGCCGACGTCGTGCTCCTCCAGGAGGCCTGCGCCACGCACGCGGAGTCGGTGCGCGAGGCACTCGGCGAGAGCTGGCGGCTGGCCTTCCGGCCCTACACCTGGCGGGACGGCGGCGGACGCACCGGCACGATCGACTGCGAGGGGCGCGGCCGGGGCAGGGCGGGGCTCGCCGTCCTCTCGGACCGCCCGCTGTCCGCCGTCCGGTCCGTGCCCACCAGCCAGCCCGAGGTCGGACTGCGGCGCGGCATCCTGTGCGCGACCGTCGCGGCCGTCGACGTCCGGGTGTGCAACGCCCACCTGAGCCTTCCCGGCAGCGACCGGGCGCACCCCGGCCGGGAGTACCGTGACGACCAGTTGAAGGCGCTGGTCGCGGCTGTTCCCGGCCGGCGCACCGTCTTCGGCGGCGACTTCAACCTGAGACCGCCGGGTACCGGCAACCGGTCCGGCTGGGTGTGGCCCCCGGCCGCCTACGACGCGTTCCGGGAGTGCGACCAGACGTCCGGCGCCGACCGGTCGGGCCGGGCGACCCATGTCTCCGGTCACAAACTGGACTACCTCTTCGCCGGGTTGCCCCGCTCCTCCTGTGCGGTGCGCGACACCGGGGTCTCCGACCACCGGGCGCTGCTGATGCGGGTGGACACCGGCTGAGGCCGTGCCGGAGGGGCGCCCGGCCCCTCCCCCGTGGTCGGGGGACGCTCCGGGCGCCGACGGGGTGGACGAGGACGCGGTCACGGGGCGCCGGAGCCTTCGGCGGCGCCGCCGCCCGGACGGGGGCCGCCGCCCGGTCGGATCGTCGGCGTCATACGATCGCGCCCTCGTAGGTCCGGCCCTCGGCGGCCGGCGCCTGCCCGAACGGGTCGGCCGGCTGGTCGGACCCGGCCGGCGTGAGCCGCGGCAGGTGAGGCTGCTGCTGCGGCAGGTGCACCTGCCGGGGCGCGGTGGCGGGCTCGGTGACGGGCCCGGGCTGCGCGGGGACCGCCGCGGCCGGCTCCGTCTCGGCGGTCCGGGCCCGTACCGCCCGGCGCGGCGCGGTGAACCAGTTGCCGGCCACGCCCCGCACCGGTGTCATGGCCCGCCCGGCCTGCCGGGTGTCGACGGTTCCGACGGCGGGGGCCTGCGCCTGGCCGGGCGCGAGGTCGCCGCCCGCGACCAGCATGCGGTCGGCGAGGCGCGCGGCGGCGTACCCGTCGTCGAGGTCGCAGAACTCGCGCTGGAACCAGCGGTACCGCTCGGCGTAGGCGTCCTGGATCCGGTCGATCTGCTCGACCGCCGACACCAGGTCCTCGGAGGTGTCCAGGAGGGGGCCCGGGGCGCTGCTCGCGAAGTCGAAGTAGAAGCCGCGCAGGGTGTCGCGGTAGTGCTCGAGGTCGTAGGTGAAGAAGAGGATCGGCCGTCCGGTGTTGACGTAGTCGAACATCAGGGACGAGTAGTCCGTGATCATGATGTCGGTGATCAGGGAGAGGTCGGCCATGTCGGGGTAGTCGGAGACGTCGAAGACGAACCCGTCGCCGGCGCCCGGGACCGGGTCCACGACGTTGGGGTGGCGGCGGACCAGGAGCACGTGCTCGGCGCCGAGCCGGGCGCGGGCGTCCGCCAGGTCGATGCGGAAGTCCAGCTTGTACTTGCCGGGCGCGTAGTACTGGTCGTCGCGCCAGGTCGGCGCGTACATCACGACCCGCTTGCCGTCGGGCAGGCCGATCCGGCGGCGGATCTCCTGCTCGCGCTGCTCGGTGCCGGACAGGCGCAGGATGTCGTTGCGCGGGTAGCCGGACTCCACCATCTCGCCGGGGAAGCCGAAGGCGCGCTGGAGGATCGGGGTGGAGAAGCTGTTGGGCGAAACCAGCATGTCCCAGTTCCGCACCTCCTTCTCGACCCGTTCCAGGTAGCGCTGGTCGGCGAAGTGGATGGACTCGATGTCGTGGCCGATCTTCTTCAGCGGGGTGCCGTGCCAGGTCTGGACGACGATCTGGCCGTCCCGCTTCTGGAACCAGTCCGGGAGGTGGTTGTTGGCGACGACGTACCGGCTGGTGGCGAGGGCCTCGTACCACTCGGGCGACCACATGCGGACCGGGATCGCGGTGTGCGGCACCTCGACCTGGTCGTCGCGGACCACCCAGAGGTGTTCGAGGTCGGTACCGCGCCGCAGCAGTTCCTCGTGCAGGGCCCGGGGGCTGTCCGAGTACTGGGTGCCCTTGAAGGCGTCGAAGAGGATCGCGGGACGCACCCGCTGCCGGCGGGCCGCCGGGTACGCCCTGGTGCGCAGCAGCTTCTGGCGGTACGGGCCGCGGGCGTCGTCGGGCATGGCCGAGTGCACCAGCAGGGACAGCCGGTCGTACGCCTCGGCCTGGAGGTCGTAGCGCCGCTCGTCCTCCTCGTACTCCTCGGGGAGGGCGGTGATGATGTCCTGTTCGGTCTTCAGCATCAGGTCTTCGAGGCGGTCCTCGCGGGCCACCGCCGACAGGTCCTGGCGCCGCAGGAAGAAGTCCCAGCGGCCGGCCGCGAGCGGGATGCCGCCGGCCAGGGTGCGCATGGCGGCCGGACGGACGACGGCCCGGAACGCGTTGCCGTTCCACTCCACGGGGACGGCGCGCTCCGCGCCGTGCGCCCGTGAGCGGACCACCAGGTGCGCGTCCTGGTACTCCCGCGGCGACAGCCGGTCCGCGGCCAGGTACCGGCCGCGCAGCTCCAGCGAGCCGTCCTCGTGCCAGGTGAACGCCGTCGTCGTGGGCAGGGTGGCCCGCTCGAAGAGCACCAGGTAGCCCGAGCCGTTGCGGTGGACCACGACCTCCCGGTCGCCCTCGCGGGTCTGGAGCCGGTCGGGCATGCGGTAGTGCCCGTCGGGGGTCTCCTCCGCCATGACGGGGTAGAGGGCCGCCTTGCGGCCCTCCACGTGGAGGGTCGTCTTCCAGCCGTTGCTGCCCATGCTCCACGACTGCGGGATGTCCGCGTCGGCCTGGGCGTCGGCCCGGAAGGCCGGCACCAGCGAGCGCAGCGGCAGCCTGGCCGCGAAGGTGCACCACCCCTCGCCGCCCGGGGTGAACCAGACCCGCCCGTCGTGCTGGCCCGCGCCGCTCAGGCTGGTCACGCGGAGCTTGCCCCACTCGGGCACCTTCGGGCCGAGGTACACACCGCGCAGCTCCAGCTGGTCGCCGACCACCTGGTGGGAGGTGATCCGGCAGCGCACGACCTCCACCCGCAGCTTGAGCTTGCCCTGGAGGAAGACCGGAAGGATGCGGGTGTTCTTGTCGACGTACCGGTAGGGCGGGTTCGCGGCGCTGCCCGCGCCGCCCCGGTCGATGCCGCGGTAGCGGAACAGTCCGCGGCTGAGGACGCCGGTGGCCACGTCCCAGGTCCCCTCGGCCCACTGGCCCTTGCGCTTGAGGCGGGTCGTGTCGATGCGGGCCTCGAAGCCGGCCCAGTCGTAGCAGTAACGATTCTGGTTGGAGGACTCGGTGGCCTGCGGCGCGTAGGTGGTCTTCGCCGCGGTGATCACCATGCGGCCCTGCTTCTTGTTCCGCAGGGCGATCGCCTTCACCGACATGTGCCGCTTGTGCACGTTGATGAAGCGCACGTACGCGGTGCCGGTGAGGGTCAGCAGGTGGCCGTTGGTGCTCCAGCGGGCGCCGCTGAGCGAACCGTGCAGGGAGAGTTCCTTGTCGAGGCGGAACGCCTTCTTGTCGAGGCCGACCCCGCGGTCCCCGAGGTAGGGGTACTTCAGGTAGCGGTGGAAGCGGCGCTGGACCGGCATCGGCCCGCCCCGGCGCTCGAACTCGATGACCTCCAGCAGCTCGGTCAGCCGCAGCTCGCGCACCAGGAGCCACTTGACCCGGGCGTCAGCGGGCAGTTCGTCGATGATGGTGAGGTCGGTCTCGTCGAGGAACTCGTTGGCCCACCGCATGAACGACTGGCGGTACTCCTCGTCCGCGTCCGGCAGCACCTTGAGGTGCAGCATCAGGTCGGACTTCAGGCACGCGAGGTCGTACTTGCGCTTGCTCTCCTCGTACTGCCGCGAGCGCCGGTCCGCCAGGAAGCGGCTGACCGACTGCACCGCCGCGACCCGGTCGCGGAGGTTGGACAGTTCGGTGTGACGCTGGGTGATCGAGGGCGCGGCCCCGCCCTCGCGCCGGCGCCAGAAGTACACGATGTCGGTGATGACGTCGACCTTGGCGGCCCGGAAGTGGGCGTACATGTTGACCCAGGAGTCCTCGTACATGACGCCTTCGGGGAACGCGATGTAGTGGTAGTCCCAGAAGGACCGCCGGAACATCTTGTTCCAGACCGTGCGGTCGTAGATCAGCGCCTCGAACCTGGTGATGTGCGTGCCGCGCCGGTTCTTCTGCATCGGCCCCTTGTGCAGCGGTGACTGCCACTTCTTGGTGGAGTTCATCATCTGCACGTTGCCGGAGACGAAGTCCGAGTCGGAGCCCTCCAGGGTCCGCACCAGCAGCCCGTAGGCGTACTCGGGGATGACGTCGTCACCGTCGACGAAGGCCAGGAACTCGCCCTGGGGGTGCATGGCGCGCAGCCCGGTGTTGCGCGCGTGGCCCGGGCCGTTCGGCTCCTGGCGGATCATGCGGAAGCGGGGGTCGGCGGCGCAGAAGTCGGCGGCGATGCGGGAGGAACCGTCGGTGGAGCCGTCGTCGACGAGGATCACCTCGAAGTCGCGGAACGACTGGCGCGCGATGGACTCCAGGCATTCGGCGAGATAGGTCTCGACGTCCTGAAAGGGCACGACGATGCTCAGACGCGGATGATCCACCAACTCGTACTCCTACCAAGACATTTCGCCCAGCGGGCCACCAACAGTCCGTACCGGCGACGGCCCGTACGGACTTCCCACCCCTACCTGGTGCACCCGCGGTCCCCTCAACCGCCTCGGCTTCACCTGTCCCCCTGACCGCAGACGAAGCCCCCCTCGCTACAGTCACAGGTTCGCCACATCTTATGTCACCCTTAAGGATGGTCAAGGCCAGTTAATGTGGCGTACATCGCTGTGACGCGATAAGGTTTCCGGCTCGTAAAATCACTGTGCGTAAGCGCATATAGTTCTCGCAACGACATGACCGCATAGTGGACCGGCCTCCCCCCACCCGGGCCCCTGCGACTCCGCCCCGCGGAGCCCGTGAGGAGAGGAACCGAACACCATGAGCCATACCGCCACCACGGAGCCTCGGCGCACCCGCCGGGCCGCGCCGAACGGCGGTCGCCGTGCGCCACGCCGCCGCAGGCGCTGGGGACGGATCGTCCTGCTGTCGTTCCTCGTCCTCCTGCTCGCCGCCGGAGGCACCGGCTACTGGCTCTACAGCGGCCTGAACGGGAACATCGACGGGGTCGACCTGAACAAGGCCCTGGGCGAGGACCGGCCCGAGAAGCTGCCGACCTCGGGTCAGAACCTGCTCGTCCTCGGCTCCGACTCGCGGGCCGGCGCCAACGCCTCGCTGGACACCGGCAAGGCCTCCGGGGCGCGTTCGGACACCGCCCTGGTGGTGCACATACCCGAGGGCCGCAAGCAGGCCGTCGCCGTGAGCATCCCCCGCGACACCCTGGTCACCCGCCCGCAGTGCGCCAAGTCGGACGGCTCCGACCTGCCCGAGGCCAAGCGTGTGATGTTCAACTCCGTGTACTCCGCGGCGGGGCCGGCCTGCGTGGTCAAGACCGTGGAGAAGATGTCCGGCGTCCGCATGGACCACTACGTGGAGATCGACTTCGCCGGCTTCAAGGGACTGGTCGACGCCATCGGCGGCGTGCCCGTCACCATCGACGAACCCATCAAGGACAGCGCCAGCGGCCTGGACCTGAGCGCCGGCACCCACACGCTGGACGGCACCGAGTCCCTGGCCTTCGTACGGACCCGGCACGGCGTCGGCGACGGCAGCGACCTCGGCCGCATCGGGCTCCAGCAGCAGTTCCTGATCGCGCTGCTGAGCGAGGTCAAGAAGCAGGACCTGCTGGGCAGCCCCACCAAGACCTACAAGATCGCCGACACGCTGACCTCGGCGCTCACCACCGACTCCGAACTCGCCTCGCTGACCAGCCTGGCCGACTTCGGGCGCAGCATGAACGGGGTCGACCCCGCGACGATGGAGACGGTCATGCTGCCGGTGGCGTACGACAAGACCGACCCCAACCGGGTGGTCGCCGCCGAGCCCCAGGCGACCGAGCTGTGGAAGGCCGTCCGCTCGGACTCCGAGATCCCCGAGTCGGCCAAGAAGTCGCCCGCGACGGGCGGCTGACCCGGGGCTTCACGGCGCGCGGGTACCGGCCGCTCAGCGCCCGAGGGTGTGCCACCGGGTGAAGGAGAGGCCGGCGCCGTCGTCCTGGCGCGCCACCTTCGGCGCGCCGTCGGGTCCGATCAGCGCCAGCACCACGCGCCCGTACCCGTCCCGGGCGAGCGCGGGGACGCCCTGGCAGGACTCGCCCAGCGGGTACCACCAGAAGCCGCCGGCCTCGTTCTCGGTGCCGCCCATGCCGAGCGTCACGGAGCCGTCCCGCTCCCGGTGGGCGAGGACGACGCAGTCGTAACCGTCCACCGCCGTACGCAGGGACGCGTACCCCTGCCCGGCCGGCGTTCCGCCCAGCGCGGCCGGCCAGTCGCCCTCCCGCCACGCGGCCGCGCCCCCGCTGTCGGCGTCGGTCCAGAAGAACGTGGCACGGTCCGGCCCGGTCTCCAGGGCGGTGACCGTCCCCGGCAGCGGGCGCAGGGCGAAGCCGCGGGGGCCGGTGAAGTCGCCGCCGGGCGCGGTCTGGCGCCAGACGAGGAGACCCGACGCGGACGCGGCGCAGACCTCCAGCCGCCCCCCGGCGAGGGCGACCGGCGCGGGCAGGGTGTCGGTCTCGCCGCCCTGGAGGTCCTCCCACGCCCGCCACTTGCCGTTCGGCGACTCGCGGCGCAGCGCCAGCCCGCCGTGCGCGTTCCGCACGAAGACGTGCACCGTGCCGTCGGCCGCCACGGCCCCGACCGGCGGTCCGAGCAGGCGGCCCTGCTCACGGTCGCGGTGCGGGTTGCCGAGCGAGCGCCATTCGGTGACGGCCAGTCCCGTCTGGTACTGGATCGCGTGGACGACGTCCACACCGAGCGCCCCGTCGGCCCGCTCGCGCTCCCTGCGGCCGAGGAAGTGGACGTAGCTGTCCGCGCCCTGCACCACCGTCAGGTGGGTCAGTCCGGGCGCGGGTACGGCGTGCGGTCCGCTCCAGTCGGGGCCGCCCACGGCGGTCTCCGTCCAGCGCACCAGGGCGCCGTCGGCCGGCACGTAGAGGCTCAGGCGGCCGTCCTTGCCGAGGGTGAGCCAGTCGCCGTGGGCCGGTACGGGCGCGCCGGCCGGCTCCGGGGTGCCGGGCCCGTCCTGGCGGGCGGTGCCGACGGGGGCTGCCGACTTTCTCCGCATGGGCTGCTGCCCCTTCCTGAAGCCCGCCGGGTCACGGACAGGGACCCTGGAACGCGCAACATCATATGCGGTTCGTTCACCAGTTCCCCATGGTGTGGTCGGCAGGGCCCGCCGGACGGTCGGGGAGCCGCCGGGGGACCGTCCCGGCGCCGTCAGACGGTCTGCCAGGGGCCGAGCGCGAGACCCGGTTCGTCCTTGCGCCGGGTGAGGCGCAGCTCGCCGGTGGAGGGGGAGAACGTGGCCGCCACCAGCCGGCCGTCCGCGTCCAGGGCCAGCGACACCCGCGCGCCGTCGGGCAGCGCGGGACCCGACTCCGTCCACTGCGCGCCCATCTCCTCCTGTTCCGAGGGATAGGCCGCAAAGACGACCCGGCCGGTGTCCGTCGACCGCTGGGCGACGAGCGTGCAGTCGTGACCGTCGATGACGCAGCGGACGGCCGCGACCGGGCCCGGGCCGGCGGCGGCCACCAGGGGCACCGGCTTGCCGCCGGGGCGCCAGGCGCAAAGTTCGCCGGTGCCGGCGTCGGTGAAGAAGACGGTGGTGCGCTCCTCGGAGGTCGCGAGCGCGCGCAGCGAGCCCGGGCGGACCGACGCGTCGACGGCCTCGCCGAGCACCGGCCGCGCGCCCGGCTTCTCCTGGTACCAGTGCCGGATGCCGTCCGTGACGGCCGCGTAGACCTCGACCCTGCCGGACTCCCCCGTCACGGCCGCGGGCTCCTCCTGGACGCCCCGGCCCTTCAGGTCCCGCCAGGGGTCCCAGCCGCCCTTCTCCTTCTGGGCCACCATGCTCAGGCCGCCGCCCCCGTTGCGGACGAAGGCGTGGGCGCGTCCCTGCGCGTCGACCGCCACAGCCGGGGTGCCGGTGCGGTCGCCCTGCTTGTTGGGGTGGCCGGCGGGCTGCCAGTCCAGCGGCGCGAGCAGCGGACGGAAGTGGGTGGTGTGCACGAGGTCGGACCGGTCGGTCCCGGTGGGCCGCCAGGCGACCAGGTGGGCGTAGCCGTCGGCGCCCCGGCCGACCGCGAGCCCGGGGCGCAGTTCCTGATCGCCGCCGATCCTGCGCGGGGCCTCCCAGGGCCCGGCGGGCGTGCGCTCGGCACGCCACAGGGCGGCGTCGTCCGACGGGAGGTAGACACTGAGGCGGCCGTCGCGGCCGAGGAGAAGCCAGTCGCCGTTCACCCGTCCACTCTATGCGGGACGGCCGGTTCCGCGTCGGGCGGGTGCGGACCTGCACGACAGCCCCCGTGCGACCCTGACGGCATGGACGCCAGCGCACCCCTGCTCGTGATCGTCGACGCCGCGAACGTGGTCGGGTCGGTGCCCGACGGCTGGTGGCGGGACCGGCGCGGGGCCGCGGAGCGGTTGCGGGACCTGCTGGCGGCGGACGGGGTGCCGGGGCGGCCCGGCCCGGTGGAGGTCGTGCTGGTCGTCGAGGGCGCCGCCCGCGGGGTGGGCTCCGTGCCCGGCGTGCGGGTGGAGTCGGCGCCGGGCAGCGGGGACGACCACATGGTCGGGCTGGTCGCCCGGGTCGCGGGCGAACGTGCGGTGCTGGTCGTGACGGCCGACCGGGAGCTGCGCCGCCGGGTGACGGAGCTGGGCGCCGAGGTGGCGGGACCGCGGACGGTGCGGCCGCGGTGACGGCACCGCCGCGACCGCGTACGCGTCCGGCCCGGCAGTCCCCGCGGAGGGGGACGCACCGGGCCGGAGTGGCAGGTGACCGGGGTGATCACACCGCGGCGTCGCCCCCGGGCGGCTTCGACGGCCCGTCGGCCGGCGTCTCCTCGCCGAGGGCCATGCGGCTGTGGGTGCGGCTGTACAGGAAGTACACGACGACACCGATCGCCATCCAGACGCCGAAGCGCACCCACGTCTCGGCGGGCAGGTTCAGCATCAGCCACAGCGAGGCGGCGACCGACACGATCGGCAGCACCGGCACCAGCGGCGTGCGGAAGGCGCGCGGCAGGTCGGGGCGGGTCCGACGCAGGATGATCACGCTGATCGCGACGATGACGAACGCGAACAGCGTGCCGATGTTCACCAGCTCGGCCAGCTCGCTGAGGCTGGTGAAGCCCGCGACGATCGCGATGATCACGCCGAGCAGGATGGTCGGCCGGTAGGGGGTCCGGAACCTCGGGTGGACGCGGGAGAAGAAGCGGGGCAGCAGTCCGTCCCGGCTCATCGCGAAGAACACCCGGGTCTGGCCGAGCAGCAGGATCATGCACACCGTGGTGAGGCCGACGGCGGCGCCGAAACTGATCACACCCGCGAAGAAGGGATGCCCGGTGGACTTGAACGCGTCGGCGAGCGGGGCGTCGACGGACAGCTCGCTGTAGTGCTGCATGCCGGTGACCACGATGGAGACGGCGACGTACAGCGCGGTGCAGATGAAGAGGGAGCCGAGGATGCCGCGGGGCATGTCGCGCTGCGGGTTCCTGGTCTCCTCGGCGGCGGTGGCGACGATGTCGAAGCCGATGAAGGCGAAGAAGACGACCGAGGCCGCGGTGAAGATGCCCATCACGCCGAAGTTGGCCGGCGCCCACCCGAACATCAGCTGGATCAGGGGTGAGTCGAGGCCCGCCCCCGCCTCCACGGGCTTCGACTCCGGGATGAACGGGTCGTAGTTGGAACCCTTGACGAAGAAGGCACCCGCGATGATCACGATGAGGACGACGGTCACCTTGATGGCGACCACGATCGAGGTGATCCGCGCCGACAGCTTCATGCCGAGGACCAGGATGCCGGTGAGCACCAGCACCAGGGCGGCGGCCAGGATGTCGAAGCCGAAGCCCTCGGCCCCGTCCCGGCCGCTGAGGGCCTCGGGGAAGGTCACGCCGGCGTTGTCGAAGAACGAACGGATGTAGCCCGACCAGCCGACGGCCACCACCGCCGTGCCGAGCGCGAACTCCAGGACCAGGTCCCAGCCGATGATCCAGGCGGGCAGTTCGCCCAGCGAGGCGTAGGAGAAGGTGTACGCGGAGCCCGCCACCGGAACCGTGGAGGCGAACTCGGCGTAGCAGAGCGCGGCGAGCGCGCAGACGACACCGGCGACGACGAACGCCAGGGCCGTGGAGGGTCCGGCGTTGTCCTTGGCGACGGTGCCGGTCAGTACGAAGATGCCGGTGCCGATGATGACACCGACACCGAAGACGGTCAGATCCAGCGCGGACAGGGACTTCTTGAGCGCGTGCTCCGGCTCCTCCGTGTCACGGATGGACTGCTCGATCTTCTTGGTCCTGAAGAGACTGCTGCTGCTCACGGGGGTTACCTCCGACGCTTGTCGTCCCCGACATGATCGAGAGGGGGGCGTACTGCGTATGCCCCGGCGTGAGCGGATTCACGCGGATGGGCAGGTTTCACCACCCCCATGAGTGGAGAACCTGCCCATCCGGTCGTACGTCAGTCGCGCGCGGCCTCCACCGGGTCCGCCTCGGCGCCCGCGCGCTCGTAGCGGCCGTCGAGCCTGGCGACCAGACCGGTGACCTGGCGGGCGATGTCCGGCGCGGTGAGCCCGATCTCGGCCAGCACCTCGGCGCGTGAGGCGTGGTCGAGGAAGCGCGGCGGGATGCCGAAGTCGCGCAGCGGCACGTCGACACCCGCGTCGCGCAGGGCCTGGGCGACGGCGGAGCCCACGCCGCCGACGCGCGAGTTGTCCTCGACGGTGACGACCACGCGGTGGCGCTCGGCGAGCGGGGCCATGGCCTCGTCGACGGGCTTGACCCAGCGCGGGTCGACGACGGTGGTGGAGATGCCCTGCTTGTCCAGCAGGTCCGCCACCTCCAGGCACATCGGCGCGAGGGCGCCGACGGAGACCAGGAGGACGTCGGGCGTGTCGGTACCGGGGGCGCGCAGCACGTCCATGCCGCCGACGCGGCCGACGGCCGGCACGGCGGGGCCGACGGCGCCCTTGGAGAAGCGCACCACGGTCGGCGCGTCGTCCACCTCGACGGCCTCGCGCAGCTGGGCGCGGACCTGGTCGGCGTCGCGCGGGGCGGCGAGCCGCAGGCCGGGGACGACCTGGAGGATCGACATGTCCCACATGCCGTTGTGGGAGGCGCCGTCGGTGCCGGTGACTCCGGCGCGGTCCAGCACGAAGGTGACGCCGCACTTGTGCAGGGCCACGTCCATCAGCACCTGGTCGAAGGCGCGGTTGAGGAAGGTGGCGTACACCGCGAAGACCGGGTGCACTCCCCCGTGGGCGAGACCGGCCGCGGAGACCGCGCCGTGCTGCTCGGCGATGCCGACGTCGTAGACGCGGTCCGGGAAGGCCTTGGCGAACTTGTCGAGGCCGACCGGCTGGAGCATGGCGGCGGTGATGGCGACGACGTCCTCGCGCTCCTCGCCGATCTTCACCATCTCCTCGCCGAAGACGCTGGTCCAGTCGGCGCCGGAGGTGGAGATGGGCAGGCCCGTGTCGGGGTGGATCTTGCCGACGGCGTGGAAGCGGTCGGCCTCGTCCTGGAGCGCGGGCTGGTAGCCGCGGCCCTTCTCGGTGAGGCAGTGCACGATGACCGGGCCGCCGAAGCGCTTGGCGCGGGTCAGCGCGGACTCCAGGGCCTCCAGGTCGTGGCCGTCGATCGGGCCGACGTACTTCAGGCCGAGGTCCTCGAACATGCCCTGCGGGGCGATGAAGTCCTTCAGGCCCTTCTTGGCGCCGTGCAGGGTGTCGTAGAGCGGGCGGCCGACGACCGGGGTGCGCTCCAGGACCTCCTTGGTACGGGCCAGGAAGCGCTCGTAGCCGTCGGTGGTGCGCAGGGTCGCCAGGTGGTTGGCGAGGCCGCCGATGGTGGGGGCGTAGGAGCGCTCGTTGTCGTTGACGACGATGACGAGGGGGCGGTCCTTGGCGGCGGCGATGTTGTTCAGCGCCTCCCAGGCCATGCCGCCGGTGAGCGCACCGTCGCCGATGACCGCGACGACGTGGCGGTCGCGGCCGAGGACCTCGTTGGCCTTGGCGAGGCCGTCGGCCCAGCCGAGGACGGTCGAGGCGTGGCTGTTCTCGATGACGTCGTGCTCGGACTCGGCCTGCGAGGGGTAGCCGGACAGGCCGCCCTTCATCTTCAGCTTCGAGAAGTCCTGACGGCCGGTGAGCAGCTTGTGCACGTAGGACTGGTGTCCGGTGTCCCAGAGCACCTTGTCGCTCGGCGAGTCGAAGACGCGGTGCAGGGCGAGGGTGAGTTCCACCACGCCGAGGTTGGGGCCCAGGTGGCCGCCGGTCTTGGAGACGGCGTCGACGAGGAAGGTGCGGATCTCCTCTGCCAGCCGGTCCAGCTCTTCCAGGCTGAGCCGGTCCAGATCGCGCGGTCCCGTGATGCGGGTCAGCAGCGGCACCCGTGCCTCCTTGCAGTAGAGCTGTTGCCGGGCTTGTCGAGTCTAATGTTCCGCCGTGGCGGAACGTGTCCGGGCGGTGCGTCGTACGTCACGCGTTCGGCCTTACCCATCGGTGGTCCGTTCTACGACTTCCCCGGGCGGCCGCCCCGCGGATGCCCCGGGCGTCCGCCCGCGCACGGGTCCCCGGACGGGCGGACGGCGAACCGCCCGCCCGGGTGCTGGACCCGGACGGGCGGTGGTGGAGCGGTGACGGGCGCGGCGGCGCCTAGGCGCGGCCGGCCGTCTTCTGCGTCTTGCGGGTGACCGCGTCGATGACGACGGTCGCCAGCAGCACGCCACCGGTGATCATGTACTGGACCGGCGAGGCGATGCCCTCCAGGGCGAGGCCGTACTGGATCGAGATGATCACCATGACGCCGAGCAGCGCGTCCCAGGTGCGGCCGCGGCCGCCGAAGAGGGACGTGCCGCCGATGACGGCCGCGGCGATGACGTTCATCAGGAACTCACCGGTGCCCGCGCCCTGGTTGGCGGAGGCGATCTTCGAGGCCACGAAGAGGCCGCCGATCGCGGCGAAGGTGCCGGCGATCGCGAAGACCGAGATGCGGACCAGGTCCACGTTGATGCCGGCCCGGCGGGACGCCTCGACGCTGCCGCCGAGCGCGTAGACCTTGCGGCCGTAGGCGGTGCGGCGCAGGACGAAGTCCGTGAGCAGCAGGAACGCGAGGAAGATCACCACGGCCAGCGGCAGGCCCTTGTACTGGTTGAAGACGATCGCCACGGCGAAGGCCAGCACGGCGAGCAGCACCGTGCGCACGATGATCTCGTTCAGCGGCCGGGACGGCACCCCGGCGGCCTCGCGCCGGCGGTTGTCGAAGTACGCGGCGAGGAAGTACCCCGCGGTCACGACGACCGCCAGACCGTACGCCGCGGCCACGTCGCTGAAGTAGTAGCTGGTCAGCTTGGCGACGACGCCCTCGGAGTCCAGGTTGATCGTGCCGTTGCTGCCGAGGACCTGGAGCATGAAGCCCTGCCAGAACAGCAGGCCGGCCAGGGTCACGGCGAAGGCCGGGACGCCGATCTTCGCGAAGAAGAAGCCGTGGATGGCGCCGGCCACGGTGCCCGTGAGGATGGCCAGCACCATGGCCAGTATCTCGTTCATCCCGTGCGTGACGCTGAGCACCGCGAAGGTGGCGCCCGCGACACCGCTGACCGAGCCGACCGACAGGTCGATCTCGCCGAGCAGCAGCACGAAGACGATGCCGACGGCGATCATGCCGGTGCCGACCATGGCCACCGACATGTCGGTGAAGTTGCCGGCGGTGAGGAAGTTGGAGTTCAGGCTGGTGAAGATGGCCCAGATGACCAGCAGGCCGACGACGACCGGGAGGGAGCCGAGGTCACCGGCCTTCATCTTCCGCTTGAACTCGCCCAGGTAGCCCGCGAAGCCCTGCTCGCGCACCAGCAGCCGCGGGTCGACGGCGGCGACGGCCGCGGGAGCGGCTTCCGGGTTCGCCGCCGCGCTGTCCGCGGCGGGGGTGGAGGTCTTGTCGATGCTCACTTCTTGATCTCCCCAGTGGTGCGCGCCGCACGACGGGTCACGGCGTTCTCCGTGGCGCCCGTGATGGCGGAGATGATCTCCTCCTGCGAGGTCGACTTGACCTCGAAGACGCCGTTGTTGCGCCCGAGGCGCAGGACGGCGACCTTGTCGGCGACCGCCTTGACATCGGCCATGTTGTGGCTGATGAGGATGACGGCGTGCCCGCGTTCGCGCAGCCGCTCGACGAGGTCGAGGACCTGGGCGGTCTGCTCGACGCCGAGGGCGGCGGTGGGCTCGTCGAGGATGACCAGCTTGGGCTCACCGAGCATGGAGCGGGCGATCGCCACGACCTGGCGCTGACCGCCGGAGAGCGAGGCGATCGGGATGCGGACGCTGGGGATGCGGATGGACAGCGTGTCCAGCAGCTCGCGGGAGCGGCGCTCCATCTCCACCTCGTCCAGGACGCCGCGCTTGCGGATCTCCCGGCCCAGGTAGAGGTTGCCGACGACGTCGATGTTGTCGCACAGCGCGAGGTCCTGGTAGACGGTCGCGATGCCCAGGTTCTGGGCGTCGTGCGGCTTGTTGATGCTGACGGCCTTGCCGTCCCACTCGATGGCGCCTTCATCGATGGGGTGCACGCCGGCGATCGTCTTGACCAGCGTGGACTTTCCGGCTCCGTTGTCGCCCACCAGGGCGACCACCTCACCGGCGTGGACCTCAAGCTCTACGTCGGTGAGCGCCTGGACGGCACCGAATCGCTTGGAGACCCCGCGCAACGCCAGCACGGGCGTAGCGGACACGTGAACCATCTCCTTCGCCGCCTGACCCGGCGGGAGGTTGTACAGAAAACTGGGTGGGGGTGCGGGGAGTGCCCGCGGGGGTGTTCCGTCCGGCGCCCCGCGTAGCTTGCGGGGCTGTGAGTGCGGGGCGCCGGAGGAAGCCGCGTGCAGCCGGTCCCGTACGCGCTCAGGCGGTACGGGGGGCGTGGCTGCTTACTTGAGGCCGATCTTGTCGCAGGCCGCCTTGTACTTGCCGCCACAGATCTCGTCGATCGTGTAGAAGCCTTCCTTGACGACGGTGTCCTTGATGTTGTCCTTGGTCAGCGAGACGACCGGGACGAGGACCGTCGGGATGCCCTTGGTGGTGGCGCTGTCGGCCTTGTCCTTGGCGATGGAGTCGAGCGACTCGCCCTTGGCGAGGGCGACGGCCATCTCGCCGGCGACCTCGGCCTCCTGCGGGTAGGACTTGTAGACGCTCATGTACTGCTCGCCGGTGACGATGCGCTGCACGCCCGCGAGTTCGGCGTCCTGGCCGGTGACCGGGATGTCCGAGATGCCGGCGGCCTTCAGGGCGGTGATGATGCCGCCCGCCATGCCGTCGTTGGCGGAGTAGACGCCGACGATCTTGTCCTTGCCGAGGGCGGAGATGGCGCCCTCCATGTTGGCGTTGGCGTTCTCCGGCTTCCACTCCTTGGTGTCGTACTCGCGGCCGACCTTCACCTTGCCGTCGAGGACGGAGTGGGCGCCCTCCTTGAACTGGGCGGCGTTCGGGTCGGTGGAGGAACCGTTCATCATGACGATCTGGCCGCCCTCGGCCTTGTCGCCGAGCGCCTCCAGGAGGGCCTCGCCCTGGGTCTTGCCGACCGTAACGTTGTCGAACGAGGTGTAGGCGTCGATCGGACCCTCGGCGAGGCGGTCGTAGGCGACGACCGGGATGCCCGCGTCCTTGGCCTTCTTGATCGAGCCGGCGATGGCCTTGGAGTCCACCGCGTCCACGACCAGCACGTCGACCTTGTTGGTCACCATCGTGTCGACCTGCTGCGACTGGAGCGTGGCGTCCTGCTTGGCGTTGGCGTAGACGACCTCGCCCTTGTTGTTCGTGAGCTCCTTGACCTTCTTCTCGATCAAGGGCTTGTCGAACTTCTCGTAGCGCGCGGTCTGGTTCTCCGGAAGGAGCAGCCCGACCTTGATGTCGTCGCCCTTCTTGGCGGCCGAGTCCGACGAGTCGCTCTTGTCGCCGGACTCCTTGGCGCTGCCGCAGGCGGCGAGCGAGACGGCCATGGTGGTGGCGGCAACGACGACGGCGGCACGACGCATACGCGTGTTCACTTCAGAAACCTCCCTGACGAGGCCGCGTCGTTGCGGCCGAGGTGGCTGGAAGTCAACTCGGCCACACGTGCGACGTCAAGAAGTAAATCCTTAACGAGATGACAACGGTGCCATCCGTGCTCTAAGTGAAGGCAGGGGTGGCGGCGGACAGAGCGCCGGTCGCACTTCCGTCCAAAAGGGTCGAATCGCCCATTTCACTGAGGGCGAGGGCGAGCGCCCCCAGCACCTCGGCGCGGCCCCCCAGGGCCCCTGGGAGCACCGAGAGTTGGCGCGCCGCGCTGGGGATCGCGTAGCGGCTCACGGACTCCCTGATGGGCCCCAGAACCAGCTCACCGGCCTCCGCGAGGTCGCCGCCGAGGACGACCCGGCTCGGGTTGAGCAGGTTGCAGAGGTTGGCGACTCCGCTGCCGATGTGGCGGCCCACGTCGGCGATGACCCGCCGGCAGCCCGGGTCGCCGTCCCGGGCCAGCCGCACGACGCCCTCCATGGTCAGATCGGTGCCGTGGCTCGGCTGGAGGAGCGGCAGCACGTAGCGCGCGGCCGCGAAGGTCTCCAGGCAGCCGCGGTTGCCGCAGCGGCAGACGGGGCCGGACTCGTCCAGGGTGATGTGCCCGATCTCGCCCGCGGTGCCGCCGGGCCCGCGGTAGATCTTGCCGTCGATCACCAGGCCCGCGCCGACACCGCTGGCGACCTTGATGTACGCCAGGTCCCGCACGCCCCTGCCGCTGCCCCAGACCAGCTCGCCCAGCGCCCCGAGGTTGGCGTCGTTGTCCACGTGCACCGGCACGCCGAGCCGCCCCCGCAGCTCCTCGGCGGGCTTGGTGCCGCCCCAGCCGGGCAGGATGGCGGTCGAGCCCAGCGTCCCCGACTCCACGTCGATCGGACCGGGCACGCCGAGCCCCACGCCGGCAACCTTGGAGGGGTCGATGCCGGTGGCCGCGATCAGCCGGTTGACCAGCTGTTCCGCCCGGTCGAAGCCCTGTGCGGCGGACGCGTCGACGTCCAGCGGCTCGGACTCCTCGGCGAGCACCTGGTGGGCCAGGTTCCCCACCGCGACGCGCAGGTGGGTGTGCCCGAAGTCCACGCCGATGACGATGCCGGCGTCCCCGCTCAGCGAGACGCTGCGGGCCCGGCGGCCGCCCGCCGAGGTGGGGGTGACCTCGACCGTCCCACCGTCCTTCAGCTCCCGGACGATGTTCGAGACGGTCGCCGCGGACAGGCCCGTCGTCCTCGCGATCTCCGCCTGCGTGAGCGACCCGGCGAGCCGTACTGCCCGTACGACCCGTTCCAGGTTGGCTCGGTGCAGCGACGACTGCGACCCGGGAGTCTCCACGACGACCTCCTGCGCGCGGGGCCGCTTCTATGAGGCCCCGTCCATGTCCAACTAGTGAACTCTAAGCTGAGCCGTTCGGGTCGCCTCCCGTCAAGAGGTTGAACCGCATCCGGGTGCCCGGTACACCGGGGCACACACGTGTGCGTGCCGCCCCCGGGACTCCGGGAGCGGCACGCGCGCGAGGGCGGGGGCGCTACTTCAGGGCGCCCGCCGTCAGGCCCTGCACCACCTGGCGCTGGAAGATGATGTACGCCGCCAGCACCGGCAGCATCGCCATCACCAGGCCGGCGAACAGGCCCGACCAGTCACCCTTGTAGCCCTGGCTCACCGCCAGCTGCACCAGGCCCTGGGTCAGGACGTGCTTGTCCGGGTCCGTGTTCAGCACGGTCGGCAGCATGTACTGGTTCCACTGCCCCAGGAAGTTGAAGATGCCCACACTGATCAGGCCCGGCTTGGCCATCGGCAGCATGACCTGGAAGAACGTCCGGGTGTGCGAGGCCCCGTCCACGAACGCGGCCTCCGCCACCGAACTCGGCAGGGTCCGGAAGAAAGCGGTCAGGAAGAACACCGTGAAGGGCAGCGAATAGGCGATGTAGACGAGGATCAGCCCGTGAATGGTGTTCAGCAGCCCCATGTTGTCCACCACGTAGAACAACGGGACCAGCGCCAGCATGATCGGGAAACTCATGCCGCCGACGAACAAGTAATAGATGAAGCGGTTGCCCGGGAATTCGAACCGGGCGAGCACATAGGCGGCCATCGAGCCGAGCACCAGCGTGCCGATGAGCGAACCGCCCACCACCAGGACGGTATTGAGGAAGTAGTCGCTCATGTGCGCCTGGGACCAGGCCCGCGACCAGTTGTCGAAGTTCAGCTTGTCCGGCAGCGACCAGGGTGAGCCGAAGATGGAGGCGTCGTCCTTGAAGGAGGTCATCACCGCCCACACCAGCGGCATGCCGACCATGATCGCCCAGATCACGAGGACGCCGTGGGAGAAGACGTTGAGGGTGGTGCCCTCCTTCTTCCCCTTCTTGAGCCCGCCGGGTGCGGCCTCGGTCTTCAGGACGGGCGTGCCGGACTCGGCCGGCACGGGGGCGGGGGTCTCGGTCGTCTTCATCTGATCAGTACTCCAGCCGCTCGCGCCGGCCCAGCTTCATCACGAGGGCCGCGAAGGCCAGCGTGACGAGGAGCAGGGCGACGCCGATCGTGGTGGCGTAGGCGGCCTGACCGTCCCGGAACGCCTTCTGGTACACGTACAGGACCATCACGGAGGTCGAGTAGTCGGGTCCGCCGGGGCCGACCGTCATGATCTGCACGACGGCGAACGACTCGGCGCCCAGCGCGAGGATGCCCATGTAGACCCAGCCGGACTGCACGGTGTCCCACAGCAGCGGCAGGGTGACCTTGAAGAAGGTCGTGACGCGGGTCGCCCCGTCCAGCAGCGCAGCCTCGTACAGCTCCGCCGGGATGGAGGCCATGCCCGCGGAGAAGAGGACCACGAAGAAGCCGACCGTCGACCAGACGAGCACCGCCATCACGCACCACAGCGCGAGGTTCGGGTCGCCGAGCCACAGCGGCTGCACGGAGTCCAGGCCCAGCCCGCGCAGCAGGGAGTTGACCGCGCCGCTGTCCGGGTTGTACGCGAACTGGAACAGCAGGGCGACGATCGCGATGGAGAGCACCTGCGGGAAGAAGTAGACGATCTTGTAGAAGCCGGAGCCCCGGACCCCGGTGATCACCGGGCCGCCCTTCCGCTTCCGGCCGCCCACGTTGATCATGAACGAGAAGAAGAGCGCCAGGCCGAGCGTCACCAGCGGCACCAGCAGGGCGAACAGGACGCTGTGCCAGAGCGACTTCCAGAAGATGTCGTCGTCGAGCATCCGCGAGTAGTTGTCGAAGCCGACCATCTCGAACTCGGGACTCAGTCCCGTCCAGTCCGTGAACGAGTAGTAGATGGACTGGATGAACGGCCAGACGACGAAGAGCGCGTACAGTCCCAGGGGAACCGCCAGGAACCCCACGATGAACCGGTACTTGCCGTGCTGCATTGCTGATGACCCCGATCTGCGCGCGGGTGGCGCCGCCAGGGCCCGTCCGGCGCGGGAGCGCGGGAGGGGCCCTGGCGGCACGTCCTCACTGGTGCTTGTAGTGCTTGATCGACGAGTCCTTGGCGGCCTCGTCGGCGAAGCCCTGGATCTTCTTGATCGTCTCGGCCGGGGTGAGCCGGCCGGCCATCATCTCGCCCAGACAGGAGACGCCGATCTTCTCCTTCTGGAGCTGCACGTACCAGTCCTGCATGCGCGGGTTCACCACGTTGTCGCCGGCCAGCTCCAGCGCCGCGACACCGGCCTTGAGGCCAGGGGTCAGCTCGATGCCGTCGGTGCCGCCGTTGTAGGCGCTCAGCGACTTCACCTTGCTGGTGAAGTTCTTCGAGGACGCCTCGCTGAGCATGATGCGCAGCTGCTCCATGCCGCCGGCGCCGTTGGCCGCCTTGGCCGGGACGATGAAGGGCTCACCGCCGGAGGCCCAGATGGTGCCGAAGGGCATCTTGTCGCTGCCGTCGATGCCGGGCGGGGCCGAGACGGCGAGGTCGAAGTCGGCGGGGATGACGTTGGCCGACTCGTTCTCCACCCAGGAGCCGTTGGGCAGGAACAGGGCGTCGCCCTTGGCCCAGGCGGTCTGCGACTGGATGTGGTCCAGGCCCGGGGTGCCCTTGAGGACGTAGCCCTTCTTGTACAGCTCGTACCAGGCCTCGAAGACCGTCTTGACCGCCGGGTGCTTCCAGGCGTTCGGCTCCAGGTTGTCGATGGCGTCGAGCACCTCGACGCCGCCGACCTTGGCGATCATCGGGGACATCGAGAAGGGGATGTAGTACGGGTACTTGCCCGCGTACGTCCAGCCGGCCATGCCCTTCTTCTTGGCCTTCGCGCAGACCGCGAGCATCTCGTCCCAGGTCTGGGGGTACTCCGCGTCCAGCGAGTCCAGCGCCTTCTTGGAGTACCAGTTCCCGTAGACCGTGTAGGCGTAGTACAGGATCCAGACCGGGTCCCCGTCGAACTGGCCCATCTCGACGATGCCCGGCCGCAGGGTGTCGCGGACCTTCTTGTTCGGGTCGTCGTAGGACGGGGCGTCCAGCAGCGGGGTGAGGTCGGTGAGCTGCTTCTTGCCGACCAGGACGCCCATGTCCATCTGCTCGGCACCGGAGTTGTCGACGAGGTCGGGCGGGTTGCCGCCGTTGAAGCGCGGCTGGAGGGTGGACTGGATCTTCTGGGTGGCGGAGAACTTCACCGTGGCCTCCGGGAAGGCCTTCTCGTACAGCTTCACGGCGTCCTCGGCGTACTCCTTGCCGAAGCCCCCGTCGAAGAGGACGAAGTCCATCTTGGCGCTCTCGTTGACCGCCAGCGGGTTCTCCGCGGACTTCTTGCCCGCCTCCGCCTTCTCCTGGTCGTCCCCGCCGCCGCTCGCGCAGGCGGAGAGGAAACTCATGGTCGGTACGGAGATCAGGCCGAGCGCCGCGGAACGCTTGATCAGATCGCGGCGGCCGACGCCCTTGCCGTCGTTCTCGGCGGAAGTGGATCCCATGCTCAAGTCCTCGCCTTCTCCAGGACTCAGGCGGTGAACCGGATCCTCCCCGGCACCGCGATCGGGTCACGCTGGGTCGTGCAGGAAATGCGGGTACTGCTGTACGCACACCGCGTACGGACACTGCTGTTCGGGCGCTCTGGCGGGTCCTCTTCGCGATTCCCCCGGATCCCCCCGATGGGCGACAGGTATAGTCCACTTTCCGTCGGCTGAGCAAGATCGAATGCAAGGTTGGCGGTACGTCTTTTCCGAGTTGAGACCTCCCGGAAATATGAACGGCCTGTGTCTCACTTGCCGGAAGAATCCCTTCCATAAGCCTCGAACGCCACAAGCAACACCCTTGACATCACTTGCCACTTGACCCCTACTGGTCCTTGCGCAGTTGAGTTGACAACGTTGTCCCCAGCGCAGGGAGGGTGGCCAGGGCATGCAGTACAGAGTTCGGCACAGATGGGGTCCGGCGGTCGTGATGACGACCGCCTTCGCCGTGGCGGTGGGTTCGCAGGGGGCGGCGGTCGCGCTGCCCGGGGCACCCGCCAAGGCCGACCGGGAGTTCAGCTCCTCGTTCGAGGCGGACGATCCGGCTCCGGACTGGCTCAACACCGTGGACACGGGCCGGGACGGCAAGAAGCGGGCCTCGGGCGTCGACGGCGGATTCAGCACCGGCATACCGGGCAGCGTCACCGACCACGTCACCGAGGTGCGGGCCAACGCGGAGAACGCGGGCGGCGGCGAGGTCAAGGAGAACCTCGTCGACGGTGAACCGACCACCAAGTGGCTGACCTTCGAGAAGACCGGCTGGATCGAGTTCGACCTGGACGAACCGGCGAAGATCGCGAAATACGCGCTCACCTCCGCCAACGACCACGCCGAGCGCGACCCTGCCGACTGGACCCTCAAGGGCTCGGCGGACGGCGCCGACTGGCGGACGCTGGACACCCGTTCCGGGGAGTCCTTCGACGAGCGGTTCCAGACGAAGACGTACGACCTGGCCGAGGCTGCCGAGTACCGGCACTTCCGGCTGGAGATCACGAAGAACAACGGGGCGGGCGACGCGCTCCAGCTCGCCGACGTGCACCTGGCCACCGCCGCCACCGAGACGCCGACCCCCGAGGACATGCTCTCCCTCGTCGACCGCGGCCCGAGCGGCTCGCCGACGGCGAAGGCGGGCGCCGGGTTCACCGGCAGGCACGCGCTGCGGTACGCGGGCCGGCACACCGCGGACGGCCGGGCCTACTCGTACAACAAGGTCTTCGACGTCGACGTGAAGGTCGACCGCCGCACGGAGCTGTCGTACAAGATCTTCCCGTCGATGGCCGACGGCGACCTCGACTACGACGCCACGAACGTCTCCGTCGACCTCGCCTTCACCGACGGCACCCACCTGAGCGACCTCAAAGCCACCGACCAGCACGGGTTCCCGCTGACGCCGCGCGGTCAGGGCGACGCCAAGATCCTCTACGTCAACCAGTGGAACAGCGTGAAGTCGGGGATCGGGTCGGTCGCGGCCGGCAAAACCGTCGACCGCATCCTGGTGGCGTACGACTCCCCCAAGGGCCCGGCGAAGTTCCGGGGCTGGCTGGACGACGTGGCCATCGAGCGGGCCGAGCCCGAGCGGCCGAAGGCCCACCTGTCGGACTACGCGCTGACCACCCGCGGCACCAACTCCACCGGCGGCTTCTCGCGCGGCAACAACATCCCGGCGACCGCCGTACCGCACGGCTTCAACTTCTGGACGCCGGTGACCAACGCCGGTTCCCTGAGCTGGCTGTACGACTACGCGCGCGGCAACAACGCGGACAACCTGCCGACCCTCCAGGCGTTCGGCGCGAGCCACGAGCCGAGCCCCTGGATGGGCGACCGGCAGACCTTCCAGGTGATGCCGTCCGCGGCCTCCGGCACCCCGGACACCGGCCGCGACGCCCGCGAGCTGGCCTTCCGGCACGAGAACGAGACCGCCCGGCCGTACTACTACGGGGTGCGGTTCGAGAACGGCCTGAAGGCCGAGATGGCGCCGACCGACCACGCCGCGATGATGCGCTTCACCTACCCCGGTGACGACGCGAGCGTGATCTTCGACAACGTCAACGACCAGGCCGGCCTGACCCTGGACAAGGAGAACGGCACCTTCAGCGGCTACTCGGACGTCAAGTCGGGGCTGTCCACGGGCGCCACCCGCCTCTTCGTCCACGGCGAGTTCGACAGCAAGGTCACCGGCGGCGACTCCAGCGGCGTCAAGGGCCACCTGCGCTTCGACGCGGGCCGGGACCGCACCGTGACGCTGCGCATCGCCACCTCGCTGATCAGCGTCGAGCAGGCGAAGGACAACCTGCGCCAGGAACTCCCGGCGCGCGCCTCCTTCGACAGGGTCAAGCGCGACGCCCAGAAGCAGTGGGACAAGGTCCTCGGCAAGGTCGAGGTCGAGGGCGCCACGCAGGACCAGCTGACCACGCTGTACTCCAGCCTCTACCGGCTGTACCTGTACCCGAACGCTGGCCACGAGAAGGTCGACGGGACGTACAAGTACGCCTCCCCGTTCTCCAAGGCGGTCAAGGAGGACACCCCGACGGAGACCGGCGCCAAGATCGTCGACGGCAAGGTCTACGTCAACAACGGCTTCTGGGACACCTACCGGACCACCTGGCCCGCGTACTCCTTCCTGACCCCGTCCAAGGCCGGTGAGCTGGTCGACGGCTTCGTGCAGCACTACAAGGACGGCGGCTGGACCTCCCGCTGGTCCTCCCCCGGCTACGCGGACCTGATGACCGGCACCTCCTCGGACGTGGCCTTCGCCGACGCGTACGTCAAGGGCGTCGACTTCGACGCGAAGGCGGCGTACGACGCGGCCGTCAAGAACGCCACCACGGTGCCCCCGTCCTCGGGCGTGGGCCGCAAGGGCATGGCGACCTCGCCGTTCCTCGGCTACACCAGCACCGCGACGCACGAGGGCCTTTCGTGGGCGCTGGAGGGCTACCTCAACGACTACGGCATCGCGAAGATGGGTGAGAAGCTCTACAAGGAGACGGGTCAGAAGCGGTACCAGGAGGAGTCGGCGTACTTCCTGAACCGCGCCCAGGACTACGTCAACATGTTCGACGCGAAGGCCGGCTTCTTCCAGGGCAAGGACGCGTCCGGCAAGTGGCGCGTGGACTCCGAGAAGTACGACCCGCGCGTGTGGGGCCACGACTACACGGAGACCAACGGCTGGGGCTACGCCTTCACCGCCCCGCAGGACAGCCGGGGCCTGGCCAACCTGTACGGCGGCCGCAAGGGACTCGGTGACAAGCTCGACGAGTACCTGTCCACGCCCGAGACGGCCTCCCCGGAGTTCGTCGGCTCCTACGGCGGGGTCATCCACGAGATGACCGAGGCGCGGGACGTCCGGATGGGCATGTACGGGCACTCCAACCAGGTCGCGCACCACGCCCTGTACATGTACGACGCGGCCGGGCAGCCGTACAAGACGCAGAAGAACGTCCGCGAGGTGCTCTCCCGCCTCTACACCGGCAGCGACATCGGCCAGGGCTACCACGGCGACGAGGACAACGGCGAGCAGTCGGCCTGGTTCCTCTTCTCCGCCCTCGGCTTCTACCCGCTGGTGATGGGCAGCGGCGAGTACGCCGTCGGCTCCCCGCTGTTCACCAAGGCGACCGTCCACCTGGAGAACGGCCGCGAGCTGGTCGTCAAGGCGCCGAAGAACAGCATGAAGAACGTCTACGTGCAGGGTCTCAAGGTCAACGGCAAGCGGTGGAACTCCACTTCGCTCCCCCACTCGCTGATCGCGAAGGGCGGTGTCCTGGAGTTCGACATGGGCGCGAAGCCCTCCGCGTGGGGCACCGGCGCGCACGCCGCGCCGCCGTCGATCACCCAGGACGACGAGGTGCCGACCCCGCGCGCGGACGCCGTCGAGGGCGAGGGCGCCCTGTTCGACGACACGTCGGCGACGGAGGCGGCCGTGACCTCGCTCGACCTGCCGGTGTCCGGCAAGGGCGCCGAGGCGGTCCAGTACACCCTGACGTCGCCGGCGGACCGGACGAAGGCCCCGACGGGCTGGAAGCTCGAGGGCTCGGCCGACGGCACGACCTGGCGGACGCTGGACCGGCGCACGGGCGAGTCCTTCGCCTGGGACCGGCAGACGCGGGCGTTCTCGGTGAAGTCACCGGGCACCTACACGAAGTACCGGCTCGTCCTGGACGGCGAGCACACGCTGGCGGAGGTGGAACTGCTGGCGTGAGGATGAGCACGCGCCGAAGGTGAGCGCGGGATGACGACGCGGGGTACGCCGGGTGACCGGCGTACCCCGCAAAAGGTTGTACGGCCCATCGTTGCGCTTGCGTACCTGTTCTGTACCGCTCCTGTCCCCCGTCGTAAATCTGATTGACGCGTGAACGTCATGTGTAAGGATCACGAAGTACCCCGGGAACCTGCGGACTTACCCGTCCGCGCTCCCTTCAGCATGACCAGATGGAGGACCCACGTGGCCAAAAGCTCCGGCCTGAACACGCGTCGCGCCCTGGCGCGTGCCACGGCTGCGGCGCTCACCGCCGCCCTGGTGGCGACCGGTGCGAGCACCGCCGTCGCCGCCGACGCGCCGGGACCGATCGCGTCCCGCCAGCACGTCGACGCGAAGACGTCGGACAAGTCGAAGTTCGGCGCGTCCGCGCTGCCCGGCGACGCGCAGATCAACCCGCTGTTCGGTGTGGACGGCAACGGCGACCTGTGGAGCTACTTCCCCACCGGCGAGGGCGGCCTGGACTCCCGCTGGGAGTCCGGCTACGGGTGGCAGACGGCCCGCGCCATGACGCAGGTCGACCACGACGCCGACGGCTCCTCGGACGGCCTCTGGCACGTCACGTCCGGCGGCCAGCTCTACTACGCCCCCTGGGGCACCGAGGACCACACCCTCGTCGGCAACGGCTGGAAGATCTACAACCAGCTCTTCTCGCCGGCGAACGTCGGCGGCGCCGGCGCCGACGACCTGCTCGCCCGGGACAGCTCCGGCGTGCTGTGGCTGTACCTCGGCTACGGCAACGGCAAGCTGACCCAGCGCTACAAGGTCGGCAGCGGGTGGAACGCGTACACCCACATCACCGGCAAGGGCGACCTGACCGGTGACGGCAAGGACGACATCGTCGCCAAGGACAAGTCCGGCGTGCTGTGGCTCTACAAGGGCACCGGCAACTACAAGGCGCCGTTCTCGTCCCGCGCCCGCATCGGTGGCGGCTGGAACACGTACAACAACATCGTGTCCGTCGGCGACATCGACATCGACGGCATCACGGACCTCGTCGCCCGCAACACGAACGGGGCCCTGTACCTGTACAAGGGCACCGGCAACGGCTCCAAGCCGCTCAGCTCGCCGGTGAAGATCGGCGCCGGCGGCTGGAACACGTACCGCCTGCTCTTCTGAGGCGCCCCGCGCCTTCGATGAAGGCATGAACGAGGGCCGCACCCCCGGTGATCCGGGGGTGCGGCCCTCAGTCGTCGTGCGCTGCCGCCTACTTGCGGATCAGGCTGCGCAGCACGTACTGGAGGATGCCGCCGTTGCGGTAGTAGTCCGCCTCACCCGGGGTGTCGATGCGGACGACCGCGTCGAACTCGACGCCGGTGTCGGTGGTGACCTTCACCGTGCGCGGGGTGGTGCCGTCGTTCAGCTCGGTGACGCCGGAGACGGAGAAGGACTCCTCGCCGGTCAGGCCGAGGGAGGCCGCGGTCTGGCCCTCCGGGAACTGCAGCGGCAGGACGCCCATGCCGATGAGGTTCGAGCGGTGGATGCGCTCGTAGGACTCGGCGATGACGGCCTTGACGCCGAGGAGCGCGGTGCCCTTGGCGGCCCAGTCGCGGGACGAGCCGGAGCCGTACTCCTTGCCGGCCAGGACGACGAGCGGGATGCCCTGCTCGATGTAGTTGCGGGAGGCGTCGTAGATGAACGACACCGGCCCGTCCGCCTGGGTGAAGTCGCGGGTGTAGCCGCCCTCGGTGCCCGGCGCGATCTGGTTGCGCAGGCGGATGTTGGCGAAGGTGCCGCGGATCATGATCTCGTGGTTGCCGCGGCGCGAGCCGTAGCTGTTGAAGTCGCGGCGCTCGACGCCGTGCTCCGTCAGGTACTTGCCGGCCGGGGTGTCGGCCTTGATCGCGCCGGCCGGGGAGATGTGGTCGGTGGTGACCGAGTCGCCCAGCTTGGCGAGCACCCGGGCGCCGGAGATGTCCTCGACCGGGGCGGGCTCCATGCCCATGCCCTCGAAGTACGGGGGCTTGCGCACGTAGGTGGACTCGCCGTCCCACTCGAAGGTGTCGCCGGTGGGGATCGACAGCGCCTGCCACTGGGCGTCGCCCGCGAAGACGTCGCTGTAGGACTTGGAGAACATGTCCTCGCCGATGGCGTTGGCGACGACGTCGTTGACCTCGGCCTCGGAGGGCCAGATGTCCTTCAGGTAGACGGGGTTGCCGTCCTGGTCGGCGCCCAGGGCGTCCTTGGTGATGTCCACCTTCATGGAGCCCGCGAGGGCGTAGGCGACCACCAGCGGCGGGGACGCCAGGTAGTTCATCTTGACGTCGGGGTTGATCCGGCCCTCGAAGTTGCGGTTGCCGGAGAGCACCGAGGTGACGGCGAGGTCGTGGTCGTTGACGGCCTTGGAGACCTCGTCCGGCAGCGGGCCGGAGTTGCCGATGCAGGTGGTGCAGCCGTAACCGACGAGGTTGAAGCCGACCTTGTCGAGGTAGGGGGTCAGGCCCGCCTTCTCGAAGTAGTCGGTGACGACCTTGGAACCCGGGGCGAGGGTGGTCTTGACCCACGGCTTGCGGGTCAGGCCCTTCTCGACCGCCTTCTTGGCCACCAGGGCGGCGGCGACCATGACGTACGGGTTGGAGGTGTTGGTGCAGGAGGTGATGGCCGCGACCGTCACCGCACCGTGGTCCAGCTCGTAGGTCGTGCCGTCGGGGGCGGTGACCGGGACCGGGTTGGACGGCACGCCGTTGGTGACGGCGGGGGCGTCGGAGGCCGGGAAGGACTCCTGGCCGGCCTCGTCCACGCTGTCGACGTAGTTGCGCACGTCCTGCTTGAACTGCTCGGCGGCGTTCGCGAGGACGATGCGGTCCTGCGGGCGCTTCGGGCCGGCGATGGAGGGGACGACCGTGGAGAGGTCCAGCTCCAGCTTCTCGGAGAAGTCCGGCTCGGCCTTCGGGTCCAGCCAGAGGCCCTGCTGCTTGGCGTACGCCTCGACGAGGGCGACCTGCTGGTCGGAGCGGCCGGTCAGGCGCATGTAGTTCAGCGTCTCGTCGTCGATCGGGAAGATCGCGGCGGTGGAGCCGAACTCCGGCGACATGTTGCCGATGGTGGCGCGGTTGGCGAGGCTGGTGGCCGCCACGCCCTCGCCGTAGAACTCGACGAACTTGCCGACGACGCCGTGCTTGCGCAGCATCTCGGTGATCGTGAGGACCAGGTCGGTGGCTGTGGTGCCGGGGGTCAGCTCACCGGTGAGCTTGAAGCCGACGACGCGCGGGATCAGCATGGAGACCGGCTGGCCGAGCATCGCGGCCTCGGCCTCGATGCCGCCGACGCCCCAGCCGAGGACGCCGAGGCCGTTGACCATGGTGGTGTGCGAGTCGGTGCCGACCAGGGTGTCGGGGTAGGCCTTGCCGTCACGGGTCATGACGACGCGGGCCAGGTGCTCGATGTTCACCTGGTGGACGATGCCGGTGCCCGGGGGGACGACCTTGAAGTCGTCGAAGGCGGTCTGGCCCCAGCGCAGGAACTGGTAGCGCTCCTTGTTGCGGCCGTACTCCAGGTCGACGTTCTGCTGGAAGGCGTCGTTCGTGCCGAACTTGTCGGCGATGACCGAGTGGTCGATGACCATCTCGGCCGGGGAGAGCGGGTTGATCTTGTTCGGGTCGCCGCCCAGCTCCTTGACGGCCTCACGCATGGTGGCGAGGTCGACCACGCAGGGCACGCCGGTGAAGTCCTGCATGATCACGCGGGCGGGCGTGAACTGGATCTCCTGGGACGGCTGGGCCTGCGAGTCCCATCCGCCGAGGGCGCGGATGTGGTCGACGGTGATGTTCGCGCCGTCCTCGGTGCGGAGCAGGTTCTCCAGCAGGACCTTCAGGCTGTAGGGAAGGCGCGCGGAGCCCTCGACCTTGTCCAGCCGGAAGATCTCGTACGACTCGTCGCCCACCTGCAGCGTGCTGCGGGCGTCGAAGCTGTTCGCCGACACGACAGTCTCCTTCATTTATGTGCGCGTACCACCGCATCCTGCCGCCACGCCACCCTGGCCAATCCGCTAAGGTAAGGCTAAGTTAGGTAACCCTTACCAGGGTGGCGACCGCGGTACGCCTCGGCAGATATCTCGATGTCGAGATAACTCTAGTACATGGGGGCGGCCGGGTCATGCCCGGGCGCCGTGTGGCGTGCGCCCCACCCGGGTGACCCCGGCGGCCATCTCTACGCCGAACCGGGGTATCCGACTTGCGCCGGAACCCCCGGCACTACTCGGAAGGGGGCATGATGCCGCTCACGTTCCGCAAGAGCTTCCGGATCCTCCCCGGAGTGCGGCTGAACATCAACAAGCGTTCGTGGTCCATCACGACCGGTGGCAAGAACGGTCCGCGCCACACCCGCAGCAGCACCGGACGCCGTACGACATCGATGGATCTGCCCGGGCCTTTCGGATGGCGTCGCACGACGACCAGCAAGCGGCGCTGAGCCCGGCGTTGACACCCCGTCACCCGGACGGACCCCCCGAGAGGCGCGATCTCATATCTGAGATAGCCTCAACCTCATGGCAGACGACTACCTCGTACGCATCGGCAAGCTCATCCGTGACGCCCGGCAGCACCGCGGCTGGACCCAGTCACAGCTTGCGGAGGCGCTCAACACCAGTCAGAGCGCCGTCAACCGCATCGAGCGCGGCAACCAGAACATCAGCCTTGAGATGATCGCCCGAATCGGTGAAGCGCTGGACAGCGAAATCGTCTCTCTGGGCTACTCGGGCCCGATGCACCTGCGCGTGGTCGGCGGCCGGCGCCTCTCGGGGGCCATCGACGTCAAGACCAGCAAGAACGCCTGCGTGGCCCTGCTGTGCGCCTCGCTGCTCAACAAAGGGCGCACGGTGCTGCGCCGGGTCGCCCGGATCGAGGAGGTCTACCGCCTCCTGGAGGTCCTGAACTCCATCGGCGTGCGCACCCGCTGGATCAACGACGGCACCGACCTGGAGATCGTGCCGCCGAGCGAGCTGAACATGGAGGCCATCGACGCCGAGGCCGCCGTCCGCACCCGCTCCATCATCATGTTCCTCGGCCCGCTGCTGCACCGCATGGACCGCTTCCGGCTGCCCTACGCCGGCGGCTGCGACCTCGGCACCCGGACCATCGAGCCGCACATGATCGCGCTGCGCCGCTTCGGCCTGGACGTCGCCGCGACGGAGGGCCACTACCACGCGGTCGTGGACCGCCAGGTGCGCCCGGACCGCCCGATCGTGCTGACCGAGCGCGGCGACACGGTCACCGAGAACGCGCTCCTCGCCGCCGCCCGCCATGACGGCGTCACCGTCATCCGCAACGCCTCCTCCAACTACATGGTCCAGGACCTCTGCTTCTTCCTGGAGGCCCTCGGCGTCCGCGTCGAAGGCATCGGCACCACCACCCTCACCGTGCACGGCATGCCGGTCATCGACGCCGACGTCGACTACTCCCCCTCCGAGGACCCGGTGGAGGCGATGAGCCTGCTCGCCGCCGCCGTGGTCACGGAGTCGGAGCTGACGGTCCGCCGGGTCCCGATCGAGTTCCTGGAGATCGAGCTGGCGGTCCTGGAGGAGATGGGCCTGGACAACGACCGCACGCCGGAGTACTTCGCCGACAACGGCCGCACCCGCCTGGTGGACCTGACCGTGCGCCCCTCCAAACTCGAAGCGCCGATCGACAAGATCCACCCCATGCCCTTCCCGGGCCTGAACATCGACAACGTCCCCTTCTTCGCGGCCATCGCGGCCTCGGCGCAGGGCCAGACCCTGATCCACGACTGGGTCTACGACAACCGCGCCATCTACCTCACCGACCTCAACCGCCTCGGCGGCCGCCTCCAGCTCCTGGACCCCCACCGCGTCCTGGTCGAGGGCCCCACCCGCTGGCGCGCCGCCGAGATGATGTGCCCGCCCGCCCTGCGCCCCGCCGTGGTCGTCCTCCTGGCCATGATGGCCGCCGAGGGCACGTCGGTGCTGCGCAACGTGTACGTCATCAACCGGGGCTACGAGGACCTGGCGGAGCGGCTGAACTCGATCGGGGCGCAGATCGAGATCTTCCGGGACATCTGACCGGGACATCCGAGAAGGGTCCTGAAAAGGGTTCCGAAGACCGGGACACCCAGGATGCGACGCAGGCGGGGGCGGAAAGGAGTGTAGGCCTTCCTTTCCCCCCCTGTTTCCCCTGGCCCACCAACCCCCACATTTGACAAGTGTCCCCAGGGTTCCAGTCGTTTGTT
>NZ_JBWKKZ010000003.1:0-63681 GCF_056430705.1 Streptomyces sp. NPDC045956 | reverse complement strand
TTTTCCGTGTGGGAGAAGGGGGGAGGGGGGGAGGGCGGGGAGGGGGGGAAAGAAAATGACAGAAGTGGGAGGAAGGAGAGGGGGCGCGGGAACCTCTCCCCCCCCCCCCCCCCCCCGCCGTGCTGCCTGGGCCCCGCCGGCCTCCGCGTGGGACCGGTGTCCCGGGGGCTCAGGCGGTTCGTGGGTCCGCCGGTCAGTAGGCGGAGTCGACGTTGTCCATGGAGCCGTACTTGTCGGCCGCGTAGTTGCAGGCGGCGACGATGTTGGCGACCGGGTCGGTGACGGAGTCCTTGGTGCCCTTGACGTGGTAGGCGTCGAAGGTGGGCTGGATCGTCTGGAGCAGGCCCTTCGAGGGGATGCCGTTCTGGGCGTTGACGTCCCAGTTGTTCTGCGCGTTCGGGTTGCCGGACGACTCGCGCATGATGTTGCGGTGCAGGCCCTCGTAGGTGCCCGGGATGTTCTTGGCGTCCATGACGTCCAGCGCGGTGCGGATCCAGCCGTCGAGGTCGTTGCCGTGCTTCTTCTTGCCGGCCTTCACGATGGCCGCGATCTTGTCGGTCTGGGCCTGGGTCTGCGCGGTGGAGGCCTTGGCCGGCTCGGCGGCGTGTGCCGGGCTCGGGGCGAGGGTGAGGGTGACGGCGGCGGCGCCCGCGGCGGCGAGGGAGGCCACGGCGGACTTGCGGATGTGGGGACGGCGCATGAGGGCGTGCATGGGTGTACCTCTCCATTCGGGGACGTGATGGGGAGGCCGACGGGGGGTCGGCGACGCGGTGTCCGCGTAGGACGCGGCTTCGCGTCATCAGGGCCGGTGTCTGGATCGCGGACGGGCTCTTCCCGTCCGGTCCCGGCGCTCGGCTCCCCGGTACGCCGAACACCTTGCGGAACGCCCGGGCGCCGCGACAAGTGTGTGACCTACTACGCCGCATCGCAGACCGGCCGCGCGACCGCCCGGGACGCCTGGCACCCACGCGGGCGACCGACCGCCGGACGTCTACTAAGCCCGGCCCTGTGTGACCTGGGCCCTGTGCGCGCCCTCACAGAGCCGGTCACCCGACGGCCACCTCCCGTCACCCTGCGGAGACGGACACCTCACTCTGCGGACCGGCTCCGTCATCGTCCGGGGTCGTGGGTCCACACCCTCGTCACGCGCAAGGGTGTGCCGGTCCGTACGCGCAGATCGCGGCGGCCACCGCGGCCGGGGGACGCGCCTCGCCGGGACCACATGCCGAGGTCCGTGAGCAGGTCGTTCAGCACCGTGTCCTCCTCGACCCGGACACCGCACTCGACGAGAGCGACGGCGAGGGCCGGGTTCCAGGGAGTGGCGGCTCGCGAGCAGCACGGGGAACGCGTCGGTGCGCTTCGGAGGTGCGCCTCGGTTCGGTAACAGGGACAGGCCCCCGCTGCGGCTGCCTGTCGGTCGTCCCGGTCCCCGGCCCCGCCGGACAGTGCCCGTTCACCGTCGGCGCGGCTCCGCATTGGGCGGCGGAACAGATCTGTGCTCGGGGCGTACGGGAGTACGCGTCCGTCTGATTGACTCCGCGCCCACCCCCACACCCGTACGCGCCCCTTCGCGGGGCGCCGGAGCAACGTGAGCGGAGCCGCACACATGTCCTTGGGACCGCAGCCCTGGCACGGGCCGCCTCACCACGACGAGCCCTCAGCCGGCGCACAGGGACCGGCGGAACACGAGCGACGGGACGCCGAGGAGGCGGCACGACTGGCCGTCGGGCTGCGGCTCGGACTCCGGATCGCCGTCGTCTGGCTGCTCTACGTGGTGCCCGCCGCCCTCGCACCCGCCGCGTACGGCACGCGGGTCGCGGGACCACTGAGCCTCGGCGTGCTCCTCGCCGTCGTGCCGTTCGCCGTCGGTGTGCACGCGCTGATGGTGTACGGGCGGCGGATCGACCGGCTCGAGCCGCAGCGGGACACGCGGAGGTGGTCGTGACCACGCTCCTCGACCCCTCGTCCCGGTCCCTGGTCTTCGCCGTGTTCTGCGTGTTCGTCGTGATCTGCCTGATGCTGTGCGTCGTCACCGGCGCCGACGAGGACGACCGGGCCCTCGTACGGTCCGACAGCCGCCGGCTGCGCTCCTGGCAGCAGGGCATCGCGATGGGCGGCGACACCACCACGGTCGCGACGGTCACCGTACTGGTGGGCATGGTCGCCACCTTCGGCTTCGACGGCCTCGGTGTCATGCTGGGCAGCCTGATCGGGGTGCTGCTGCTCCTGGTGCTGATCATCGAGCCGCTGCGCAGGCACGCCTCGCTGACCCCCGCGGACATGCTGGACGCGCGCGGCAGCGGCGGACCCGCCGTCCGCGTCTCGTGGGGGGCGGTGACCCTGCTGGTCTGCTTCCCGCTGCTGGTCGTGCAGTTGGTGGTGGTCGGCAACGTGGCCGCCGCGCTGATCGGGCAGCCGGGTGTGCGGACCGGCTGCGTCGTGGTGATCGGCTGCGTGATGACGGCGCTGGCCGTCAGCGGCGGGATCCGGGGCACCGGCGTCGTCATGATCGCGAAGTCGGTGGTCACGCTGCCCGTGCTGGTGATCGCCGCCGTGCTCGTGCTCCACCGCTTCGGCGGGGACCCCGGGCGGCTGCTCGACGCCGCCGCGCACGGCTCGGGGACGGGTGGGGCCTTCCTGCGGCCGGGCGGCTACACCGGCGACGGGTGGGTGGGCGCCGTGAACCGGATCGGCCAGACCTTCGGCATGTCGATGGCCACGCTGGCGATGCCCGCCGTGCTGATGCGGGCCATCGCCACGAAGAGCCCCCGGGGCGCCCGGACCGTAGGCCGCTGGATGCTCGGCGAACTCACCCTGCTGTACGGCGCTCTCGCCGTCGTCGGCATCGGGGCGGCGGCCCTGGTCGGCGGGGCGCTGCGCGAGGCCGGGCCGGCGGCTCAGACGTTCACGCCGCTGCTGCTCGGGCGGGCGCTCGACAGCGGGGGCATTCTGGTCGCGGCCCTGGCCTGCGTTCTCTTCCTCACCGCGCTGGCGGCCGTGGTGGATGTGACGCTCGCCGCCGGCATCGCCCTGGGCCGGGACGTGCTGGGCGCGTCCGGCAGACGGACGGCGGGACTGGCGGCGGGACTGGCGGACGGTGCCGTGTCGCGGGGCTCCGCGGCCCTGACGGGGGCGGTGGCCACGCTGATGGCGGTCGTCGCCGCCGACTGGAACCTGGTGGTCGTCTCGACGCTCTGGCTCGCCGTCTGCGGCGCCGCCCTCGCGCCCGTACTGCTGTACGCCCTGTACTGGCCCGGGTTCACGGCCCGTGGCGCGCTGTGGTGCCTGTGGGGGGCGACGGCGCTGACCGTCGCGGCGCTCGCGCTGTCGCCGTACACGTCCGGCACGCCCGAGTCGATCTTCCCGGGTGTCGACTTCCGGGTCTGGGACGTGACGATCCCGGGTCTGCTGACGGTGCCCGCCGGATTCCTGCTCGGCTGGCTGGGCAGCGTCACCGGTCCCGGCCGCTCGGCGGGCGGCGCCCCCGGCTCCCGGCGCCGCGCGAAGCTGGACGCCGCCTGAACCGTCCGTCCGCCGCCCACCGTCGGCCATCGGTGGGCGGCACGGCCGGTCGGCGGGGCCGCGCCGACCGGCCGCCCGGGTGTCACCAGTTCTTGTACCGGACATCGCCGAGGCCGCAGAAGGCGCAGTCGGGGCGCAGGAAGTCCTGGGTGCGGCGGAACTCCTCGTCGGCCAGGTGCCACCGGAGCCAGGCGGTGATGATGTGCTGGCCGTTGCGGGTGGCGAGGATGTGGTCGGTGCCGTCGAGGACGTTGAGCCAGACCGGTACGTCGGTGCCCGTGTAGTCGCGTTCCACGTTGGCGGTGGCGAAGTCCTCGTCTCCGCCGATGTAGAGGGCCGGATTGCGCAGGCTGTCGGGGCCGTTGCCGTCGAACGAGCCGCCGGCCACGTGGACGGTGGTCTCCAGCCGTGGATCGTCCGCCACGTCGAACGTGCCGATGGACCCGCGGGAGTGGCCGCCGAACGCCACCTCGGAGGTGTCCAGGTGCCCGTACAGCGGGCTGCTCCGGTCGGTGTTCCGGTCCTCCAGCCAGTCGAGGGCGTCGACCATGTAGGCGCCGCTGCTCGACGAGACCTCGCTGTAGACGACGAACCCGTGCGAGGCCCACTGCCGCAGCATGTCCTCGTAGTCGGCGGGGTCGGAGCCGGCGCCCGGGCCCCAGACGAAGAGGGGGTGGTCCACGCCGTCGCGGCCGGCGTCGGCCGGGTGCACCAGCCAGCCGTCGCCGCCGGGGCCGGCGGACTCGTCGACGGTCACCGCGTACGGGCCGGGCTCGGTCACGTCGTCCACCGGGGGCAGGGACCCGGGCGGCGGTTCGGCCGGTCCGCCGTCGGCGGCCTCGACGAGCACGTCGTCGACGGTGAGCGTCTCCAGGACGCTGTTGGCGTCCAGCGAGAACCTCAGCCGCAGATCACCGCCCTCGGCGGAGTCCGGCAGGGGGAACGACACCGTGCCGGTGGCGGTGCGCGCCGATTCCAGCGTCGTGAAGGAGCCGCCGTCGACCGAGTAGGCCACGGTGAAGGTCTCCCCCGCGTCGAGTCCCGCCGCCGCCCGGGTGTAGGAGAGCGTCAGGCCGTCGTACCCGGTCAGGTCGACGGGCGCGGAGACCATGGACGGGTCGGAGGTCAGCGAACCGCTGAGCCGGGCCCCGTAGGTGCCGGTCCGGACGGAACCGGAGGCGGTGAACGTGCCGAGCCCGTCGGCGAAGTCCTCGCTGTAGACCGGGGTGGCGGCGGATGCGACGGGCACCGCCACGGCCGCGGCCCCGACGGTCATGACGCCGACGGCCGCGGCGCCGAGCACGCGCAGGCGCCCACTGGTTCGGGACATGTCTGAGACCCCTTCCGGCCACGCCGTCCGACTGGTCGGCGTGCCCTTGCCGGTTGCGCGGATCGTGTCTGCTGCCGAGCCCCGTGGATCGTTCCGGGGCCGGTCCGCACCGAGTCAAGCAGTCGCCCGCCGAGGGGGAATCGGTGAAATCACCGGCCGGGCCGCGCCGTTCGGGCCCGTTCCGTTCCCGTCCGTTCCGGGCGGGCATGCCGTCACGTCCCCGGGGCACGCGATGGACACGCCACACTTCGGGAGGCTCATCATGATGGTTGTCGGGATCGTCGCTGTCTGCGCCGTGCTGCTCGTCCTCGCGTTTCTGGTACCGCGCCTGTCCCACCACCCCCAGCGCGGCACCCAGCGGACGCTCGGCGCCGGCTCACGTGCCGGAGGGAAGGCCCCCGGTGTCCTCGGCCGCGCTCTGAGCAAGCCGTTCCGCAGCAGTTCCAAGGCCGTCGGCCGCAGTGGCTCGGCCGGTCGGCGCGCCCGCGGCCGCATGCCGTTCTGACGCGCCGAGACCGCCGGCCGGTGTGACCGGCCGAGACCGTACGCCGTTGTGACCGGCCGGGCCCGTACGCCCTCGGCCCCTTCCCGGGGCCCGGGTGCGGGCCCCGCGCCGTGTTCGGGCCCCGGACGGCACCGGCGGCCACCGCGTACCGGCGCGTACCGGCCCGTTCAGTGGCCGCCGGTGAGCTGACCGGCCAGGCGTCGGCGCATGTCCGCGCTCGGTCCGTCGAGGCCGGTGACGGTGACCTTCTTGCCGCGCTGGGCGTACTTGGCCTCCACGGCGTCCAGTACGGCGACGGAGGAGGCGTCCCAGACCCGGCTGCCGGACAGGTCGATGACGACGTCGTCGGGATCGCCCTTGTAGTCGAACCGGTGGACGAGGTCGTTGGACGAGGCGAAGAACAGCTCGCCGGTGACCGCGTAGACGACCCGCTTGCCCTCGGGGTCGACCACACCGGAGACGTCGGCCCGGTGGGCGACCCGCCTCGCGAAGATGATCATCGCGGTGACGGAGCCGACGACGACGCCCACGGCGAGGTTGTGGGTGGCCACCACGACGACCACCGTCGCCACCATGACGACGGTCTCGCCGAGCGGCATGCGCTTGAGGGTCGCCGGCCGGACGGAGTGCCAGTCGAAGGTGCCGACCGAGACCATGACCATGACGGCGACGAGCGCGGCCATGGGGATGTCGGAGACGACCGGGCCGAAGACGATGCACAGCACCATCAGGAAGGCGCCGGCCAGGAAGGTGGACAGGCGGGTCCGGGCGCCGGACACCTTCACGTTGATCATCGTCTGGCCGATCATGGCGCAGCCGCCCATGCCGCCGAAGAAGCCGGTGACGATGTTGGCGACGCCCTGGCCGATGGACTCACGGGTCTTGTTCGAGGGGGTGTCGGTGATGTCGTCGACCAGTTTGGCCGTCATCAGGGACTCCATCAGGCCCACCAGCGCCATGGCGAGGGCGTAGGGCGCGACGGTCGTCAGGGTGTCCACGGTGAAGGGGACGTCGGGCAGACCGGGCACGGGCAGGGAGGAGGGCAGTTCGCCCTTGTCCCCGACCGTGGGGACCGCGATGCCGGCCGCGACGGTGATCACGGTCAGCACGACGATGGAGACCAGCGGCGCCGGGAGCACCTTGGTGACCTTGGGGAAGAACACCATCAGGGCCAGGCCTCCCGCGAGGAGCGGGTAGACGGCCCACGGCACGTCGTGCATCTCCGGCACCTGCGCCGTGAAGATCAGGATGGCCAGTGCGTTGACGAAGCCGACCATCACCGAGCGGGGCACGAACCGCATCAGCTTGGCCACGCCGAGCGCGCCGAGGATCACCTGGAACACGCCGGCCAGGATGACGGCGGCGACCAGGTACCCCAGTCCGTGCTCGCGGTTGAGCGGGGCGATGACGAGGGCGACCGCGCCGGTGGCGGCGGAGATCATCGCCTTGCGGCCGCCCACCACGGAGATGACGACCGCCATGGTGAAGGAGGCGAAGAGGCCGATGCCGGGGTCGACCCCGGCGATGATCGAGAAGGAGATGGCCTCGGGAATGAGCGCCAGGGCCACGACCAGACCGGCCAGCACCTCGGTGCGCAGGATCCTCGGGGAGGCGAGCCAGTCGGGCTTGGTCATGCGCGGCCGGGGAGCTGCGGACAGCGGTGAGGACATGCAACCGTTCCTGTTCGGGCGCAGGCGTCCCTGCCTGGACACGCACGCGCGGTGTTTCGTGAGCCGTCGGGAGTGCGGCTCCCCCGGCGGCCCGGCCGCCTCGCGGGGGGCCTCGCCGGGCAGGGCGGCGACCCTCTGGCCGCCGGTCGGGCGTCATTGCCCGGAAGTCGCGGAAGTCTACCTTGACCCGAGGTGAGGGCGCCCTCCCCGACCTCCACCGAGGACGCGACCTCGCCGGTCAGCCCCTACCGGTCCGCCCCTACCGGTCAGCCCCTACCGGCCCGCCCCCGCCCGGGGCACCCGTACGGCACCGGTCTTCGTACTGCATGACATTCGAGCCGGTGTGAATTCGAGATTGGGTAAGTATCGCAGAAATCGTTCACTCGACTGCCGCGCATCCGACGGAGTAGGCAGACGTTACTTCGGATATGACAGAGGAATACGGGGAATTGGTGACGCTTGGGCCATACGTTTACCGGCCCGGCAGAGATCACTGCCCGCCGTCGAGTGAGGGAACTCTGACCAGAGGTGGACTCCCCGTGCCGCTCCGGGTGACCGAGCCCGTGCTCCAGCGCTTCCTGGACGTCATGACCGAGCTGGAGGCCGGCCTCGCGGAGCGGTGGCGCCGGTCCCAGGGAACCCGCACCTACACCGCGTCGGAGTGACCGGGGGCGTCATGCACGAGGAACAGATGCACCATCACATGGCTTACGGGGAGGGCTCGTTCCGCTCCTCCCGCCCCGGCCGGCACCGCGCTCCGGAACCGCCGCCGCAGGAGGCGCTAATCCCGCCGGAACCCGGCTGGGACCCGGCCGAGGAGCTCGCGTTCCTGCTCCAGGACGCGATGGACCAGCAGGCCACCGTCATTCAGGGGACGGCGGACGCCTCGGTGATCACCCCCGTGCCGGGTACACCGCTGAGCAATTTGCAGGAAATCACGGCCGAACTTCCGCCGCTGCGGGAATTCCCCACGAGCCACCGCCGTATTCGCAGAAAAGTGAGCCGCCTGCGTGCCGCGAGTCTTTTCGTCGCGGCGCTCGCCGCGGTCATCGCGGCCTCCGTGAGTCTGTTCGGCGGCATGGTGGCCTACGAACCGCTGCGCCTGGCCGCCGTGACCCGCACCCGTGCCGGTGTCGTGTCGTGGTGGCCCCTGCTGGTCTACGGGCCCTGGCTGGTGGCGTCGCTGGCCGTGCTGCGGTCGGCGCTGCACCAGCGCCGCGCGGTCCACTCCTGGGCCGTGGTGCTGCTGTTCTCGGCGATCGCGATGCTGCTGTGCATCGCGCAGGCGCCCAGGACACTCAGCGACGGCGCGGCCGCCGCCCTCCCGGGGCTGGCGTCGCTGGTGTGCTTCCAGCAGATCGTCCGCCAGATCACGCTCACCCGTCCGCCCCGGCGTGCGCTGCCGCGTCACCGTCAGCGCGCCGCGCCCTCGGCGGAGGCCGGGGGCGGGTCGGCGGACCCGGACGCGGCGGGTCCGGAGGCGGTGTCCCTGCCGCACCAGCGGATGCGGGCCGCGCGCACGCCGAGGCCCGGCGCGGGGCCGGGGCAGCGGACCTGACCGTCGGCCCGGCCTCCGTCGCCCCCGTCGCCCTCAACCGCCTCCACCGCCTCCACCGCCTCGGACGCTCGCCGTACGCGAGGAGCGGGCCCCGCGCCCGGGTGATGCGGGGCCGGTGACGGTGAGGGCCCCGCGCCCGGGTGATGCGGGGCCGGTGACGGTGAGGCTCAGCCCTCGACCAGCGTCACGTCCTGGCCCTGCCGTGCGTGGAAGCTCGGCAGCGGCAGGATTCCCGTGGTGCGCAGTTCCATCAGAGTGGCCTCGACCTGGGCCGCGCCGGGCTTCAGCGCGTTCTGGGAGGGCGTGCCCGTGTTGATCCAGCGGTGTTCGAGGCCGTCGCACACCGCTCGGGTACCGCCGATGCCGTAGCGGACGGACGGGTCGCCCTGGCTCACGGAGGAGCTGACGAAGACGGGGCCGGTGCCGGCGGTGCAGCGGTAGGTCCCGGACAGGGTGACGCTGCCGTCCGCGGCGATGCGGCCGGTCGGGTCGACGGTCACCGACTCCGCGACCTGGCGGGCGTCGTGGGTGGTCGCCGTGGCGGTGGGGGCGGCCAGCAGCAGGGCGGCGCCGGCGGCGGTGGCGAGGGCCGCGGATCGTACGGGCATGGAGGACCTCCCGGTCGGACGGAATGGGGAGTTCCACTGGTACCCGGCGCACGGGCCGCCCGGAGTGACCGTCACCCACTCGGTGGCGAGTCCGCGTCGGCCGTCGTGGAACCGTCGCCGGGTCGTCCGGGTCCTGTCACGCTCGGCGCCCGGGGGTTGGCGGGGCGGTGCGACCGGGCGCACGGTCGGTACGAGGGACGGTCCCGCCGACGGCACCGTCCTCCGATGTGGAGGTGCGCCATGTGTACCCACCGGTCTTCCCGCTCCGCGGCCGACTCCCCCGCCGCGCGGGCCGGCTCCGCGCACGTCGTCGCCGCCCACCCCGAACAGGGCTGGAACCTGCTGTGCGACGGCACGATCGTCTTCGACGACACCGGCGAACTGCTGCCCGACGGGCGGGTGGTCGCACCGTGCCGGGTGCCCGCCGGACGCCTGGCGACGGCCGCCTGATCCTGACCCCGAGCCCGGCCCCGGTGCCGGCACCTGCGCGCACCGCGGGGCCCTACGGCAGTACCGCGAACCCGTCGAGCTCCACCAGCGCCCGCTCGTCCCACAGGCGTACGACCTGCACGACCGCCATCGCCGGGTAGTCGCGGCCCGCCAGCGCGCGCCAGACGCGGCCGAGGTCGGCGGCGTGCGCGCGGTACGCGGCGACGTCGGTGGCGTAGACGGTGACCCGGGCGAGGTCGGCGGGGGTGCCGCCGGCCGCGCGCAGGGCGGCCAGGAGGTTGGCGAGGGCCTTCTCGAACTGGGCGGGGAGGGTGTCGCCGGTGACCTTGCCGTCGGTGTCGAGGGCGGTCTGCCCGGCCAGGAAGACGACGCGGGTGCCCGTGGCCGTGACGGCGTGGGAGAAGCCGGTCGGCGGGGAGAGTTCGGACGGGTTCACCCGTTCCACGGTCATGTCCCGTTCTCCTTCGTCGCGTTGACGGCGCGGTACAGCTCCTTGGCGATGATGCCGCGCTGCACCTCGCTCGCGCCCTCGTAGACGCGGGGGGCGCGCACCTCGCGGTAGAGGTGTTCGAGCAGGTGCCCGCGGCGCAGTGCACGGGCGCCGTGCAGCTGGACGGCCTGGTCCACCACGTACTGGGCGGTCTCGGTGGCGAGGAGTTTCGCCATCGCGGCGCGTCGGGGGACGTCCGCGGCGCCCTCGTCGTACGCCGTCGCCGCGGCGTACACCATCAGCCGGGCCGCCTCGGTGCGCAGGGCCATCTCGGCGACCTGGTGGGAGACGGCCTGCAGGTCGCGCAGCTTGCCGCCGAAGGCGTCGCGGGTGCTGGTGTGCGCGAGGGTGGCGTCCAGGGCCGCCTGCGCCATGCCGACGGCGAAGGCGCCGACGCTGGGGCGGAACAGGTTGAGGGTGCCCATGGCGACCCCGAAGCCCCGGTCGGGTTCGCCGAGGACGTCGTCGGCGGAGACGGGAACGGCGTCGAAGCCGAGGGCGCCGACGGGGTGCGGGGACAGCATGTCGAGCGGGGTGCCGGTCAGGCCGGGGCGGTCGGCCGGCACCAGGAAGGCGGTGACGCCGCGGGCGCCGGCGCCGGGCGTGGTGCGGGCGAAGACGGTGTAGAAGTCGGCCTCGGGGGCGTTGGAGATCCAGCACTTCTCCCCGGTGAGCCGCCAGCCGGAGGGGCCGTCGCGTTCCGCGTGGAGGCTGAGTGCCGCCGCGTCCGAACCGGCGTCGGGCTCGCTGAGGGCGAAGGCGGCCACCGCGCTGCCGTCGGCGACGCGGGGCACCCAGCGGGCGCGCTGGACCTCGGTGCCGTGGGCGTGCACCGGGTGGGCGCCGAGTCCCTGGAGGGCGAGGGCGGTCTCCGCCTCCGTGCAGGTCCGGGCGAGGGACTCCCGCATCAGGCACAGGTCGAGCGCGCCGGAGGTGAAGAGGCGCGGCAGCAGGCCGAGGGTGCCGAGTTCGGTGACGAGGGCGCGGTTGACCCGGCCCGGTGCGCCCTTGTCGGCCAGCGGGCGCAGCCGCTCGGCGGCCAGCGCGCGCAGCTCGGCGCACCAGGCGAGTTGTGCCGGTTCGAGCGAGAATGCGGTCATCGCCGGTCCCTTCCCCTGCTCCCCTGCCCCACCGGGCCGTACCCGAGGTTATCGCGCACCGTTGACTGTCGTAACCAACACGATACGCTCGTTGCGCGAGCCCACCACGACAAAGGGGGCGAACCGCCATGGCAGACCCGCACCGCGCGGATCCGCACCGCTCGGCCCACGTCGACACCTTCGCGCGCGAGCACCTGCCGCCCCCCGACCAGTGGCCCGAACTCCGCTTCGACCTGCCGGAACTGCGCTACCCCGCCCGGTTGAACTGCGCCGCCGAGCTGCTCACCGGCCCGCCCGCGGACCGCCCGGTCTTCCGCACGGCCTCCGGGGAGAACTGGAGCTACGGCCTGCTGCGGGCCCGCGTCGACCGGCTCGCCCACCTCCTCACCGGCGAACTGGGCATCGTCCCCGGCAACCGGGTGCTGCTGCGCGGCCCCACCACCCCGTGGCTGGCCGCCTGTTGGCTGGCGGTGCTGAAGGCGGGGGCGGTGGCGGTCACCGTGCTGGCCCAGCAGCGCCCGCACGAACTGCGCACGATCGGCGAGATCGCCCGGGTGCGGCACGCGCTGTGCGATGTCCGGGCCGTCGACGACCTCGCCAAGGCGGAGATCCCCGGCCTGCGGATCACGACGTACGGCGGGGACGCTCACGACGATCTGGTGACCCGTACGGAGGGCGGGACGGTGCCGCGGACGCCGTACCCGGCCGTGGACACGGCGGCCGACGACGTGGCGCTGATCGCCTTCACCTCCGGCACGACCGGCCGGCCCAAGGGCTGCATGCACTTCCACCGTGACGTGCTGGCGGTCGCCGACACCTTCTCGCGGCATGTCCTGCGCCCCCGCGCGGAGGACGTCTTCGCGGGCAGTCCGCCGCTCGGCTTCACCTTCGGGCTCGGCGGGCTCGTGATCTTCCCGATGCGGGCCGGGGCCTGCGCCCTGCTGCTCGAACAGGCGGGTCCCAGGCAGCTGTTGCCCGCCGTCGCCGAGCACCGGGTGTCGGTGCTGTTCACCGCGCCGACGGCGTACCGCGCGATGCTCGACGAGCTGGACGGGTACGACGTGACCTGTCTGCGGCGGTGCGTCTCCGCGGGCGAGAACCTGCCCGCGGCCACCTGGCGGGCCTGGCACGAGCGCACCGGCCTGCGCATCATCAACGGCATCGGGGCCACCGAGCTGCTGCACATCTTCGTCTCCGCGGCCGACGGGGACATCAGGCCCGGTACGACGGGCGTGCCGGTGCCCGGGTGGCACGCGCGCGTGCAGGACGAGGACGGCGTGCCGGTGCCCGACGGGGAGCCCGGACTGCTGGCGGTGCGGGGGCCGGTGGGCTGCCGGTACCTCGCCGATCCGCGCCAGCGGGAGTACGTGCGCGGCGGCTGGAACATCACCGGGGACACCTACGTCCGCCGGCCCGACGGGTACTTCCGGTACGTGGCACGCGCCGACGACATGATCATCTCCGCCGGGTACAACATCGCCGGGCCGGAGGTGGAGGACGCGCTGCTGCGGCACCCGGACGTCGTGGAGGCCGCGGTGGTGGGCCGGCCCGACGCGGACCGCGGGCAGGTCGTGGTGGCGCACGCGGTGCTGCGGGAGGGCGCCGAACGGGACGCCGACGCGCTGCGCGCGTTCCTCAGGGCCGAGCTGGCGCCGTACAAGTGCCCGCGCGAGTTCCTCTTCCCGGACGCGCTGCCGCGCACGGCGACCGGCAAGCTCCAGCGCTACCGGCTCCTGCCCCCGCCCGGCGGTCCCCAGGGTGACCAGGCGTAATGCCGACGACATAAGATGATCAATGTGTCCGAGCAGCACGCGCAGCACGCCCCCAGGTCCCTGATCGTCACGCTCTACGGCGCCTACGGCCGCTCCGTGCCGGGTCCGGTGCCCGTCGCCGAGCTGATCCGGCTGCTGGCCGCGGTCGGGGTGGACGCACCGTCCGTACGCTCGTCGGTGTCACGGCTGAAGCGGCGCGGGCTGCTGCTGCCCGCCCGTACCGCCCGGGGCGCGGCCGGGTACGAGCTGTCCGCCGAGGCCCGGCAACTCCTCGACGACGGCGACCGGCGCGTCTACGCCACGGCGCCCTACGAGGACGAGGGCTGGGTGCTGGCCGTGTTCTCGGTGCCGGAGTCGGAGCGGCAGAAGCGGCACGTGCTCCGCTCCCGCCTGGCCGGCCTGGGCTTCGGCACCGCGGCCCCCGGCGTGTGGATCGCCCCGGCCCGGCTGTACGAGGAGACCCGGCACGCGCTGGAACGCCTGGGCCTCGACGCCTACGTGGACTTCTTCCGGGGCGCGCACCTCGGGTTCACGCCGACGGCCGAGGCGGTGGCCCGCTGGTGGGACCTGGGCGCGATCGCCAAGGAGCACGAGGCGTTCCTGGAGCGCCACGCGCGCGTGCTGCACGACTGGGAGCGCCGGGCGGACACCCCGCCCGAGGAGGCGTACCGCGACTACCTCCTCGCCCTGGACTCCTGGCGCCACCTGCCGTACGCCGATCCGGGGCTGCCCGCCGGGCTGCTCCCCGCCGACTGGCCGGGCGCGCGTTCGGCGGCCGTCTTCCGGGCCCTGCACGAGCGGCTGCGCGACGCGGGCGCGCTCTACGTGACGCCGGAGCCCGCACACCACCACGATCAGTGACTCGTGTCACACTCCGCCGCGATCAGGGAACCCTCAGCCTCCTCAGACCCTCTTCTCAGGTTTCCCGCCTACCGTGCGGACGCATGAGTCTCGCGCGTCACTTGAACCGGGCCCTCACCGCCACCACCGGCCTCCAGGTACGGAGAGCTCCCGCGGCGGCGCGGAGGGCGGCCCCCGCGCCGCGCTCCGCCGAGCGGCCCGCGGCCCCCTACCGATGTCCCCCGGCCGGGGAACTGGCGACCGACAGGCTGCTGCGGCGGCCCGTCTTCATCATCTCGTCCATCCGCTCCGGCTCCACCCTGCTGCGGATGATGATGGACGCCCACCCGCGGCTGCACGCCCCGCACGAGCTGCACCTCGGCCGCATGGAGGTCGTGTGCGGCAACTGGTTCTCCGAGCGTGCGATGAGCGCCCTCGGGCTGGGCCGCGGCGACCTGGAGCACCTGCTGTGGGACCGCGTCCTGCACCGGGAACTGACCCGGTCCGGCAAGGACTTCGTCGTCGAGAAGACCCCGGCCAACGCCTACATGTACCGGCGCCTGAAGGACTGCTGGCCCGACGCGCGCTTCGTCTTCCTGCTGCGCCACCCCGAGTCGACGGCCCGCTCCTGGCACGAGAGCGACCCCGTCAAGCGGCCGTACGACAAGGCGGTCGAGGACGTGCTGCCCTATCTCGCGGCGGTCGAGGAGGCCCGTACGGCCGACGCCGACGGCTTCACCGTGCGCTACGAGGACGTGACCGAGGACCCCGAGCGCGAGATGCGCCGCCTGTGCGCGTTCCTCGGCCTCGACTACGCACCGACGATGCTGCACTACGGCGCGAGGAAGGGCGGCGAACTCGTCCGCGGCCTCGGCGACTGGCGGGAGAACATCCGCACCGGCACCGTCCAGCCCGGCCGCGCGCTCCCCGCCGACGACGCGATCCCCGGGCCGCTGCGGGCGGCGGCCGCGGCCTGGGGCTACACGTCCTGAGCCGCGCCGCCCAGCGTGAGCCGGGGTTTGGGCGCGTCGGTGCGCCCGGTCACCGGAGGGCGGCTGCCCGCCCGGTACGGCGCGGGCCACACGACGCCCGGCCCCTCGTAGCCCTGCTCGGCCGCCGCGTGCAGCGTCCAGTGCGGGTCGTAGAGGTGGGGGCGGGCGAGCGCGCACAGGTCGGCGCGTCCGGCCAGGATCAGCGAGTTGACGTCGTCCCAGGAGGAGATCGCGCCGACGGCTATCACCGGGACGCCCGCCTCGTTGCGGACGCGGTCCGCGTACGGCGTCTGGTACGACCGCCCGTACTCCGGCCGCTCGTCGGCCACCACCTGCCCCGTGGACACGTCGACGGCGTCGGCGCCGTGGGCCGCGAAGGCCCGGGCGATCGCCACGGCCTCCTCGCCGCCGACGCCGCCCTCGGCCCAGTCGGTCGCGGAGATCCGGACGGTCATCGGCCGCTCCTGCGGCCACACGCCGCGTACGGCGTCGAAGACCTCCAGTGGGAAGCGCAGCCGCTTCTCCGGTGATCCGCCGTAGGCGTCGGTGCGGTGGTTGGTGAGCGGGGAGAGGAAGCCGGAGAGCAGGTAGCCGTGGGCGCAGTGCAGTTCGAGCAGGTCGAAGCCGGCTCGGGCGGCCCGGGCGGCGGCGGCCGCGAACTGCTCCCTGATGTCGGTCAGTTGAGCCCGGGACAAGGCGCGCGGGACCTGACTGCCCGGCTTGTACGGCAGCGCGGACGGTGCCACCAGCGGCCAGTTGCCGTCGGGCAGCGGCTCGTCGATGCCCTCCCACATCAGCCGGGTGGAGCCCTTGCGCCCGCTGTGCCCGAGCTGCACGCCGATGGCGGTGCCGGGCGCCCGGGCGTGCACGAAGTCGGTGATCCGCCGCCACGCCTCGCCCTGCCGGCCGGTGTACAGGCCGGCGCAGCCCGGAGTGATCCGGCCCTCGGCGCTGACGCACACCATCTCGGTCATCACCAGTCCGGCGCCGCCCAGGGCCCTGGCCCCCAGGTGGACCAGGTGGAAGTCGCCGGGCACGCCGTCGGTGGCGGAGTACATGTCCATCGGGGAGACGACGACGCGGTTGCGCAAAGTCAGGCCGCGCAGCCGCAGCGGGGTGAACATCGGGGGTGTGCCGGGCGGGCAGCCGAACTCGCGCTCGACGGACTCGGTGAAGCGGGCGTCGCGCAGCCGCAGGTTCCCGTGGGTGACGCGGCGGCTGCGGGTGAGCAGGTTGAAGGCGAACCGGCGGGGCGGCAGGTCGAGGTACCGGGGCAGGTCCTCGAACCATTCCAGGCTGGCCCGGGCCGCCCGCTGCGTGGAGGCGACGACGGGGCGCCGTTCCGCCTCGTAGGCGGCGAGCGCCTCGGGGAGGGCCGGCCGCTCCTGGAGGCAGGCGGCGAGCGCCAGGGCGTCCTCCACGGCCAGCTTGGTGCCCGAGCCGATGGAGAAGTGGGCGGTGTGGGCGGCGTCGCCGAGGAGGACGATGTTGCCGTGCGACCAGCGGTCGTTGACGACGGTGCGGAAGGTGGTCCACGCCGACCTGTTGGACTTCAGCGGCCGGCCGCCCAGGGTGTCGGCGAAGATCTTGGCGCAGCGGGCTGCCGACTCCCCTTCGTCCGCCGCGTCGAGGCCGGCCGCCCGCCAGACCTCCTCGCGCATCTCGACGATGACCGTGGAGGCGTCCGGCGCGTACGGGTAGCCGTGCAGCTGCATCACGCCGTGCTCGGTCTCGGCGATCTCGAAGCGGAAGGCGTCGAGGGCGAAGTCGGCGGCCAGCCAGATGTAGCGGCAGCGGTGACCGGTGAGGTGGGGTCGGAAGGCCTCGGCGCAGGCCTCGCGGGTGGCGCTGTGCACGCCGTCGGCGGCGACGACCAGGTCGTGCGTCCGCGCCAGCCGGTCCGGCGGCGGGGCCTCGGTGCCGAAGCGCAGCTCGACGCCGAGGGCCCGGCAGCGGTCGTGCAGGATCTCCAGGAGACGGCGGCGGCCGAGGGCGGCGAAGCGGTGCCCGCCGGAGGTGTGCCGGGTGCCCCGGTGGACGATGTCGATGTCGTCCCAGCGGACGAAGTCGCGCGCGAGGGCCTCGAAGACGACCGGGTCGGCGTGTTCGATGCCGCCCAGGGTCTCGTCGGAGAGGACGACGCCGAAGCCGAAGGTGACGTCGGGAGGGTTGCGTTCCCAGACGGTGATCCGGCGGCCGGGGTCGAGGCGTTTGAGGAGGGCGGCGGTGTAGAGGCCGCCGGGGCCGCCGCCGACGACCGCGACGCGCAGGGTTTCCCGCGCCCCTGGGGTGCGCATCCCTACCGTCCGTTCCACTTCGGAGGCCGCTTCTCCGTGAACGCCGCGTGGAACTCGGCGTAGTCCGCGCCGTTCATCAGCAGGGCCTGCGTCGAGGCGTCCAGCTCCACCGCCGCCGCCAGTGGCATGTCCAGCTCGGCGGTGAGGAGGGCCTTGGTCTGGGCGTACGCCAGGGCCGGGCCGTCGGCCAGGCGCCGGGCGAGGGCCCGGGCGGCCTCGTCGACGCGGCCCTCGTCGGTCAGCTCGCTGATCAGGCCGATCCGCTCGGCCTCGGGCGCCCGCACCGGTTCGCCGAGCATCAGCAGCCGGGTGGCGTGGCCCAGGCCCACCACGCGGGGCAGCAGGTAGGCGGCGCCCATGTCGCCGCCGGAGAGGCCGACCCGGGTGAAGAGGAAGGCGAAGCGGGCGGAGGGGTCGGCGACACGGAAGTCGGCGGCCAGGGCGAGGACCGCGCCCGCTCCGGCGGCGACCCCGTGGACCGCGGCGACCACCGGGAACGGGCACTCCCGTACGGCCCGCACCACCTGGCCGGTCATCCGGTTGAAGTCCAGCAGCTGGGCGGTGTCCATGGCCAGGGTCGCGCCGATGATCTCGTCGACGTCGCCGCCGGAGCAGAAGCCGCGGCCCTCGCCGGCCAGCACCAGGGCCCGCACGGACCGCTCCCGGGACAGCTCGGCGAGCAGGTCGCGCAGGTCGGCGTAGGCGCCGAAGGTGAGGGCGTTGAGCTTGTCGGGGCGGGTGAGGGTGACGGTGGCGACGCCGTCGGTCAGATCGACGCGCAGGTGCCGCCACTCGGGGGTGGGGGCGGTGGATCCGGTGAAGGGACTCATGACGGGCGGCCTCCTGGGGCGGGCGCGGCATCACCGAGCACTGCCTCTCGAAGTTATCACTCATCCGTGACTGTCGTCATGAGCACGCGATAGCCGATGTGTCACAGGCCGTCGATGAGGCGGTAACGGCGGGATCATCCGCGTGGAGGCCGGTGTTCGACGGGGTACGCCGCCCCTCGGCGGGGTCGAAGGTCCCGCACGGTGCCCGTCGAAGGGCTCTGCCGACCGGACCCGTACCATTCATAAAGTTGAAAGCAGGACAGGACCGCCTGCTCCAGAACGGACTCGCCGTGCACGATCGCATCCCAGCCCCCGCTTCCTGGCGCATCGCGCTGCCGCACTCCGCCGCGGCCGTGCCGGTCGCCCGCGCCCTGGTGCGGACGGCGCTGGCCGAGCTGGAGCACACGGCCGACGGCGACACCGCGGAGCTGCTCACGGCGGAACTGGTCGCGAACGCCGTGGAGCACACCGCCGGCGGGTCGCCGATAGAGCTGGTCGTGGAGCTGCTGCCGACCGGCTGCCAGGTGGAGGTGCACGACCCGGACCCGTCGCCGCCCGGCGACCTCACCCGCCCGGACAAGGAGCCGCCCGACCCGTGGCAGGAGCACGGGCGCGGACTGCTGCTGATCCGCGCCCTCAGCTCGTCCTGCGGTCACCGCCCCACCGGGTCCGGCAAGGCGGTCTGGTTCAGGCTTCCTGCCGTACCCGCTCCGCGTCGCTCCCCGGAGTGACCTGCGCGTCGCCCTCCGCGAGCCGGGAGTGCCGGCGCCCGTAGGCCGTGTACACCAGCAGGCCCACCGCGAGGAACACCGCGAACTGGAGCCAGGTCGCCCCGCCCGTCTCGTACATCAGGTACAGGCAGAAACCGACCCCGAGCAGCGGCGTCACCGGGTACAGCGGCACGCGGAAGGTACGGGCGAGGCCCGGCTCCCGGCGGCGCAGCGCGATCACCGCGACGTTGACGGCGGCCATGGTGGCCAGGGTGCCGATGGTGCACAGGTTGACCACCGCGTCCAGCGGGGCGAAGGCCGCCGGGAGGGCGAAGACCGCGCCGACGATCAGGGTGCCGGCGACGGGCGTCGCGGTGCGCGGGGAGACCTTCTGGAAGACGCGCGGGATCAGGCCGTCGCGGGACATGGACATCAGGATGCGGGTCTGGCCGTACATCACCGCCAGCACCACCGAGGCGATGGCGACCACCGCGCCGAAGGCGACGACCCCGCCGCCGATCGTGGAGCCGGTGACCTCGTTGACGACGTAGGACAGCGCGGCGGGCCGGTCACCGACCGTGTCGCCGCCGACGGCGCCGATCGCGGCCACGGCGACCGCGCAGTAGAGCACGGTGACCAGGCCGATGCAGACCAGGATCGCGACGGGGATGTCCCGGCGCGGGTTCTTGGCCTCCTCACCGGCGGTGGTGATCGCGTCGAAGCCGATGTACGAGAAGAAGGCGGCCGTGGTGCCGGCGCCGATACCGCCGAGACCGGCCGGTGAGAACGGGCTGAGGTTGCCGTCCTCGAAGGCGAGGAAGCCGATCGCGCAGAAGGCGAGGAGGACGGCCAGCTTGAGCACGGCCATCGCGGCCGTGGCCCGGGCGCTCTCACGCACCCCGCGGACCAGCAGGACGCAGGCCAGGGCGATGACGATCACCGCGGGGAGGTTGACCACGCCGCCGTCGCCGGGCCCCGCGGAGAGCGCCTCCGGCAGGCGCAGGCCGAGGACGCCGTCCAGCAGCTCGTTGACGTACTGGCTCCAGCCGACCGCGACCGCGGAGACGGACACGCCGTACTCCAGGAGCAGGCACCAGCCGACGAGGAAGGCGGTCCGCTCGCCGAGTCCGGCGTAGGCGAAGGAGTACGAGGAGCCGGAGACCGGGATCGCGCCGCCCAGCTCGGCGAAGGCGAACGCGGTGAACACGCACGTGATCGCGGCGAGCACGAAGGAGACGACGACGGCCGGTCCGGCCTCGGCCACCGAGTCGGAGAGGCCGACGAAGATGCCGGTGCCGACGATGGCGCCGACGCCGAAGCAGACGAGCTGGAAGAGTCCCATCGTGCGCTTCAGGCCGTGGCCTTCGCGGTCGGCGCCGGATTCGGCGACGAGCTGGTGGGGGGACTTGATACGGGAAGCGGGCATTGCGGGTGGTGCTCGTTTCTGGTGGTGCGGGGGCGCGACGGTGGTCGCGGCCGACGGCTCCGGAAGGGGTGGCTCCGGGCCGCCGGTCAATATAACGGTGCCGGTCGGCCGTACGACAGGGCCGACCGGCCGCCGGGTGGGGCCGGCGTGGGGATCGGGTCGGGCCGGCGTGGCGAGCCGGTCAGGCGAGCGTGGCGACCAGGACCGCCTTGATGGTGTGCAGCCGGTTCTCCGCCTCGTCGAAGACGACCGAGTGCGCGGACTCGAAGACCTCGTCCGTGACCTCCAGGGACTCCAGTCCGTGGGCCTCGAAGATGTCCTGGCCGACCTTGGTCCCCAGGTCGTGGAAGGCGGGGAGGCAGTGCAGGAACTTCACGTCCGGGTTCCCGGTGGCGCGCAGGACGTCCATGGTCACCGCGTACGGACCGAGGGCCTCGATGCGCTCGGCCCAGACCTCCTTGGGCTCGCCCATGGAGACCCAGACGTCGGTGACCACGAAGTCGGCGCCGCGCACGCCCTCCGCCACGTTCTCGGTGAGCGTGATCCGCGCCCCGCTCGACTCGGCGAGCTTCCTCGCCCGGTCGACGACCTCCTGGGCGGGCCAGTAGGACTCGGGGGCGACGATCCGCACGTCCATGCCGAGCAGGGCGCCGGTGACCAGGTAGCTGTTGCCCATGTTGAAGCGGGCGTCGCCGAGGTAGGCGAAGGAGATCCCGGTGAGGGGCCGGTCACTGTGCTCGGTCATGGTGAGCACGTCGGCGAGCATCTGGGTCGGGTGCCAGTCGTCGGTCAGGCCGTTGTAGACGGGCACCCCGGCGAAGGCCGCGAGCTCCTCGACCTTCTGCTGGCTGTCGCCCCGGTACTCGATCCCGTCGAACATGCGACCGAGCACACGCGCGGTGTCCTTCACGGACTCCTTGTGGCCGATCTGCGAGCCCGCCGGGTCGAGGTACGTCGTCGAGGCACCCTGGTCGGCGGCCGCGACCTCGAACGCGCAGCGCGTGCGCGTCGAGGTCTTCTCGAAGATCAGCGCGATGTTCTTCCCCCGCAGGTACGGCGTCTCGGCCCCGGCCTTCTTGGCGGCCTTCAGCTCCGCGGCCAGCTCCACCAGCGCGCGGAACTCGTCCGCGGTGAAGTCGAGCTCCTTGAGGAAGTGGCGGCCGGCGAGGGCGGTCGGGACTGTCGCCATGGGGGCGCTCCAGGGGTACGGGGACGTGACTCTGGAACAGTATACGAGTAATAGAATTCTTATACGGCCCCTTGTGCGGCCCCTTGTGCGACCTCTTGTACGGCCTGCCGTTCCACCGGGCAGCTCATGCAGCGCGGTCCGCCCCTGCCCCGGCCCAGCTCGCTGCCCGGGATCTCGATCACCTCGATGCCCTGTTTGCGCAGGTGGGTGTTGGTGGTGGCGTTCCGTTCGTAGGCGACGACGACGCCGGGCTCGACGGCCAGGACGTTGCAGCCGTCGTCCCACTGCTCGCGTTCGGCGGCGTGGACGTCCTGGGTGGCGGTGAGGACCCGGATCTCGTTCAGGCCGAGGGCGGCGGCGATCGCGCGGTGCATGTGCTCCGGCGGGTGGTCGGTGACCTTCAGCTCCTTGTCGCCCGCGCCCGGCTCGATGGTGTACGAGCGGAGCATGCCGAGCCCGGCGTACTGGGTGAAGGTGTCGCCGTCGACCATCGTCATCACGGTGTCGAGGTGCATGAAGGCCCGCCGCTTGGGCAGGTCCAGGGCCACGATGGTGCGGGCGGAGCCGGCGGCGAACAGCTTGTGGGCGAGCATCTCCACGGCCTGGGGCGTGGTCCGCTCGCTCATGCCGATGAGTACCGCGCCGTTGCCGATGACCAGGACGTCGCCGCCCTCGATGGTGGACGGGTAGTCGGCCTGGCCCTCCGACCACAGGCGGAAGTCCTCGTCGCGGAAGAGTGGATGGTGCCGGTAGATCGCCTCGAAGTGGACCGTCTCGCGCTGCCGGGCGGGCCAGCGCATGGCGTTGATGGACACGCCGTCGTAGATCCAGGCCGAGGTGTCCCGGGTGAAGAGGTGGTTCGGCAGCGGGCCGAGCAGGAAGTCGTCCAGCTCCATGGCGTGGAAGCGCACGGAGGTCGGTTCCGGGTGCGCCTGGAGGAACTCGCGCTTGGTCATGCCGCCGACCAGCGCCTCGGCCAGCTCGCCCGCGGGCAGGGTCTCGAAGGCGGCCCGGAGATGGTCCGTGGCCAGCACTCCGTACTCCTTCTCGTCGAAGACCCGGTCCAGGACCAGCCGTCGCGCGGCCGGCAGGTCCAGGGTCTCGGTGAGCAGGTCCCCGAAGAGGTGCACGGCGACCCCGCGGTCGCGGAGCACGTCGGCGAACCCGTCGTGCTCGGCGCGCGCCCGGCGCACCCAGAGCACGTCGTCGAAGAGGAGAGCGTCCTTGTTGCTGGGGGTGAGCCTTTTGAGCTCGAGATCCGGCCGGTGCAGGATGACGCGGGTGAGCCGCCCGGCTTCGGAGTCGACGTGGAATCCCATGCCTCCATCCTGACCATTCGGGCGCCTGTTCACCCCCGGCTCGGGCAGACCCGTGCCTCCCGGTTCAGCGACCGGGCTGCGGCTGGAGCAGTTCCGGGCGGGCGAGGGTGCGGCGGGTGGCCGGGCCCGGGTCCAGGACGGCGCGGGCGACGATCCAGCCGGACCGGGCGTGGACGTCGGCCGGGTCGCGGGCGAGGTCCTCGGTGTAGCCGTCCAGGGCGGCGGCCGCGTCACCGGCGGCGAGGTGCTCGTCGGGGGCGAGGGGGGCCGCCGGGCGGGTGGCGAAGGCGTGGGTGCGGGTGTCCGGCCAGAAGGCGCGGTCCGGGCGGAACCGGAGGGCGCCGTCCGGACCGTCCATCGCCGCGATGTTGCGCAGCCGCCACTGCGTGCGGTGCAGGGCCGCGGCCGTACGGGCCCGGGCGAGCGCGGCCGGGGCGACGGGTTCGCGCAGCCAGCCGTCCAGGGTCCGGGCGAGGCCGCCGACCAGCCGCCGGCCGGGAGCGGTGAGCCGGCCACTGGTCAGCAGCGTCCGCACCACCAGTCGGCTCTGCAGACGGCGCAGCGCGAAGTGGTAGGCGGCGGCCTCGGCGTGCTCCGGCTCGGCCAGCCGGTCCCGCCAGAACCCGGCCACGCCGGTGAAGGCGTACGCGCCGTGCAGCAGCCCGGTGAGGTGGCGCGGGTCGGCGCGCCAGGGGGCGTAGTAGCGCTCCTCGCGGTCGTCGTCGAGGAGGGGGAAGAGGTGGAGGAGCGCGGCGAGTTTGCTGTGCTGGAACTCGTGGACGAGCGTCTCGGCGAGGGCGAGCGCCGATCCGGGCCGGGAGATCAGCATGGCGCCGAAGGAGTCGCCGCTGGAGGCGGAGACGCGGACGGTCGGCGGGGCGGGCGGGCTGAGCGCGGTACGGCCGTACGGCACGACGGCGCGTATCAGGGCCGGGTCGAGCCGTCCCGGGCCGGGTGCGGTGCCGGTGGCGGCGAGCAGCGCGACGGCACCGTCGAAGATCCGCTGCCACTCGGCCGCCTCGTCGGCGTCGAGCCGGGCGGGCGGGACGGGGTCGTCGAGGTCGCGGTAGGGGTCGAGGTCGTCCAGCGGTATGGCGACCGGCCCCGCGGGGGTGGTGTGGGTGAGGGTGCGCAGGGGCAGCCAGGGGCCCGCGGTCACGGCGGCGGTCACCGGCGGGGCGGGGCGCCGCGAGAGCACGGCCGGCTCGGATGCGCGCCGCCCGCGCACGGGCTCCGGGTCGGGTGTACGCCACTGCGTCGAGGCGTCCGGCTCGGGCGGGTTCCGTCGGGGACCGCCCGGCCGGGGGCCTTCCGGCTCGGGTCCTTCCGCGCGGGGCCCGTCAGGGCGGAGGTACCGCGCCGGTGCCGTCGCCGGACGGCACGTCACCAGGGTCGGGGTCCCGTCGCGGTGCGGGGGGCCGGAGAAGGTGAGTTGGCCCGCCTTCGTCGCCGCACGGGCGACGGAGGGACCGGGCGACCGGCCCGGGACGCGGAGCGTGCCCAGGCCCGGCAGGTGCAGTCCGCCGTCGGTGACGGGAACCGTGAGGGTCCGCTCCGTACCGGCGTGCAGGGAGGCGGTGATCGCCAGGACGTTCAGCCGGCCGGCCTCCGCCCACAACGGCGGCCCGGTCGCGGTGCCGTGCACGCGGCGCAGCATGTGGGCGATCCAGCCGCCGGTCGTCGGCGCGAGCAGCAGCCGGTCGACCGCCTCGGGCGCCCGCTCGGCGGCCTCCTTGAACGTGGCCCAGGCCTGGGCCACCGGCGTCAGGGGCGTGGGCAGCTCCGCCAGCCGGTCCAGCAGGGTGCGCAGCAGGAGCAGCCGCCGTGCCCGCTCCCCGCGCTCCAGGAAGGCGACGGCCTCCGGGGAACCGCCCCCCGCGGCCAGTTGCGCGAAGAGCCGGTCCGGCATCCGGAACGGAGCGGGACGCGGGGCGCTGGTCATGAGCGGGGACCTCCGGTTACGGGTGCGGACACACGGACGGCCCGGCGGGCGCACGGCCGCGTCGGGCTCTGCCGCAGGGGCGGGTGTCGGCTATTCGGCTCGGGCACCACCGTTGCCACCGCCGCCGCCGCTGCCCTCGCCGCCGCCCCGGATGCTGCCGCGTGCGCGCAGGACCTCTTCGAGAAGGCGGACGGAGGGGCGGAGCGGTGTGAGACCGTCCACAGCGGACAAGGGCAGCGCCGCGACGTCCGCCAGGTCCGACTCCCAGACGGCGCGCGTACGAGCGGCCGGGTCCCGGGCGGCGGTCACGGCATGATGCAGAGCGGGCGGCTGGTCCAAGATGCTCCCCCTTCTCGCACGGTGGCACGCGATGACACCGTGTCTTACTCCATCATGGCCGTTCCTGCCCTTGCCGAAAACCGTACGATCACGCCACCGATCATCGGTGCGTCCGCCTCGACCGCGTCGAGGCCTCCAACTGCCGTAGCGCCCCCGCGAGTTCCGCGCTCAGTTCCGGGTCGTCGTCCACGGACAGCACCGCGTCGAACAGGTCCCACAGCGCCTGCGGCCGGTGCCGGGCGAGCCCGGCGAGAATTCCGGCCGCGTCCGTGCGGGCCTTGCTGTGACGGGGCAATGTGCCGGTGACGCCGGGGCCCAGCGCGGCGACCACCGTCTGCCGCTCCGCCGGGTCGCTCATCAGCGGGTAGGCGAGGAGGGCGTCCACGGCCCGCAGCAGCGGGGAGATCCGCCGCTCCCCGCCGTCGAGGTCCGCCGAGGTGAGGATCTCGGTGCGTTGGGGTCCCTGCAACCGGATCTCGGGATACTGCAGAGTTCGACCCGCGTCCCTGAGGGCGGCGATACGCGTTCGCACGGCCGGAAACAGTTCCTCCGCATCCGGCGGGGAGGGCAGTACGGCGGTCCGGTCGGCCAGCAGGGCGAGCAGGACGTCGGAGAACAGGCCCGTGGCCCGCGCGGGATCGTTGGCGGCGGTACGGCCCCGCCCGGCGGCCCGCAGCACGGTCTGCCGGTGCGCCGTGCTGCGCCGCCCGACCGGCAGTCCGTCGGGTGGCAGCGACTCCCGGAAGGCGAGCGCCTCCTCGAAGGTCTCGCACGCGTCCACGACCCACAGTTGGTCGGCGAGGCCGGGCACGGCGTCTCCGGCGTAGCGTTCGAGCGCGGAGTCCAGGTCGATGCCCAGCTTGTCGTCGGTGGTGGCGTCCGCGCAGAACAACCGCAGGTGTCCGGACCGGTCGAGGACCCCGTGCCCGCCCCACCAGACCCAGAGCACGTCGCCCCGCACCGCTGGCAGTTCACGGACCAGCACCCGGCGCAGCGTGGCGTGGTCGGCCGGCGCGTACGGCGTCTCGGGGACGTACGGCGGCAACGGCGCGAGGTGCAGCCGGAGGTTGGCCTCCGGTACGCCGGCGGCGCGCAGCAGGCGGTGGAAGCGGACCGCGTCCCGGGCGGGCCCGGGCAGGTCCCAGCCGCCACCCGCGTCGTACGCCTCGACGCCGACGACGAGGGCGTGCACGCGCGCCGGGTCCACCGCCCCGGCGGCGACCGGGCCGGTCACGGCAGCCGCTCCACCAGGTGCCGGTACACGTCCGGGTTGGTCCAGTAGGCGCTGTGCGCGGCCGGGAACGGCTGGCGGCTGTCGACGGCGATGTCGGTGACCCGGCCAGGGAAGAGGCCGGCGCCCAGGTAGGAGAGCAGGTCGCGGGGGTCGTACAGGTTCAGCCACTCGGGGACGTGGTCGGGCAGGGGCGCCGGGTGCTCCAGGGAGGGCAGCGACCCCGACTCGTACAGGAACGGCGCCTGGGAGCCGGCGGTGACCAGCAGCCGGACCTGCGGGAGCGGGGTCAGGACCAGGGTGTCCAGGGCGATGATGCCGCCGAGGCTGTGGGCGACGATCGCGACGGGCGGCTCCAGCCCGGCGAGCAGGTGGCGCAGTCCGGCGCGGACCGCCTCGCCGCGGCTGAGGTAGCGCAGGACGTCCCCGGCGGCCGGATGGGCGGCCTCGGTGAGGGCGCGGCGGCGGCGGACGACGGCCCGGGAGGCGGCCGAGCCCGCGACCCGCAGGGCCAGCGAGCGCACCCCGCGTTCCGTGCCGGGGGCCGGCGCGCCGAGGGTCAGGGCGAGCCGGCCGGCGACGGCGTCCCGGGTGGCGCCGACCGGCACGAGGGGCGCGTCGGCGTCGAGGGCGCCGGCGACGACCTGGGCGGTCAGGCAGCGGGCCGCCAGGTCGGGGAGGTCGTCCGGGGCGAGGGCCGCGGCGGCGGCGCCGAGCAGCGGGTGGGCGGCCAGGTCGGCGGCGGCGCGACCCAGGCCCGGGCCCAGCTCGGCCGCCGGCGCGTCGCCCTGGGCGGCGAGGGCGGCCAGCCGCTCCCGGACCGGCTGGTCCAGGGACAGCGAACCGGGCGGCAGTTCGGCCGCGGGCAGGGAACCGGCGGCCAGGGCCAGTTCGGCGTACGGGTCGGCGTAGAGGGCGGCCCAGGCGGCCGTGTCGTCCTCGGCCGCGTCCGGCGCGCCGGGGCCCCGGCCGGCGCCGGAGACCGGTGGCAGGCTCGCGCCGCCGGCGGCGAGGGTGGCCCCGTGCTCGCCGCCCCAGTAGTACGGCACCACGCGCAGCCCGCCGCGCAGTTCCGTCACTCCGGCGGAGAAGCGCCCCGCGAGCGCAGAGAAGCCCGGTTCGCGCACCCCTGTGCCGTGGATGAAGACAACCGCCGTCATGTGCCCCCCGTGACCCCGGTGAAAGTCCGTGTACGACTTCCGTTGCTTCGTCAATTGCGCCTTATTCTAGGAAAGTTGGGGCTCCGGCGCGGGGAAGGCTCCGAACACGGGATCGTCGCACGGGCGACCGTCGAACACGTCTGCAACCGGATGACCACCGGACCAACGGGGAGACCTCATGAGCCCTGACGCGTTGATCACGCATTTCGTGGGTGCCTCGGCTCTCGTCCTGGTAGCCGCCCACGCGGCCGGCTGGCTGGCCCGGCGGCTCAAGCAGCCCTACATCGTCGGCCAGCTGACGGCGGGCATCGCGCTCGGCCCGTCCCTGCTCGGCGCGGTGGCGCCGGACGCCCACGCCTCGCTCTTCCCGCCCGAGATCGGCCCGGCCCTGACCGGTTTCGCGCAGTTCGCCCTGGTGGTCTTCCTCTTCGCGGTGGGTTACGAGCTGGACCTGAAGATCCTCGGCGCCCGGGCCCGTACCTCGCTGATCGTGGCGCTGGCCTCGTTCGTGGTGCCGATGGTCGCCGGCTGCGGGGGCGCGCTGCTGTTCCGGGACCAGCTGCACGAGCTGGGCATGCCCCGTGACCCCTCCCCCGCCATGGTGGTCTTCGCCGGGGTGGCCCTGTCGATAACGGCGGTGCCCGTGCTGACGGCCATCGTGCGCGAGAACGGCCTCTCCCGTTCGGTGCCGGGTGTGGTGGCGGTCTCGGCGGCCGGCGTGCTGGACGCGGTCTGCTGGACCGTGCTGGCCGCGGCACTGATGGAGGGGGACGGCGGCGGAGCCGCGCTGGACTGGCCCTGGCGGGCGGCGCTCGCGGTCGGTTTCGTCACCGTGATGGCGCTCGCGGCCCGGCCGGTCCTGCGCCGGCTGCTGTGGGGCACCCGGATGGAGCCCTCGCTGCGGCTCGCGCTGCTCATCGGCTTCGCCCTCGGGTCGGCGTGGGTGACGCACTCCCTCGGGCTGCACGTGATCTTCGGCGCGCTGCTGGCCGGGGTGGTGGTCCCGCGCGAGGAGGACGGCACCCTCGATCCGGACCTGCTGCGACCGCTGCACGACGTCAGCTCGCTGCTGCTGCCGTTCTTCTTCGTGATCTCGGGGCAGTCGGTGGCGCTGAACACCATGGACGGCACGGGCTGGGCGGTCCTGCTGGTGGTGACCGTACTGGCGGTCGTGACGAAGATCGGCAGCGGCACGCTCGCGGCGCGGCTCGGCGGACTGGACCGGCACGACGCACGGACCATCGGCGTGCTGCTCAGCGCCCGGGGCCTCACCGAGCTGATCGCGCTCAACGCGGGTCTGCAAGCGGGACTGCTGAGTCCCCCGCTCTACACCGTGCTGGTCTTCATGGCCCTGGCCACGACCCTGTTCACCCAGCCGCTCCTGCTGCTGGTCCGCCGCCTGGCCGAACGGGACCGCCCCGCGCCGCCGGTCTTCGGCGCGGCCGCCCCGCCCGCCCCGCCCGCCCAGGACGGCGCGGCGGCGACGGCCCCGGCGGCGGACGTCGGCTGAGACGGCCCGTCGGGCGCCGGGCGCCGGGCGCCGTTACAGCGGCATCGGCGCCATGTCGCACTCGATGCGCCGCCGCCCGCGGGCCGCGAGGAGCCAGGGGTGGTCGGCGCGGACCACGCGGGTGAAGCCCTCGACCGCCCCGCGCAGCAGCTCGTCGGCCTCCGCGCCCCGGCTGAGGCCGCGCAGGTCGAGGGCGAGGTTGGCGGTGCACGACAGGGTGAGCGGGTGGTCCTCGCCGGCCACCTCGGCGAGCCGCGGCAGGTTGGCCCGGTCGATCTCGTGCGCCCGCTCGAAGTCCAGGCGGGCGTAGGCCGTACTGGCCTGGCCGAGGGCTGTGGTCAGGGCGGTGATGTGCCCCTCCCCCACGGTCGCGGCCAACCGGTCCGCCACCTGGTCCTCGTGCTCCTGCGCCTTGTCCAGGTTGCCGAGCGTGCGCAGGGTCGCGGCCAGGTTGGCCCGGGTCAGCAGGGTGTACAGGTGCTCCTCGCCGAGCCGTTGCTCGTAGCGCCGGACCGTCTCCTCGGCCAGCTCCCTGGAGCCGTCGAGGTCTCCGGTCAGCCGCAGGTCGACGGAGACGTTGGTGGCGGTGGAGAGCGAGTCGAAGTGGTCCGGCCCGTAGCGGCTGTTGAAGCGCCGCAGCGTCTCCGTGGACAGCTCCGCGCCCTCGGTGAGCGCCCCGTCGCGGCGGCGGCAGACGGCCAGGTTGCGTGCGATGCGCAGGGTGAGCGGGTGCTCCGCACCGAAGGCGGCGCCGGCTCGCCGGTACACGTCCTCCTGGAAGTCGCGCGCCCCGGGGTAGTCACCGCTCTCCCGCATGTTGATGGCCAGGCCGTTGAGGGTGTTGAGGGTGAAGAAGCTGGTCGGCCCGAACAGCAGGTCGCGGAGCCGGGCGTTCTCCCGGTCCAGCGGCAGCGCCTCGCGGAACTCTCCGCAGAGTCTGAGGTCGACGCCCCACGAGTGGATGGCGCGCAGCGTGGTGGGGTCGTCCGGGCCGAACAGGGACCGCGACAGCTCGGTCGCCTCCTGGCTCACGGTCCGCCCCTCGTGGATGCGGCCCTGGTAGCGGCGGGCGTCGGCCATCTCGCACAGGGAGTCGATCAGTTCCTCGGGCTCGACCTCCAGCCGGCGGGAGGTCTCCAGCGCCTGCTCGATCAGCGGGATGGACTCGGTCACCTGGCCGGTCTGGCGCAGCAGGAACGAGAAGCTCTTGGTCATGCGCAGGACGTGGATGTCCTCCTCGCCGGACGCCGCGAGCCAGGCGCTCCAGGCCTCCCGGGCGTAGTCCGCCGCGCCCTCGTGATCGCCCCAGTAGTACAGGAACCAGACGGTGTCGGTGACGAGGTCGCGCACCCAGGTGTCGGAGCTGGTCACCGCCTGGGAGGCGAGCACGTGCGGCAGCAGCGCCTGGTAGGCGGGCCACTCCAGCGAGGCGCCGGGGGCGCCCGGCTTGGCCGCCGACAGCAGCTGGTGCGCGGCGCCGCGCATCCGTTCCCGTTCCTCGGCGCCCAGTTTGGCCAGGAGCACGGTCTGCAGGAGGCGGTGCATCTGGAGGGTGTTGGACCGCGGGTCCACCCTGATCAGGGAGAACTGGTTGAGGTCGCGGATGGCGCGGTTCAGTGTGATCGACTCGCGCAGCAGCGGGTCGATCTCCGGCGTGATGCTGACACCCCGGCTGCCGCGCAGGATCGACCGCGGGATGGGCTCGGGGGCCATGCTGGCGCAGATGTCGAGCAGCTGCCGGGCACCGGGGTTGTTCTGCCGGATGCGCTCCAGCGAGAGGTCCCAGGCGGCGGCGACGGACACCGGGTAGTCGGGATTCGGGTCGAGTTCCAGGATCTCGGGGCTGCGCTGGGCGAGCAGGTCGAGGTACTCGTCGACGAGCATGCCGGTGACCGCGCGCCAGGCGCCCGCCTGCTCGACGGCGAGCGGCAGGTCGCCGAGGGCGTCGGCGAGCCGGTCGGCGTCGTCGGAGGACAGGTCGGGCGAGCGCTTCTGGAGCAGCTCGATGGACTCGGAACGCTCGAAGACGTTCACCGGCAGGGGCGTGGCCACCCGCTCCCAGGCCCGGTTGCGGGAGGTGACGATGACCTTGCCGGGCCCGTTGGTGGGGAAGTACTGCCGGACCGTGTCGACGTCCTCGGCGTTGTCGAAGACGAGCAGCCAGTTGCCGTGCGGTTTCCCCTCGCTCAGCGCCTTCAGCACGGCGGGCACCGCCGTGTTCGCGGCGGGCGCGCCGGGGCGGTCCTGGCCGGAGGGGACGACGCCCAGCTGGGCGGCGAGCGTGCCCAGTGCGGCCAGCACGAGGCTCTCGCGCTCGGCGGGGATCCAGCAGATCACCCGGTAGTCGTGCTGGTGGGTCCAGATGTACTCCAGCGCCAGCTGCGACTTGCCGACCCCGCCGAGCCCGTGCAGCGCGTGCGGAAGCACGGCGGCCGTGTCCTGGGCGCCGAGTTGCTCCTCCACGGCGCTCAGCAGCCCCTGGCGGCCGACGAACGAGGTGTTCCGCAGGGGAACGTTCACCAGGAGGGCGGACGTGGCGGTCGTGGTGCTCTGCATGAGCGGCTCAGCCTCCGGGGCTTCGAGTGGGGTCGCGTCGGGTACCAGCGGCACGGGTGCTCCAGGTTCGTCGGAATCGCTCGACGCTGGATGACTGCCTTCTCGGCCACCGGATGACCCGTCGTCGCCCGCCGGGTTCACCTCAGCGGGTGTACCCGTGGGCAAACGGACGTCCACCCGATCGGCCGCACCGGGCGGCACGGGCCCGGCGACTACGGGTTCGATGCGCCTGGCCCGCTCGGAGTAGGGCCCCGAGAGGGCGCGCATCACGGCGAGTTCGCTGCGCACCCAGCCCCGCTCCGCCGGGTCGGGCAGGGCGGCGCCCGCCGGGTCGTGGAGGGCGGCGCGCAGGGCGACGCCCCGCTGACCCGCGGCGGGCAGCTCGCCCACCACCGCGACGGTGCGGGCGAGTTGGCTGCGGGTCGTGGTGGCGAGCAGTGCCTCGCGGACCCCTTCGGCGAACTCGGGGCGGCCTTCGCCGGCCCGGTCCCAGTCGATGAGACCGCCCATGAGGATCTCGGCGAGGTGGTCGGGCCCGGTCTCCGGCATCGTGCGCCGCCGCAGCTGCTCCACGAGGTCCAGGTCGAACGGGATGGCGGCCAGCTGGGTGGCGAGCCGACGGGCGGCCGGAGTGGCGAGGGTGAAGAAGCGGCGCACGGCGGTGGTGGCGGCGCGCGGGAAGCGCGGGGCGCGCAGTCCGGGGGCGGGGGCGCCCTTGGCCAGGGCACCGGCCAGCACGATGGGCAGGGCGCGGCGCACGCCGCGTTCCCCGGTCACGAGGTGTGACCAGGCGGCGAGGGAGCCGGGCTTGAGCGACAGCACGGGCACCGGCACCGAGTCGTCGCCGGCCTCGGGCAGGGGGCGCAACGGGTCGGGGCCGCCGGGCGGCGCCCAGTGGCCGAGCCCGTCGTTCGGGGCGCCGAAGCCGCCGGCCTCCAGGACCGCCTCGTACGGGTAGAGGGAGCTGCGGTGGCGCAGGTGCGGGGGCAGCAGGTGGACCAGTGCGGTGGGGCCGGCGTGGGCGAGGCGCTTGAGCAGGTCGTCGGCGGCGGGGGCCGCCCAGCCGGGGGCGAGGCCGTCGGTGACGACGAGGAAGACGCGTCCGCCGCGCCCGTCGAGCAGTTCGGCCGGGTCGGCGTCGGCCCGGCCGGTGTTCCAGCGCAGGGTGGCGGTGCCGGTGCGCGGCACGTGCACCCGTACCGGGCGGACGCCTCGGAAGGCGCCGCTGTGCTCGGCGGCCTCGGCCAGCCGCGCGCAGGTCTCCTGCCAGATGCGCATGGTCGGGGCGTCGTCGGTGAGCAGCACCAGGTCGAAGGCGGGGGTGCGGGCGGGCCGCAGGAAGGGCAGCCACATGCCGTCCGCCAGGCCCTGTTCGGCGGTGGCTTCCTCGTCGAGTTCCAGGGTGTGGCGGGAGGGGATGCGCCGGGCCAGCTGGTGGAGGGCGCGGGCGAGCAGGGCGGTGGCCCGGCCGGGCCCGGACGGGTCGTCCTCGGCGGGCAGCAGCGGCCGGCCGGCGTGCAGCGTGAAGGGGCCCTCGGGGTCGGGTAACAGCCGGTTGCGGGCCGCCGGCCGCAGCGGGACGGGGGCGGGTGCGGGCGGTGCGGACGCGTCCCGGGGGCCAGGGACCGGCGCCGGATCGGGCCTGCCGGAGGCGGGTGGCCGGACGGGAGCCGGGAGTTCTTCGGCGGCGGGGCCCGAGGGCCGGGCGTCCGTCTTCCCCGGGTCCGGGTCCCGCGGTCCTGCGGCAACGGGCGCATCCGTGGGGAGCGGGTGGTCCGGCGAGGCGGGGCCCGGCGTCCGGCCCGGTCCGCCGTGGCGGTCCCAGTAGGCGGCGAGCCAGACGGCGTCGGCGACCTCCTGCCAGTGCGGCACGGACGACCGCGGATCACCCGGGTACGGCTGGGCGCGCCCCGCCGCGGACCGGTCCGTGACGGCGGGCCCCGCGACGTCACGGTCGGAGACGACGGGCACGCCGGCCCGGTGCCCGCCGGGGACAGCGAGGCCCTCGTCGACGGTTTCGGGCAGCACCGAGGGAGGCGACGTCCCCGATACGGGGTCCTCGTCGCCCGGTCCGGATGCGTGCTCCCTGGGGAAGCCGGTCATTCAGCGGCCCTTCGCGAGGTCGCGGAGGAGCATTTCCACGAGCTTACGCCCGTCACCGTCCGCCTGGAAACCACCCGCGGTAGTCATCTGCACCGCGTTGAGTAGTTGATCCAGGGAGTGCGTACCGCCGGCCTGCACCCGCTGCACGAAGAGGTCGACCAGATCCTCGGTGCCCTGCGGCCTGGACCCCAGGTGCCCCTCCACCAGGGCCAGCAACTGCCGGCGGCTCGGCGTGCGCATCTCCAGCGGCAGGCAGCGCCGGCGGAAGGCGGCGGGGAACTCCCGTTCGCCGTTGCTGGTGATCACCACGACCGGGAACTCCCGGCACTCCACCCGTCCGCTGCGCAGCAGTGCCTGGCCACCGGGGTCGCTGGTGTGGACGCGCGCGCTGTCGGCGGCGTCACGGACCAGTTCCGGGACGTCATAGCTTCCGTTCTCCAGGACGTGCAGCAGGTCGTTGGGCAGGTCGATGTCGCTCTTGTCGAGTTCGTCGACCAGGAGCACCCGCGGACGATCGTAAGGGAGGAGAGCCGTACCGAGGGGCCCGAGGGTGATGAAGTCGCCCAGTACGGGCGGGAGTTGCTCGGGTGACGAGGATATCGGGGCATTGACGTCGGCCGCGCCGGCCGTGTCGGCCGGGGGGTGCCCGGCGGCGGATTCGGTCCCGTCGGGTGCGTGGTGGGGGGCCGTGGTGCCGCGCAGCCCGGCCTGCCAGGCGGCGATGGCCTGGGCACGTCCCATGGCGTCGTGGACGTAGAGGCCGTCCCGGAGCGTGGTGCGGCTGACGATGCTCCACTCCAGGACCCGGCCCAGGCCCAGCTCGCGGGAGATCAGGTAGGCGAGGGTGGACTTGCCGACGCCCGGCGGGCCGGTGATCAGCAACGGCCTGCGCAGCAGCAGGGCGGCGTTGACGGTGTCGATCTCGTCGGTGCCCAGCTGCGCGGTGACCTGTCCGTCGCCCAGGCGGCGCAGCGCGGCCTGCGGGTCGTCCGGCGGCGCGGGCTGGGGCGGCTCGCCGCGGAAGAGCCGCCAGGGCGGCGCCGCGGGCAGTGCGGGCGGAACGACCGGTGGCCGGCCGGTGCCGTGGAACACCCGCCAGCCGTTCGGGGACGCCTGCTCCTGCGCGTTCATGCCGTTGCCTCCTCGCCGGCGAGATCGCCGTAGTCGGACTGGATGTCGACAAGACGGGTGGGATCGTCCCAGAGGAACCCGATGTGCCGGCCGAGGAGCCGGCCGGGGCCCTGGGCCTGCCGTTCGGCGTTCTCCCGCAGGCGGTGGACGGCCAGGGGGATCTGCCCGGGCGTCGGTACGGCGGCGAACAGGGCGGTCACCACCTCCCGGCGTTCCTCCGGGAAGACTCCCCGGCGGTCCCAGACCGCAAGCCCCACGCCTTCCGCTATGGCGGCCTTGAGCGCCTCCAGGGCGGGCGCGTCGGCCGGGGCGTCCAGCACCACGGCCGTCCGGCCGGTGTCCCCGGCGAGCGCCGTCTGCCAGGCGCCGAGCCGGCCGCCGTCCGGCTCGCTCCAGCCGTGCACGGCCACCCCGTGCTCCCGCAGGGCGTCCCAGCGCTCCTCCCACTGCTCCAGGACCCGGCGGTCCCGGGACCGCATGCGCTCGAGACTGCGGAGGTGTACCCCGTACCGGGTGCCCAGGCGCAAGGGCTGGCCGTCGCCGACACGGTGCGTCAACCCCGCCACGTCGTGGTTGAGGAGGTCGTACGGAAGGACGAACTCGACATACGCCGAAGGCTGCCCGTGTCCACTCGGACGCCGGTCGCGGGGGCCGGGACGGAGCCGCGCGCCCCGGCTCAGCGCTTCGTCGACGGCCGAGCCGAGCGCGTCCAGGGTGGTGACGGCCGGCGTGCCGGGCTGGGGATTCCAGTGGCCGGCGACGGTGTTCAGCCAGTGGCGCACCACGACGTCGCCGGAGGCGTCCCGGGCCGGTTCCACGGCGACGATCAGGCAGCGGGGGATGTCGGGACCGCGCACCACGGCGGCCCGTGCGTCCCGTCGCCGCTCCAGGGCCCGGGTAAGCTCCGCGCGCCGGGCCCAGTCGTCGACCCAGCCGGACAGTGCGGTGCGGTGGCCGGGCGCGTCGGCGAGGAGGGCCGCCCGGTCGAGCAGGAGCACGGCGGGCGGCATGCCGTCGGGCTGGACGTTCCGTTCGAGGACGTGCTGGAAGAGCTGGTCGGGCAGGAGCCCGAGAGGCAGGTCGAGACCGCCCAGCTCCACCGCGAGGTCGTCCCGCAGCCGGTCCGCGGGAAGTTCTCCCTTGGCCAGGACGGCACGCGCGCTGGTCTCGTCGTCGCGGCCGAGCGGACCCGGCGGCGGCTGGGGAGGCGGGACGCCGGAGCGGGCGGGGGCGATCAGCTGGTCCAGTTCCTCGCCGGCCGGCGCGCCTTCGAGGATGCGCACCACCCCGACGAGTACGTGCTCCCCGCCCGCCTCGTTCAGGGCGGTGCGCACGAGGGTCACCACGTCCTCGCGCTGTCTGACGCCCCGCAGGTCGACGGGGCGGCCGAGGTTCTCGCCGAGCATCTGGGCGAACTGTCCGCGCGCCTGCGGGTCCTCCGTGCAGCTCATGCCGCACAGCGCCTCGGTCAGGTCGAAGAGCAGCGCCATGCCCCGCGCGTGCCTGGAAGCGTCCGCCGTCCCGCCGAATCCCGCGCCTGTCTCCACCGACTGTCCCCCGTGAGTCGGTACGTCTGCCTGACCGACCTGCGAAGCTAGCACGGCGACTGACGGTTAACCAGGGACGTGTGGGGTCCCGGGGCACGGCGTCCGGCCGGGACACCCCCTCAGGGGCATCTCGGCCGAAAACGTGCGCTCACAGCCGCGGGTCCACCGGCTCCGACTCCAGCGCCAGCACGCCGAACACCGCCTCGTGAACGCGCCACAGCGGCTCGCCGTCCGCCAAGCGGTCCAGGGCCTCCAGGCCGAGGGCGTACTCGCGGAGCGCCAGGGACCGCTTGTGGCCGAGGAAGCGCTGCCGCAGCCGGGCGAGGTTGTCCGGGCGGGTGTACTCGGGGCCGTAGACGATCCGCAGGTACTCGCGGCCCCGGCACTTGATGCCGGGCTGGACCAGGCGGCCCTTGGCGTCGCGGACCAGGGCGCCGAGCGGCTTGACGACCATGCCCTCGCCGCCGCGGCCGGTCATCTCCAGCCACCAGTCGGTGCCCGCCGCCACCGACTCCGGGTCGCCCGTGTCGACGTAGAGGCGCCGGGTGGTGCGCAGCAGGCCGCTGCCGTCGTGCTCGACGAGGCGGTCGATGAGGGCGAGCTGCTCGTCGTGGGGCAGGGCGGCCAGGCTGCGGCCCTGGGCGGCCAGGATCTGGAACGGGGCCAGGTGGACGCCGTCGAGGCCTTCGGTGGGCCAGCAGTAGCGCCGGTAGGCGTCCGTGAAGGCGGCGGCGTCGGCGGACCGCTCGCGCTGGCGGGCCAGCAGGCCGGTGACGTCGACGCCCCGGGCCGCGGCGGCCTCCAGAGCGGCCAGTGCGCCCGGGAACACCGCGCCGGAGGCGGCGCCCACGGCCGCGTACTGGGAGCGCAGCAGTCCGGAGGCCTTCAGCGACCACGGCATCAGCTCGGTGTCGAGCAGCAGCCAGTCGGTGGCCAGTTCGTCCCACAGACCGGCCTCGCCGATCGCGGTGCGCAGCCGGTCGAGGATCGCCTCGGAGAGGGTCGCGTCGTCCAGGAAGGGGCGGCCGGTGCGGGTGCAGAGGGACCCGGTGATGCCTCCCCCGGCCCCGAAGCGGGCGTGCGCCGCCTGCGCGTCGCGGCAGACCAGCACCACCGCCCGCGAGCCCATGTGCTTCTCCTCGCACACGACCCGCGCCACGCCGTCGGCCGCGTACTGGGCGAAGGCCTCCTTCGGGTGCTCCAGGTAGCCGTCCACCTGCGAGGTGGCGGTGGGGGCCATGGTCGGCGGCAGGTACGGCAGGAGTCCGGGGTCGGTGGCGAAGCGGCTCATGACCTCCAGGGCCGCCGCCGCGTTCTCCTCGCGCACGGTGATCCGGCCGGCGTGCCGGGTCTCCACCGTCCGGCGGCCGTGCACGTCGGCCAGGTCGAGCGGGCGGCCGTCCTTGCCGCCGGGCGCCTCGGTGCGCAGCGGCTTGGCCGGCTCGTACCAGACCCGCTCGGCCGGTACGTCGACCAGTTCGCGCTCGGGCCAGCGCAGCGCGGTGAGCTTGCCGCCGAAGACGGCGCCGGTGTCGAGGCAGATGGTGTTGTTGAGCCAGGTGGCCTCCGGGACCGGGGTGTGGCCGTAGACGACGGCCGCGCGGCCCCGGTAGTCCTCGGCCCACGGGTAGCGCACCGGCAGTCCGAACTCGTCGGTCTCGCCGGTGGTGTCGCCGTACAGGGCGTGGCTGCGGACCCGTCCGGAGGTGCGGCCGTGGTACTTCTCCGGCAGGCCGGCGTGGCAGACCACGAGCCGGCCGCCGTCGAGGACGTAGTGGCTGACCAGACCGTCGATGAACTCCCTCACCTCGGCGCGGAACTCCTCGCTCTCGCCGTCCATCTGCGCGACGGTCTCGGCGAGTCCGTGGGTGTGCTGGACCTTGCGGCCCTTGAGGTGGCGGCCGTACTTGTTCTCGTGGTTGCCGGGGACGCACAGGGCGTTGCCCGACTTCACCATGGACATCACGCGGCGCAGCACTCCGGGGCTGTCCGGGCCGCGGTCGACGAGGTCGCCGACGAAGACCGCGGTGCGGCCCTCGGGGTGCACGCCGTCGGTGTAGCCGAGCCGTGTGAGCAGGGCCTCCAGTTCGGCGGCGCAGCCGTGGACGTCGCCGACGATGTCGAACGGGCCGGTGAGGTGGGTGAGGTCGTTGAAGCGCTTCTCGGTGACGACGGTGGCCTGTTCGGCCTCCTCCGCGCCGCGCAGGAGGTGCACCTTGCGGAAGCCCTCGCGTTCCAGGCGGCGCAGGGAGCGGCGGAGTTCGCGGATGTGGCGCTGGATGACCCGGCGGGGCATGTCGGCCCGGTCGGTGCGGGCCGCGTTGCGCGCGGCGCACACCTCCTCGGGCACGTCGAGGACGATGGCGATGGGCAGGACGTCGTGCTTCCTGGCCAGCTCGACCAACTGGCGTCTGCCGTCCTGCTGCACGTTGGTGGCGTCGACGACGGTGCGGCGGCCGGCGGCGAGCCGCTTGCCCGCGATGTAGTGCAGGACGTCGAAGGCGTCGCGGCTCGCGCTCTGGTCGTTCTCGTCGTCGGCGACCAGGCCCCGGCAGAAGTCCGAGGAGACGACCTCGGTGGGCTTGAAGTGGCGCCGGGCGAAGGTGGACTTGCCGGAGCCGGAGGCGCCGATCAGCACGACGAGGGAGAGGTCGGTGACGGGCAGGGTGCGGGCCCGTGCGGTGGTGTCGGTGGTGTCGGTGGTGCTCATGCGGCCTTCGCCTCCTTCTCGGTCTCGGTCTCGGTCCTGGTGGTGAAGACGGCCATCTGGGTGGGCGGGCCGACCTCGGGGTCGTCGGGGCCGACGGGCCGGAACTCGACCGCGTAGCCGTGCCGTTCGGCCACCTCGTCCGCCCAGGCACGGAACTCCTGGCGGGTCCACTCGAAGCGGTGGTCGCGGTGGCGGACGCGCCCGGCGGGGAGGCTCTCCCAGCGCACGTTGTACTCGACGTTCGGCGTGGTGACGACGACCGTGCGGGGGCGGGCCGAGCCGAACACCGCGTAGACGAGGGCGGGCAGGCGGGGCGGGTCGACGTGCTCGATCACCTCGCTGAGCACGGCGGCGTCGTAGCCGCGCAGCCGCTTGTCCGTGTAGGCCAGGGACCCCTGGAACAGGGCGACCCTCGCGGCCTGGCGCTCGCCCATGCGGTCCAGCCGGAGCCGGCGGGAGGCGATGGTGAGCGCGCGCACCGACACGTCCACGCCGACGATCTCGGTGAACCGCGGCTCCTTGAGCAGCTCCCGCACCAGGTGCCCCTCGCCGCAGCCGAGGTCGAGGACGCGGGCGGCGGCGTTCTCCCGCAGGGCGGTCAGAATCGCCTCGCGGCGGTGCACGGCGAGCGGGGTGGGCCGGTCCTCCTGCTCGGTCTCGGCCTCGACGGCGTTGTCGATCTCCTCGACCTCGCTGTCGTCGGTCTCGGCCAGCCGGATCAGTTCCAGTCGCTCCATCGCCTCACGGGTCAGCGACCAGCGGCGGGACAGGTAGCGGCTGGTGATCAGCTTCTGCTCCGGGTGGGCAGGCAGCCAGCCCTCCCCGGCGCGCATCAGCTTGTCGACCTCGTCCGGGGAGACCCAGTAGTGCTTGGCGTCGTCGAGCACCGGGAGGAGCACGTACAGGTGGCGCAGGGCCTCGGCGAGGGTGCGCTTCGCGGACTCCAGTTCGAGGCGGACGTAGCGCGAGTCGCCCCACTCGGGGAACGCGGTGTCCAGCGGGACGCTCTCGACGGTGACGGTCCAGCCGAGCGGCTCGAAGAGGCGGCGTACGAGGTCCGGGCCGCCGCGGGCGGGCAGCGCCGGGACCCCGACGCGCAGCGGCAGCGGCTCGGCCGCCCGCTCGGGGCGCGTCCTGCACACGCCGCGCATCGCGCTGGAGAAGACGTTGCCCAGCGCGACGGCGAGGAGCGAGGAGGCCGCGTAGGGGCGGTCGTTGACGTACTGCGCCAGGGCCGCGTCGGGGGCTCCGCCCCGTCCCTTGCCCTTGCCGCGCCGCACCAGCGCCACCGCGTCGATCTCCAGCAGCAGCGCGGCCGTGCAGCGCTGCTCCTCCGCCTCCGGGTAGAGCACGTGGGCCGTGCCGAAGGAGGTGGAGAACGTCTGCGCCTTGTCGGGATGCTTGTGCAGCAGGAAGCCGAGGTCGGTCGCGGGGCGTTCGGGAGTACCGGTGGTGGTGATGGTCAGGAACATGCGGAGGGCCTCTCCGGCCGGTGGTCGGTGTCGGGATGCCGTACGCGCGGGAGCCCCCGGGGTGGTAGATCCCGAGGGCTCCGGCAGGACGACGGTCACACCATCGCACAGGGTGGGTGACCGGCGCCTTCGGTTATTCGCGGGCCGGTGTCCGAGCGTGCTCCGGCGGGGCGAGGGGCGGCGTCCGCGGGTCGTGCGGCGGGGCCGGGGGCGGGGTCACCGGGTCAGGACAGCTGTGACTGGACCTGGGAGGAGATCAGTTCCAGGTGGTCCAGGTCGTCGAGGTCGAGGACCTGGAGGTAGACGCGCTGCGCGCCGGCCTCGGCGTAGCGGCCGATCTTCTCGACGACCTCGGCCGGGGAGCCGGCCAGCCCGTTGGCCTTCAGCTCCTCGACCTCGCGGCCGATCACCGAGGCCCGGCGGGCGACTTCGGCGTCGTCCTTGCCGACGCAGACGACGAGGGCGTTGGAGTAGGTGAGGGCGTCGGCCGCGCGGCCGGCCTCCTCGGCGGCGGCCCGCACCCGGGCGAACTGGCGCTCGGTGTCCTCCAGCGAGGCGAACGGGATGTTGAACTCGTCGGCGTACCGGGCGGCCAGGCGCGGTGTGCGGGTGGCGCCGTGACCGCCGATGAGGACGGGCACCTTCGGCTGGGCGGGCTTGGGCAGCGCGGGCGACTCGGTCAGGTCGTAGAACTTCCCGTGGAAGTCGAAGGTCTTGCCGGTCTCGGTGCCCCACAGACCGGTGACGATCGCCAGTTGCTCCTCCAGGCGGGCGAACTTCTCCTTGGGGAAGGGGATGCCGTACGCCTTGTGCTCCTCCTCGAACCAGCCGGCGCCCAGGCCCAGCTCGATGCGGCCGCCGGACATCTGGTCGACCTGGGCGACCTGGATGGCGAGGACGCCGGGCAGCCGGAAGGTGCCGGCGGTCATGAGGGTGCCGAGCCGGATGCGCTTGGTCTCGCGGGCGAGGCCGGCCAGGGTGATCCAGGCGTCGGTGGGGCCGGGGAGGCCGTCCGCGGAGCCCATGCGGAGATAGTGGTCGCTGCGGAAGAAGGCGTCGAAGCCGAGGTCCTCGGTGGCCTTGGCCACGGTGAGCAAGGTGTCGTAGGTGGCCCCCTGCTGGGGCTCGGTGAAGATACGCAGATCCATGTCTCCATCCTGCCTGCTCGGCGCGGGTGTGCCGCACAGGCTCCGCCCGGCCCGGCGCGTGCCCCTTCCCCCCCGGGGGCCGTCCGGCCCGGCGCGCAAGCCCCACGGTTCGCGCGGCCCGCGGGGGTCCGCGCGTCAACGCGGGGCCGGTGCGCGGCCGGTCCGGTGACCGGGCCGGGGGTTGATCGTTTGCCGGGGCGGAGGCGGATCGCCCGGCCTCCGCGCCGGGCGGTGTGCGCCGGCGCGCCGACCGTGTCGCCCCCCCCGTGGGGGCCTGGGGCCGAGGAGTCCGTCATGTCCGAAGAGAACGTGCCGCGTCAGGACGGGGCGGAGGCCCGGCCGAAGGGGCTGCTCCAGCAGATGGAGGAACTCATGGCGGCGCTGAACGCGGACCTGTCGGCCCTGGACGCCGATCTCCGGTCGGCGGGGGATCCCGAGCGGCCCGGCCCCCGAGGGCTGCCGGAGGCGACGGAGTCCACCGCTTCCACGGGGCGTCACGGGCGTCCGTCGGACGGGGCGGGGCACACCGACTGAGCTGCGGCGCCGAGCGGCCGTCCGGCGGGCCGGGACGGGGGCGGGCGCCGTACCGTACCCCCGCCGTCGCGGTCGGCGGCTCGCCGGGGGCGGCTAGCCCGCCTCCCGCTCGGGTAGGTCCGCGTCCCGGTCCGCCAGTTTGCGGAGCATCTCCAGGACCCGGTCACGTGACTCGTCCGCCGCGTCGATGGCCTCCATGCACTGCCAGTACGTGGCCTCGTCGTCGGCGGCGCAGGCGATGCCGACCAGGGCTATGCCGGTCTCCCCGAGCAGGGTGCCCAGGCGCATCAGGGCCTGCCGCGCGTCGCCCAGTTCGGTGAGCTGGGCGGCTCGCAGCTCTCCCGGGGCCAGCTCCGGGGTGTGCAGCACTCCGCAGCCGCGGCCCGCCAGCTCGGTGAGCCCGATCGCCTCGCCGCGCAGCTCCGGTGGTCCGTGGACCGCCAACCGGCTGCCGATCGCCTGTGCCAGGGCCTGCACCTGCCACACCTCCGTCAGGATGGCCGGCACCTCGCCGCCGGCCGCCAGGGCACGCCCGCTCGTCACGATGAGCCGCACAGCGTCCATGCGCTGCCCCCGTCTGTCTGCGACGCGCTCGCGGCGCGTCCGCCCGAACTCCGCTGTTCACTACCCAGAGTGAAGGTGGGTGGGGCGAAAAGCCAGAGGAAGGCGGAAATCTTCGGACAAGAATATGGTTTCCGACCGGATTTCGACTGCGGAGAGTGATAGCGGAGTTCGTCACTCCCCCGACTCGGGCGTCCGGGTCGGCCGCACCGGGAACCGGAGTTCGTTGCGCTCGATCTTCGCCGCCAGCGCGGCCAGGGGGTCGACGCCGAGCACCTCGCAGAACTGGAGCAGGTACGCCAGTACGTCGGCGACCTCGTCCCGGACCCGGTGCGCGGTGTCCGGGTCGGCCATGACGCGGGCGGACTGCTCGGGCGTCAGCCACTGGAAGATCTCGACGAGTTCGGAGGCCTCCACGCTGAGCGCCGCGACGAGGTTCTTGGGCGTGTGGTACGGCTGCCAGTCCCGTGCGGCGGCGAACTCGGCGAGCCTGCGCCGGAGGGCTGGCAGGTCGGGGGGCGGGTGCGGAAGATCGGTCACGGGTCCAGGTGTACCACCGTGACGCCGTCCGTCCCGGTCGCCCAGGAGGCGTCGGCCACCGCCGCGACCAGTCGGATGTGGCCGCGGTCGCACATCCGCGCCGCCAGGCGGAGCAGTTCCCCGCGCTGCCGGGCGTCCAGGCCCCGGTCGAAGCCGTCGGCGAGCACGGTCAGCGTCTGCAACGCGGCGGGGACCTCACCGACCGGGTCGACCTCCAGCACCCCGGGGCCGGTGAACAGCAGCAGGGCGAGGGCGAGGTAGCGAAGCTCGCCGTAGCCGAGCCGCGCCAGGCCGGTGCGGACGCCGTCGCCCCGGTCCAGCGACGCGCGGACCCCGCCGCCGGTCACCGGCTCCGCCAGCACGTCCGCGACCGAGCCCGCGCATCCGGCGCGGACCGCCGCGACGAACTGCGCGTGCCGGCGGCCGCACTCGGCACGGGTGCGCGACAGCACGTCGGCGAGGTTGTCGCAGCCGCCGAGCAGCCGGCCGGTGCCGCTGGGCACGGACTCCCGCATCCGGCCGGGCCGGGGGTCGCAGGAGAAGACGGAGCGCAGGGCGACCACCATCTGCTCGGCGGCGGCGAGCACCCTGCGCTGCCCGTCCGTCTTGCCGGCCACCCGCAGGGGCAGCAGCGGGGTGCCGAGCCGGTCGTCGGGCAGCGGGGCGCGGGTCACGGGCGCGGACCCGCCGGTGTGCCAGGCCGCCTGGACGGCGCGGCGACCGGGATCGCGCAGGGCCGTCTCCAGCAGCACCACCCCGTCCGCCGTCAGCCGCTCCCCCACGATGCGCAGCTCGGGTTCGGCCTGCACGGCGACGTCGAGGCGCACGGGCCCCTCCGCTCCGTCGGCCGTGCAGCCGATGCGGAAACCGCGGCGGTGCTGGGCGTCGGGCCGGGCCCGCTCGGGCACGCAGGCCACCGGGTCGGGGAAGGCCGCGCCGAGTCGGGCACCGCCCCCGAGCCGGGCCAGGGCGTCGTACGCCCTGAGCGCGGTGGTCTTGCCGCAGCCGCTGGGGCCGGCGAGCACGGTGAGCGGCCCGAACCGCAGCACGGCGCGGCGGTGCCCGGCGAAGGCGGACAGCCGCAGCTCCGTGACTCGGGGGCGGTCCGGCAGGGGTGCGGCCGGGGCCGTCGACGCGGGGGACACTGCCATGTCCGGACCGTAGGGTCCGGGCGGGACGGCGAACCGTTCCGCCCGGACGGCGTTCCTACGAACGGGGGACGGGACCGTCAGGACCGGAGCGGCCCGTCACACTCCCGGAACCTGCGCCGCGCTCTCCATCAGCCCGTTCACCTCGGTCCCGGCGGGGGTGAGCAGGAAGACGTTGCGGTCGACGCGGTGCATCCCGCTGGCCAGGCCGAAGACGACGCCCGTGCTGAAGTCCAGGACGCGTTTGGCGACCTCGCCCTCGGCGCTGGTCAGGTCCAGGAGGACCGGGATGCCCGCCATCAGGATCTCGGCGACCTCGCGGGCGTCCGCGAACACGTTGACCCTCAGGACGACGAAGCGGCGGCGGGTCTCCGTCTCCGCCTCCGGCAGCGCCCGGTGGCCCACCGCGGACGGCCAGGCGTCCCGCCCGCGCAGAGGAACGACCTGGGCGAGCCCCTCCCACTGTTCATCGGTGACGTCGTGGCTGTTCACCGGCTCCCCCCGATCTCACTCGCCTTCAATGCGTGCACCAGCCAATTCTTACGCCAAGTCACCCGTTCGGCCCAACAGCGACACGTTTCGCGACGCTCCGTGCCCGGTGGCCGCCCGAGAAATCCGGGTCGCCGGCACGGCGGTGGCGCGTCCGGCCCGCGCCGGGCCCCGCGCGGTCGGGAGCCGAAGGGGCCTCAGGACCGCTGGTCCGCCCGGTCCTGACGACTGGCCAGCGCCCAGATCACGAAGACGTCGATCGCCATCACGATCACCGACCAGACGGGCGCGTACGGCAGGAACAGGAACTGGGCGATGAGGCTGAGCGAGGCGAGGAAGATACCCGCGAAGCGCGCCCAGGCCATGTCCTTGAGCAGTCCGTAGCCCGTGGCGAGGACGAGGGCGCCCAGGATCACGTGGATGATGCCCCAGCCGGTGAGGTTGAGTTCGTAGACGTAGCTGCCGACGCGGGCGTACACGTCGTCCTCGGCGAGGGCCGCGATGCCCTGAAGGACGGCGAGGGCACCGTTCAGCAGCATCAGGACGCCCGCGAAGACGACCCCGCCGGTCACCCATCCGCTGGAGCGGTCCGCCGGCCGCGGGGCGCCTGTGCCGTGCGTCGGCCTGCCGGGAGAAGGTGCGGCGTGCTGGCTCATGAGCGAGTCCTTTCTGCGTGTCCCCGTACGGGCCTCGGCCTGTCGGCGCGCCGGGCGACGACAGGTCACTCCGAGCCTGCGGCCACCCCCGCCGACCGGCCATGCGGGTACGCCGGACGGGTGAACCGGCACCGTCCGGCCCGCCCGCCGCCCGCTCCCTCGGGGGCGCCCCGTGCGCATGCGTCCCCGGCCCGCCTCGCGTTAACTGAGGCGCACGTGCGAACGCGTGCTCCGGACCCGTCGGACCAGGTGCCGGGGCGAGGTGGACGGAGGAGGACCGTGGCGACTGGACCCCCGCCGGCGAACGCGGTGCCGGGCCGGGCGGAACAGTCCCTGCGGCACACGTTGTTGAGCCCCGGCTATCTGCGGCTGCTGCTGCTGTGCGTCCTGCTGGGCGTGCCGATCGCGCTGGCCTGCTTCTTCTTCGTCGGGTTCCAGCACCAGGTGCAGCACTGGGTGTGGACGTCGCTGCCCCGGGCGGCCGGTTACGACGCCCCGCCCTGGTGGTGGCCACTGCCCGCGCTGCTGCTGGCCGGGCTGATCCTGGCGCCGATCGTCACCAGGATGCCGGGCGGCGGCGGGCATCTGCCGGTGAACGGGCTGGGCGGCGCTCCCGTCGGCCCCCGTGCGCTGCCCGGCGCGGTGCTGGCCGCGCTGGCCACGCTGCCGCTCGGTGTGGTGCTGGGGCCGGAGGCGCCGCTGATGGCCGTCGGCAGCGGGCTCGCGCTGCTGGCGGTCCGGCGGGCGGGCGCGGCCGGCGACCCGAAGGCGAGCGCGATCATCGCGACGGCCGGGTCCACCGCCGCGATCTCCACCATCCTCGGCGGTCCGGTGGCGGCGGCCGTCCTGCTGATCGAGGGGGCGGGGCTGGCGGGCGCCCAGCTCGTCGCCCTGCTGCTGCCGTGTCTGCTGGCCAGCGCGGCCGGCGCGCTGGTCTTCACCGGGTTCGGGCAGTGGACGGGCCTGGAGATCGGTGCCCTGAGCCTCCAGGACCTCCCGCCGGCCGTCGGCCCGGACGCGGGCGACTTCCTCTGGGGGGTCCCCACGGCGGCCCTGATCGCGGTGCTGGTCACGCTGGGCCGCGAACTGGGTCGCCGCACCGTCTCCTGGACGCGGCGGCACACGGCGGCGCGCACCGTCCTGTGCGCCGTGGCCGTGGGCGGCTGCCTGTGCGTGTACGCCCTGGTCACCGGCCGGTCCCCGGCGGAGGCGGCCCTGTCCGGTCAGGCGACCCTCGGCGTACTGGCCTCGGACCCGCACGCGTGGTCGGTGGGCGCGCTGGTCGCCCTGGTGGCGTGCAAGGGGCTGGCCTGGGGCATCGCGCTGGGCAGCCTGCGCGGGGGGCCGATCTTCCCGGCGGTGCTGCTGGGCGCTGCCACGGCCGTCGCGTGTTCCGGGCTGCCGGGCTTCGGGGCGACCCCGGCCCTCGCCCTGGGCATCTCGGCCGCCGCGGCGGCGGTGACGGGACTGCCGTTGGCCAGCGCGGTGCTGGCGGTGCTGCTGATGGGCAGGGACGCCCACGACCAGACGCCGCTGATCGTCATCGCCTCGGTCGTCGCCTTCGTCGTCGCCCAACTGGTGCGCCGGACCGACCCGGCGGCCGCCGACAGCCCGGCCGAGGGAACGGCACGGTGACGGAGGACCACCGGTCCGGCCGGCGGCGGCCCGGCAGCCCGCGGGGCGGCCCCGCGCGCTCCGGCCGTCTGCGGGCCCTCTGGCACACGGCACGCCCCTGGCTGACGCGGGCCGGTGTCACGGCGGCCGTGATCGTGGCCTACTTCGTCCTCCCGCTCGACCACCTTGGCCCGCGGCGCCCCGTGCTCAGCTGGGTGCTGTTCGCCCTCGCACTCGCCGTCGTGGCCGTGCTGCTGCTCCGGCAGATCCGCCACGTGTTCACCAACCGCCCGGACTCCCGGCCCGGTGCGGTCCTGTCCCTGCTGATCGTCCTGACCGTGCACATCTTCGCGGCCACCTACTACGCCCTCGCCAAGCACGAGGGCGAGTTCACCGGCCTCGACACCCGCGTCGACGCCCTGTACTTCACCGTCGTCACGCTGGCGACCGTCGGGTACGGCGACATCACCCCGAGCGGCCAGACGGCCCGTATCGTGACGGTCCTCCAGATCGTCTACAGCTTCGTGTTCCTGACCGCGGCGGCGACCGCGCTCACCCAGCGGCTGCGCGACATGGTGGTCCGGCGCACCGACCGGGACCGGCACGGCTGACGGCCGCGGGACGACGTCCACCGACGCCACCTGCGCGAACCCGCATACGTCCGCGGGCCGGAGGGGCGCTTGTCACCGCCCCTTCGGGAGCACTACTGTCGCCACGCCTTGGTGAACGGGAAATCCGGTGTGATGCCGGTGCGGCCCTCGCCACTGTGAATCGGGAAGTCCGGCTCCGGCCCTCACGGGCAGCCACTGGGTCCTCGGACCCGGGAAGGCGGAGCACGGGCGGTGTCACCCGTAAGCCAGGAGACCGGCCAAGGCGCGTCGTCCATCCACGAGGTGCTGGAGAGGGTCTGCTGAGCCATGCACATAGCCGAGGGTTTTCTGCCTCCGGCGCACGCGATCGCCTGGGGTGTCGCGTCCGCGCCGTTCGTCGTCCACGGAGTGCGGTCACTCACCCGTGAGGTCAGGGAGCATCCGGAGAGCACCTTGCTCCTCGGGGCCTCCGGAGCCTTCACGTTCGTGTTGTCGGCCCTGAAACTGCCGTCCGTCACCGGGAGTTGCTCGCACCCGACGGGCACCGGTCTGGGCGCCATCCTGTTCCGGCCGCCGATCATGGCGGTGCTGGGCACCATCACCCTGCTCTTCCAGGCGCTGCTGCTCGCGCACGGCGGGCTGACCACGCTCGGTGCCAACGTCTTCTCGATGGCGGTGGTGGGTCCCTGGGCCGGCTACGCCGTCCACCGGGTACTGCGCCGCTCCGGCGTGCCGCTGATGGTCACGGTGTTCTTCGGCGCCTTCGTCGCCGACCTGTCCACCTACTGCGTCACCAGCGTCCAGCTGGCGCTCGCCTTCCCCGACCCGGGCAGCGGCTTCCTGGGGGCCCTCGGCAAGTTCGGTTCCATCTTCGCCGTCACGCAGATCCCGCTGGCGGTGAGCGAGGGCCTGCTCACGGTCGTCGTCATGCGGCTGCTGGTGCAGTCCAGCAAGGGGGAACTGATCCGGTTGGGTGTGCTGTCGAGGCGCTCGGGCCCCGGCAAGGGGACCGGGAGCGCCGAGGGCGCGTCCGGCGAGCGGGAGGCGGTGGCCCGATGAGCCGCAACGCGAAGATCAACGCCCTGCTGCTCCTGGTCGTGGCCGCGCTCGCGGTGCTGCCGCTGGTGCTGGGGCTCGGCGATCACAAGGAGGAGCCGTTCGCGGGGGCCGACGCCGAGGCGGAGACGGCGATCACCGAGATCGAGCCGGACTACGAGCCGTGGTTCTCGCCGCTGTACGAGCCGCCGTCCGGGGAGATCGAGTCGGCGCTGTTCGCGTTGCAGGCCGCGCTCGGCGCGGGCGTCCTGGCCTACTACTTCGGTCTGCGCCGGGGCCGGCGGCAGGGTGCGGAGCGGGCGGTGGCGCCGGCCGGCCGGGACGCGTCCGAAGGGGACTGAGTGCTGCCGATCGACGCGGCGGCGCACAGCAGTGGGTGGCGCCGCCGCCATCCCGTGGACAAGGCCGTGCTCGGGCTCGGCCTGACCGTGCTCGCCGTCTCGCTGCCGCCCTGGCCGGGAGCGGCGCTGGTGCTGGTGACGGTGCTCGCGGTGCTGCTCGGCCCGGCGGGCGTGCCCGGGCGGCGGCTGTGGCGGGCGTACCGGGTGCCGTTGGGTTTCTGCGTGACGGGGGCGCTGCCCCTGCTCGTGCAGGTCGGGGGCCCGGGCGGGTTCCTGACGGCGGCGGACGGCGGGCCGGTGCGCGCCGGTGAGCTGTTGCTGCGGACCTCGGCGGCCTCCCTCGGCGTGCTGCTGTTCGCGTTCACCACGCCGATGTCCGACCTGCTGCCCCGCCTGGTGCGGGCCGGAGTACCGGCGCCGGTGGTGGACGTGGCGCTGGTGACGTACCGCATGAGCTTCCTGCTGCTGGACTCCGTGCGCCGGATCCGCGAGGCGCAGGCGGCGCGGCTGGGTCACACCAGCCGCGCCGCCGCGTGGCGCTCCCTCGGCGGGCTCGGCGCGACGGCCTTCGTGCGGGCCTTCGACCGGGCGGCGCGGCTCCAGTCGGGTCTCGCGGGTCGCGGCTACGACGGCACCCTGCGCGTCCTGGTGCCCGAGGCCCGCGTCTCGGTGCCCTTCACGGCGGCGAGCCTCGCCCTGCTGGCGACGCTGACCGCCCTCACCCTCGTACTGGAAGGGCCGCTGTCGTGAACGAGAGGGCCGAGGGGGCCGGGAGTGCCGCGCCGCCGCCGGTCGCCCTGCGGGGCGTGTCCTTCGCGTACGAGGAGGGCCCGGACGTGCTGAGCGGCCTGGACTTCGAGGTGCGCGAGGAACGGGCGCTGGCGCTGCTGGGCCGCAACGGCAGCGGCAAGACCACGCTGATGCGGCTGCTCAGCGGCGGACTCAGGCCGGACACCGGGACGTTGACGGTGGACGGCGAGCCGGTGGCGTACGACCGCAAGGGGTTGACCCGGTTGCGGACCACGGTGCAGCTGGTGGTGCAGGACCCGGACGACCAGTTGTTCGCGGCCTCGGTGGGGCAGGACGTGTCCTTCGGTCCGCTGAACCTGGGTCTGTCCGACGCGGAGGTCCGGTCGCGGGTCGGGGAGGCGCTGGCCGCGCTGGACATCGCGGCGCTGGCGGACCGGCCCACCCATCTGCTGTCGTACGGGCAGCGCAAGCGGACGGCGATCGCCGGGGCCGTGGCGATGCGCCCGCGGGTGCTGATCCTCGACGAGCCCACCGCGGGGCTCGACCCGGACGGCCAGGAGAGGCTGCTCGCCACTCTGGACGGGCTCCGCGCGGGCGGCACCACGGTGGTGATGGCCACCCACGACGTCGACCTCGCGCTGCGTCGGTCGGACGACGTGGCCCTGCTCACCCCGGACGGTGTGCACACGGGCCCGACGGCCCAGGCGCTGACCCGCGCGGACCTGCTGGGGCGGGCGGGGCTGCGGTTGCCGTGGGGGGTGGCGGTGGCGCGGGTGCTGCGGGCGCGGGGCCTGCTGACGGACTCGGCGGCCGGTCCGCGCACGCCGGAGGAGCTGGCCGCTCTGGCCGACTGACGCGGAACCGGCCGGGGCGGCTCACCGTGCCGAGTCGCTGAACTCCGCGTCCCGGTCCCGCGCCGGGCCGTCCTCCGGCAGCCGGCGGGCGGTGCGGCGGCGGCCGGGCAGGACGGCGAGGACGATGAGGGTGCCGGCGGCCATGATGATCCCGCCGACGAGGCTGGTCGAGGCGACCCCGTGGGCGAAGGACTGGTGCACGGCGTCGGCCAGGGCCTCGGCCTGCCGCGGTCCGGCCGAGGGGTTCGCCGCGAGCCGCTCGGCGACGGCCAGTCCGCCGCCCACGGAGTCCTGGGCGGTGTCCAGCGCGGTGGCCGGGAGCCGGCCGCCGGCCAGGTCGGCGAGTTCGTCCCGGTAGGCGGTGCCGAGCAGGGAGCCCAGCACGGCGATCCCCAGGGAGCCGCCGAGTTCCAGCGCGGTGTCGTTGGCCCCGCCGCCGACGCCCAGTTCGCTCTCCGGGAAGGAACCCATGATGGTGTCGGTGGCCGGCGACACGCTCAGCCCGATCGCGAGGCCCAGCAGCAGTATCGGAGCCAGGAAGTCGGCGTACGTCGAGTCCTTCTCGACGAGGACCAGCAGGAGGACGCCGACGGTGCCGAGCACCATGCCGGAGCCGACCATGGCCTTCACCCCCAGCCTCGGTGTCAGCCGGCCGGTGACGGCGGCGCCGACGAACACGGCGCCGGCCAGCGGCAGCAGCCGTACGCCGGTCTCCAGGGCGCCGAAGCCCAGCACGAACTGCAGGAACTGCGTGGCGTAGTAGATGGCGCCGTAGGTGCCGAAGAAGAAGAACAGCACCGCCAGCATCGAGCCGCTGAACGGGCGCAGCAGGAACCTGCGGACGTCCAGCATGGGGTGCGGGTGGCGCAGCTCCCAGGTCACGAAGGCGGCGAGGCCGACGACCGCGACGACGGCGGCGGTGACCGGGCCGGCCCCCCAGCCGAAGTGCGGGCCCTCGATGGTCGCGTAGACCAGGCTGCCGACGGAGACGATGGACAGCAGACCGCCGACGTAGTCGATCCGGCCCATGCCGGCCGCCTTGGACGGCGGTACGAGGATCAGCGCGCCGACCACGGCGGCGACCGCGACGGGGACGTTGACCAGGAAGGTCGAGCCCCAGGCGTGGTCCTCCAGGAGTCGGCCGGCGACCAGGGGGCCGACCGCGATGGCGAGGCCCGAGGTGGCGGTCCAGGCGGTGATGGCCCGGGCCCGCTCCCCCTTCGGGAAGACCGCGACCAGCAGGGACAGCGTGGCCGGCATGACGACGGCGGCACCGACGCCCATGATCGCCCGGGCCGCGATGACCAGCCCGGTCTCCTCCACCAGGCTGCCCATCACGGAACCGCCCGCGAAGATCACCAGGCCGGTGATCAGGGCGCCGCGGCGGCTGTACTTGTCGCCCACCGAGCCGAGGACCAGCATCAGCGCGGCGTACGGGACGGTGTAGCCGTCGATGACCCATTGCAGGTCGCTGCTGCTGAGGCCGAGGTCGGCCGTCATGTCCGGTGCGGCCACGATCAGCGACGTGTTGGCCATGACGACGATCAGCAGGCTCAGGCAGAGGACGACGAGGGCCCACCAGCGCCGCGCGTACGGCCCGGTCATCTTCTCGACGGGGGTGGGGGCTAGGAGGGGCATCGGGGCTCCCGGGGGCTGGGGCGAGTTAATTGCCCATCGATGTGCAGACTTATCGCAGCGTAGTTTGTTGCACATGGAGGTGCAAATAAGGAGTGGGCGCAGGCCGGGAGGGCGCGGCACGGGGGCCCGGCGGCCGGAGCGGGGGGGTGAGCGAGGCCGACGCGGCGGGCAGGCAGGGGGCGGCCGGAGGGGTGCGCAAGTCGACGTACCGGGTGCCGGGGCGGGCCGTCGGGGCGCGGGTGCCCGCGGCTGGGCGGGGGGGCGCGGAGGGGGTGAGTGGGGTGGTGGGGCGTGGTGGGGCGTGGTGCGGGCCGGGGGTTACTCGCCCGGGATCGGCTCCGCCGGAGTGAGGGCCTCGACGACGGTCCGGGCCCGCCGCTCCGGTACGCCGGCCGCGATGAGCTGGGCCAGGGCGACCCGGGTGCCGTCGTCCTCCAGCGCCCCCGTGTTCACCTGCTCCAGCAGTGCGACCGTCATCGCCTCCAGTCCGGCGCTCAGCACGGCGGGCGGCAGATGCGCGGGGAAGGCCCCGTCCCGCTGGCCGCGCTCCAGGATGGCGGTGACCTCGGCGCGGGCCGGTGCCAGGATCTCGGAGACCCGCTCCACGCCCAGGTCGTGCCGGGCCAGCGCCAGGAGCATCCGGTAGCGGTCGCCGACCGGCCACATCAGCAGCACGAAGTACGCGAGGGCACGCTCGGCCGGTTCCGCGGACCCGATGCGCTCCGCACCGGCGGCCATCGCGCTCCGCAGCACCTCGGAGGCCTCCTCGGCGAGGGCCTCCAGGAGGGCCGCGCGCCCAGGGAAGTGGCCGAAGAGGGTCCGCCGTACGACACCGGCGGCGCGGGCCAGTTCCTCCAGCGTGGTGTCCGGGTCGCGTCCGAGTTCGCGGCGGGCCGTGGCCAGGATGCGCGCCCGGTTGGACCGCGCGTTGCGGCGCTGCGGCTCGCGGGCGACTGACTTGGTCACGGGGAACCTCGGGGGCGCGTGGTGGGGCGGCGGGGCGTCCATTCTGGCACGCGGGCCGTGCCCGGGGCCGAGCGGTGACTCGCCCGCCCGCGGCATCACCGGCGGGCTCGGGTCGGGAGCCCGGACCGGGCCGGGCCTCGTCCGCCCGGCCCGCCCCGGTGGCTGCGCGGCTCCTCACCCCGCGGGTCGGTCGTCTCCCCGCGGCCCGCCGTGACCGCGGGGTGCGACCCCGTCCGCCCGGTCCTCGTGATCCACCCCGTCCGGCTCCGGCGCCCGGTCCGGGGCACCCGCGCCCTCCGTCTGCCGTGCTGGGGCCGGGGCACCCGTCCCCGGCGTCCGCCGCCCCTCCTCCGGGTGGTCCGCGGGCCCGGTGGCGTCCGCCCGGCCGCCCCGCCGTACGGCGGCGACCGCGGCGAGCACCGTGCCCACGGCCACGACCAGCAGTCCGCGCAGCCACACCTCCGCCTCGATCTGGGTGGCGAGGGCGACGCAGGACGCCGCGCCCAGCACGGGGAGCACGGTCGGGGTCCGGAAGTGGTCGGCCTCGCCCGGGTCGCGGCGCAGCACCAGTACGGCCGTGTTGACCATGAGGAAGACCACGAGCAGCAGCAGGACCAGGGTGGACGCGAGGGTGGCGACGCTGCCGGTGAGCGCGAGGAGCATCGACAGCACGGTCGTAACGGCGATCGCCGCCCAGGGGGTACGGCGCCCGGGCAGCACCTTGGTCAGCGCGGCGGGCAGCAGCCCGTCCCGGGCCATGCCGTAGGCCAGGCGGGAGGACATGATGCCGGTGAGCAGCGCGCCGTTCGCGACCGCGACCAGGGCGATGGCGCTGAAGAGGCGGGTGGGCACCCCGCCGGCGGCCTCGACGACCTCCAGCAGCGGCCCGCTCGATCCGGCCAGCCGGGCTGTCGGGACGGCCACGGAGGCGGCGAGCCCCACCAGCACGTACACGGCGCCGGCGGTGGCGAGGGCGCCGAACAGGGCGCGCGGGTAGGAACGGCGGGGGTCGCGGGTCTCCTCGGCGACGTTCACGGAGGTCTCGAAGCCGACGAAGGAGTAGTAGGCCAGGACGGAGCCGCTCAGTACGGCCGCCGCGGCCCCCTTCTCCGGTGTCCCGAGCTGCCCGAGCCGTGCCACGTCGCCGTCGCCGCGCAGCAGCAGCCACGCGCCGAGCGCGACGATGACGAGCAGGCCGCCCACCTCGATGACGGTGGCGACGACGTTGGCCCGGGTGGACTCCTTGATGCCGCGTGCGTTGACCAGCGCGAGCAGGGCGAGGAACACCACGGCGACGACGCCCACCGGCAGCGTCACGAAGGCCGACAGGTAGTCGCCCCCGAAGCCGCGGGCCAGCGCGGCCACGGAGACGATGCCGGCGGCGAGCATGCAGAAGCCCGCGACGAACCCGGCGAACGGCCCGAAGGCCAGGGTGGTGTAGTGGGAGGCGCCGCCCGCCCGGGGGTACTTCGTGGCCAGCTCGGCGTAGGAGGCCGCGGTCAGCATCGCCAGCAGCAGCGCGACGACCAGCGGCACCCACACCGCTCCCCCGGTGTCGGCGGCCACCTGCCCCACCAGGACGTACACCCCGGCGCCCAGCACGTCACCCAGGATGAAGAAGTACAGCAGCGGGGTGGTCAGCGCCCGCTTCAGCGCCGGACCGTCCTGGGTCTCCGCCGGCCTGCGTGTTCCGAATCTCGCCATGCCGCCTCAGGTTTCCCGCAGGACCGAGAACACGCCCCCCGAGTCCGGCGGGCGCCCTCGGCGGGCCGGTCACCGCTGGTCGGACAGCTCGTCCTTGGCCGCCAGCCGCCCGTCGACGAAGCACAGGCGGTAGACGCCCGCCTCCATCGAGAACAGGCCACCGCCCTCGGCCCGGTAGTACCGGCACACCGCTCGCTCGGGCGCCGGCGGGGAGCCGGCGTGCCACTCCGCGGGCACCTGTTCCGCGGGCAGCACCACCCGCAGGTCCTGCCACCGCTCGCCCCGGGTCAGCCCGCGGTAGGTGGAGGCGTCGAGCGTCGCGCTGCTGTCGAACGCGTTCGAGAAGTAGACGACCATCATCACGCACACGACGGCGACCGCCACCACGGGCACCGCCAGCATGGTCATGAGGCTGCGGCGGACCCGCTGCTCGGCGTCCCGCCGGGCCGTGACGGTGAGCGGGACCCCGAGCGGGCCCCGGGGACCGGCGGCACCGGCCCCGTACAGCTCCCCGGAGTGCGGCAGGCGGGCCGAGACCTCGAACACGCCGTCCTCGCGGCGCCGGGCGGAGAGGGTCCCGCCGAGCACCTGGACCCGCTCGGAGAGGCCGACGAGTCCGGTGCCGTTGCCGACGGCCGGCTCGGAGGGGCCGTCGGAGACGCCGTTGGTGACGGTGACGGCCGTGTGGTCCGTCAGACGGTCGATCCGGATCCGGACCTCCTCGCCGGGCGCGTGCTTGGCGGCGTTGGTGAGCGACTCCTGGACCACCCGCCGCACCGCTTCCTCGACCGCGGGCGGGGCCGTGACGTCGAGGCCGATCCGCCGCAGGTCGATCAGCATTCCCGCGGTACGCGCCCGGTCCACCGTCGCCATGAGGTCCTCGCGCGGTGCCGCCGGTTCCTGCGCCGTGTCCACACGCAGCACCCCGATGATGTCGCTGAGGCGGCTGACGGCCTGCCCCGCGTTGCCGCGCAGCTGCCTCGCCGTGGCCCGCACGGACGCGTCCAGGTCGGGGGCGACCTCCAGGGCCGCGGCCTGCATGGCGATGAGGGTGAGGTCGTGCCCGAGCTGGTCGTGCATGTCCTGGGCGATGCGGGCGCGTTCCCGGGTCCGGGCCCGGTCGGCGGCCAGCTCGTACTCCCGTTCGAGGTGCTGGGCCCGCTGCCAGCCGGCGAGTTCCAGCTCGCGGCGCTGGTGGCGGTGGCGGCCGGCCAGCCACGCGGTCACGGCGCCCACCAGCAGCGGGACGCTGTTCAGCCAGGTGGTGAGGTGTCCCGCCCGGAGCCCCAGGACGCCCAGCGTCGTCAGCACCGCCGTGACCGCCAGCGCCGTGTCGACGGGACGCTCCCGGGTGTCGCCGCGCCGGCCGGCCAGGTAGCCCATGACGAACAGACCGGGCGCGAACCAGGGGCTGACGAGACTGAGGACCGCGGTGGTCCCGCAGGCCAGCGACAGCCGCGTGGCGCGCAGCGCGACGACGGGTACGAGCAGCAGGACGCCGGCCAGCCGCCACCCCAGGGAGCGGGGGTCGGCGTCGCCGGGCGAGCCGAGCAGCGCGGGGACGGCGAGCGCCGCCCAGAGCAGGGCGCTTCGGACCGCCTTGCGTTGCCGGGTCCGCTCGACAAGGATTCGGGATCGACTGGTCCGTGCAGGACCCCAGGACTTCCAGAGGCCTTTCACCGGGAGGCCCTTCACCGGGAGTCCTGACGAAACGCCGGTGCGGCGACAGCCCCGGCGGGGGACGAAATGGGGAACGTGTGATTCGGGTTCTGATCGCCGACGACGAGACGATGATGCGCGCGGGGGCGCGGGCGATCCTGTCGGCCGATCCGGAGATCGAGGTGGTGGCGGAGGCGTCCACCGGCCGGGAGGCCGTGGAGCTGGTGCGCCGGCACCGGCCGGACGTGGCACTCCTGGACGTGCAGATGCCGCAGCTCGACGGGCTCGACGCCGCTTCCGAGATCCTGAAGTCCGACGCGGGCACGGCAGTGATCATCTTCACCACGTTCAGCAACGACGACTACATCGCGCGCGCCCTGGGCGAGGGCGCCAGTGGCTTCCTGCTGAAGTCGGGGGACCCGCGCGACCTCATCGCGGGGGTGCACGCCGTCGCCGACGGGGCCGCGTATCTCTCCCCCGAGGCGGCGCACCGGGTGATCCGCGGTCTGCCCACGGCCCGGATGGCGCGGGGCTCCGCGGCGCGCGAGCGGGTCGACCGCCTCAGCGCCCGGGAGCGGGAGGTGCTGACACTGCTCGGGGAAGGGTTGTCGAACGCCCAGATCGCCCGGCGGCTGCGCCTCGTCGAAGGCACAGTCAAGACTCATGTCAGTTCCATCCTCACCAGGCTGGCCGTCGGCAACCGTGTCCAGGCGGCCATCATCGCCTACGAGGCGGGGCTGATCGAAAGCGTCAACTGAATCCGGACACGGCGACCACGGTCTTCCGGAACTGTCTCGGGAACTGTGCCGGACACCGCTCAGCCCGGCTCGGCGAAAGGATTCAGCCGTTCCTCCCCTTTCCGTGCGGACGTGCCCGGGGGCTTCCGCGCGGGCCCGCGGCCGCCCGGTTCAGGAGCCCTCCGCGGAGAACGGGCACCGCCAGTCCGCCGGTACGGCCCGCCCCGCGTACTGGCGGGCCTCGGAGGACTGGCCGTGGTCGGACAGCATGGGGTTGACGCTCCCCTGGAGCCGCACCTCACGTTCGCGGATCCTGCGCTGCAGGCCGTAGTACGTCCCCTGCGCCTTCAGCCGGGCGAACTGTTCGTGCGAATTGAACACGAGGGCCGGATGCGAGAAGCGCCGGGAAATCCGAGAGGATTCCGGGCTGAGCCCGGCCACGAAGAACGGATGGCCGGCGACGCTGAAGGCGAATTCAGGCGAATCGGTGTCGCTGGAGTAGCCGGGGCTCCATTCGTGGGTTTTGGCATCCAGCCGGTGCAGATGCCCCAGCTGCTCCCAGAGCAGCTTTTCGAATTCCTCTTCGCCGTGCATCCGGGGGGTCAGGAATATCGCCACGAACGAAGCGAATTCGTTTTCCCCGGTGAGTTGCTCCTCGGTGAACGCGACCAGGTCCCGATGGAGCAGAGCAGTGGCTTCCGCCCCGCCCAACTCATCGTAGAACCGCACGACAAGGGTGTCCTGTCGCAGAGCGGAACGCGCTCCCAGGCAGGTGAAGGAATCCCCGCCCAGCCAGGTGATGAATTCCTCCCTCAACTCATGATGTGCCATTACGCCTCCAGCTCCATCGCAAGTGCCGTGACCCTAGCACCGGCCGACAGCCACACCGCCGCAAGCCCTGCTGTTTAAGGGTGGAGTTGAACACCGCCCATGGGAAACCGTGACGCGGCTGCCATGTTTAAGGCGTGGGTTAAGGGCGTCGCATTTACCTTGACAGACCACCCACCGAGACGAATAGGTTGCTGGCTGATATTGCTGCCAGCCCTATTTTCGACGCTGGCCACGGTGACAAAGTGCGGTCCGAGTGGGAGAGATGGCAGTGACGCGACGGCCCCGTAAGATCGAGGACATCTATCCGCTGTCCCCCCTTCAGGAGGGACTGCTCTTCCACAACGTCCTCGAAGGGACCGCCACCGACGTCTACGTGGCCCAGGTGACGACGGACTTCGAAGGTCCGTTGGACACCGGGGCGTTGCGGGACGCGTCCGCGGCGCTGCTCGCCCGCTACCCGAACCTGCGGGTGGCTTTCCGCCAGCGCAAGTCCGGCGAGTGGGCCCAGTTGGTGCTCCGCGAGGTCGAACTGCCCTGGCGCACCGTCGACCTCGGCGGTCTGCCCGAGGCGAGCCGGGAGGGCCGGGCGGAGGCCGAGGCGCTGGAGGACCGCAGCCGGCGCTTCGACCTGGGGCAGGCGCCCCTGGTGCGCTTCACCCTCATCCACCTCGGCGGACAGCGTCACCGTTTCGTCCTGACGAACCATCACATCCTGCTCGACGGTTGGTCGATGCAGATCCTGATGAGGGAACTGCTCGCGCTCTACCTGGCCAAGGGCGACGACTCCGGGCTTCCCCGCCCGCGCCCCTACCGCGATCACCTGACCTGGCTCGCCGAGCAGGACACGGGCGCGGCGGTACGGGCCTGGTCGGAGGCGCTGGCGGGTCTGGAGGAGCCCACGCGGGTCGCGGCGCTCGCTCCCGGACAGCCACCGGTGGTCCCGGAACAGGTCCGGTTCGGTTTGGACGACCAGGAGACGCGGGCGTTGACCGCACTCGCCCGCGAACACGGTCTGACCCTCAACACCGTCGTCCAGGGCGCCTGGTCACTGCTTCTGTCGAGGGTCACCGGCATCGACGACGTGGTGTTCGGCGTCACGGTCTCCGGCCGGCCGCCGGAACTCGACGGGGTCGAGGACATGGTCGGTCTGTTCATCAACACCCTGCCGCTGCGGCTGCGACTGCGCCCGGCGGAGCCCCTGACCGGCATGCTGGCCAGGCTCCAGGAGGAACAGAGCCGGCTCCTCGCCCACCAGCATCTCGGACTCGCCGAGATCCAGCGGCTGACCGACGTGGGTGAACTCTTCGACACCTCCATGGTGTTCGAGAACTACCCGCTGGACGCCTCCGGTCTCGACCGCGCGACCGACGGCCTGAGGGTCCTGCGCACCGAGGGCTACGACGCCACGCACTATCCGCTGGGCCTCGTCTGCATGCCCGACTCCACGCTGCGTTTCCAGCTGGACTACCGCCCCGACGTCTTCCGCGCCGAGGAGGCCGGGGAGCTGGCCGAGCACCTGCTGGGCATCCTGCGCCTGCTGCTCGACGCCCCGCACGCTCCGGTCGGCCGCGTCGACGCGCTCGCCGCGGGGCAGCGGGAGCGCCTGCTCGTGGACTGGAACCGCACCGAGCGTCCCGTACCGGCCGACATCCTTCCCCGTCTCTTCGAGGCCCAGGTGGCCCGTACCCCCGACGAGACGGCCGTCGTCTTCCAGGACACCCGCGTCACCTACCGGGAACTCAACGCCCGGGTGAACCGGCTGGCCCGGCTGATCACCGAGCAGGGCGTCGGCCCCGAGGACGTCGTGGCCGTGGTGCTGCCCCGTTCCGTGGACTCCATGGTGGCGCTGCTGGCGGCGATGAAGGCGGGAGCGGTCTACCTCCCCGTCGATCCGGAGTACCCCGCCGACCGCACCTCGTTCATGCTGACGGACTCGGCGCCCTCGCTCGTGGTCACCGTCGCCGCCGCGGCGGACCGGACCGCGGTCCTCGACGGCTCGGGCGTCCCGGTGATCCGGCTGGACGGCGCGGAGACCCGCCGTGCCCTCGACGGCCGACCGGACACCGACCCGGTCGCCGCCCCCGTGACCCCCGCCAACGGCGCTTACATCCTGTACACCTCCGGGTCGACGGGCCGGCCGAAGGCGGCCCTGATCACGCATGCGAGCCTCAGCAACCTGCTCCATCACCACCAGTACGAAGTCCTGACCCGAGTGGTGGACTCCGTCGGCGGCCGCAGGCTGCGCATGGCCCACACGGCCTCCTTCTCCTTCGACGCGTCGTGGGGCCTGTTCCTGTGGATGGCCGCGCACGGCCACGAGCTTCACCTGCTCGACGACGACACCCGGCACGACCCGGAGGCCTTCGCGCGGCAGGTCGACGAGCAGCGCATCGACGTCGTCGACATGACCCCGTCGGAGTGCCAGCACCTGCTCCTCGCCGGTCTGCTGGACGCCGACCGGCACCGCCCCTCGCTCGTGGTCCTCGGCGGCGAGGCCATCGGCGAGAGCCTGCGCCGCGAACTGACGTCGGTGGAAGGCCTGCTGGCGTTCAACTTCTACGGCCCGACCGAGTGCACCGCCGACAGCGTCACCGGCGTCGTACGCGACGCCCGCCCCGCCGAACTCGGCACCCCCGTCTCCAACGCGCGGGTGTACGTCCTGGACGCCGCCCTGCGCCCCGCCCCCGTCGGGGTGGCCGGCGAGCTGTACGTCGCCGGCGCCGGCGTGGCCCGCGGCTACCTGGGGCGTCCCGGTCTCACCTCGGAACGCTTCGTCGCCAACCCGTTCGGTCCGGCGGGCTCCCGCATGTACCGGACGGGTGACGTGGTCCGCTGGACCGACGAGGGTCTGGTGGAGTTCATCGGCCGGGTCGACGACCAGGTGAAGGTCCGCGGCTTCCGGATCGAGCTGGGCGAGATCGAGTCGCTGCTGGGCGCCCACGACTCGGTGGCGCAGGCGGCGGTCGTCGTACGGGAGGACCGGCCGGGCGACAAGCGGCTCGTCGCGTACGTCTCCCTCACCGAGGACGCCGGGGCCGACCCTGCCGCGCTGCGCGGGTACGTCGCGGAGCGGCTGCCCCAGCACATGGTGCCGGCTGCGGTCGTCCCCCTGCCCGAACTGCCCCTCACCCCCACCGGCAAGCTCGACCGCCGCGCCCTGCCCGCGCCCGACTGGGACGGCACGATCGAGTCGGCACGGCGACCGCGGACCGGCCAGGAGGAGATCCTGGCCCACCTCTTCGCGGACGTCCTGGGCCTGGAGCGGGTCGGGATCGACGACAGCTTCTTCGATCTGGGCGGTCACTCGCTGCTGGCGACGCGGCTGGTGTCGCGTATCCGTACGGCGCTGGGGGTGGAGCTGTCGGTGCGGGCCCTGTTCGAGACGCCGTCGGTGGCGGGCCTGGCGGGGTTGCTCGGGCAGGCCGTGTCCGCGCGTACGCCGGTGGTGGCGCGGGCGGTGCGTCCGGAGCGGGTGCCGTTGTCGTACGCGCAGCAGCGGCTGTGGTTCCTGCACCAGTACGAGCCCGGCAGCGCCCTCTACAACATCCCCGTAGCCCTGCGCCTGACCGGCGCCCTCGACCACGACGCCCTGCGCGCAGCCCTGGCCGACGTCACCGCACGCCACGAGGCCCTGCGCACCCTCTATGCGGATGACGAGCACGGTGCCCATCAGGTCATCCTCACCCCGGGCCAGGCCACCCCGAACGTCGAGGTACGGGACGTCACCGAGGACCGGCTCGCCGGCGAGCTGTCCGACGCCGTGGGCCAGGGCTTCGACCTCACCCGCGACCTGCCCCTGCGCACCACCCTCTTCCGCCTCGACGCGACCGACCACGTCCTGCTGCTCGTCGTGCACCACATCGCCGCCGACGGCTGGTCGCTGACCCCCCTCGCCCGGGACCTCACCACCGCCTACACGGCCCGGGTGGCCGGACGCGAACCGTCCTGGACACCGCTGCCGGTCCAGTACGCCGACCACACCCTGTGGCAGCGCGACGTCCTGGGCACCGAGGACGACCCCGACTCCGTCCTGAGCAAGCAGCTCGCCTACTGGGAGCAGACCCTGTCGGGTCTTCCGGCCGAGCTGGACCTGCCCACCGACCGGCCCCGGCCCGCCTCCCCGTCCCACCGGGGCGGCACCGTCACCTTCACCATCCCCGCCGAACTCCACACCCGCATCACGCAACTGGCCCGGCAGGAACAGGCCAGCACCTTCATGGTCCTCCAGGCCGCACTGGCCGTCCTTCTGTCACGACTGGGAGCGGGCACCGACATTCCCATCGGCTCACCGATCGCGGGGCGGACGGACGACGCGGTCGAGGACCTGGTCGGGTTCTTCGTCAACACCCTCGTCCTGCGCACCGACCTGAGCGGCAACCCCACCTTCACGGAGCTTCTGGCACGCGTCCGCGAAACCGACCTCGCCGCCTACGCCCACCAGGACATCCCCTTCGAACGCCTCGTGGAAGCCGTCAACCCCGACCGCTCCACCAGCCGCCATCCCCTCTTCCAGACCATGCTCTCCCTGCACAACCTGGACTCACGGACGGCCACGGCCTCCCTCGCGTCCTGGCCTGGTGCGGAGATGTCCGAGCAGTCGGTCGGATCGAGCGCGGCACGCTTCGACCTCGCCTTCAACCTGGGGGAACTCCACGACGACGACAGCTCCGCGGCGGGTATCGACGCGGAACTGGAGTTCAGCGCGGACCTCTTCGACCGGGAGAGCGCCGAGCTGCTGGGCCGCCGCTTCGTGCGGGTGTTGGAGGCGGTGGTGTCGGCGCCGGGGGCCCGGGTGGGCCGGGTGGGTGTGCTGGCGGAGGATGAGCGGCTGCGGGTTCTGGAGGAGTGGAACGACACCCGGTCGGCGGACGCGGACGCTGGGGATGTGGTGGCGTGTGTGCGGGCGCAGGTGGCCCGGGTGCCGGGGGCGACGGCGGTCGTGTTCGGTGGGGTGGCCGTGTCGTACGCGGAGCTGGAGGCGCGTAGTGAGCGGCTGGCGCGGTTGCTGGTCGAGGCGGGGGTGGGTCCGGAGCGGTATGCGGCGGTGATGCTGCCGCGTTCGGCGGACCTGGTGGTGGTGCTGCTGGCGGTGCTGAAGACGGGGGGTGCGTATCTGCCGTTGGATGCCGACTTCCCGGCGGAGCGGCTGGCGTTCATGCGGGAGGAGACCCGGCCGGTCCTGGTCATCGACGAGGAGTGGCTGGAGGGGGCGTGGGAGCGTGAGCCGGCTGCGGGGACCTCGCTGCCTGCTTCGGTCGATCCTGGCCTGGCTGCGTACGTGCTCTACACGTCGGGGTCGACGGGCCGTCCCAAGGGTGTCGTCGTCTCGCGCGGTGCGCTGGCGAACCTCCTGACCGACATGCGGGGGCGCATCCCGGTCACTGGCGAGGACCGGCTGCTGGCGGTGACGACGGTCGGGTTCGACATCGCGGGGCTGGAGCTGTTCGCTCCGCTGACCGCCGGTGCGGCTGTGGTCGTGGCTCCGTCGGGTGTCGTCCACGAGCCCGAGCAGCTGCGCGCACTCCTCGTCGAGGAGCGTGTGACGGTGATGCAGGC
>NZ_JBWKKZ010000002.1:661902-754585 GCF_056430705.1 Streptomyces sp. NPDC045956 | reverse complement strand
GGTTCGGGCGGATATCCTCTTCCCCCACCCCGCAGAAAGAAGGAGTGTGCCTCTCCCTTTCTCGGTCCCCCCCCCCCCCCCCCCCCCGGCCGGGCGGGTGCCGTCCCCTTCAGCTCACCAGGTCCTGCCGGCCTGTTCCCGGACCGTGCGGTTGATCCGGTTGAAGAAGTTGGTCACCGCGATGCCCAGGATGATCGCGGAAAGCTGCTCCTCATCGAAATGGTCGGCCGCGGCGTCCCAGATCTCGTCGGTCACGCCCTCCGCGCCGTCCTGGAGCCTGGTGGCCGCCTCGGTCAGCGCGAGCGCCGCCCGCTCCTCCTCGGTGAAGAAGGGCGTCTCGCGCCACGCGACCACGTTGTGCAGCCGCTCCTCGGTCTCCCCGTGCTTCTTCGCCCCCTGCACACCGGCGAAGACGCACGGGCTGCAGCCGTTGATCTGGCTGGCCCGCAGGTGGACCAGGTCCAGCAGGCGCGGATCGACGCCACCGGCGTGCATCGCCTTCATGAGGTGCTGGATGGCCGTGACCACGTCCGGATTCGCCGGGCTCTGCATACGTGCTTCCATCGGTCCCGCTCCTTCATCGGTTACGTGTGCCCGTCCGGGCACGTCATCCACATGACGGAGCGCACTCGAGGAAGGTAACGACATGTCCGGGAGCAGCCCTAAGGACCCGCTGGCCGAGGCGTTCGAGGCCCACCGCGGCCGGCTGCGCGCGGTAGCCCACCGCGTGCTGGGCTCGCACGCCGATGCCGAGGACGTCGTCCAGGAGGCGTGGCTGCGGCTCTCCCGCCAGGACACGGAGACCATCCAGAACCTGGCGGGCTGGCTGACCACGGTGGTCGGCCGGCTCAGTCTCGACGTGCTGCGGTCCCGCCGGGCGCACCCGCACACGTCCTACGACGACCGGCTGCCCGAGCTGGTGGTCATCGCGGACGACGGGCCGGCACCGGAGGACGACGTGGCGCTCGCCGACTCGGTCGGCGTCGCCCTCCTGGTCGTCCTGGACTCGCTGGGCCCGAGCGAGCGGCTGGCGTTCGTGCTGCACGACCTGTTCGCCGTGCCGTTCGACGAGATCGGCCGGATCCTCGGCAGATCCACCGACGCCGCCAAGATGCTCGCCAGCCGCGCCCGCGGCAAGGTGCGGGCGACGGAGCCTCCGGCGGCCGCCGGCAGGGATCAGCGGGCCGTGGTCGAGGCCTTCCTGGCCGCGGCCCGCCGCGGCGACTTCGAGGGGCTGCTGCGGGTGCTCGACCCCGACGTGCGCAGGACCGTGGAGACCGCCGACGGCGTGATCGTCACCCTCGGCGCCACCGAGGTCGCCGCCGGCGCACGGCTGTCGGCCGACGCGGCCGTACGGGGGCGGGCGGTGCTCGTGAACGGCCGCCCCGGTGTCATGTCCTGGCGTGCGGACGGCACCCCGCTCTCGGTCGTCGCGTTCACCGTGGCGGAGGGCCGCATCACGGACATCACGGTGGTGGTGGACCCGGTCAGGCTCGCGGCGGCGGACCTGCCGGGCCGGGGGGCGCGGCGCTGAGTCCCTCGGCGGCCCGGGAGCGGTGACGCGTCCACCGGGGCGGGAACCGTGTCCGCCGCACGGTGCCGGCCCCACCCGCCCGCGCGGCAGCGGCCGGCATGCCCCCGTGCCGGTACGCGTCTAGCGTGGGCCGGGCAGGAGCCACCGCGAAAGGAACCTTCCATGCCCCTCGCCCGGAAGCCCTTGCACGGACGCGTCGCCGTCGTGACCGGTGCCGCGCGTGGTCTGGGAGCCGCCCTGGCACGGGTCCTGGTGGAACGGGGTGCGAAGGTGGCGCTGCTGGGCCGTGAGGAGCGGACCCTGGTTCCGGTCCGGGACTCGCTGCCGGGCACCTCGGCCGTCTGGCAGGTCGACGTCACCGACGACCGGGGCATGCGGCTTGCGGGCGCCGACATCCGCGCGCGGCTCGGCCCGCCGTCGGTGGTGGTCGCCAACGCCGGTGTGGCCGAGGGCGGCCCCTTCGCCGAGTCGGACCCCGAGGTGTGGCGCCGCGTCGTGGAGGTGAACCTGATCGGCAGCGCCGCCACCGCCCGGTCGTTCCTGCCCGACCTGTTCGCCACGCGGGGCTACTTCCTGCAAGTGGCCTCGCTCGCGTCCATCGGGGCGGCTCCGATGATGAGCGCGTACTGCGCGTCGAAGGCGGGAGTCGAGTCGTTCGCCCACGCGCTGCGCGCCGAGGTCGCCCACCGGCACGTGGGGGTGGGGATCGCCTACATCAACTGGACGGACACCGACATGGTGCGCGACGCCGACGAGCACGCCGTGCTGCGGGAGCTGCGCGGGCACATGCCGCCGCCGGCGCGCAAGGTGTACCCCGCGGCGTACGTGGCGGGCCGGCTGGTCGACGCCGTCGAGCGGCGCCGGCCGTCGGTCTACGTACCGGGATGGCTGCGCTCGACCCAGCTCGTGCGCGCCGCGATGCCGCCGGTCGTCACCTGGCTGTCGCGGCGCGAGCTGCCCCGCCTCGCCGCCGACGAGCCGTTCTCGGCCACGGGCCTGCTCGGCGCCGGCGGCCGCGGCGGACGGAGGACGGACGACGGGGCTCCGCCCGGTTGACGGGCCGGCGGCGCGCGCGCCGTGCATCCGTCGCGGGCGCGGAGCGCGAACAGGTGCTGAACACGCGGATGCACGCGGATGCAGGGTGGACTGGGACGAGCCGGAGGAAGGGCCGTGGAGACGAACGGACGGGGACAGCGGGACGAGGAGCGGCTGCACTGTCTGGTGACCGGCGCGTCCGGATACATCGGCGGGCGCCTGGTGCCCGAGCTGCTGGCGGCCGGTCACCGGGTCCGGTGCCTGGTCCGCTCCCCCGGCAAGCTGCGCGACCACCCGTGGGCGCCGGACGCGGAGAAGGTGCGGGGGGACGTCACCGACGCGCAGTCGGTCGCCGAGGCCATGCGCGGTGTCGACGTCGCCTACTACCTGGTGCACGCCCTCGGGTCCGGGGCCGAGTTCGAGGACACCGACCGTCGCGCGGCGCGGATCTTCGCCCGGCAGGCACATGCGGCCGGCGTCCGCAGGATCGTCTACCTGGGCGGTCTCACTCCGCGGGACGTGCCGGAGGAGTCGCTCTCCCCGCATCTGCGCTCCCGCGCCGAGGTCGGACGCATCTTCCTGGAGTCCGAGGTGCCCGCCACCGTGCTGCGGGCCGCGGTCGTCATCGGTTCGGGTTCAGCCTCTTTCGAGATGCTGCGCTACCTGACCGAACGGCTGCCGGTCATGGTCACACCCAGTTGGGTGCACACCCGCACCCAGCCCATCGGGGTCCGGGACGTGTTGCGCTACCTGGTCGGTTCCGCCACGATGCCGGACGACGTCGACCGGTCCTTCGACATCGGCGGACCGGACGTGCTCACCTACCGCGAGATGATGCGCCGCTACGCCGTCGTCGCCGGGCTCCGGCGCCGTGTCATCGTGCCGGTCCCCGTGCTCACCCCGCGGCTGTCCAGCCACTGGGTCGGCCTGGTGACCCCCGTGCCCGCCTCCCTCGCCCGGCCCTTGACGGAGTCCCTGCGGCACGAGGTCGTCTGCCACGAGCACGACATCGCCCGCTACGTCCCCGATCCCCCGGGCCGGCCGCTGCCCTTCGACGAAGCCCTGGCCCTGGCCCTGCGGAGGGTGCGCGAGGCGCAGGTCGCCACCCGCTGGTCGTCCGCTTCCGTCCCGGGCGCCCCCAGCGACCCCCTGCCCACCGACCCCGACTGGGCCGGCGGCAGCCTCTACCAGGACGAGAGGGAGCTGTCCGTGGACGCGTCCCGGGAGGCGCTGTGGAAGGTGGTGGAGGGGATCGGCGGTGACAACGGCTGGTACTCCTTCCCGCTGGCCTGGGCGGTCCGGGGCTGGCTGGACCGGTTCGTCGGCGGTGTGGGGCTGCGCCGCGGGCGACGCGACGCGCAGCGCCTGCGGGTCGGTGACTCGCTGGACTTCTGGCGTGTCGAGGAGATCGAGCCGGGACACCTGCTGCGGCTGCGGGCGGAGATGCGGCTTCCCGGACTGGCGTGGCTGGAGATGTACGTCGAGACGGACGACGCGGGGCGTACCCGCTACCGGCAGCGCGCACTGTTCCACCCGCGGGGTCTCTTCGGCCACGCCTACTGGTGGTCCGTCTCCCCCTTCCACGCCGTCGTCTTCGGCGGCATGGCCCGCAACATCACCCGGGCCGCCGCACGCAGCCGGCACCCCGTCCGGCCCTAGCGCCCCGCACCACTGCACCACTGCACCACTGCACCACTGCACCACTGCACCACTGCACCTGGAGCCAGCCATGACCGTCGCGGTCGTCCTGTTCACCTCGGACCTGCGTCTGTACGACCATCCGCCGCTGCGCGCCGCGCTCAGGGCGGCGGACGAGGTGGTGCCGCTGTTCGTGCTGGACCCCGGCATCCACGCGGCCGGCTTCGACGCCCCCAACCGCCGGGCCTTCCTCGCCGACTGCCTGCACGACCTGGACGCCTCGCTGCGCCGTCGCGGCGGGCGGCTCGTCGTCCGCCGGGGACCGGTCGCCCGCGTGGTCGGCGAGGTCGCCGCCGAGTCCGGAGCCGACGAGGTCCACCTGGCCGCGGGGGTCACGGCCTACGCGCACCACCGCGAGGAACGGCTGCGTGAGCGGCTCGGCGACAGCGGTGTGGCCCTGCACGCCCACGACACCGTGACGACCGTCGTCGCCCCCGGCACGGTGACCCCGACCGGTTCCGATCACTTCGCCGTGTTCACGCCCTACTTCCGCCGCTGGTCCCAGGAGGCGCTCAGGGACTCCCTCGGCGCGCCGCGCACGGTGCGCGTCCCCGACGGTGTGCGCGGCGACCCCCTGCCCGAGCGTGCGGAGGTACCGGACACCTCGCCGGGTCTGCCGGACGGAGGGGAAGCGGCGGGTCGTGACCGGTTCTCGCGGTGGTCGCGGGCCGGGATGCCCGGCTACGAGGACCGCCACGACGACCTGGCGGGGGACGCCACCTCCAGGCTCTCGCCGTACCTCCACTTCGGGGCCCTGTCACCGGTGGAACTGGTCCACCGGGCCCGCGGGCGGGGCGGCCCGGGAGCGGAGGCGTTCGTGCGGCAGCTGTGCTGGCGGGACTTCCACCACCAGGTGCTGGCCGCGCGGCCGAAGGCGTCCGCGGAGGACTACCGCACGCGCCACGACCACTGGCGGAACGAGCGGGACGCCGCCGAGGACATCGCCGCCTGGCGGGAGGGCCGGACGGGATATCCCGTCGTCGACGCGGCCATGCGGCAGTTGCGTCACGAGGGCTGGATGCACAACCGGGCGCGCCTGCTGACGGCCAGCTTCCTGACCAAGACGCTCTACGTGGACTGGCGGATCGGCGCCCGGCACTTCCTGGACCTCCTCGTGGACGGCGACGTCGTCAACAACCAGCTCAACTGGCAGTGGGTCGCCGGTACCGGCACCGACACCCGCCCCCACCGTGTCCTCAACCCCGTCGTCCAGGGCAGGCGCTTCGACCCGGACGGCGCCTACGTGCACCGCTGGGTGCCCGAGCTGAGGGACGTGGACGGCAAGAGGGTGCACGAGCCCTGGCGGCTCCCGGAGGACCGGCGCGCCGCGCTGGACTACCCCGCCCCGCTGATCGACCTCGCCGAGGGGCTGGACCGCTTCCGGCACGCCCGCGGCCGCGACTGAGGAGGCGACGGTGGTGCACTGGCTCTTCGGCGACCAGCTCGGCCCGCACTTCCTCGCCCCGGACGGAGCGGGTCCCGGCCGCGGCACGCCCGTCCTGATGATCGAGGCGCGCTCCGTGTTCCGGCGGCGCCGCTTCCACCGGGCCAAGGCGCACCTGGTGCTGTCCGCGATGCGCCACCGGGCGGCGGAGCTGGGCGCACGCGTCACCTACGTACGCGCCGACACCTATCGCGAAGGCCTGGACCGGGTGGCGCGGGGGCGTCCGGTCACGGTGCACCACCCCACGTCGTACGCGGCCCTCCGGCTCGTGCGGTCCCTCCCGGGGGTCACGGTGGGCCCCGCCCGGGGCTTCCTGGTGCCGATGGCGGACTTCGCCTCGTGGGCCGACGGCCACGGCGGACGACGCCTGCGGCAGGAGGACTTCTACCACTGGGTCCGCCGCGGACACGAGCTGCTCATGGACGGCGGCCGGCCCGCGGGAGGCCGGTGGAACCTCGACCACGACAACCGCGAGCCGCCGCCCCGCGACACCGCCTCGCTCCCGGTCGGGCGTCCCTACCGGCCGCGCGAGGACGACATCGACGAGGAGGTCCGCCACGACCTCGACCGCTGGGAGCGGGACGGCGACGTCTCGTTCGTCGGGCGCGACGGGCCCCGCCTGTTCCCGGCGACCCGGGGGGAGGCGCTGCGGGCCCTGCACCGCTTCGTCGAGCACCGCCTCGCCACGTTCGGGCCCTACGAGGACGCCATGCTCGCCGCCGACCCGGTCATGAGCCACAGCCTGCTGTCCTCGTCCCTCAACCTCGGCCTGCTCGATCCCGCCGAGTGCGTCGAGCGGGCGGAGGCGGCGTGGCGCGCGGGCCGGGCCCCGCTGAACAGCGTGGAGGGATTCGTCCGGCAGGTCGCCGGCTGGCGCGAGTACGTCTGGCAGCTGTACTGGTACTTCGGCGAGGACTACCGGCGCTCCAACCGGCTCCGGCACACCGCTCCCCTGCCCGGCTGGTGGAACGACCTGGACGCGGACGCCGTACGGGCCAACTGCCTGCGTACCGTCCTGGCCCAGGTGCGCGACACCGGGTGGACGCACCACATCCCCCGGCTGATGGTGCTCGGCAGTCACGCCCTCCAGCGGGGCTGGGACCCGGCAGCGGTCACGGACTGGTTCCACCGCTGCTTCGTGGACGGGTACGACTGGGTCATGGTCCCCAACGTGGTCGGGATGTCCCAGTACGCCGACGGCGGCCGGATGACGACCAAGCCCTACACCTCGGGCGGCGCCTACGTGCACCGCATGAGCGACCTGTGCGGGGGCTGCGCCTACCGGCCCGGGGACCGCACCGGCGATCACGCCTGCCCCTACACGGCGGGCTACTGGGCGTTCCTGGACCGCCACCGGGACCTGCTGGCCGGCAACCACCGCGTCTCCCGGCCGGTACGGCAGCTCGACCGGCTCACCGACCTCGCCGAGGTACGCGCGTGGGACCGCTCGCGCGGTGACGGGCCGCCGTGAGGCACGCGCCCGGTGCCGCACAGGTGCGGGGCCCGCGCGGGACCGGGCAGGTATCGGCGCATCCGCGGGAGGGCACTCGGCGGAAGCATCGTCGTACGGATGACCGGACGACGACCGGACGTGAGAAGGGGTTGTGCATGCTCGGACCGCCGACGACGGCGCCCGCACCGACCGGGACCGTCGAGGACCCTCTCACCGCGCTCGCCGCGACGGACGCCGTGGGCGGTGTGCTCCAGCAGGTCCTCGACGCGCGTCTGCGTCACTCCCGTGCGGTCGATCCCGTCTTCGCGCGGGACGTGGCCGACCGGGTGGCCGCGCTGGTCGCACGGGGCGGGAAGCGGCTGCGTACGGCCTTCGCCTGCTGCGGCTGGCGGGCGGCCGGCGGCTCGGGCGACCCCACGGCGGTCCTGCGCACCGCGGCCGCGCTCGAACTGCTCCAGGCGTGCGCCCTCGTGCACGACGACGTGATGGACGGGTCGCTGCAACGCAGGGGCGCCCCGGCCCTGCACGTGGAGCTGGCCCGCGGGCACTGGGCCGCGGGCATGCACGGGTCTGCGGAGACGTTCGGGACCTCCGCCGCGGTGCTCGCCGGTGACCTGGCGCTGGTGTGGGCGGACGACCTGCTGACGGAGACGGCCCTCGGCACCCCGCACGGCCCGCGCCTGCACGAGGAGTGGCGGGCGATGCGCACCGAGATGGTCGCCGGGCAGTACCTCGACCTGCACGCCCAGGCCGCCCGTTCGTCCGGCGTCGACGAGGCCCTGGCCGTCGCCACCCTCAAGAGCGCGCTGTACACGGTCGCCCGGCCGCTCGCCCTGGGCGCGACGCTGGCCGGGGCCGACGAGCACACGGTGGAGGCGCTGCGGGCCGCCGGCCGGTGCGCCGGGCTGGCGTTCCAGTTGCGCGACGACCTCCTCGGCGCGTTCGGCGACCCGGCGCGGACCGGGAAGCCGGCCGGGGACGACCTGCGCTCGCGCAAGCTCACCTACCTCCTGGCCGTCGCCCACCGGATCGCCGACGCGACCGCGGACCACGAGGCCGCCGCCGTGCTCGCGCCGGACGCCGACACCGGGTCGGACCGCGCGGTCGAACGGATACGGACGGTGCTGGAGCGCACCGGCGCCCGGGAGGCGGTGGAGGCGAAGATCGGTGAGCTGGCGGCCGCCGCCCTCCGGCACTTCGCGCGCACCGGCGCCCCCCGGGCGGTGCGGCACGAGTTCGCCGCGCTGGTCGAACGCGCGACGGGTACGGCACCGCACCGCGCGGACGACGCGCCCTGACCCGGCGCCGGGGCCGGCCACCGTCCCCGGACCGGCCCCCGGCGTGACGGGGGCCGGTCCGGTCAGCGGGAGCCGCCGGACCGCCCCGCGAGGGCGCCGAGGGCCCGCAGCGGGGCGGAGCGACCCGCCCGGGGGACCGTCCACAGCACCTGGCCCCGTACGCCCCGTTCGGCGAGCAGCGCGTTCGCCGCCAGGAACCCGGTGGTGGCGGCGCGTTCCATGAGGGCGACCGGCAGGTCGCAGCGGATCGCGTCGCCGGCCAGGGTCAGCCAGGGGTGGGGGGTGCGTACGGTGGGGCGCCGCCGGTGGGAGCCGACCGCGAAGAGCGGGCAGTCGGAGCGCCATTCGTGCCGGGCGTCCACGACGCGCGCCTCGCGGGTCTCCGGGTACACCCGGTGCAGCCGGTCGACGAGCATGTCCTGCACCTTCTCCGGTTCCGCGCCGGTGTCCACGGCGTAGGCGTGCAGCTCGACGACCGAGCCTCCGTTCCGCTCGGCCCAGCGGCGGGCCTCGCCCTCGTACCGTTCCAGGACGCTGATGTTGTCCAGCCCGTCGTAACCGCTGGTGCCGAGGAAGCCGGGACGGTCGGCGCGGACCGGTCGGTCGAGCCAGAGCCGGGAGACGAGGAACGGCGGCGCGGTGCGCAGGGCGTCGACGCCGGCGCGCCAGCCGGGCGTGCCCAGACGGGGTGACGCGGCGACGAGCCGGCGCAGCCCCCCGGGGTCGAGGGCGAGCACCACGGCCTGGTGGCGCCGGGTGCCCGCGTCGGTGCGCACCCGCGCTCCCCCGTCGTCGAGGGGGTCCACGTCGAGCACGGGCGTGCCGGTGCGGATGTCCGCGCCGAGGCGCTGGAGGTAGTCGCCCAGCGGGTCCCAGAGTGCCTGGGGGAAGGGCTCGCTCGGTACGTCGAAGAGCAGCCCCTCGGCCGATCCGAGGAAGTAGATGTGGAACATCAGCAGCAGTTCGGCGGCGGAGAGTTCCCGCGGGTCGGCGAAGAAGCTCCGCGAGAACACCTCGAACGCCAGGTGGTGGGCCGCCTCCGGGAAGCGCACTCTGTTCAGGAACCCGGTGGCGGTGACCTCGTCGAAACGCTCGTAGACCTCCGGCACGCGCACGTCGAGCAGCGGCAGCGCCGCCCGGGCGTCCATGGCGGCCAGGTCCCGCCAGCCGAACGTGGGGCTCAGTGCGACGAATCCGAGCGCGCTGAACGGCGGTGTCCTCGGGACCCGGGCGAAACTGTCCGTCAGGCCGCCGCTGTGCCGCAGGGGGTAGTCGGGGAGCGGGGTGAGCCGTGCGAGGGACGGGTCGGTGCGCCGGAGCAGGCCGCGGAGGTTGTAGTACTGGCGGAAGAAGGCGTGGAACCCCCGGGTCATGGTCGACGCGGAGCCGTCCGCCAGCCTGGTGGGCCGGCCGGAGAGCCGGCCGCCGAGGGCGTCCTCCCCCTCGTAGACGGTCACGCGGGCTCCGCGCTCGGACAGCAGGGTGGCCGCGGCGAGACCGGCGATGCCGCCACCGATCACCGCGACGGACGGCTCGTCCCCGCGCGGGAAGCGGTCCCTGCCGGGCGGGGGCGTCAGGATCTCGGCCTTGCGGTCACGGCCCCGGCGGGCGGCGCCGGTGCGGTGGGCGGTCACCGGGTGTCCTCCGTCGTGGTGGCCGCGCCGTTGCGGGCGAGGAAGGTGTGCACGATGCCCGTCTGCCATCCGGCGACCGGGGCGACGCGGACTCCGGTGAAGCCGGCTCGGCGCAGCCGGCCGGCGAAGGCGGGGGCGCTGTCGAAGGCGGTGACGCTGTGCAGGAGGTGGCGGTAGAGGGCGCCGTCGCCGGTGAGCGTGCCCGCCGGGATGACCACGCCGCGGCACACCGCCGACCACAGGGCGCGGTGCGTCGGTGAGCCGCTGAGGCTGTACTCGTGGACGGCGAGCCGGCCGCCCGGCCGCAGCAGGGCCCGTACGCTCCCGAGGACCGCGTCCGGATCGGTGACGTTGCGGAACAGGTAGGCGGCGAAGACCGCGTCGAAGGGGCCCTCACCGGACGTGGCGACCTCCTCCGCGGTCAGGTGCTGGAAGCGCACGCGTGCCGGCCATGGTTTGGCCAGCGCCCGGCGCAGCATGCCCGCCGACGCGTCCACCGCGGTGATCCGGGCACGGGGCGCGGCCCGGAGCAGGGCGCGGGTGGAGGCGCCGGTGCCGCAGCCGAGGTCGAGGACGCGCAGCCCGGCTCCGTCGCCGGGGAGCCTCAGACGGCGGGCCGAGCGCAGGAGGTCGGTGCGGTAGCCGGGGTTGAGCGAGGTGAGGCGGTCGTAGGAGTGGGAGGCGCGGTCGAAGGCGCGGGCCAGGTCGTGGTCGCGCAGCAGGCTCATCGGTGGTTCTCTCCGTTTCTGGCGGCGGTCCGGGAGCGGCGGGGCAGGAAGGGGAGTTCGACCGCCGTGCGGAGCATCGGACGGACGGGGGTGCGCAGCCCGATGCCCCATTCCTCGCCGAGCGAGGTGGCGCCGTCGAGGAAGCGCAGCAGGCGCTCCGCCGGGACGCGGCGGAACAGGTCGGTGAAGAAGTCCGGGCCGTCGATCCGCCCGGTGTCCAGGGCGCGCAGCAGTATCGCGTCCATGGCCAGCGCCCGCCGCCCGTGGGGTGCGGGGACGGTCCCGTGCCCGTCGCGCAGCGCGGCGGCGATGGCGGCGCTCTGCCGTTGCACCGCGGCGAAGGTGTAGCCGGTGGCCGGACGGGTGGCGCCACCGGCGGTGCCGATGCGGAAGACCGCCTTGCCGGTCCGCCGGGGGAAGCGGGCGTCGGTCATCGGGATGCCGCCCTGCTCCGTCCGTTCCACGGTGAGCGGGCCGAGGCCCAGGACGTCGGTGCAGTAGTGGCCGAGCGCCGTCTCGTACGCCTCGGTGGTGAGCGCGGTGCGGGAGAACTCGGTGTACTCCACGAGCGCCCGGTCCGGGGCCAGTGGCAGGACGTAGCCGAAGGCGAGCCCGTGCGCCGGCTGGGGCACCCGGAAGTCCATCAGGTCGGCGACCGCGGGATCGAAGCGGTCGGTGGGGGTGCGTACGAACCAGCCGCGGAAGTGCTGGAGCAGCTGGGTCCGGGCCGGTGGCAGGGTGCGCAGCGGCCGCGAGTCGAAGACACGGCGGGCGCGCAGGACCAGGGGGCGTCCGCCGGGGAGGGTGCAGCGGATCTCGGCGCCTCCGGGAACGTCGCGCACCGTGTCCGCGGTCGCCCGCAGGAGGCGACCGCCGGGTGAACGGGCCAGCCGGGCGTGGACCAGTCGCTCGAACGCCGTGGAGCGCACCATGCGGTACGTCAGGGGGGCCGGGTCGACGGTGACCTCCCGGCCGTCGGCGCCGTGCACGCGCAGCACCGACCAGGAGGCGGTGACGGCGTCGTCGAGGTCGCCGGGGCCCTGGTCCCAATAGCACCAGGTGCGCTCCGCCGGGCGCGGGGGGCCGTCCGGCGGTTCGACCACGGTCACCGTGGCGGTGCCGGTCCCGGTCAGCCGGTGCGCGAGGCTGAGGCCGGCCGCGCCGCCGCCGAGGACGACCACGTCGGACGTGTGGTCGGGCGCGGAGGTCACCGGGTCCGCCCTTCGTCGGGCGTGCCGTCCGGGCCGGAGCGCCGCGCGGGTGCGGCCTCGGCCGCCGGTGCGCCCTCGACGGCGCGGCGCGGTGCCGGGGCGCCCCTCGCGGGCCGGCCGGTACGCCCCGTACCGCGGTGCCCGGTGTCGGGGTGTTCGGTGTCGGGGTGCCGGGCCCGGGTCTCCGGTGCTCCGGCACCGGTCGTCCGCACACGCGCGCCGCTCAGTTCCACGCTTCGCTCCCGGCCCCGGGGTCGACGATCCACTTGCCATCGATCCCTGCTTCGGGCCGCCGACCGTCCACGGATGCGGCGACCTCCACTGACGTACCGACGCCACCAGTACCCCAGGACGGCCGGGACGTCCCGCGCGGCACGCCTGGCGGTCCGGTCCGATCCGGTCGCGGGGTGCCGGGTGCCCGTCCGCCGCGGCCGGGCGGGGGCGGGGGCGGGGGCGGGTCAGCGTGCCAGCACCGACTCCACCGCGGCGACCGCCTCGGCGAGTCCCGCCGGGCGTGCCAGACCGGCCGCCCGCTGCCCCGTCCAGCCGGGGCCGAGGGTCAGGACGACCGGCCCGCGCCGGGCGCCGCGCACCCCCCACTCCATGGCGGCCACGTGCAGGGCCAGCGGTCTGCTGGCGGTGGTGCGCGACTGCGCCCACAGGCCCACCGCGGCCGGCCCGGTCCTGCGCACCGCCGCGACCAGGGACTCGACCGGCAGGGCTCCGCCGAACATGCGCACCGGCAGGCCCCGCTCGGTGAGGGCGGCCGACAGGACCTCCAGCGGCAGGGTGTGGTTCTCCCCCGGTACGCAGGCGAGCAGGGTGGTGGCGCCGGGGCGGTCGGCGATCGTCGCGGAGCTGCTGCGCCGCAGTGCGCCGGAGACGTGCCAGGACAGGAAGTGCTCGACCTCGACGTACTTCTCGCCGGACGTCTCCCACTTGCGGCCGACGGCCTGGAGGGTCGGCACGATCACCTCGGTCCAGGCGGCGATCAGACCGTGGTCCGCTATCGAGGTGAGCAGCAGTTCGTCCAGTGCGGCGGCGTCGAGCCGCAGGGCGGCACGGGCGATGCCCTTGCACTCCTGCCGCACGTCACCCAGGCGCAGCCCGCTGCCCGCCCGGCTGCGGCCGCGGGCCGGAGCGCTTGCTCCGCCGGGTCCCCCAGGGGGATCGGGGACCGCGGCGCGCGTCTCGTCGCGGCGTGCCAGCCGGGCGGCCTCGGCGGGCGGCAGCCCGGTCGCCGTGAGCGCGCACATGCGCTCCAGCCGCGCCACGTCCCCGGGGGTCCAGCGCCGGTGCCGCCCGCCGGTGTGCGCCGTGGGTCCGAGTCCGTAGCGGCGGTCCCAGGTGCGGACCGTGGTCGGTGCCACCCCCAGCCGCCTGGCCACCTCACCCGTGGTCAGGCCGCCGCCCTCCGCGACGCCCTCGCTCTCCCGTTCGTCGTCATCGTCCGCAGGCACCCTCATGACCTCACTCTACGACGCACAACCGACGCATGTTGCCTGCGTCGGTTGTGCGTCCAAGACTGGAGGCACGTACGGCAGCCCCGACAGGACAGGACGGTGAACTCGCCGTCCGGCGGACGACGTTGCGTCCCCGTACGAGGCACGCAGGAGGAATCAGGCCATGAGTACCCACGTGCGACCCGGCACCGCGCTCGTCCCGCCCTCGGAGGAGACCCAGTACGAGGAGGATCTGGCCCGGGGTCTCGTCGCGGCCGACGACGAGGCGTTCGCGGCCATCTACCGGCACTGGGGTTCACTCGTCCACACCATGGCCGCCCGGTCCCTCGGCGATCCGCACGAGGCCGAGGACGTGACCCAGCAGGTCTTCATCGGCGCCTGGCGCGGACGGCAGGGCTTCCGGCCGGAGCGCGGCGCGCTCGGTGCCTGGCTGGTCGGCATCACGCGCCGCAAGATCGTCGATGCGCTGGCCGCCCGGACCAGGCGTCTGACCCTGGCCGAGTCGGTCGCCCGCGACACCGCCCCCGACCAGCCGGTGGAGGCGGCACCGGAGGCCGTACTGGACCGCGTGCTCCTCGTCGACGCCCTGTCCCGGCTGCCGCGCGCCCAGCGGGAGGTGCTGTGCATGGCCTTCTACGAGGACCTGACGCAGGTCCAGATCGCGGAGCGCACGGGTGTGCCGCTCGGGACGGTGAAGAGTCACGCCCGCCGCGGCCTGCACCGGCTGCGCCTGGCCGTCGACCAGGGCCGCGAGCAGAGCGCGGACGGATAGGGAGAAAAAGGGGGGAAGCGGGCTCGCGGGCGCATCCGCGGCGCCGCTCGTCCAGGAAACACCACCGAGACTCCGCAGCAGCGGAGACAGCATTCCGAAGGGATGATCCCCATGACTTCCCGGACCCCCCTGGCCGTCGCCGCCTCGGCCGGCGCCTGCGCGCTGGCCTTCGGTGTGGCCGCACCGGCCATGGCAGAGCCCGCGCAGGCGCAGGACAAGGCCATGGTCTCCGTCTTCCACGGCATCCCCGGGATGACGGTCGACGTCTACGCCAACGGTGACGAGCTGCTCAGCGACTTCAAGCCCGGCACCGTGACCGACCCGCTGTCCCTGGAGGCCGGGACCTACGACCTCCAGATCTTCGAAGCGGGCCAGGGACCCGACGGCGCACCGGCCCTGGAGAAGGAGGTGAAGGTGCCCGAAGGCGGCAACGCCACGGTCGCCGCCCACCTCTCCGCGGACGGTGAACCGCAGCTGACGGCGTACACCGACAACGTCTCGCGGCCGGACGACGGGAAGGCCCGCCTCACGGTCCGCCACGTCGCGGCGGCGCCCGCCGTGGACGTGCGCGCCGGCGGACAGCCTCTCTTCACCGGCCTGACCAACCCGGGCGAGGACTCCGCGACGGTCGACGCGGGCACCGTGAACGCCGCCGTCACCCTCGCCGGTACCGAGACCGTGGCCATCGGCCCCGCCGACCTGAACCTGAAGGAGGGAACGAGCAACGTCGTCTACGCCTGGGGCAGTGCCGAGGACAAGAACCTGGCGCTGGCCACCCAGACGTTCAGCGGCTCGGAGGCGACGTCGAACACCAACCACGCGGGCGCTGCCGCCGGTGCCCCGGACTCGCCGGCCCAGTGGCCGGCCTATGCCGCCGCGGTCGGCGCGATCACGGTGACCGGCGTCCTGGTGGCCCGCCGCACCGCGGGCCGACGTGTCTGACACCGCGCGCCGGTCCGCCGGAGGGACCGGGAGGGCGTCGTGGGCCACGTAGAGTCGGCGCACCTGGTGGAACTGGCACTCGGCAACTCGTCCGGCGACGAGGATGCCGGCGCCCTGCGGCACATCGCCGGGTGCCCGTTCTGCCGGGAGGAACTGAAGTCGCTGACCCGTCTGGTGAGCGCCGCGCGGGACGCCGAGGTGGTGGACCTTCCCACGGCGCCCCCCGCGCACGTCTGGCAGCGGATCACGGAAGAGGTGTCGCGCGAGGCCCGGACGCCCCCGCACCCACGACGGCGCCCGGCCGTCCGGCCCGCCGGCGGCGCGACGGGCGGCGACCGGCTCACGCGGCCGGCCGGTGTCGTCGGACGCGGAGGCTTCGCCGCACGGGTCCTGGCCGCCGGTGCCGCCGTCGTCGCGGTGCTCCTCGTCGTCCGGCGCCGGTCGGCACGGACCGGTCGCGGGCCGGTCCGCGAGTCCGGCCGACCGGTCCGGGAGCGGGCACGCACCGCGCACCGGACGCGTCCGGAACGCCGGCGTCGCTGACGTCCGGCCCGGGAACCCGAGAAGTTCTCCGCACCCCGCCCGGCCCGCCGCGGCCGGCACCTCGATCGCGCACGGACGACCTGCCCGCCGCCCCCGCGGCCCCGGATGAGAGCATCCCACCGGGCCGTCGAACGGGGAGAGGGAGACGCGGAGCATGACTCCAGGGCGCGTGACCTACGAGGTGAAGTACGGGGTCTTTCCGCCGGCCGTCGTCAGCGGCGGCGGACCGGACTCCGGAGGGGGAGCCCTTCGGCTCTGCCCCGACGAACCCGCTCCCGCACCGGACCGGTACCGCTCCGTCCGGGCCTTCCACGTCCTTCCCGACACGCAGGGCCCATGGGCGCGCGTGGTCACCGAGCGGCCGCTCGGCCCGCGTACGAGCGGGCACGCCGCCGTCTACCGGGTCGAGGATCCGTCCGGCGCGCCGCTGGGGCGGATCACGATGCGGCGCCGCCGCTCCTTCCGGCCCGGCCGGACGCGGTGGACCGTGGAGCCTGCCACCGGTCCCGCCTTGCGGGGCTACCGGGGCCGCCTGGTGTGGTGGGCCCTGTGGTGGCCGGTCGGACTGACGGTCAGCCTGCTGTGGGCGGTCACGTCCATCCTCGGTGAGGGCGACGGCGGGTTCGGACCGCCCCGCCGGGTGATCTGGCGGGACGGCACCGGACGGGCCCATGTCGTCTTCCGCGGTGTGGCCGACGACTACCGGGTGCTGACGCCGGGGTGGGACCCCCGTCTGGTCACCGCGCTGGTGGGGCTCCACCAGTCGTTCGACCCCTCCGAGGGCGCGGGGGCCTTCGGCTGGTACCAGGCCTGATCCGACACGGCCCCCGAGGCCGGATTCCTCCTCTCCCGACGTGTCGGGACCCGTTCCGCCGTGACGGTCGGTTACATGCATCACATCCGGCCCGCAGGGCAGAACCTTCTGCACACAGAACGGGAGAGGTGTCGCATGAGCACAGCCGAGCCGCGGACCACCGACGCACCGGACGGCGGGGCACCGTCGCTCAAGCGTGCCATCGGCCCCAAGTTGCTGATCCTCTTCGTCATCGGCGACATCCTGGGCACCGGCATCTACGCCACCACGGGCAAGGTGGCGGGCAAGGTCGGCGGCGCGCTGTGGCTGCCGTTCCTGATCGGGTTCGTGGTCGCGCTCCTCACCGCCGCCTCGTACGTGGAGCTGGTCGGCAAGTACCCGAAGGCGGCGGGCGCCGCGCTGTACACGCAGAAGGCGTTCAAGGTGCCGTTCCTGACCTTCATCGTCGCCTTCATGGTCATGTGCTCGGGCCTGTCGTCGGCCAGCGCGGCGGCCCGTGCCTTCAGCGGCGACTACTTCCAGGAGTTCACCGACGCGATCCCGCCGACCCTGATCGCGATCGTGTTCCTCCTGGCGCTCTCCTCCCTGGCGCTGCGGGGCGTGTCGGAGTCCGTGAAGACCAACGTGGTGCTGACGATCGTGGAGCTGACCGGGCTCCTGGTGATCCTCGGGATCGGCGCGTGGGCGGTGTTCAGCGGTGACGGGGAACCCTCCCGGCTGGGCGAGTTCGAGGGCTCGGGCACCGGATACGCGCTGATCACCGGGGTGCTCGGGGCGACGGCACTCGGCTTCTTCGCCTTCGTCGGCTTCGAGGACTCCGTCAACATGGCCGAGGAGACGCAGGACCCGGTCCGCACCTTCCCCCGGGCGATCTTCGTCGGCGTCGCCGTGACGGGCGTCATCTACGTCCTGGTGGCGCTGGTGTCGTCGCTGCTCGTGGACTACCGCACCCTGGAGGCGTCCAGCGGCCCGCTGCTGGAGGTCGTCAAGGCGGGCGGTGTCGACTTCCCGCCCAGACTGTTCGCCCTGATCGCGCTCTTCGCGGTCACCAACTCCGCCCTGATCAACATCATGATGGCCTCACGGCTCTGCTACGGACTGGCCAACGAACGGGTCCTGCCGCGTGCCATGGGCAAGGTGCTCCCCCGGCGGCGCACCCCCATCACCGGCATCGTCTTCGTCACCCTGCTCGCCATCGGCCTGGTGTCGACCGGCGAGATCGAGGGCCTCGGCGACACCACGTCGTTCCTCCTGCTCTGCGTGTTCGCCGTGGTCAACGTGACCGTCCTGGTGCTCCGCAAGGACCGGGTGGAGCACCGGCACTTCCGTACACCGACGATCCTGCCGGTCCTCGGAGCGATCACGGCGCTGGTTCTGGCGAGTCCCCTCGCGGAGCGGGCGGCGGACGTCTACATCCGCGCCGGCGTACTGGTGGCCATCGGTGTGGCGCTGTGGGGGGTGAACAAGCTGGTCATGCGGCTGCGCCCGGAGCGGTGACCGGTCGCGGGGCCGCTCACGCCCGGCCCGGTGCGAGCACCACGAAGTCCGCGTTCGACGGATCGAGGCACAGGGCCAGCCGCCCGACGCCCTCCGCGTCCTCCGGACCCATCTGCACGCTGCCGCCGCTCTCGAGGACCGCGGCGACGGTGGCGTCGCAGTCGGTGACCGCGAAGACCGGGTGCCAGTACGGGCGGCCGTCCGCCAGGGCGAGGTCCTGCTCGCGTAGCTCCATGAGACCGCCGTGCATGCGCTCCTCGGGGAGACCCGCGGGCGTGATGAGCGCGTACGCACCCCCGCCGCCCGGCAGCTCCATGTCCCCGAACTGCCAGCCGAGGACACCGCCGTAGAACTCCTTGGCCGCCGCCGCGTCGCTCGTGTACAGCTCCGTCCAGCACAGCGAACCGGGCTGGTCCACCAGCTCGACGCCCTGCGTGCTGCCCGGCTGCCACACGGCGAACTGGCCACCCGCCGGATCGCTGTACTGGGCCATCCGGCCCCATTCGTCCAGATCCATCGGCGCCACCCGGACCGTGCCGCCCGCCTGCCGCACGGCCTGGGTCGTGGCGTCCGCGTCGGCGACGCGGTAGTAGAGCATCCAGGCGGAGCGCGCGCCCTCCTCGGTGAGCCGGCCGATACCGGCGACGATCTTGCCGTCCTTGCGGAACATGCCGCCCTCGACGTCCTCCCCCATGGACTCGAAGTCCCAGCCGAACACGGCGCCGTAGAAGGCCGCGGCGCCGCGGACGTCGGGAGTGCCGAGGTCGAGCCAGCAGGGGGAGCCGGGGACGAAGTCAGTGGTGATCACGGCGGAGCCCTTTCGCAGTTCCTGTCCGCTCCAGCGTGACACCGTGTGCGGACGTCCGCCCGTCGTCCGTGGCGCGCAGGTCACGTCCAGGGGATCTCCGTGGAGGCCAGGTAGGAGAGCCCGCGGTCGTTCCAGAGCCCGCCGTGCCGGGCGACGCGGTCGCGGTGGGCCTCCCAGTCCGGGGTCCGGCCGGTCCACGCGGTGTGGGCGACGGACGGCAGGCGCGGCAGCAGCAGGGTGGTCAGGTCGTCGAGTCCCTGGATCGACTCGCCGAAAACCGTCGCCTCGATCCCGGCGACGCGCTCCTCGGGAATCCCGTACTCGGCGGGGTCCCAGGCGGCGGTGTGCCGCACCCCGCGGGGCCGGTAGGTCGGGAAGCCCAGGCGGGCGGCGTCCTCGGCCTGGGCCGGCGGGGCGACGTCCGGCGGGTAGCGGCGGTCCAGGTAGAGGTGGGACTGCGGGGAGAGCAGGACGCGGCCGCCGCCGTCCAGGATCCGTGCGAGATCCGCGTCGGTCGGCGCGAAGAACCCCTTGAGGGCCCGGACGAGGGCCGGGGTGTAGCCGGCCGCCAGCAGTTCGGGACGACGGTCGAGTTCCTCCTGTGTGTCGGGCAGGTCCATCATCGGCACGTCCACCCAGAACTGTGCGATGTCGTCCGTGGTCACCCCGGCGCGTGCGCCCTCCTGCCAGGACAGCGGACGCTTACCGGCCGCCCGTACCACGGCGCGCAGTTCGCGTACGGCCAGGACGAAGCTGTCCGCGGTCATGCCGACCGCCTCGTCTCCGCCGATGTGCACGAAGGGGCCGTCGGTCAGCTCGCACACCTCGGTGAGGACGGAGGCCACCAGGTCCCGGGTCGCGGGGTCGGCCAGGTCGAGTGGCGGCACGTACGGGAAGCGGCCCTTCAGCCCCTGCGGCGCGGGCGCGGCGGGCAGGCCGGGCACCGCCTCGCGCAGGGCGGCGCAGTGGCCGGGCAGGTCGATCTCGGGGACGACCGTGACGAAGCGCTCGGCCGCGTAGGCCTGCAGGTCGCGGTAGTCGTCGGCGGTGTAGTACGGGCGCGGGAGGGCGTCCGGTCCGCGCGTGGTGGCCGCGGCGGGCAGCGGCAGGCGCCAGCCCTCGTTGTCGGTCAGATGCAGGTGCAGGACGTTCAGCTTGTACAGGGCCGCCAGGTCGATGACCCGGCGCAGTTCGGCGGGCGTGAGATAGCCGCGCGCCGAGTCGACCATCAGGCCGCGCCACGCGTAGTGCGGTGCGTCCGTCAGCTCCCCGCAGAGAAGGGGGCCGGTGGTCGCGGCCATCGCCTGGAGCGCCGTGGTGGCCGCGCGGAACGCACCTTCGGGTGTGGCGGCCCGGCAGCTGATGCCGTGTGCGGTGACCGTGACGCGGTACGACTCGTCACCCGGTTCCGCGGCGCCGGGCGGCGAGATGCCGACGGGTGCCCGGTGCGGAACCGAAGCGGCGGCGTCGAGGACGAGTTCGAGGGTGGCGGCGGTCCCGAGTGCGTCCGGTGGCAGCAGGCGGTCGCCGAGGTGAGGGGCGAGGAGCGCACGGACGGTCCCGGCGACCGGTGCGAGGCGATGGTCGGTGGTGGTGACGCGCCACGGTCCGGCGGGGTCCAGTGTCCCTCCGGTGGCGGCCTCCGTCCGGTTCGCGAGGGCCGGAATGACGACGTCCATGGTTCTCCTCCACGCGGCTCGTGCGGTTGGCGGCGCCGTGCTCGGCCAGGCGCGGTGTTCGGGCCGGGACGCCGTGGGCGCCGGCTCCGGGGGCCGCGGCCTCGTCAGGTGGGCGCGGGCCCCGGGCGGCGGGCCGTTCCGGAAGGGGGGCGGCCGGCGCGCCTTCCTGCCGGAGCGGCTCCGCCTGTACGCTAACACGAAAACCGATCAATGAACGCTTTTCACGGAGCCCCGCCCCGACCTCGTCCGGGCCGGGATCCGAGGCGAAAGGAGCCCCGCATGACACCCCCGACCGGGCCCGGTCTCGTGCTGCCGCACGGTTTCCTCATGGGAGCCTCCACCTCCGCCCACCAGGTCGAGGGGAACAACGTCTCCAGTGACTGGTGGGCGTGGGAGAACCGGCCGGACAGCTTCGTCGCCGAGCCGAGCGGCGACGCGGCCGACAGCTTCCACCGCTGGCCGCAGGACATGGACCTGCTGAGTGAACTCGGTTTCAACGCCTACCGTTTCGGGATCGAATGGGCACGTGTGGAGCCCGAGCGCGGCCGGATCTCGCGTGCCGCCGTCGCCCACTACCGGGACATGGTGCGCGGAGCCCTGGCACGCGGGCTGACGCCGGTGGTGACGCTGCACCACTTCACCTCGCCGCGGTGGTTCAGCGAACTCGGCGGCTGGTCCGCGCCCGAGTCGGCCGAGCTGTTCGCGGCCTACGCGGGCGTGGCCGCCGACATCCTCTCGGCGGGCGTCCGCCACGTGGTCACGATCAACGAGCCCAACATGGTCGCGTTGATGCACACGGTGGTGCGCGACACCGCCCGCAGCCGGACCCGCGGCGGCAACCGCACGGGCGCGGCCGCCCTCGACCCCGGCTCCGTGGAACCGGACGCCGACGTGACCCGGGCGCTGATCCGGGCCCACCGGGCGGCCTTCGGCGTGCTCAAGGAAGCCGACCCCGCTCTCCGGGTGGGCTGGACCGTCGCCAACCAGGTCTACCAGGCCGAGCCGGGCGCCGAGGAGGTCGCCGCCGCCTACGCCGGGCCGCGCGAGGACGTGTTCCTGGAGGCCGCCCGCGAGGACGACTGGGTCGGCGTACAGGCGTACACGCGGCACCTGATCGGTCCGGACGGACCGCTGCCCGTGCCGCAGGGCGCCGAGACCACGCTGACCGGCTGGGAGTTCTACCCGGAGGCGCTGGGAGAGGCCGTACGGCACACCGCCGCCGTGGTCGGACCGGACGTGCCCATCCTGGTCACCGAGAACGGCATCGCCACCGACGACGACGCCCTGCGCATCTCGTACACCGGCAGGGCCCTGGCCGGCCTGGCCGCCGCTCTGCGCGACGGCGTGGACGTACGTGGCTACCTGCACTGGAGCGCCCTGGACAACTACGAATGGGGCTCCTACCGGCCGACGTTCGGCCTCATCGCGGTCGATCCGCACTCCTTCGCCCGCCGTCCCAAGGAGTCGGCCCGCTGGCTGGGCTCCGTGGCCCGTTCCGGGCGCCTGCCGGAGGCGCCCGGCGCCTCGGCGGCCGGCGTCGCGCACGCGGGTTAGGCTGGCCGGCATGGCGAAACGCGGCCCGTACGAGAAGGGCGAGGCGAAGCGCGGCGAGATCCTGCACGCGGCTCTGGAGATCTTCGCTGCCGAGGGGTACCGGGGGACCTCGCTGCGGAAGGTGGCCGCCCAGTGCAATCTCAGCCTGCCCGGGCTGATGCACTACTTCGACTCCAAGGAGGACCTCCTCACACAGGTCCTGCGCATGCGCGACGAGACCGCCCGGGTACGGCAGGACGAGCGCACCAGCCCCGAGAGTTACCGGGAGATCATCAGGGAGGGTGCCAGGACCCCTGGTCTGGTGGAGCTGTTCGTGTCCATGGCGGCGGCCGCCAGTGACACCGGGCATCCCGCGCACGCGCACTTCGCCGAGCGCTACCCGGTGCTGCGGGAACGGGTGGCGACGTACGTGCGCGAGCGCATGGACGAGGGGCGCATGAGCACCGTCGTCCCGCCCGAGCGGCTGGCGGTACTGCTGCTGGCGGTGGCCGACGGCATCCAGTTGCAGTGGCTCATCGACCGGTCCACGGACATGGAACAGCCCATCGACGACATCATGCGACTGCTGGCCCCGGACCGGGAGGCCTGACCGGGAGGGGGACCCTCAGCCCCCTTCCGGCGGTCGCGGGCCGCCCCGGCCGCCGTCCGGCGCCACGACACCGGGGCCCCCTCCTCGCCCCCCGGCCGCACGGCCGGTGGTGCGGGTGGGTCCGGGCAGGCGGACGCGGGGCCGGATGACCGGGCCGCGAGGCACGACCAGGCCGAAGCCGGGGAGGCCTCAACCTGAGATCCGTGCGGCACGCCTCAGGGCGGGCCGGTCCCGGCCGCTTCCCGGACCGCCGCGGTCCACGGCGTCCAGCGCGGATCGGGACCCGCGGACGGGTCCCAGGCCATGGCGGTGCAGACGTAGCCGACCGCCAAGCCGCTCTCCGGGTCCGCCATGCCCAGCCGGCCACCCGCTCCGGCATGGCCGAAGGAGCCCTCGCCGAGCAGGGGTGAGCCAGGTCGGGGCAGCTCGAAACCGAGGCCGAAGCGGGACCGGTCCGGTCCGTCGAACCGGCGCAGCGGTCCCGGTGGCGGCAGGTGGTCGGTCTGCGGGGCGCGGGCTCGCTCCACCGCTGCGGCGGACAGCAGCCGCACGCCGCCGACCTCGCCGAGGAGGGCGGCGTACAGGCGGGACAGCGACCGCGCGTCGCCGATGCCGCCGGCGGCGGGAAACTCGTGCGCGCGGCCCCGGGACGAGTCGAAGGCCTCGACGAACGAGGCCAGTTCACCGGCCGAGGCGCGCAGCACGGCGGCCAGCCGGTCGCCGGGTGCGAGGCCGAGGCGGCCGACCGCCGCGGCGATCTGTTCGGCGCCGGGCGCAGGCCGTACGGCGGTCTGCGGCACGAACCGGTGCTCCGCCGACCGGGGCAGGTCCATCCACAGGTCCAGCCGCAGCGGCCCGGCCACTTCCCGGGCGAAGAACGCCCCGACGCTCGTGCCCGTCACGCGGCGGACCACCTCTCCCAGCAGGTGGCCGTAGGTGAGGGCGTGGTAGAGGAACGCCGTGCCGGGCTCCCAGAGCGGCCGCATGGACGCGAGGGCGCGGACGCGGCCGACGTGGTCCAGGAGGCCGGGCAGGCCGACGCCGGCCGGGTCGTCGGTGAAGGCAGGCAGCCCCGAGCGGTGGGCGAGCAGGTCGGCCACCGTCGTCTCCGCCTTGCCGGCCGCGGCGAACTCCGGCCAGTGGCGGGCGACGGGTGCCTCCAGGTCCAGCAGGCCGCGTTCGGCGAGCAGATGGACACAGACGGCCGTCATGCCCTTGGTGGCGGACATCAGCACGGTGACCCAGTCCGGCCCGGTGGGCGGGACGGTCGCCGCGCCCTCGGTCCACAGGTCGACGACCGGTCGGCCCCGGTGGTGCACGGCCAGTTGCGCGGCGCCCGGATCGTCCGCCTGTCCCTGAGCAAAGGCCTCGCGTACGGCCTCCCAGCCCGGCCGCACTCGGCCGCGCACCACCACGCCCGCGGTCACCGTGGCGTGCGGCGGAGCGCGCCGCCGGTGGTTGCGCGGGACGGCGCGGCGCAGGGTGCGGCCGCGGGCGCCGGGGCGGCGGCGATCGAGGATGCGGGAGACGCGGACCCGGACACGGAGGCTTCGGTCATGGCTCCTGGCGCGCAGGGAACGGCCATGGACATGAAGGAGGTTGCCACGTCCCCGGGCCCATCGGCGTCCGTCCCGGCCTCGGGGACGCAGGCGACGGCCACGAGCACGGAAGTCGCCACCACGCTCCCGGCCTCGGGCGCGCAGGCGCCGGCCGCGTACCCGGAAGTGGCCGTCACGACCCCTCGGGCGCGGCGGCAGCCGTCGCGGCCCGGGACTCGGAGGCAGCGGCATCGCCCCCGGTCGTGCCGTCGTCCGGCACGCCCTCCGGTGCGGAGCCCTCCCGCACGGACGCGGTGGTCCGGGTGGCTCTCGCGTCGGCGACTTCGGCGGTCAACTCCCCCACCGCGTCCGGCGAAACCGGACTCTGCGGGAACTCCGAGATCACCTCGAGCGGCATGCCGGCGAGGAACCGCCGCAACACCGGGTCCTCCAGGGCCCCGGACCCGGGCGCGGCCGCGCGGGCACGGGCGAACCGCTCCGCGAGCAGCGGCCCCCCCACCGGGTGCCGCAGCCATTCCGCGAGCGTGTTGCGCCCGGTCAGCCGCAGCCGCGAGGGGTCCCCGTCGAGGGTGATCCCCACCGACAGCCGCACGTCCCTCGAGGATGCTGCCGCCTCGATGCGGTGCACACCGCCCTCGACCCGCCAGCCGCCCTCGCGTTCGCTGTAGTGGGCCAGGTCGGCCCGTGCCAGCTCCACCACCACCTCGCGGCTCTCACCGGGGTCGAGCGACACCGAGGCGAAGGCCCGCAGTTCCCTCGGCGCCCGGGCCACCTCGGAGTCGACCGGCGCCGCGCTGTAGAACTGGACCACCTCTCGGCCCGCCCGCTCCCCGGTGTTGGTGACGGTCACCGCGACGTCGAACGCCGTGCCGTCCTCCCGCGAATCCACGCGCAGGCCGGAGTAGGCGAAGCTGGTGTAGGACAGCCCGTGGCCGAACGGGAAGGCGACCTCGCGGCGGGCGGCGTCGTAGCCGCGGTATCCGACGAACACGCCCTCGCCGTACCGGACCCGGCCCTCCTCGCCGGGGAAGGACAGGTGGCTCGGGCAGTCCTCCAGGCGCAGCGGCAGCGTCTCGGCCAGCTTGCCGGAGGGGTTGACCGCGCCGAACAGCACCCGGGCGAGGGCGCCTCCGCCGGCCTGGCCGAGCAACCAGCCCTCGACGACGGCGGGAACCGTGTCGTGCCAGGGCGCGGTGCGCACCGCTCCGCCGTTGGACAGCACCACGCACACCCGGTCGTTGACCGCGCGGACTCGTTCCAGCAGGCGTACCTGGTCGGCGGGGAGGTCGATGTGGGTGCGGTCGAACCCCTCGGACTCGTCCTGTGCCGAGAGGCCGAGGAAGACCACCACCGAGTCGCTCCCGGCGGCGAGCCGCACCGCCTCGTCCTCCGCGGCCGGAGCAGGTCCGGCGACGTCGGCACCGGCGAGGGCGTAGCCCGCGGCGAACTCCACCTGAGCGCCGTCGGCGAGCCGCCGCAGACAGTCGAGCGGTGTGTCGAGGCGGGTGGGTGTCACCTGGGAGCTGCCCGCGCCCTGGTAACGGGGGGTGCGGGCCAGTTCACCGATGACGGCCACGCTGCCGGCGGCCGGATCGAGGGGCAGCAGTCCCGTGTCGTTCTTGAGGAGGACCACGCACCGGTCCGCGGCCTCACCGGCCAGGCGGTGGTGTTCCTCCACGGAGAACCGGTCCCCGCTGCGGGCGCTGCCCGTCGCGCGCCGGGCGAAGCGGGCAAGACGCTCGACCGCGGTGTCGAGCACCGCCTCGTCGAGGTGCCCGTCGGTCACCGCGGCGACGACCTCCCGGTCGGTGCGCCCACCAGTGCCCGGCATCTGGAGGTCGAGGCCGGCGCGCAGCGCGGCGACCCGGTCGCGCACCGCACCCCAGTCGGACATGACGATGCCGTCGAAGCCCCATTCCGTGCGCAGGATGTCGGTGAGCAACCGTGTGTTCTCCGACAGCGGGACGCCGTTGAGCGCGTTGTAGGAGGCCATGACGGACCACGGTCGGTCGCGGCGGACGATGCGTTCGAACGCGCGCAGGTATATCTCGCGCAGCGGGCGCTCGTCGACGTCGGCGCTGACCCGCATGCGGTCCGTCTCCTGGTTGTTGGCCGCGTAGTGCTTGAGGGCGGCGCCGACGCCCGCCTCCTGCAGGCCGCGGACCATGGCGCCGCCGAGTTCGGCGGTCAGCAGGGGGTCCTCCGAGAAGTACTCGAAGTTGCGCCCGCACAGCGGCGACCGCTTGATGTTGATCCCGGGGCCGAGCACGACGTGCACTCCGTGGGCGGAGGCCTCGGCGGCGATCGCGCCGGCGACACGCCGCGTCAGTCCGGGGTCCCAGCCACTGCCCAGGGCCACGGCCGGCGGGAAGCAGGTGGCGGGTGCGGCGCTGTGCAGGTCGAGCTGGCCGCCGTCGCCGCTCTCCTTCGGCAACCGCAGGCCGTGCGGGCCGTCGGACAGCGTGACGGCGGGGACACCGGCAGCAGCGAGGCCGGTCGTGACGAAGTCACCCGCACCGCTGGTCAGCGAGGCCTTGTCGGGCAGCGGAAGGGACGGCGTCGACGGGGTCTGCTGGGTCATACGCGCACCTGTTCGGCTCTGGTGAGGCTGGTGAGTACGGCGGGGTCACGGCGGGGTGAAAGACCTGGCCGGATAGCTGAAACTTCAAAAACCGTACGATGATCGGTTTTCACTGTCAAGAACCCTCCACCCGGCGGCAGACGCCCCTGTGGACCCTGCCACCCCATCTCGGTGCACCCTATTGACTACCAGAAACCGATCACCGTACGGTTTTCGCACTCTCACCCATCGCCGAAACGAGGAACCGCCATGCCTCCCTCAAGCCGGCCCTCCGCCGCGCCACCCGGAAGACGCGCGCGGCGGCGCGCGGTCACCGTCGCCGCGGCCCTCGCCTCCCTGATCAGCGCCGCCACGGCCGCCTCCGCGACCCCTGACCCCGGGCCCGCGCCGACCGCCGCGGAGGTGCGCTACGTCGCCCTCGGCGACTCCTTCAGCTCCGGGCCGGGCATTCCCGAACAGACCGACCCGGGCTGCGGACGTTCGTCGGCCAACTACGCCACCCTGGTCGCCGGGGCGGTGCAGGCCGCGTCCTTCACCGACGTGACCTGCGCGGGTGCCGACACCAGTCACATGACGGGCCCTCAGGACACCGTGCCACCACAGCTCGACGCCCTGCGCCCCGACACCACCCTGGTGACGCTCGGCATCGGCGGCAACGACCTCGACCTGCCCGGCGTCATCACCCGCTGCGTGCTCCTCGGGTACCTCGCACCACAGGGCGCGCCGTGCAAGCGGAGCTACACGCTGTTCGGCACCGACGAGATCGCCGCCCGCATCGACGCCACGGCACCGCGTGTGGGAGCCGTCCTCGACGAGATCCGCGTCCGCTCCCCGCACGCCCGCATCCTCGTGGTCGGATACCCGACGATCTTCCCCGACGACGGCACGGCCTGCCGGGCGACGGTCGCGCTCGCCGAAGGCGACTTCCCCTGGCTGCGCGACATGACGAAGCACCTCGACGCCATGCTCGCCGCGCAGGCCGGGCTCGACGGCGCCACCTACGTCGACGCCTACGGCCCCTCCGTCGGGCACGACGTGTGCCGACCGGTCGGGGTCCGCTGGATCGAGCCCGAGGACACCGCGGCCGCGGCCGGATTCCACCCCAACGCCGACGGGCACCGGAGTACGGCCGATGCGGTGCTCGCCGCCCTCACGCGCTGACGCCGGCCGCGGGCGCGCCGCCGTCCGGGTCGAGACCGAGCCGGACCAGGTAGTCACGCACCAGGTCCTCCATCGCCACCGCCTCGGGCTCCAGCAGCCACTGTGTCTGCAGCCCGTCCATCAGCGCCAGCAACTGCCGGGCGACGACGGCTGGATCGACGGCGGCCGGCGGGCCGGACGCCGTCCACAGGGCCTCGACGAGGACGGTCAGCTCCTCCCGCAGGACGCGGTACCGCTCCCTGAAGTAGTGGTGGGCGGGGTGCCCGGGGTCCGTGGCCTCGGCGGAGAGCTTCGTGTACAGCGCGACCAGACCCGGAGTCGAACTGTTCCGGGCGACCACCCCGAGCAGCATGCGCAGCCGCTCCGCCGGCGACGGCTCGGGGGCGCCCGGGTGGGTGATTCCGGGGAAGACCGACTGCGCGTCCAGCCGGTCCCGGTGGCTCAGCACCGCGGTCAGCAGGGACTCCTTGCCGGAGAAGTGGTGCAGCACGCCGGCATGGGTCAGCCCCGCGTGCGCGGCGATGTCCCGCAGCGAGACGGCGTTGAAGCCGGAACGGGAGAACAACTCGGCCGCGGAGTCCAGGATGCGCGCCCGCGTCCGCTCTCCCTTGGAGAGGCGACGCGGGGCGCCCGGGGGTCGTGCGCTCACTTCTGCGGTCTCCTGCCGTCGACGCCGTCGGACCGCGGGGCCGCGCTCTCGGCGCCGCGTGACGGTCCCCGGAAGTTACCAGCAGGCCGACCGCACCGCGAGAAAACCTACCAAGTGGTCAGTTCTGCGGCTAAGCTCACCGCCCATCTCGTCCGGGACGCCTTTCCCGGCTCTCCACACGGAGCGAAAACCATGTCCAGAACCACCCGAACCGGGGCCCTCGCCGCCTGCCTGGCGGCCTCTCTCGGCCTCGCGGGATGCACCGACGCCGGCACCACGGGCGCCGGCACGTCGACGCTGAACATCGCGACCATGACGTTTCCGCAGAGCCTCGATCCGGCCCAGGCGGTCGGCAGCGCCCTGCCGTTCTTCCAGGCGACCTACGACACCCTCGTCAAGCGTGAGCCCGACGGCGAGTTCCGCCCCATGCTCGCCACCGCGTGGGAGTACAACGCGGACCGCACCGAGCTCGGTCTCACCCTGCGCAAGGACGCGAAGTTCGCGGACGGCACCGCTTTCGACGCGACCGCGGTCAAGGCCAACATGGAGCGCTTCAAGGAGGGCGGCGGCGCGGACGCCAAGTGGCTGAAGGACCTGGAGTCGGTCGCGGTCGAGGACGCCACGCACGTGACGCTCAGACTGAAGCAGCCCAACCCCGCCATGCTCTTCTACCTGAGCGACGCGGCCGGCCTCATGGCCAACCCGTCGGCCTTCGACCGGGGCGACGGTCTCAAGACGACTCCGGACGGGACCGGTCCCTACCGCCTGGACAAGGCGAAGACCACGGTCGGCACCAAGTGGGTGTACCAGCGCAACCCCGACTACTGGGGCGAGCCGCTTCCCTACGAGACGCTGACGATGAGTTTCTTCGACAACGAGACGGCCATCGTCAACGGCCTGAAGACCGGTCAGGTGAACGCGGCCCTCCTGCAGAGCGCCGACCAGCAGATCAGCATCGAGTCCGACCCCCGGATGAAGACGACCGAGCAGGAGTTCGACTTCCAGGGCCTGCTGCTCTTCGACCGGGGCGGGAAGCTGACCCCCGCGCTGAAGGACGCCCGCGTCCGCCAGGCCCTCAACCTCGCCATCGACCGGAAGACGATGCTCGAGGCGATCCGCCAGAACCGCGGCGAGACCACCTCCCAGGTCTTCGGCCCTGACACGCACGGGTACGACCGGAAGCTGGACACGTACTACCCCCATGACCCTGACAGGGCCAGGAACCTGTTGCGGGCCGCGGGCCACGCCGACGGCTTCACGCTGAAGCTCCCCCGCATCGCCGCCATCGTCAACGACGCGCTCGCCGCTTCGCTGGCCGCCGACCTCGAGGCCGTCGGGGTGAAACTGGTCTGGGACGACCTCGACGGAGCCTCGGCGGTCCAGAAGGTGTTCACCGACCGCGCCTACTCCGGGATGGTCATGAACATGGGACAGTCCTCGTCGGACTGGGTCGTGGTCGACGAACTGGTCAACCCGGGGGCCTTCAACATGTTCGGCACCTCCGACGCCACCGTGCGCGAGCTGGTCCCCCGCGTCCAGTCCGGCACGGCCGAGCAGGCCGGGGCGGCGGTACGGGCGCTGGGCGAGCACCTGGTGAAGGAGGCGTGGTTCGTGCCCTTCTACCGGATGACGTACCTGCACGTCTCGGACGGCTCGGTGACCGTCCGCCCGCAGTCCGGCATGGCCGTCCCGTCGATCTACAACTACTCCCCCACCAAGTGACCCGTGCCGGGGCCGGACCGGGCGGCCGCCGCCCGCGCCGGCCCCGGCGGTCCGTCACGGATACCGAGTGCCATGCTGACCTTCGTCGCCCGCCGGATCGCGTCCGGCGCCCTGCTCCTGGCCGTCATCTCCCTCCTTACCTACGTATTGCTGTCGATCCCCGACACCGACGTCGGCAGGCAACTCCTCGGCCAGGGCGCCGACCAGGCCGCCGTCGACGCCAAGAACGCCTCCCTCGGCCTGGACCGGCCGGTGTGGGAGCAGTACGCCGACTGGCTGGCCCACGCCGTCCGCGGCGACCTCGGGACCTCCTGGTTCACCAGCGAGGACGTCACACAGGCGGTGCTCGGCAGGCTGCCGGTCACCGCCAGCCTGATGATCGGCGTCACCCTGGTCACCACGGTGGTGTCGTTCCTGCTCGGCGTCTGGGCGGGCGTCCGGCGCGGGGTGGTCGACCGTGTGGTGCAGGTGCTGGGCGTCGTGGGCTACGCGCTCCCCGGCTTCCTCGTCACCCTCGTCCTGGTGCTGGTCTTCGCGGTCGAGCTGAACTGGTTCCCGGCCATCGGCTACATCCCGTTCACCGACTCGCCCGGCGGCTGGCTCTCCACGATCACGCTCCCGGTGCTGGCCCTGTCGGTGGCCTCCGTGGCCGGCGTCTCCCAACAGGTGCGCGGGGCGGTGATCGACGTCCTGCGCCAGGACTACGTGCGTACCCTGCGCGCCCGTGGTCTGCCCCCCTCCCGGATCGTCTTCCGGCACGTGCTGCGCAACGCCGGCGCGCCCGCGCTGTCCGTACTCGGCATGCAGTTCGTGGGGCTGCTCGGCGGCGCGGTCGTAGTGGAACAGATCTTCGGGCTGCCCGGCATCGGCAGCATGACCGTCACCTACACCACCCGCGGCGACATCCCCGTGATCATGGCACTGGTCATGCTCACCGTGGTCGGCGTCGTCCTGGTCAACCTCCTGGTCGACATCATGGTCGGCTGGCTCAACCCCAAGGCGAGGGCCGCATGAGCGAGAACCTTCCGGCCGACCCGCCCGTCCCGGCCCGTGCGAACCGCCCCGGCACCGGGGCTCCCGCCGCCGACGGTCCCGCGGCGTCCTCCTCGCGCGTACTGCGGCGGCTGTTGCGCAACCCGCTCGGCGCCGGGTCGGCGGCCGTGCTCGTCCTCCTCGTCCTCGCGGTGCTCCTGGCGCCCTGGCTGGCCCCGCAGGACCCCACGGCCGCCTCGCTCGGCCAGGCCTTCGCCGACCCCGGCGGCGCGCATCCGCTGGGAACGGACTCGGCGGGCCGCGACATCCTCTCGCGCATCCTGTACGGCGGGCGCAACACCCTGGGCGGTGCGCTGATCGCCCTCGGCATCGCCCTGGCCCTCGGCGTGCCCGCCGGCCTCTACGCGGGCTACCGCGGCGGCCGGTTCGACTCCGCCGCCAACTGGACGGTGGACCTCGTCATGGCACTGCCGGCGATGGTGGTGCTGCTCGCCTCCCGTGCCATCCTCGGCCCCCAGGTGTGGGCCCTGATGGTCGTGCTGGGCGTGCTCGCGGCCCCGAGCTTCTACCGCCTCGTACGGGGCATCGTCGCGGGTGTGCGCAAGGAGTTGTACATCGACGCGGCCAAGGTCTCCGGGCTCTCCGACGCCCGCATCGTGGCCCGGCACGTCCTGATCGTGGTGCGCGGCCCGGTCATCATCCAGGTCGCGCTCGTCGCCGGCGTCGCGATCGGACTCCAGGCGGGTCTGGAGTTCCTCGGCGTGGGCAGCGGTTCCGCGGCCACCTGGGGCGCGATGCTCAACGAGGCCTTCCAGAACATCCAGCGCGCGCCTTGGCTCATGCTGTGGCCGGGCCTCGCCCTCGGGCTGACCAACGGCGCCCTCGTCCTGCTCGCGTCGGCCCTGCGCGACGGGCTGGAGGAGCGCACCGGCCGGTCACAGGCAGCCCCTCCACGCACCGCGCGACGCGGCCGCGCCGTGCCGGCGGCGGACGCGCGACGTCACCGAGCCGCGGGCGACGCGGACGACTCCGGCACCGCTGACGAGGCGGGCGAGCGGGCCGGGCTGCTGTCGGTACGCGGACTCAGCGTCGCCTACACACAGGCGGACGGCACCGACAAAGAGGTCGTCCACAGGGTCGACCTCGATGTCCGCGCCGGGGAGATCGTCGGGCTCGTCGGCGAGTCCGGCTCCGGCAAGACCCAGACGGCCTTCGCCATGCTGGGCATCCTGCCCGACGGCGGACGGATCGGCGCCGGCAGCGTTCTGGTCGGGGGACGTGAGGTGGTCGGACTGCCCGAACGCGAGCACCGCGCACTGCGGGGCCGCACCGTGGCCTACGTCCCGCAGGAGCCGATGAGCAACCTCGACCCCGCCTTCACCATCGGCAGCCAGCTCACGGAGCCCATGCGTCACATCCTCGGACTCTCCCGCCGGGAGGCGACCCGGCGCGCCGTCGAGCTGCTGCGCCTGGTGGAGATCGCGCACCCGGAACGCACCCTGCGCCTCCACCCGCACGAGATCTCCGGTGGCATGGCCCAGCGGGTCCTCATCGCTGGCGCCATGTCGTGCGACCCCGAGCTTCTCATCGCCGACGAACCGACCACCGCGCTCGACGTGCGGGTCCAGGCGGAGATCCTCGCCCTGCTGCGCAGACTCCAGCGGGACCGGGGCCTCGGCGTCCTGCTGGTCACCCACGACCTCGGAGTGGTCGCGGACCTGTGCGACCGCGTCGCCGTCATGAACGGCGGCCGGATCGTGGAGACCGGCACCGCCGAACAGGTCCTGCACTCCCCCGAGGACCCCTACACCCGGACCCTGCTCGACGCCGTCCTCGACGAGGCTCCGGCGCGGGACCCCTGGCAGCCGCGCGAGGCGAGGAGCACCACCGTATGACCGCCGTCGACGTCACCGAGACCGACCCCTCCGTCGGCCCGGAGGCCCTCCTCCAGGTGCGGGACCTGCGGGTCTCCTTCCCCAGGCGGAACCGGCGCGCCGCGCGCGCCGAGGTGCTCAGGGGCGTGTCCCTGGATGTACGGCCGGGCGAGACCCTCGGCCTCGTCGGGGAGTCCGGGTCGGGCAAGACCACCATCGGCCGGGCCGTGCTCGGCCTGGTGGCGGTGGGTTCCGGCACGATCGCCTTCGCCGGGGAGCCCATCCACCGGGCGGGCCGAGCCCGCCGCCGCGCACTGAGCCGGGACCTCCAGGTCGTCTTCCAGGACCCCTACAGCTCCCTGAACCCCTCGCTCACCGTCGGGGCCATCCTCGCCGAGCCCCTGGTGGCGCACGGGGCGAGGCCCCAGGAGGCCCGGGAGAGGGTCCGCGGTCTGCTCGACCGCGTCCAGCTGCCCGGTGACGCAGTCCACCGGCTGCCCCGGGAGTTCTCCGGGGGCCAGCGGCAGCGGATCGCCATCGCCCGGGCACTGGCGCTGCGCCCCCGCCTCGTCATCTGCGACGAGCCGGTCTCCGCACTCGACCTGACCACCCAGCGGGCGGTGCTGGACCTGCTGCTGGACATCCAGGAGGAGACAGGGACGGCGTACCTCTTCGTGACGCACGACCTGTCGGTGGTGCGGTTCATGAGCCACCGGGTGGCGGTGATCCACCGTGGCGAGATCGTGGAGACCGGCGACGCCGCCGCTGTCACCGGGACGCCACGGCATGCCTACACCCGGGCGCTGATGCTGGCCGCCCCCGTGGCGGACGTCGCCGCGCAACGGCGGCGCAGGGAGGCGGCGGAGGGCGCCAGGGCATGAGCGGCCGGCACCGGGCGGCCAGGGGCCCGGTGCGCATTCGGCCGCGGCGTCGCTCGGCTCAGACGAGTTCGGGCTGCGGTGCCGCGGGCGTGGCCCCGGGGCGGGGCGCCGGCACGGCCCGCGCGTCCCACCGCCCGGTGGTCCGCACGTAGCCGAGGATCACCGAGGCCGTCACCAGGACGAGCAGCGGTCCGGCCAGCCAGGGCCGGGCGGCCATCTCCCCGGGCAGGAAGCGGTACGACACCAGGAGCGCGGTGAAGACCACCGCGCCGTAGGTGACGAGCCGGGTGCCCGAGCGGTCCCAGCCCCGGGCGAGCGAGCGCATCGCCGCCTCCACGGTGAGGGCGAAGACCACTCCGGCGAGGAGGTCCACGCCGTAGTGGTAGCCGAAGCCCAGCGTCGCCGCGAGGGTGGCGACCAGCCAGAAGGTGCCCGCGTACCGCATCGGCCGGGAGCCGTCGCGGGAGTGGATGAAGAGCGTGGTGGCCCAGGCCGTGTGCAGGCTGGGCATGCAGTTGCGCGGGGTGACGGCGTCGAAGGGCATCGCGTGCGGGACGCCGAGGGCCGGCGGCGTGTTCGGCCACACGTCGGCCAGCGCCCACTGGCCGCCGTCGGCGCCGAAGGCGTAGACCGGGCCGACGACCGGGAAGACCATGTAGACGGCCGGGCCGAGGAGGCCGATGACCAGGAAGGTCCGCACCAGGTGGTGGGCGGGGAAGCGGCGCTCGGTGCCCACGTGGCGCAGCTGGTGGAGCCCGACGAGGGCCGCCGCCAGCGGGAGTTGTCCGTAGACGAGTCCCAGGGTGTGGACGCCGACCGGTCCGGTGGCGTCGAGGAGGCGGCCGACCAGCCAGGAGGGGTCGCCCAGCGCGCGATCGGCGGTGGCCAGGTACTGGTCGAGCACCAGCGGGCGGGTCCTCGACGTGATGAGCAGCCAGGTGTCCCCCGTCTTGTGGCCCGCGACCAGCAGCAGGCCCAGTCCGGCGCCCTTGAGGAGCAGCGCCCGTTCCCGGCCGACCCGGCGGGTGACGGCGACGACCGCGCAGCCCAGGACCACCCAGAGCGCGCCGTTGCCGAAGTTCGTCTCGGCGCCGACGGCCCACCGCACCAGCCAGAACGCGAGGTCGATGCCGATCGCGGCGCCGGCCGCGACGGCCCGTTGCCGCCAGGTGAGCACCACCATCGTCAACGCCAGACCGGCGTACAGCAGCGGCCCCGAGTGCGGGGCGAGGATCACCTCGCGCGCCTGAGCGGTGAGCGGCCCCGGGTGCCCGAGGTGTCGGGCGGCGCATTCCAGCGCCAGGAGGGACGCGAGGACCGCGACCCCTGCCGCCGCCAACAGCCTCGTCCGCGGCTCACGCGGGACGGCGCGGGGGAGGCCGCGGCGCGGCGCGGGGATGCGCGTGGGTGTCTTCTTCACTTGTCTGGGCCATTTGCTCGTTACCGGACACAAGATCACACGTCACGGGGGCGGACATGCGATTTCGAACATGCTAACGGTGCGGTGGGACCGGTCCCGCCCCTGGTCGGAGCCATGGACAGCCGCCGACCCGCTGTGATGTGATCCGTCCGGCGGAACGGCCCCCTCCGTCCTCCCGTCCCCCCACGCCCGAAAGTCCCGTTCACATGCAGAAGACCAAGGCCGCCCTCTGGGAATTCCTCCAGGGGCTCGGCAAGACGTTCATGCTCCCCGTGGCCCTGCTCGCGTTCTGCGGCATCATGCTGGGCATCGGCTCCTCCCTGTCCAGCGAGGCCGTCACTGACAACGTTGCCTTCCTCAGGGGCGAGGGCTGGCACCTCGTCTTCACCTGGATGGCCAACACCGGTCTGGTCGCCTTCACGTTCCTGCCCGTGCTCTTCGCGATGGCGATTCCGCTCGGTCTGGCCCGCGAGGACAAGGGGGTCGCCGCCTTCTCCGGTTTCGTCGGCTTCGCCGCCATGAACCTCGCGGTGAACTTCTACCTCACCGCCGAGGGCGTCGACTTCGAGGACGAGAAGGCGATCGAGCACTACGGCATCGCCGACGTGCTGGGCGTGCAGTCCATCGACACGGGTCTGCTGGGCGCCGTGGCCGTTGGCATCGTTGTCAGCCTGCTGCACCGGCGGTTCCGCACGCAGCGGATGCCGGACGCCCTGGCCTTCTTCGGCGGGCTGCGCTTCGTCCCGATCGTGTCGGCGCTGGTCCTGAGCGTGCTCGGCCTGCTGATCCCGCTGGTCTGGCCGACCTTCAACGGCTGGATCACCGCCGTCGGACGAGGCATCGGCCACACCGGGGTGTTCGGTCCGTTCTTCTTCGGCATGGGCGAGGTGCTGCTGCGGCCGATCGGCCTGCACCACATCCTCGTCGCCATGTTCCGCTTCACGGACGTCGGCGGTTCGGGAGCCGTGTGCGGGGACCATGTCTCCGGCGCGCTGAACATGTTCTACGCCCACCTGGACTGCTCGGCCGCGCCGAACGCCGCCGTCACCGACGCGACGCACTTCCTCTCCCAGGGCAAGATGGCCGCCTATCTGGGCGGCCTACCGGGCGCGGCACTGGCGATGTACCACTGCGCGAACCGGCGGATGCGCCCGGAGATCAAGGCCCTGCTGGTGTCCGGTGTGGTGGCCTGCGTGGTGGGCGGCATCACGGAGCCGCTGGAGTTCCTCTTCCTCTTCGTCGCGCCGTGGCTGTACGCCCTCCACGCGGTCCTCGTGGGCCTCGGCTTCCTCACCGCGGCCGTGCTCGGCGTGTTCATCGGGAACACCGACGGCAACGTCATCGACTGGCTCGTCTTCGGTGTCCTCCAGGGCTCCTCGACCAAGTGGTACCTGATCCCCGTGATCGCGGCGGTGTGGTTCGCCGTGTACTACTTCCTCTTCCGCTGGGCCATCACCCGCTTCGACCTGAAGACCCCGGGCCGCGACGAGGCGCCGGCCGAGGACGGCCGGGAGCAGGACGGGGAGGGCGGCGGGCCCGCCGGCGCGGTCGGTCCCGCGGGTGACCCCGGCGCGGCCGGGGGCGCCGCGGCGGAACCGGAACGCGTCCTGGTCGCGGGGAAGTACGACGCCGTCGCCATCCTCGACGCGATCGGAGGCGCCGACAACATCCGCTCCCTGGACAACTGCATCACGCGTCTGCGGATGACGGTCGGGGACGCCGGTCTGGTGGACGAGGCGCGGCTGAAGCGCCTGGGTGCGGTGGGGGTCGTCAAGCTCGACGACCACAACGTCCAGGTCGTCATCGGCCCCCAGGTCCAGTCGGTGAAGGACGCCATCGCCTCGATGATCCCGGTGGGATGACCATGGCCCCCTCCCCCGTCCCCTCCGCCGGACCTGCCCGCGACGCCTCGCCGGCGTCCTACGACTTCGACACCCCGGTCGACCGGCACGGCACCTGGTGCACCCAGTGGGACTACGTCCAGGACCGCTTCGGCGTGCCGGACCTGCTGCCGTTCACGATCTCCGACATGGACTTCGAGACCGCCCCGGAGATCCTGGCGGCGCTCCGCGGCCGTCTGGACCACGGGGTCCTGGGCTACTCGCGGTGGCGCCAGGACGACTTCCTCTCCGCCGTCGTGCACTGGTACGCGACACGGCACGCCACGGAGGTCGACCCCGAGTCGATCGTCTACGCGCCCTCCGTCGTCTACCAGGTCGCGCGACTCCTGCGGCTGTGGTCGCGGCCCGGTGACGGCGTGGTCGTCCACACCCCCATGTACGACGCGTTCCCCAAGACGGTTGCGGCGGCGGGACGGCGGCTCCGGGAGTGTCCGCTCGACGACTGGGCGGAGTTGGAGCGGCTCCTGGCGCTCCCCGACACGGCCGTGCTGCTGCTGTGCTCACCGCACAACCCGACGGGCAGGGTCTGGTCCGCCGACGAGCTGGACCGGATGGCCCGGTGGTGCGCACGGTACGACGTGGCGGTCATCAGCGACGAGATCCACTCCGACCTGGCGTACGCCCCGCACGTCCACCGTCCCTGGGTACGGCACGGCGGCGAGGGGCGGTGGGCCGTGCTCACCTCGGCCTCGAAGTCGTTCAACGTGCCCGCGCTGACCGGGAGCTACGGCATCATCGGCGATCCCGCGTCGCGCGACGCCTTCCTCCGGCAGCTCAAGGAGGCGGACGGCCTGTCCTCCCCCGCCGTGCTCTCGCTGGTCGGGCACATCGCCGCGTACCGGGAGGGTGCGGCCTGGCTGGACGCCCTGCGCGCGTACCTCGCGGGCAACCTCGCGATGGTCGCCGCCCGGCTGCGCGAGGAGTTCGGGCAGCTCGGCTGGGAGCCGCCGCAGGCCGGTTACCTGGCCTGGATCGACCTGCGGCCCCTCGGCGTCGACGACGACGCGTTGCAGCGTGACCTCGTGGAGGTGGAGAAGGTGGCCGTCATGCCCGGCGCCGCCTACGGCGCTCCGGGACGGGTGCGGCTCAACGTCGGCTGCCCCCGGTCCAAGGCACGGACGGGCGTCGAGGCCCTGGTGCGCGCGCTGCGCCGGCTCACGGCGGCGGGGCCGCACGCCGCCCCCGCCGCGGACCGGCGTCCGGTCATGCCGCCTGGATGAGTTCGGCCCGGCCGAAGAGGATGCCGTAGCCGGACGGGAGCTGGGCGATGACGCGGTCGAGCAGGTCGGGACCGGCGAGGCGGGCGACCACGCCGAGGACGGAGCCGACGTCCCAGCGCGTCGTGGCGAGGGAACCGCCGGTACGGTCGGCGAGGTCCCTGACGAAACCCCAGCCGGTCATCGGTTCGGCCACGGGTGCCTGCGCCGCGAAGATCCGCGCGGCCTCCCGGGGCAGCCGGGCCGCCAGCTCGACGCGCTCCTCGCCGGTGACCCGGCGGCCGAGGGCGGCCAGTACGGCGGACACGACCTCCTCGGCCCGCTCGCGCGTGGCGTAGGCGCCGTGGTAGCGGACCTGCTCCAGCATCCGGACGTACGGCGTGTCCGGTTCGGCCGTGACCGTGGCCGCCGCCGGGACCCGGGCCGTCAGGGACTGCATCGGTGAGGGATCCTTCCTCGTTCGTGGTGGAGGCTTCATGTCGTGGGAGCCGGGGCGCCGGACGGCCCGCGGCGGTGGGCGACGGAGCCGGGGCGGCGCCGGGGCGCAGGCTGCCGCGGGCGCGGCGGAGGACGGGGGAACGCGGGGCGTGCGGTCCTCCGCCGCTGCCGGTGCGGCTGCCGCTCAGCCGGAGATCTCCTTGCGGTCCGACGCGCCGGTGATGGAGATCTTGCGGGGCTTGGCCCGCTCGGCGATCGGAACACGCAGGGTGAGCACGCCCGCCTCGTAGTCGGCGGTGATGTGCTCGGTGTCGAGGGTGTCCGCCAGCATCACCTGTCGGGAGAAGACGCCCAGCGGTCGTTCCGACAGCTCCATCTGCACGCCTTCGGCCGCGGGGGCGGGGCGGCGTTCGGCCCGGACGGTCAGCATGTTGCGTTCGACGTCGATGTCGATCGCTTCGGGGTCGACGCCGGGCAGATCGAGGGCGATCACGTACGAGTCGCCCTCCCGGTAGGCGTCCATGGGCATCGCCGAGGGACGGGACCAGGTGCCGGACGGACCGCCGAGCAACTGCTGGGCGACGCGGTCGAACTCACGGAAGGGGTCGGTGCGCATCAGCATCGGAACACCTCCTACGTCGAGCGGATTCGCTCATGCGCTGTTTCTGCATCCGTTGTAACATGTCATCGAAACGATGACAACTCGCTACGTCATCCAACGGGTGACATCAACGGAGGTGGCCATGACCGCTGACCCACGGGAGGCCGGTGCACGGCCCGCGTCCTTCCTCGCCGCCCAGGCGGCACTGGCTGCGATCGAGGAAGCCGTACAGACCGCGCAGCGACCGCGTCGTCCCGACAGCGGCACCGAGGTCGGGTCCGACCAGGCACTCGCCGCGCTGCTGCTGCTGCGCGAGGTGCGCGACCAGCTCGCGGGCTGGGAGACGGGACTGATCGAGACCGCCCGGGACGCGGGCGCGAGCTGGGCCGACCTCGCCCGTCCCCTCGGTGTCGCCAGCCGGCAGGCCGCCGAACGCCGGTACCTCCGGCTGCGGCCCGGAGCCCCCGGCACTACCGGCGAGGAGCGCGTGCGGGCCACCCGGGACAGCCGGGCCGCCGACCGCGCCGTCACCGCCTGGGCGCGGGGCAACGCGGCCGGCCTCCGCCAGCTCGCCGGCCAGGTCGCCGCCCTCGCCGAGCTGCCCGCCGAGGCCCGCACACCCCTCGTACGGGCTCTCGGGCACGACGACGCCGCCGGTCTCCTCGGCCCGCTGACCGGCGCCCGTGAGCGCCTTCCGGACGGTCACGCGGAGCTGGCGGCACGCCTGGACACCGTGGCCCGCAGCGCGGACCGGCTCCGCGGCGCGGGGACGGACGAGCGGGGCGCTCCGGAAGGAGGCGCGGCCCTCTGAGCGGCGCGGCCGTGGCCGCATTGCGGGCCCGGGGGGCGCGGCGGAAACTGGCCGGGAGACGACCGCGGGCGGAGAGGGCCTGGAGCGATGGGCGACTACGCCGACCTTCCTGGTGTCAGGACCTGGTACGAGACCGAGGGGACCGGTGATCCCCTGGTCCTGCTGCACGGCGGCTTCTGCACCAACGACACGTGGGGTGCGCTGCGCCCGGACCTGGCCGCCGCCCACCGCCTCTTCCTGCCCGAGCGGCGGGCGCACGGACACACCCCCGACGTCGAGGGGCCGCTGTCGTACGGGGCGATGGCCGACGACACGGTGGACTTCGTGGAGACGGTCGTCGGGGAGCCGGCGCACCTGGTCGGCTGGAGCGACGGCGGTGTCGTCGCGCTGCTCGTGGCGCTCGCGCGTCCCGACCTCGTGCGGAAGGCCGTGGTGATCGGGGCCAACTTCCGCCCCGCCACCGAGTGCTTCGCCGAGCCCGCGATGCTCGACGCGATGACGCCGGACGGCGAGGACCTCGCCTTCTTCCGGGAGCTGTACGAGGCCGTGACGCCGGACGGCACGGACCACTGGCCGGTGGTGGCGGCCAAGGTCGTCGACATGTGGCGCACCCAGCCGACGCTCTCCCCCGAGGACCTGGCCCGGATCGAGGCGCCGACCCTCGTCGTGGTCGGGGACGACGACCTGGTCACGCTGGAGCACACGGTCGCGCTCTACCGGGCGGTTCCGGGCTCCCAGCTGGCCGTGGTCCCCGGAGCGTCCCACGTGGTGCCGCTGGAGAAGCCGGACGCGGTGAAGCGGCTGGTCCTCGACCACCTGGCGCAGGACGCGGTCGAGACCCTGATGCCGGTCCGCCGCGCCTCGGCGCCCACCCGGACGGCCTGACCGGGCGGCCTGACCGGACGGCCTGAGCGGGCGGTGCCAGGAGCCCCGGGCGGGACGCGTCACGGCATGGCCGTCACCGCGGGGCGCGCCCGGATCACCGGGCGGCGGCGACCGGGTCGAGGGCCAGCGCGGCGAACGTGGCCAGCCAGTGGTCGGTGGTGAAATCGCCGCGCTCCACCGCCGGCAGGCCCGCCGCGAGGTGCTCCTCGGCCGCTGTGTCCAGGCGGCCGCGCACCGCACCGTCCGGCAGGGCGTCCGCGAGGGCGCGGAGAGCGGCGGCCCTGCTGAGCGTCAGCCCGAGCAGATGGCCGATCTGCGGGTCCGCGTGGTCGGAGACGACCGGCACGTCCAGCGGTGGGCAGGGGGCGCCGGCGCCCAGCGCGGGCAGGAAGCGGTCGAGCCAGGCCGGGAAGTCCCCCTCGGGGAGCACCCTGCGCATCGTGTCGGCCTCGGTCAGCGCCGGGGAGAGGAAGTCCTGTCCCGACGGCTCCCAGTGCGCGGGTGCGTCGTGGTCGTCGGCGAACCACGCCAGCAGGCGTTCCCGTACGGCCCGGTCGGTCGTGGCCGACAGCTCGCCCGAGTCGAGCGCGAGGCCGAGCGCGAAGGCGCTGTTGGGGTGGTTGCCGTGGCGCACCGGATAGGTGGCCTTGGGCAGCCACTCGGCCAGCAGGTCGTCCACGGCGGCGACGGCCGGCCGGAGCGCCCCGGCCCAGCCGGTGCCCGCCTCGCCGGGGAGGGCGCGGCACTCGGCGGCGAGGGCGAGCAGCCAGGCCCAGCCGTAGGGCCGCTCGAAGGAGGGGCGGGCCCGGAGGTACGCGGCCTCGACGGCGAGGTTCTCGGAGGTGAGGTGCCGGTCGAGTACGTCGGCGGCCGGCCCGGTGTCGGGCAGGGCGGGGGTACCGCCGTGCCGGCGCAGCAGCCGGACCAGCAGCCAGTGCATGTGCACCGAGGAGTGCCAGTCGTAGGCCCCGTAGAAGGCGGGGTGCAGGGACCGGGGCTCCAGGCGTTCGTCGGGTGCGGTGATCAGATGGGCGGGGAAGTGGGGGTACTCGCGGGTGATGTTGGCGAGGGCGATCCCGGCGAACCGGGAGGCGTGGGCGCTGAGCGGCATCAGTGGGTGGCTCCTTCGGTGACCTTCAGGTCCTGTCCCGCCGGCGTACGGGCGGCGGCGGCCAGCAGGGCGCGCAGGCCGTGGGCGACGGTGGCGGGCGGCAGGGACGGAGCGGTCCCGTCGGGGACCTGTTCCGGCGCCCAGGGCACGTGCGCGAAACCGCCTCGTATCCGGGGGAACTCGGTGGCGATGAGGTGGCCGAGGCCGTAGGCGACGTGGTTGCAGACGAAGGTGCCGGCCGTGTGGGAGACGGCGGCCGGGACCCCGGCCTCGCGCAGCGCGGCGACGCAGGCCTTGACGGGCAGTGTGGAGAAGTAGGCGGCGGGGCCGCCCGGCACCACCGGTTCGTCGACGGGCTGCCGGCCGGCGTTGTCCGGGATGCGTGCGTCGTCGACGTTGATGCCGACGCGTTCGACGGTGACGCCGGGCCGCCCGCCCGCCTGGCCCAGGCAGAGCACCAGGTCGGGGTTCTCGGTGCGGACGGCGTCGCGCAGGGCGTCGAGGGACGTGCCGAACGCGCAGGGCAGTTCGACGGCGCGCACGGTGAGGCCGGCGGGGGGCTCGGCGGCCAGCAGGGACGCCGCCTGCCAGGACGGGTTCACGCTCTCGCCGCCGAAAGGGGCGAAGCCGGTGACGAGGACACGGGGCATGGGCGATCCTTGCGGGGTCGGGCGGGCGGCGGTGGGGGGCGGCCGTGCGGGGTCGCGGGGGCCGGTCGGGGTCGTCCCTCAGAAGGCGAAGAGCGCCATGATGACGGTGCAGCACCCCAGGAGCGCGACGCCCGTGGGCAGCTGCGCCTTGATCGGCCCGTACTGGTCCTTCAGTTCGAGCAGGGTGGCCGGGACGATGTTGAAGTTGGCGGCCATCGGCGTGCAGAGAGTGCCGGCGAAACCGGCGAGCATGCCGATCGAGAGGACGGCGGGCTCGTTGCCGTGCATCTGCTGGATGAGGACGGGCCAGCCGATCGCCGCGGTCATGACGGGGAACGCGGCGAAGGCGTTGCCCATGATGACGGTGAACAGGAACATGCCCACGCAGTAGGCGATGACGGCCAGGTACCGGGAGTCGTCGGGCAGGACCCTGTTCATGATGTCCCCCACCTGGGTGCCGACCCCGGCGGCGGCGAAGATCGACCCGAGGACGGCCAGCAGCTGGGGCAGCAGCAGGGCGGAGCCCATCGCCTCCAGCATGGAGCGGCCGGACCGGATCGGTACGGACACCTTCCTCTCGCCGGTGACCAGCATGCCGACGACCAGCGCGGCGATGCAGCCCAGGCCGAGGCCGAGCAGGGTGGCCTTGCCCGTCTCGAACAGTCCGGACTCGTCCAGGACGGAGGCGCAGACGATCGCGACGAGGGGGATGGTCAGCGCGGGGATGAAGATCTTGCTGCCGAGCCGGGCGGCGGACGCCTCGCGCTGCTCGTCGGTGGTGGTCACCGGGACGCCCTTGCCGAGGAAGTTGAACCCGGCGAGCACGATCAGGGCGAGGACCGCGACGCCGAGCGGTTCGGCGGGCAGGGTCCAGCCCCCGTTGCCGGCGGTGGCGTTGGCCACGCCGGTCCCGTAGGGGAAGGTGAGGCCGAGCAGTCCCCAGAACGCGGCGGAGGTCCAGCGCTTGGGGTTGCTGCGGTCGGCGGCCATCTGGACGGCCATGACGACGAAGACCAGGCCTATCAGCCAGTACAGCCATTCGACTTTGATCACTTGTCGGCCCCCTCGGGAAGCGGCAGGTCGTGCTCGGCGGCGGCGAGGGCCATCTCGCGCTCCAGCTGCCGGTCCATGACCAGCAGCCGGGCGCCGTGGATGACGAAGGCGCAGACCGCGAGCGGGATCGCCCACAGGGCCAGCTGGGTCGGTTCGATCTCCTGGTGGTAGGTGGAGTTCACGAAGCCGGTGATCAGCAGGATGGAGCCGATGGCGATGAAGCAGTCCTCGCCGAAGAAGACGCCCACGGTGTCGGCGGACGCGGAGTAGGACCGCACCTTCTCGCGCAGCCGGTCGGGCAGCTTCGCCCCCGTGGAGCGTTCCGCGGCGGCCTCCGCCATGGGGGCGACCAGGGGCCGGACCGTCTGTGCGGGGCCGCCGATGCTGTTGAGGCCGAAGGCCGCGGTGACCTGGCGGACCAGCAGGTAGACCGTGAGGAACCGGCCCGCGCTGAGCTTGCCCAGGCGGCCGATGAGGGTGCGCGCCTGCTCGCGCAGGCCGTAGCGCTCCAGCAGGCCGATCACCGGGAGCACGATGGCGTAGACGGTGACCGAGCGGCTGTCGGCGAAGGACCGGCCGAAGGCCGCGAGGACCTCCAGCGGGTCCATCCTGCCGAGCAGTCCGGTGACGACACCGGCGACGCCCACCACGAGGACGGGATTGCGGCGCGTGACGAATCCGAGGATCACCACGACCACACCGAGAAGAACGATCATTCGGTGGCCTTCTTCAGGCATGAGGGGGCAGAGCACGGCTCCGGGAGTCGCGGAGCCGGAGCTTGATGGCCCCGGGACCCTAACCCCGGATACGTGGCAGATGCACGGACACTAGCGATCGTTCAACGATCTAACAAGAGGTGAATCCTTCGATGCCCCCGAGGACCCGTTTCAGCGAAGTGCCCGTCGATACTCCTGGGCGGTCGATCACCTCTTGTCGGATCGTTCAACAATCGTCTACGTTCAGAGGGTGATCGACCTCAACGCAGATCTCGGTGAGGGCTTCGGCCGCTGGACCCTCACCGACGACGACGCCCTGCTCTCCGTCGTCACCAGCGCCAACGTCGCCTGCGGATTCCACGCGGGCGACCCGTCGGTGATGCGCCGCGTCTGCGGGCTCGCCGCCGAGCGCGGGGTGCGGATCGGGGCACAGGTGTCCTACCGCGACCTGGCGGGCTTCGGGCGGCGCGCGATGGACGTGCCCGCCGACGAGCTGGCGGCCGAGGTGGCGTACCAGATCGGGGCGCTCAGGGTGTTCGCCGAGGCCGCCGGCGCCGAGGTGGCCTACGTGAAGCCGCACGGCGCGCTCTACAACCGCACCGTCCACGACGCCGAGCAGGCCGGGGCCGTGGTGGCCGGTGTGCGGCTCGCCGGCGGTGCGCTGCCGGTGCTCGGGCTGCCCGGGTCCCGTCTGCTCGCCGCCGCCCGGGACGCCGGTCTCACCGGGGTGCCCGAGGCTTTCGCGGACCGCGCCTACACGGCTCGGGGCACCCTCGTCCCCCGGCGCGAGGCCGGCTCCGTGGTGACCGACGAGGACGCGGTGGTGCGGCGCGCGCTCACGATCGCGGTGGACGGCACGGTCGAGGCCGTCGACGGCACGACGGTCGCGGTCGCCGCCCGCTCCCTGTGCGTGCACGGCGACACCCCGAACGCGGCCGGGATCGCGGCCCGGGTGCGTCGGGAGCTGGAAGCGTCCGGAGCCGGGATCGGGGCCTTCGCATGACGGGGAGCCGGACGGTCACGACGCGTCCCGCCGGCCGCCGCGCGCTCCTGGTCGAACTGCCCGACGCCGAGCACACCGCGGCCTTCCACACCGAGTTGCTCCGCCGGCGCGCCGCCGGGTCCCTGCCGCCCGTGGCGGAGATCGTGCCGGGGGCGCGGACGGTGCTGCTGGACGGGGTGGCGGACCCGGAGGCGCTGGCCCGCGAGGTCGCCGGCTGGCGGGTGCGGCCGGGGGGCGACGACGACGGCGACGTCGTGGAGATCGCCGTCCGCTACGACGGTCCGGACCTGGCGGACGTGGCGGACCGGTGGGGAGTCTCCCCCGACGAGGTCGCGGCGCTGCACACGGCACCCACGTACCGCGTCGCGTTCTGCGGTTTCGCACCCGGCTTCGGCTACCTCACCGGTCTGCCCGAGGAGCTGCACGTGCCCCGGCGCGCGACTCCCCGGACCCGGGTGCCGGCCGGCGCGGTCGCACTCGCCGGGCCCTACAGCGCGGTCTACCCGCGCTCCACGCCGGGCGGCTGGCAGCTGATCGGCGCGATGCCCGACCCGGGGCGGCTGTGGGACACCGCGCGGGACCGGGCGGCGCTGCTCACCCCGGGGACGCGGGTGCGCTTCGTCGCGGTATCCGACGTGCCCGCCGGGGCCATCGGATGACCGCGCTCACGGCCGTGCGCCCGGGCGCGCTGACCACGGTGCAGGACGCCGGCCGACGCGGCCACGCCCACCTGGGCGTGCCCCGCTCCGGCGCCCTCGACGCACCGGCGATGCGGCTCGCCAACCGGCTGCTCGGCAATCGTCCCGGCGCCGCCGTCCTGGAGACCACCCTCACCGGCTGCGCCCTGCGTCCCGACCGTGCCGTCACCGTCGTGGTCGGCGGTGCGCCCTGCCCGGTCACCGTGGACGGGCGGCCCGCGGCCTGGGGTGCTCCGGTGCGGGTACCGGCCGGCGCGGTCCTGGACGTGGGAGCCGTGAGCGCGGGCGTGCGCTCCTACGTGGCGGTGGCCGGGGGCGTCGCCGTCGAGCCGGTGCTCGGCAGCCGGTCCACGGACCTGCTCTCGGGGCTGGGCCCGCTCCCCCTGCGGGACGGGGACGTCGTCCCGGTGGGCACCCCCGCCCGCCCGGTGGCGCTGCCCCCGGCCGCCCCCTGGCCGGCACCGCCCACCGAACTCGTCCTTCCGGTGGGCCCGGGCCCGCGCGCCGACTGGTTCGCCCCCGCCGCCCTGCGCACCCTCACCTCGGCCACCTACCGCGTCTCCCCGCACAGCAACCGCATCGGGCTGCGCACCGAGGGGCCGGCCCTGGACCGGGTGTCCACGGGGGAACTGCCCAGTGAGGGCATGGTCCTGGGCGCCGTGCAGGTCCCGCCCGACGGACGTCCGGTGATCTTCCTGAACGACCATCCGACGACCGGTGGCTACCCGGTGGTCGCGGTCGTCGCGGAGTCCGCCCTGGCGGCGGCGGCCCAGGCGGCGGCCGGGACGCCGGTGCGCTTCGTGCCGGGCTGACCTGCCGGGAAAGTCGCCGGTCGGCCCACCGATGAGGCGGCCGAAGACGGGTAGAGGGGAGGCACTCAGGACATGAGCTTCTCCCGGGAGGGACCGAGGATGACCGACGACGCCTACCTCGTTCTGCTGGACGGCACCGCCACGACGCTCGGGGTGCCTCCCGCGGCGGTCGGCGACCTGGCCTGCATGGAGACCCCCGCCGTGCGGGCGTGGCTGGACGCGCAGGGCGTCGGTGCCTCTTCCGCCGGGCTCCGCCTGGTGCCGCCGGAGGACACGGCGGCCGTTCCCGAGGACGCGGAGCGACTGCCCGTCCCGCTGAGCGAGGAGGAGCTGAGCCGGGTGCGCCACCAGGCCGCTCCGGAGAGCGTCGCCCGGCTGGAGGAGGAGCTGCTCGCCTACCGCACCTGCGCGGACGGCCGCGAGGCGCTGCTCGCCCGCGCGTTGGCCGCCGGTGTCCCGGCGCACCGGGTCGCGCAGCTCACCGGGGAGGACCTGTCGGCCGTCCGGGCGACGGCCGTGTGACCCGGCCGTGTGACGCGGTGGGGGTCGCCCGGTGGACGGTCCGGGACCGGCTCACCCCAACTCGGCGACCAGGTCCCCGGCGGTCACCCGGGTCAGGGTCCGCGAGGCGTCCCCCGGCCCGGGGAAGACGCGGTACGACGTGCCCGTGGCCCGTTCCGCGTCGATGTCTGCGTGGACCGTCGCGAGGAACACCCGCTTGCCGGCGGCCAGTCGGGCCGCCGCCCCGTCGGGGTCGGAGTGCGGGACGCACGCGTCACCGTCCTCCGTGGACGCCACTCTGGTGGCGAACGCACGCGTCGTCTCCCCCGGCCCCCGCCGGTACCTCAGCAGCGCGGGTTCCGGCCCCCGGAGCGTCACGGCCACCTCGGGGGAGCACGCCGCCGCCCGCCACACCGCGAGGTCCCACAGGGTGACCCGGCTGCCGGAGGCGAACTGCTCCCACACGTTCCGGGCCACCGTCGCCAGTCCGTCGCCGCCGTGCGAGCCGATGGACTGGAAACCGCTCGCGGACGGCAGATGGGTGTCGGTCCACAGCGTCCGGCGGCGGCCCAGGTCCACGATCATCGGCATGCACACCCGCGAGTCGCCCGCCAGGTCGAACCGCTGACGCACCGTCCGCGGATCGTACGACGCGTCCCGCGGAGCGTGTGCGGGCAGGGCCATGAAGCCCGCGAAGGCGTCCGGCAGCTCCTCGAACGGCACGTTGTTGAAGCTGAAGACCAGCGGGACGGCGTAGACGTCCCCTCGCCTGGTCAGTCGTTCCAGATCGAGGTCCACGTACTCGGTGGCGCCCCGCGGCGCCGGAGCCGAGGTGAGGTCGCCGGAGTGCACCGCGGCGTCCACCCCGTGGACCAGGTGCGTGTAGTCGCACAGCCCGGTGAACTGCCAGGCCGCGTCGAAGAACGCGACGGAGAGGTCCAGGTCCGTCCGGTTGCCCCGTGGTTCGGTCCAGTGCAGGAACAGCCGGAGCAGCGCGCCGTCGGGAAGCATCTGCGCGCTGCCCCGGCCCAGGGCGACCAGCGCCTTCGCGGCGGTCCGCTCGGTGAACGGCACGGTGAGGTCGGCCAGGCCCGCGTCCAGGACCGACAGTTCGTACGACGGCCCGGCGGCGAACCGGCGCAGCACCTCCTCCTCCAGCGACGCGACCGCCGCCGACACCAGCCCGGCGGGCAGTGGGGCCCGCCGCTCCGCGACGCTCAGGGTCCGGGTCACGTCCCCGCGGGGGAAGAACACGCGGCGGCGGCCGACGCGGTCCTCGGCGCGCGCCCGCAGCGCCCCGAGGGCCGACAGCAGCGGCCCGGGGCCCACCTTCGGCAGCCCGCGCAGGAGGGCCTTCTCCAGGTCCGCTTCGAGGACGTCGCCGGTGTGCAGGCGCAGCAACCGGTCCAGGCGGCGCACGAGTTCGCCGGGGCGCTCGCCCGCGAGGGTCGCGGCGCGGCCGGCGTCGCCCTCGGCCACCGCCTGCTCCAGACGTCCGGCCCAGGTCGCCGGGCGGATCCGGCTCCCGTCCACCCGGACGGCGTCGGGGTGCGCGGCGGCCGTGTCGAGCAGGGCGGCACCGAAGGCGGTGCCGGGGTCCACGGGGGTCGCGCGGAGCACCGCGAAGGCGAGGGCGGCCCGCGGATGCCGGGTGTGCCGCTCGAAGGGGTGCAGGGCCTCCGCGGCCCGCTTCCACGCCGTGGGGTGCCGCAGCACGTCCTCCACGAGGAACGGTGCCGGCAGGCCGTCGAGGAGCGTGAGCAGCAGTCGGCGCAGCGGGCGCGGCAGGTTCGTGAACCGCGTCGGGGTCACCAGCCCGGGGTCGCCGTCGCAGACCACGGCGAGCAGCCGCAGCACGTCGGTGGCAGTGGTGAGCCGCTCGGCGAGCAACTCCCGTACCGGCACGCCGTCCGCGGCGTCGCGTACGAGCGTCCCCAGGACGAGTGCCTTCGTCTCCCGGACCGGGATGTCCCGGGGCAGCTCACCGCGGCCCGCCGGTGTGAGGGGCAGCAGGGTCAGCAGGTCGTCCCGGTCCTGCGGGGACAGGGGCGTACGGCGGGCCAGCAGGGAGTCCACCACGTCGGTGGCGTCGGCGGCCCGGTCGGTGCCCAGCCGCAGCAGGCGCAGCGGACCGGGCACCGGCGCCTTCGCGGCCCCGACGGCCCGGACCGGCCGCAGGAAGGGGTCGTCCGCGTCGATCCGGCGGTGGCACACGGGGCACCCCGCGTAGTCGGCTCCGTCCCAGCACAGCCGGCACACGAGGTGCGCACACGGCGAGACGGGGTGCACCGTGCGCGCCTCGCCGCACAGCACGCAGGGGTGCTGCGGCTGTTGCAGCAGGAAGGCGAAGACCCGGTCCACGTACAGCGCCTCGGTGTCGCGCGGCACGGTGCGCGGGAAGCCGCGGAAGAGCGGGGCGTGGGTGCGGCCGGAGCCGAGCAGGTCGTCGGCCAGCCCGACCAGGCGGACGTGCGCGGCCGCCAGTTCGTCGGTGGCCAGGGCGCCGAGCGCCGCGTGCAGGGGAGCGGAGAGCAGGTGACCGCGGCCGAGCAGTTCGGCCTCGAGTCGGCGCATCGCCGGTCCGGTTCCGCCGCCGGCCGGGGACGCCCCGTCGACGTACGCGGTCTGGACACGGCGCAGCAGTACGGACTCGGCAGCGAGCAACGGGGAGATCCTCCACGACGTCCGGGGGAAGGGGAAACGGGGACGGAGAGTGGGCGCGCGGGTCTTTTCGAGAGGATGAGAAGGATGCACGCCGGGGAGCCGCCCCCGTTGATCTCATCCCACCACACGCGTCCGCGAGCGCCAAAGGATTTTCGGAGCCGTCCGCCCCGGTGACGCAGCCGCGCGGCGCGGGCGTGTCGGACCCCTCTGCGAGGGTGTGGGAAGGAGGGGCCCGCGCGCGGCCCTTCGCATCGGTGCGGGAGGGGCATGATGGCGACCGGGGCTGACGGTTGGGCCGGGGTGGGCTGGGACTGGCGGGACGTGGACGACGTCCGCCGGCGCCTGGAGCAGGGTGCCGACCCGGAGAGGTGGAGCGGCGGCCACCCTCTCCACCGGGCGGCGGCGTTCGGCTCCGCGGAAGTGGTGGCGGAGCTGGCCCGTCGGGTCGCGGACGTGGACGCGCTCGAGAACGGGGTGACGGCGCTGTGGGAGGCCGTCATGTTCCGGAGGGCGGAGAACGCGCTCGCCCTGGCCGCTGCCGGCGCCGACCCGTGGCGGCGGTCGATCGGTGGCTGGTCACCCGGGCGGCTGAGCCTGGCCGGGCCGACACCCGGCCTCTTCACCGCCCCGGCCGGTGCGGAGCTGACCGAGGCGGAACGTGCCGTGGCCGAGGAGGCCGCACGGCTCATCGACGTGCTGGGCGGCGTCTACTACGACGGCACCGGCCTGGCCTGCGTGGCGGGGATCGACGCGGCCGAAGCGGTGCGGCGGCTGGGCGCGTCGCCCGTGCGGGGCGAGGAGATCGACGAGTTTCTGGAGGATCCGTACGCGTACGACATGGACGACGGCTTGGAGATCGTCGGAGTGACGTCCGTGCCGGGCGGCTGCCTCGTGACCCAGCCGTGGGGGTACGCGCCGCAGATGCCGGGGGTGCTGACCCGGCTGTCCGCCGGGACCGTCTGCTACGGCCTGTACGCGAACCCCAAGAGCGGCAACCAGGGCAGCATCGCTCGCGACGGCACCGTGGAAGGCTGGGATCTGCACCCCGGCGGTGGACCGAACCCGGAGGACACCGCCGAGCAGGTGCTGGCCTCCTACGTGTACGGCGGCAACGCGGTGGCCTACTCATGCGCCTACGCGGGACTGCGCCTGACCGACGCGCGCGCGGTGACGGGGCCCGCGGACCTGTGGGTCCGCCTGCCGCGAGGCGGCTACTGGAAGGACTGACCCGCCGCCGGTCCCGCGCACGGGAGAGCGGCCCGGCCGTCCCTGGCCCCTCCCTCTTCGCTCAGCCGATGAGGGCCTGGGTGATCTGCCGTGTCGTCTGTGCGGCGACCCGGGGTTCGGTCGCGGCGTAGGCGACGTAGGCGTTCAGGCCGGTGGCCAGGGCCCAGCCACGACCTCGCGTCCAGGTGGCGTCGTCCACGCCCAGCTCGGCGCGGAAGACGGACCGGGACGTGGGCGAGAGCAGCGTGAAGGCGATCATCAGGTCGCGGGCCGGGTCGCCGAGTCCCAGCTCGCCGAAGTCGATGACCGCGCTGAGTCTCCCGTCCACGGTCAGCAGGTTGCCGGTGTGGAAGTCGCCGTGGAACCACACCGGCGGGCCGCCCCAGGGCTCCGCCGTGAGCGCCGCTCGCCACAGGTCGGTCATGGCCTCCGGGTCGAACACGTCGCCCACGTCCGCGATGGCGGCGCGCGTGGCCCGGTCCCGATCGGCGAGGGGCCGCCCGCGGAGGTCCGCGAGAGCCGCCGGTGCCACGGCGTCCTCGGTCTCGTACCGTTGCAGTGCGCGCAGGAAGCGGGCGAGTTCGGTGGCGGCCCCGGCCGATTCCGCCAGCGCCTCGACGGTGGCCACCTCGCCGTCGAGCCAGCGGGAGACCGCCCAGGGCCACGGGTAGCCGAGATCGGGCTCCCCCACCGCCACGGGCACCGGGACCTCCAGGGGCAGGTGCGGGGCCAGCCGGGGCAGCCAGGCGAGATCCTTCCGGGCCTGTCCGACGGCGCCGGCGTGCCGGGGGACCCGGACGGCCAGCTCCTCACCCAGCCGGTGGATCACGTGGTCCGACCCGGCCGGCTCGAACGGCCGCAGCGGCAGACCCGCCCACTGGGGGAACTGCGCGTCGACCAGCCGCCTCACCAGTGCGGTGTCGATCCGGGGCCGACGCGGTGTGCTGTGGCTCCGCAACGGGGCGTCTCCTGAGTCGGGCCCACCGCGGACGGCGGGCGGCGGCAGGCGGTCCGGGCCATCCCAGTGCCTCGCGGGCCCTTCTGTCGACCGGATTTCCCGGTGGCACGCGTCGGCGGGCCGCCGCTCGCGACACCGGCCCACCGCACCGGCCCACCGCACCGGCCCACGGCGGCGGGTCCTACCGCGTCGGGTCCCCGGCGACGCGTCCGTCGCCGTAGGTCGCCACCACCTCGATGGCGCCGATGCGCGACGGGTCGACGCGCGTCGGGTCGTCGCCGAGGACGACCAGGTCGGCCCGTTTGCCCGGGGTGAGGCTGCCCAGGTCGTCCTCCCAGTGGCAGGCGAAGGCGCCGGCGACCGTGTAGGCGCGCAGCGCCTCGTCGACGGTGATGCCCTCGTCGGGGCCGATGGTGCGGCCCGAGGCGGAGGCGCGCTCGACCATGAACTGGACGGCGTGCAACGGCGACCCGTCGGCGACGGGGCGGTCCGAGCTGCCCACCAGCGGGATTCCGTGGTCCAGGAACGCCCTGCCGCGGTAGAGCCAGGGAGCCCGCTCCTCGCCCATGATCGCCGCGTAGTCGTCGCCGAAGTGACGCAGGAAGGAGGGCTGGACGACCGCGCTGACGCCCAGTCGCGCGAGGCGCGGGAGCTGGTCGGGGCGGATCAGGCCGGCGTGCTCGACGCGGTGCCGGGCACCGGGCCGCGGTCGCAGGCGCTGGGCCCGTTCCAGGGCGTCCAGGGCCACGTCGGCCGCGCGGTCGCCGATGGCGTGGACGGCGAGCTGCCACCCGGCGAGGTGACCGTCCACGATGGTGCCGGCGAGCACGTCGGGGTCGTCCTGCAACTGGCCCGCGTGGCCGAGTCCTTCGTACGGGCGGGTGAGCGCGGCGGTCCTGGCCATCATGCCGCCGTCGGTGAAGACCTTCAGCGCCCCCACGGACAGCCGCCCGTCACCGAAACCGGTGCGCAGGCCGAGGTCGAGGGCGCGCGGGATGCCGTCGTCCCGGTGGGCGGCGACCGGGCGGAGGCGGTCCGCGGACACCATGAGCTGCACCCTGATCGGCAACAGGCCTTGATCTCGGGCGAGTTGGTAGGCGCCCAGTTCCAGGGGCCCGTGGCCGAGGAGGGTGCCGCCGATACCGGCCTCCGCGCAGGCGGTGATCCCCTCGGTCAGGCAGCCGCGGGCGGCCCGCCCGATCGCCTCGGCCAGCTCCTCCTGGGAGTACGGCAGGCGCAGCGCGCGGGCGGCGCCCATGGCGCCCTCGGCGAGGAAGCCGTCCTCGTGCGGGACGTCGGCCGGGAGCAGGTCGAGAACGGCGGAGTTGACCAGGCACCCGTGCCCGGAGTCGTGCGTCACGTACAGCTTGCGGCCGTGGCTGACCCGGTCCAGTTCGGCGGCGGTCAGGTGCCGGCCGAGGGTCCGCTGGTCGTAGCCGGCGATGCTCACCCAGGCGCCCGGAGCGCCCTCGCGCGTGACGGCCTCGTCGATGGCGGCGAGCGCGTCGTCGATGCGGGTGTGTCCCGCGATGCTCGGCGTGCGCTGCTTGAACCCCGTCCACGCCAGGTGGACGTGGGCGTCGATGAAGCCGGGCAGGACGGTCGCGCCCTGGAGGTCGATCACCTCGCGCGCGGGGAGCGAGGTGACGGCTGCGTCGAGCCCCACGATCCGGCCCCGCCAGACACCCAGATCGTGGGCGACGGGATGGTCCGGGTCCATGGTGAGGAAGCGGGCGTTGGTGAGCCTGGTGCAGAGCATCGGGCCTCAGGCGTCCATGGCCTCGGCGAGGGAACGGGGGCGCAAATCGGTCCAGTTGGCCTCGACGAACTCCAGGCAGGCGTCCCGGGTGTTCTCCTCGAAGGCGACCGTCCATCCGCCGGGCACCTCCGCGAAGGAGGGCCAGAGAGAGTGCTGGCCCTCGGCGTTCACCAGGACGAGGAAACGGCCCTCGGTGTCATCGAAGGGGTTGGTGCTCATTCCGCGGTACCTCCCGACACGTTAAGTTAGGCTCGCCTAAGCGGAGTTGAGCTTAGCCTTCCCGCTTTCCGCTCCACAAGGAGACGTTCATGAGCCCGGTGGGGGACGACTTCGCGGTGTTCGGACTGTCCGGCGTGCCCGGCACCGACGCGTTCTGGGCGACGGCGCGGGCACCGGTCTCCCGGCCCGACGGCGACGGCTGGGTCACCCTCTTCCTGCGGCGCGGGCACGAAGCGGCGACCGTCGGCTTCGAGAGCTGGTCGGCGCCGGTCCCCCTGCGGCGGTGGGGCGACACGGACTGCTGGTACGCGCACGTGGCGATGCCCGCACGGCTGCGGGTGACGTACCAGTTCCTCGTCGGCGACTCGGCGTACGCCGACCCGCTGAACCCGGCCGGTGCGGGGGGCGAACGGTCCATCGCCGCCACCCCGGACGCACCGGCCCAGCCGCACTGGCCCCTCGTGGACGCCGCCGGGGTGCTCCCCCTCCCCCGCACCCGGATCCGCTGGGCCGGTCGACGGCTCGGTGGGCGCCGTACCGTGCGCGTCCATCCGGTGGGCGGTGGCGGCCCGCTCGTCCTGTTGCTGGACGGGGACGACTGGCTGTACCTGCACCCGGCGATGACGGCGTTCGAGTCGGCCGTGGCGGCGGGCGACCTGCCTCCGGTCACGCTCGTCTTCCTGCCGGCCGGGGACCGGGCGGCAGAGTTCGGGTGCCGGCCTCAGCTGTGGGAGGCGGTCGGGGAGGAACTGCTGCCCCTGGTGGCGGAGAGCGGCGTGCGCGCCGACATGGACCGGATGGTGGTCGCGGGACAGAGCCTCGGCGGACTGAGCGCGTTGTACGCGGCCCTGGCGTTCCCCGGCCTGGTGTCCCGCGTCGCCTGCCAGTCGGCCTCGTTCTGGTGGACGCCCGACGCCGCGCACCGGGCCGACCCCCTGGCCGGCCCGGTCGGCGGCGTCCTCGCCGCACGTCTGCGGGAGCGGCCCGACCTGTCCGCGCTGCGTATCGCGTTCGACGTGGGAGAGCACGAGCGCCGGATGCTCCCCCACTGCGCCCTGGTGGAGTCCCTCACCGAGCGGGCCGGCGCGACCGTGCGGGTCTCGCGGTCGGCGTCGGACCACGACCGGGCGGGCTGGCGCCACGCCCTGCTCCGGGACGTCGGCTGGGCACTCGCCTAGCCCCGTCGGCCTCGGTGCCGGCCGGCGTCGCCCAGGACGCCGGCCCGGAATCCCTCGTGAGGTCGACGGCCCGCGGGCACCCGCTCCGACCTGCCCGCTTCCTGTGCATGCCGCCGCCGCGAACGGGCAGATGAACGGTCCGACACAGGAGGGTGAACATGACCACTACCGCCGAACCGACCGACGGGGCACGGACCGGTCGATGCGACGCATGTGACGGCCGTGCCTCCGCCGACGAACTCGAACCGCCGGAGACGCCGCGCGAGCGCGTCAACCGAAGATGGAACGAGATCATGCAGGAGACGCGCGTCGCGCAGACGGGCGTGCAGATCCTCTTCGGTTTCCTGCTGAGCGTCGCCTTCACGCCCCTCTTCCGGTCCCTCGACACCTTCGACCACGTGGTCTACGTCATCACGGTCGTCCTCGGGGCGTCGGCCACGGCCTCGCTGATAGCACCGGTCTCCATCCACCGCTTCCTGTCCGGGCAGCGCATGAAGGACGAGATGGTGGAGATCGCGCACCGCCTCATGATGTGCGGCATGGTGCTGATGGCGCTGACGATCGGCTGCACGCTCCTGCTCATCCTGCACGTCGTCGTGCCCGGCGTGCTGGCCGAAGTCCTCACGGGGCTGGTGATGTTGTGGTTCGTCCTGTCCTGGTACGCCCTGCCCCTCTGGCTGCGCCGGCGCTCGGCCCGGAAGTGAACCGAGCCGGAGGAAGGTGCACCATGGGACGTATGCGGACCCGGCCTGTGCTCGTCTTCGACGGAGACTGCGGCTTCTGCACCACCGCGGTGCGTGTCATCGAGCGGAGGGTGCGGCCGCGCTGCGAGAGCGTCCCCTGGCAGCGGTCCGACCTGGCGGAGTACGGCGTGAGCGAGGAGCGTGCGCGGCGGGAGGTGCTGTGGGTGACACCGACCGGGTCCGTCCACGGCGGCGCGCGGGCCGTGTCGAAGCTGCTGCTGAGCGCCGGCGGCGGCTGGAGCGTGGTCGGAGGGGTGCTCGCCCTGGCGCCGGCCCGCTGGGCGGCCGCCGGTGTGTACCGGCTCGTGGCGGCCAACCGCCGACGGCTGCCGGGCGGGACTCCGGCCTGCGCGCTGCCCGACGCGGACGCACGTCGGGCGGGGGCCTCCCGGGAGGCGTAGGAGCCGTCGGGCGCGTCCACGTCCGCGAACGCGCTCGGGTGGGCGGCGTCGGCCGCCCACCCGAGTCAGGACCGTCTCAGCTCTGCGGACGGCGGCCGTGGTTCGCGCCGTTCTTGCGGCGGGCCTTCTTCTTGCGACGTCGCTTCGAGGACATCGAAACCTCCTTGTTTCTCGTGTTTCCCTACGCTGTGCACCGGTATGTCGCCACCGGTGGTCAGAGAGCCCCTTTCCCAGGGGCGTCGGCGCAAACACCCCGAAAGACTGCAATCGGGTGGCGCACGTCATGGGCCCGGGGCAGGTGAGCGAGCACTCACCGCGCCACCGCCTGGCAGTAGTCCTCGTCGGTGGCGAGCAGGTTGCGGTGCGTGTCCTCGGCGGTGATGACGCCGTCGTCCAGCACGAGGACCCGGTCGGCGGCGTCCAGGAGGGCCGGACTGCTGGTGAGCACGAGGGTGGTGCGGCCCCGGCGCAGCTTCGCGACCCTGCGCGCGACGAGCTGCTCGGTCACCGCGTCGACGGCCGTGGTCGGGTCGCGCAGGACCAGGACGTCGGTATCGGCGGCGAGGGCGCGGGCCAGGGACAGCCGTTGGCGCTGTCCGCCGGAGAGGTTGGCGCCGCGGTCGCGGACGGCGTAGTCCAGGCCTTCCGGATGCAGGGCGACGACGTCGGTCAGCATGGACGCCTCGACGGCCTCCGGGACCGTCCGGCTGCTGTTCGACGGGTCGATGTTCGAGCGCAGGGTGCCCGCGAAGATCTCCCCGTCGTACGGGTTCACCAGCATGAGCGCGCGGGCCGCCTCGACCGACAGGTCCGCCAGGTCCCGGCCGCCGACCCGTACCGCACCCTCGTACGCCTCGGGCGGGACGTTCAGGGCGAGGACCGCGGCGAGGTCGGCCGCCGCCCGCGGCTGGTAGGCGGCGATCGCGACGAACTCGCCGGCGGACACCGTGAACTTCACCTTCCGCAGGGCCCCGTGGCGTACGCAGTCGACCTCCAGGTCGCCACCGGCGGCCGGCTGCCCCGACCCCGGGGTGGTCGCCGGGGGCGCGGCCAGGACGAGCGCCATCCGCTCGGCGGAGGCGCGGGCGATCATCACGTACTTCGGCATCTCGGAGAAGAGCCGCAGCGGTTCCATGATGAACTGCGCGAGCCCGACGGCCATGACGAGTTCCCCGATGGTGATGCGCCCCTCGAAGGCCAGCACCCCGGCCGTCAGGGTCACCGCGGCGGCGAGCACCGCGTTGAGGGCCAGTGCGGTGCCCGCGTACGCTCCGTTCACCCTGGCGACGGTGACCGCCTGCCGCTTCGCCTCCGTGCTGACCTTCCGGTAGGTCCGGAACGCCGCGTGGTTGCCGCCGAACCCGTGCAGGGGCCGCAGCCCGATGATGAGGTCGGCGACCTTGGCACCCGCCCGTGCCACCCGCGCCTGCTGTTCGCGGGTGCTGGAGCCGATCCGCCTGGACATGACGCTCAGGACGGACAGGATCGCCACGGTCCCCACGATCACCAGCACCCCGAGCCGGAGGTCGGCCAGGCCGAGTGCCAGCGCCGCGATCAGCACCGCGACCAGCGAACTGATCAGCAGCGGCACCACCTCGATGATGTCGGCCGTCTGGTCGGCGTCCTCGGTGGCGATGGTCAGCACCTCGCCGGACTTGAGGTCCACGTCCCTGGCCACCGGCTGGAGCCCGCACTCCGCGACGCGGACCCGCCAGCGGTGCGCCTCGGTGGTGTTGGCCTTCTGCAGGATGCGCATCCCGAACCGCCACGACAGCGAGACGGTCGTGATGATCACCGCCAGGGCGGCGATCGACAGGCCGAGCGAGCCGGGGCTCCGGTCCCGCATGGTGTGTTCGACGATGAGGCCGAGCGCGATGGGGAAGGCGGTCTCACCGGCCTGGTAGAGCCCCATCAGGACGGTGCCCGAGGTCATGGCGCCGATGTTGCGGCGCAGCGCGGTCCGCAGGATGTCGGACCCGGGGCGGGTCCGCTGCGTGTCAGGAGTTCTCATCGAGGTGACGGGCAATCGCTTCCGGGGTTCGCAGGGTGAACAGATCACGGATCGTGATCACTGGACCGTACTCGCGGCGGAGCAGCCCGGCCAGCCGCACCGCCAGCATGGAATGACCCCCCAGGGACACGAAGTCGCTCACCGCGCTCACCTCGTCGTCGTCCAGGTCCAGGGCCTCGGCGAAGAACGCGCACACCGCGGTCTCCGTCCCGGTCGCCGGGCCGCGCTCCCCCGCCGTGGTCAGGGCTCCGAGCGGCTTGGCCTCGGGCAGCGCCCTGACGTCGGCCTTGCCGTTCACCGTCAACGGGACGGCGTCGACCCGGGCGTAGTGCGTCGGGCGCAGGAAGTCCGGCAGCGCGGCGCCCACTTCGGCGGCCACCTCGGCCAGGTCCGCGCCGTCCAGCACCAGGTAGGCGGCCAGCCGGTGGGCGCCGTCGACCTGCGGGTCGGGCTGGGCGACCGCGGCGGCGAACCGCACCGCGGGGTGCGCCGCGAACACGGCCTCCACCTCCCCGAGTTCGACCCGGTGCCCGCGGATCTTGACCTGCTGGTCGGTGCGGCCGAGGTACGTCAGGTTGCCGTCACGGCGGCGGACCACGAGGTCTCCGGTGCGGTACATGCGGTCGCCGGGCGCGCCGAAGGGGCAGGCGACGAAGCGGTGCGCGGTCTGGGCCGGCTGTCCGAGATAGCCCCGCGCGATGCCGATGCCCGACACGTACAGCTCACCGGGGACGCCGTCCGGCAGCGGGCGCAGCCAGGGATCCAGTACGTATACGTCCGTGTTGTCGATCGCGACCCCCACCACCGGGTCCTGGCACTCGAAGGTGCCGACGCCGAGGGTGTTGATGGTGTACTCGGTGGGTCCGTACAGGTTGTAGCCGACCGTTCCCTCGGTCTCGGCGAGCCGCCGCCACAGCGTCGGGGTGACGGCCTCGCCGCCCAGCAGCACGAGCGCGGGCCGCCTGTCCGGGTCGTCGAGCAGGCCCTCGCCCAGGAGTTGCTGCGCGTAGGTCGGGGTCACGTTGACGACGTCGATGCCGTGCGCGAGGCAGTACGCGACCAGCGCGGGCGCGTCCCGGCGGAGTTCCTCGTCGCAGATGTGCACCTCGTGGCCGTCGGCGAGCCACAGCAGTTCCTCCCACGACATGTCGAAGGCGAACGACACGGTGTGCGCGACCCGGAAGACCCGGTGGCCGTGTTCGGCCAGGACCGGTTCGAAGATGCGGCGCCGGTGGTTGACCAGCATGTTGGTGAGTCCGGCGTACTCGGTCACCACGCCCTTGGGCTTCCCGGTCGATCCGGAGGTGTAGATCGTGTACGCGGGGTGCCGGAGCCGGAGCGGGTCGTCGGGCGCGAACGTCACGAGCGGCTCGGCCGGCGGCAGCGGACGGTCCAGCTCGATCAGGTCGCCGGTCAGCCGGGGCGCCACCGCGCTCACGGTGAGGGTCACGGCGGGGCGGGCGTCGGCGACGATGGCGGCGATCCGCTCGTCCGGGTGGTCCAGCTCCAGCGGCACGTACGCGGCACCGGTGCGCAGCACGGCGAACAGCGCCACGATCGAGTCGAGGGAGCGTGGGATCGCCAGGCCCACGGTCGTCTCCGGGCCGATGCCGCGCCCGGCGAGCACGCCCGCCACCGTCCGGCTGCGGTCCCGCAGCTCGGCGAAGGTCATGGTCGCACCGTGTGCGACGAGTGCCACCCGCTCCGGGTCGCGGTCCGCCGCCCGGTCGAACCGGTCGACGACGGTGTCCGTGCCGACGTCGGTGCGCTCGGCGGGTCCGGGCACCGGTCCGAGGCCGCGCAGTGCGCCGAGCGGTCCGGTCGCGCCGGCCAGGTCGTCGAGTACGCGCAGGTAGTCGTCGAGGAGGCGGCGGGCCTGCCGGGTGTCGTCGTCGCGGTACTCCAGCTTCACGGTGAGCCGTTCGCCGGGCGTGACGACCCAGGTGAACGGATAGTGGGTCGAGTCGTCGGCCCGCACGGAGGTGATGCCGTGCCTGGCGTTCATCGCGGCGAAGGCGTCCAGGTCCAGGAAGTTCTGCAGGACGAACAGGTTGTCGAACAAGGTGTCGTGCCCGGCGGCCCGCTGGATCTCGCCGAGTCCCAGGTGCTCGTGCTCCATCGCCTCGACCCGGGCCGCCTGGACGGCCGTGAGGTACTCCCGGACGGTGTCCCGGGGCCGTGCCCGCGTCCACTGGGGCACGGTGTTGAGCAGTACGCCGACGATGTCGGCGAGTCCCGCGCCCTCCCGGCCGGAGACGGTCACGCCGAACACGGCGTCCTCGCGGCCGGTGCGGGCGCCCAGGAGGAGGCCGAACGCGCCGGTGAGCACCGAGTTCAGGGTGACCCCGTGCGTCCTGGCCGCTTCCCGCAGCCGCGCGGAGGCTTCGGCGGAGAGGGTGTGCACCAGCGCGCGCGGCAGGTCGTCGGAGAGGGCCGGCGCCGGTCCGGCGAGCAGCGTAGGGCCGGACAGGCCGGTCAGGTGTTCCGCCCAGAACCGTTCCGATGCCGCGGTGTCCTTGGCGTCGAGCGCCCGGGCGTGCTCCTCGAAGCCCGGCGCGGTCGGGAGGGGGGCCGGTGGCTCCCCGGCGAGGACGGCCTCGTAGGCGTCGAACAGGTCCCGCAGGACGATCTCCCGGGACCAGCCGTCCCACAGCAGCAGGTGGTAGCTGAGCAGGAGTGCGTCGCGGTCGCCGGGCAGGCGCACCACGGTCAGCCGGATCAGTGGTGGCTCGCCCGGGTCGAACCCGGTGGCCCGGTCCCGGGTTCGCAGGGCTTCGGCCTCCTCGTCCGTCGCCACCGCGACCGTGCGGACGCCGACCCGCCGGCCCGCCGCGAGGACCTGCACGGGGTTTCCGTCCGCGCCCGTGGTGAAACCGGCGCCCACGGCCGGGTGTCGTGCGATCACGCGGGCCATCGCCTCGGAGAGCGCGCCGGTGTCCAGGCGCCGGTCGAAGGTGAACCAGCTCTGCGCGACGTAGTGTCCGGCCGGCCCCGCCAGCTGCGCCTGGAAGAACAGGCCCCGCTGGAGCGCGGTGACCGGCGCCGTGCGCTCGGCCGTCGCGGAGGCGTCCGCGACGCGTTCGAGTGCATGGCGCCAGTGCGCGGCGATCTCGTCGGGTACGCCGTCGGCGAGGGTGAAGACCGCGTGCAGGCCGCCGGTGGCGTCGTCGGTCCAGGCGTTGACCTCGACGGCGTACGGGCTGCCCTGGTCACCGCCGGTGAGGCGCGGCGTCTGGGACTCGCCGCCTCGCCCGAGGTAGTTGAACAGCACCTGCGGGCGGGTGGTGAGGAGCGGCGCGGTCTGCGGGTTGAGGTATCTGAGCAGGCCGTAGGCGACGTGCGCGGGTTCGTCCGGTTGGCGCTCGGCCAGCTCGCGCGCGGCCGCGACGGGGTCGGTGTGCGCGGTGAGCCGCACCGGTGCGACGGCGGTGAACCAGCCGACCGTGCGGGTGTAGTCGTGGTGGTCGAGGGCCGGTACCCGGCCGTGCCGTTCCAGGTCGATCGCGAGGTCGGTGGGCGTCGCCTGGACGTGTGTCAGCGCGGTGCGCAGGGCGCCGCACAGCAGCTCGGTGAGGCCGACGCCGAGCGCGGCGGGCGCGGTGCGCGTCACCCGGTCGCTCGTGTCGGCGGCGAGCACGACCGTGGTCTCGCGTCGCGCCCCACCGGGGGCGGGGAGCAGCGCGGGGGCCCGGAGGGTGGTGAGCCAGTGGTCCAGATCGTCGGTGGCGTGAGCGGCCCGGTGGGTGAGGGCCCGCGCGTACGCGGTGTAGGACGTCGTCGGCGGTGGCAGGGGCTCCCCGCGCAGGGCCGTGGCCAGGTCGTCCAGCAGGATGAGCCAGGAGACGGCGTCGACGGCGAGGTGGTGTGCGGTGACGACCAGGGTCCGGGTCGCGTCCAGCCAGGAGAACGCGACGACGTGCCCCGCCTCGGCGTCGAGCCGGCCGGCGGCGTCGTCGGCCACCGCGGTCGCGTCGGTGGCGTCGCTGCGGGCGACGGTGACCTCGCGGGCGGGCTCCGTGCACAGCGACCACACCCCGTGGTCGACGCGCAGCCGCAGCCGCAGGGCCGGGTGCGCGGCCACGACGGCGCGTGCGGCACGCTCGGCGTCGCCGAAGCCGGTGCCCTCGGGGGCCCGCACCGTCCTGGCCTGGGCGAAACGGGCGAGTGAGCCGCCCAGGTCCCGCTGGCGCAGGATGATCGGGGTGGGGGGCAGCGGGCCGTCCTCGTGGCCGGTGGACGAGGCGGGGGCGGCGGGCGGCGTGACGGCCGACACGTGGGCGGCGAGGGCGCGCGGCGTCCTGAGCAGGAACACGTCCCGCGGCGTGATCGGCAGGCCGAGCGCCCTGGCCCGGTTGATGACGGTGATGGCGACGATGCTGTCGCCGCCGGCGCGGAAGAAGTCGGTGTCGGCGTCCACGGCGGCGCCGGGCAGCGTCTCCGCGTAGAGGTCCACCAGGCCGGCGAGGGCCGCCTCGGCGGGACGGGGCGCCGCTCCCGGTCCGGGTGTCGACGCGTCCCCGGCCTCCCGGGCGGCGCGCTCGGCGAGGGCCTTGCGGTCCAGTTTTCCGTTGACCGTGAGCGGCAGCGCGTCGAGGGGCAGCGTCCGGCTCGGGACCATGTGCGCGGGGAGCTTCTCGGACAGCAGGGCGGCGAGGTCGGCGGGCGCCCCGCCCACGAGGTGCGCGATCAGGTGGTCGCCGCCGTCCGCGACGGTCACGGCCACGTCGACGACGCCGTCGAGTTCCCTGATCGCGGCCTCGACCTCGCCGAGTTCGATGCGGAAGCCCTTGAGCTGGACCTGGTCGTCGGCCCGGCCCGTGAAGAGCAGCTCGCCGTCGAGGGTGCGGCGCGCCAGGTCGCCCGTGTGGTACATGCGGGTGCCGTCGCCCGTGAAGGGGTTCGCCACGAACCGGCCCGCCGTGAGCGCCGGCCGGCCGAGGTAGCCGAGTGACACCTGGTCGCCGGCGACGTAGAGGGCGCCCTCGCGCCCGGGCGGTACCGGCCGGAGCCGGTCGTCGAGCAGGTAGGTGACCAGTCCCGGCAGCGGACCGCCGATCGGGCTGGCATCGGCGCCGGGGGCGAAGTCCTCGTCGGTGAGCACCCGGTGGGTGACGTGGACGGTGGTCTCGGTGATGCCGTACATGTTGACCAGTTCGGGAGCGCGGACGCCGTGCCGCCGGACCCAGTCCCGCAGCCGTGCGGTCTCCAGTGCCTCGCCGCCGAAGACGACCAGGCGCAGTGCGGGCAGCGGCTCGCCGGAGTGCCGGTCGGCCTCGACGAACCGGTGGAACGCGGACGGCGTCTGGTTGAGCACGGTCACGCCGCGTTCCCGGACCAGCCGGTGGAAGTCGACCGGGGAGCGCGTGAGCCCGTACTCCGGGACCAGCAGCTCACCGCCGTGCGCCAGGGCACCCCACAGCTCCCAGACCGCGAAGTCGAAGGAGAAGGAGTGGAACTGGACCCACACGTCGTGCGGGCCGAACCCCATGTCCGCGCGGGTGTTCGCCAGCAGCGCCACCACGCTGGAGTGGGGGACGACGACACCCTTGGGCCTGCCGGTCGATCCGGAGGTGTAGATCACGTAGGCGGGGTCGTGGCCGGCGGGCCCCGTCCGCGGTCCCGCGTCGGCCGGTGGCGCCTCCTCGCCCTGCACCAGGAGGCGGGCCGTCGGCAGGCCGGCCGCGGACAGCAGCCGGGTGAAGCGGTCGCGGTGTTCCGGGGCCACGAGCACGACCTGCGGAGCGGCGTCGGTGAGGACGTACCGCAGCCGTTCGTCGGGGTACGCGAGGTCCAGCGGTACGTAGGCGCCGCCCGCACTGACGACGGCGACCAGGGCGACGACCTGCTCGACGGAGCGCGGGACGGCCACGGCGACCCGCGTGCCCGGCCCGACCCCCGCCGCGCGCAGGACCGAGGCGAGTGCGTTCTTCTCCCGGGCCAGGTCTCCGTAGGTGAGGGACCGTGTGCCGCCGTCGAGGGCGCAGTGGGTGACGGCGGTGGCGGCGGGGTCGCGCCGGGCGGCGGTGTCGAAGAGGGCGCCCAGGGTCGTGGGGGCGATCCGCTCGGGCGTGCGGGACGGCCGGGGCGCCAGTTCGCCGACCGGGGCGTCGGGCCGGGTGAGCAGGCCGGTGAGGGCGCGGGTGAAGGTGTGCAGGATCGTCTCGGCGCCCTTGCGGGGCAGCAGGGCGCCGTCGTGGATCAGGTTGAAGCGGGGGCGGCCGTCCGGGGTGCGTTCCGCCACCAGGGTCAACGGGTAGTGCGGGGCGCCCTCGTTGGTGATGCCGGTGACGACCAGGGTGTCGCCCGGCCGTCGCAGCTCGCCCACGTCGGCCGCGACGTCGAAGACCACCAGCGTGTCGAAGAGGGGGCCGGCGCCGGTCAGGCGGGTGAGGCCGGCCAGCGAGACGTGCTGGTGCGGCAGGACCGCGCTCTGGTGCTCCCGCACCGAGGCGAGCAGCTCGCGCGCCGTGGTGTCGCCGGTCCACCGGGCGCGCAGGGGGATCGTGTTGATGAACAGACCCACCATGTCCTCGATGCCGGGCACGTCCGCGTCGCGTCCGGACACCGTGGACCCGAACACGACGTCCGTGCCGTGCAGGAGGGTGCCCAGGGTCAGTGCCCACGCGCTGTGCACGGCCACGCTCAGCGGCACGCCGGCCGACCGGACGGCGGCGTCGAGGTCGTCCGCCGGCTCCACGGCGACGTCGGCGAACCGGTCGGACGGCGTGTGCCCCTCGGCGACCAGCGAGGGGCCCGGGAGGCCGGCCAGCTGGGTGCGCCACACGCGCTCGCTCGCGGCGTCGTCGCGTCCGGCGAGCAGGCGGACGTAGGCGGGGAAGCCGCCGAGCGGGTGCACGGACCCCGGTGCGTGGTACTCGGCGAGCAGCGTGCGGAGCATCGGCGGCACCGACCAGCCGTCGGCGATGATGTGGTGCACGGTCTGCACCAGGACGTTCCTGCCGGGCCCTCCGCGGACGAGGGTGTAGCGCATCAGCGGACCGGTGGCCAGGTCGAAGCCGGCGCGGCGGTCCCGTTCGGCGAGCGCGCGGATCTCGTCGTCGGTGATGCCGGGGCGGTCCAGGGTGGTGAAGGGCGCTTCGGCACCGCCGTCCAGTACGGAGACCACCCGGCCGTCGGCCAGGGGGACGAAGCGTGCGGCCAGGTTCGGGTGGAGGGTGAGCAGCCGGCCGGCCGCGGCGGCGAGCCGGCCGGCGTCGATCTCCCCGTCCAGGGTCAGCAGTTGCTGCTCGACGTAGCTGCCGGCCGAGTCGTCGTCGTAGACGGAGTGGAAGTAGAGGCCCTCCTGCAACGGGGTGAGCGGGAGGATGTCCCGCAGCGCCGGCCCGTCCAGGGCGTCGACGTCGGCCTGGGTGAGGGACAGCGGGCGGAAGTCGCTGGGTGAGTGACCGCCCTGTTCGAGCGCGGCCAGTCCGGTGAGGGCCTGCGCGTAGTACGCGGTGAGCACCGCGATGTCCTCGTCGGTGAACACGCCCTCGGGCCAGGAGACGGTGGTCATCAGCTCGTAGGCGCCGTCGGCGGTGCGTTCGGCGATCGCGTTGAACTCCAGGGCACGCGGCAGGCGCATCCGCGGGTCGCGCTTCTCGCCCAACTGGTGTGTGCTTCCGGCGAGTTCCCAGTCTCCGGAGCCGCCCGCCTCGAAGCGGCCCAGGTAGTTGAAGAGGATCTGGGGCGCGGGCGCCTGGAACTCGGCGTGGGCGAGGTACCGCAGGGCGCCGTAGGAGACGCCGTTGTGCGGCACCCGGGCGAGGTCCTCCTTGACCGCCTTGAGCGCGGTGGCCAGGTAGGCGGGTGCCGTGGGGTCGGGGGCCGCGCCGGGGTCCACGGTGACCGGGAAGAGGGTGGTGAACCAGCCGACCGTCCGCGACAGTTCCGGCTCGAACCCCGCGGAGGGTGCCACGAACCGCCCTTCGCGGCCGTGTCCTTCGAGTTCGACGTGGGCGAACGTCTGGTCCTGGCCGAGGTCCCGGCGCCGGCGGGCGAGGGCGACGGCCAGCGCGGTCAGCAGCACGTCGTTGACCCCGGCGTGGAACTTCGCGGGGGTCTCGCCCAGCAGGGCGGCCGTGGCTTCGGGGCCGACCGACACGGTCCGGGTCCGCTCCCGTGCCACGGTGTCCGCCTCGCCGAGGGGCCGTCTGCCCAGGGGCAGGTCCGCGCCGGGCAGAGGGCGCCGGTAGCAGGCGCTGTCCGCGTCGAAGGCCGCACGCTCCAGCAGCCGTGTCCAGCGCCGGAACGACGTGCCGACGGGGGGCAGTTCGATCGGCGTGCCCGAGGCGAGCTGCCGCCAGGCCGTGGCCAGGTCCTCCCTCAGGACCCGCCAGGAGACGCCGTCGATCACCACGTGGTGGACGACCACGACCAGTTGCCGTGCCGCCCGCCGCCAGACGGCCCGGAGCATCTCGCCGCGCTCCGGGTCCAGTCGGCCGGTGGCGAGCGCGACGCACGCGTCGAGGGACAGGTCGCTCTCCTGCCACCGTACGACCGGCCGGGCCGCCTCCGGGACCACGAAGCTCCAGCGCTCCCCGCGCACCAGTTCGGCGCGGAGCATGGCGTGGTGGTCGACCAGCGCGGCGAGGATCTCGTCGAGAGCGGCGGGGGTCAGCGTCGTGGGGGTGTTCAGCACCACCGACTGCACGAAGCCGTCGATCGCGTCCGTGGTCTCGCCGAGCCACTGCACGACGGGTGATCCGGTGACGGAGCCGGTGGCGACGTCGTGGTGGTCCACGAAGGCCGTGTCCTCGCGGGTCGCCACCGCCGCCAGCGCGCCCACGGTGCTGTGGGTGAAGATCTGCCCTGCCGTGACGTGCAGCCCCGCGTCGCGCAGGGCGCTCAGCAGCGAGATCGCGAGGATGCTGTCGCCGCCGAGCTGGAAGAAGTCCTGGTCGACCCCGACCGCCTCCAGCCGGAGCAGGGTGGCGACCGCCGTGCACACCGCGCGTTCCTCGTCGGTGGCGGGCGGGACGACGGCAGCCGTCGCGAGCGTGGGCTTGGGCAGCGCGTGGCGGTCCAGCTTGCCGTTCGCGGTGAGCGGGAACTCCGTCATCACGACGATGTGGGCGGGCACCATGTACTCCACCAGGTGCGCGCCGGCCCAGGCCCTGACGTCGGCCGCCCGCAGGTCCTCGTGCCCCGCGGCCGGGATGACGTACCCCACCAGATAGGTGCCGCCCGCGCTGTTCTTCTTCGCGACGACGCAGGTGTGCCGCACCCCGGGGTGCTCGGCGAGGCCCACCTCGACGTCCTCGATCTCCAGCCGCATGCCGCGGATCTTGACCTGGTTGTCGGCCCGGCCGAGGAAGTCCAGCGAGCCGTCGGGGGCGAAGCGGGCGAGGTCGCCGGTCCGGTACAGCCGGGACCCGTCGTCGGCGAAGGGGTTCGCCACGAACCGGGACGCCGTCAGGCCGGGTTCGTTCACGTACCCGCGTCCCAGGAGGAAGCCGCCGACGTAGAGTTCGCCGCCGACGCCGACCGGGACCGGGCGCAGTTCGTCGTCCAGGACGTACAGCTGGGTGTTGGGGTTGGCCTTGCCGATGGACGTGGACAGGCGTTCGGCGGCGCCCCGGTAGATCACGTGCGAGACGCCGATGGTCGTCTCGGCGGGGCCGTAGCCGTGGTACATGGGGATGTCGAGCCGGCTTCGGAAGCGTTCGTACAGCTCGGGTGTCAGCACCTCGCCGCCGCACCAGACGTGCCGCAGGCTGTCGAGGCGCCCGGAGTCGCCGGCGATCTCCAGCAGCACGTCCAGCATGGACGACACCAGGTACGTGAAGGTGACGCGCTGCCCGGCGATCACGCTCAGCAGGTGGTGCGGGTCGCGTTCGCCCCCGGGGCGCAGGACCACCAGCCGGGCGCCGGACACCAGCGGCAGGAAGACCTCGTTGACGGAGATGTCGAAGGACAGCGGCGCCTTGAACAGCGATGCGTCGTCGTGGCCGAACCCCAGGATCTCGTTCACCTGCCACAGCAGCCGCTCGCTGATCGCCTCGTGCCGGATCATCGCGCCCTTGGGGCGTCCGGTCGAGCCCGAGGTGAAGATCACGTAGGCCAGGGCGTCGCCGGGGACGGCGACTTCCACCGCGTCGGCCGGCCGGGAACCGAACCGCCAGGCACCGAGGTCGACGGCCACGGCCTCCGGTTCCCCCGCCGGGTGCTCGCCGGAGCCGTTGAGCTGGAGCACGACCCGGGCGTCCTCGACGACGACGGCGCGGCGGGCGGCCGGCCAGTGCGGGTCGAGGGGCACGAAGGCGCAGCCGGCCCGGAGCACGCCGAGGAGCCCGATCACCATGTCGGCGGAGCGTTCCAGGGAGATGCCGACGACCTGTTCGGCGGTGAGCCCGCGTTCGAGCAGGTGGTGGGCCAACTGGCCGGACCGTTCGGCGACCTCGCGGTAGGTCAGGGTCCGGCGCTCGTCGACCACGGCGACGGCGTCGGGCCTGGCCCGTGCCTGCTCCAGGAACATCTCCACGAGGGTCGGGCGGTCCCGGTCGGCCCGGGTGTCGTTCCACTCGGCCAGTCGCCGGCGCCGCTCCGCCGGGGTGGACGGGCCGATGGTCCCCAGGGGCCGGTCCGGGAAGTCGGCGAGGTCGTCCAGTGCGAGACGCGCGTCGTCCGCCGCGACGCCGGGCGGCAGCGGCACGCTCCGTTCGTCCTCCCCGGCGTGCGGACCGCCCTGTCCGCCGCCGCCGTTGTCGGCCCAGCCGAGCACGTCGGCGAAGAGGGTGGCGGGGGTGAGGTCGAGGCCGTCGGGGCTGCGGCCCGTCGCCCAGTACGAGAGCCCGATGGCGCACGCCCGCGCGATCGTCCGGTCGGGGAAGTCGCCGGTGCGCCGGCGTATGTCGTGCAGGTGCGTGGGAGAAAGCCGTACGAGACGAGCGCTCGGTTCCATCATCGAAGACTCAACGCCCCTTCAAAGGAATGACGGCGGACCAGCAGACCGACGGAGTTCAGGCTTCGCTTGCTGACTTCCTTCTCGCCAGGCTCGCCACAGCCGTGCGTAGCGGCCGCCCAGCGCGACCAGTTCCTGGTGCGTTCCCTGCTCCACGACGCGCCCCGCGTCGAGCACGGCGATCCGGTCCGCCGCCATCGCCTGGGTCAGCCGGTGCGCCACGAACAGCGTGGTCCGGCCGGCACAGGCCGCCAGCACGGCCCGTTCCAGCTCGGCGGCGCCCTCGCTGCCCGCCTCCGCGGTCGACTCGTCCAGCACCACCACCGGGGACCGGCTCAGCACCAGCCGGGCCAGGGCGACCTGGGCGACCTGGGTGACGTCGAGGCGCTCGCCGCCCTCACCGACCGGGGTGTCCACTCCCCCGGGCAGCGCGCCGACCCATCCGTCCGCGCCGACCGTGCGCAGGGCGTCCATGAGTTCGGCGTCGGTCGCCTCGGGCGCGGCCAGCCGCAGGTCGTCGGCGAGCGGACCGGAGAACACGTGCGTCTCCTGGGTCAGGATGCTCACCAGGGCCCGCGCCCCGGCCCCGTCCAGGCCCGCGAGGTCGGTCGGCCCGATGCGCACCGACCCGGACCGGGGGGTCCCGACGCCCGCGATCAGCGCCGCCAGGGTCGACTTGCCGGCGCCCGTCGCCCCCACGAGGGCGAGCGAGCCTCCCGCCGGGATGGTGAGGTCGACGTCCCTGAGCACCGGCTCCTCGCTGCCGGGGTAGCAGAAGGTCAGTCCCGTGACCGTCACGGGACGGGGGGCGACGCCGGCCCGTGCGACGGACGCGTCGCCCACCAGCCGGTCCTCGCCGTCCTCCCCGAGCACGCCCACCAGCCGGGTCAGGCTCGCGCCGGACTTCTGCGCCTCGTCGAAGGTGAACATGATGGCGCCCAGCGGGGTGAAGAGCCGGTGGAAGAGCAGCGGGGCGGCCGACACCTCGCCCAGGGTCGCGGCACCGGCCTCCAGGAGGGCGTACCCCACCACGAGGATCAGGGTCAGGCCGATGAACTCGGCGCGGTTCTCCCGGCCAACGAAGCGGCCGAAGAACCGGAACACCTCGATGCCCAGGTTGCGCACCCGCCACGACTCGGCGGTGACCTTCTCCCGGAAGGCGCCTTCGAGCCGGTACGCCCGTACCGTCTCGATGCCGTTAAGTCCGCTGATCAGGGCCTGCGCCCGGTCGGCCTGGGCCACCCGCTGCCTGCGGTAGAGCGGGGCGGACCGGGGCAGGTACCAGCGCAGGGCCAGCGCGTACGCGGGCAGCGCGCCGGCACCCGCCAGGCCCAGGCGCCAGTCCAGGCCGAACATGCCGGCCGTGGCGATGACCACCAGGACCCCCGCCGAGAAGACGGTGGGGACCGCCGTCCTGATGCCCTTGGAGATCACGGCGACGTCGTCACCGACCCGGGACAGCACGTCCCCGCGGCCGACCTGCTCGATGCGGGTACTGGGCATCCCGAGCACCGCCCGGACGGCGCCCTCCCTCAGCCGGGCGAGCAGGTCGGCGCCCAGCCGTCCGATCAGGTAGGTCGACGCCGCGGTGGCCGCCGCGCCGAGCAGCGCCGCGGCCACCATCAGGGCCCCGATCGTGACCAGGACCGACTGGGACCCGCCCTCGACCACCGCGTCGACCACCCGGCCGAGCAGCAGCACCGGGAGTACCTGGAGCGCCGCTCCGGCCACCGTCGTGAGGACGGTGGTGAGCGTCAGCCAGGGCACCTCCCGGCAGTGGGCCGCGACCCATCGGCCGGCCTCGCGTCCGGTCGCCGTACGCAGGGCCGCCGGGGCGACGCGCGTGTCCGTGCCGGTCACACCTACCCGGCCGACTTGACGAGTTCGTCGATGGCGTACGGCATCGACAGCAGCGTCCCCTGGGAGATGGCCGCGCCGACGGCCGGGCCCTCGCTGTCGAGCAGGTACGACACCTTGCCGTTCTTGACGGCGTCCAGGTTGGTGAAGAGCTCGAACCTCTTCAGCGCGTCCTGGTCGGCCTTGTCGTTGATGACGAAGACGCGGTCGACGTCGACCAGGTCGACGCGTTCGGGGGAGAGCTTCGTGTAGAAGTTGCCGTCCGCGACCTTGTCGATCTCCGTCTGGTACCCGTAGCCGATGCCCGAGACGAGCCGTCCGCGGACGTCGGTGGAGGTGAAGGGGGCCACCGAGTCCTCGTACCAGGAGAGCACCACGGCGGTCTGGCCGGCGAAGTCGGGGTGGTCCTTCTTGGCCGTGTCGAGCTTGCCCTGGATGTCGGCCACCCGCTTCTCGCCCTCCTCGGCCTTGCCGAGCGCCTTGGCGATGTGCAGCGCGTTGTCCTGCCACGGAGCGCTGAAGGGCTCCTTCTCGGCCTTGGTGCGGCCCACCGTCGGGGCGATCTTCGAGAGCTTGTCGTAGGCGGCCTGGTCGATCTCGGAGTAGACCGCGATGATCAGGTCGGGGCGCAGGGCGGCGATCTTCTCGAAGTTGGGACCGGAGTCGCCGTTCTTCATGATGACCTCGGGCGTGGTGTCGCCCCACTGCTCCTTCACCCAGGGCCACTGGGTGTTGATGTCGGGGCTCCGGCCCGCCGGGTTCGGGTACTGGTCGACCATGCCGACCGGCTTGATGCCGAAGGCCAGGACGGTCTGGTCGTCCGTGTAGCCCACGGTGACGACCCGCTCGGGAGCCTCGGTGACCTTCGTCGTGCCGAACGCGTGCTCCACGGAGACCGGGAAGGCGCCGGCGGCGGCCGAGGTGTCGCCGCCCGCGTTGTCGGCCTGGCCGTTCGAGTCGTCGGAGTCGGAGCCGCAGCCCGCGAGGAGCCCGACGCCGAGGGCGGTGGCGGACAGTGCGGCCGCCCATCGCCGCCGGGGCTTCGTACGCGTCGTTCTAAGGAGGAGCATCCGCAGATCCCTTGCTGTCGCGCTGTCCACTGCGCCCCCGTCTAAGGGCAGCAAACCTTATCGCGCCGGAGTGAGGTTAGCCTACCCTCACTTTCTACAACTCCGTTGTCTCTCAGCCGAGTTCACTGTGCGTGCGTCCGATCGGCACGATCAGCGGCCGGTCGCCCACGGGATCGTCGATCACCCGGGCCCGCAGCCCGAAGGCCTCGCCCAGCAGCTCGGCGGTGACGACGTCCCGCGGGTGTCCCTGCGCCAGGATCGCGCCCTCGCGCATCACGACGAGGTGGTCGCTGTAGCGGGTGGCGAGGTTGAGGTCGTGCAGCACCATGACGACGGTGCGCCCCGACTCGTGCAGGTCGTCCACCAGGTCGAGCACGTCGATGGCGTGCGCCAGGTCCAGGTAGGTGGTCGGCTCGTCCAGGAGCAGCAGGTCGGTGCCCTGCGCCAGGGTCATCGAGATCCACACGCGCTGGCGCTGGCCGCCCGACAGCGAGTCCACGGGGCGGTCGGCGAGGTCGGAGACCCCCGTCATCGCCAACGCGCTCTCGACCACGGCGGCGTCGTCCGACGACCACTGCCGCAGCCAGCTCTGGTGGGGGTGCCGGCCCCGGGCGACGAGGTCGGACACCGTCAGTCCGTCCGGCGCGACGGGCGCCTGCGGCAGCAGACCGAGCTTCTTGGCCACGTCCCTGGTGCGGAGGGTGGCGATGTCCTCGCCGTCCAGCACGACCGCCCCCCTCGTCGGCTTCAGCAGCCGCGACAGGGTGCGCAGGAGCGTCGACTTCCCGCAGCCGTTGGGGCCGATGATCGTGGTGATCACCCCGGACGGGATCTCGACGTCGAGCCCGTCGATGACGGTCCGGCTGCCGTACCCGACCGTGACGCCCCTGGCTGTCAGCCGTGAGACGTCGTCGACCCCGGACTTCACGCCGGCGATGGACTGTACGACCACAAGGCCCCCTCTTTAGGCTTGCCTTACTTTGTACCAGCTATCTGCGGTTCGCCCGTACCAGCAGATGGACGAGGAAGGGGCCACCGATCGCGGCGGTCACCACGCCGACCGGGAGCGAGACCGGCAGCGCCGTGCGCGCGACCAGGTCGGAGCCGATCAGCAGCAGCGCCCCGACCATCCCGGAGGCCGCCATCGGCGGTGTCGGGCACCGCGCCAGACGCATCGCCACCTGCGGCGCCACCAGCGCGACGAACGGGACCGGGCCCGCCGCGCTCACCGCCACACCGGCGAGCAGCACGGCGCACAGCAGCAGCACCGCCCGCACCGCCGAGTACCGCACACCGAGGCCCGCGGCGATCTCGTCGCCGAAGTGCAGGGGCTTGAACTGGAAGGAGACGCACGTGACGACGACGAGCAGGGCCAGCGTGCCCCAGACGGCCACCCGGACCTCGTCCCACGACCGGTTGTCGAGGGAGCCGACCAGCCATGCCTGAGCCCGGGCCACGTCCCTGATGTCGGCCGTGACCAGCAGCCAGGTGGTGATCGCCTGCATCGCGGCGCTCACCGAGATGCCGATCAGGATCAGCCGGAGGCCGTCGATCCCCCGGCGCCAGGCCAGGAGGTACACGAGCAGACCGGTGCCGAGGCCTCCCGCGAGGGCCGCCGCGGACAGGCCCACGGCGTCGGCGATCACCGCGGCGGTGCCGCCGGAGACGGTCACCAGGAACACCGCGACCGCGCTCGCGCCGTTGGTGATGCCCAGGATGTCCGGACTGGCCAGCGGATTGCGGGCGATGGCCTGGGTGAGCGCCCCGGACACCCCGAGCGCGATCCCCACGACGAGCCCGGCCAGCGCCCGGGGCATCCGCAGGTCCATGATCACGAACTCGTCCACCTGCTCGCCCCGGCCGAAGAGGGTCGCGACCACCCGGGACAGGCTGATCGGGAAGTCCCCGACGCCGATGGACAGGCAGAACAGCAGGAAGGCCGCCGCCGCCAGCAGCAGGGTGACGCAGGCCGTCCAGGGCCGCCACACGAAGGACACCCGGCCGAACCGCAGACCCGGTGTCAGCGCCGGCCCGGTGTGCGCCGCGTCCCGCCGCGCGTCCGCCCCGCTCGTCTTCACTTCGGCCCCGTTCACGTGTTCTTGAACTTCCCGAGCCACACCAGGGCCGCGAAGAACGGCGCGCCGAGGAGCGCGACGAGGACCCCCGCGTCCAGCTCCGACGGCCGTACCACCAGTCGCCCCACGATGTCGCAGACCAGCAGGATCACCGCACCGAGCAGACCCGCGTACGGCACCAGCCAGCGGTAGTCCGGTCCGGTCAGGTACCGGGCCACGTGGGCCACCATGAGGCCGACGAACGCGATGGGGCCGCACGCCGCGGTGGCCGCGCCGGCGAGCAGGGTGATGGCGAGGACGCCGACGGTCCGGGTCAGGGCGACGTTCACCCCGAGGCCCCGCGCCACGTCGTCGCCCAGGTTGAGCAGGTTGACCGCGGGCAGGGTGGTGAGGGCGAGGACCAGTCCGGCCGCGATGAACGCGGTCACCGGCCAGATGACGTCGAAGCCGACGCCGGCCACCGAGCCCGCGTTCCAGAACCGCAGCGCGTTCAGCGAGGCCTTGTCCGTCAGCGCGACGGCCGTGGTCATCGCCGCGAGGAACACCGTGACGCCCTGCCCGGCCAGGGCGAGCGTCAGCGGGTTGCCGGCCCCGCGGCCGATGCTGGCCAGACCGAACACGACGGCACCGGCGGCCGCCGCACCGACGAAGCCCAGCCAGACGTACTGCAACGGGTCGGTGAACCCGAACAGGGCGATCCCCGACACCACGGCGAAGGAGGCACCGGAGTTCACCCCCAGCAGGCCCGTGTCGGCGATGGGGTTGCGCGTGTAGCCCTGGATCAGCGCCCCGCCGATCCCGAGGGCGACGCCCGCCACCACCGCGAGCACCGTGCGGGGTACCCGCACGGTGCGCACGATGAGCCTGATCTCGGTGAGTCGCTGATCGGCGTCGGGCGCGGAGAACAAGCCGTGCCACACCTCGGCGGGGCTCAGGGCGCGTGCGCCGACGGCCAGCGACGCGGCGCCCGCGACCACGAGGAGGAACGCGAGCACGCCCAGCCCCGCCACCCGCTTCCGGCGGGCCTTCGCCGTCCCCCCGGGCGCGGGGCGGGAAACCGCAGTCGTGGTCATGGCGACGTACACTAACGCGCCGTGCCGCCGGTTCCGTCGGCGACCGTACGGACCTCGTCGGAGGCGGCCTTGACGCCCCGGGCGAGGAGCGACTCCAGGATCTCGCCGACCCTGATGGCGGTGTTGGACAGCAGCGACGACGTGATGCCGTGGGTGTGCTCCGTGCCGCCCTGCAGGTAGATGCCGCAGCGCAGGTCCGGGTCGGTCGCGATGCGGTAGTCGCGCTCGACGCGGACCAGTCCGTCGGCGTCGCGCAGGCAGCGCTCCGCGACCTCGCCGAGGAGGCCGAGGGGGTCGGCCGGGCTGTAGCCGGTGGCGAAGACCACGACGTCCGCGTCCAGGAGGGTCTCCTCGCCGGTGACGAGGGACTTCACGGTGGTACGGACCCGGTCCGGTGTCTCCTCGACCTCGGTGAGCCGGGACACGTTGAGGAACCGCAGCCGTTCGGTCCCGAGCACCTTCTCCCGGTACATCTGCCGGTACAGGTCGTCGATCAGGTCGATGTCCACCACGGAGTAGTTGGTGTTGCCGTGGTAGTCCATCAGCCGGCGTTTGACGCTCCCGGGTGCCGCGAAGTACTCGTCGACCGCGGCGGGGTCGAAGATCCGGTTGGCGAATCCGCTGTCGTCGGCGGGGCTGTAGCCGTAGCGGGTGAAGACCGCGCAGACCTCCGCGTCGGGGAAGCGGCGGTGCAGGTAGGCGACGTTCTCGGCGGCACTCTGTCCGGCTCCGACGACGACGAACCGCGAGGGGGAGGTGCCCTCCAACCCGTCGACCCGCGCGAGCAGTTCGGAGTTGTGCCAGACGCGGTCGCCGCGCTCGACGCCCTCCGGCAGGAGGGGGCGCAGCCCGGTGCCGAGGACGAGGTTGCGGGCCCGGTGGACCTCCAGCCCCTCCCCCGAGCGGACCGTGACCTCCAGGTGGTCCACGGCTCCGTCGCGCACGACGGGTGCGACGCCGACCACCTCGTGACCGTAGGAGACCAGGTCGTCGACCTTGGCCGCGGCCCACTCGAGGTAGTCGTGGAACTCCACCCGGAGCGGGAAGAGGTTCTTGTGGTTGATGAAGTCGATCAGCCGCCCCTTGCTCTGGAGGTAGCAGAGGAAGCTGAACTCGCTGGCCGGGTTCCGGAGCGTCACCAGGTCCTTGAGGAAGGACACCTGCATGGTCGCGTCGTCGATGAGCATGCCGCGGTGCCAGCCGAAGCGCGGCTGCTGCTCGAAGAAGCGGGCGGTGACCGCCTCCTGCCCGCCGACGCCCGCGTTGTGCTCGCTGAGCGCGATGGCCATGGCCACGTTGGAGGGGCCGAAGCCGATGCCAATGAGGTCGTGGACCGGTGGTGCGTCATCAGGAAGAACCTGTGACATGTCACTCCCATCGTGCGGGACAGTCGCCTGTCGGGCGTGGGGGACGGAACGGGACGTGCCGACGGAGCACTCCCGCCGGAAACTTAGGTGAGCCTAAGCTAATGCGGTGCGACTGTCGATAGGGCGAGAGGCGGTCGGCATCCCCAACTGATTTCACACGGTGCGGTGTTGTGGGCTAAGGCAAGCCTTGCTTTACTTGCGGGGCCGTTTCCTGCCCTGAGGAGGAACCCCATGCGGGTCGTCATGTTCGGTTACCAGACCTGGGGCCACCGCACCCTCCAAGCCCTCCTGGACTCCGAGCACGACGTGGTGCTGGTCGTGACGCACTCCAAGAGCGAGCACGCCTACGAGAAGATCTGGAGCGACTCCGTCGCCGACCTCGCCGAGGAGCACGGCGTCCCGGTGCTGATCCGCAACCGCCCGGACGACGAGGAGCTGTTCGAACGCCTCCAGGCGGCCGAGCCGGACATCATCGTGGCCAACAACTGGCGGACGTGGATTCCCCCGCGCATCTTCGGCCTCCCCCGGCACGGCACGCTCAACGTGCACGACTCGTTGCTGCCGAAGTACGCCGGCTTCTCCCCGCTGATCTGGGCCCTGATCAACGGCGAGTCCGAGGTGGGCGTCACCGCGCACATGATGAACGACGAGCTGGACGCCGGCGACATCGTCCGGCAGGAGGCCGTGCCGGTCGGACCGACGGACACCGCCACCGACCTCTTCCACAAGACCGTCGACCTCATCGCCCCGGTCACCGTCGGCGCCCTCGGCCTCATCGCCGCCGGGCAGACCGAGTTCACCAAGCAGGACCGGTCACAGGCGAGCTTCTTCCACAAGCGCTCCGCCGAGGACATCCGCATCGACTGGAGCTGGCCGGCCGAGGACCTGGAGCGGCTGGTCCGCGCCCAGTCCGAGCCGTACCCGAGCGCCTTCACGTTCCACCGGGGCAGGCGACTGGAGGTGCTCGCCGCCGTCGTCTCCCAGGGCCGCTACGGCGGGACACCCGGTCGCGTCTTCTACCGCGAGGGCGACGGCGTGGTGATCGTGGCCGGAGCCGAGGCCCGTACCGGTCGCCACCACGGCCTGGCCATCACGCGCGTACGGACCGAGGACGGACGGGAGTTGTCCGCGGCGGAGTACTTCACCTCCATGGGCGGCTATCTGACCAGCCGCCCCTGAGCGGACCGGACGGCCGGGCTCCCGCACCGGCCGTGGTCGCGTCGACGTCGTCCCACCGTGGGCCGACACGGCGCGCGGCGGGTGGGGTCCGGCGGATCGGACGCGTCACGCCGACCGCCGGACAGCCCGTGTCGGACTCAGCCGCCGCTCTTGCGCCGGAAGGAGCGCTGGCTGGAAGCCGGACCGTGCGCGCCGCGGATCTTCGAGGAGTCCACGTTCGCGGCACGCCCCGCTTCGTCCGCCTGCTTGCGCTTGCGTTCCAGGGCTTCGCGGAACTTGCCCTTCAGGTCGTACTGACCCTCCTCGTCGGGCGCCAGGGCGGGGTTCTCGGCCTCGGCCGACTCCGAACCTGCTTGCGATGAGTCGTCTGCAGCCATGGTGACCTCCTGGGTTAGGACAACAGGATCACAGCTTGTCATGCCGACGACCGCCCCAGGAACGAATATCGGACACCCTGCCGCCTTCCCGATCCGGCCGCAGGCCGCGGCACTCCCGCCGTCGGCGGCCCTCGGCACCCGAACACGGTCGTCGCGCGCAAAGGCCGCCGCCACCGCTGCCCCCGCTGGATCGCCCGCCCTCCGATGCCTGCCTAAGGTGGGACGGGCCGACGGGAACCGTGGTTCTGGCGGACCGCAGGAAGGTGGCCTCATGGGGCGCAGCGTCGACTCGATCCGGCGGGCCGCCCTGGGCTCCCTGGGTGCCGTGCTGGTGTTGGTCGGCATCGCCCTGCTGGTACTGCCCGGACCGGGCCTGCTGCTGGTGTTCGCCGGGGTGGTGCTGCTGTCGCGCGCCGTCCCCGCCCTGGACCGGTTCGTCGCCCCCGTGCGCCGGCAGGCGATGCGCGCGGCCGAGGAGAGCGTCTCCTCGCGCCGGCGGGTGGCCGGTTCCGTGCTGGCGGGACTGTGCCTCGTGGGCGCGGGCCTGGCGTGGGGCCTCCTGTCCTGGTTGCCGTTCTCCGGATGGGGCACCGGCGCGAGTCTGATCATTTCCGGTTTCGTCCTCTTCGCGCTGCTCTTCTGGAGCCACCGTCGCGTGCGGGCGGCCCGCCGCGACGACCCGCCGACGGCCGGGTGACGACGACGCGGGGCCCGGCGAGGGGGCGGTCCGCGCCGAGCACCGTTGACCAAACGGAACAGCGTTCCGTATATTAAACGGGACGACGTTCCGGTTCCTTTCCTGCGGCCGGCGCGATCCCTCACGAACCCCTCCAGCGAGTCGTCGGCCGGCCCGGACCGGTCGCGGCGCCCACCGAACGGACGTATGTCATGAGCACACCGATCACCGCGGCCGCCCACCGCGTCCCGCCCGCCCCCGTCCTCTCGGTCAGCCCGGTCGTGCTGCCGTCCCCCGGCCGGGCGGTGGACCTCGAGCTACGGGTCTCCGCGCCCCTGACCGGCGGCGAGCTGCCGATCATCCTGCTCTCGCACGGCCAGGGCCCCTCGAACCACCTGTCCTCCCTGAACGGCTACGCGCCCCTCGCCCACTACTGGGCGGCCCACGGCTTCGTCGTGGTCCAGCCCACCCACCTCAGCTCCCGGACCCTGCGCCTGGCCCCCGACACCCCCGGCGCGCCGCTGCACTGGCGGTCGCGGGCCGAGGACATGAGCCGCGTCCTCGACCGGCTGGACGAGCTGGAGGCCGCCGTACCGCAGCTCCGCGGGCGACTGGACGGCAGCCGGGTCGCCGTGGCCGGCCACTCGATGGGCGGGCACACCGCGAGCCTGCTGCTGGGCGCCCGCCTCACCGACCCGGACGACGGGAGGGAGGTCGACCTGAGCGACCCCCGCATCACGGCGGGGGTCCTGCTCGCCGCTCCCGGCCGGGGCGGCGACTCCCTGAGCGAGTACGCCGCGCGGAACCTCCCGTTCCTGCGCACCACCGACTTCTCCCGGATGACCGCCCCCGCCCTCGTGGTCGCCGGCGAGAAGGACGCGTCCGCGCACCTGACGGTCCGCGGACCGGAGTGGCACACCGATCCGTACGTCCTCTCCCCCGGCCCCAAGACCCTGCTCACCCTGCCCGAGGCGGAGCACGGCCTGGGCGGGATCGCCGGTTACGACGCCGCCGAGACCACCGACGAGAGCCCTGGGCGGGTGGCCGCGGTACAGCGCCTCACCTGGGCCTACCTGCGCAGCGTGTTCCACCCCGCGGACCCGGCCTGGAAGGAGGCGTGCGACGAGCTGACGGCGGGGGCCGACCCGTTCGGGCGGATCGAGTCCAAGTAGGCCGCCGACGGCCGGCGGCCCGCGGAGGCCGCCGGCCCCGGGAAGCCCGCTGGTAAACTCGGGTCCACGCTTCGAGGCGCCCGGGTCCGTACCGAGGGGTACGGACCCGGGCGCGTTCCGGGCGCCTGATCAGGAAGGTCGTCCCCCATGCACGCGAAGCCGTCCGCCCGAGAAGCCTCCTCCCAGGGCGGCACGCCCTCGCGGGCGACCGCACCCCAGGACCGGAGCCGGCCGCCCCGGCCCGCCCCGGCGGACGGACCGCCGGCCGCGTCGTTCGACTCCCTGGGACTGCCCTCGGCGCTGCTGGAGACGATGACCGGCCTCGGCGTGGCGCACCCGTTCCCGATCCAGGCGGCCACCCTGCCCGAGGCGCTCGCGGGCCGCGACGTCCTCGGCCGCGCGCGGACCGGTTCCGGCAAGACCCTGGCCTTCGGGCTGGCCCTGCTCACCAGGACCGCGGGGCGGCGGGCCGACTCCAAGCGGCCCCTGGCCCTGGTCCTGGTGTCGACGCGGGAACTCGCCCAGCAGGTGAGCGAAGCCCTGGCGCCGTACGCGCGGACGCTGGGCGTGCGGCTCGCCACGGTGGTCGGCGGCCTGTCGATCAACCGCCAGGCGGAGCTGCTGCGCGACGGCGCGGAGGTGGTCGTCGCGACACCGGGGCGCCTCGCCGACCTGGTGTCCCGCCGGGACTGCCACCTGGACCGCGTGCGGATCACCGTGCTGGACGAGGCGGACCAGATGTGCGACATGGGGTTCCTGCCCCAGGTCACGGGCATCCTCGACCAGGTGCCGGACGACGGGCAGCGGCTGCTCTTCTCGGCCACCCTCGACGGCGACGTCGACGTGTTGGTGCGCAGTCACCTGCACGATCCGGTCCTGGTGTCGGTCGACCCGGTGTCGGGCTCCGTCGCCGGCTCGGAGCACCACGTGCTGACCGTCCATCCGGCGGACAAGTACGCCCTCGCGACCGAGATCGCCGCCCGTGACGGCCGGGTGCTGATGTTCCTGGACACCAAGGCCGGGGCCGACCGGTTCGTCCGTCAGCTCCGGGCCGCCGGCGTGCGGGCCGCCGCCCTGCACAGCGGCAAGTCGCAGCCGCAGCGCACCCACACGCTCGGCCAGTTCGTGGACGGCGACGTCACCGTGCTGGTCGCGACCAACGTCGCGGCACGGGGCATCCACGTCGACGCGCTCGACCTCGTCGTCAACGTGGACCCGCCGGCCGACGCCAAGGACTACCTGCACCGCGGCGGGCGCACCGCGCGCGCCGGACAGTCCGGACGCGTGGTCACCCTGGTCACCCCCGACCAGCGGCGCGACGTGAGCCGGATGATGTCGGAGGCGGGAATCCGCCCGACGGTCACCCCGGTGCGCTCCGGCGAACAGAAACTGACCGACATCACCGGCGCGAAGCGTCCTCCGGCCGCACCGCGTTCCAGCGGTGGCAACGCCCCCTTCCGCGGCCTCGGCGCCCGGCCGGGACGCCCCGCCAAGGAGTCGCGCAAGACCTCCGAGGCCCGCAAGGCCGCCGAAGCCCGGGCCGCGGCCCGGGTGCGCAAGGGCCGCTGACCCGCCCGATCGGCACCGCCCGCCGCCCGCGCACCACGCGGGGGCGGGCTTCGTCGTGCCCGGCGGCCTGCCGGCACTCCCGGGGCGCCGGGAACTTTGAACACATCGATGACAAAGTATGGACATGCCAAGCGGAAGTCTCCTACCTTTGCGGCGGAACTGAAGCCACTCCGCTCACGACCGGAGCGAATTCCGGCACGGTCCGGTCCCCACGCCACGGAGGACCAATGCCCCAACGCCTGTTCTCGCGGGCTCGAAGAGACCTCATCCTCCTCTTGACGTCGGCCGTCGCGACCGGCGGCGTCCTGGCCGCCCCGTCGGCCGCCGCCCCGGCCGACATCCCGCCGCAGGAACCCGGGGTCACGCTGCGCGTGTTCGACGTCCAGACACCCCTGAACGAGCTGTGCACCCTCAAGACGGGCCAGACCCCCAACCACGACAAGCTGATGCCGACGGTCGACTGGTCCACCACCGACGACTTCGGCGGCATCGCGGACAACTTCGTCTCGCAGGCCTCCGGTTACCTGGTCGCGCCCCGCGACGGCACCTACGTGTTCCGTCTCACCAGCGACGACGGCTCACGGCTGACCCTCGACCAGGCCACGGTGATCGACCACGACGGACTGCACGGCGCGGAACCCAAGGACGGCGCGGTCGACCTCACCGCCGGAGCGCACCCGCTGCGCGTCGACCACTTCGACCGCGGCGGCGGGCAGCAGCTCCAGCTGTCCTGGAAGCCGCCGGGCGAGAGCGAGTTCACCGTCGTACCCCGCGAGGCACTGAGCACCGACGCCGGGGTCGTCCGGGTGACGGCGCCCGGCCGCAAGGAGTGCGAGGCCGGACGGGACACCCCGGGCGACGGCCTGCCGCTGACCTCCGTCCGCCCCGACCTCACCCTCACCGACCTGCGCCCCGACGGATTCGAACCGCAGGTCAGCGGCATGGACTGGCTGCCCGACGGACGCCTCGCGATCAGCACCTGGGGCGGCACCGACAACGTTGCCGGTGAGGTGTACCTGCTCGACAACGTCACCGGTGCCACCAGCCGGGACAAGGTCACCGTCAAGAAGATCGCGAGCGGGCTGCGCGAGCCCATGGGCATCAAGTACGTCGACGGTTCGCTGTACGTCTCGCAGAAGCACGAACTGACCCGGCTGGTGGACGGGGACGGCGACGACGTGGCCGACGAGCTGCGCACGGTCGCCACCTGGCCGTACGGCGGCAACTTCCACGAGTTCGCGTTCGGCCTGCTCTACCGCGACGGCTACTTCTACGTGAACCTCTCCGTCGCCATCGACCTCGGCGGCGCCACCACCACCCCGCAGCCCGCGCCCGGCCGCGGGACGACGTACAAGATCAGCAAGAGGACCGGGAAGATCAGCCCGGTCGCCGGCGGACTGCGGACCCCCAACGGCATCGGCTGGGGCCCGGACGGCGGTCTCTTCGCCACCGACAACCAGGGCGGCTGGCTGCCCTCGTCCAAGCTCGTCCAGGTCAAGCAGGACCGCTTCTTCAACCACTACACCGAGCCCGCCGGACCCTTCGAGGACTCCCCCGTCACGAAGCCGGTGCTGTGGCTGCCGCAGAACGAGATCGGCAACTCGCCCTCCACCCCGCTGCTCGTGAAGAAGGGGACCTTCAAGGGCCAGATGCTGATCGGTGACGTCACCTACGGCGGCCTGCAACGCGCCTACCTGGAGAAGGTCAAGGGCCAGTACCAGGGCGCCGTCTTCCGCTACACCCAGGGCCTGGAGGCCGGCGTCAACCGGATCAGCGTCGGCCCCGACGGGGCGGTCTACGCCGGCGGCCTCGGCGCCGACGGCAACTGGGGACAGGAGGGCAAGCTGAAGTTCGGCCTGCAGAAGCTCACGCCCAACGGCGGCAACACCTTCGACATCCAGAAGATGCGTGCCGTCCCCGGCGGCTTCGACCTGACGTACACCCAGCCGGTGTCCGCCGAGACCGCAGCCGAGCTGGCCGCCCGCTACGAGGCCCAGCAGTGGCACTACACCCCCACCGCCGACTACGGCGGCCCGAAGATCGCCGAGGAGCGGCTGTCCGTGCGCTCCGCGACGCTCTCCCGGGACGCCCGGACCGTCCGGCTGCGGCTGGACGGCCTCAAGCCGGACCGCGTGGTGCACGTGCGCTCCCCGCGCCCCTTCACCTCCGCGTCCGGTGAAGCGCTCTGGAGCACCGAGGCCTGGTACACGCTGAACGCGATGCCCGGCAAGCAGCCGCCCGCCGCCACCCTCTACGAGGCCGAGGAGGCGAACCTGACGGGCACGGCCGGGATCGGCACCGACCACGTCGGCCACTCCGGCAGCGGCTTCGTCGACCAGTACGCCACCGAGGGCAGGGCCGCCACCACGTTCGACGTGACGGTCCCGAAGTCGGGCACCTACGACGTCAACCTGCGCTACTCCAACGGACCGAACCCCTTCGAGGGAACCAAGTCGCTGTCCCTGTACGCCAACGGGAAGAAGGTGCGGCAGACCTCCCTCGCCTCCACCGGGGACTGGGACACCTGGTCCACGCGGACCGAGCGCCTGCGCCTGCGCGCCGGCCACAACACGGTCTCCTACCGGTACGAGGCGGGCGACACCGGCCACGTCAACCTCGACCTGATCACCGTCCACCCGCAGGGTGCCCGGGTCGCCCTCTTCGACGGCACGGCCGCCTCGCAGGACCAGTGGCAGCACACGGACGGACGGCGCACGGCGTGGCCCCTGTCCGAGGAACGGTCGATGGAGGTGTGCTGCGGCGACCTCCGCACCAAGGACGCCTACCAGGACTTCGCCCTCCACGTGGAGTTCCGCGTCCCCCTGCTGCCCCCGGACGTGACCGGGCAGGACCGCGGCAACAGCGGCATCTACCTCCAGGACCGCTACGAGTTGCAGATCCTCGACTCCTACGGTGACACCTCACCGGCCACCGATGAAGCCGGCGCCTTCTACCAGAAGAAGGCGCCCGACATCAACGCGGCCACGGCCCCGGAGACGTGGCAGACGTACGACATCGTCTTTCGCGCCGCCCGCTTCGACGACACCGGTCGCAAGACCGCCGACGCCCGGGTGACGGTGGTCTGGAACGGCAGGAAGGTCCACGACGACGTCGCCCTCGACGGCCCCACCGCGGCGGGCCGGGCCGAGACGCCGGCCGCCGGGGCGATCCGGCTCCAGGACCACGGCAACAAGGTCCGGTTCCGCAACCTCCGGATCGAGCCGCTGGGCTGACCGCGGCCGTGCGGGGTGGCTCCGGACGGCCACCCCGCACGCACCGCTCCTGGTCACCGGCCGGCCCGTGTCCTGCGAGCGCCTCTGGGTAGGGTGAGTGGGAAGTCCTGCCGTGAGTCGAACAAGGAGCGGAATTGAGCGAGCCGGCGTCCGTCGCCCTGCAACTGGAGATCGCCCGGGAACTGGAGGTCGCCGAGACCTTCGACGCCGAACGGGAGATCGAGCGCCGGGTGGCCTTCCTGACCGAGCGCCTGACCTCCACCGGTCTGCGCGCCCTCGTGCTGGGCATCAGCGGCGGGGTCGACTCGACCGTCGCGGGCCGGCTGTGCCAGCTGGCCGTCGAGCGGGCGCGGGCCGCGGGCCACGAGGCGCGCTTCTACGCGATGCGGCTGCCCAACGGCGTCCAGGCCGACGAGCACGACGCCCAGCTCGCGCTCTCCTTCATCAAGGCCGACCAGGTGCTGACGGTGGACATCAAGCCCGCGAGCGACGCCACCCTGGAGGCCCTGCTCGCCGCCGACGTCGCCTTCCGCGACGCCCACCACCAGGACTTCGTGCACGGCAACGTCAAGGCCAGGCAGCGCATGATCGCCCAGTACGCCGTGGCCGGCGCGCACAACGGCCTCGTCGTCGGCACCGACCACGCCGCCGAGGCGGTCTCCGGCTTCTTCACCAAGTTCGGCGACGGGGCCGCCGACGTCGTCCCGCTGACCGGCCTCACCAAGCGCCGGGTGCGCGCCGTCGGCGACGCGCTGGGCGCGCCCGCCGAACTGGTGCGCAAGGTGCCGACGGCCGACCTGGAGACCCTCGACCCCGGCAAGGCCGACGAGGACGCGCTCGGCGTGACCTACGACGAGATCGACGACTTCCTCGAGGGCAAGCCGGTCGGCGAGGAGGCCTTCGAGAAGATCGTCAGCCGCTACCGGCTGACCGACCACAAGCGCAGGCTGCCCATCGGGCCGTGAGGCCCGGGCCCGGCGCGGGCCGAGGACCTGACCTGCGGGGAGAACGGCGGACGATGCTCCGCCGTTCTCCCCGTACGTGTGTCCGGACCACCCGGGCAGGGGTGAGCACCGTACGGGCAGGTGGTCGCACAATTGGTGCGATGTGTCACTTACCGCCCTAATCTTTCGACTGGAAGGCTCGAACAGTCGACGGCCGGTTCAGCCGGCGGAAGGTGCGCTTCCATGGCTGAACGGCTCAAGCGGTCCGGCTTGCTCGGCGAACTGTCGGCCGAGTTCGCCGGCACGCTCATCCTCATCCTCTTCGGCTGCGGCGTGGTCGCCCAGGTGGCCGCGGGCGGTGCCCTCACCGACCCCGAGGGCGGCCTCGGCGACCACGACAGCATCGCCTGGGCCTGGGGACTCGGTGTGACGCTCGGCGTCTACGTGGCCGCACGGCTCAGCGGCGCCCACCTCAATCCCGCGGTGACCGTCGCCCTCGCCACGTTCAAGGGGTTCCCCTGGCGCAAGGTGGCCCCGTACGCCCTGGCCCAGACGGCCGGGGCCTTCGTGGCCGCGCTGCTCGTCCGCTGGAACTACTCGGAGGCGCTGGCGACGGCCGACCCCGGCCACACGATCAAGACGCAGACCGTGTTCTCCACGCTCCCCGCCAACGGGAACACCGCGCTCCCGGTCCACGAGTGGGGCGCCTTCCGCGACCAGATCATCGGCACCGCCATCCTGCTGCTGCTGATCCTGGCCATCACCGACCTGCTCAACACACCCCCGGGCGCGAACCTGGCCCCCTTCGTCATCGGCCTGGTGGTGGTCGCCATCGGCATGGCCTGGGGCACCAACGCGGGCTACGCCATCAACCCGGCGCGCGACTTCGGCCCCCGGCTGGCCAGCTTCCTGACCGGATACGGCGGGGCCTGGCGGGACCAGTACGGGAACCTCTACTTCTGGGTGCCGATCGTCGCGCCGCTGATCGGCGGCGTTCTGGGGGCGGGGCTGTACAAGGTCTTCGTCGGCCGGTTCCTGCCGGCCGCGGAGCCGGAACCGACGGGGCGCGTACCGGCGCCCGAGGACTGACACCGGCCGGAGAGGCGACACATCATGGCGGACTTCATCGGCGCGGTGGACCAGGGCACCACCAGCACCCGATTCATGATCTTCGACCACGGCGGCAACGAGGTGGCGAAGCACCAGCTGGAGCATGCCCAGATCCTCCCCCGCTCCGGCTGGGTGGAGCACGACCCCGTGGAGATCTGGGAGCGCACCAACTCGGTCATGCAGAACGCGCTGCGCCACGGCGGGCTGTCGGGCACCGACCTGGAGGCCATCGGCATCACCAACCAGCGGGAGACCACGGTGGTCTGGGACCCGCGCACCGGGCGTCCCTACTACAACGCCATCGTGTGGCAGGACACCCGCACCGACGCCATCGCGGCCCACCTGGAGCGCTCCGGGCGGGGAGACGTCATCCGCCGGAAGGCCGGACTGCCGCCGGCGACCTACTTCTCGGCCGGCAAGATCCAGTGGATCCTCGAGAACGTCGACGGCGTGCGCGAGGCGGCGGAGCGTGGCCACGCCGTCTTCGGCAACACGGACTCCTGGGTCCTGTGGAACCTGACCGGCGGTCCCGAGGGCGGCATCCACGCCACCGACGTGACCAACGCCAGTCGCACCATGCTGATGAACCTGGAGACGCTCGACTGGGACGACGAACTGCTCGGCTTCTTCGACATCCCCCGGGCCATGCTGCCCGCCATCCACCCGTCCTCGCACCGGGAGGCGTACGGCGTCGCCCGGACCTCCCGGCCGCTGCGCGCCGCCGTCCCCGTCTGCGGCGTGCTCGGCGACCAGCACGCCGCCACCGTCGGCCAGGTCTGCTTCGCGCCCGGCGAGGCCAAGAACACCTACGGCACCGGCAACTTCCTGCTGCTCAACACCGGCACGGAACCGGTCCGCTCGCAGCACGGCCTCCTCACCACCGTCGCCTACCAGTTCGGTGACGGCCCGGCGGTCTACGCCCTGGAGGGTTCCATCGCGGTGACCGGGTCGGCCGTGCAGTGGCTGCGCGACCAGATGAAGATCATCAAGACCGCGGCCGAGAGCGAGGAACTCGCCCGTACCGTCGAGGACAACGGCGGCATGTACTTCGTCCCGGCCTTCTCGGGCCTGTTCGCCCCCTACTGGCGCTCCGACGCCCGGGGAGCGATCGTCGGTCTCGCCCGCTACAACGACAACGCGCACCTGGCCCGGGCGACCCTGGAGTCGATCTGCTACCAGAGCCGCGACGTCGTCGAGGCCATGGAACAGGACTCGGGGGTCCACCTCGACGTGCTCCGGGTCGACGGGGGCGTGACAGCCAACGACCTCTGCATGCAGATCCAGGCCGACGTCCTCGGTGTCCCCGTCAGCCGGCCCGTCGTCGCGGAGACCACCGCCCTGGGGGCGGCGTACGCCGCGGGGCTGGCCACGGGCTTCTGGCGGGACACCGACGAGTTGCGCGGCCACTGGCAGGAGTCCAGGCGCTGGGAGCCCCGGTGGGCCGAGGACCGGCGGGCGGCAGGCTACGACGGGTGGAAGCGGGCGGTACAGCGCACCCTCGACTGGGTCCAGGTGCCGTGACGCCCGGCCCGGGCTGCGACCGGCGCCGGACGTCTCGTTCCCGCTCCTCTCGTGCCGCTGGAGGTGCGATGATCTGAGCGTCGGCGCTCGCCCTCGGGAGCGCGGGACGAAGGCGGGTTGCGGAGGACCCTCAGTGGTGCGTTCCTCGGTGGACCGTCCTTCCGGCAGACGGTGAGGAGACGCGGTGTTCGGTCCGGACGAGAACGGCTGCGCCGGAGATCAGGCAGCGGAGGTGCCCCGGGAACTGGACAGGATGCTGGGTGCCCTGGGGGGTGCCGCCTACGTCGTGGACGAGCAGGGGCGCATCGTCGCGGTGAACGCCGCCGCCGAGCGGTCCCTGGCCCGTGCCGCCGGTGAACTCGTCGGCTGCGACGCGCACGACCTGCTGCACCGCAACGCTCACGGCGAACCGCTGCCCAGGGCCCGGTGCGGCATGCGGCAGGCGTTCCTCTCCGGGCACACGGCCCAGGGCGAGCTGGACTGGTTCCTGCGGGGGGACGAGACCCTGATGCCCGTCGCGTGGCTGATCACTCCCTGCCGGATCGCCGACGACGAGAACGGGACGCTCGTCGTCTTCCACTCGCCGACTCTCCACGACGTCCCGGGCCTCACCCACGTCAAGGGCTCGGGACAACTCACGGAACTGGACCGGCTGGCCCTGCTGGCCGAGACGACCACCCAGCTGACCTCCACCCTCTCCGTCGACGAGGCCATGCGCCGGCTCGTGGCCCTGGTGCTGCCCCGGCTGGCCGACTGGGCGGTGATCGACCAGATCACCGAGCGCGACGAGGTGTGGCGCACCGCCGTGGTGCACGCGGAGGGCGCGGCCCTGGTGCACCGGCCGGACCTCGAGGGCCCCATGGCCCCGGTGCCCGAGTCGTCCACCATGCCGCTGTCCCGGGCTCTGCGGGGTGTCGCCTCGACGGTGACCGACCCGCGGACGTACGAGCGGTCGCCGGACTCCGGTATCGCGGTGGAGCAGCGCCGCCTGTTCGAGTCCACGGGCATCCAGTCCGCCGCCATCGCACCGATCCGGGGCCTGCGCCAGGTGCTGGGCGCGCTGACCCTGGGGCGCGAGGCGGGTTCGCGGGAGTTCACGGCGGCCGACCTCACGCTGCTGGAGGACATCACGCGGCGTGCGGGCCTGGCGCTGGACAACGCCCGCCTCTACGAGCGGCAGCGCAAGGTTGCCGAGACCATGCAGCGCTACCTGCTGCCCCAACTGCCGCGCGTACCGGGGTTGCAGATGACGGCCAGGTACCTGCCCGCGCCCGACGCCTCCCATGTCGGCGGTGACTGGTACGACGTCTTCCCGCTGAGTGACGGCGGCACGGCGCTGGCCGTCGGGGACGTCGTGGGACACGACCTGGAGGCAGCGGCCGGCATGGCGCAGATCCGCAACATCCTCCGTGCCTACGCCTGGGCCCACCAGGGGCCGCCCAGCCAGATCGTCCAACGCGTCGACCAGGCGATCCTCCGCATCACCGATGTGCCCATGGCGACGATGACGTTCGCGCGGATGACCGTGTGCGAGGCCGGCCAGTGGGCACTGACCTGGTCGAACGCCGGGCATCCGCCGCCGCTGCTGATCACCGGGGAGGGAGTGGCCCGCTATCTGACGGGCGGTCACGGCCTGCTGCTCGGCACCGGGACCGACCAGGCCCGCCCGGACGCGTCGGCGCTTCTGCCGCCCGGGGCGACGCTCGTGCTGTACACGGACGGACTCATCGAGTCCCCGGGGCACTCCCTCGACGAGGGGTTGGAGCAACTGCGGCGCCATGCGGCGGTGCTGGCCCGCCGCCCGATGGAGTCGTTCACCGACGAGTTGCTCAGGAGGGTGCGGCCCGCCGAGAACGACGACGACGTCGCCCTGCTGGCCGTGCGGCTGGGCGCCCCGGACTGACGGCCGCGGGAGCCCGGGCGCTCGTGCCGGTTCACCCGCGGGTGAGGGCGAGCGTCGTCCCTCTAAGGTGATCCCCATGTCTGCCAGATTGAGTTCCGCGAGGACCCGTGCCGCCCTGCGCACGTCCGCGCGTGTCTCCACCGAGTTGCTGCTGATATTCGTCCTGCTCGCGGTGGCCCTGTGGCTCCTCGGCCGTATGTGGTCCGTCGTGTGGCCGGTGGCGATCGCCCTGCTGCTGACCACGCTGACCTGGCCGTCGGCCCGTTTTCTGAGGCGGCACGGATGGGCGCCCGCGTTGGCCGCGTCGGTGGTGACCGTGGCGTTCCTGCTGGTCGCCGTCGGTGTCGTGGCGTTGATCGCGGTGCCGATGTCCTCCCAGACCGAAGAGTTGACCGACGGCGTGGTGGAGGGCATCGAGCGGCTGCGCGAGTGGGCCGCGGGACCGCCGCTGAACATCGGCGACGCAGAGATCACCAGTGCGGTCGACACGGCCATGGCCCGTGTGCAGGACAGCGTCGGCAGCATGGTCACCACGGTGGCCACGGGGGTGAGCGCCGTGGTCAACGGTCTGATCACCGCGGTCCTGGCGGTCTTCCTGATGTTCTTCTTCCTCAAGGACGGGCCGCGGTTCCTGCCGTGGCTCACCCGCCAGTTGCCCGGCCGGCTCTCCACCGACGTACCGGCCGTGGCCGCGCGCGGCTGGGAGACCCTGGGCTCCTTCGTCCGGTCGCAGGCGCTGGTGGGCCTGCTCGACGCGGTCTTCATCGGCCTCGGGCTGTGGATACTGGGCGTGCCGCTGGTTCTGCCCCTGGCCGTGCTGACCTTCGTGTCCGCGTTCGTGCCCATCGTGGGTGCCCTGTTCGCGGGCTTCGTCGCGGTCCTCATCGCCCTGGTGTCCAACGGTCTGACGGACGCCCTGATCGTGCTGGCGATCATCGTGGTGGTCCAGCAGTTGGAGGGCAACGTGTTCCAGCCCATGATCCAGAGCCGCGGGCTGGGTCTGCACGCGGCGGTGATCCTGCTGGCGGTGACGCTGGGCGGCAGCCTGGCCGGAGTGGTGGGCACCCTGCTCGCCGTACCGGTCGCCGCGTTGATCGCGGTCGTCTGGAACTACGTGCGCGACCAACTCACCGACGCCCCGGAGGAACCCGCGACGGCCGACGCCTGAGGTACCGGCGGTCTCGTCGGGTGACGCGTCGATCGGTCGCCCGCCAGGGTACCGACGACGGCGCACGCGAAGCACGGTGAGAGCACCGGCACCCTGCCGGCGGAGGAACCGCCGGCAGGGTGCCGCGTCGAGTGCCCGGTCCGACAGGGCCGGGACGCGAGTCCTACTGAAGGGTGGCCATCACCTTGCCGCCGTCGAAGTAGGTGCCCTTGTTGGTGCGCACCGATACTTCGCCGTTGTGGAAGACGTGGACGTACAGGTCGGCCTTGCCGTCGCCGGTGACATCACCGAAGCGGAGGCGACCGAGGTCGGCGCCGGTCAGGAAACGGCCCCAGCCCGCGCTCCAGTGGGTACCCCCGTCGAAGTAGGTACCCATGTTCTTACGGACCGCGA
>NZ_JBWKKZ010000002.1:653913-661804 GCF_056430705.1 Streptomyces sp. NPDC045956 | reverse complement strand
GACATTGCCGTCCGAAGAATGAACCACCAGGTCGTCCCTACCGTCACCCGTGATGTCCGCGAAGTACAGACGACCCAGGTCGGCCCCGGTGACGAAACGGCCCCAACCCGCGCTCCAGTGGGTACCCCCGTCGAAGTAGGTACCCATGTTCTTACGGACCGCGACATTGCCGTCCGAAGAATGAACCACCAGGTCGTCCCTACCGTCACCCGTGATGTCCGCGAAGTACAGACGACCCAGGTCGGCCCCGGTGACGAAGCGACCCCAGCCCGAGGACATGACGGTTCCCGGACCGAAGCCGGTGCCGAGATTGCGGTGGACGACCACGGAACCGTCGATGCGCTGCAGGACGAGGTCGTCCCTGCCGTCGCCGTCGATGTCGGCGGGGGTCACCTTCTCGCGGGACGCGACCTCCTTCACCCAGCCGGCCAGATCGTCGACTCGGGTGTCGACGGCGCCGGTGCGGGTCTCCGCGGGGTCGATACCGAGGCAGCCGCCCTGCCAGGAACGGGAGCTGACGCTCACGAGCTGGGGGCTGCCGTTCACGGAGCGCAGGGTGGGCCCTCCGGCGTCGCCCTGGCACACCGTCGCCGTGTCGGAGCCGTCGAGGTTGACCGCCGTGTCGGTGGTGGAGGCCACGGTGAAGGTGCCGGTGTGCAGCTTGTCGGGCACCCACTCCGTCCTGGTCCGACCGAACCCGGCCTTCGTCAGTTCCTCACCGCTCGCGGCGGGAGCGGAGGCTATCGGCACGGGCGTGATCGCCGGGTCGGCGATCCGCTTGCTGAGCCGGACCAGGACGAGGTCGCGGTCGGCGTGCGGCACGAGGGCGAGTGCGGGCTGGACGCTGCCGCCCGTCTGCGTCAGGTCGGTGCGACCGACCGTGACGGTGGTGGCGACGGCGGGCTTCCCGGCGGCGGGCTTGGCGTCCGGGGCGAAGCAGCTGGCGGCCGTGAGCACCCACTGGGGGTCCACCAGGGTCCCGGTGCAGGCTCGTTGCTCGCCGACGTTGATCTTCGCGACGAACGCGAGCGAGGCGTCGGCGGTCTCGGCGCCGTTGAGGGCGACGGCCGGCGGAGCGGAGAGGCCCGTCAGAGAGCAGGCCACGATGGAACCGACCAGCAGCAGTGAGCGGGAGAGAGCGCGGGACATGGGATTCCTTCTCGAGTGTTCTGCGGGGAATGCGCGTTCGTGCCCGGCGGCTCGCGGCAGGGCACCGCGGGCTCCGGCGACGAGCTACTTGGAGGTTCTGATCTCCATGAGCATGAACTCGCGTCCCTGCTCGTCCGCGCTCTCACCCACGGAGGTCCAGGTGTTCTTCTCGATGTCGAAGGACTTCTCCTCGTCCCCGACGCTCATGTCCACCCGGGTCGTGTAGTCGTTGCCCCTGACCACGTAGACGGCGGGGATCTCCAACGTGAGCCATCCCGACGAGCCGACCGTCCGGAAGCAGATGACCTCGTCCTCACGTCTCGCCATGACCTGGAGGAGGCCGGTTCCCGAGGCGCAGTCGGCGAGAGTGATGTGGCCGTCACCGCGCTTGAGGACGATGCCCCGCTCCCGCAGGATCCGGTCGGCCTCCGGATAGGCGTAGTCCTCCACGGCGTAGCCGGGCGCCTCCTCGGCCACCGCGACCGCCCCGCCGCTGTCGCCTCCGCCCTGCGTGCCCGCCGGCAGCAGGCCCCACGCCAGGGCGCCGACGGCCGTGGCCAGGAGCAGGGTGCGCACGATGAACTTCTTACGGTGCGGCTCGGCCGCAGTCACGACGTGTTCCTTCATCTCTTCCCTCTGTCGATCCATAGGGGCTGCGTCGGAGAGGCCTGGCCGCGCCGGGACGGTGCCTGGAACACGACGCACGGCTCGCGGCCGTCTGCCTGGAACGAACACCCCTGAACTCCCCCGTACTTCGACAGCCCCCGGCCCGGCGGCCATCACTCCCCGACTCCCCCACGTCAGGAAGTCGTCCGGAATTCCGACCTCCGACGCCCCGGCTTCACCGAGTCTGTACATGTCATCGCCACCAGCTGATCTTGTCCACCGCATCAAAGGGAACAAACCAGGCAAAGCATTCAGATTCGCGGTGAGGTCCGTCACCTGATGCGCAAGTCGCGCGCCCCTGCGTGAGGACTTCGTGCAGAGCAGCCGGCGTCCTGGCGGGGTGTCGTCCGATCGGACGACACCCCCGTCACCCGTCCGTCCGCCGAAAGCGACCACACCGCCGACCGGCGGCACCGCGCTGCTGGGAGAGGATCGAGGCAGTTGCCCCTCCACACCGCGGAGTTGTCGCACCATGCATCGACGAACCCCCCGCCCGACCTCCCCGCCCGGCGGTCCGGTGCCGTCGTCACGTCCCGCACGGCTGACGGGCGGGCGGTGGTGAACCGGCGCCTCGCGGGCCCCCTCGCCGTGCTGGCCGCCGTCACGGCGGCCCTGGCCGGGTGCGCGTCGGGCGACGGCACCGAGGCGGAGCCGCCGGTGTCCGCCCCGCCCGCGGCGACCGGCCCCCCGGCGCCGGAGACCGGCACGGGCCCGACCCGCACACCCGAAGGCACCCTGCTGGTCACCGACTTCGGCGCGGACACCGTCACCTTCGTCGACCCGGCCCGGTCGGGCGAGGCGGCGGACCTGGGCTCGGTGCGGGTGGGGACCGCCCCGTACGGGGTCGCCCTCGACGACGAGGGTACGGCGTGGGTGGCGACGGCGGAGGGGGTGGCCGCGGTGGACACCCGCGCCCGCGAGCGCACCGCGCTGATCCCCTACACGACCGACACGGGCCCCGTGGCGACCGGCGAGTACCGGGGCGGTGGCATGGGCATCGCCGTGTCCCCGGACGGCGGCCGTGTCTACGTCGGCGTCAACGTCCCCGGCGGCGACGGCACGCTGGAGGTCGTCGACACCGAGCGGCGGAAGGTGACACAGACCGTTCCGGTCGGCCGCCGGCCCTTCGACGTCGACGTGTCGCGCGACGGCCGGCACGTCTACGCCACCAACCACGACTCCTTCGACGTCACCGTCGTCGACACCGGCGACTGGACGGCGAGCCGGGTCGAGGTCGCGCCGTACGGCACGGAGGGCGGCCTCGGCTCCTGGCTCAAGCCGCACTACACCGCCGTACGCCCCTCGGACGGCGCCCTGCTGCTGCCCTTCGAGGGGGAGCGTCTCGCCGTGGTCGACCCCCGCACCGGGGCCGTCCGGATCGAGGCCATGACCGCCAACACCCACCAGCACGGGGTGGCGGTCGGCGACGACGGCACCCTGTACGCCGTGGGCACCGGCCCGATCGACCCGTCCGAGGACGAGGGTCCGTCCCTGACCGTGCGCCGGCCCGACGGGAACGAGCGGGTCATCCCCCTGGACGGCCCGCACGAGACCGTCGTCCCCTCGGCGGACGGCCGCACCGCCTACGTCTCCGGCGGCTTCACCCGGGACGGCTACTGGAACGGTCTGAGCGTCGTCGACACCGGCACGGGCCGGGTGACCCGCCTGCCCGTCGGCGAACGGCCCCTGGGCATCGCACTCCTGTGAGACGGCCGCACCGTGCCTCGGGCACGGCCGCCTCCGGTGGCGCCGCTCAGCGGGACGGGCGCACCGGGGCGCCGGCCGTCCCCCGCTCCCGGCCGCTCAGCTCGCCGTCCAGGGTCTCCTGGGCGACGCGCATCGCCTCCGCGCAGCGCGGCTGCCCCATGCGCTGCCGGGCCACCTGCGGATCGACCTGCTCGACCTGGCTCATCACCCACGAGATGTTGCCGAACGGGTCCCGGACCCTGCCCCCGCGGTCCCCCATGCGCTGTCGGCCACCTCGGTGACCACCTGCGCGCCGTGTTCGACCGCGGCGGCCGTCGCGGCGTCCGCGTCCGGCACGTGGACCCGCAGCAGCGCGGGCACCACCGGCCGGTCGGCCCGCCGGTCGAAGGCCGACACCACCGTGTCACCGACACGGATCACACGGATCTCACCGTGCCCGACGGTGCCGTCCTCGACCTCCACCCGGGCCGGCTCCTCACCACCGAACGCGGCGGTGACGAAGTCGAGCAGCGCCCCGGTGCCGTCGGTGACCACCCACGGCGCGGCGCGATGCGGTGCGGTGCGGACGACGCTGAACGGGGAGTAGGCCGGTTCCGGTCCTGCTCGGCGCGGCGCGGCGACGCCGCGCTCGCCGGTGGATCGGAGTGCGCGGTCACCGCTACGTTGGCCGCGGCCCTGATCACTCGCGCCGAGAGGACACCATGCCCGCCGACGACGGCCCGTACGAGATTCTTGACGACCGCTTCCGCACCGGACGCTGTACGAACGGCGACAACAGGCTGGAGGTCCTGTACGACGACTGCCGGTGGGCCGAGGGGCCGCTGTACGTGCCCGCCTGGCGGCAGTTGATCTGGAGCGACATCCCCAACGACCGCATCCTGCGCTGGGACGAGGCCACCGGCACGGTCGGCGTCTTCCGTACGCCGGCCGGGCACAGCAACGGCAACACCCTCGACCGGCGGGGCAGGCTGGTCACCTGCGAACAGGGCAACCGCCGTGTCACCCGCACGGAGCCCGACGGGACCGTGACCGTGCTCGCCGACCGCTTCGACGGCAAGCGGCTCAACAGCCCGAACGACTCCGTCGTCCGCTCCGACGGAACGATCTGGTTCTCCGACCCGGACTTCGGCATCACCAGCGACTACGAGGGCCACCGGGCGGAGTCCGAGATCGGGGCGTGCAACGTGTACCGGATCGACCCGGTCTCGGGCGACGTCCGACTGGCGGCCGACGGTTTCGAGGGGCCCAACGGCGTCGTCCTGTCCCCCGACGAGAGGCGGCTGTACGTCTCGGACTCCCGGGCCGCGCGGATCCACGTCTTCGACGCCGGCGAGGACGGCACGCTGTCCGACGGGAAAGTCTTCGCCGAGGCCCGGGGCGACGTGCACTTCGACAACATCCGCTTCGACGACCAGGGCCGGCTCTGGGCCGCGGCGCTGCACGACGGCGTCCACTGCTACGACCCCGACGGCACCCTCATCGGCCGGCTGCGGGTACCCGAGCCCGTCTCCAACATCGCCTTCGGCGGCCCGAAGAACAACCGCCTGTTCATCACCGCCACCACGTCCCTGTACTCACTCGTGATGTCGGTGACCGGCGCGCCCCGTCTGTAGGCCCTCGGCCGTCCGTGTCCCCGGCCGGTGCGGGGGCACGGGAGGTCACCGCTGCCGCGCGCGGTACAGGTCGCGCAGCAGGGCGATCTCCGCCCCGTGGTGGAGCACTTCCTGGTTGACCCACCAGACGATGTCGACGAACGGCTCCTCCGCGTCGCTCCCGTGGGGATAGGTGCACCGGCCGACCTCGTCCAGCGCCGCCTCGTCGGCGCCCAGCAGCGCGTCCCGCCAGGCGGCGGCGCCCGTGGCGAAGGCCGCGACCGCTTCGGCCGCGCCGCCGCACACCGCGTAGTCGTCGCGGGTGAGCGAGTGGGTGCCGGCGGTGTGGTCGGCCCGCAGGAGGAGCATCTCGCCGAGATGGCTCAGCCGCCAGGCGAGGGTCGTCAGGGGCGGCGGCGAGGGATGCGGGTACGGCGCCGTGTCCCTGCCCCACTCACCGGCGCCGGTCAGCCCGGTCGCGCGCGGCCCCGGCCCGTCCGCCCGCCGCCTGACCGACCAGCAGCGATCCGGCGCGGGCTCCCAGAAGTACTCCTCGTCCGTCAGAGGGCTCACCCCCGTCTCCGTGCCGTCCCCGCTGTCCATGACCGGCCCGGCCATGCGGTCGCTGAGGCGCCGGCAGGCGAAGTCGTACTGTTCCAGCAGGGGAGCCAGACGGGACGGTGTCATCCATACACTCCTGTGTCGCAACGAAGGGTCCGCGCCCCCTGGGGAGGCGGCCCTGCCGAGCCGCCAGCCTGGCACAGCGGCCGGACGCCCCGCGTCCCGTTTTCCGCCTGCCGGGAAGGGGTGAACCGCTGTGCGGGGCGGGGTCGTTGCGGCGTAGGTTGGGGGCGACGTACCCACGCCTCGGCTGAAAGACGGACCGTACTCATGAGCGACCCCGTGACGACACCCGGCTCCGCTGCGCACCAGAGGATCGACACCTCGGTGCCGCACTCGGCCCGGATCTGGAACTACTGGCTGGGCGGGAAGGACAACTACCCGGTCGACGAGCAGGCCGGCGACGCGTACACCGCGGTCTTCCCCGGCATCGTCACCATCGCCCGCAGCAGCCGTGCCTTCCTGCGCCGCAACATCACGTACCTGGTCGCCGAGGCGGGTGTGCGGCAGTTCCTCGACATCGGGACGGGTCTGCCGACCGCCGACAACACCCATGAGGTCGCCCAGCGCATCGCCCCCGAGACCCGGATCGTCTACGTGGACAACGACCCGATGGTCCTCGCCCACGCCCGCGCGCTGCTCTACTCCACCCCCGAGGGCGCGACCGCCTACATCGACGCCGACGTGCTCGACCCCGAGAGTGTCCTCGCGGACGCCGCGAAGACGCTGGATTTCGCACAGCCCGTGGCCCTCATCCTCAGCAACATCCTCGGGCACATCGCCGACTACGACCGGGCGCGGTCCGTCGTCACCAGGCTGATGGAAGCGCTGCCTTCCGGCAGCTACCTCTCCGTCAACGACGGTTCCCGAGGCATCGACCCGGAGTTCGAGGAGGCGCAGGACGCCTACAACGAGAGCGGCGCCGCCCCGTACGTCCTGCGCACCGTCGAGCAGATCACCGCGTACTTCGACGGCCTGGAGCTCGTCGATCCCGGGGTCGTGCCGGTCACCCAGTGGCGTCCGGACGCCGGCTCCCCCGCTCCGGAGCCCATCGGCGAGCACGGCGGCCTCGCCCGCAAGGTGTGACACCGCCCTGACGGAGTCCGTCGCCGGCGGCGGGAACGCGCCGGGGCGACGGGCCCGTCCCGCCGGTCCCGGCACCCGATCCCGAGGAGTGCGCGCATGCCCGCATGGTCGTTGCCCGAGACGTTCCCCAGCAGCTCCGGCGCAGTCCGGTGGAACCGGCTGGGCGAAACCGGCCGGCCGGCGCTGGTCCTGCTGCACGGCACGCCGTTCTCCTCGTACGTCTGGCGCGCGGTGGCCCGCTCGCTGGCGCGTGAGCACCAGGTGTTCGTCTGAGACATGCCGGGCTACGGGGCGTCGGAGAAGTCCGCCGGTCAGGACGTGTCCCTGGCCGCCCAGGGCCGAGTCTTCACGGAGCTGCTGGCCCACTGGGGTCTGGAGCGGCCGCTCGTGGTCGCCCACGACTTCGGGGGCGCCGTCGCGCTGCGGGCCCATCTGCTGCACGGCGCCGGTTACCGGGCGCTGGCCCTGGTCGATCCGGTCGCGCTGGCCCCGTGGGGTTCGCCGTTCTTCCGGCTGGTCCGCGAGCACGCCGAGGTCTTCGAGGCGCTGCCGCCGCCGCTCCACGGGGCGCTGGTCCGCGAGTACGTCGCATCCGCCAGCAGCCCGGGGCTGCACCCCGCGGTCCTGGACCGGCTGGTGGGGCCCTGGCTCGGCGAGGCGGGGCAGACGGCGTTCTACCGGCAGATCGCCCAGGCCGACCAGGGCCACACCGACGAGATCCAGGAGCGGTACGCGGACATCACCGTCCCGACGCTGGTCTGCTGGGGCGAGGACGACGCGTGGATTCCGGTGGCGAAGGGGCGTGAACTCGCCGCTGCCGTGCCCGGTGCCCGATGGGAGCCGATCGCCCACGCCGGTCATCTCGTCCAGGAGGACGCGCCGGCCGAGCTCACCGCCGCGCTGCTCGCCTTCCTCGGGCGCCTTCCCTGACGGCGGCGCGGTACCCGGGCGGCCGAGAGGAGCCCGGGCATGCCGCGGGGGGAGGGGGGGTGGGGGAGAGGGGGGGCGGGGGGAGAGGGGCCCGGTGGGGGGTGTTGATTAAAAGGGGGGGGGGGGTGTTTTTCTTTGGA
>NZ_JBWKKZ010000002.1:640849-653903 GCF_056430705.1 Streptomyces sp. NPDC045956 | reverse complement strand
CGCGTTACTCGCCTTCCTCGGGCGCCTTCCCGGAGGGCGGCGCGGTAACGGGGCGGCGGAGAGAAACCGGGGCATGCCGGGGGGCAAGGTGCCCGGGAACCAGTGGTTCCCGGGCACCGTGCCCCGTTCGGCGGTCTCCCGGTCAGGCGGGGGTGATGTTCTCCGCCTGCGGGCCCTTCTGGCCCTGGGTGATGTCGAAGGTGACGGCCTGGCCTTCCTGCAGCTCGCGGTAGCCCTGGGCGTTGATGTTGGAGTAGTGCGCGAAGACGTCGGGACCGCCGCCGTCCTGCGCGATGAAGCCGAAGCCCTTTTCAGAGTTGAACCACTTGACAGTTCCGCTGGCCATGCCTTTTGCCTTTCAGCCGTTATCGGATTCGCACCGCGCGAACCCGGAGGTGGTCGTCCTGGTCCTCCGGCATTGCACAGCAAACCGCCCGCACTCCGGGGCGGGCGGTCTGGGCGAACCACGACATCTGCTGCTGACGCTACACGGCATGTCCGAGCCTCACCAGTGAGTAAGGGGTGTGAGCGGCAACGATGTTGCCGAACCGAGGCCGGGAAGGTGCTCGGGAAGGGTGTCACCCCCGATCGTCAGCCGACGGGGCCGCCTCGGCCTCCCGGCGGCCGGCTCGCGGTGGCCGGACGGTGCGCCCGCGCCCTGTCGCCCTGGGCCATACGGGGGAGACGGCGGGGCGGCCGCACACCCCGGTTCCGTTAGTGGTCAAGCAATGAGTAGTCCACACCACGGAGTCGGAGATCGATATGACCGTCAGGAATGCGCTGGCCAAGGTGATCGGCGCGGTCGTCTGCACCGGCCTGCTGGGAACGGGGTGCGCCCGGCAGCAGCCGGGCGCGGCCCCCCGGGACGCGCAGGCGCCCGGCAGGTCCGCCTCCCAGCCGACCTCACCCCGCCCCGCTCCCCCGCGCTCGTTCCCCAGCCCCCTGCCGGGACTCGGGCCGGCCATGCGGGCCCGCATCCCCGACGCCTCCCGGCAGGCCCTGGTGGTCACGGGCGCGACCAGGACCTCGAACCGGGCACGGGCGGTGCTCTACGAACAGGACCCCGCTCGGGGCTGGCGCGCCGTCGCCGGTCCCTGGGCGGCCCACAACGGCCTGCGCGGCTGGACCGAGGAGCACGAGGCGGGCGACCTCCACTCACCCGTCGGCGTCTTCCGTCTGAGCGACGCCGGCGGCAGGCTCCCCGACCCCGGTACCCGGCTCCCCTACGACCAGGACCCGGAGTTCGCCGTGTCGGGCACCGGGCATCTCGGGGAGCCGCTGGAGGGTTCGTTCGACTACGTGGTCGCCATCGACTACAACCGGGTGCCCGGCACCACCCCCCTGGACAAGACGCGGCCGCTGGGCGAGGACAAGGGCGGCGGCGTCTGGATCCACGTCGACCACGAAGGACCGACGAACGCCTGTGTCTCCCTGAGCGAGGAGCACATGCGCGCGTTGCTCACCGCACTGGACCCGGAGAAGGAGCCGGTCGTCGTGATGGGCCCGGAGCCGGCCCTGGAGCGGTAGTGCGCGCGCCGGCGTCGCCGTACCGTGGACGCCCGGCGCGGGACACCGGCGGAGCCGCTGGTGGCGGGGGCCGGATGGGCGTACCGGTTCGTCCAGGCGGTCTTGACGGGGCGGACCGCGCTCGGCCTACTGGAGACGAGCCGGACGTGTTCGGGGGGCCGGTCCGGTGTCCGGCCGGTGCCGGTCCCCGCCTGGGCGGCAGGTCAGGAGTGCGACAGTGCGGCGTCGATGGGCAGCGGCGGCAGTCCTGCTGGCCTGGGCGCTGCTGCATCTCCTCGCCGCGCAGCGAGCGTGGCTCCCGGAGGCGGAGCCCGCCCCGGGCCCGGCCCACGTGGCCGTGGTGGCGGTGGTCGCGACGGCCGGGGAACCGGGCCCCGGCGAGGAGGACCCCTCGCTCCGCCAGGTCGCCGTCCGCTCGCCGAGGACCGCCGGGAAGGTGGCCTGCGACCACGGCGTCGCCGCCCCCGCCCCGGTACAGAGGTGCGCCGGGGGACGGGCCGACGGTGGTCTCCGCCGGCCGGCGGTCCCCGGGCCGGGCGCGGACGGGCCCGCGCGGAGCGTGCCCGAACTGCAGACGTTCCGCTGCTGAAGCACGGGGGTACCGAGGAGGCCTGCGCCGCGCGGCCCGTGTACTGCCCGCCGAGACGCGGTGTCCAGCAGGCCTTCGTGTGTCCGGAGAGTTCCGACGACGCAGGAGGCGGACGCATGTCCGAGAAGCGCATAGACGTGACCGTGCCGGGAGAACTCGGCACGGACGACCACAGGATCTGGCGGGAGATCAGGGCCGCCTCCGGGGTCCCGGCCAACCCGTTCATGGACCCCGCGTTCACCGTGGCGGTCGGCCGGGTCAGACCGCGGACACGGGTGGCGGTGCTGCGGGAGGGGGGCTGCCCGGTGGGGTACTTCCCGTACGAGCGGGCCCCCGGCGGCCGGGGCCGGGCCCTCGGGCTCGGGGTGTCGGACAGTCAGGGCGCGGTGCTGCGTCCCGGCATCCGTCTCGACGCCCGCACCCTGTTGCGGAGCTGCGGCCTGTCCTCCTGGGAGTTCGACAACCTCGAAGCCGGCCAGGCCCTGTTCCTGCCCCACACGGTCGAGGAGCTGGCCTCACCGGTCGTCGACCTCGGTGACGGATTCGAACGGTACGCCGAGGGCCTGCGCCACGGCTCGCCCGGCTTCTTCCGGCAGACCCTCGCCAAGGAACGCAGACTCGCCCGCCAGGTCGGCGGGGTGCGCTTCGTGTTCGACGACCGGGATCCGGCGGCGTTACGGGCGCTCATGGGGTGGAAGTCCGCCCAGTACCGGCGCACCGGCCGGCGGGACCGGTTCGCCCAGGCCTGGATCACCCGGCTGGTGGACATCCTCGCCCACGGCGGGGATGCCGGGTGCCGCGGAGTGCTGTCCGTGCTCTACGCCGCCGACCGCCCGGTGGCGGCCCATTTCGGGCCGCGGTCGCCCACGGTGCTGTCCTGGTGGTTCCCCGCGTACGACCGGGCCTACGGCAAGTACTCCCCCGGCCTGCTGCTCCAGCTGCGGATGCTGGAGGCGGCGGCCGCCGACGGGATCCGCCTGGTCGACCTGGGCAGCGGGCCGGCCCGCTACAAGGAGTCGTTCAAGACCCGCGACCTGACCGTGTACGAGGGTGCGGTGGTCCGCGCCGGGGTGGGCGGCGCCGTCCACCGGCTGGGGCGGGAACCGGCGCGCGCCGCCCGCCGCTTCGTCCGCGAGCGTCCGGGCCTCGCCCGGGGCGCCGCCCGGACGCTGGAAGCGCTGGGCCGCCTGCGCGCCCGTTGACGGCGGCCCGGGCGGGAGGACCGTGGTGCGGGCCACAGGACCGTGGCGGGGGCGGCCCGGCACGCGGCCGTGTGCCGTGGTCCTGGGCTCGTGCGCTCAGCCGGTGGGCGGCATCTCGGTGGGCGCCGAGTCCAGGCCGGGCCGGCGCTCGCGCCAGGCGCCCCGGGTGAAGTCGGGGACGTCGACCGGACGTCCGCCCCTGGCCAGCGACATGACGCTCAGGGGGACCGGCGAGCACCAGGCGGCCGAGTCGTAGACGTCGATGTCCGGTACCAGCCCCGCCCGCATCGACTGGACGGTGCGCCACTGGAGCACGTAGTCCATGCCGCCGTGCCCGCCGTTGTTGGCGGCGTCGTCACCGACCTTCTGCCACAGCCAGTGGTCGTACTCCTTGCGGTAGCCCTCGAAATCGCGCCAGGTGTGGCCGCTGTGGTCCGGTTCGGCGTAGATCCGGGCGCCGGTCGGGGCGGGTCCGGCGTAGTCCTCGACGATCCCCCGGCTGCCGGCGAGCGTGTTGATCCGGCTGTAGGGGCGGGGTGAGCTGACGTCGTGCTCCGCGCGGATCGTCCTGCCCTTCGCCGTCTCGATCATGCAGGTGACCAGGTCGCCGTTGACGTAGGTCTCCTTCCAGGAGGGGTGGTCCCGGGGTACGAAGCGCGCGCGGTAGTCGGCCAGGCCCCTGGGGGCGGTGGCGGTGGCGCGCAGGGTGGTCATGCGGTCCCCGCGGTTGACGTCCATGGCGGCCGCGATGGGGGCGAGGCCGTGCATGGCGTAGAAGGAGGCCGTGCTGCGCGTGTGCCAGAGCCGGCGCCAGGAGTCGGTGTAGTACGTGTCGGAGAAGAGGAGTTCGCGCAGGTCGTGGAGGTAGCCGCCGTGGCCGTTGGTGATGTCTCCGAACAGGCCGTCGTGCGCCGCCCGCAGCATGGCCAGTTCGTTGCGGCCGTAGCTGCAGTTCTCGGACAGGAACAGGTGCCTGCGGGTGCGCTCGGAGGTGTCGACGAGGTCCCACAGCTGGCGCAGTTCCGTCGCCACGGGCAGCTCCACCATGGCGTGCTTGCCGCTGAGCAGGGCGGCTCTGCCCTGTTCGTAGTGGAACTCCCAGGGTGTGGCGATGTACACCAGGTCGATGTCGTCGCGCCGGAGCATCCGGGCGTAGGAGTCGGCGGAGCCGCCGTACTCGGCGGGGCGCGGGCTGCCCTTGCTCTCCAGCCGGTCGGCGGCGCGCTTCGCGCGGTCGGCGCGGATGTCGCAGACCGCGGTCACGGTGCAGCCGGGCACGGCCGCCCAGCCGGTGATCATGCCGCCGCCCCGGTTGCCGAGCCCTATGACACCGACGCGGACGGTCCGGTGCGCGTCGAACGGCACCCCGATCATCGATTTCTGGCCGGGCCGGCGGCCGGGAGCCCGCTCGGCCGCCGCCGACGCGGCGGGGGCCGAGGCGGTCATCCCGGCCGCGAGGGCGCCGGTGGCGACGGCTCCGCCCAGGAGCAGTCGGCGTGAGACAGCGGGTGTTTCGGACATGACGGCAACACTCCTCGTGGGCGGTCGGCAGCACGGGCGGGGCAGTGTCGGGCGTTGTCGGGCGCGGTCGAGCACGTTCGGGGCATGACTCTGCGGGCTCCGCCCGTCCATGTCAATACGTGCTCGATGCGCAGCAGTTCCGAGCACTTCCGCGCACCGACGGCGTCACATACCGTCCTGCACCACTCCGCGTGTCGAGAGCGTCACGGGGTCCTTGTTGGTGAAGTCTCCCGGGGGGATGCCCGGGTGGTGGCCCTCGCGCGCGGGCGGGGCCTGGTCGCTGGGGCCCAGGGTGAGCCGGGAGACGATGCGGTAGCGGTCGCCGCGGTAGAGGGAGTGCACGTACTCCACGGGACGTCCGCGCGTGTCGGTGGTCAGGCGCTCGAAGAGCAGCGCCGGGGACAGCTCCGGCACGTCGAGCAGGTCGCCCTCCGCGCGGGTCACCACGGTGGGCTCGATCGACTGCACGGCCTCGCTGACCCTCACGGCGTGCCGCTCGCTCAGGTGCTCGTAGAGGTCGCCCTGCTCCAGTTCCTCACTGGTCAGGTCCGCCACGAGGTCGGCCGGAACGTGCAGGTACTCGATGGCCATGGGCGAGCCGTCGACCAGCCGCAACCGCGCCACGTAGTGGATCCGCGCGGCCGGCGACATGCGCAGCTTGCGGCCCACCCGGGCCCCCGCGGGCAGGGTGCGGATCTCCAGGAGCCTGCTGGTCCAGGCGCCCGCGGCCTGCGGAAGGCTGAAGGCCGTCCGGTCCGACACCAGTTCCTGGGTGATCTTCTCGGCGGCGACGAACATGCCCCGGCCGTGCTCGCGCACCAGCAGGCCGGCGACCACCAGTTCGTCCACCGCGGCCCGCAGCGTCGGCCGGGAGACCCCCAGTTCGGCGCAGAGGGTGCGCTCGGAGGGGATCGCGTCCCCCGGGCGCCGTTCCTCGATGAGCTCCAGGACGGCGTCGCGGACACGCTCGCGCTTGAGCACCGCTCCGGAGGCGGCGGCGTCGATCTCCATGCAGTACTCCCGTAACTGGTCTGCTGGTCAGCAGAGCTTACCTGTCCAGGTCGGTGGCAAACCAGCCACACAACGCGATCTTCGGCCGAAGTCACGTGCCTACGCGGGGGGTTGACGCCCTCATTGGTCCATGCCACCTTCGTCCAACGCCGACTGGTAAGCCTCTGAGCCTCTACTGGTCAAGTGCGGGTGCGCCGTCCTTGCCGCTCGTCGCCCGCCTGCTCGTCGTCCCTTCCAGCTCTCCCAGAGGTGAACCGTGAAGTACCGCTCGCTCGCCCTGTTCTCCACGCTGGTGCTCAGCGCGGGGCTCGCCGCCTGCTCCTCGTCCGGTGACTCCTCGGACGGCGCCGGCGGCGGTCCGACCGCCCTGGACGTGTGGCTGATGCGCGACAGCGTCTCGGCCGAGTTCCAGAAGGACTTCGAGACGGGCTTCGAGAAGTCCCACCCCGACATCGACCTGAAGATCCAGATCCAGGAGTGGGAGGGCATCGGCGAGAAGGTCACCGCCGCCCTGGCCAGCAACGACGCGCCCGACGTGATCGAGGTCGGCAACACGCAGGTCGCCCAGTACGCGCAGAGCGGCGGCCTCACCGACTTCACGGACCGGGTGGACGAACTGGGCGGGGGCGCCTGGCTCAAGGGCCTCGCGGAGCCGGGGTCGTACGAGGGCAAGCAGTACGGCATCCCGTACTACGCCGCCAACCGGGTCGTGATCCACCGTACCGACCTCTTCGAGCAGGCCGGCGTGGACGCCGCCGGGATCAGGACCCGGGAGCAGTGGGTCGCCGCCACCCGCAAGCTCGACCGGGGCGGCACGCAGGGCATCTACCTGCCCGGGCAGAACTGGTACGTCCTCTCCGGCTTCGTCTGGGACGAGGGCGGCGACCTCGCCGCCGAGTCGGACGGCCGGTGGAAGGGCGGTCTCGACAGTCCCGAGGCGCTGCGGGCCATGGACTTCTACCGGCGCCTCCAGGCGCTCGGCAAGGGCCCGAAGGACTCCGACGAGGCGCAGCCGCCGCAGGCGGAGGTGATGGCCAAGGGGCAGGTCGCCCAGATCATCGCCGTCCCGGGCGGTGCGAAGGTCATCGAGGAGAAGAACCCCGAACTCAAGGGCAAACTGGGCTTCTTCCCGATCCCCGGCAAGAGCGCCGACCGGCCGGGCGCCGTCTTCACCGGCGGCTCCGACCTCGTCGTCCCGGCCGTCGCCGCACACCAGGAGGAGGCCTTCACCTTCCTCCGGGAGCTGACGGGCGACACCTGGCAGAAGAAGCTCGCGGTCGCCATGAGCTACGTGCCGAACAAGACCACGCTCGCGGACGCCGTGTCCGCCGATCCCGGCACCGCGGCGATGGCCGCCGGCGCCGCGAACGGACACGCCACCCCCAACACGCCCCAGTGGGCGGCGGTCGAGGCCAAGAACCCGGTCAAGGAGTACATGACGGCCGTCCTCACCGGACGGGACGCCCGGTCCGAGGCCGCGAAGGCGTCCCGGACGATCACCGACACGCTCAACAGCGGCTCCTGACCGCGACCGCCCCCGACACTCCGAGGACCAGGAGGCACCGTGTCGACCGTCCGTGAGCGCAGCGTGCCGCGCGACGTCAGCCGCCGCCCACCACCGCGCGCCGCCGGACGGGCGGGCGGGACCGGCCGGGGATCGCTCTGGCCGTACCTGCTGATCGCGCCCGCCGTGCTCGGCATGCTCTACCTGCTGGTCTACCCACTGGCCCGCGCCGTGCTCATCTCCTTCCAGGACTTCCGGCTGCGCCAACTGATCCTCGGGGACGCCGACTTCGTGGGGCTGCGCAACTACCGCACGCTGCTGAGCGATCCGCAGTTCTGGGAGGTGGTGCGCCGGACCTTCGTGTTCATGGCCGTCAACGTGGTCGCGATCATGGTTCTGTCGACACTGGTCGCGCTGATGGCCGAGCGGCTGGGCAGGGTGGCCAGGACCGTGCTCCTCAGCTCACTGGTCCTGGTGTGGGCGGTGCCGGTGGTGGCCGCCACCACCGTCTTCCAGTGGCTGTTCCACTCCGAGTTCGGCATCGTCAACGAGACCCTGACCGGCCTCGGGCTCGGTTCGTACGAGGGGTACACCTGGTTCGCCCACGGTGGTACCGCGTTCGCCATCGTCGTCCTGCTGATCGTCTGGCAGTCCGTGCCGTTCGCCGCGATCACCCTCTACTCGGCCCTGATCACCGTCCCGGCCGAACTCCACGAGTCGGCCCGGATGGACGGCGCGAGCGGCCCGCGCGTCTTCCGCTCGGTGACGTTCCCGCTCATCCGGCCGATCTTCATGCTGGTCCTGTCCCTGGAGGTGATCTGGACGTTCAAGGCGTTCGTGCAGATCTGGGTGATGACCCGCGGCGGGCCGGGCGAGGCCACCACCATCCTGCCCGTGTACGCCGTCCAGACCGCGCTGGCCGGCCAGCGCTACGACCTGGGTTCCGCGGCCTCGATGCTCACGGTCCTGCTGATGAGCGGCGTCCTCGTCGTCCACTTCCGCCAGCTGTTCCGTCAGGAGGGTGAGCTGTGAGCACCACGCGCCCCTCGGTGCGCCGGGCGGTACGACGCCTGCCGCTCAACGCCGCCGCCGCGCTCACCGTGGTGGTCTGCCTGTTCCCCGTGTACTGGATGGTCACGACCGCGTTCAAACCGTCCCCGGACATCCAGTCCTACGACCCCCGGCTGCTCCCCCGCGCCTGGACCCTCGACCACTTCCGGCAGGCGGTAGGCGCCGACGGCTTCGCGCTCTTCTGGCGCAACAGCATCCTGGTCACCCTGAGCGCCGTACTGCTCGCGCTGCTCGTCGCCCTGGGCGCCGCCTACGCCGTGGCCCGCATGCGCTGGCGGGGCCGCCGGCAGTTCGTGCTCGCGGTGTTCATCGCGCAGATGGCGCCCTGGGAGTCGCTGATCATCCCGATCTACATCATCTCCCGCGACACCGGCATGCTGGACCGGCTCCCGACACTGACCCTCATCTACTTCATGATCACGCTGCCGTTCACGGTGGTCGTGCTGCGCGGTTTCATCGCCGGCATCCCTCCCGAACTGGAGGAGGCCGCGCAGGTCGACGGCTGCACGAGGGCCGGCGCCTTCCGCAAGGTCGCCTTCCCGCTGCTGGCGCCCGGCCTGATGGCCACCTCGCTGTTCGGCTTCATCACCGCCTGGAACGAGTTCACCTACGCCAACTTCCTCATCATCAAGCAGCAGGACAGCCGCACCCTCCCGGTCTGGCTCTCCTCCTTCCAGTCGACCTTCGGCACCGACTGGGGGGCCACCATGGCGGCGTCCACGCTCTTCGCGCTGCCCGCGCTGATCGTCTTCCTGGCCCTCCAGCGCCATGTGACCGCCGGACTGGCCTCCGGAGGCGTCAAGGGCTGACCGCGCACCGAGTCCCCGTTCCCCCGCGCACCGCCGAGCAACGGAGCCGTCCCGTGGACCTGCCACGCCCCGAACTGGCCCTCGTCCCCCGCCCCCGCCGCATCTCCACCCGCTCCGGCCGCTTCCGGCTGGACGCCACGACCCGCCTGCGGGTCACCCCGGGAGCCGAACCCGCGGCGGCCCTGCTGCGCACGCTCCTCGCCCCGGCCACCGGACTGCGCCTGGAGACGGCCGCCGACGGCGCCTTCGTCCTCGCCCTCGATCCCGCCCTGACGGGCCTGGGCGACGAGGGCTACGGACTCACCGTCAGCACCCAGGGCGCCCTGCTGCGCGCCGCCCGCCCCGCCGGGCTCCTGCGCGGCGTGCAGACCGTGCGGCAACTCCTGCCCTACGCCGCCCTGTCCGGACGTCCGGTGCGCGGTGTGCCGTGGGACCTGCCGGCCGTGGAGATCACCGACGTGCCCCGCCACCCCTGGCGCGGCTCCATGCTCGACGTGGCCCGGCACTTCCAGCCGGTGTCCTACCTGCGGCGCTACGTCGACCTGCTGGCGCTGCACAAGCTGAACGTCTTCCATCTGCACCTCACGGACGACCAGGGCTGGCGGATGCCCGTGACCGCCCACCCCCGGCTCACCGAGGTCGGCGGGCGGCGGGCGGAGTCCATGGTGGGCCCGGCCGGCAGCGACCGTTTCGACGGTGTGCCGCACGGCGGCGCGTACACCCGGGCGGAGCTGTCGGGGCTGGTCGCGTACGCCGCCGAGCGGGGGGTGACCGTGCTCCCGGAGACCGGCGTGCCCGGGCATGTGCGCGCCGCCCTGGCGGCCCACCCCGAGCTGGGCACCGATCCCTCGCGCCGCCTGGACGTGTGGACGCGGTGGGGCGTGTGCGAGAACGTCCTCGGCACCGACGACCACGTCCTCGACTTCTTCCGCACCGTCCTGGACGAGGTGATGGACGTCTTCCCCTCGCCGTACGTCCATCTCGGCGGTGACGAGTGCCCCACGACGGAGTGGGAGCGCAGCCCGGCGGCCCGGGCCCGCGCCGCCCGCGAGGGGCTGCCGGGGCCCCGCGCGCTGCATCCGTGGTTCATCGCCCGGATGGCCGAGCATCTCCTGCGCGCGGGCCGCAGACCGGTCGTGTGGGCCGAGGACGGTGTCGCGCTTCCCCTGGAGTGCACGGTGATGAGCTGGCGGGAGCCGGACCACGCCCGGGCGGCGGCCGAGCGCGGACACCAGGTCGTCCGCGCCGACCACCGGGCCACCTATCTCGACTACGCGCGCACCCACGGCCCGCAGGAGCCGCCCGCCCAGCCCGGCCCGGTCGTCGACCTGCGCGCCGTGTACGACGTCGGCATCGTCCCGCCGGTCCCCGACCCGCAGGTCGCGGCGCGGGTGCTCGGCGCCCAGGGGCAGTTGTGGACGGAGTTCGTCCGGACGCCCGAGCACATCGAGTACCTCACCTACCCGCGCCTGTGCGCCCTCGCCGAGCAGGTCTGGAACGGCACCTCCGGCTGGCCCGACTTCACCGCCCGGCTGGCGGGCCACCGGGCCCGCCTGGACGCCCTCGACGTCCCGCACGCCGAACCGCCGGCCGGTGTCCCGGCGCCGCCGAGCGTGGGCGGCGTCCGCTGAGCACCGGCCTCGGCGAGTCGACGCGCGCCGACGCCGCTGCCACCCGTTTGACGTTCCCCCACTCACGCACCGCACCGAAGCCCCCGCAGCCGCGGGGGCCCCACCGAAAGGAATCCGGATGAGAACCCGACCCACCGTCGGCCGCGCCCGGCTGGCGCTCGCCCTGGCGGCACTCATGGGCGGCGGCGCCCTGACCGCCCTCCCCGCCGCCCAGGCCGCTCCCTCCGCCGCCGGTGTCACCGTGCAGTACCGCACCAGCGCGGGCGGAGCCACCGCCGACCAGACGGAGCCCTGGCTGAAGATCCGCAACACCGGCTCCTCGGCCGTGCAGCTCAGCCAGGTGAAGGTCCGCTACTACTTCAAGGCGGACGCGCCGAACGCGTCGTACCGCTTCGCCTGCTCCTGGGCGGTGCGGGGGTGCTCCGCCATCACCGGCACGTTCGGCACCCTGGCCAACCCCACCGCGACGGCCGACCGTTACCTGGAGGTCGGCTTCACGGCGGCGGCCGGGACGCTGGCGCCGGGCGCGGACACCGGCGACATGCAGCTGCGCTTCCACCAGACCAGTTGGCAGACGGTCCGGCAGAGCGACGACTACTCCTTCAACGGCGCCCAGACCTCGTACGCGAACTGGAACAAGGTCACGGCCCAACTCGCCGGCGCCACCGTGTGGGGTACGGCGCCCGAGGGCAACGACCCCACCGACCCGACGGACCCACCGGACCCGACCGACCCGCCCGGTGGCGGGCAGACCCTGTTCGACGACTTCACCTACACCTCGCACACCGACCCCGCGATCTCCGCGCACGGCTGGAGCGTCCGGTCGAACTCCGGCGGCCCCGGCGTCCCGGGCGCCACCTGGGACCCGTCGAAGGTCACCTTCGCCGCGGCCGGCGGCAACTCCGTGATGAACCTGGAGACGTCCACGGCGGGCACCGGCGCCTCCACCACGCACACGGAGGTGCTCACCAAGGCCACGAAGTTCCGCAACGGCACCTACGCGGCGCGGGTGAGATTCTCCGACGCCCCCAAGTACGGGCCCGACGGCGACCACCTGGTCCAGACGTTCTTCACCATCAACGACCTCAAGGCCCCGATGGCCGACGACTACGCCGAGTACGACTTCGAGTACCTGCCGAACGGCGGGTGGGGCGAGCCGTCGAACATCCTGTACACGACCTCCTGGGAGACTTACAACCCCGATCCCTGGCAGGCCGTCAACCAGCACTCGGAGCAGCGCGTCAGCTACGCGGGCTGGCACGACCTCGTCGTCACCATCGACAACAGCGCCATCACGTACTACGTGGACGGGCAGCACTTCGGCACCCATGACGCGCAGTACCTGCCCGAGCGGCCGATGTCGATCAACTTCAACCAGTGGCTGATCGACCTGAACGGCCAGACGTCGACGACCCCGCGCGCCTACGACCAGCAGGTCGACTACGTCCTGCACGTCAAGGACCAGGTCCTCACCCCGGCGCAGGTGGCCGCCAAGGTCTCCGCCTACCGCGGCGCCGGCACGGCGTTCGTCGACGAGGTCCCCTCGTCCTGACCCCCGGCGGGGACGGTCAGAACAGCCGCTCCTGCGCGGCGCAGGACCGTTCCCGCCGCTTGCGGCGCGGGGCGCTCGGGACGGGGGCCGGGTCCGCGTCCCCGAACAGCGGGGCCGTGCCGTACTCGTCGGGCTCGGCCGGAACGGTGGCGGGGCCGGTGCCCACGTTGAGGACCAGCGGCGCCTCCAGGTCGAAATCGCCCGGGGTCATCGCCACCCACTCACGGTCCTGCCGCTCACCCACGCACCGACACCTTCCTCGCGCCGCCCGCCGCGACCACGCGACGCTACCAGCCCCGCGACCGGAGAGTGATCACGCCTCCCGTCGGGTCACCCGTCCTTCCCGGTGTCCCGCCACGGACTCGCCTGACCGGTCCCGCCGACGCGCGTCCTCCGTCGATGATCAGGTGCCCACGGGTCGGGAGTTCATGAGGGCGCCGTGCGCCGGGGCTCCCCGACGGGCCCGCCGTACCGGCGCGGTGGCCCCGGGCGGCACCCGCGGCCGACCCGGGCGGGCCGGTGGCCGGCGCCGGGCACTGGGGGGGGGGGGTGGGGGGGGGGGGGGGGGGGGGGGGGGGGGAAAGGAAGAGGGGGGAAGGGGGGAGCATGGGCACCCCAGCCGCACCCAACAATAGGG
>NZ_JBWKKZ010000002.1:459456-640839 GCF_056430705.1 Streptomyces sp. NPDC045956 | reverse complement strand
GTGGACGAGAAGGCGAGGGGGGGGGGGGTGGGTGGGGTGGTCGAGGGGGGTGGGGTGGGGGGGGGGGGTGGGTGCGGGGTTGGTCCAGTGCGGAGGGAACAAGTCCCCCCCCCCCCCCAGCAAGCTAGCGGACCGGACCGGCCTCGGCCAGCCCCGGCCCGGCCCGAACCGGCCGGGAACCGGTCACGCGAGGGCGGTTCGGACCGACGGAGCCGGCGCCGTGCCCTGCCCGTTCGGGCAGCCGCCTCTGCCTCGGGGGCTCCTGACGTTCCAGGGACGAGGCGTTAACGTCCCTGCGTGAGTACCAGGTTCCGGCGAGCGCCCAGGTGAACGACGAACGGCTGACCGTGGCGGAAGCCGCCCACGTCGCGGACGAACGGCCCCCGGAGCGACCGGAGCAGCCGCGACAGGCGGGGGCGGGCCCGGAAGAGCGGCCGGAGCGGGCCGCCGGGCGAAGGCGCCGCGGGCCGGTCCTCCTCACCCTGCTCCTGCTCCCGGGACTGGTCACCGTCATCGGTGTGGCCGCCTTCCTCGCGCTCACCGGCGGTCCGTCACCGGGGCCCGAGGACCCCGACGCGGACCGGGCGGCCGAGGTCGGCATCGACCCCTCCTACGTCCCGTGGCTGCGCCAGGCGGCCGCCGCCTGCACGCTGCTCACGCCGTCCCTGCTGGCCGCCCAGATCGACCAGCTCTCGGGCTGGAGCGACGGCACGGACGATCTCTCCGGCCAGAAGGGCATCGCCGCCTTCACGGACACCGAGTGGCGGACCTGGGGCAGGGACGACGACGGCAGCGGCAAGGCGTCCCCGCGTGATCCGGCGGACGCCATCATGGCCCTCGCCCGCCGGGACTGCTCCCTGGCGGCCGAGGTCACCGCACTGCGCACCGCGGGCGAGGTCAACGGTGACCTGGTGGACCTCACCCTCGCCGCGTACGCGACCGGACCGGACGCCGTGTCCGAGGCGGGACGCGTGCCGCCCACCGCCAAGACGTACCTCGCCGAGGTCCGGGCCCTGCTCCCCCGGTACGAGGCGCTCGACCGGGCCGACGCCGGCGGCGGTGCCGGCACGGCGACGGGCGTGCTGCCGGCCGCCCCGGTGACCCCGCTGACCGTCACCTCGCCCTACGGCTCGCGGGAGCACCCGCTGACCGGGGTGACCAAGCTGCACACGGGGGTGGACTTCGCGGCGCCCCAGGGCGCGCGGGTCGTCGCAGCGCGTCGGGGCCACGTCGTCTTCGCCGCGAACACGAAGGCGTACGGCAACCGTGTCGTGGTCGACCACGGGACCATCGAGGGCAAGCGGCTGGAGACCACCTACAGTCACCTGTCGTCCCTGGACACCACCGTGGGCCGGACGGTGGAGGCCGGGACCCTGATCGGCCGGGTCGGGTCGACCGGCCTGTCCACCGGCCCCCACCTGCACTTCGAGGTCGTGCTCGACGGGTACTACACGGATCCGCGGCCCTGGCTCGCGAACGGCGGGTAGGACGCGCCGTCCGGATCACCCCGTCCGGATCGCTCCGGTCGGCTCCGCCCGCGGGGTTTGATCCGGCGGATCGTGTCGACGCTCACCACATGAGCCAGTCGAAGCGCGAGACAGAGCGAAAGTACGAGCCGGCCGCCTCCGGCGCCGACGGGCTGCCGGACCTCACCGGCGCCGGCCCCGTCGCCTCGGTCACGGCGGCCGGGCCCGAGGAGCTGGACGCGGTCTACCACGACACCGCGGATCTGCGGCTGGCCGGGGCGTCGGTGACGTTGCGCCGCCGGACGGGCGGAGCGGACGCCGGCTGGCACCTCAAGCTGCCGCTGGGCGGCGACAGCCGGGAGGAGGTCCGGGCGCCGCTGTCGGACGACGTGCCCGAGGAGCTGCGCGACCTGGTGCTCTCCCGTACGCGGGGCGCCCGGCTGCTTCCGGTCGTGCGCATCCGGTCGAGCCGCTCCCTGCGGCAGCTGCGCGACACCGGGGGCACGGTGCTCGCCGAGCTGAGCCTCGACGAGGTGCGCGCCGAGTCCCTGCGGGCCGGCGGCGGGCACGCCGAGTGGAGCGAGCTGGAGGTCGAGCTGGCCGACGGCGCCCGCGCCGCACTGCTCGACACGGTGGAGAAGAAGCTGCGCAAGAAGGGCATCCGGCGGTCCGACAGCCCTTCCAAGCTGGTGCGGGCGCTGCGGGAGACCGGCCTGGAACCCGGCCCGGCGCCGCACCCGTCCCCCGGGGTGACCCCGGGCTCTCCGGGCTCCTACGTGCTCGCGTACCTGCGCGAACAGGTCGACGCGCTGGTGGCGCTGGATCCCGCGGTCCGCCGTGACCTGCCCGACGGGGTGCACCAGATGCGGGTCACCTGCCGCCGTCTGCGGAGCTGCCTTCGCTCGTACCGGTCCGTGCTCGACCGGCGGGCCACCGATCCGCTCCGCGCGGAGCTGCGCTGGCTGGCGGGGGAACTGGGGGTGGCGCGGGACCAAGAGGTGCTGCGCGAGCGCATCGGCACGGCCCTGGACCTGCTGCCCGGTGATCTCGTGCTCGGTCCCGTCGCCGCGCGGCTGCGGGTGTGGGACGTCTCCGGGAACGACGAGACGCGCACGCGCACCCGGGAGGCCCTGGCCTCGTCCCGCTATCTGCGCCTGCTGGACGCGCTGGACGACCTGGTCCGGCGACCGCCCCTGCGCACGAAGGCCGCGAAGAAGCCCGGCCCGGTCATGGCCAAGGCCGTCCTCAAGGAGTACGACCGCTTCGCCGCGCGCACGGACCGGGCGCTGGAGCTGCCGCCGGGGCCGTCGCGCGACGCGGCGCTGCACCAGGCGCGCAAGGCGGCCAAGAAGGTCCGCTACGCCGCCGAGGTGGCGCGGCCGGCACTGGGCAAGCCCGTCGCCCGGCTGGGCAAGCGTGCCAAGGCGGTGCAGAAGGTGCTCGGTGACCACCAGGACGCCGTCGTCGCCCAGGAGACCCTGCGGGGGCTGGCGGTGGCGGCGCACGCCGCGGGCGAGTCCGCGTTCACCTGGGGGCTGCTGCACGGCCGGGAGGGTGCGCGGGCCGAGGCACGGCAGGAGGAGCTGCCGTCGGTGTGGCGGGCGGCGTCGGACCCCGCGCTCCGGGCGCCGCTGACGCGCTGATCCGCACAGCGTCCGCCGGGCGCCGGGCCGGGTGGCCGGCGCCCGGGGCGCTGCGTGCGGTGCGGGCTCCGGGGTGTCAGTCCGCGCGGTCGGGGTGGATCCCGGGGCCGTCGCCGTGCCCGGCCAGCGGGGTCGGCGAGAGGTCGACCGGTTCCTCACCGGCTTCGAGCAGGGTGTCCGCGGCGCCCACGATCAGCGGGTCGGGCCGCCCCACCGCCTCCAGGTTCTTGGCGGGGTAGTCGCAGCGGTCCAGCAGGCTGCGCATGGCCTCCAGCCGGCCGCGGCGCTTGTCGTTGTTCTTGACCACCGTCCACGGTGCGTGCGGTGTGTCGGTCGCACGGAACATGTCGACCTTGGCCGCGGTGTAGTCGTCCCACCGGTCCAGTGAGGCGAGGTCGGTGGGCGACAGCTTCCAGCGGCGCACCGGGTCGACCTGGCGGATGGCGAAACGGGTCCGCTGCTCCGCCCGGGAGACGGAGAACCAGAACTTCACCAGCATGACGCCGTCGTCGGTCAGCAGCCGCTCGAAGAGCGGCGCCTGCTCCAGGAACTGGCGGTACTCGGTCTCCGTGCAGAAACCCATCACCCGCTCGACGCCCGCCCGGTTGTACCAGGAGCGGTCGAAGAAGACGATCTCGCCGCGGGCGGGGAGGTGCGACACGTAGCGCTGGAAGTACCACTGCCCCGCCTCCCTCTCGGTCGGCTTGTCGAGCGCGACCACGCGCGCGCCGCGGGGATTCAGCCGCTCGGTGAAGCGCTGGATGGTGCCGCCCTTGCCGGCCGCGTCGCGGCCCTCGCACAGGACGACGACCCGCTGCCCGGTCTCCTTGACCCAGCGCTGCATCTTCAGCAGCTCGATCTGCAGGACCCGCTTCTGCCGCTCGTAGTCGGCCCTGCGGATCTTGCGGTCGTAGGGGTGGTTCTCCCGCCAGGTGTCGACGGGCGTGCCCTCCGCGCTCAGCAGGATCGGCTTCTCCGGCCTCCGCTCGTCGACGCGCAGACCCGCGAGGAGGTTCTCCTCGGCCGGTTCGCCCCCGGCGTCGCCCGACTGCGCCGTCCCCTCGTCCTCACGCTCGGAATCCACTGCGCCTCTCCCCTCGTCTCGCCGGCCTCATGCCGCGTATGCCCGGTCCCGCACCGCGCGCACCGACCCGGCGGGGGTGCGTATCGCCTTGACCCGGTAGATGGTGCGGGCGGGGTCGGTCAGCGGCTCGCCCAGGCTGATACGGCCCGCCGCGTGCAGCTTGTCGCACTCCGCGGTGGGCAGCGCCGCGTAGCAGCCGCCCCGGCCCGTGGCGGAGTCCAGCGGCCGCCAGTAGCTGTATCTGCGCCGGCCGCCCTCGCGCACCGTGACGAACACGGGGGTGCGCGGGTCGGCGACGATCCGCAGGACGTCGGCCTCGGCGGGGCTGAGCGGGCCACCCGGGCGGGGCCCGCGTCGACCGGTCGCACGGGAGGGGGCGGTCTGCGCGTGGACGACGGTAAGCGGCATCGGCTGTGGCCTTTCCGGGACAGGGACTCGAGACCGCCTACCCGCTCCGGCCGGTGTTGATCTCGCTTGGCCGCATTCTTGTGCACGGCACTGACAATCCCGCCCCCGCTCCGCCGGGCGAGGCCGTGTTCAGCCCAGGGGCACGGCCGCGGGGCGCAGCGGGTGGGGGTTGAGGCGGGCGAAGCCCTCCTGCCGTTCGTAGGGGAAGTACGGGTACGGGGCAGTGGTGGCGCTCGCCGCGTCGAGCCTGGCCACCTGGTCCTCGGTGAGGGACCACCCGACGGCCCCGAGGTTCTGCCGCAGCTGCTCCTCGTTGCGGGCGCCGATGATCACGGAGGAGACGGTGGGGCGCCGCAGCAGCCAGTTGATGGCGATCTGCGGGACGGTCCGGCCCGTCTCCTCGGCGACGACGTCCAGGGCGTCGACCACCCGGTACAGAAGCTCGTCGGCGACGGGCGGGCCGTAGTCGGCCGTGGCGTGCAGCCGGCTGCCGGCCGGGAGCGGGCTGCCGCGGCGGATCCGGCCGGTGAGCCGGCCCCACCCCAGCGGGCTCCAGACCACGGCTCCGACGCCCTGGTCCCGGGCGAGCGGCATCAGCTCCCATTCGTAGTCCCGGCCGACCAGTGAGTAGTAGACCTGGTGCGCGGCGTAGCGCTGGTGTCCCCGGGTGTCCGCGTCGGCCAGCGACTTCATCAGCTGCCAGCCGCTGAAGTTGGACACGCCGGTGTAGCGCAGCTTGCCCGCCCGTACGAGGTCGTCGAGCGTGGAGAGGACCTCCTGGACGGGGGTCCCGGCGTCGAAGGCGTGCAGCTGGAAGAGGTCGATGTAGTCCGTGCCCAACCGGCGCAGGGCCCGGTCGACGGCGGTGATCAGGCGGGCCCGGGAGGTTCCCGCCTCGGTGGGCCCGTCTCCGGTCGGCAGGCCGGCCTTGGTCGAGATGATCACCTGGTCGCGGCGCCCCTTCACGGCGGCTCCGAGGACCTCCTCCGAGGCACCGCCGGAGTAGACGTCGGCGGTGTCGAACATGGTCACGCCCGCCTCCAGGCAGATGTCGACCAGTCGGCGCGCCTCGGTAGCGTCCGTGGTGCCCCAGGCGCCGAACAGCTCTCCGCGCCCGCCGAAGGTGCCCGCGCCGAAGCTGAGTGCCGGGACCATGAGTCCGGACGCTCCCAGTCTCCTGTGTTCCATGACCGCGTCTCCTCGTCCGGCCGTCCGTCGCGTCGCGGTGGTGCGGCGCGCGGGGACGGCGTCCATTAACGGGACTTCCGTTCCGTTAAGATGTCCCCACAGTAACAGCAACCCACCCACTAATGGAACCGGAGTCCCGTTATGACGTCCGAAGAGAGCGGTCCCGGCTCCGCCCGCCCGGGGGGCCGGACCGCGCGCGTGCGGTCAGCGGTCCTGCGGGCCGCCGGTGACGCCCTGGCCGAGCACGGCCTGGCCGGCCTCGACCTCGCCGACGTGGCCCGCCGCGCCGAGGTCGGGAGGACCACGGTCTACCGGCGCTGGGGAACCCCGGCCGCCCTGGTCGCGGACCTGCTCGCGGACATGGCCGAGCAGTCGCTGCCCCGCACGGAGACCGGCACCCTGCTCGGCGACCTGCGCGCGAACGCCCGGCTGGTCGCGCGCACGCTGGCCGACCCGCGCCAGGGGGCACTCTTCAAGGCGGTGATCGCCGCCGCGACCTGCGACACCCAGACGGCCACCGCCCTCCACCGCTTCTACGACCTCCGCGTCTCGGAGTGGGAGCCCTGCGCCCGCCAGGCCGTCGAACGCGGCGAACTGCCCGCGGACACCGACCCGCGCGAGGTGGTCCGCGCGGTCTCGGCCCCCCTCTACTACCGCCTGCTGACCACCGGTGAGCCCCTCGACGAGGCGGCGGCGGACCGAGCCGCCGAGGCGGCGGCAGCGGCGGCCCGCGCCGGAGCCTTCCGCTCCGGCACGGGCTGACGATCTCCTTCCGGAGCGAGCGGGCCACGGCGCCCGGACGAGGCCGCGCTCCCGTGACCTGCGACCGGCCATGAGGCGGCGCGGGCCGGGACCAGGCCGTCCCGGCCGGCGCGGCCCCCTCGGCGGGCACCCGGAATCCGCCATTGCCGTCCAGGCACCCGGTCGCACACGGGGCCCGTGACGATCGGGCGCCGCCCCGGGCACACCCGGGCACTGTCATGCGAGAACGCCGGCCACCACCCTTTGTGACGGCGTCATCACGCATCCTTCACCGTAGGCACACTTCCGGCCGGGCCGTGTTCCCGGCGTTCCGCACGGTGCAGACGGTGCGTCATGGCCGTGCCTAGTCTCCCGGGCCATGCGATCCACACGAACGAGGCGCTTCGGCCTCGCCACGATCATCGCCCTCGCCCTCGCCCTGTTCGGCCTGGCGCCCTCCGCGAGCGCCGCCGACCCCGCCCCGGCGGAGCTGACGTTCACCACCGACGCGGCGACCACCCAGCCCGGCGGCACGGTGAACCTGTCGATGACGATCAAGAACAACCAGACGTACGACATCTGGTTCGTCTACCAGACGATCAACCCGACCTGGCTGACCACCCAGCGCCCCGACCTCAAGTACAGCTTCACCGGGTGCAGCCTGGCCTCGGAGGCCGGCGCCGTCCCGTGCTCCGGCACCGGACCCGCGAACCTCGGCACCAACTACGGCGCCACCATCCCGCCCGGCCAGAGCCGCACCGTCACCCTGACCCTCCAGGTCGGCGCCGACTCCGGCTGCAACGGCAACATCGGTTTCTACTCGTACTACTACGCCGAGTTCAGCGACAGCACGAGCGTCAACGGGGGTCCGGTCTACACGCCCGAGACCCGCGTCCTGTGCGCCTGACCGCACACCTCCCGCAGGGCTGAGCGCCGACGTCGTCCGACCCACCGCGGGTCGGACGACGTCGGCGCTCCGGTGCGCCGGTTGACCTGATCTCGCTCCGGCGCCGGTCAGCGCCCTGGTCGAGACCATTGACACCCGCGCGCCACGGAGGCCGGAGTTCCGGTCCGCCTCCTGCCGACTCGCCGCAGCACACAGGCCTGCCGGTGCGGTTCACCGGGCGGAACGCGGCGCTCGCGGCGGGCCCGGAGCGCCGTCCGTTCCGGGCAAATGGACACATGCGCTTTTCCGTCAAGTTCCGCAGCAGGCACACAAAAGCTCCACACGCGCCTCACTATGTGACGCGACGGAAACGTCGACGACCGGCGTCTCAGGGGGGCGACGGCGTGGTCACGGGGTGGGGCTGGTTCCGACAGGAGCCCGTCCGCCCCTGCCCGGGGGAGGGAATCTCACCGCATGAAGCGGACCATTCGCACCACGGCGCTCGCACTGAGCGCGCTGACCGCCTCGCTCGGCCTGTCGGCCGGTCCGGCACGGGCCGACGCCCCGGCCCCGCGCATCGACCTGCGGGTCCTGGTCGTGAGCGACGGAGGACCGGCCACCGACGCCATCGCCGCCGAACTGGAGACCGCCGGCACGCCGTACACGGAGGTCGACCTCCAGGACGCCGGCCGCCCCGTGATCGACGCCGGGTTCCTGGCGGACACGGTGGACGGACACCCGCGTGCCAAGTTCCAGGCCGTCGTCCTGCCCAACGACAACCCCTTCCCCGCGAACTCCGCCGAGATGACCGCGCTCGCCTCCTACGAGCGGACGTACGCGATCCCCCAGGTCGACGCCTACACCTACGCACGCCCCCAGGTGGGGCTCCAGGCCGCGGTCGGAGCGGGGTACGCCGGAAGCGTCGACGGGGTCAGCGCGGAGGTGACCCCGGCGGGACTGGCCGGACCCTTCGGATACCTCGAAGGCGCCGTTCCGTTCGAGGACAACTCCCCCACCGTCGGTGAGTCCTACGCCTACCTGTCGACACCCGCGCCGGGGGCCGACTTCGTGCCGTACGTGCAGGCCGCGATACCCGGACGCGCGACCAAGGGCTCCCTGGTGGGCGAGTACCGGCACGACGGACGGCGGGAACTCGTCGTCACCTTCGTCTACAACCAGCACCAGCAGCAGTTCCGCCTGCTCGCCCGGGGCATCGTGGAGTGGATGACCGGCGGGGTCCACCTCGGCGCCGACCGCAACTACTTCGCCGTGCACGTCGACGACGTCTTCGCCGCCGACGACCGCTGGGACACCGTGCTCAACTGCACCCCCGGCGACGTGGACTGCGCGCCGGGCGAGGGCACGCCCAACCCGATCCGCATGGTCCCGGCCGACGTCGACCACGCCACCGCCTGGCAGGACAGCCGGGGCTTCACGCTCGACATGGCCTACAACGGCTCCGGAAGCGTCGACCACCGCCAGGACAACGGCGGCGCCGACCCGCTCGCCGACAGGCTGATCGCCGAGCGCGACGAGTTCCGCTGGATCAACCACACCTACACGCACGCCTTCCTGGGCTGCCGGCAGGACGTCAGCGTGGTCCCGTGGAAGTGCGCGACCAACCCCGACGGCAGCACCCAGTGGGTGAGCCGCAACGAGATCGCCGACGAGATCGCCACCAACCGCGTCTGGGGCGAGAGCGCCGGACTGCCCCTGGAGGACGACGAGTTGGTGACCGGCGAGCACTCCGGCCTGAAGGTCACCCCGCAGCAGCCCGTGGACAACCCGAACCTGGGCCCGGCCCTCGCGGACAACGGCATCGCCTGGCTCGCCTCGGACAACTCCCGCGACCCCGTGCAGCGGCAGGTCGGCAGCGCCACCACCGTCTCCCGCTACCCCATGAACGTCTTCTACAACGCCGGCCGGGCCGCCGAGCAGGTCGACGAGTACAACTGGATCTACACCAGCCGCGCCCAGGGGGGCAGCGGCATCTGCGAGGACAACCCGGCCACCTCCACCTGCCTGCCCGCACCGCTGGACACCGCCACCGGCTACGCGGGGCACATCGTGCCGCTCGAGACGCGCATCGCGCTCGGGCACGTGCTCTCCAACGACCCCAAGCCGCACTTCATCCACCAGTCGAACCTGGCCGAGGACCGCATCGCCTACCCGGTCCTCGACGGTGTCCTGGGCGGCTACGACGACCTGTTCGCCGGGAACACGCCCGTGGTGAACCTCCGCATGGAGGACATCGGCGTCGAGATGCGGCGCCGCGCCGCCTGGGGCGCCGCGGTCGACGCCGGCCAGGTCACCGCGTACCGCGTCGGTGACGCCGTGACCGTCCAGGCCCCGGACGGCGTGGCCGTGACGGCGACGATGCCCGCCGGCACCCAGCGCGGCAACGCGGGCTTCGGCGACGCCTACGCCGGCGCGCTCTCCGGCTGGACCACCACCGCCGACGGCGCGCTCGCCCTCACCCTGCCGTCCACGGCCACCGCGCCGGCCCCGGCCGCCGAGCCCGACGGTCCGGCCACCACTCCCTCCACCGCGCCCCGCACCCGGGTGCCGGCCGGGGTGAGCGATCCGGTGCCGTACGGCGCCGAGCGCTGAGCGCCGCCTCGACCCGCAGGTCCGCCCAGCCCGCACGATCACCCACACCTCGGCCGTGGAGCACATCCATGCACGTTCCCCACGGCGCGCGACGCTCCGGCGCGTCGCGCGTCACCCTGCTCACCGAAGGCACCTACCCGCACAGTCACGGCGGCGTGAGCGTATGGTGCGACCAGCTCGTCACCGGCATGCCCGACCTCGACTTCGACGTCACGGCCGTCACCGGCACCGGGCGTGAACCACTCGTGTGGGACATCCCCGGACACGTCGGCCGGGTCGTCTCCGTCCCCATGTGGGGCCCGGCCCCTCCGGGGCACCCGCCCCGCGGACGGGCGGGCAACCGGCTCGCCGCCGCCTACGAGCGGTTCGTGACCGCGCTGCTCGACCCGCGCGCGGAGGACGGCTTCGGCCCCGCCCTGTACCGGCTGGCGCGGGCCGCGGCCGACGGCCGGCTCAGCCCGTTCCTGCGCGGCGACCGGGCGATCGCCATCCTGACCGCGGTCTGGAACCGGCCGGGACTGCCCGTGCGCGAGGCCCGGCCCACCCTGCACGACGCGGTGACCGCGACCGCGCTGCTGGAGCACGCCCTGCGTCCACTGGCCGCCCCGTACCCGGAAGAGGGCGTGGCGCACGCGGTCAGCGGCGGGGTGGCGGTCCTGCCCGGCCTCGCGGGGCTGGAGCGCGACGGCGTGCCGCTGCTGCTGACGGAGCACGGCGTCTACCTGCGCGAGCGCTACCTCGGCTACCGCACCGCCCCCTACCGGTGGCCGGTGAAGGCGCTGCTGCTCGGCTTCTTCCGGCTGCTGGCCGAGGAGACCTACCGCCGGGCCGCCCTGATCACCCCGGGCAACCGCTACAACCGGCTGTGGGAGGAGCAGGGCGGCGCCGCCCCGGAGTCCATACGCACGGTGTACAACGGCGTCGACCCGGCCGCCTTCCCGCCCGCCGGACCCGAACCGGCCGAGCCCGTGCTCAGCTGGGCCGGACGCGTCGACCCGATCAAGGACCTGGAGACCCTGATCCGCGCCTTCGCCCTGGTACGGGCCGAACTGCCCGCCGTCCGACTGCGGTTGTTCGGCGGCACCCCGCGCGGCGGTGAGGCCTACCGGGAACGCTGCGAGGCGCTGGCGGACCGGCTCGGCCACGGCGACGCGGTGACCTTCGAGGGGCGGGTCGACGACATCAAGGACGCGTACGCCGCGGGGAACGTCGTGATGCTCTCCAGCATCAGCGAGGGCTTCCCCTTCACCCTGATCGAGGCCATGTCGTGCGGCCGGGCAACCGTGTCCACGGACGTCGGCGGGGTCCGGGAGGCCGTCGGCGACAGCGGTCTGGTCGTGCCGCCGCGCGATCCGGCCGCCATGGCCGCCGCGGCGCTGGAGCTGCTGCGGGACGCGGAGCGCCGCCGGGCCATGGGCGAGGCCGCCCGCCTCCGGGTGATCGAGCAGTTCACGCTCCGCCAGACCATCGACACCTTCCGGTCCGTGTACCTGGAGCTCTCCGCGTTCGGGGGTACGGCCGCACGCGCCGGCGCGGCCGCGGAGGACCTCCTCGCACCGGCGGGCGGAGCACCGGCGCCGGTGAGGAGTGCGACCGGATGAGCGGGCCCATGGCACTGGAGCCGGGCGGCGCGGAGCAGGACACGCTGGCGCTGCGGCTCGCCGGCGGACGCGCCCCCGCCGGCTTCCCGGCCGACCAGCACACGCTCGCCCTGGTCCGCCCCGGCCACGGCGCCCAGAGCGACGCGGTCGACCTGCTGGCCGCGGAACTGGCCGACCGGATCGCACCCGCCGTCCACCCCTACGAGGTGGCCGCGCTGCTGGAGTCCGAAGGGCTGACCGGTGAGGCGATCCGGGAGCGGTACGGACACCGCGACCTCTTCTCCCTGGCCGCGGCCCTCTACGAGCGCATACCGCGCACGTTCCCGGACCCGCCGCGCCCGGCCGACCCCTGGCGGCCCGACCACGTGCGCTGTGCGCTGCGCGGAGCGCTGTTCGCCCTGCCGGGGCTCGCCTACGCACTGGCCGGCCGGCTGCTGGACCAACCAGGCGCGGTGCGGGCGCTGGTGGTGGCCGGTCTCCTCTCCTGGGCCTGGAACCAGGCGCTGGGACACCGCGCCTACCTGCGGCTGGCCACCGGGCGCCGGGAAGCGGGCCGCACCCTCCTCAAGGGAGCGACCGCGGGGGCCCTCGCGGCGACCGCGGCCGGGGTGGCCCTCGCCGGGTCCGGTCCCGCCGCCCTGGCCGTCGCCGCACAGTCGGGCTACCTCGCGGCGGCCGGGGTGCTCCTCGTGCTGGGCCGGGAGCGTCTGCTGCTGGCCGCCCTCACGCCGGTGATCGCCGGTGCGGCGACGCTGCCGTGGTGGGAGCCCGGCGCCGTGCTGCGGGCGGGCCTGCCGCTGCTGGCGTTCCTCGGCACGCTCGCCGCGGCCGGCTGGGCCCTGCGCGGCACCCGCACGGCCACGCCCGTGGCGGGCGCCACCCGCCCGTCTCCGGTCCGCTCGCTGCCGTACGGCCTCTTCGGACTGGCCGCGGGTGCGCTGGTCTTCCTGACGGGCCGTCATCATCCGTGGGGGGTGATCGTGCTGACCCTGAGCATGGGCCCCGCGGAATGGCTGCTGTACCGGTACCGCGGGCTGTCGGTGGCGGCGCTGCGGGCCACCGCCACCCCGGCCGGTTTCCGGTGGCGCTCCGCCGCGGTCCTCGCGGGCTGCCTGCTGGTGTACCTGGGCCCGCTGCTGCCCGCGGCCCTGCTGGTGGACGCCGAACCCGTCACGCTGCTGCTGCTCGCGGCGGCCCTGTGGACCTCCCTGCTCCTCCAAGCCTTCGGTGTGGCCTGGCCGCCGGCCGCGCTGTGTCTCGCGGCGGCCGGGGGCGCCGGCGCGGCCGCCCTGGCCGGATCACCACCGGGGCCGGCGACCGCCCTGCCGCTGTGCTGCGGCGCGGCCGCACTCTGTCTCACCGTGTGCGTGCTGCGGCTGCTGGGCCGGCCGGCGGCCCATGCCTGACGCCGCGGCGGAACCGGGCCACCACCGCCCGGCCGGCCGCTCTTCGCTCTCGGCCGGCACCGGCCCCCTGCCCCACGGACTCACCGCCCCACCGCCCCACCCCGACCCACCGACCCACCGACCCACCGACCCACCGACCCACCGACCGGAAGGACCCCCGCGTGACCGCATCACCGCTCGCCGCCGTCACCGGAGCCGAGGGCTTCATCGGCTCCCACCTCACGGAGGCGCTCGTCGCCTCCGGGCACCGCGTGAGGGCCATGGCGCAGTACAACTCCTTCTCCTCCTACGGCTGGCTGGAGACCCTCTCCCCCGACGTCCTCGACCAGGTCGAGATCGTCCTCGGCGACGTCCGGGACCCGGGCTCGGTCCGCGGGCTCGTCGAGGGCGCCGACTGCGTCTACCACCTGGCCGCCCTCATCGCCATCCCGTACTCCTACCAGGCCCCGCACAGTTACGTGGACACCAACGTCACCGGCACCCTCAACGTGCTGGAGGCGGTCCGCGCCCAGGGGACGCCCCGGCTGGTGCACACCTCCACCAGCGAGACGTACGGCACCGCGCAGACCGTGCCGATCACCGAGGACCACCCCATCAACACCCAGTCGCCGTACGCCGCGTCCAAGGCGGGCGGCGACCGGCTCGCGGACAGCTACCACGCCAGCTTCGGCACGCCGGTGGTGACGCTGCGGCCCTTCAACACCTACGGGCCCAGGCAGTCCATGCGGGCGGTGATCCCGACCGCCATCGGCCAGATCGCGGCCGGCGAACGCACCCTCACCCTCGGCGACCTGCGGCCCACCCGGGACTTCACCTTCGTCAAGGACACCGCGCAGGCGTTCCTCGCGGTCGGCTCCGCGCCCGCCGAGCGGGTGGTGGGCCGGACGTTCAACGCGGGCACCGGCGGCGAGATCTCGGTGGGCGACCTGGTGGCCCTCATCGGCAAGGTGATGGACACCGCCGTCGACGTACGGGAGGACGCGCAGCGGCTGCGTCCGGCGAACTCCGAGGTGATGCGGCTGGTCGCCGACGCGACCCGGCTACAAAAGGCCACCGGCTGGAGCCCGGCGCACGACCTGGAGGCGGGCCTCGGGCACACCGTGGACTTCTTCCGCGACCCGGCCAACCTGGCCCGCTACAAGACCGGCATCTACAACATCTGACCCATCGCCACATCTGACCTGGACCGGCACGTGAACCGAGGGGGGAACCTCATGCACGCAGTGATCCTGGCCGGGGGCAAGGGCGTCCGGCTGCGGCCCTACACCACCGCACTGCCCAAGCCGCTCGTGCCCATCGGCGACCAGCACGCCATCCTGGAGATCGTCCTGCGCCAGCTCGCCTCGGCGGGCTTCACCGGCTGCACGATCGCCATAGGCCACCTGGGCGAGATCATCCGGGCCTACGTCGGTGACGGCTCGCAGTGGGGCCTGACCGTCGACTACTCCACCGAGGAGAGTCCCCTGGGGACCATCGGACCGCTGCTCACCATGCGCGAGCGGCTGCCCGAGCACTTCCTGGTGATGAACGGCGACATCCTCACCGACCTCGACTACGCCGACGTCCTGCGCCGGCACACCGCTTCCGGTGCCCCGCTGACCATCGCGACCTACGTCCGCAAGGTGCACATCGACTTCGGCGTCCTGACCACCGACGCGAGCCGGGTCGTCGCCTTCACCGAGAAGCCCAGCATGGACTACCGCGTCTCCATGGGCGTGTACGGGCTCTCCCGCGCGACCCTCGACGAGTACACGGCCGGACTGCCGCTGGGCTTCGACGAGTTGGTGCTCGACCTGCTCCGATCCGGCGACTGCCCGCACGCCTACGACTTCGACGGCTACTGGCTCGACATCGGGCGCCCGGACGACTACGACCGTGCCAACGCGGAGTTCACCAGCCGCAAGTCCCTGCTGCTCAAGGGAGCCTGAGCACCGCATGCGCATCCTCGTTGTGGGCTTCACCGGCTATCTGGGCGCCCACGTCGCCGAGCGGCTCCGTGCCCGGCCGGGCACGCGGGTCCTCGGCGGCGGCCGCTCGGCCGCCGCCGACGTGCCGGTCGACCTCGCGGGCGACCGCGTCGACCGGCTCGCCGAGGCCCTGGCGTCGGCGGCCCCCGACGCCGTGGTCAACTGCGCGGGCGCCACCGGCGGCGACCCGGTGGCGCTCGCCGAGCTGAACGCCCGCGGCCCCGCCGTCCTGTGCGCCGCCCTGCGGCTGGCCCGCCCCGCCGCCCGCCTGGTCCACCTCGGTTCGGCCGCCGAGTACGGGCCGGGCACGGTATACGTCAGGGTGCCGGAGTCGGCGGCGACCCGCCCGCTGTCCGCCTACGGCGCGACCAAACTGGCCGGCACCGTCACGGTCGCCACCTCGGACCTGGACGCGGTGGTCCTGCGGCTCGGCAACCCGGTGGGGCCCGGCGCCCCGCCGTCCGGACTGCCCGGCCGGGTCACCGGGCTGCTGCGCGCGGCGGGTGCGGACCCGGACGCGGTGCTGCGGCTCGGCGACCTGTCGGCGTACCGGGACTTCGTGGACGTGCGCGATGTCGCGCGGGCCGTCGAACGCGCCGTCCTCGCGGCCGGCCCGCTGCCGCGCGTGCTCAACATCGGCGGTGGTGACGCCGCGCCGGTGCGCCGACTGGTGCGGACGCTCGCGGACACGGCCGGCTTCCGCGGCCGGATCGAGGAGGACGCCACCGGTTCGGCGCGTTCGGGCGAGGTCTCCTGGCAGTGCTCCGACATCGCCGCGGCGCGGACCGCCCTGGACTGGCGGCCCTCGTACTCGCTCGACGAGTCACTGGCCGCGCTCTGGTCGGCGGACGCACGTCCGCGGGCCCTCACCGCGAAAGGCGACGGACCCTCGTGAGCCTGCTGATCCCGCTGTACGTCCACCCGGCCGAGGACCCGGGCGCCTGGCACCGGCTCATCACCGCGGCCGACCGCACGTACGGCGTCGTCATCAACCCCGGGGACGGTCCGGGCGGTGCTCCCGACCCCGCCTTCGTCGCGGCGGCCGACGCGCTGCGGGCGGCGGGCGCCCGCCTGCTCGGCTACGTCGACACGGACTACGGCACGCGCCCGCCGGCCGCGGTCGCCGAGGACGCCCTGCTCCACCGGGAGTGGTACGGGACCGACGGGTGCTTCCTGGACCGGGTCAGTTCGGCGGCCGACGCGCTGCCCGCCTACCGGGCCCTGGTACGGGGGCTGCGTCGGCGGGGGGCGCGGTCGGTCGTCCTGAACCCCGGGGTCCACCCGGCGCCGGGATACGCACGGCTCGCCGACCTCGTCGTCACCTTCGAGGGGTCCTGGTCCACCTACGTGTCCGCGTTCAGCCGGCCGGACTGGACGCTGCGGCTCCCGCCGGAACGGTTCTGCCACCTGGTGTACGGGGTGCCCGAGGCGCTCGCCCCGCTCGCCGTGCGGACCGCCCACGAGCGCGGCGCCGCCGTCTCCGGCCCCGTGACGGGCGAACCGCCCAACCCGTGGGCCCGGCTGACGCCCCTGCTGACCGGAGCGCAGCGGTGAGGCGCCGGGCACGGGTGTGCGCCGCGCTGCTGGTCGTCCTGTCCCTCTCGGTGGCCGCGGGGTGCTCCGGCGCGGACCACGAGCCCGCACCGGACCCGTCCGACGGCGCGAGGTGGCGGCCCGGGCCCGGACTGGCCTGGCAGTGGCAGCTCGACGGCAGGGTCGACCCGTCGGCCGACGTGCCCGTCTACGACATCGACGCGTTCGAGAACGGCACGGCGGACGTGGCCCGGCTGCACCGCGCGGGGCGCAAGGTGATCTGCTACGTCAACGTGGGCGCCTGGGAGGACTACCGGCCCGACGCGGACGCCTTTCCCCGCGCGGTGCTGGGCGAGCCCAACGGCTGGCACGGGGAGCGCTGGCTGGACATCCGCGAGATCTCCGTACTGCGCCCCCTCATGGAGCGGCGCTTCGACATGTGCCGGGACAAGGGCTTCGACGCGGTGGAGCCCGACCTGGTGGAGGGCTACGCGGACGAGACCGGCTTCCCGCTCACCGCGCGGGACCAGCTCGCCTACAACCGCATGATCGCCGCCATCGCCCATGAACGGGGCCTGGCGGTGGGCCTCAAGAACGACCTGGCGCAGATCCCGCAGCTGGTGGACGACTTCGACTTCGCCGTCAACGAGCAGTGCGCCGAGTACGGCGAGTGCGCGCGGCTCACGCCGTTCGTCGAGGCCGGCAAGGCCGTCTTCCACGTGGAGTACGGCGAGCCGACCCGTGCGTTCTGCCCCGAGTCGCGCCGGCTGGGCCTGTCCTCGATGCGCAAACGGCCGGAGCTGGGCGTCTGGCGCGATCCCTGCTGAGCAGGGCATGCGGCAGGATGGGGACATGAGCGTAGTCAAGATCAACGTACTGACCGTCCCGGCCGAGCAGCGGGAGACGCTGGAGAAGCGCTTCGCCTCGCGGGCGCACGCCGTGGAGAGTTCCGACGGGTTCGAGTGGTTCGAGCTGCTGCGGCCGGTGGAGGGCACCGACGACTACCTCGTCTACACGCGGTGGCGTGACGAGGAGTCGTTCCAGGCCTGGATGGAGGGGCCCATGAAGGCGGCGCACCAGGGTGGCGGCGCGGAGGGCGGCGAGCGTCCGAAGCCCGCGGCGAGCGGGTCCACGGTGTGGTCCTTCGAGGTGGTGCAGCAGGCGGCCCCCAAGGAGGCGTGAGGCCACGTAGGCGGCCGCGGTCCGGTGGTCCGGGCCGCGGCCGCCTCCGTGCTCAGCCGAGCTGCACGAGCAGGTCGCCGCCCTCGACCTGCTGGATGCGGTTGATGGCGAGCCTGGTCACCGTGCCGGACTTCTGTGCGGTGATCGTGGCCTCCATCTTCATCGCCTCGATGGTGGCCACGGTGGCGCCGGCCTCGACCTCGTCGCCCTCGGCCACGGCCAGGGTCACCACCCCCGCGAAGGGCGCCGCGACATGGCCGGGGTCCGAGCGGTCGGCCTTCTCGGTGACCGGGACGTCGGAGGCCGCCGACCGGTCCCGGACCTGGATCGGCCGGAGCTGGCCGTTGAGCGAGGACATCACGGTGCGCATGCCGCGCTCGTCGGCGTCGCCGACCGCCTGGAGTTCGATGAGCAGGCGGACGCCGGGGTCGAGGTCGACCGTGTACTCCTTGCCGGGGCGCAGCCCGTAGAAGAAGTCCTTGCTGTCCAGGACGCTGGTGTCGCCGAAGGTGCCGCGGTGGGACTCGAACTCGCGGGCCGGTCCGGGGAACAGCAGCCGGTTGAGGGTGGCCCGGCGCTCCTTGGCGAGTCCGGTGCGGTCGTCGGCGGTCAGCTCCGGCAGGGGCTTGGCGTCGGCGCGGCCGCGCAGTGCCTTGGTGCGGAACGGCTCGGGCCAGCCGCCGGGCGGGGTGCCCAGTTCGCCGCGGAGGAAGCCGATGACGGAGTCGGGGATGTCGAACCGGTCCGGGTCGGCCTCGAAGTCCGCCGGGGAGACTCCGGCGCCCACCAGGTGGAGGGCGAGGTCGCCGACCACCTTCGAGGAGGGGGTGACCTTCACCAGGCGGCCCAGCATCCGGTCGGCGGCGGCGTACATCGCCTCGATGTCCTCGAAACGGTCGCCGAGGCCGAGCGCGATGGCCTGGGTGCGCAGGTTGGAGAGCTGGCCGCCGGGGATCTCGTGGTGGTAGACGCGGCCGGTCGGTGAGGCGAGGCCCGCCTCGAAGGGGGCGTAGACCTTGCGGACGCTCTCCCAGTACGGCTCCAGGTCGCCGACGGCCTGGAGGTCGAGGCCGGTGGGGCGCTCGGTGTGGTCGGTGGCGGCGACGATCGCCGAGAGGGAGGGCTGCGAGGTGGTGCCCGCCATGGACGCCACCGCCCCGTCGACGGCGTCCGCGCCGGCCTGGATCGCGGCGAGGTAGGTGGCGAGCTGACCGCCGGTGGTGTCGTGGGTGTGCAGGTGCACGGGGAGGTCGAACTCCCGGCGCAGCGCGGACACCAGCGTCGCCGCGGCCGGCGCCCGCAGCAGGCCGGCCATGTCCTTGACGGCCAGGACGTGGGCGCCGGCGGCGACGATCTTCTCGGCGAGCCGGAGGTAGTAGTCGAGCGTGTACAGCCGCTCGGACGGGTCGGAGAGGTCGGCGGTGTAGCACAGGGCCACCTCGGCGACCGAGGTGCCGGTCTGCCGTACGGCGTCGATGGCGGGGCGCATCTGCTCGACGTCGTTGAGGGCGTCGAAGATCCGGAAGATGTCGATGCCGGTGGCCGCCGCCTCCTGGACGAAGGCGTCGGTGACCTCGGTCGGGTACGGGGTGTAGCCGACGGTGTTGCGGCCCCGCAGCAGCATCTGGAGGCAGATGTTGGGGACGGCTTCCCGCAGGGCGGCCAGGCGTTCCCAGGGGTCCTCGGCGAGGAAGCGCAGGGCGACGTCGTAGGTGGCGCCGCCCCAGCACTCCAGGGACAGCAGCTGGGGCAGGGTGTGGGCGACCTGGGGGGCGACGGCGAGCAGGTCCTTGGTGCGGACCCGGGTGGCGAGCAGCGACTGGTGGGCGTCGCGGAACGTGGTGTCGGTGACGCCGATGGTGGGCGACTGGCGCAGCCGGCGGGCGAAGCCCTCGGGGCCCAGTTCGGCCAGGAGTTGCCGGGAGCCCGCCGGGGGCTCGCCCGCGGTCAGGGGCGGCAGCTTGGTCAGCGGGTCGGCCAGGTCGGGGCGCTCGCCGTGCGGCTTGTTGACGGTGACGTCGGCGAGGTAGGTCAGCAGCTTCGTGCCGCGGTCGGCGGAGTGCCGGGCGGTGAGCAGGTGCGGGCGCTGCTCGATGAACGACGTGGTGACCCGGCCGGCCTGGAAGTCCGGGTCGTCCAGCACCGCCTGGAGGAAGGGGATGTTGGTGGCGACGCCGCGGATGCGGAACTCGGCCACCGCACGCCGGGCGCGGTTGACGGCGGTGGTGAAGTCCCGTCCCCGGCAGGAGAGTTTGACCAGCATGGAGTCGAAGTGGGCGCTGATCTCCGTACCGGCGTGGGTGGTGCCGCCGTCCAGGCGGATGCCGGAGCCGCCGGGTGAGCGGTAGGCGCTGATCCGCCCGGTGTCGGGGCGGAAGCCGTTGGCCGGGTCCTCGGTGGTGATGCGGCACTGGAGGGCCGCGCCGCGCAGGGTGATGTTCTCCTGGGCGAGGCCGAGGTCGGCCAGCGTCTCGCCGGCGGCGATGCGCAGCTGGGACTGGACGAGGTCGACGTCGGTCACCTCCTCGGTGACCGTGTGCTCGACCTGGATGCGCGGGTTCATCTCGATGAAGACGTGGTTGCCCTCGCGGTCGACGAGGAACTCCACGGTGCCGGCGTTGCGGTAGCCGATCTGCCGGGCGAAGTTCACGGCGTCGGCGCAGATGCGCTCGCGCAGTCCCGGGTCGAGGTTCGGGGCGGGCGCCAGCTCGATGACCTTCTGGTGGCGGCGCTGCACCGAGCAGTCGCGCTCGAAGAGGTGGATGACGTTCCCCTCGCCGTCGGCGAGGATCTGCACCTCGATGTGGCGGGGTTCCACGACGGCCTTCTCCAGGAAGACCGTGGAGTCGCCGAAGGCGGAGGCCGCCTCCCGGGACGCCGCCTCGATGGCCTCCCGCAGCTGGGCGGGTTCCTCGACGCGGCGCATGCCGCGGCCGCCGCCGCCCGCGACCGCCTTGACGAACACGGGGAAGCCGACGTCCTCGGCCGCGCGGACCAGTTCGTCCACGTCGGTGGAGGGCGCGGAGGAGCCGAGCACCGGGACCCCCGCCTCGCGGGCGGCGGCCACGGCGCGGGCCTTGTTGCCGGTCAGTTCGAGGATGTGGGCGCTCGGTCCGACGAAGGTGATGCCGGCCTCTTCGCAGGCGCGGGCCAGTTCCGGGTTCTCGGAGAGGAAGCCGTAGCCCGGGTAGACGGCGTCCGCTCCGGCCCGCCGGGCCGCCCGCACGATCTCCTCCACGGAGAGGTACGCGCGTACCGGGTGCCCCGGCTCGCCGATCTCGTAGGCCTCGTCGGCCTTGAGCCGGTGCAGCGAGTTGCGGTCCTCGTGCGGGAAGACGGCGACGGTGCGCGCGCCGAGCTCGTAACCCGCGCGGAACGCGCGGATCGCGATCTCACCGCGGTTGGCGACCAGCACCTTGCGGAACATAGTGATCCCTTCAGCCTGCCGGGTGACGAGACCATGGTGTCGGCGCCGCCCCCGGTACGCCATGTGAGCCGGGCCACTCATGGCTCGCCCGGGGGGCGGGGTCCGCCGCGGTTCGGGGCGCGGGTCAGACGTCGGAGTCGATGCCGGTGACCACCGACGGGCCGAGGGGCGCGCTGCTCACGTCCAGGCCGACCGCGCGCAGGGCGGCGTCCGCGACCTCGTGGGCGCGGCCTTCCGCCTGGGCGGTGGTGTCCGCCTCGACGGTGAGGCGGATGGTGAAGGTGCCGTCGTCGTTGAGCGAGAGGGCGTCCAGGTCCTCCTCGTCCCCCAGGTGGGTGCCGTGCGGGTCGTCCGGGCGCAGCGCCCGGGCCAGCTCGTCCTTCGTGCCGTCCTGGACCGTGCCGGTGAACGTCCCGGGTACCGAGATGACGTACGTCGTCATGGCTGTCCTCCTTCGGATGCCCTCCGCCTACCCCGATCCGGCCGCGGGACCCAGGCCGTGCGGGCGGGGCGGCGGGCCGCCCGGCCCGTCCGGCCGGGTGTCCCGCGCGGGGCACCCGGCGGTGGCGGGCGGGAGGACCCTGCCACCGCGGGTGCGCCGACGGTGCACCGGCGGCTCGCCGGGTGCACGCCGACAGGCTGTCCCGCGGCACGGCCCGGTAAGCGGCCCGCGGGGGTGGCCGCGGAGCGTCCGAGGCGTCCGAGGGGCGCCCCGCGGGCTCCCGCACCTCGCTTCACGTCTTCACGCTGGAGCGCCCCCACCCGGCCCCGGTCCGGGGGCGGCGGCCCGTGACGGGCGGAGACCGGCCGGTTCGTGGCCGTCGTGCTTCCTCAGCGGACTTTGGCGGCTCTTTTAAGGCTTTCTGAAGATGACCTTCGGACGGCCCTTTCCGGCCCGGCCGCGTCCTAGGCTGCCGACCACCCCCCACAGTCCCGGTGGGCGCGGTCGCGTCCACCGGGTACGGGGTCCGATCAGCCGACAGACAAGCCGAGGTGTCCTGCGCATGGGTTCCCGCCGAGCCGCCCGTCCGTCCCGCTCCCACGCCCGGCCCCGCGGCGGGCTCAGGACCCGCGGTACCGCGCTGGCGCTCGGCGCCGTCACGTTGACGGCGGGCGTCGGGATCACCCTGGCCGTCGCGGGGGGCGAGGACGAGCGGGCCACGGACCGGGTCGCCACGAGCGCGGCCGGTGAGGCCCCGCGTGCCGGGGAAGCGGAGGGCGGCGCGGCTCCGCTCGCCTCCGCGTCCGCCCGTCCGAGTGCCACGGCGAGCGGCTCACCGAGCGCGAGCGCCGGAGCGAAGGACGCGGAGAAGAAGAAGGACGGGCGCGAGCCGAAGAGGACGACGAGCCCCTCCTCCGCCCGGCCGGCGACGACGGCCCCGTCCGAGGCTCCCGCGCGGACGACGGCGAAGAGCGGCGGCGACCGGACGTCGGGCGGTGGCGGTGACACCGGGTCGGGCGGTACCGGCGCGGGCTCGGGATCCGGTGCGGGGTCCGGCGGGTCGGGCGGCCCCGAGGCGCAGGTGCTGGCTCTCGTGAACGAGGAGCGGGCCGCGGCGGGCTGCTCGCCGGTCACCGCGAACGACCGGCTGACCCGGGCCGCCGACGACTACAGCGACGTCATGGCGAGCAGCGGTGTGATGTCGCACACCGGCCCCGACGGCTCCACGATGACGAGCCGTGTCGAGGCCGCCGGTTACCAGTGGTCCACGCTCGGCGAGAACATAGCCAGGGGGCAGGCGGACGCCGCTTCGGTGATGGAGTCGTGGATGAACAGCTCCGGTCACCGCGCGAACATACTGAACTGCTCCTTCAAGGAACTGGGCGTCGGCGTGCACTTCGGCGACGGCGGCCCCTGGTGGACCCAGAACTTCGGCGCCGGCCGCTGACGCCTCCGTCACCGTCCGCCGTTCGCACCCGCGAGTCCGAACGACACCCGCACCCGTGCGCCTCCCAGCGGCGCGCGGGTGATCGTCAGCTCGCCGTCCGCCGTCCCCGCCGCCCGGGCCACGATGTCCAGGCCGAGACCGGTGGAGCCTCCGACGCTCACGCCCCGGGTCAGCGCCGCCTCGGGGTCCGCCACGCCCGGGCCGGCGTCGTCGACGGTGAGGACGACGTGCCGCTCCGCCCGTTCCACGCGGACGGCGAAGGCGGTGCCCTGCGGGGTGTGCCGGAACACGTTGCCGATCAGGGCGTCGACGACGGCCGCGAGGTCGTCCTCGGGGAAGGCCACGGGTGCCGGGCGCGGGGTGAGGGAACGCTCGTAGGGCCGGCCCTGCTGGGTGGCGAGGACGGACCAGAACTCGAGCCGCATGGCGACCACCTCGGCGAGGTCGCACGGTTTCGCCGTGGCCGTCCCCGCTCCGCCGAGCTGGGCGGCGGCCAGGGGCGTGCGGGCCGCGGCGATGATCGAGTCGAGTTCGCTCTCCAGTTGCCCGGCCGCTTCCGTCACCCGCCGGGCGCTCGGGGTGGCGCCCATCCGGTCGGCCTCCAGGTACAGGGCGGTCAGCGGGGTGCGCAGCCGGTGGGAGAGGTCGGCGACCAGCTCGCGTTCCACGGCGAGGAGGTCGACGACCCGGTCGGCCATGGTGTTGAACGCGACGCCGGCCTCCTGGAGCTCGGGCGGGCCGTCCGGTTCGACCCGTACGTCGAGGTCGCCGGAGCCGAGGGCCAGCGAGGCGCGCTTGAGGCCGCGGGAGGAGCGGACGACGCGGGCGCCGAGCCGGTCGGCTACCAGCACCGAGCCGCCGACCAGGCCGAGCGCGAGCAGCGCCATCACGCCCCAGGACGCGGCCACGCCCCGGGTGAGGTCGGCGGCGGGCACGTAGGCCTCGACGACGGCGACCCGGTCGCCGCGCAGGACGACGGGCTGGAGGTAGACCCAGCCGTCCTCGGTGTCGACGGCGAGCGTCTCCCGCCCGCGCACGGCCCGGTCGAGCGCGTCCTTCGGCGCGTGCGGGTCCCCTACGAAGCCGCCGTCGGGCAGCCGCACCACGAGCTGGTCGGACGAGCCCAGCTCGGCGACGGCCTGGTGCACGTCGGCGCGCCGGGTGGTGAGGGCGAGCACCGGGGAGAGGGCCGAGGCGCGCTGCTCGGCGGCGGTGGTGACCCGGTCGCGGGCCTGTTCGCGGACGAGGAGGGCGAGCGGGATGAGGAACGACAGGGCGACCATCGAGGTGACGGCCAGGGCGATCCCGGCGAGGGCACGTCTCATGGCGAGCTGACCAGCTTGATCCCGATGCCGCGCACGGTGTGGAGGTAGCGGGGCTTGCGCGCCTTCTCACCCAGTTTGCGGCGGAGTGCGGAGAGGTGGACGTCCACCGTCTGGTCCTCCAGGTACGGCTGCTGCCAGACCTCGGTGAGGATGCGCTGCCGGGAGATGACCTGGTCGGTGTTGGCGGCCAGGTAGGCGAGCAGGTCGAACTCGCGGCGGGTGAGGGCCAGCTCCCGGCCGGCGAGGTGCGCGGTGCGGGCGGTGGGGTCGACGCGCAGGTCGGCGACCTGGAGGACGGACCGCCGCGCCGCCCGCACGTCGGCGGGCTCGGACCGGCGCAGGACGGCGGCGAGGCGGGCCGCGAGCTGCCCGCCGGAGAACGGCTTGACCAGGTAGTCGTCGGCCCCCGCGTTGAGCAGCCGGATGATCTCCGTCTCGTCGTCGCGGGCGGTGGCGACCAGCACCGGGACGCGGGAGATGCCGCGGATCATCCGCAGTACGTCCAGCCCGTCGAGGTCGGGCAGCCCCAGGTCGAGCACCACGATGTCCGGGGGGCTCTGCGTGATGTCGCGCAACGCCTCGAAACCCTGGTGAGCGGTCTTCACCGCGTAGCCGTGCCCGGTCAGGACCTCGATCAGCGCGGCCCGGATCACAGGGTCGTCCTCGACGACAAGTACGGAGGCCATGGGCAGGCACGTTAGCCGGTCCGTCACTATGGTGTCGTGTCCCGCCTCCTCCGCTACCTGATCATCTGGCTGTCGTGCACGGCCGCCAGTGTCACGGCCGTCATCATCACGATCCACTTCGTGGTGGGCTCGACCCGGCCGACGGCACCGGTCGCGCAGTCGGCGCCGCAGGAGCTGGCGGCCCCGTCGACGTCCCCGCGGCCCTCCCCGTCCCGGACCGCGAAGCCCTCGCCCAGCCCGTCGGCGACCAGCCGCGAGCCCAGCCCCACGCCGACCCGCACCAGCGAGAAGCCGGCCGATCCGGTTCCGACGCCGACGCCCACCGCCCGCACCACGCCTCCACGGGCTCCGGCGGGCGGGGGCGACCTCGGCTGCGAGAACGGCGGGGCCGGCGTCTACACCGTGCCGTCGGAGGGCGGCAAGGTGACCGTGCGGTTCGGCGGCACCGGGGTGTGCCTGATCTCCGCCGTGCCGAACCAGGGCTTCACGGCGGGCACGAGCCAGAGCGATCCGCGGACACTGACGGTGACGTTCTCGGCGGACCGCCACCGGTCGGAGATCACGGCGACGACGCAGCCGCGGAGCCAGGCCAGTGTCCGCGAGGTGTCGTTCTAGGGTGTCCCGCCCGGCGGGGGCCGGCGCGGGGCACCCGCGGTGCCCGCCGCCGGCCGGCGGGGCGCTCCGCCTACGTCCTCGCGCAGGCGGACCCGTTGACGTGGAACGCGGTCGGGGCGGTGTTGGCGGACCCCTTCGCGCCGGTGAACCCGAGGGTCACCGCGGAGCCGGCCGGGACCGTGGCGGTGTAGGAGGCCGGGGTGACGCTCACGGCGCCCCCGTTCTGGACCGGGGTCCCTCCCCACATGTTCGTGATCCTCTGTCCGTCGGCGAACGCGAAGGCCAGCGTCCACGGGCCGAGGGGCGCGGTGCCCGTGTTGCGGACGACGATCTCCCCCTGGAAGCCGCCGGGCCACTCGCCCACGACGCGGTAGCCCACCGAGCACGTGGCGCCGGGGGTGCCGCCCGCGTCGGTGGTGACGTTCACGGTGGCGGAGCGGGCCGAACGGTTGCCGGCCGCGTCACGGGCGTAGACGGCGAAGCTGTAGGCGGTGTTCGCCGTGAGGCCCGTCACGGTGGCGGTGGTGCTGGTGGAGGCGGCGGCCGGGGTCTCGCCGCCGGCACCGAGGCGGACCACGTCGTAGCCGGTGACGCCCACGTCGTCGGTGGCCGCACTCCAGCCGAGGGTGACGGAGGTGGCGGTGACGGCGGTGGCGACCGGGGTGCCGGGGGCCGTCGGGGCCCGGGTGTCACCGGGGCCGCCGCCTCCGAAGACCGTCGCCTCCTTCGAGGTCGCGGCGATACCGTTCACGCCGTTGAAGATGCGCTCGCCCCAGGAGCTGAGCCGGCTGGGGTCGAAGTCGATCACGAGGTCGAGGATCGGGTCGGTGTTGCCGCTCCAGGACCAGGCCAGGTAGCCGAGGTCGAGCTGCTCGGCGGTGGCCATCATGGTGTCCTCGTCGGGGTCGCCCCACTGGTCGGCGGGACCGCCGAACTCCCCGATGAGGATGGGCAGTCCGGCGTCCACGAAGGAGTTCAGGTAGCTGGTGATCTCCTGCGCGGTGTCGTAGACGCTGTACATGTGGATGGAGAAGATCAGGTTGCCGGTGGGGTCGGCGTCGTAGACGGCCTGGGCGTCGGCCTTCATCACGCCCTGCCAGTCCTGGCCCCAGTTGGGGGCGTCCACCATGATCGTGTGCTGGAAGCCGGCCGCGCGGAGCTTCCCGACCGCGGCGACGGTCGGCGCGGTCCAGCCGGCCGGGTCGGTGTTGCCCCAGGGCTCGTTGCCGATGTTGACGATGACGTAGTCCTCCTCACCGGCGAGGACGTCCTTGAGGCCGATCCAGTAGTCGGCGGCGTGGTCGAGCGTGCCGGCCGCGGCGTCCTCCCCGTAGCCCGTGGTGTCGTGCACCTCCAGCACGCAGATCAGGCGGTTGGCCTTGCAGTCCGCGACGACGGCGGCGACGTCGGCCGGGCTGTTCTCGGACCAGCGGTGACCGTCGGAGAGGACGACCCGGACGCTGTTGGCGCCCTTCGCCTTGATGTCGGCGAGCGACTGCGTCTCACCCGGGTACCAGGTGTGGGCGTGGTTGACCCCGCGCATGACGAAGTCGTTGCCGTTGCCCTCCAGCAGCCTGCCGTCGCTGATGTGCAGGCCGACGGCCTGGGCGGCGGGCGCCTGGGCCAGGGCGACGGCCGGGCAGAGGGCGCCGACGACGACCAGGCCGATCAGGGTGGCCAGACCGGTCAGGAGACGGGCGACGGCGCTTCTGCTCTTCGGCAGGGGGCGTCGTACCGGTAAGGGGCGTTGTGCGGTGCGCACGGCGACTCCAGGGGGCGAGTAAGTGCGGACACGGGGGACACGAAGCTGTGGGAGCGCTCCCATAGAACTCAGGCGTCACGTACACGTCAAGACCTCGGGCGGAAAACGCTTGCCGGCCGCCCGTTTCCGGGCGGCCGGCAGCCGACTCACGTGACCGCACCCGTCAGGGCAGGGTCCACTTCTGGTTGGGTCCGGTGTGGCAGGACCACAGGTGCACGGGCGTACCGTCGTTCCAGGTGCCGCCCGACGCGTCCAGGCACTTGCCCGACTGCGGGTTGCGCACGGTGCCGTCCGACTGCGCCGCCCACTTCTGGGCGCCCGAGCCGTTGCACGTCCACAACTGGATCCGGGTGCCGTCCGCGCTGCCGCCGCCCGAGACGTCCAGGCACTTGCCCAGCGCCTTCAGCGTCCCGTCAGCGGCGACCGTCCAGCTCTGCGCCCCGCTCCCGTTGCACGTCCACACCTGCACCTTCGTCCCGTCCGCGGTACCGGAGTTGTCCACGTCCAGGCACTTGCCGTTCACGCCCGTCACCCGACCGGTACGGGGCCCGGGCGACGTGCCGGACTGCTTGACGCGGATGTTGCGGAAGGCCACGTCGTCGCCGTCACCGTGGTTCTGGAGTCCGATGTGCCCCTGGGCCAGGCTCCGCGCCGGGTCGGTGTTGGTGAAGTCGTTGATCTTCGACCCGTTGAGGAAGATCTCCAGCCGCTCGCCGGTGACGCGCAGTTCGTAGGTGTTCCACTCCCCCGGCGGGTTCAGCGCTGCGTCCCGTGCGGGAAGGTCCGCCGACTTGAAGCCGTAGACGGCGCCCGTGGTGCGGTCGGCGGCGTCCGTGGCGTCGATCTGGATCTCGTAGCCGTTGTTGACCGCCGACCAGGGGTCGCTGGAGGCGGGGAAGCCCAGGAAGACACCGGAGTTGTCGTCGCCGGACGCCTTCCAGTCCAGCTTGAGGGAGTAGTCCCCGGTGAGTTCCCGGGCGGAGTGCCAGAGCAGGCCCAGACCCCCGTGGGAGGTGAGGGTGCCGTCGGCGAGGGTGAACCCGCCGGGGCCCGCCTGCTGCCAGCCGGTGGTGCCGGAGCCGTCGAAGAGCGACGTGTAGCCGCTCTCCGGGCGGCAGTCCGCGTTCGTCATCCCCGCCGCCCAGCGGACGCCGCCGAGCAGGTGCCGGCGGAAGGCGGGGTCGGTGTAGGACTCGTCGGTGTGGCCGCCGCCGGTGTAGAAGGCCCGGCCGCCCCGGTAGTCCTTGCACCAGGCGATCGGGTGGTCGCCGTTCATGTTCCCGCCCGCGTAGCTCGACTCGTCGAGGGAGGCCAGCACATGGGCCGTGGTGCGGGGGTTGGTGCGGTAGTTGTACCACTCGTCGGTCCGCTGCCAGGTGCCGCCCAGGTGCGCGGTGGCGTCGTGGGCCCGGTCCTCGACCTCGACGGTCGCGGACTGGACGGCCGGGTGCGAGTGGAAGAGGGCGCCGGCCAGCCCCTCGTAGAAGGGCCAGTCGTACTCGGTGTCGGCGGCGGCGTGGATGCCGACGTATCCGCCGCCGCCGGTGACGTAGCTCTCGAAGGCCGTCTGCTGCGCGCCGCCCAGTACGTCGCCCGTCGTGGACAGGAACACGACCGCCTTGTACTGGGCGAGGTTCCCGGTGGTGAAGGCTGCCGGGTCCTCGGTGGCGTCCACGGTGAAGTTGTTCGCCGTGCCGAGGGCCCGCAGCGCCGCGATGCCGTCGTCGATCGAGGAGTGGCGGAAGCCCGCCGTCCGGGAGAACACGAGGATCTTGTAGGCCGGGTCGGCCGCGGCTTGGGCCACGGTCTCCGGGGCCGCCTGCGCGGCGGTGGTGCGGGCGGTGTCACCGGCGGCGACGCCGGGAAGGGCGGTGGCCTGGGGGGCCATGCAGAGCAGTGTTCCGGCGAACAGGCCCAGGGCTGCTCTCAGTTTGTTGCGCATGATCGTCGCCTCCTCTCTACGGCAGGGTCCACTTCTGGTTGGGTCCGGTGTGGCAGCTCCACAGGTGCACGGGCGTCCCGTCGTTCCAGGTGCCGCCCGACGCGTCCAGGCACTTGCCCGACTGCGGGTTGCGCACGGTGCCGTCCGACTGCGCCGCCCACTGCTGCGCACCCGAGCCGTTGCACGTCCACAGCTGCACCTTCGTGCCGTCCGCCGTGCCGCCGCCGGACACGTCGAGGCACTTGCCCAGCGCCTTCAGCGCGCCGTCACCGGCTACCGTCCAGCTCTGCGCCGTACTCCCGTTGCACGTCCACACCTGCACCTTCGTCCCGTCCGCCGTGCCCGCGTTGTCCACGTCCAGGCACTTGCCGTTCACCCCCGTCACCGCACCCGTGCGGGTGCCTGCGCCGGAGGTGGAGAAGGAGAACTCGTCCACGTCGAACAGCGAGCCGCTGCCGCCCTTGAAGACCAGGTGGAGGGTGGTGGAGCCGGTGGGCTGGTTGCTCAGTGCCGCGGTCACGTCCTGGAACGTCTCCCAGCCGCCGGTGACCGGCACCGTCGCCGTGCCCAGCAGCGTGCCGGTCGGGGAGCCCGCGCGCACCTCGATGGTGCCGCCGGACCCCGCGGAGGAGACCCGGGCGGTGAAGGCGGTGGTGTTGCCGAGGGCGTACGGCTGGAAGGAGATCCAGTCGCCGTTCTCGATGTGACCGACGGTCCTGCCCCCGTGCGCCGGAGCGTGGGTGACGACCTGGACGCCCGAGGAGTTCCCGTAGTGCTCGGCCTGCCGGTGGCTGGGCTGGGTGATGTGCTGGTCGTGGGTGGTGAGGGCGGGCTGCCCGTTCGCGCCCAGGTCGGTGTACTCGGCGTCGATGACGCCGAAGATGTTGGCGTTGGGGTCGTGTTCACCGTCCGCGAGGGTCCGCAGGGTGCCGGTGCAGCCGGTGGCCGAGGTCTGCGGGTGTCCGTGGCTGTCGTGCCCCACGATGAAGGTCACCTTCACCCTGGCGCAGTCGATGGTGGCGTCCTCGGGGTCGGTCACCGTCACCTTGAACGGGATGGCGGCGCCGAAGTCGTAGACGCTCCCGTCGGCCGGCAGGTCGAGCCGCACCGTGGGCGCGGTGTTGCCGACCGTGATCTGCACCGAGGCCGTGGCGGACTTGCCCGTGGTGTCGGTAACCTTCAGCGTGGCCGTGTAGCGGCCGTTGGTGGTGTAGGTGTGGGACGGGTTGGCCGCGGTGGAGGTGGCGCCGTCGCCGAAGTTCCAGGCGTACGCGAGGGCGTCGCCGTCCGCGTCGGAGCTGCCGGCGGAGGAGAAGGCCACCGCGAGGGGCGCCTTGCCGGAGGTGGTGTTCGCCTTGGCCTGGGCCACCGGGGCGTGGCCGCCGGTGACGTGCTCGATGCGGTACAGAGCGGAGTTGGCGTCGCCGTTGAAGTAGCCGGTGCCGTAGTCGAGTACGTACAGGGCGCCGTCCGGGCCGAAGGCCATGTCCATCACCTGGGTGCCGCTCCAGGGGAAGGCGTTGATGGACTGCACGGTGCCGTCGCCGCCGGCCTCGATGCGCTTGATCCAGCGCCGGCCGAACTCGCCGGCGAAGAAGTCGCCGTCGTACTCGGCGGGGAACTTGACCTCGGAGGTGGAGTTCGCGTCGTAGCGGTAGACGGGTCCGCCCATGGGCGACTCCGAGCCGCCGCCGAACTCCGGTACCGAACCGCCGTCGTAGGGGATCCAGGCGGGCTGGACGGGCGGCAGGTCGGTGAGGCCGGTGTTGCGCGGGGAGGTGTTCTTCGGGGCGGCGCAGTTGAAGGCGGCACCCGAAGCGCCGGAGGCGAAGTCGTGGTCGACGTAGGCGTCGTTGTCGCCGGTGCAGTAGGGCCAGCCGAAGTTGCCGGCCTTGGTGACGCGGTTGAACTCGACCTGCCCGGCCGGTCCCCGGGAGGCGCTCGCGGTGCCGGCGTCGGGGCCGTAGTCACCGACGTAGACGGTCCCCGTGGCCTTGTCGACGCTCATCCGGAAGGGGTTGCGGAAGCCCATCGCGTAGGTCTCGGGGCGGGTCCTGGCGGTGCCGGGGGCGAAGAGGTTGCCGGAGGGGATGCCGTAGGACCCGTCGGCGTTCACCTTGATGCGCAGGATCTTGCCGCGCAGGTCGTTGGTGTTGCCGGAGGAACGCTGGGCGTCGTACGCGGGGTTGCGCGAGGCGCGCTCGTCGATGGGGGTGTAGCCGTCGGAGGCGAAGGGGTTGGTGTCGTCGCCCGTCGACAGGTAGAGGTTGCCGGCCGCGTCGAAGTCGATGTCGCCGCCGACGTGGCAGCACAGGCCGCGGGAGGCGGGCACGTCGAGGATCTTCTTCTCGCTGCCGGTGTCCAGGGTGCCGTCGGTCCGCAGGACGAACCGCGAGAGCCGGTTGACGCCGTCGAAGGGGGCGAAGTCGGCCGCCGATCCACTGGCCGGCGCGTCACCGGCGGGGGTGCTCAGCTTGGGGGCGTAGTAGAGGTAGACGAACCGGTTGGCCGAGAAGCCGGGGTCCGCGGCGACGCCCTGGAGTCCTTCCTCGTCGTGGCTGTAGACATCCAGTCTGCCCGCCACGGCCGTGGTGCCGGCCGCGTCGGTCCGCCGGAGGGTGCCGTCGCGAGAGGTGTGGAGCACCGAGCGGTCCGGCAGGACCGCCAGGGTCATGGGTTCGCCCGTCTCGGCCACCCCCTTGGCGAGGGTGACCTGCTGGAACTCCTCGGCCGCCGCGGCCTTGGTGCCGCCGCCCGGGTCCGCGGGGGACGCGGCGGCCGGGCTCAACGGCAGCGTCAGGCCGACGGCACACGCCAGGGCCGGCAGCAGGAAGCGGACACGTCTGTGTCCGCGCGGTCTCGTGCGCACTGGGTTCTCCCGGAGAGTGAGGGGTGGCGGCAGGCATGCTGGGTCTGCCGTGAGGGAGTACGGGCGCGCGCCGTCGCGCCGTCGAGCGCCGGTCGGGGGACAGCTATGACCGGTTCATTTCAAGGAAGTTAGCGGCCTTGGTCCGAACCTGTAACCCCCTTCTCCACAAGATCTCTATTCTTTTTCCGCCGACGGGACAAAGTGCCTGGACGCGTCGCCGAGGAGGATCACGGCGCGCCGCGCCGGCCTACGCGGTCCAGCACCGCCCGCATCGCGCGCCGGACGGCCGCCCGGGACTCGTCGGTCGGGTCGACGGTCTCGAACGAGTGGTGTCCGTGCGGTACGTCGATCACCTCCACGTCCGCTCCGCCGTCCTCGGCCGCCGACAGGAACTCCTCGACGGTGGCGGCGATCTCGGGCATCTCCAGACCGACGCGGGTGAGCACGACGGGCAGCGCGCCGGCGTCCGCCACCGTTCGCGCAGGGTGGAAACGGGTGCCGGACAGGCCCCAGTTGGGCAGGGGTACGAGGACCGGGTAGGTGACCGCCAGGCAGCGCAGCCACGCCGGGGGCGCGGCGAGCCAGTCGGCCGCGAGCAGGCCCGCGCCCGAGAAGAACCACAGCGCGATCCGGTCCGCGTCCACCCTCGGGTCGGCCCGGACCGCCTCCACCGCGGCGGCCACGTCCGCGGCGGCGCGCTCGAAGTCGGCCAGGTCGTGGAGACGGTGGTCGACGACGGCGCCCACCGCGCCGCCGGCCGCCGCGCCGCGCGCGTAGCCCTTGAGGGTCGGCCAGTCCCTCGGCGTGGGCCGGGCGTCGGCGGGGACCGGGCCGCCGTGCACGAACAGCACCGCGGGCCTGGGCCCGTCGGCTCCGGGCAGGTGGAGGTCGACGTTCCCGTGCCGCTCCCTGGGCGCTTCGGGCACGTCGAGCAGGAACGGCCGCAGGTGTGCCGGTGGGGCCGCCGCGTCGGCGGGCACCAGCCGGCGTCCCTCACCGGCCGCGGCCCGCAGCAGCACGTCCGTCAGCTCCGCGGGGCGGGAGAGCATCGGCCAGTGCCCGGTGGCCAGTTCGAAGAAGGTCACCCGCGGGTCGGTGAGGGCCTGCAGCGCGGGGTCGCCGAAGCCGACGCGCATCTGCACCGTGTCGATGCTCGCGCCGTTCTCCGTGCACAGCACGCCGGTGGTGGGTACCGCGGTGACGGCGGCGGTGAGGCGCAGCGGCTGGAGCAGGGTGCCGAGCGGCTGCGGTGCGGCGTGCGCGGTGAGCCGGTCGAGCGCCGTGTCGTCCACGCCCGCGGTGCTGCCCCACAGCCGCCACGCGTCGCGCCCGGCGGGGGGCGGCAGGACCTCACCGATGCCCCGGTCCTCGCCCGCGCCGGTCAGCCGTGCTCGCAGGGACTGGTCGGGCACTGCGGCCAGGGCCGGGGCGCCGTCCCTGGGCATGCCGGAGTCCAGGTACACGATCCGGTCGACGCGCCCGGCCCTCCGGTCGGCGGCGCCGAGCGCGGGGTGGATGCCGTAGCCGTGGCCGACCAGCACGATCTTCCGGTCCGTCGTGGCGCCGACCGAGTCGACCACCGCGAGGACGTCCGCGATGTGGGTCTCCAGGTCGACGCCGCTCGCCGGCACGGCGCGCGGACCCTCCAGCCCGGTGAGGACGACCGGGTGCGCCTCGGCGCCGGCGGCGGTCAGTCGGGCGGCGGTGTCCTGCCAGACGTGCGTGCCGGTGAACATGTCCGACACCAGGACGAACGCGGTCATGGTCTCTCCTGTCGTGCCTGTGCGGGCCGGCCCGATCACCGGCCCGCGCTCGCCGGTACGGTAGGAACTCCCCCTGAGGGAGGTTCAAGTGACCACGTCGGACGACGGGCTGCACGGCATCGGCGAACTCGCCGAGCGGGCGGGCGTCACCGTGAAGACGGTCCGTTTCTACTCCGACCGCGGACTGCTGCCGGAGGTCTCCCGCAGCGCCGGCGGGCACCGGCGCTACGGCCCCGAGGCACTCGAACGCCTGCGGCTGATCCGGTCCCTGCGGGCCCTGGGGGTGTCCGTCCCCGAGGCGCGCCGGGTCCTCGACGAGGAGGACGACGCGTGCGGTGCGCGCGCCGCGGGGGGTGCGCTGGAGGCCGCCGTCGCCGGGCGGCTGCGCGAGGTGGGCGACGAGCTGCGGGCGTTGCGCTGGCGGGAGGCGGCGCTGCGTCTGGTGCGGGAGTGCGCGCCCGGGGAGCGGCCGGACCGGCTGCGGCTGATCGGCGCCATGGGCGTCCCGCCCGGCACGGCCCCGCTGGTCCGGTTCTGGCGCGGCTGGCTGCCGCCGCGGATGCCGGCCCGGTCCACCGGCGCGTTCCTGGAGGTCGCGGTGCCGAGGCCGCCCGACGATCCGGCCCCGGCGCAGGTCCTCGCCTTCGCGCGGCTCAACGCCCTCACCCTCGCCCCGTGCCCGGGTGCCGCGCGGCCGCAGCCCGAGGCGCACCGGGCGGCGGGTGCCCGCGGGGCCGTCGTGCTGTACGCGGGGCTGGCGGAGGCGTACGAGCTGGCGGGCGTCCAGCTGCGCCGGGACCGGCCCCCCGGCCCGGGCGAGGCGCTGGACGGCTTCGTCGGCGCGTACACGAGCGCGTACGGCGTCCGGGACACTCCGGACTTCCGTCGCCTGCTGGCCGGACAACTCGCGGCCGACCCGCGGATCGACCGCTACTGGGAGCTGGTCGCCGAGGTGACCACCCCGCCGGGCCGGCGGCCCGAGCCGACCCCGGGCACCGCGCACGACTGGCTGCTCGCGGCCCTGCTCGACGAGACGGGGGCGCCGGCGGCGGTGCCTCAGGGCACGTCGCCCCGCCAGTCGAAGCGCCTGCGGTCGCGAGGCCGCGGACCGTACGCGGAGCGGCCGCCCGGGCCGTAGCGGCCTATCTCCGTGGCCAGGACGACTCCCCTGGCCCGCTCGCGCTCCGTGAGGTCCGTGACGTCCAGGAGGAGACCGTCCAGGGGGCCGCCCACCAACTGGACGTAGGCCCGGCCGACCCGCGGGCCCGGGCTGTCGTGGTCGGCGCCGTAGACCCTGCCGCGCATGAACTCCACCTCATCCATGACGCGCAGCCTCGCATCCGCCACTGACAACGACTGCCGGACGGCTTCCTCGCAGGGGGTGACGGTGTCCTGGGACCGTCCCCGGTCCACCACCGTCCGCGTCGTCTCGCGCACCGCCTCGTCTCAGCACCGCGTCCCGGGTGCGGCCACCGCTTTTCGGCCCTGGCGGGTCGTGCCCGCGCCGGGAGTGCGGCGGACGGTGAGGGCGAGGAGGGCCGCGGCGGCGCAGGCCGCGCCGAGGACGGTCCACAGCGGGTCGTAGCCGGCGAAGGCGTCCCGTACGACGCCGCCCAGGACGGCGGCCAGCGCGGCACCGACCTGGTGCGCGGCGTTGGCCCAGCCGAAGACGATGGCGCTGTCGTCGCCCCAGAAGGCGCGGCACAGGGCGATGACGGGGGGCACCGTGGCGAGGTCGAGGAGTCCGAAGAGGACGACGAAGGCCATCATGGGCGGCGTCACGGTCGCGCTCATGAGCGTGGGCAGCGCGACCAGCAGCAGACCGCGCGCGGTGAGGACGACGGCCAGCAGCCTGCGCGGATCGAGCCGGTCGGTGAGCCAGCCGGCGACGACGGTGCCGGCGACGTTGAAGACGCCGATCAGCGCCAGCAGTGCCGAGGCGGTGGTGACCGGCATGCCGTGGTCGTGGGCGGCGGGGGTGAAGTGCGTCCACATGACGCCGTTGGTCGAGGCACCGCAGACGGCGAAGGCGGTGGCGAGCAGCCAGAAGGGGGCGGTCCGCGCGGCGTCGCGCAGGACGGTGAGGGCGCGCCGTGCCGCGCCCGGGACGGGGGGCGGCTTGGGGACGAAGGCGGCGTGGCCGTAGGGGCGGTGACCGCCGTCGGCGGGGTGGTCGGCGAGGGCGAGCCGGACCAGGAGCAGGACGGCCAGGGCGGCGAGGGCCGGCGCGGCCAGCGACGCACGCCAGCCGTGGTGGTCGACGGTCCAGGACAGGGCGGGCAGGAAGACCATCTGCCCGAGCACGCCGGCCGAGGAGAGGATGCCGGTGACCAGGCCGCGGCGGGTGGTGAACCAGCGGTTGGCGACGGTGGTGGCGAGGGTCATGGACAGCGCGCCGGTGCCGAGGCCCACCAGGAGGCCCCAGAGGAGGGTGAACTGCCAGGCGGCGGTCATGACGGTGGTGAGCAGCGCTCCCGCGGCGACGACGCCGAGGGCGGTGCCGACGATCCGCCGGATGCCGAAGCGGTCCATCAGGGCCGCGGCGAACGGGGCGGTGAGGCCGTACAGGACCATGTTCACCGAGGCGGCGAGGCCGATGGTGCCGCGGGACCAGTGGAACTCGTCGTGCAGCGGGCTCTGGAGGATGCCGGGCAGGGTGGAGAACGCACCGGCGACGACGATCGTGGCCGCGGTGAGGGCCGCCGTCCACCAGGCGCGGTGGCCGGGGAGGGTGCGGAGGTGTCGGGTCGTGTGGCGCATGGGCACCACCCTTCGCCGGTCCCGGAGCACACACCACTGGCCAGATGGACAGCGAGTGAAAGAATCTGGTCATGACTGATGAGCGAGGCCGGGCGCCGCACCGGGTGGCGGTGTTCGTGCGCCCCGGGTTGCTGCCGATGGAACTGGGCATCGTGCACCGGCTGTTCGGGACGGCCGCCGATGAGGACGGGCGGCCGCTGTACTCGGTGCTCACCTGCGCGAGCGCGCCGGGCGAGATCGCCACCGACACGGACTTCGGCGTGCACGTCCGGCACGGGCCACAGGTCCTGGAGAGCGCCGACACGGTGGTGGTGCCGGCGGCGGTGGAGGACTACGGGCCGCAGGAGCGGGGGCGGCTGGCCGACCCGGTGCGGGCGGCGCTGGAGCGGGTCCCGGCCTCCGCCCGGCTGGCGTCCATCTGCACCGGCTCCTTCGTCCTGGCCGCGGTCGGCGCGCTGGAGGGGCGCCGGGCCACGACGCACTGGAAGTCGTGTGCCGAACTGGCCTCGCTGTACCCGGAGGTGGACGTCGATCCGGACGTGCTCTACACGGACGACCGCGGAGTGCTCACCTCGGCCGGCGTCGCCGCGGGGATCGACCTGTGCCTGCACATGATCCGCGACGATCACGGCGTGGAGGTCGCGAACAGGGTGGCGCGGGGCACCGTGGTCCCGCCGCATCGCGAGGGGGGCCAGGCGCAGTACGTCGACCGGCCCGTCCCGCAGGCCGACGACGCCTCGACGGCCGCCGCCCGGACCTACGCGCTCCAGCGGCTGGGCGAGCCGCTCACCCTGGAGGACCTCGCGCGGCAGGCGGCGATGAGCGTGCGGACCCTCAACCGGCGGTTCCGGCAGGAGACCGGGGTGACGCCCATGCAGTGGCTCGGCCGGCAGCGCCTCGACTACGCGCGGCGGCTGCTGGAGCGCAGCGACGAGCCGGTCGACCGCATCGCCGCCCGCGCCGGGTTCGGCACCGGGACGGCGATGCGTCAGCACTTCCGCGAGGCGCTCGGTGTGTCGCCGCGGGCGTACCGCAACACCTTTCGCGGGACGGTGTAGCGCGGGTGTCCGGACCGGCCGACGGGCGGGCCGGTCCGGACACCGGCGGATCAGACCAGGTCGAAGCGGTCGAGGTTCATGACCTTGACCCAGGCGTCGACGAAGTCGTGGACGAACTTCTCCTTGGCGTCGTCGCTCGCGTAGACCTCGGCGAGCGCCCGCAGTTCGGAGTTGGACCCGAAGACCAGGTCGGCGCGGCTGCCCGCCCACTTGACCTCGCCGGTGGCGGCGTCGCGGCCCTCGAACGTGGTCTGGTCCTCGGAGGTCGACTTCCAGGTGACGCCCAGGTCGAGCAGGTTCACGAAGAAGTCGTTGGTCAGCGAGCCCGGCGTCCTGGTGAAGGCGCCGAGCTGGGAGTTCTGGTGGTTGGCGCCCAGGACCCGCAGGCCGCCGACGAGCACGGTCATCTCGGGCGCGCTCAGGGTGAGCAGGTTCGCACGGTCGAGCAGCAGGTACTCGGCCGGCAGGCGGTTGCCCTTGCCGAGGTAGTTGCGGAACCCGTCGGCGACCGGCTCCAGCGCCTCGAACGACTCGGCGTCGGTGTGCTCCTCCGTGGCGTCCACCCGGCCCGCGGTGAAGGGGACCTGCACCTGGAAGCCCGCCTCCTTGGCGGCCTTCTCCACGGCGGCGGTGCCACCGAGGACGATCAGGTCGGCCAGGGAGACCTTCTTGGCACCGGAGTCGAACTCCTGCTTGACGCCCTCCAGGACCCGCAGGACCTGGGCCAGCTCGTCGGGCTCGTTGACCTCCCAGCCGCGCTGCGGCTCCAGGCGGATGCGGGCGCCGTTGGCACCGCCGCGCTTGTCGCTGCCGCGGAAGGTGGACGCCGAGGCCCAGGCGGTGGACACCAGCTGCGAGACGGACAGGCCGGACTCGAGGAGCTTGGTCTTGAGGGTGGCGACGTCCTCGGCGTCGAGGGGCTCGCCGTCGGCCTCCGGCAGCGGGTCCTGCCAGAGCAGGGTCTCCTCGGGCACCTCCGGGCCGAGGTAGAGGGACTTCGGGCCCATGTCGCGGTGGGTCAGCTTGTACCAGGCGCGGGCGAAGGCGTCCGCGAACTCCTCCGGGTTCTCGTGGAAGCGGCGGGAGATCGGCTCGTAGATCGGGTCGTAGCGCAGCGACAGGTCGGTGGTGAGCATCTTCGGGCGGTGCTTCTTCGACGGGTCGTGCGCGTCCGGGACGCTCTCCGGGGCGTCCTTGGCCACCCACTGGTTCGCACCGGCCGGGCTCTGCTCCAGCTCGTACTCGAACTCGAAGAGGTTCTTGAAGAACCCGTTGCTCCAGCGCGTCGGCGTGGAGGTCCAGGTGACCTCCAGGCCGGAGGTGATGGCGTCGCCGCCCTTGCCGGTGCCGTAGGTGCTGCGCCAGCCCAGGCCCTGCTCCTCCATGGAGGCGGCCTCGGGGTCGTCGCCGACGTGGTCGGCGGGGCCGGCGCCGTGGGTCTTGCCGAAGGTGTGGCCGCCGGCGATCAGCGCGACGGTCTCCTCGTCGTTCATCGCCATGCGGCGGAACGTCTCGCGGATGTCGCGGGCGGCGGCGATCGGGTCCGGGTTGCCGTTGGGGCCCTCGGGGTTGACGTAGATCAGGCCCATCTGGACGGCGCCGAGCGGGTTCTCCAGCTCGCGGTCGCCGCTGTAGCGCCGGTCGTCGAGCCAGGTGGTCTCGGGGCCCCAGTAGACGTCCTCCTCGGCCTCCCAGACGTCGGCGCGGCCACCGGCGAAGCCGAAGGTCTCGAAGCCCATCTGCTCCAGGGCGACGTTGCCGGTGAGGACCAGCAGGTCGGCCCAGGACAGGCTCTGCCCGTACTTCTTCTTGACCGGCCACAGCAGGCGGCGGGCCTTGTCGAGGTTGCCGTTGTCGGGCCAGCTGTTGAGCGGCGCGAACCGCTGCTGTCCGGCGCCGGCGCCGCCGCGGCCGTCGCTGATGCGGTAGGTGCCCGCGCTGTGCCAGGCCATGCGGATCATCAGCGGGCCGTAGTGGCCGAAGTCGGCGGGCCACCAGTCCTGCGAGGTGGTGAGGACCTCGGCGATGTCGCGCTTCACGGCCGGCAGGTCGAGCGACCCGAACGCCTCGGCGTAGTCGAAGTCGTCACCCAGCGGGTTGGCCACCGCGGGGTTCTTGGCGAGGATCTTCAGGTTGAGCCGCTCCGGCCACCACTGGCGGTTTCCACCCCCCTGCGTGGGGTGCGGGGCGCGTCCGTGGGCGACCGGGCAACCACCGGTCTCCTCGGTCTTCGCGTCGGTCACGATGGCGTCGTGGTTCTCGGACATGGACATCCTTCCGGAGGGGCGGATCAAGGTGCTGGGGTACTGCCGGGGGTGGAGCAGTCGGGGCACAGGCCCCGGTAGATGACCTCGGCCTCGTCTATCGCGAAGCCGTGGTCGTCGGAGGCGGTCAGACAGGGCGCCTCGCCGACGGCGCAGTCGACGTCGGCGAGGGCGCCGCAGGACCGGCACAGGACGTGGTGGTGGTTGTCCCCCACCCGCCCCTCGAACCGCGCCGGGCCGCCGGGCGGCTGGATGCGGCGCACGAGCCCCGCCGCGGTGAGCGCGTGCAGCGCCTCGTACACGGCCTGCAAGGAGACGTGCCCCACGCGCAGGCGCACCTGGGCGGCGGCCGTCTCGGCGTCGAGGTGACCGCCCCGCCGGACGGTCTCGAGCAGCGCGACACGGGCTGCGGTCACGCGTAGGCCGGCCCCGCGCAGTTCCGAGGCGACGGCCGTATCCCGGGATGCGGTCATGGCGGGAACCTACTCCGCCAAACACGAAAGCCTCAAGGAAACGAAGCGATCAATTTTGGTGACGATCCGGTGCTGAGGGGCGGCGCCGTGCCGGGCTTGCCCCGGTGGCGGTGAACGATCGTGGTAGACAACGTGAGTGCGGGGCACTGGCAGGGAACGCCGCATCCGGCACAGCGGCACAGCGCGACAACAGGAGTGAGTGAGCAGCCCGTGCTATTGAAGACGTTCCGGTGGGCCTTCGCCGTCACCGCCCTGGGCCTGGCCGTGGGGGTGCTGTACGACGGGTGGACCGCCTTCGGCCTGGTCGCGATCCTCGCCGTGCTGGAGATCTCCCTGTCCTTCGACAACGCGGTGATCAACGCCGGCATCCTGAAGAAGATGAGCGCCTTCTGGCAGAAGATCTTCCTCACCGTCGGCATCCTGATCGCCGTCTTCGGGATGCGCCTGGTCTTCCCCGTCGTCATCGTGGCGGTCAGCGCCCGGCTGAGCCCGTGGTCCGCGGTGCACCTGGCGCTCACGGACAAGGAGCGCTACCAGGAGCTGGTCACGGACGCCCATCCCTCGATCGCCGCCTTCGGGGGCATGTTCCTGCTCATGATCTTCCTCGACTTCGTCCTCGAGGACCGCGAGATCAAGTGGCTCGGTCCGCTGGAGCGCGCGCTGGCCAAGCTCGGCCGGGTGGACATGCTGTCGGTCTGCGTCGCCCTGATCGCGCTGCTCGCCTCCGCCGTCACCTTCGGCGCCCATGCCCACCAGCACGGCGGCATCCACGCCGACAAGGCGCAGACGGTGCTCCTGGCCGGCATCGGCGGCCTGATCACGTACATGGTCGTGGGCGGTCTCTCCGGCTTCTTCGAGGACAAGCTCGAGCGGGAGAAGGAGCGCGAGCGCGAGGCCGGGACGGAGGCGGCGCGTTCCGGCGGGAACCGTTCGGCCGTCGCCCTCACCGGCAAGGCCGCGTTCTTCATGTTCCTCTACCTGGAGGTCCTGGACGCGTCGTTCTCCTTCGACGGCGTCATCGGCGCCTTCGCCATCACCAACGACATCGTGCTCATGGCCCTGGGCCTCGGCATCGGCGCCATGTACGTCCGCTCGCTCACCGTCTACCTGGTCCGCCAGGGCACCCTCGACGACTACGTCTACCTGGAGCACGGCGCCCACTACGCCATCGGCGCCCTCGCCGTCATCCTCCTGGTCACCATCCAGTACGAGATCAACGAGATCGTCACCGGCCTCATCGGCGTCCTCCTGATCGGCGCCGCGTTCTGGTCCTCCGTGCGCCGCAACCGCGCCCTGGCCGCGGCTTCCTGACGCCGGACGCGGCCGGGCCGCGGGGGCGGGCAGGAGCCGCGCGGCGGGTGACCCTGCCTCAGGAGACGGTCGCGGGCGGCGGGGTCCAGCGCCGGGTGCGGGCCGCGGCGCCCGAGACACCGTAGTCCTTCCTCAGTTGCTCGGGGATGGCGTAGTGCATGACGCGTCCGCGGGTGAGGGAGGACAGTTCGAGGACCGTCGTGAGGTGGCCGATCCGGTCCAGCGCCCACGCGCCCAGCGGCGAGCGGTCCTCGATGGCCTCCAGGACGCCCAGGAGGTGCGGAGCCGCCTTCACCAGGGTGTCCCAGGTGGTCCGGGGCACTTCCAGCCAGTCGGCGCACGTGTCCCCGACGAGGTAGCGGATCAGGGCCGAGACCACCGGGTCGAAGAGGGTGCCGGGGACCACTTCCTCGTACAGGTCGATCAGCTGCCGCGTCAGGTGGGCGCCCTCCTCGGAGGGGCCCATGTGGCGCAGCATGTACAGGTCGAGGAACCGGCGCGCCTCGTCGAGCGTGCGGGGGACGGCGCTCTGGTCGACTCCGAGCATGGCGCCGACCACGCGCCAGGCGTAGAAGTACGCGTCCGCCCCTTCGGCCGACATGTGCACACCGAGGCGGTGCAGGCTGTCCAGGACCAGCAGGGAGAAGAACATCTGCCCGCCGATCATGTCCTCCTGGCAGATCGGTACGCCCAGGGCGTCGGTGTCCCAGCGGTCCTCCCGCTTCAGGTGGTGGCGGATGGCGGCGTGCAGCAGACGTACCTTCTGGGCGGCCGGGATGAAGCGGCCACCGGCCTCGAAGGCGTCCGGTTGCATGAGGTAGACGGTGAACTGGCCGGTCTCCGCCATGCGTTTGGAGGGGTAGCTCAGACCGTGGGTGGCGGACAGCAGCCTGGCCACGTGCGGGACGACGTAGCAGGCGGGCATGGACGCGAAGGACAGCGCGGTGGAGATGTGCACGTTGTTGTCGATGAAGAAGAGGCGGGCCTTCTCCATCTCGTTCCAGTCCACCCAGTCGGGCGGGGCGGCCGTCGCCCGCAGGTACTCCCTGGCGACGCCGGGCAGGCCCTCCGGCAGCGCCTGGCCGGTCGTGGAGACGTAGCGCATCAGGGAGTTGAACGTGCCGATCTCGCCCCGCTCGAACAGGGTGGCGACGACGGCGTCGGCCAGTTCGTCGCCCCCGCGGCGCAGGGCGTCCATCGAGGTCTCGGTGTAGGTCATCGCGGTCTCCTCGTCAGTGGATGCGGTCGGTGGCCTGCTGGGCGAGTGCGTGCAGCGCCCGGCGCGCGTACGGGGGCGTGTCGGCGCGGTCCAGGGCGCGGGTGGCCTGTTCCACCCGGGCGCCGATCATCCGCTCGACGCGCTGCGGTGCCTTCAGCTCGCGCATGAGGGCGCGCACGTCGCGCAGGTGCGTCCCGTCCAGGTCGTCACGGCCCAGCACCCCGCTCAGCCGCTCCCGCTGGGACGCGTCGGCGGCCCGCCAGGTCTCGGCCAGCAGTGCGGTGGGCCGGTGGGCCCGCAGGTCGTCCAGGCCCGCCTTGCCGGTGCGCTCCGGGTCCCCGAAGAGGCCGAGCAGGTCGTCGCGGAGCTGGAAGGCCTCGCCGAGCGGCAGGCCGTAGGCGGAGTAGGCGTCCCGCAGGCCCGGGCCGGCGCCGGCGAGCAGGCCGCCGAGGAGCAGGGGGTGTTCGACGGTGTACTTGGCGGTCTTGTACCGGACGACCTTGAGCGAGGTCGCGGTGTCCGGCCGGCCGCCGGTGTGCAGGATCTCCAGGCACTCGCCGGCGATGAGTTCCCGGGCGAGTTCGCCCCACAGCCCCCGGGCGCGGGCGAGGTAGGCGCCGGGCAGGCCGCAGTCGGCGAACAGCCGTCCCGCGAGGGCCATCAGGTGGTCGCCCACCAGCATGGCCAGGGACCGGGCGGCGGTACGGGCCCGGCGGCGGCCGTCCCGGGCCAGTACGGCTTCCAGGGCGACGTGGGCGGTGGGCAGACCGTGCCGCAGCGGGCTGTCGTCGATGAGGTCGTCGTGGACGACGGCCGCGGCGTGCACCAGCTCCATGGCGGCCGCCGCCCGCACCAGCGCGTCGTCGTCGGGCTGCCCGGCCGCTCGCCAGCCCCAGTAGCAGAAGGCGGCCCGCAGCCGCTTGCCGTGCCCGGCGGCGCCGCGCAGCTGCTCGGCCACGGGGGTGAGGGCGTCGTCGAGGGTCACCAGGTGACCGGCCTCCTCGTCCACGAAGCCGTGCAGCACGCCGTCGACGCGGACCTTGAAGGCGGCCGGGTCCCAGCGGTCAGTCATCGACGCCGTCGGCCGCCCGGCGCCCGCGCACGTGCCGGGCGAGTACCTCCAGGTGGGCGGGCGGCACGTTGCTGCACCGCTCCAGGGCCAGCCTGCCCCGGGCCTGCAGGTCCTGTTCCGCCTCGCGCACCAGGTCGGCGGTGTCCGAGCGGCGCAGCAGACCGCGCACCGCGCCCACCGCCGACCCGAGGGTGCTCACCGCCAGGTCGGCCAGTCCGGCGACCACCAGCACGGCCTGGTCGTCCCTGCCTCTGCCCCGTCGCGTCGCGTGCGTCATGCTTCTCCCCGGAGATCGCGTCGTCGGCGATGCGCCCGGTCGACGGCGCATCCGGTCCGATCATGACCGGGCAGAACGGGCGAAAGATCGCGAATACCCCTTCGAGCGATGCGGGGAACTGGCGAGCGACGTCGGGCGAACCGGCGTCGGACGGGCGGTTCAGTCGTCCGCAGCCGCTCCCCCGGCGCGACCCGCGGTTCATCCGGCCCGCTCGACGCTCCACGTCGGAAGCCGCTCGAAGAAGTCGACCGCCTCCTCGCGCCACCGCGGACGCCAGCCCGCGGCCACCAGGCCGGCCTGCTCGGCGTGGCGCCGCATGTCCGCCCGCATGCGGGAGGCCACGCCGCGACGCTCACCGATCTCCCGGACGGCGGCGACGGTCTCCGGGGTGCAGGTCCGGTTCCCGAGGGCCGCCTCCACGAGGGTGCGCTCGGCACCGCTCGCCGCGGACAGCAGGCGGGCGACGGTGTAGCTGTGCCTGCCCTCGCGGAGGTCGGTGCCCGTCGGTTTGCCCATGGCGGCCGCGTCGCCGAACAGGTCCAGGTAGTCGTCGCGCATCTGGCCGCAGATGCCGACCAGTCGCGCGTAGCGGCGCAACTCCTCGTCGTGGTGGGCCGGTTGTCCGCCCGCGGCCAGGAGTCCGAGGTACAGCGGGGCGAGGACCGAGTAGCGGGCGGACTTGTGGTCGGCCACGTCGTGCAGGATCTCGTCGTCCGGGGCGGCGGGCGCGAAGTCACGCTCCAGGTCGGCGATCTGCCCCACGAAAGTGTCGGTCGCGGCGCGTGTCTGGACCTCGATCATGGCCTGCCGCACCTCGACCGGGAGCTGCACGTCGTCCAGCAGCACGCGCAGGGAGAGGGCGAGCGCGAGGTCCCCCGCGAGGACGGTGAGCCCGAGCGCGGCCTGCGGGTGGCGGGGGAACCGCTCCCGGTAGGCGTGGTAGGTGGTCGGTCCGCCCCTGCGGGTGGCGCTGTCGTCGATGAGGTCGTCGTGCACCAGGCCGTGGGTCTGGAGCAGTTCGATGCTCAGGGCGGCGGCGTCCAGCCCCGGGACGGGCTCGTCCCGCACCAGGCGCGCGGCCTCGTGCAGCAGCACGACCCGCATCCGCTTGCCGCCCCGCAGGGAGAGGTCGCGCAGCAGCTCCAGGCACTCCGGCGTGAAGCGGCTGAAGGACGGCGCCTCCAGCGTCGCGCCCAGCGTGTCGAAGTACTCCGCGAAGAGCGCGTTGAACCGGCGCGCGCACCGGGCGGCACGGTCCGGCGGCTGCTCGGGCATGGCGAGGTCCTCCTGGGGCCGGGCGGGTGACGCTGAGCAGTGTGCCAGGTGGCCCGGACACGGCGGGGCCCGGCTCCGCCGTCGCGGGGCCGGGCCTCGGGGTCACTCGCGGTTCAGCCCTGGCGGGCCTTGAAGCGCGGGTCCTTCCTGTTGATCACGTAGGTCACGCCGTGGCGGCGCACCACCTGTGCGCCCGGCCTGGCCTTCAGCGAGCGCAGGGAACTGCGCACCTTCATGATCGCCTCCTTGCTCCGTCGTGCCGTTCAGCGTTCCTCGCGGAACGGGACGTGCTCTCCCGCCACCGGGTCGTACTTGCGCAGGACGAGCCGGTCGGGGTCGTTGCGTCGGTTCTTGCGCGTCACGTAGGTGACGCCGGTCCCGGCCGTCGACCTCAGCTTGACGAGCGGGCGTGCGGTGCTGCGTGCCATGGTGCTCCTTCCGACCGGAGCGCGGGCTGCCGATCCGTCCCGCGCATGTCGGTCAGCGGTGTCAACAGTGCCGTCCGGCGGTGCATTCCCGGCGGCCCGCGTCCCCGACGGGACGGCGGCGGCGCTCGACCGGGGGCGCTGCCGGCCGCGTCCGCGGGAGACGCCCCCGCGGGCGCTTCAGCACTCGTCGACCTCGGTCCGCTCGACCTCGGTCCGCGCGGACGGGCGACGAGCCGGTCCGCTCGTGCCGCCGGCTCACCCTCGCCCGCGCAGCCGCCGTACGAGGTCCTCGGCCGCCTGGGGCCACGCGGGGTGGTCGAAGGCGAACCCCGCGTCGAGCAGACGGCCGGGGACGACGCGCCGGCTCTTGAGGAGCAGTTCGGTGTCCGAGCGCAGGACCAGGGCACCGAGTTCGGCCATCCACCGTGTGGCGGGCAGGCCCACCGGTATCCCCCGCGCCTGCCGCAGGGCGCGCATGAAGGCCCGCTGCGGCAGGGGGGCCGGAGCGGCGAGGTTGACCGGGCCGGTGAGGTCGTCGCGGGCGGCCAGGAAGTCGAGGGCGCGGACGAAGTCGCGTTCGTGGATCCAGGACACGTACTGTGCGCCGCCCGCGACGGGGCCGCCGAGCCCGAGGAGCGCCAGCCGCAGCAGGACGTCCAGGACGCCGCCCCGGTCGGGGCTCATCACCATGGCGGAACGCAGGGCGACCTTGCGGGTGTGCGGGGTGTCGGCGCGCTCCTGTTCCCGTTCCCAGGCCCGGGCGATGTCGACGCTGTAGGACCAGTAGGCGGGCACGTCGCGCTCCCGGCCGCCGATCACTCCGGTGGCCTCGTCGTGGGGCGCGTCGAAGCGGTGGGCGTAGACGGTGGCGGTGCTCATCTGCAACCAGACCGGAGGCGGTTCGGCGGCCGCCGCGATCGCCTCGCCCACGACGCGTGCGGAGTGCACGCGCGAGTCCCTCATGGCCCGTAGGTTGGCGGGGGTGTAACGGCAGTTCACACTGCGGCCGGCCAGGTTGACGACCAGGTCGCTGCCGTCGATCTCCTTGAACCAGTCCCCCGGCGTCCTGCCGTCCCACGGGACCTCGCCGGGCCGCTCGGGCCGGCGGCTGAGCACCACGACCTCGTGTCCGGCCCCGGTCCAGGCACGCTTCAGCACCGTCCCGACCTGCCCCGTCCCTCCGGGGATCACGATCTTCATGGGCTGCTCCCCCTTCGTCGTACGGCGACCCTATCCCAGATTTGAACACGTTCAAACGGGGGGTCGGCGGGGTGCCGTCCCGCGGTGGGGCCCGCCGCCGACACCGTCTGGACGAGCGTGGGATGCGGTCCGGCGCGACAGCGGATCGGATGGGTGCCATGCGCAGACCCATAGCCGTGGCGTCCCGCCACTCCCGTCGCCTGCTCACCTCAGGCGTCCTCCTCGCCGTCCCGTCCCTCCTCCTGACCGCGTCCGCGGTCCCCGCGTCGGCCGACGGGACGGGCACGACGCCCGTCCGCGGTTCCGCCCACATGGGCATGGGGGTCCTGGCCCACGAAGGGGTCCAGGGGCAGCCCGCCGGGACCCGGGTCACCCAGACCGAAGGGGTCGACGTCTCCAGCCACCAGGGCAACGTGGCGTGGCCGACCCTGTGGAGCAGCGGGGTCAAGTGGGCCTATGTGAAGGCCACCGAGGGGACCTCCTACCGCAACCCGTACCACGCACAGCAGTACGGGGGTTCGTACGACGTCGGCATGATCCGCGGCGCGTACCACTTCGCGACCCCGGACGGCGCCGGCGGTGCCGCCCAGGCCGACTACTTCGTGGACCACGGCGGCGGCTGGTCCAAGGACGGCCGGACGCTGCCGGGAGTCCTCGACATCGAGTACAACCCCTACGGGGACACCTGCTACGGCCGGACGGCGAGTCAGATGGTCACCTGGATCGGCGACTTCCTGGACCGCTACCGGGCGCGGACCGGCCGTGACGCCGTGATCTACACCTCCACCAACTGGTGGAAGCAGTGCACCGGGGACTACAGCGGCTTCGGCGCGGCCAACCCGCTGTGGATCGCCCGGTACGCCTCGACCCCCGGCCCCCTCCCGGCCGGCTGGGACTACCACACGATGTGGCAGTACACCTCGTCCGGACCGACCGTCGGGGACCACGACAAGTTCAACGGCACGCTGGACCAGGTCAAGGCGCTGGCCAACGGCTGAGGCCCGCCGGTCCGGGCGGCTCCGTCAGCGCTCGGCGAGGGAACCCAGGACGTCGGCGACCTGCTCGCGCACCACGTCCCGCGCCCCGGGGGGCAGCGCGCCGATGTCCGTACGCCGCAGCAGGTCGAAGACCTCACCGGCGTCCGCGTGGCACGGTGCGCTCCCGTCGAGCACCTCGTAGCCGTCGCGCACGGCGACCCGTATCCGCCTCGGGCCCCCGTCCTCGGCGTGCACGGCGGTGGCGACCACCAGCGGCGGCGGTCCGCCGGCCTCGGCGGGCTGCTTGCGGTACCCGCTGGCCAGCGGGGTGCGCCAGCGCAGGCCCAGCAGCAGATGGCGCTTGGCGACGACCTCCGGCAGATCGGTCTCGTAGGCCCCCTCGGGTCCCAGCACCCGGGCGCGGGCGTCCAGCACCAGGGCCGCGGGCAGCAGGCACCGCAGGCTGCTGCCGACCAGGTTGCCCCCGACCGTGGCCGTCCGGCGTACGGCTCCGGTGCCCACGGTGCCGGCCGCCCCGCGCAGCACCTCCGGGACGCGGCCGTCCATGTGGTGCAGTACCACTGCCGCTCCCAGCTCCTCGGGCCCGATCACGGACGCCTCCGGCAACTCGCGCAGCGACATGGCCAGTTCGGGGAAGCCGTCCCGCTGCCAGGTGGCCCACACGAGGGTCGCCCCGCCTATGGGCACCGCTCCCTGTGCCATGCACTCCTGCGCTTCGGACACGGACGTGGGCAGACGCAACAGCACGGCGATCGACCTGCTTTCCCCGGAGGGCGGCGGTCGGTCGGCACCGCGCCCCCCGCCGCGTGATCACGGTCACTGCGCATTCTCCGTACCCCCGCGGGGGCGCGTACAGGGCTCACTCATGCACCATGTGCGCTGTTCGCGCGCCGGAGTACCACGCCGAAGCGGCCTCACCCGAGCGGGTCACCCCAGCGTGGCCAGGAAGTCCAGCAACGCGCGGTTGAACGGCTCGGGTCGCTCGGCGCCCGGGAGATGGCCGGCCCGGTCGACGACGACCAGGGTGGAGTGCGGCACGAGCCCCCGGATGGCCTCTGCCTCCGCGACCGGGGTGTAGACGTCGTCCGCGCCGACGACCACGAGGACCGGTGCCTTCACGGCGGCCAGGACGTCCCGGTAGTCGGGGCGTTCGGCCCGCCCGCGCAGCGCCGCCGCGGCACCGCGGGGATCGGTGGCGCGCATCATCTCCAGGACACGGGCGGCCACGTCCGGCAGGGCGGTGACGTTGTAGGCGGCGAGCATCCTGTCGATGACCTCGTCCGCGTAACCGTCCATGCCCTCGGCGAGGAGACGGTCGGCCAGCCGGTTGCGGAACTCCTTGCCCTCGGCGGTCTCGGCGGGCGCGGAGGTGTCGGACAGGACGAGGGCCCGTACCCGGTCCGGGTGGCGCAGCTGGAACTCCATCGTGATCTGACCGCCCATGGAGACGCCGCCGACCACCGCGCGCTCGACACCCACGTGGTCCAGGAGCGCGGCGAGGTCGTCGGCGAAGTCGGCGAGCAGGACCTTGCCGGGCGTCACGCTGCTGCGACCGTAACCGCGCAGGTCGGGGGCGACGACCCGGTGGCCGGCCGCCGTCAGCGCCTGCACCTGGGGCGCCCACAGGGAGCGGTTGAAGGGGTGCCCGTGGATCAGGAGGACCGGAAGCCCGGCCGAGGGACCGGAGTCGTCGTACTCGATCGTGGCGCCGCGCACGGTTACGGAGTTCATTCCCGGCACCCTAACGGGGGCTTCGCACCCCCGGGGAGGAAGCGTGCGGGCGTCGTCCGCCGGCGCGGACCCGCCGTCCTACGGGCGTCGCGCGACGAAGACGAACTCCCGTCCCGCACGGTCGGGGGCTCCGCGCACCTCCTCCACCACGAAACCCCGCGCCGCCAGGTCCGCCTCGACCTCCTCCCGCTGCCGGAAGCGCAACGTCGAGTCGGAGGTGAGCACTTCGCCGTCGGAGCCGAAGACATAGGTCCAGCGGAAGCGGACCAGCGGCCACCGCACCTCCGTCAGCCGGCACCAGCTCTCCACCGTGCCCTCGCCCGGCACCTCCGTGACCCGGTACGTCCCCTCGCGGTTCCATCCCTCCCAGGCGCGCCGGGCCGGATCCCGCGTCTCGAACACCAGGCGCCCGCCCGGCCGCAGGGCCTCGTAGGCGCCACGGAGTGTGGCGTGCCACGCGCCGGGGTCGGTGATCTCCTGGGAGGCGTTCGCCGTCATGGTCGCCAGATCGACCCGCAGCGCGGGCAGCGCGGTCGCGTCGCCCTCGATCCACCGCACCCGGTCACCGCCCGGCTTGCGCCGCGCCACGTCGACCGAGGCACCGGCGGGATCGACGCCGACGACCTCGACGCCGCGGTCGGCCAGCAGCAGGGCGAACACTCCCGTGCCGCAGCCGATGTCCAGTACCCGCGAGGCCCCGAACTCCTCCGCCATGCGCACGTAGGCGTCGAGGTCACCGCGGTCGGGGTCCAGGGCGTCGTGGACGGCGGCGAGCCGTGGATGCCGGAAGCACTCGTCAGCCATGCGGCCGACCGTAGCGGAGGCCCCGGCGCGGTGGCCTCGTGCATCAGCCGGGACAGGTACACCGGGTCGCGGTTCGCGCGCCGGCGCCGTCCGATGCGGACACGCCGACGTCGTCCGCCTCCGGCCGTCGGCCCGGGGCGCTCCGCGCCGCACCGGCCCCACGTGCGGTCGGACGAAGGGGCTCCCGGGTTCCCGGGACCGCCGGTCCGGCCGAAGCAGCGGAGGCGGACGCGGGGGCATCGGCGCACGGCCGTCGCCCGCCGTGCCTCCGCGCCCGGCCGCAGAACGCGTCCCCGGCCGCCCCGCCGGGTATCCCCCAGGCACGCCCTCGCGACCGCCGGTGCGGATCCGGGCGCGGACACCCCGTCTCCCACGGAAGGCGAACCGGAATGACCGACCTTCACAGCCTGGAGCCCGTCGCCACGTTCTGCGGCAACTGCGACTGCGGCTGCCCCCAGTTGTTCGTCGACCCCGCCGCCCCGGCGGAACGACGGATCGTCCTGACCGACGACTTCGGGCAGCGCGTGCAGATGAGCGCCAACCAGTTCGCGTCGCTGGTCGACGAGGCCAAGCGGGGCGGACTCGACGGGATCGCCCTGCCCTGAGCGAACACACGGGGGCCGTCGCCCGCCCGCCCTCCCGTCCCGGCCGCGCCGTCCGGCGCGCGCCCGGGCGGGTGAACGCTCACGCGATCGGACGATCGAGAGCGCCGCCGCGGGGAAGAGGGGATCCATGCGCGCACTCGTCATCAACTGCACCCTCAAACCCTCCCCGCAGCCGTCGAACACCGAGGCCCTCGCCTCCACGGTCATCGCGGCGCTGAAAGGCCACGGCGTGGAGGTGGACGTCGTCCGGGCCGTCGACCTGAACCTGAAGCCCGGGGTCGAGACCGACATGGGCGAGGGCGACGACTGGCCGGGCGTGCACGAGAAGCTGCTGTCGTCGCAGATCCTGATCATCGCCTCGCCGACCTGGCTCGGTCGCCCCTCCTCCGTCGCCCAGCGGGTCCTGGAACGCATGGACGCCATGCTCGGCGAGACCGACGACGAGGAGCGGCCCGTCGCCTACAACCGCGTCGCCGGCGTCCTGGTCACCGGCAACGAGGACGGCGCCCACCACGTGATCAGTGAGATCAGCGGTGGGCTCACGGACATCGGCTACACCATCCCCGGCCAGGCCTGGACCTACTGGCACCTCGGCCCCGGGCCCGGTCCCGACTACCTCGACGACGACCGCGGCCACGACTGGTCGACGTCCACGGGCCGGGCCATGGCGTCCAACCTGGTGCACGCGGCGCGCGCGCTCGGCGCGATGCCGCTGCCGGCTCCGCCGTCCTGACCTGCGGACGATTGACGCACCGCAGCGGGGAGACCCGTACCTCCGGGGAGGGGCGCAACGACCGTGCATGTCTGCCGCCGCGGATGCGGGGCAGTCGTGCACGTGCGACAACGTACGAAATACGCATGAGGAGCTGAGGTCCGACATGACCCACGATCTGACCCCGAAGTACACGGTTCCCGGCATCGAGCGCGAGGCCGCCGGACGACTGATCGGCGTGCTGCGCATGCGTCTGCACGCCCTCAACGACCTGCACCTGACCCTCAAGCACGTGCACTGGAACGTCGTGGGGCCGCACTTCATCGCCGTGCACGAGATGATCGATCCGCAGGTCGACCAGGTGCGCGAGATGGCCGACGACGTCGCCGAGCGCATCGCCGCCCTCGGCGGGGTGGCGCAGGGGACGCCCGGGTCCCTCGTCTCCGAGCGGAAGTGGGACGACTACTCCATCGGACGCGCCGACGCCATCGCCCACCTGGGTGCGCTGGACGTCGTCTACACCGGCGTCGTCGAGGACATGCGCGCGGCGGTCGAGGAGGCGGGCAAGATCGACCCCGCCACCGAGGATCTCCTGATCGGCCAGCTCAGGGACCTGGAGCAGTTCCAGTGGTTCGTCCGCGCCCACCTGGAGAGCTCCGGCGGCACCCTGGCGACGGGCAGCGCGACGTCCGAGACGGAGGCCGCCGAGCGCGGCGCGGAACTCGCCTAGGGCCTCCTCGCGGCGCACCGGCGCGGGCGTCGGCCCCCGCCGGTGCGCGGGTCCCGGGAGGGACCGCGCCGCCGGTGCGTGCTCAGCGCGCGGGACGCCCCCGGCGTCGTCCGATGAGCACGCCGACGAGGATCAGGTCGAGGACCAGGAGCACGGCGCCGACGACGAACAGGTAGAACAGTCCCTCGGCGGCCACCCCGATCACGCCCAGGACCAGCGCCACCAGCAGCAGCAGGAGAAAGAGGCTCACGGTCGTCTCCCCTCGGAGCGTCTCGTAGGTGGGTCAGCGACGGCCGAGCCGGCGTTCACCGCGGGTGCCCTGCGCGTACGGCAGGCCGTAGTGCGCGAAGACCGCGCCCTCGTCCTCGGCGGCCAGCTCACCGTCCGGATCGATGCCGGGCGCGTCCTTGACCAGGCCCTTGTCGTAGGTCACCTTCAGATAGCCCGGTCCGACGACGGCCTTGTCCACCGGGACGAACACCAGCCGCCGCCGGGTCGGCAGACCGATGGTGACCGCGACGAACGCGGGCAGGTCGGTGGCGGTGTCGACGTAGACCGATTCCAGGGTCCCGATCTTGCGGCCACCGTTGTCGACGACATCATGGCCTCGCCAGTCCCGGATGTTCTCAGCTTCGAACATGCCCGTTCTTCCCTTCCTAGGACGCGCTCACTGTCTTGTTCCCCGCATCGCGGTCTTGTTCCCCGCATCGCGCCCACGTCGCACGCAGTGTTCCCCCGTCGGACGCCGGGTGCCCGGTCGCGATAGGCTGCCTGGCCGGAGGAGACACCCGGGAGACGCACCGCGCCCGGCGGGATTCCGAAGGAGATCGAGTGTGGATGCCGCAGGCCCCACGGACGGCTCGCCGCAGGTACGGAGTGGCCCCGTGCTGGAAGTGGGCCCCTTGCCCGGACGGCCGGGCATCCGGGCCAGTGGAGAGATCAGCGTGACCACACGCCGGTCGTGGCAGAACGCTCTCACCGAGATGTCCCGACGGCACGCCGACGTGTCGTACGTCGAGCTGTCGGGCGTACGCTTCGTCGACGTCGCCGGTGTGACGGCGCTCGCCGTCACGGCCATGAACCTGCCGGGCGGGCGGGTGGTGGTGGAGCAGCCGCCGCCGCAGCTGCCCCGGGTACTGGAACTGTTCTGGCCGTCCCTGAAACGGATCGAGGTGGCCCCGCGATGAGTACGGTGACCGCCGGGGAGACCTTCTCGCATCCCGCGCTGTTCTACCGCTCGGAGGGCGAGTACGCCGACCTGACCGTGACGTTCGTGCGGGAGGGGCTGGCCGCCGGCGAACCGGTCGCGGTGGCCGTGCCCGCCCCCAACCTGGAGCTGATCCGCGCGGGGCTGGGACCGGACGCGCGCGACGTCACCTTCCTGGACATGAACGAGGCGGGACGCAACCCGGGGCGGATCATCCCCGGTGTCCTGCGGGCGTTCGCGGACACGCACCCGCGCGGACGGGTGCGCATCATCGGCGAGCCGATCTGGGCCGGGCGCAGCGCGGCGGAGTACCCGGCGTGCGCCCAGCACGAGGCGCTGATCAACGCGGCCTTCACGGGCCGTCCCGCCACGATCATGTGCCCGTACGACGAGACCCGGCTGGCCCCGGACGTCCTGGCGGACGCCCTGGTCACCCACCCGACGGTCATCGCCGCGGGTCACGAGCGGGTCAGTGAGACCTACGACTGGCCCGAGGTCGTCGCCCGCTACAACGAGCCGCTGGAGCCCACCGCGGGTGCCGACGTCCTCTCCTTCGGGGCCGGGGAACTGCCCGAGGCACGCCGCTTCGCCGTGGACCGGGCGTCCGGCCTGGGCCTGTCCGGGCGTCGGCTCCAGGACGCGGAGCTGGCGGTGTCGGAGCTGACCACCAACAGCGTCCTCCACGGTGGTGGCAGCGGCACGGTGGCGGTCTGGGCCGAGGCGGGACAGGTGGTGTGCGAGGTCCGGGACAAGGGGCGGCTCACGGACCCGCTCGCCGGCCGCCGCCCCGCCGAGCGGGGGCAGATCGGGGGACGCGGCCTGCTGCTCGTCCACTACGTCGCGGATCTGGTGCGGGTGCACACGACGGACGACGGCACCGTGGTCCGCTTCTACCTCGGCCTGTGAGGGCGCGGATGCCGGCCCTGGCGAGACAGACCACGAAAAGCATGCATGAGGGTCATGAGCCGGGGTAGGCGCAGTCTCGTCGGCCGATGAAGCCGGCAGTGACGGGGGCCGATCGACTGGGAGGGAACATCATGGCGACGATGACCGCACGGATCACCGAGCACACCACCACGGGCATGCCGGAGGTGGCGGACCCGTCCAAGGTGGCACCGAAGGACGCGCGGGAGTTGTCGAAGCTCTTCTTCCAGCAGCTGACGGCCCTCGAGGAGGGCACGCCGGAATACCAGTACGCGCGCAACACCCTCATCGAGATGAACATGTCCCTCGTCCGCTTCGCGGCCGGCCGGTTCCGCAGCCGCGGACCGGAGGAGATGGAGGACATCGTCCAGGTCGGCATGATCGGCCTGATCAAGGCCATCGACCGCTTCGAGCTGACCCGCGAGGTCGAGTTCACCTCCTTCGCGGTGCCCTACATCGTCGGTGAGATCAAGCGCTTCTTCCGCGACACCTCCTGGGCCGTGCACGTGCCCCGCCGCCTCCAGGAGGCCCGCGTCCAGCTGGCCCGGGCCACCGAGGAACTGCGCAGCCGCCTGGGCCGCAACCCCACCACCAGGGAACTCTCCGAGCTGATGAGCCTGCCGGAGGACGAGGTCGTCGAGGCCCGCCTGGCGGCCAACGGCTACAACTCCGCCTCCCTGGACGCGGCCATCAGCGGCAGCGAGGACGGCGAGTCCGCCCTCGCCGACTTCATCGGCGCCGACGACGCCACCCTCGCCCTGGTGGACGACTTCCACGCGCTCGCACCGATGATCGCCGAGCTGGACGAGCGCGACCGCCAGATCATCCACTGGCGCTTCGTGGAGGAGCTCACCCAGAAGGACATCGGCGAGCGCCTCGGCGTCTCCCAGATGCACGTCTCCCGCCTGATCTCCCGCCTGCTGGCCCGCCTGCGCGAAGGCATGCTGACCGAGCACTGAGCCTTGCGGCTCAGGCGGCTGCCGTCCTCCTGCGGCGGCCCCCGGCACCGCTGAGGGCGTCGATGAGCTGTTCGCGGCTCATCCTCGACCGCCCGGTGACGCCCTGGTCGCCGGCCTTCCGGTACAGCTCCGCCTTGCTCATCTCCCGCAGGTCGCTCCGCTTCTCCCGCGGAGACGTCCTGCGGGAGGAGGCCGCGGCCTTCTTCCGCGGTGCGGAGGACCGCTTGCCCGGAGCGCTCCCCGTGCCGGCCGTCGACCGGCCGCCGGCCCCGCTCCCCGCGGATGCCGGCTTCTTCTTCCCCGGCCCCTGCTTCTTCTCGGCGGGGGCTTTCCGGCTTTCCCCCGGCCCCTGCTTCTTCTCCGCGGGGGCCTTTCGGCTTTCCCCGGGTCCCTGCTTCTTCTCGGCGGGGGCTTTCCGGCTTTCCCCGGGCCCCTGCTTCTGCTCCGCGGGGGCCCGCTTCCTCTGCCTCTTCTCCGGGGACGGCCGGTCGCCCCGCCCGCCCTTCGCGGACGCCTGCCCACCACTGCCGCCGGCCTGCTCCAGACTGCCGCGCAGGGCTTCCATCAGGTCGACGACGTTCGTGGCCCGGGGCGCTTCCTCGGCGACGGCGACCTCCTTGCCCTCGGCCTTCGCCCGCACCAGCTCGCGGACCTTCTCCTGGTACGTGTCGTGGTACCGGGCGGGGTCCCAGGGACCGCTCAGGGCGTCGACCAAGCGCAGCGCCATGTCCAGCTCCTTGCCCCGTCCGGCCCGCTCCTCCGGCAGCTCGGGCAGTTCCTCGACCGGGTCCCGGACCTCGTCGGCCCAGTGCAGGGTCTGGAGCACCAGGACCTCGTCCTCGGCGCGGAGGGCGGTCAGGTACTGCCGGTTGCGCATGACGAAGGTGGCGACGCCGGTCTTGCCGGTCTCCGCGAGGGCGGTGCGGAGCAGTTCGTAGACCTTGAGGTACTCCTTGCCGCGCGGGGCGACGTAGTAGGTGCGGTCGAAGTAGACCGGGGCGATCCGGTCCAGGTCGACGAAGTCGGTGATCTCCAGGGTGCGGGAGCGGCCGGGTGCGATCTCGTCCAGTTCCTCCGGCTCCACGACGACGTACTCGCCCTCGCCCACCTCGTAGCCCTTGACGATGTCTCCGGCCTCGACCTCCTCGCCGGTGCGCTGGTTGACCCGTCTGTTGCGGATGCGGTCCGAGGTGCCGCGCTGGAGCTGGTGGAAGTGGACCGTGTGGTCCTGCGTCGCCGTGAACACACCGACGGGCACCGACACCAGCCCGAAGGTGATCACACCCGTCCAGATCGCCCGCGCCATGGCCGTCCGCTCCGTCCGCTCCGCCGTCCGCTCCACCGCCCAGGCCCGCCACGCTGCCACCGCCGTGGCCGCCCCGCGCGCCGGGCGGGGCACACGAGTCACGGGTCCGGCCCGGCGCGCCGGAGGGCGTGCGGCGCCGCCGCACGAACAGCCGGTAGCCCGCGCGGATCGGCCGCTCCCGGTATTCCCTGTGACATGGGGACGGCGGTCGCACCGGCGCCTCGGCCCGTCCCCTCCGTCGACCTCCGACCGAAGGGACACACCCATGACCTGCCACCTGAAGGCGATCACCCGCGAGGAGCACCTGCGCTTCGTCGCCTCCCGCCCTTCCGTGAGTCACCTCCAGACCCCGGCGTGGGGAGAGGTCAAGCCGGACTGGCGGGCGGAGAGCCTCGGCTGGTTCGACGAGAGCGACGACCTGGTGGGGGCCGGACTGGTGCTGCTGCGGGCGTTGCCGAAGGTGCGGCGGTATCTGGCGTATCTGCCCGAGGGTCCCGTGCTCGACTGGGCCGCGCCGGACCTGGAGCGGTGGCTGGAGCCGATGCTCGCGTACCTGAAGGGCCGGGGCGCCTTCTCGGTGAGGATGGGGCCGCCGGTGGTGGCGCGGCGCTGGAGCGCCGAGACGGTCAAGGCGGCCATCGCCGACCCGGAGGCCCGGCGGCTGGGCGATGTGGAGCCCACCAGGCGGGAGGCCGCGGCCGACGGGGTCGCCGAGCGGCTGCTCCGCATGGGCTGGCGGCGGACCGAGCCCGGGGGCGAGGACGGGTTCGCCGCGGGCCAGCCCCGCTACGTGTGCCAGCTGCCCCTCGCGGGACGCTCGCCGGACGAGATCCGGAACGGTTTCAACCAGCAGTGGCGCCGCAACGTCAAGAAGGCCGAGAAGGCGGGCGTGAAGGTGGTCCGCGGCGACCAGGAGGACCTGCCGACCTTCTACGAGCTGTATGCGGAGACGGCCGAACGGGACCGTTTCGTGCCGCGCCCCCTCCCGTACTTCCAGCGCATGTGGACCGCGCTGACGGCGGAGGACCCGGACCGCATGCGCCTGTACCTCGCGCACCACGACGGGGACGTGCTCGCGGCCGCGACGATGCTGACCGTCGGCGAGCACGTCTGGTACTCCTACGGGGCCTCCACCGCCCGCCGCCGCGAGGTGCAGCCGAACAACGCCCTCCAGTGGCGGATGATCTGCGACGCCCATGAACTGGGCGCGGCCGTCTACGACTTCCGCGGCATCACCGACACGCTGGACGAGGACAACCACCTGCTCGGGCTGCTGCGGTTCAAGACCGGCGCCGGCGGTGAGGCCGTGGAGTACCTGGGCGAGTGGGAGTACCCGCTCAACCGGGTGCTGCACCGGGCCCTGGGGCTCTACATGTCGCGGCGCTGACGCCGCCCCGCGGTCGGTCGGCGGATTCCTCCCGCACCGAGGGGCGGCAGTCGCAGCGCCTCGGCGTCAGTCCGCGAAGGCGCCGTCGCCCGTGAAGGCCAGTGCGGCGAAGCGTTCGCCGATGCGGCGGTGGGTGGCCGCGTCGGGGTGGAGGTTGTCCGGCAGCGGCAGCTCGGCGGAGTCGGCCTCGCCGTAGAGCGCACGGCCGTCGAGGTGGTACAGGTTCGGGTCGTCGGGCGTGCGTTGCGCGACGATACGGGCCAACTCGTCCCGGATGACGTTCAGCGTGAGTTTCCCGCTCGCTCGTTCCGCCGGGTCGCCCATGGGCACGAAGCGCATCCGCCCCTCGCCGAGGCCGGTGAGGTCGGGGGCGAGGGGGCCGGGGGTGTCCTCGTGGACGGGGCACAGGATCGGCGAGACGACCAGCAGCGGGACGGTGGGGTGCCCCTCCCGGACGGTGTCGAGGAAGCCGTGCACCGCGGGGGCGAAGGCACGCAGCCGCATGGCATCGTGGTTGACCACGTTGATGCCGATCTTGACGCTGATCAGGTCGGCCGGGGTGTCCCGCATGGCCCGCGCCGTGAACGGGTCCAGCAGGGCGCTGCCGGCCAGTCCGAGGTTGACGAGTTCGACACCGCCCAGGGACGCGGCCAGCGCCGGCCAGGTGGTGGTGGGACTCGCGGCGTCCGAGCCGTGACTGATCGAGCTGCCGTGGTGCAGCCAGACCCTGCGTCCGGGGTCGGAGGCGGGTGCGACGGGAGCGTCGGTGCGCAGGGCGACGAGTTCGGTGGTCTCGTTGTGCGGCAGCCAGATCTCGATGTTCTTGCTGCCCTCGGGCAGGCCGGTGAAGCGCAGTGTGCCCACCGGGCCGGGCTCGAGCGCCGCCGTGCCGGTGGTCATGTCGATGGTCAGGGTGTTGCCGCCGTCGACGCTCCCCCGGCCCGCCGGGCGGCCGTCGACGAGCAGGTCGTAGACGCCGTCGGGACGCGGCGGGGCTCCGGTGTAGACCCGCTTGGTGGGCAGGGTGTCCAGTTCGAGCGCGGTGGCCCGGGTGCGCAGGGCGAGCCGGACGCCGGACGGCTGGGACTCGGCCATGGCCAGCTGTCCGTCGGTGTTCTGGGCGCGGGCCCGGGCGGGCAGCCGGTGCGGCAGCAGGCCGTGCTCGGTGCGCTCCACGTCGAGGGCGCCGCGCAGGAGTTCCCGCGTGATGGGCGTGGTGATCCAGTCGTGGTCGGTGTTCATGCCGCCTCCGGCCGATGGGTGGTTCGGGGTGTGCACAGTGCGGGCTTCAGGCTGCGCGGCTCACTGTGCGGGCCAGTTGCGCAGCAGGGCGTCGAGGGCGTCCACGATGCGGGTCCAGGTCTCCTGGCTGTCGGGGGCGCTGTGACTGAAGCCCCCGGCCAGTTCGAGGCTGACGTAGCCGTGGAAGACGCTGCCCAGCAGGCGGACCGCGTGGGTCTCGTCGGGTTCGGTCAGGTGGTATCCGCGCAGGATGGCCCGGGTCATCCGGGCGTGGCGGACGCCGGCGCTGTCCGCCGCCGTCTCCGGGTCCAGGCGCAGTCTGGCCGCGGCATAGCGGCCCGGGTGCTCCCGGGCGTAGTCGCGGTAGACGTCCGCGAAGGCGGCGAGGGCGTCCTTGCCGGCCCGTCCCGCCAGTGCCGCGGCCGCCCGGTCGGCGAGCTCGGCGAGGGCGAGCAGGGCGATCCGGGTCTTGAGGTCCCGGGAGTTGCGCACGTGCGAGTACAGGCTGGCGACCTTGACGTCGAAGTGCCTGGCCAGGGCGGAGACCGTCACCTGGTCGAAGCCCACCTCGTCGGCGAGGTCCGCACCCGCCCGCACCAGTCGGTCGGTGGTCAGCCCCACACGTGCCACAGTCGCGTCCTCCCGCTTGCCTCCACCTATTATGCAATTGCCTAAATGTTTTAGGCAACGTGCTCCGGGACCATGAGTGAGGGGCGCGGTCCGCCCGGTTCGGCCCCGGGACGGGGACCGGAGGGACATGACCGCCGGCGGTGGCAGGCATGAGTGCCGACGGTGCGGGGACCCCGACCACATGTCCCAGCCCCGTCTGGTCACGTTCGGACACGGCACCGCGGGCCGCACGGCCCTGGCGGACCTGCTGCGCGGTGCCGGCGTGGCCGCCGTGGTCGACATCAGGACCGCGCCGGGCAGCCGACGCGACCCCGATCTGCTGCGCGAGCGGCTGGCGCGGTGGCTGCCGGAAGAGGGGTTCGCCTATCGGTGGGAGCAGCGGCTGGGCGGGTTCCGCAGGCCCGCGCCGGACTCGCCCGACGTCGTATGGCGCAACGCCTCGTTCCGGGGCTATGCGGGTCACACCCGCTCGCCGGAGTTCGTCGCCGCCATGGACGCGCTGCTGGACCAGGTGTCGCGGGAACGCACCGCGGTGATGTGCGGCGAGGCGGTGTGGTGGCGGTGCCACCGACGCCTGGTCGCGGACTTCGCCGTGCTGGCCCGGGACCGCCCCGTGGACCACCTCATGCACGACGGCCGCCTCACGGCGCACTCCCCCACCCCGGGGGCACGACTGCGGGCGGACGGACTCCTGGTCTACGACGACGAGGAGGCGGCGGCGATGCCCGCGGCGTCGCGGCCGGGGCGGCCCTAGACGTCGACAGGAGGCGAGGTCCCATGCGGCGCAGCAGCGGCGGACACGGCCGGGCGAGCGGTGGCCCCGGCGCGGCTCGGGTCGAGTCGGTCCTCGACGAGCTGTACACCACGCCTCCCTCCGACTTCGTCTCCCGCCGCGAGGAACACGCCGCGGCCGCGAGGACCGCCGGCCGCAAGGAGGACGCACGCCGGCTCCACGCCGCCCGGCGGCCCACCCTCGCGGCCTGGGCGGCGAACCTGCTGACGCACTCCCGGCCGGAGGAGGCCGGCCGGTTCCTGGAACTGGGCCGGGCGTTGCGCGACGCACACCGCACGCTGGACGCCGCCGGGCTCGGGGAACTCTCCGACCAGCGCCGGCGCATCGTCTCCGCGCTGTCCCGGCAGGCGGCCCAGCTCGCCGGCGAGGCGGGGCACCCGCTGTCGGAGGCGGCGCAGCGGGAGGTCGAGGCGACCCTGCGCGCGGTACTCGCGGACCCGGACGCGGCCGACCGGTGGGCCGGCGGACACCTGACGGTGTCGCTCACTCCCCCGTCCGGGTTCCCCTCGGACGGGGCCCCGGCCGAGCCCGCGCCGCCCGAGCGGCCGTCCCGGCCCGGGACACCTCGCGGCAGGCCGGCGGGCCGGGCGAAGGACGAACTCGCTGAGCGGCGCCGCAGGCGGCAGGAGGAACTCGACCGCGCCGAACAGGCGGCGGAGCGGGCGGCGCGACTGCTGCGCGACAGACGTGCGGAACAGGCGGACGCCGGCGCCTCGCTGCGGCGGACGCAGGACGAACTCGACCGGGCGCGGGAGGAGTTGTCCGCCGCCGAGCAGCAACTGCGGCAGGCCCGGGAGAGACTCGACCGGGCCGGACTTGAACGGCGGGAAGCCGAGGAGCGGGGCCGCACCGCCGCGGACGCGCTGGCCCGGGCCGAGCGCGAGGCGCGGGAGGCCACGCGTCAGGTGGACCGTGCGGCCTCCCGAGCCAGGCGATCCGACCCGGCCGACTGAGTATTCGTGTCCACTCGGATCCACTCGACTCGACTCGGCCGCTTCCCGTCGACGAGGGGGGCCGGCCGTCCCGTCGTCAGGAGGAAACCGTCGTGCACATCAGGCACATCACCGGCCGGCTTCACCGTCCGTCCGCCACCGGTGTCAACCACGTGACACGATCCGTCCGGCGCCTGGTCCTCGCGGGCGTTGCGGTCGCCGCGGTACTGACCGGCTGTTCGGCCCAGGACGCCGTCTGCGGTGGTGGTGAGTACCCGGTCATGACCACCGGCGGCACCGGCCGCACCTGTGTCCCCGACGGCGAGGAACCGCCCGAGGGATACACCCGCTTCCCCTCGGGCAAGGTCCCCGAGCACGTCGGAGACGAGTGGGACACCTACTGGCAGACGCACACGGTGGACCGGGACGGGAAGACCGTCGAGGTGTCCGGCGGCGAGTGAGTACGAAGGACTCGCGACCCGAACACCCGCGCGAAGAACCGTCGACACATACCACGTTGGCGGCCATACGTGGTATACCGGCCCGGCAGCAAACAGGGGAACAAGCAGCACTCACCGTCCGTACTATCTGTGTCAGCACAGTGGGCGACAGTCGCCTGTTCTCCGCTGCCGGGCGCCGACGGGACATGGTTCGCCACGTCCCGCGCCCGACGTCCCGCCGTTCCTCCCGAGCCTTCACGGCCGCGAATCGAGGAGAGTCACCACCATGTCCGAGAGCACCATGCAGGCCGCCACCGAACTGGCATCGCAGTACAGCGTCCAGGTCACCGACGACCTGGAGCGCAACGTCAAGGAGCAGGAACGCGTCAGCGGGGAGATCACCGCCCTGCAACAGCAGTTGGCCGCGCTCCAGCACGACCATGCGCTCCTGGTCAACGTGCAGCAGGCGCTGGGCATCGCCGCGCCGTCGGCCCCGCAGGCGACCGCTCCGGCCCCGGCCGCCACCGGCGCGGCGACCGTGCCCGCTCCCCGTGGCGGTGCCACCGACGAGCCGGCCGCCGGGAAGCGGAAGCGGGGCGGCAAGGCCGGCGCCGCTCCCCAGCGCGCCGCCGCGCCCAAGTCGGGGGCCAGGTCCGCCAAGCCCGCCGCCACCAAGCCGGCCGCCAAGGCCACCAAGGCCACCAAGGCCACCGCGAAGCCGGTCACCAAGGCCGCCAGGAAGCCCGCGGCGAAGAAGACGTCGGCGCAGGCCGCGACCGGGGCCGCCGCCTCGTCCACCGCCACCGCTCCCTCGGCCTCCTCCGCGAAGCAGCCCGCCCAGCCCACCCTGGTGGAGCTGGTGCGCCGGCACCTCGGCGAGCAGAAGGAACCGCGCTCCGCCGCCGAGGTCACCACCGCGCTGGACGCGGCCCACGCCGGACGCACCATCAAGACCACGGTCGTCCGCACCACCCTCGAAGGGCTCGTCGCCAAGAACCTGGCCCAGCGCACCAAGCAGGGCACCTCGGTCTACTACACGGCCACCGAGGCGCCGGGCGCGCAGCAGAAGCGGGACGCCGGGACGGAGGAGCCCACCGCGCCGGGCGACAACTGACCGCGGACGCAACCGGCGCCGACAGGCGCCGGCTCCGTCCGCACCCGCCGTGGTGCGGCGCGCGCCCGGGGGTGAACGGGGTGAGGATCGGTGGATGGGTGTTGTCCTGCCGGTGCTCTTCGCACTTCTCGCCGCGTTCAGCAACGCGCTGGCCACCGTGCTCCAGCGGCGGGCCGCACTGAGTGTGCCGCAGTCCCAGGGGTTCCGCCCCGGACTCGTCGTGGACCTGCTGCGGCAGCCGGTCTGGATCGCCGGCATGCTCGCCGTCGTCGTCGCCGGTGTGGGCCAGGCGGTGGCTCTCGCGACCGGGCCCCTGTCACTCGTACAGCCGTTGTTCGTGCTGGAGCTTCCGCTGGCCCTGCTGCTGGCGTCGTTGATGACCCACCGCCGCCTGCCCCGTGCCATGTGGCTGGCCGTGGGGTCGGTGGTCGTCGGGCTCGGCATCGCGCTGGCGTCGGCCGCTCCCGACGGCGGCGAGGCCGAGGTGGCGCTGGACCGCTGGCTGCCCGCACTGGCGGCCTGTGCCGGAGCGGCCGTGCTGCTGGCCGCGGCCGGTCTGAGGCGGCCCGTGGGCAAGGCCCGTGCCGGTTGCCTCGGTGCGGCCACGGCCGTGTGCTACGCCCTGACGGCCGCTCTGATGAAGGACTCGATGCGGGTCCTGGACACCGAGGGCGTGACGGGCTTCCTGACCACCTGGCAGACCTACGCGTTCGCCGCGGCCGGTGTCGGCGCCGTACTGCTGCTGGAGCACGCCATGCAGGGCGGCCCGTTGGTGGCTTCCCAGCCCGCCCTCACCCTGGGGGACGCGGCGGTGAGCCTCCTGCTCGGCGTGGCCCTGTACCAGGAGGACGTGCGGGGCGGCTGGTGGGTCGTTCCGCAACTGCTGGGCGTCGCCCTCATCGTCGTGGGCGTGCTCGCCCTCGCCCGGCGCGGCACCGATCTGCGCACCGGACAGTGACCCTCCGGCCGGGGCCGTCCGGTGTGCGCGGGCCGGGGACGAGATGCCCTGCCTCACCCCGTGATGCACAGTGGTCGCAACCGCACCGCGACCCGGAGGAACGGCATGCCGCAGGCCGCCACGTCCGACGCCGCCGGTCAGGCCCCGCCGGCCGCGAAGCTGCCGCTGTTCACCCTGACGGCCATGGTCGTCGGGTCGATGGTGGGTGCCGGCGTCTTCTCGCTGCCGGGGCGGTTCGCCGAGGAGACCGGCGTCGCCGGGGCGTTGATCGCCTGGACGATCGCCGGCACCGGCATGCTGATGCTGGCCTTCGTCTTCCAGTCCCTCGCCGTCCGCAGACCCGACCTCGACGCCGGCGTGTACGCGTACGCCAAGGCGGGCTTCGGCGAGTACCTGGGCTTCTTCGCGGCCTTCGGCTACTGGGCCAGCACCTGTGTGGGCAATGTGACCTACTGGGTCCTCATCATGTCGACCGTCGGCTCGGTCTGGCCGGTCCTCGGCGACGGGGACACCGCAGTCGCGGTCGTCCTGTCCTCGGTCGGGCTGTGGGCGTTCTTCTGGATGATCCGGCGCGGGGTGAAGGAAGCGGCGGCCATCAACAAGGTCGTCACGGTGGCCAAGCTCGTCCCCATCGTGTTCTTCGTCGTCCTGGCCCTGGTGTACTTCAGGCCGAGCGTGTTCGCCGACAACTTCGGTGGCGCGGACTACTCCGGTTCGCTCTTCTCCCAGGTGCGCGGCACCATGCTGGCCACCGTGTTCGTCTTCCTCGGCGTCGAGGGCGCCAGCGTCTACTCGCGGCACGCCCGGCGCCGCTCCGACGTGGGCAGGGCGACGGTGCTCGGCTTCCTCAGCGTGTTCGCGGTCTTCGCCTCGGTGACCATCGTGTCCTACGGCATCATGCCGATGGCCGAGATCGCCGACCTGCGCCAGCCGTCCATGGCGGGCGTCCTGGAGGCGGCCGTCGGGACCTGGGGCCGGGTGTTCATCAGCGTCGGCCTGATCGTGTCGGTGCTGGGCGCCTACCTCGCCTGGACGCTGATGGCCGCCGAGGTGCTCTTCGTCGCGGCCCAGGACGACGACATGCCGCGCTTCCTGCGCCGCGCCAACGCCGTCGACGTGCCCGTCCCGGCCCTGCTGATGAGCTCGCTGCTCACCCAGGTGGTGCTGGTCGCCACCAGCTTCTCCGACGACGCCTTCGACTTCGCCCTCAACCTGACCAGTGCCCTCTCCCTGATCCCGTACCTGCTGGCCGCGGCCTTCGCCGTGCGGCTCGGTGTCCGGGACGACCCGCGCACCGAGGGCGGCCGGACCTCCCGGCGCGAACTGGTCGTCGGCGTCGTCGCCACCGTGTACACCGCGTTCCTGCTGTACGCCGCGGGCCCGAAGTTCGTGCTGGTCTCCTTCGTCCTCTACGCCCCGGCGACCGTCCTGTTCGTCATGGCCCGGCGCGAGCAGGGCCGGCGGCTGTTCTCCCCGGGGGAACTCGTCGTCCTGGCCGTCTCCGTGGCCGGCGCGGTGCTCGGGGTCGTGGCCCTGGTGGCCGGGTGGATCAGCCTGTGAACCGCGCCCCGCGCCCCTTCCAGTCCTTTCCCACCCCGCACCCCCGAGGGAGCCAGTGTGACCGGCAACGAAGGCACCGCCCGACCCGCTCTCGGCGTCCACTCCGAGGTCGGCAGGCTGCGCAAGGTCCTGGTGTGCTCCCCCGGACTCGCGCACCGGCGGCTCACCCCCACCAACTCGGACGACCTCCTCTTCGACGACGTGATGTGGGTGGAGAACGCCCAGCGCGACCATGCCGCGTTCGTCGGTGAACTGCGCAGGCGCGGGGTGGAGGTGGTGGAGCTGCACGACCTGCTGGCCCAGATCATGGCCCTCCCGGAGGCCAGGGCATGGCTCCTGGACCGGAAGATCGTCGCCAACCGGGTCGGCATCGGCCTCGTCGACGCGACCCGCGCCTACCTGGAGACCCTGTCGCCCAGGCAACTCGCCGAGTACCTCGTCGGCGGGCTGGCCACCAGCGACCTTCCCGAGGACTTCCGCTCCCCCCACCTCGCGCTCGCCCGCGAGTCCACCGGCGCACGCGAGTACCTGATGCCGCCGCTGCCCAACACCCTGTACACCCGCGACACCACCTGCTGGCTGTACGGCGGCCTCACCCTCAACCCGCTGTACTGGCCCGCGCGGCACGACGAGACGCTGCTGATGAAGGCGATCTACACCTTCCACCCCGACTTCAAGGGGTCGCGGGTGTGGTGGGGCGATCCCGAACTCGACTGGGGTCAGGCCACCTTCGAGGGCGGTGACATCATGCCGGTCGGCAACGGCGTCGTCCTCATGGGCATGAGCGAGCGGACCTCGCGCCAGGCCATCACCCAGGTCGCCGCCGCGCTGTTCCGCGAGGGCGCCGCACAGCACGTCGTCGTCGCCGGACTGCCGAAGCTGCGGTCGGCCATGCACCTGGACACGGTGTTCACGTTCGCCGACCGGGACGTGGTGACCCTCTACCCGCGGATCATGGACGGGGTGCACACCTTCTCCCTGCGCCCGGGCGACCGGGGGCCCGGCTTCGACGTCGTCGACGAGGGCACGACCCCGTTCGTCGACGTCGTCGCCAAGGCGCTCGGCCTCTCCTCGCTGCGGGTGGTGGAGACGGGCGGCGACGCCTACGCCTCCGAGCGCCAGCAGTGGGACAGCGGCAACAACGCCGTCGCGGTGGAACCGGGGGTGGTGTTCACCTACGACCGCAACACCCAGACCAACGCCCTGCTGCGCGAGGCCCGTATCGAGGTCGTGCCCATCGTGGGCGCGGAACTGGGCCGGGGCCGCGGCGGAGGCCACTGCATGACCTGTCCGCTGGTGCGGGACCCCGTCGACTTCTGAGACCGTCCCGCGGACGCCGGGCGGGACGTCAGCGGCAGAAGCCGTACGCCTGCTCCAGCCACCGGCGCAGTGCCTCGTGCACGTCTCCGGGCAGTTCGCTGAGCCGGGCGACGGCGGCCCGGTCCCCGGGGGAGGGCGCGATGCCCGCCGCCGTCAGGAGGGCGAGCAGGTCGAGGCGCCGCAGGTCGACGGGGTCGATGCCGCAGGGCACCCGCCGCGCGGGATCGGGCGGCGGGAGCAGGAAGTCGCCCTGGGTGTCCCGGGAGCGCGGGCGGGTCGGGTCGGTGGCGGTCGAGGCAGTCATCGTGTGCATACCGCGGTCCTCCGCAGGTGGGGTCGCCGTTCTTGACCCCAGGAGACACCGGGGCGGCCGCGGCGGTTGCGGACCGCGCCCACTGCCACCCGGCGGATGCAATCGGCGTCTTGTCGCACGAACCGGCCCGGCGGGGGCGCTGGGCCGTACGAGTGGTGCGTTCACCGGGCCGGCCGTACGGTCGGTACGGGAAGGAGAGCGGAGCCGAGCGATCCCGAGACCGACTGCTGGGAGCAGACATGGGCAGCAAACCGATGAGGACCGCGGTCACGCTCTGTGCCGCCGCCGCGCTCGCCGTACCCCTGGGCACGGCCTCCGCCGCACCGTCCGGGGAACGCACGTCACAGCAGTCGCGGGACCCGGTGCTCGTCGACTGCTCCTCGCGGCCCGACGTACGGCCCGGGACGTTCGTGCTCGCCTGCGGTGACGGCAACAGCCGCCTGGTCTCGATGCAGTGGTCCCGGTGGGACGCGCAGGCCGCGGTGGGCCGGGGCACCAACGCCGTCAACGACTGCGTCCCCTACTGCGCCGAGGGCACGTTCCACTCCTATCCCGTGACCGTCCGGCTGGACCAGCCGCGGGCCTGGGAGAAGGACCCGGGCGAGCGGCACTACACCCGGATGACCCTGACCTACACCGACGGCCGGCCGGCCGGGTCCCCCGGCACGGTGACCTACCCCCTGTGGGACTGAGGCCCGGCGGTCAGTCCGGGAGCGCCAGCCGGCAGGTGTCGCCCGGCTGGAGGCGTACCGCGCGGTCCGGCAGCCGGACGTCGATCGGCAGGCGGCCGGAGGACGGCACGGCGATCTCCAGCCGACCGTGCTCCAGCCGCAGCCGCACGCCCCAGTGGCCCTGGTAGCGGATGGAGAACCCGTACGACGACAGTTCCGGCAGGGGCACCGGGTCCAGCCACAGGGCGCCGGAGCGGGTCTCCAGTCCGGTCAGGCCGCGCTGGACGAGGTCGAGGGTGCCCGCCATGGCCCCGAGGTGGATGCCCTCGCCGGTGGTGCCGCCCTGGAGGTCGGCGACGTCGCCCTTGAGCGCTTCCTGGCAGTACGTCCACGCCTCGGCGCGGCGGGCCCGGGCCAGGATCCAGCCGTGGACGAGTCCGCTGAGGGTGGAGCCGTGGCTGGTGCGGGCCAGGTAGTAGTCGACGGTGCGCTGCCACGTCCGCTCGTCCAGGCGGTACCCCAACCTCTCGAAGAGGGAGCGCAGTTCGGTCGGGGAGAACAGGTAGCCGAGCATCAGGACGTCGGCCTGCTTGGACGCCTGGTAGTGGTTGACGCTGTCGTTCTCGGCCTCCAGCAGGCGGTCCAGGCGCCGGATGTCGCCGTACCGCTCGCGGTAGCCCCGCCAGTCGAGTTCGGCGAGGTCGCCGTACCCCTCGAACTGGCTGACCACGCCTTCGTGGAAGGGGACGTGGAGGGTGCGGGAGACGTTCTCCCACTGTTCGAGTTCGCCGTCGTCCAGGACGGTCCGCTCGACGAGTTCGCGGCGGCGCGGTTCGGGCAGGTCGTTCAGCACTTCCAGGGTGCGGGTCAGTACCCAGGCGGCCGTGACGTTGGTGTACGCGTTGTCGTCGAGGCCGGGAGCGGCGGCCCCGGGGTAGGCCTCGTGGTACTCGTCGGGACCGACGACGCCGCGGATGCGGTGCCGTCCGAGGTGCTCGTCCCAGGTGGCGGAGTCCGCCCAGAAGCGCGCGATCTGCAGCAGCGTCTCGGCACCCTTGGTGTGCAGGAACTCGGCGTCGCCGCTGGCCTCGCAGTACTGCCACACGTTGTAGGCGATGGCCGAACCCACGTGGTGCTGGAGGTGGGAGTGGTCGGGGAGCCAGCGGCCCGAGCGCGGATTGAGGTGCAGTTGCTGGGTCTCCTCGCGCCCGTCGCTGCCGCTCTGCCAGGGGTACAGCGCGCCGCGTCTGCCGATCGCGCGGGCGGCGGCGCGGGCGCGTTCCAGGCGCCGGTGCCGGTAGTGGAGCAGGGCCCGGGACACCTCGGGGAAGTGCAGGTTGAGGTAGGGCAGGACGAACAGTTCGTCCCAGAAGACGTGTCCGCGGTAGGCCTCCCCGTGCAGCCCCCGCGCCGGCACGCCGACGTCGAGGTCGGCGGTGTGCGGCGAGAGGGTCTGCAGCACGTGGAAGAGATGCAGGCGCAGGATGCTGCCGGCCTCGCCGGGTACGTCGAGTTCGGCGCGGCGCCACAGCTGGCCCCAGGCCGTGCGGTGCGACACCAGCAGCTCGTCGAAGCCGGGGGCGTCGGCGACCCGGTCGAGGGCGGCCTGCAAGGGGTCGCTGATCGCCGGGTCGCGCGAGGTGTGCAGGGCCACGATCTTGTCGACGGTGACCGTGCGCCCCGGTTCCGGCCGCAGGGTGGTGCGCTGGGCCACGCGCAGGTGTTCGCGGGCCGGGGTGACGGGCGCGTCGGCCGTCGTGCGGGCCGCCATGCCGATCCGGATGTCGGAGGTGCGGGTGCGGCAGCGCAGCCACACCGTGTCGTCGCCGCCCGTCCCGGTGTGCACGTGGGTCAGGTGGCGGCCCTCCAGGTCCCGGTAGCGGGGCACCCCCGAGTTGGTGACGCCGCCGTCGAGTGCCGCCTCCACCTCGATCTCCGCCGCCCCGGTGTCCACCGTGAACTCGGTGCGCAGGGCGGCGAGGTGCGGGTCCCCCATGTGCACCATGCGCAGCTGGCGCACGGACAGCACGCGCCCCTGGCCGATGCCGAGGTGCGTACGGCGCTCCAGCACTCCCGAGTCCAGGTGGACGGTCTGGCGGTGGTCGAGCACCTCGGCGGTGTCCGGCGTGAGCCAGTCCCCGCCGGCCACCCTGAAGCGCAGCGGCAGCCAGTTGGGGAGGTTGACCATTTCCTCGTTCTCCACCCGCCCCGCCTCGAGCCCGGCGACGGTGGAGGTGAGCCGGTTGTAGCAGCCGGCCACGTAGGTGCCCGGGTAGTGCACGTCGTCCGCCACGCACTCGGGCAGCGCGCCCCGCGTGGCGAAGTAGCCGTTGCCGAGCGTGCACAGCGACTCGCGCAGCCGCTCCTGCGCCGGGTCGTAGTGGTCGTAGTCCCAGGTCGAGGGAGTGGCGGTCACCGTGGGTCGTCCCAGGACCAGTCGGCGACCTCGGGCAGGTCGACGCCGTGTTCGCGGATCCAGTCGTGGTGGCGCAGCCGGGCGTCCTCCATCCGCTGCCGGACGGCCGCCGCGCGCACGGCGAGGCCGGGGACGCGGTCGATGACGTCCATGACGAGGCGGTAGCGGTCCATGTCGTTGCCGAGCACCATGTCGAAGGGCGTGGTGGTGGTCCCGATCTCCTTGTAGCCGCGTACGTGGAGGTGGGCGTGGCCGGTGCGCCGGTAGGCGAGCCGGTGGATCAGCCAGGGGTAGCCGTGGTAGGCGAAGACGACCGGCTTGTCGGCGGTGAACAGCCCGTCGTACTCGAAGTCGCTCATGCCGTGCGGGTGTTCCCCGCTGGGCAGCAGCCGGGCGATGTCGACGACGTTCACGACGCGCAGGGTGAGGTCCGGCAGGTGGCGGCGGATCAGCTGGGCCGCGGCCAGTACCTCCTGGGTCGGCACGTCGCCGGCGCAGGCGAGCACGACGTCGGGTTCGCGGCTGCCGTCCTCGGTGCCCGCCCATTCCCAGATGCCGGCGCCGCGTGCGCAGTGCACCCGGGCCTCCTCCAGGGACAGCCAGTCGAAGCAGGGCTGCTTGCCGGCGACGATCACGTTGACGTAGTCGCGGCTGCGCAGGGCGTGGTCGGCGACGGAGAGCAGGGTGTTGGCGTCCGGCGGCAGGTAGACCCGGACGGCTTCGGGGCTCTTGTTGAGGATGTGGTCGACGAAGCCGGGGTCCTGGTGGGAGAAGCCGTTGTGGTCCTGGCGCCAGACGTGGGAGGTGAGCAGGTAGTTCAGGGAGGCGATGGGGGCGCGCCAGGGCAGGCGCCGGGTCACCCTGAGCCACTTGATGTGCTGGTTGACCATCGAGTCGACGATGTGGACGAAGGCCTCGTAGCAGGAGAACAGCCCGTGCCGGCCGGTGAGGAGGTAGCCCTCCAGCCAGCCCTGGCAGGTGTGCTCGGAGAGGATCTCCATCACGCGCCCGTGCCGGTCGAGGTCCTCGTCGACGGGGAGCGTCCGCTCCTGCCACGCCTTGCCGCTGGCGGCGTAGACCGCCTGGAGGCGGTTGGAGGCGGTCTCGTCGGGGCCGACGAGGCGGAAGTCGCGGCGGTCGGCGGTCGCGTCCATGACGTCCCGCAGCAGGTCGCCCAGGACGCGGGTGGGTTCGTGCGTGCTCGCGCCGGGCCGGTCCACGGGAACGGCGTACTTCTCCAGCGGCGGCAGGGGCAGCTCGCGCAGGAGCAGCCCGCCGTTGGCGAAGGGGGTGGCGCCCAGGCGGCGGGCGCCGTGGGGCACGCAGGCCAGGGTGGCGGGCCGGGGGCTCCCGGTGTCGTCGAACAGTTCCTCGGGGCGGTAGGAGCGCAGCCACTGCTCCAGCAGCCGCAGGTGCTGCGGGTCGGTCCGCACGGCGGACAGGGGGACCTGGTGGGCGCGCCAGGTGTTCTCGACGGGCAGGCCGTCGACCTCCGCCGGGCCGGTCCAGCCCTTGGGCGTACGCAGCACGATCATCGGCCAGCGGGGGCGCTCCCCGGCGCCCTCCTCGCGGGCGGCCCGCTGGATGGCGGCGATGCGGTCGAGGGCGGTGTCCATGGCGCGCGCCATCGCACGGTGGACGGCGTCCGGTTCGTCACCGGTGACGTGGAGGGGGTCGTGGCCGTAGCCGCGCAGCAGGTCGTCGAGTTCGGCCTCGGGGAGGCGGGCGAGCACCGTCGGGTTGGCGATCTTGTATCCGTTGAGGTGCAGGATCGGCAGGACGGCGCCGTCGTTCACCGGGTCGAGGAACTTGTTGGAGTGCCAGGATGTGGCCAGCGGGCCCGTCTCGGCCTCGCCGTCGCCGATCACGCAGGCGACCACCAGGTCGGGGCGGTCGAAGGCGGCCCCGTAGGCGTGCGAGAGCGCGTACCCCAGTTCACCGCCCTCGTGGATCGAGCCCGGCGTCTCGGGCGCGACATGACTGGGGACGCCACCGGGGAACGAGAACTGCCTGAACAGCCGTGCCATGCCGGCCGCGTCCCGGGTGACGTCCGGGTAGGTCTCGGTGTACGAACCCTCCAGCCAGGAGTTGGCCAGGACCGCGGGCCCGCCGTGGCCCGGGCCCCAGACGCACAGGGCGTCCAGCTCGCGGGCCTTGATCACCCGGTTGAGGTGGGTGTGGACCAGGTTGAGGCCGGGCGAGGTGCCCCAGTGGCCCAGCAGGCGCGGCTTGACGTGCTCGGGGCGCAGGGGCTCGGTCAGCAGGGGGTTGGCCATGAGGTAGATCTGGCCGACGGAGAGGTAGTTCGCGGCGCGCCAGTGGGCGTCCAGGCCGGCGAGCTCCTCGTCCGTGAGCGCGGCGGGCGCCTGCTGGGTGTCGTCGGACATCCGGGGTCCTTTCCGTTGCGGGACGGCGGTCGGGCCGGCATGGACCGGGGTGTCCCCCGCCCATCCCAACCCCGCGCGAAGCGCTCGGGTACCCGACAGGGCCGTTCGGGTCACGTGGCCGTCGCCTCAGGTGCCGGTGCCGGCCCCGGCGGGTCGCGGGGGCTGCTCGCCCGGCCCGTGCTCCTCCCGCCCCGGGTCCCGTGTGCGCACGAACGGCACGGCCGTCACCGGCGCCGACCCCGGAGGCGGCCGTGTCGACGGGCCGCCTACCCCGGCTTCCGGGCCGTACGCCGGTTCGGCGCCGGTGGTACGCGGGACCGGCCGCGGCCCGGTCCCCCGCCCCCAGGAGGGCACCCGGGCCAATTTTGCATGTCGTGCATCTTTGCATACCATGCAACTTATGTCGGAGAAAGGTAGCGCGGGGGGCGGTCTGCGCGAGCGGAAGAAGCGGGCCACACGGGTCGCGCTCACCGAGGCCGCGGTGCGCCTGGCCGCCGAGCACGGCGCGGAGAAGGTCACCGTGGAGGCGATCAGCGCCGCGGCCGGAGTGTCGGTGCGGACCTTCTTCAACTACTTCGACACCCGCGACGACGTCTTCGTCCTGACCGGCGCCGACACCAGCGCGCACGTGCGCCGGGCGCTGCTCGCCGCACCGGCCGGACTCACCCCGCTCGAAGCACTGCGCGACGCCCTGGCGGCGGAGCTGGCCGAGGCCGAGCAGCAGCACGAGCTGTGGCGCCTGCACGGACAGGTGCTGCGCGCCGCGCCGCACCTCTTCGTGCGCAGTCTCGGCGCACACATGGCGGACGAGACCGAACTCGCCGAAGCCATCGCCGAACGGATGCGCTCGGTCACCGGCGCCCCGGGCGACACACCCGGCGACACCCAGGGCCCACCGGCCGGCTCCGACGAGGAGCGGCGGCAGGCGCTGGACCTCTACCCCCGGCTGCTGGCCGCGGTGGCGGTCACCGCCGTCCGGGTCAGCATCGACCACTGGTGCGCCCGCCCGGAGGTCCGTGCCTTCCGCGACGTGTTCCAGGAGGTGTTCACCCTCCTCGCCGCCGGGCTGCCGGCGCCGCCCGCCTGACCACCGCACCGGCCGCACGGCTTCCCAGCCGACGCCGTGCCGCCGTCCCTCGTCCGATCCGCGCGCTCCGGAGCCGAGCCCTGCCCGGCCCGCGCCGATCACCCACACACCCCTGTCGAAAGAGAAGTCGTGACCGCAGCTCAGGCGCCCGCCGACGCGCCTCCCACCTCCATGAACCAACGGCAGATACTCCAGGCCATGTCCGGCCTGATGGCCGGCATGTTCGTCGCCATCCTGGCGGGCACCGTCGTGTCCAACGCACTGCCGACGATCATCGCCGACCTGGGCGCCAGCCAGTCCTCCTACACCTGGGTCGTCACCGCCGAACTCCTGGCGATGACCGCGACCGTGCCCCTGTGGGGCAAGCTGTCCGACCTCTTCAACAAGAAGCTGCTGCTCCAGGCGTCCCTGGGCATGTTCGTGGTCGGCTCGCTGCTGGCGGGCTTCTCGCACGACACGACGCTGCTGATCTTCAGCCGGGTCGTGCAGGGCATCGGCGCGGGTGGTCTCACCGCGCTCGCGCAGGTCGTGATGGCCGCCATCATCCCGCCCCGGGAGCTGGGCAAGTACTCCGGCATCTTCGGTGCCGTCTTCGCCGTCGGTACGGTGGCCGGACCGCTCATCGGCGGTGTGCTGGTCGACACCGACTGGCTGGGCTGGCGCTGGTGCTTCTTCATCGGCGTGCCGTTCGCGCTGCTGGCCATCCTCCTGTTGCAGCGCACGCTGAAGCTGCCCACGGTCAAGCGCCAGGTGAAGATCGACTGGCTCGGGGCCTTCCTGATCGTCGCCGGTGTCTGCGCGCTGCTCATCTGGGTCTCGCTGGCCGGCAACCAGTTCGACTGGGCGTCCTGGCAGACCGCCGCGCTCGTGATCGGCGGCGTGCTGCTGCTGGGCCTGGCCGTCCTCGTCGAGGCCCGCACCGACGAGCCCGTCATCCCGCTCGACATCTTCAAGAACCGCACGGTCACCCTGACCACCGTCGCCAGCCTCCTGGTCGGTGTCGCCATGTTCGGCGGGACCGTCTTCCTCTCGCAGTACTTCCAGGTCTCCCTCGGCAAGTCACCGACCGTCGCGGGCCTGATGAGCCTGCCGATGATCCTGGGCCTGCTGGTGTCCTCGACCGTCGCCGGACAGCTGATCAGCCGCACCGGCAAGTGGAAGAGCTACCTGGTCGCGGGCGCGGTCGTCATGACCGTCGGTCTCGCGCTGCTCTCCCTGATCGACGCCGACACCCACTTCGGTCTGCTCAGCCTCTACATGGCCGTCCTCGGCGTCGGCGTCGGCATGCTGATGCAGAACCTGGTGCTCGCCGCGCAGAACGACGTGCCCGCGGCCGAGCTGGGCGCCGCGACCTCCGTGCTGTCCTTCTTCCGCAGCATGGGCGGCACCATCGGCACCAGTGTGCTCGGCGCCATCCTGGCCAACCGGGTCGCGAGCGAGATGACCAAGGGCCTGGAGAAGGCGGGTGCCGCCGGAGCGGCCGAGGGCGGCTCGGGCGGTGGCGCGCACAGCGTCCCGGACATGAGCACGCTCCCCGCCCCGATGCGCGAGATCGTGCAGCACGCCTACGGTGTGGCCACCGCCGACCTGTTCCTGGTCGCCACGCCCTTCGCTCTGCTCGCGCTCGTCGCCGTGGTCTTCATCAAGGAGAAGCCGCTGAAGACCACCAGCGGCATGGAGCGCCTGGCCGAGGAGGCCGGCGAGGCCGTCCTGGGCGCCCCCGTCGGCGTCCCCGGGCAGCGCTCGGGTGACACCGCGTCGAAGGCGGACAGCGGACCGGCGTCCCCGGTCGGCTGACCCGTCCGAGCACCACCCGGCACCGCCTGCGAGGGGCCGTCCACCACAACCCGGTGGGCGGCCCCTCGTGCACCCGGCGCAGCAGTCCCGCGCGACCGCACCGGCCCGTGGCAGGGCGCCGCGGCCGTCAGATGCCGAACGGTGCCGCGTAGCGGACGGTGCCGGCGGGCAGCGGGTGACCGGTGTCCAGCGTGAGGGCCATGAGGGCCTCGTCCGGGACGTCGAAGGTCACGCGGATGCCGTGCGCGGAGGCCCGGCCGAAGCCGAACCGGGGGTAGTACTCGGGATGCCCCAGCACGACGACATGGTGCTCCCCCCGGCGCCCGGCGGCGTCCAGCGCGGCCCGCACGGCCGCCGAGCCGGCGCCGCCGCGCTGCCGCCCGGGCCGGACGGCGACAGGTGCGAGGCAGAGCGCCGGGCTGTCGCCGATGTGGCAGCGGGTCAGCAGGGCGTGGCCCACGGGACGGTCCTCGTCGTCCACGGCGACGAGGGACAGTCCCTCGATCCACGCCTCGGGGTCGGCACGCAGCGCGTCGACGAGGTCGGCCTCCTCCGGAGTGGGGAAGGCGGCACGGACGAGGTCACGGACGGCGGGTACGTCGGCGTCGGTCTCGGCGCGGGTGGTCCAGGTACGGGACATGGCGGAGGAGGGTTCCCTTTCCGGGTGCGGTCGTCGGGGGGTGCGGGCGGGTCGCGACCTCATCCTGTCCCCCGCTCCCGTCGTCCGCGGGAGCGGGGGCCTCGCGGGAGCGGGGGCCTCGCGGGAGCGGGGGCCTCGCGGGAGCGGGCCCCGGGTCAGAGGAACCGGCGGATGGGCTGGACGGAAAGCTCCCGGGCCCGCTGGGCGACGGAGCGTCTCTTCCACCGGTCCGCCCGGATCAGTTCGCTGACCTCCAGGTCCGCGGCGAAGTGCCGGTCGAGGGTCGCGGTGAACTCCTGGTCCAGCACGGCGAGCATGACCTCCTCGTCGTGGTCGAGCGAGCGGCGGTTGAAGTTCGTGGAACCGATCAGGGCGGCGACCCGGTCGACGGTGACCACCTTGGCGTGCATCATCGTCGGCTGGTACTGGTAGATCTTCACCCCGCACGCGGTGAGGTCCTCGTAGAAGTGCTGTCCGGCCAGCTGGCAGACCCGTTTGTCCGTGTACGGACCCGGCAGCACGATCTCCACCTCGACCCCGCGCCGCGCCGTGGCGCACAGCAGCTCGACGAAGTACGCGTCGGGCGAGAAGTAGGCGGTGGCGAGACGGACGCGTTCCTCCGCCGACTCCAGCATCACGCGGATCAGCGTCTGCATGTCCTGCCAGCCGAAACTGGCCGAGCCGCGCACCACCTGCACGATGGAACCGCCCTGGGGGCGGTGCTCGACGAACCGGTCGCGGTCGTCGAACAGCTCGTCGTGGCACTCGGCCCAGTTCTGCGCGAAGGCCGCGGCGATGCCGTCCACCGCGGGGCCGCGCACCTCGACGTGCGTGTCGCGCCACTCCTGCGGGTTGCGGGCGTCGCCGCACCACTCCTCCGCGATCCCCACCCCGCCGGTGAAGGCGGTCTCCTCGTCCACGACGAGGACCTTGCGGTGACAGCGGTGGTTCTGCTTGAGCGGCGAGAGGTACAGCGGCTTGCGGAACCAGGCCACCTGCACCCCGGCCCGCTCCATCGTGCGCAACTGCTCCGCCTCGATCAGCCGGCTGCCGAACCCGTCCAGCAGCAGCCTCACCCGTACCCCGGCACGGGCCCGCTCCGCCAGGGCCTCGGCGAACCGGCGGGCGATGTCGCCCTTCCAGTACACGAAGGTCATCATGTCGACCGTGTGCTCGGCGCGGTGGATCCCGGCCAGCATGGCGGTGAATATCTCGTCCCCGTTGCGGAGCGCGGTCAGCGAGTTGCCCTCGGTCGCCGCGATTCCGATCAGGCGCTCCAGACGGCGCCGTATGCGCGTGACGCGTTCCTCGGCCGACGTCGACGGTGCGTCCCGCACCGCAAGGGTCGGCCCGGTCAGCTCCGGCGGTTCCTGTGTACTGCTCATGGCTCCCCTCGCCGGATCACGACGACAGACCCGCGGGCCGCCGCGCCCGGTCCGGCACGGGCTGAGCGGCGAGCAGACTTTACCCCCGCTCGGCGGAACCATGCTGTCCGGCCACGGATCGCGGCAGGTACCGGCCGGGCGACCGGGGCGGCCGGTGACCACCGGGGCGGGCGGACGACGTTCCCGCGGCTCCGGAGGGCCGGCTGTTAGAGTGGGAGGGACGTTGATCGTCTGTCGAAACGTCTCCCGGGCCCTCCGCCGAGCCGGACCCCCGGGTGCTTTCGGGTCGTGCATCGAGGAGTCGCAGACATGGTGGGTGAAGACGACATCTCCGGGTGATACCCGGGTCCGAACGGCCATGCGGGCGCACGGAAGCGCCGCCGCGGTGGCCTCGTCGTCGTCCCCTCCCCCGCTCTGCCCCGGGCAGCCTTCTGCCGCTGCCCTCGTCTCCACGAGGTCGTCTCCATGTCCGACGCCGCCGTCCGCTGTTCCCACCTGTCCTTCGCCTGGCCCGACGACACCCCTGTCTTCGAGGACCTGTCCTTCACCGTCGGCACCGGCCGTACGGGTCTCGTCGCCCCCAACGGCTCCGGGAAGAGCACGCTGCTCAAACTGATCGCCGGGGAGCTACGGCCCGGCACCGGGACCGTGTCGGTCTCCGGGACCCTCGGCCATCTGCCGCAGACCCTCCCGCTGACCGGTGACCTCACGGTGGCCGAGGTACTGGGCGTCGCCGCCGTGATCCGCGCCATCGACGCGGTCGAGTCCGGGGACGTGGCCGAGGAGCACTTCACGACCATCGGCGACGCGTGGGACGTCGAGGAACGCACCCGCGCCCAGCTCGACCGCCTCGGCCTGGACGACCTCACCCTGGACCGGAGCCTGGGCACGCTCAGCGGAGGGCAGGTCGTCTCCCTCGGGCTCGCCGCCCAGCTGCTGAAGCGGCCGGACGTGCTGCTCCTCGACGAGCCCACCAACAACCTCGACCTGGCGGCCCGGCACAGGCTGTACGACGTGCTGGCGGACTACAACGGCTGTCTGCTGCTGGTCAGCCACGACCGTGCGCTGCTCGACCGCATGGACCGCATCGCCGAACTCGGCCGCGACGAACTGCGCCTCCACGGAGGCAACTTCACCCAGTACGAAGCGGCGGTCCGCGCCGAGCAGGAGGTGGCCGAGAAGAACGTCCGCAACGCCGAGCAGGAGCTGAAGCGGGAGAAGCGGGAGATGCAGCAGGCCCGCGAGCGCGCCGAGCGCCGGGCGAGCAACGCCGCCCGCAACCTGAAGAACGCCGGTCTCCCCCGCATCTTCGCCGGCACCATGAAACGAGGAGCCCAGGAGTCCGCGGGCCGGGCGGGGCAGACCCACTCCCACCGGGTCGGCGAGGCGCGGGCACGGCTCGACGAGGCGGAGCGCTCGCTCCGCGACGAGCAGCGCATCACCCTGGACCTGCCGGAGACCCACGTGCCCGCCGGACGCAACCTCTTCCTCGGACAGGGACTGCGGATCCGGCTCGGCGACCGGGAGGTGTTCCCGGGCGAGGGCCTCGACCTGACCGTACGGGGACCCGAGCGCATCGCGCTGACCGGCCCCAACGGTGCCGGCAAGAGCACGCTGCTGCGACTGGTCGACGGCGACCTGGAACCGGCGGCCGGCGAGGTCAAGCGGGCCGACGGGCGCGTCGCGTACCTCTCCCAGCGGCTGGACCTGCTGGACCCCGGGCTGACGGTCGCCGAGAACTTCACCGCGTACGCCCCGCACCGGCCCGAGGCCGAGCGGATGAACCTGCTGGCCCGCTTCCTCTTCCGCGGTGCCGGCGCCCATCTGCCGGTCGGCCTCCTGTCGGGCGGCGAGCGGCTGCGGGCCACGCTCGCCTGCGTCCTGTGCGCCGAACCCGCCCCGCACCTGCTGCTCCTGGACGAGCCGACCAACAACCTGGACCTGGTCAGCGTCGGTCAGTTGGAGAGCGCACTCAACTCCTACCAGGGCGCCTTCGTGGTGGTCAGCCACGACCAGCGGTTCCTCCGCGAGATCGGTGTCGGCCGTTGGCTGCGGCTGGCCGACGGCGAGCTGACGGAGACCGGGGCGCCCGAGGCGTGAGCCGCGGCGGGGTGGCGTTCCTTGCGGCGTGCGGGTGCGGGGCGGCAGGCTTCGGGGGTGGCCACTTTGCTGATCGTGCATCACACGCCCTCGCCGAACTGCCAGGCGATGCTGGAATCCGTCGTCTCCGGGGCGACCGCCCCCGAGATCGAGGGGGTACGGGTGGTCCGGCGCGCGGCACTGGCGGCCACCGCGGTCGACGTGCTGGAGGCCGACGGCTACCTGCTCGGCACCCCGGCCAACCTGGGCTACATGTCCGGGGCGCTGAAGCACTTCTTCGACCAGGTCTACTACCCGTGCCTGGACGGGACGCGGGGCCGGCCGTTCGGCTTCTACGTGCACGGCGGCAGCGACACCACCGGCGCGGTGCGCGCCATCGAGTCGGTCACCACGGGACTCGGCTGGCAGCGTGCCGCCCCGGCGGTGAGCGTGGCCGGTGAGCCCGGCAAGGCCGACCTGGAGGCCTGCTGGGAACTGGGGGCCACCCTCGCCGCCGGACTGACGGACGACTGACGCGGGCCGGTCCCGGCTCGGCGGGTCGAAGGTCCTCCCGTGCGCCGGTCAGAGGGGCGTCGCGGCACGGAGGATGAGGAACATCGTCACGGCGGCGTTCGCCGACGACATCGCCGACGCGGCGGCTCCGGCGGCCGCGGCCCAGGCCGCCAGGCCCACCGAGGTGAACAGCGAGGGCCAGGTGCGGGCCGCGGGGGCGGGTCCCAGCAGGGCCGCCACCCGGCGAGGGACGGGGCCGGGCGCGGCGAGACCGGCGAGGGTGGCGACCGGGCCGCCGCGGGAGACCAGGGCCGCCTTGCCGATCGCGGTCGCCACCGCGCGGCGGTCGCCGACCACCCGCGCGGCCGCCTCGTCCGCCCACCGCTCCGCCGTGTAGGCCACGGCGGTCCGCAACGGCCGCAGGAACGGGTTGGCCAGCGCGGCGAGCCGGACGGCGAGCAGGAAGCGGTGGTGCCGGGCGGTCAGGTGGGCCCGCTCGTGGGCGAACAGCGCGCGGCGTTCGGCCGGTTCGAGACGGTCGAGCAGCGCCCTGCTGACCACCACGCGGTCCCGGCGGCCGCCGGGCAGGGCGTACGCGTAGGGCATGTCGTCGGGGAGCACGGCCACCGCGGTGCCCGGCAGTCCCTCCAGCGCGCGGTGCGCGCGGCGGCGGACCCGGCCGTGCCGCCACAGGGCACGCGCCGAGGCCAGCACCACCGCGCACAGCGCGGGGATCGCCGCCTTGCCGACGACCTCGTCGTACGGCACCGCCGCCCGCACCTCGGGATCGGACCAGCCGTCGGGCAGGGGGTTGCCGGGCAGCTGCGCGGTGCCGACCACCATCACCAGTGCCAGGCACACCGTGCTGCACAGCGCCATCACCGCGGCCACGGCGGTGAGCAGCCGGGTCGCGGTCCGCGGGTGCAGGTGCTGTTCGGCCAGCCGGGCGATCGGCCAGGCCGTCAGGGGCAGGACCAGCGGCAGGAAGACGAAGACCCCCATGCGGCGTCAGCCGTCCCCCGCGTCGCGGGCCTGCCTGAGCAGCTCGCGCAGCAACCGCTCGTCGTCCGGGTCGAGGCCGGTGACGAAGCTGGCCAGCACGGCTTCGCGGTCGCTCTCGGCGTCGAGGACCTTGCGCATCTTCCGCGCGGCGAGGCCCGCCTGGTCCGCGGGTGTCCAGGCGAAGGACCGGCCCGCGCGCTCCCGGCTGACCGCGCCCTTCTCCAGGAGCCGGGTGAGGATCGTGATCACCGTGGTGTAGGCGAGGTCGCCGCCGAGGTGCTCCTGCACCCAGCCGGCCGTCGCGGGGCCGTCCGCCTCGCGCAGCGCCGACAGCACCAGCGCCTCCAGCTCGCCCTGCCCCCGCCGCCGCGGACGCCGGTCATCCGTCACTGCCCCGCCTCCTTCCGCCGCAGTCCCCGTCCGGGGCGCCATCGTATAGAGGCGACGGACCACCGTGCGCCACCCGGACCCTTTCCGTCGCTCTCGGGGCTCTGCCGGCCCCCGCGCAGGTCAGTGGTGGCCGCCGCAGCAGCCGTCCGCCGTGCCCGCGGCGGGTTCGGGGCCGAGGCGGCAGAAGCAGGAGGCCTCGACCGGCACGTCCGCCAGCGCGGTGGCCAGCTTCAGCTGCTGGGCCACGATCCGCGCCTCCCCCTCTTTGCCGAGGCGCACCAGGCACTCGTGGTACCCGTGCAGGGCCCAGACGTTGCCGGGGTGTTGCAGGGCACGGGGCAGGGTGTCGTCCAGACCCAGGTCGGCCCGGTAGACCGCCTCGGCCTCCTCGACCCGGCCCTGGTCGAGGAGCAGGGCGCCGTAGGCGTGCCGGGTGGGCTGCATCCAGCCCCACGGTTCGTCGTACGGGAGGCTGTCGTCCAGTGCGATCGACCGCTCCAGGGCGGCGAAGGCGGCGGCGTGGTCGCCCTTGCGGTACTCCAGCTCGCCGTCGAGCATGGCGGAGGCGATGGCGAGGATGTCGGCGCAGGTGTTGTTGAACAGGGTGCGCGAGTCGGGTACACGGGCGACCGCCTCGCGGAACAGCCTGCGTTCGATCTCCGCCCGGTCGATCTCGCCGGTGGCCGAGAGGGCGACTCCGCGGGCGTAGTGGAGCATCGCCGTCGTCACGCAGTACAGGCGCGGGTCGGCGGGCAGCGGCAGCCGGAGGATGTCCGCCCAGCGGCCGAACCGGATCAGGACGTGCACCCGCATGGCGAGGAAGCCCTCCAGCCAGTCGGCCATCGGCGGGCTCTCGACGCGCAGCAGTTCCTCGGGGACGGACGCCTCCAGCTGCTCGGTGGTGTCCAGGGCGACCGCGTACCGGCCGAGGAACATCGCGCCGTAGATCTTGAAGTGGTGGTTGTGTGCGCGGTAGAGCGTGTAGAAGTTCATGGCGCCGGCCCGGGCGCGGTACTTCTCGTCGGCGGCGACGGCGGCGGTGTTGTCCGACACCACGCGCCGGTAGTCGCCGCACAGCACCTCCAGGTGGGAGGGCATGTGGAGGAGGTGCCCGGCGTCGGGGACGAGCCCGCGCAGCCGGTCGGCGACGGTGAGGGCGGCCTCGGGGGTGGGGGACATCTCCATCAGGTGGATGTAGAGGTGCACGATCCCCGGGTGCTCCGGTCCCCCCTCGGCGGCCAGGGCCCGGTCGAGCACCTCCTTCGCCTCCAGGGTGCGGGCGCCCTCGGCCGGACGGCCGGTGCGCAGGTCCCACAGCTGCCAGGGGGTCAGGTTCATGAGGGCGTCGGCGTAGAGGGTGGCCACGTCCAGGTCGTGGGGGGCCAGTGCGTGGACGGCGCGCATGCTGTCGGCGTACGGCGGGTTCCACACCGCGCAGTCGTCGACGGCGCGCGCCTGCGGGTAGCGGGCGCGCAGGGCTCCGATCAGCGCGCGTTCCACCGGGGTGGCCCGATCCGCTTTCCGGTGGGCCAGCTCGACGGCGGCGTGGGTGCGGTCGACGGTCCTGGTCAGCTCCTCGGCGTCGAAGGCCTCCCACGGCTTGTTGTAGTTCGGGCCGAGGGCGTAGGCGATGCCCCAGTGGGCCATGGCGCAGTCCGGGTCGGCCTCGGCGGCAGCCTCGAAGCAGGCGACGGCCTCCTCGTGGTGGAAGGCGTACGTCCACACCAGCCCGCGGTCGAACCATCGCTGGGCCTCGGGGGACGAGGTCGTCACGGGGCGGCCGTGGCTGCCGAGGTCGTAGTAGTCCATGCGGGGACGTATACCGCACTCCGGGCCGGTCGCGGAGTACTACGCGCGACGGTCACACCGACCGGTGTCCCCGCCGGACGCGGGGCGCCCGGCGGGGGTGGGGTCGCGCGGGAGGGGCTGGCCGCGCGGGTGGGCGCCCTGTCCGTGCGGTACGTGCTGCCCGACCGCCTCGGCGCGGTGCCCGTCGACCGGATCGCGCAGCTGCGGACCCGGTACGAGGCGGAGTCCCGCGCCTCTTGCAGATCAACGACGGCGAGGTGGACGTCTTCGACGCCACCGGCAACCTGCTGCGCTCGGGACGGGGCACCCTCGGCCGGGTCGGGAGGTCAGGCAGGCTCGGGATCGAGGCCGAGAGCGGGGCCGGTGTCCTGTCCGCCCCAGCCCTGCGGGGTGCGCCACAGGACGTGGACGCCGAAGACGGCGTGGACGGCGGCCGGCGACCAGTCTTCGGCGGGTGGCTGGGACAGCACCAGGTAGAGGCGGTCGGCGACCGTCGGCAGGGTGTGGTTGATCTCGCGGAGGCGGGCCGCTCCCGAGCGGAGGTCGGGGTACGTGCAGAGGCCGGCGCCCAGGACTTCGTAGAGGAAGTGGCCGTGCTCGGTGGTGCAGTCGACGTCGACGACCGGTGAGTCGGCCTTCGGCTGCCGGTCGGCCCGCAGGAGGGCCGCCATCAGTTCGAAGCGCACGGCCTCGTGGGTCTTGCAGGTGCGTTCGGTCGCGGTCGAGGTCTCCAGGAACCGGAGCAGGTCCGTGCTCGGCCCGGCCGTCGGTTCGGGCGTCAGGGCGGGCACCGGCGCGGACGTCGGGGCGACGGTGCCGGCGGTGGTGCTGGGCATGGGGTGGTTCTCCTCCGGCTCGGGCTGGTCGGGCTGCTGCGGCGGTGTGGGCGGTGCAAGCGGTTCGGTTCCCCTGGACGGTGCGGGATCGACGGGTGGCGTGGCGGTGGTGTCCCGGTTCCCGTCCGCCGGGCCGTCGGCGGCTTCGGCCGCGATGCGCTGTTCCAGCGTCCGGCGTGCCTCGGTCAGGGCCTCGGACCAGCCGCTGCGCCGAAGTTCCGCCCGGAACCGGTCCAGGTCGGGGGTGTCCGAGGCGAGCGCGCGGTTGGTGTTCGCGGCGAGGTCCCGCAGCAGGGCCAGGCGGTCCCGGTCCGGGGAGCCCAGGACGCGCCAGACGTCCAGCCAGTCGTGCTGGTCCAGGCGCAGGCAGCGGTTGGCCATGCCCTTGAGTTCCGAGAGCCGGGCCCGGGCGTCGGATGGGACGTTTCCGTCGGCCAGTTCTCCGACCACGGTGAGCGCGTCCACGTACCGCTCGGCCATGGTGGACGAGATGGGCCTGCGTCCGCGTTCATCGGTGGTGACGAAGGTGACGTTGGAGGTGTGGCGCAGGACCCAGGCGTCCATCTCCGCCCCGGCCCCGGGAGGGGCGGAGCCGTGGCGTACGGCCAGGAGCAGGGGGCGGTCGGTGGCGGGCGAGACCGCCTCGACCTTGTAGTTGCCGCCGGTGGTGTGGCCGACGACGCGGACCCTGATGTCGGTGCCGATCTCGAGGGTGTTCCCCGCCGGTGAGGCCTCCGGTCCGGCGGTGCTGTCGGCGCCCTTGCCGGTGCCGGTGGACTGATGTTCCACGAGGTCCGCGGTACCGGTACTCGTGAGGGCCTTCGGGAGCGGCGCGGTGTGCAGGACGGTCAGGCTCTGGGTGCTGCGGGTCAGCGCGATGTAGAGCTGGCGCAGGCCGGCCGGGCCGCGGGCGGCGATGATGGCGGGTTCGACCACGAGGACGTGGTCGTACTCCATGCCCTTGGCCTGGGCGGCGGCCAGTACGGACACCGCCGCGCGTTCCTGCTGCGTGAGGCCGTCCGCCTCGTCGAGGTGGCGGGCGATCTCGTCGAGCCAGCCGGAGTCGTCGGGCACGATGACGGCCACCGAGCGCAGGGTCTGCCCGTCGCTGCTGCCGAGCAGGCGGACGGCCTGGGCGACGGTGTCGTCCAGGAGCCGCCACGGCTCGGTCGCAATGGTGCGTACGGCGTCGTCGCCGGCTTCGCGCACCGCCTGCGGGTACGGCAGCGAGGGGGCGATCGTACGGGCCAGCGGCGCGACGAACTCCATGATCTCGGCGGGCACGCGGTAGCTGGTGGTCAGTTCGGCGACACGCCAGTCGCCGTGGTCGGACAGCAGGGTGCCCAGTTCCTCCCAGTCCCGGTGCTCGCGCGGACCGGTGGCCTGGGCGAGGTCGCCGAGGACGGTCATGGAACCGCCCCGCGCGACGCGTCGGCGCAGGGTGCGGGCCTGCATGGGGGTCAGGTCCTGGGCCTCGTCGACGACGATGTGGCCGTAGCGGCGCGGGGTCTCGCCGGTGATGAGGTACCGGAGTTCCTCCAGCAGGACCAGGTCGTCCAGGGTCCACGGGTCACCGTCGGCGGTGGCGGCGCGGGGGCGGTGCAGGGCGGCCTGCTCCTCGTCGTCGAGGGCTCCGGCGCCGCAAGTGCGCAGCAGTTCGGGCGAGTCGTAGAGGCTGCGCAGGGCCTCCAGGGCTCCGGGCGAGGGCCAGACGCGGTCGAGGAGGCGTTCGACCTTGCGGTTGCGTTCCAGGCTGCGGCGGATCGTGCCGTCCGCACCGCGGCGTGGGGCGACGGCGACGAGTTCGGCCAGGAGGCGGTCGACGAGCTGGTTGCGGAAGCGGTCGCGCCGCTCGCGGTAGGCACCTTCACCGCCGCGCGCCTCGTCGAGGAGGGCGAGGACCCCGGAGCGCGGTACGCGCAGGGTGGTGCTGCCGGCGGTGACGGTGAACGCCGGCTCGTCGCCCTCGAAGGAGGGAACGGTGAGGAGGGCGTCGAGGGCCTCGGGGCGGCACTCGTGCTCGACCCGTCGGCGCAGGACGGTCGCCATGCGCTCGTCGGACTTCACCAGCCGCACCCGCGGGGTGTCGGTGCCGAGGACCTCGCCCTCCCACAGGCGGGTCAGCTGGACGGCGTTGACATCGCGGGTGCCCAGGGTGGGCAGCACGTGGCCGACGTAGTCGAGGAACCGCTGGTGGGGGCCGATGACGAGGATGTCCGAGGCCGTGAAGTGCTCGTTGTTGACCAGCCAGGTCACGCGGTGCAGGCCGACGGCGGACTTGCCGGTGCCCGGCCCGCCCTGCACGACGAGGATGTCGGTCGGCGAGCCCGTGACCAGGGCCATCTGGTCACGGCGGATCGTCTCCACGATGTCCCGCATCCGGCCGCCGCGCGAGCGCTGCAGCTCGCGCAGGAGGAAGTCGTCCGGCCGCGGGGGCCTGCGGCGCTGGACACGGGCGACGTCGGCAGGCGTGCGGGCCGGCTGACGCTCCCGCTCCTCGCGCCGCGCGATGCCCGGCCGCCCGGTCGTCGGGAGATCGTCGGCGGCGGGCCTCGGCGTGGGGACGAGGCCCGTAGGGGGCAGGGCCTCGGGAGCTGCGTCGGCGGCGGCTTCGGGAACGGTTCCGAGGGCGTTCTCGGGCGCTGCGCCCGGGACGGCTTCGGGAACGGTGCCAGGTAGTGCTCCGGGCACGGCGATCTCATCCGAGTAGTCCTCGACGACACGCTCAGCGCAGCGCAGCCGCCGCCGTAGAACCACGTCGCCCGGCGCCTCCTGCTGCGCCTCCAGCCACTTGGTGGCCATACCGCTGGTCCAGAGCACGACGACGGTGTCGCGGGTCCGGACGTCGGAGACCGGACGCCGGCCGACGTACCAGGGCCGGGGCTCGCCGCCGGGTTCCTCCGGCGCGTCGACGCGGGCGAAGACCAGCGACTCGCCTCCGAGGTTGCCGTAGGCCGCGGCCCGCTGCTCCGTGTCCTTCCGGTTCGCGATGCCGTCCTTGCCGGTGGCCGACGCCGTGGCGACCCCCGTGCCGCTCATCTCGGCCAGCCGCGCCTCGTAGCAGGCGTACGCGTGGTCCACCGCCCTCTGTTCGAGGGCGATGACGTCGTCGCGTGTGGTGGTGCTCATGTGCTTTCCCTCCCTCGCGACGCCCCGCAGGACGTCACTACGGGCGTACGCCCGTCCCCAGCGACATGACTATCAGAGACCGGACGGTGACAAACAGTCCGGGGCACACTTCAGAGGGCCTACGTGGTCAGCGACGGATGGGGATCACTTCCACCTCGGCGTGCATGGCCCGCAGTCGCCGGGCCGCGTTCAGGAGCGAGACCTGGGCGAAGGCGAAGAGGGAGTCGACGGTGACGTCCTGCCCGTCCTTGAGGAGGATGCCGAACACCACGCGGAGAACTCCGAGGTCCTCCGGAACACTGTCGGCTCCGGCTCGTGCGGCGACCTGCTTGCGGAACTTCTCGCGCACCTCGAGGTCGGTCCGGAGCGTCTCGACGGCGACCACTCCCTGCGCGAAGAGGTGGTTGAGGGAGGCGGTCTGCGACGCCTTCTTCACGCAGATCAGCTCGCCCTCCGGCCCGAGGACGTCACAGATTTCGAGGCCGCCGCCGTTGAACCGGTCGGTGACAATGGTCTTTTTGTCGAACAGCGTGTAGCCCGGCTGCTGGGCGACCTTCTTGTCGTTGTACCAGGCCTCGTCGTGGGGGTCCCGCCCCTTCGCGTCGGGTACGCCCTTCGGCCACGGCGGCAGGGTCACCGTTCCCCTCCGCGCGAGGAGCTCCCGCAGTTCCTCCTCCAGCGTCTGCAGGAACTCGGCGCCGACCTCGTACCACTTCCCCTGGCCGTAGAAGTAGCGGTGCGCATCGACGGGAACGTCTGCGATGAGCCACTCGGAACCTCTGGTGGCGGAGCTCGCGGGAGTCCGGCAGTCGTCGTCGGCGTACAGCGTGACGCGCACCTCTCCCAGCGCCTTCAACCGGTCGCCTTCGTCCTCGTCCCTGACGAACCTCAGCAGGGCGGACAGGTTGAGGTCGGTCACCTCCTCGCGGCCGTGGTTCGGCCTGGTGAGCCGGAACGCCTGGGCGGACCCGAACGCCTCCAGGCAGGATTCCGGAACACTGACCGCGAGGCGAGGACTCTCCGGATCCGCGAGCAGCCTCTCCAGGGCTCCCTTCGCCTCCTCCGCCTTGCGGCCGGAGGGGGCGAGGGTGCGCACCCGGTCGACGAACCGCAGCTCGGGGAGGGCGTCGGGGCGGGCGCAGATCTCCTCGATCGCCCGCAGATCGCTGAGGAAGTCCTCGGGCCTGGTTGCCAGGGGCAGCTTGATGGTCGACGCCGCGCACTCCACCTTGACCTGGTGGGCCTTCCCATTGCGTACGGACGTCAGGGGGATGCCGCTGACGGTGCCGCACAGGCGCCTGACGATCGCGCCGATACGGTCGAGGCCGAAGCCGTCGATGCGCTCCCCGCGGGCAACCGAGTACTCGTCGACCCGTCCCCGACCATCCATGATCTGGTTGCGGACCTTGATGACGCCGTCCTCGTCGAGGCTGCGTGTGGCGAACTCCAGTCCGAAGTCGTCGTCGCGGTGGGACGGGTCGAGCATGTGGTGGCCCACGCCGTAGCTGAGGGCGTAGAGGCCCCGCTCGGTCCGCATCACGATGAGACCGGCGGCGGAGTGGCTGCGCTCGCTGACCTCGAGGCCGGTGATGGCCTCGACCGCGGTGCACCAGTCGGCCCGCTCGCGGGGGACTCCCCCGGTGACCAGCAGGCCTTCGATGCCCTCCGCCGTGAAGTCCCGCACCGTGTGGTCGGGGCTCTCGAGGTAGCGGTCCCGGACCAGGTCACGGAGGCCGACGGCCTCTCCCCGGGGCACCCTGAGGCGGTGGAGCGTCGACTTCCGAGTGGTGTGCTTGCGCTGCTGCGTGTTGCTCATGGCACAGCCCTTTCGTACGAGGGTAAGAGTGGGTGGTGCTCGGTCATGTGCGAGTTCCTCGGTGCTTCGGCCGAGTCCGGGTCAGTCGCCGAGCGTGAACTCAAGTTCTGCGGCCCGCAGTTCGTGCTCGTCCTGGCCGATGCGATGTCGTCGGCCGTGAAGGGGAAGGTGCAGCCGCCCCCGGCTCTCTCGCCGAGGACGTGGAAGCCGGCGGCGACCACGGTTCCGTCCGCGGCGGTGCCGTTGCCCTGGCGCCGAGGCCGATGTCGGAGCGGCCGCCTATCCGGTCGTAGAACGTGCCGCCTCTTCGGGCAGGCCCACGTCGGCATCGGCGAGCGGCGCGTTCAAGGCAGGGACGGCGGTGGCGTCAGCCGGCCTTCTCCCACTTCTGACAGCCGTTCGTCTCGAAGTACTCGCCCTTGTTGAGGGTCACCCGGCCCTGACCCTCGAGGTTCGCGTTGGCGATGATCGCGCCGAACTCGCCCGAGGCGTCCTTCAGCCGGGCCCAGTAGCAGTTGGGCATGATGCTGTCGTCCTGGGGGCCGGCCGTCTTGTACGTGCCGGCCTGGACGTCCTCGCCCACCAGGTACTGGCCGTCCCCGTCGAAGCTGCTCGGGGGACCCGGCTTCTTCGTCGGCTTGGGCGTGGCGGTCACGGTCTCCTTGACCGTCTCGGTGACGGTGACCGCCGGCTTCGGCGCGTCCGCGCCCTTCTCGGCGGGCGCGGTCTCCGTGACGGTTGCCGCCGGAGCGGACCTCGAGGCGTCCGCCGCGCCGTCGGCCTCCCCACTGCCGCCTATCGCGGCACCGAGGATCAGCGCGACGAACGCCGTCGCCCCGTGGGTGAGCCACGCCTTGCGGCGCGAGGGCTTGCCTCCGGTGGGTGGCATGCCCTGGTCAGACGGCGGGGCGAACGCGGGCGGCCGCCCGGCCCCGGCCGGCATCGGGTGCGGGCCGGCGGCCCAACCGGGGAGGGGCCCGGTGTACTGACCGGTGCCCTGGCCAGAGCCCGGGCGTGCACTCGGACCAGTGGGTCCGGACGACTGGGAAGCGGGCGGGAACGAGGGCGTGTCGGTCATGGTGGGACCTCCGTACGGAACGTGGTGCGGTGAGCGGAGCCCAAAGGTGCACCTGATCCGATTCGGAGACTCTCGATTTATCTGGTAACCCGGGTTATCAGGCCGATCGGGAGCACGATGTACCCCTCGCTGTAATGTTCTGCCTGCCGTGAGACCGGGCGATCCACCCGGGAGCGGCTATGAGGAACAGGCCCGACGCAGAGGGGGGACGGGGTCGAGTGACCACCGCACGCGAAGCCGTACCGCCCATCGTGCCCGAAACGCCGGCCTGGCGGATCACTTATGCCGAGATCGCCGCCCTCGCCCAAGTACGGCGGCCCGTTCCCACCACCTGGAGTCGCCGGCACCCGGACTTTCCGGCGCCCGTCGATCACGTGGACGGCCGGCCCTTGTTCGACGGGCGTGCGATCGTCGACTGGCTGACGTCGACCGGTCACGGCAATGCCGATGCCCGCCGCCTTCGCGCGGAGCTGGCCCTGCACACCCTCGCCGCCTGGCGTACGCCCAATCTGCCGGGTCCCGCCCTGGTGGGGGCGCTGACCGCCTTGATCTGTCTGCGCCAGCAGCTCGACGCGCCCTTCTCCGGCCAGGACTGGGGCGGGCTGCTGGCCCGGGCCGCCGACCTGGACCCGGAGGACCAGTTCCTGTTGTCGGAGCTGCGCGCCGTACCCGGCGCCCCGGATGACCACACCGGCGGCTCCATGGGCCCTGAGGGGTCCACGGGTCCCGCAGACACCATGGGCTCGGCACTGGCCACCCTCGCCGACGAGCTGACCGAGGCCGCCTACACCCCTGCCGAGGCCTTCGACTGGGTGCTGGAGGCCCGCCGACGCCTCGGCTCCCATGACCCGGCCGCCGATGATCCCGCCCCGGCCGTCGTCCGTGTGCTGGCCGCCCTGGGCGGGGTGGAGGACCTGGACGAGGAGTCCGTCCTCGCCACCCCCTACGCCCGCACCGGCGACCTCCTCGCCGCGCTGCACACCCTGGCGCCGGAGGGTTCCGGCCACACCTACCTGGCCTGCGATCCCGACCCGGCCCGGGTCCGGCTCGTACGCCGTCGGATGCTGGTACGCGGGGTGTACGAGTTCCAGCTCGACGTCACCGAGGGTGACGAACTGGCTGCCTCCGTCGACGTGTGGGGCGACCCGCACCTGTTGGTCTGCGTCCTGCCGTACGAGGCCGCGGAGGTCCGTGACCCGGTGACGGTTCTGGACCGGATACAGGCGCTCACCGACTACCTCGGCACCGGCTCCACGGCCGTGGTCCTCGGCCCCGCCGACGTCCTCGTAGACCCGTTGCCCCGGCACGACGAGGCCGACCGCCTGCGCCGCTCCTTCCTCCGCCCCGGCCTGCTCAAGGCCGCGATCGGCCTCCCCGAGGGGGTACTCCCCTACCGCCCCGGCTACCGCAGCGCCGTGTGGGTCCTGTCCCGCACGGAGCAGGAGGAGCGCACGGGCCTCGTCCTCCTCGCCGATCTCTCCGCGCGCCCGTTGACCGAGCCGGTCCTCGACGCGCTCGCGGAGGACATCGCCATCTGGCGCGCTTCGGGCTGGCGCGGCGACCGCAGGCACGAGCCCCGCCACGCCGTCGTCGTCCCCGCGAAGGACCTCAACGACCGCCCGGGCACCCCCTTCAGCCCGCAACACCGCCCGCACAAGTCCCGCTACACGCGCGGCGTCATAGAGCGGCCGGCCCGCATCAGCGGCCTGGAGCGACGCCTGATCGAGCTCCACGAGCACTCCTCGGCGAGCCACCGCGCCGACCTGCGCGCGGCGCTGCGCATTCAGGCCGTACTGCGCTCCGAGGACCAGCAGCCGCCCCGGCGCACCACCGTACGGCGCCTCGTCGAGCAGCGCCGGCTGCGCCGCCGCCCCGGCCACCGGATCGCCCCCGAGCACATCGCGGCCGAGGGCCACCACACGGTGCTCACCCCCGAGGAGATCCTGGGCATCGCGCGCCCGGGCGGCCGCCGTATCGACCGCGGTTTACTGCTCACCGCATACGACCACGCCGAGTTCACCGAGCCGGGCGACCTCGTCGTCACCGCGAACCCGCGCTTCGGTGTCTGCGTCGACGAGGACGGCCTGTCCGTGGTCGCCGCTCCAGGCCGCGTCCTGCGGGTACGGCCTGACGCCGATCCCCCGGTCTTCCCCCGGGTGCTGGCCGCGCTGCTACGTGCGGCGGCCGCCGAGTACGCGCGCACCAGCGGGGCCGTACGGGCCTCCCGGGGCATCGAGGACCTCCTCGTCCCGGACCTGGGGTGGGAGGAGGCCGAGCGCTTCGACGCCCTGCTGGCCGAGGTCGAGGGCAGGGCGGCCCTCCTGCGGGAGCAGTGCGCGGCTCTGGACGATCTGGCCCGTACGGCCGCCGCCGGCGTGGCCGACGGCACGTTGACCTTCCAGGACCTTGCCGGTCCCGGCACCGACGACCGAACCGCATGACCGACGAACACCGACCGATGGAACGACCGAAGGAGACGTCCTACCCCATGCCTCCCGGCACGAAGAAAGCCACCGACCAGGCGGAGCTGTTCAGCGCCTCCACCGCCAAGGAGATCCAGGCGATCCTGTGGAAGGCCGCGGACAAGCTGCGCGGCTCCATCGACGCCGCGCAGTACAAGGAGTTCGTCCTCGGTCTGATCTTCCTGAAGTACGTCTCCGACGCCTTCGACGAGCGCCGCAACGAGCTGAAGAAGGAGCTCGTCGAGGACGGCATCGACGGGGAGCGCCTCGACGACTTCCTGGAGGACCGCGACGAGTACACCGGCGCCCACGTCTTCTGGGTCCCGGAGACCGCACGGTGGTCGTGGATCGCCGCGAACGCGAAGAGCCAGGGCGTCGGCAAACTTCTCGATGAGGCGATGGACGCGGTCATGGCGGAGAACGCCTCGCTGAAGGGCGTTCTGCCGAAGATCTTCAACCGCGACAACGTCGACCAGAAGCGCCTGGCCGAGCTCGTCGACCTCATCAGCGACGCCCGCTTCGGCGGCACCGAGGACAAGCCGGCGCAGGACGTACTGGGCGAGGTGTACGAGTACTTCCTCGGCAACTTCGCGCGAGCGGAGGGCAAGCGTGGCGGCGAGTTCTACACGCCGCAGTCCGTCGTCCGGCTGCTCGTCGAGATCCTGGAGCCCTACGGGGGCCGGGTGTACGACCCGGCGTGCGGCTCGGGCGGCATGTTCGTCCAGGCAGCCAAGTTCATCGAGGCGCACCGGGGCCGCGGCCACAAGGCCGACATCTCCGTCTTCGGCCAGGAGCTCAATGAGCGCACCTGGCGGCTGGCCAAGATGAACCTCGCCATCCACGGCATCGACGGCAACCTCGCCGCTCGCTGGGGCGACACCTTCGCCGACGACAAGCACCCGGACCTCAAGGCCGACTTCGTGATGGCCAACCCTCCCTTCAACATCAAGGACTGGGCGCGCGACGAGGGCGACGCGCGGTGGAAGTACGGGGTGCCGCCGCGGAACAACGCCAACTACGCGTGGCTTCAGCACATGATCTCCAAGCTGGGCGAGCGGGGCACGGCCGGCATCGTCCTGGCCAACGGCTCGATGAGCTCCCAGTCCAGCGGAGAGGGAGAGATCAGGAAGGCACTCGTGGAGGCCGACCTGGTGGCATGCATGGTGGCGCTGCCATCGCAGCTCTTCCGCACTACGCAGATCCCGGCGTGTCTGTGGTTCCTGTCCAAGGACAAGTCCCCACAGGGCGCGCGGCGGTTGGACGACCGCCGGAGTGAGATCCTCTTCATCGACACCCGGGCGATGGGCGAGATGGTGGACCGGACAGAGCGCGTCTTCTCGGAAGTCGACCTCAGGAAGATCGCCGACACGTACCACGCGTGGCGCGGCACGGCCTCGGCTCGTGAGACGGGGCTGAGGTACGAGGATGTACCCGGCTTCTGCTGCTCGGCCGACCTGGAGAAGGTACGAGAGTACGGGTACGTGCTGACGCCGGGGCGGTATGTGGGGGCGACGCAAACAGACCAATTGGGCAACGATGGTCTCGTTGACCGGATCGACGGCCTCACTCGAGAACTTCTTGCCCTTTTCCAGGAATCCGACCGGCAGCAGCAGACCGTGACTGAGATTTTGGGGGCGCTCGACGATGGTGACGCGTGAAATTCCATTTTCCGACCTATTGAGTGTTGTGATTGATAATCGAGGGCGCACCTGCCCAACGTCACACGAAGGGGTGAAACTGATCGCGACGAACTGCATCAGCAACGATGCCCTGTATCCGAAATACGAGAAGCTGCGGTACGTGTCACAGGACACTTATGATAATTGGTTTCGCAGTCACCCCGAACCGGGCGACTTGATCTTCGTCTGCAAGGGAACACCTGGGCGTGTGGCCATTGCCCCAGATCCAGTAGATTTTTGTATCGCGCAGGACATGGTTGCGGTCCGGGCGGACCGATCTAAGGTGAATCCCCTCTACCTCTTCGCTGCTCTGAGATCGCCCGTGGTGCAGAATCGAATCCAGAATCTGCACGTCGGCACGATGATTCCGCACTTCAAGAAGGGTGACTTCGGTCGACTGAACATCCCCGTTCCGGAATATAAGGATCAAATCGGAATCGGGCGCATCTATCTTGAAATCTCTCGCAAGATCGATATCAATGAGCGCATCGTTGACGTAGCTGATAAACTCCTGCGATCGATTTATCAGGATGTTTGTAGCCATACCTCGGACTCGATCGCCATGAGCAAGCTCGGGTCCCTGGTTCGGACGGGAGTATCCGCTTCATCCCTCACCGGTGACGAGCATTACATCGGCTTGGAGCATATGCCACGCCGAAACATGTGGCTCACTGCGTGGAAGGAAGATGCTGAGATCGTCAGTGGGAAGTCCGCGTTCGAGTCGGGCGACGTGTTGTTCGGGAAGTTGCGGCCATACTTCCATAAGGTCGGCCTGGCCCTGACCTCGGGCGTGTGCTCTACGGACATTCTCGTGGTGCGTCCCGTGGAGCCGTCCCGTCTGGGGTGGCTCCTCCTCTCTCTGTCGAGTGATGAAGTCATTGCGCACGCCTCAGCGGTCAGTGACGGTACCCGGATGCCTCGCACGAAGTGGAAGGACCTGGAAGCTCTGGACGTTCCTTGGCCTGGGGAAGAGCACGTTGCCCGTATGAACGAAGTTGTCCGCTCGATGAGAGCGCGCATCCAGTCCGCAGCTGGTGAAAACCGCACTCTCGCCACCCTTCGCGACACCCTCCTCCCCCAGCTCATGTCCGGCCGGCTGCGCGTCAAAGACGCCGAGAAGATTGTCGAGGACCACGTATGACGAACGAGGACGACGACAGAGAGAACTACCGCCCCCACGAGTCCGACTGGGAGCTCCTAGCTCTTGAGGAGCTGGCCGAGCTCGCGTGGGAGCCCGCCCCCGGCAACGCGTTCGCGCCCGGCTCCGACCACCGCAAGTCGTGGGACGACCTGATCCTCTACCCCGACCTCCGTGAGGCCGTCGAGCGGCTCAACCCCGGCCTCCCCCCGAACGCCGTCCGCGAGGCCGTCGCCACCGCCGCGACCCCGGCGTCTCAGGACACGTACGAGGAGAACCGCACCGCCCACGAGTACCTGACGACCGGCATCCGCTCCGTCACGTACACCGACGTCTTCGGTGCCGAGCACAACCCGACCATCCGCCTCGTCGACCTGGACGACCCCGACGCGAACGTCTACCGCGCGCTCAACCAGGTCACCGTCATCGACGGCGAGAAGAACCGCCGCTTCGACATCGTCCTGTACGTCAACGGCCTGCCCCTCGCCGTGCTGGAGCTGAAGCGGGCCGGCGACGAGGACGCCACGCTCCAGACGGCGCACTCGCAGGTCACCCGGTACGTCCAGGAGTTCCCGACCGCCTTCCGCTACAACGCGTTGGTCCTGCTCTCCGACGGCATCACCGCGAAGTACGGCACGCCCTTCACCCCGTACGAGCACTTCGCGCCGTGGAACACGGACGAGTTCGGCAACCGCGTCGACGTGCTCGAAGCCGAGGGCATAGGGGACTCGGGACAGAATCTCGCCCTTCACGGCCTGTTCACCCAGCCGCGCTTCCTCTCCCTCGTCCGGTCCTTCGTCAACTTCGTCCCGTCGAGGCGGATGAAGCGGATCGCCAAGCCGCACCAGTTCTACGCGGTGACCCGCGCCGCCGAGGCAGTACGGGAGGCCGCGGCGAGCGACGGGAAAGCCGGCGTTGTCTGGCACACGCAGGGCTCGGGCAAGTCCGAGGAGATGGTCCTCACCACGACCATGGTGATGCGCGACCCCGCGCTCCTGAACCCGACGATCGTGGTCATCACGGACCGCACCGACCTCGACGACCAGCTGTTCTCCACCTTCCTTGAGAGCGAGATCCTCCCGGAGCGCCCGTGCCAGGTGCAGACCCGGGCCGAGCTTCGCGAGAAACTGGCGGCCAAGGGCGTCGGCGGCATCCTCTTCACCACGCTGCAGAAGTTCGGCCGGACGAAGGAGGAGAAGGAGTCCGGCGCCGACCACCCGCTCCTCTCCGCCCGACGCAACATCGTGGTGGTCGTCGACGAGGCGCACCGCAGCCACTACGACTCCCTCGACGGCTATGCCCGCCACCTGCGCGACGCGCTGCCGCACGCCACGCTGCTAGCCTTCACCGGCACGCCGATCTCCAAAGCCGACCGCAACACCCGCGACGTCTTCGGCGACAAGGGCGCATACGACGGCTACGTCGACATCTACGACCTCAAGCGGGCCGCCGACGACGGGGCCACCGTCAAGGTCTTCCACGAGAGTCGCGTGATCTCGCTCGTCCTGGACAAGGACGTCGATCCCACGAAGATCGACGAGGAGGCCGACCGCATCACCGACGGCCTCGACGACACCGAGCGCCGCCGCGTCGAGCAGGCCGTGGCCACGATGAACGCGATGTACGGCACGCCCGCCCGCATACGGGACCTCGCCGACGACCTGGTGAAGCACTGGGAGGCGCGGCGCGAGCGGATGCAGCCGTTCGTCGGCGTCTCGGAGAAGGGCGGTGCGGCCGGCAAGGCGATGGTCGTGTGCGCGACCCGGGAGATCTGCGTCCGCGTCTACGACGCCCTGCGCGAGCTGCGACCCGAGTGGCACAGCGACGAGCTCGACAAGGGCGCCATGAAGATCGTCTTCTCCACGAACTCTCGGAAGGACCCCGACCACCTGCTCGCCCACTCCCTGAGCGACACCCGGCGGAAGACGGTCATCAACCGGGCGAAGGACCCCGACGACGAGCTCGAGCTGCTCATCGTCAACAACATGCTGCTGACCGGCTTCGACGCCCCGCCGGTCCACACGATGTACCTGGACCGGCCGCTCAAGGGCGCCAACCTGATGCAGGCGCTGGCCCGGGTCAACCGCCGCTTTCGTGCCAAGCAGGACGGCCTCCTCGTCGGGTACGCGCCGCTGACCGAGAACCTCCAGCGGGCGATCGCCGAGTACACCGAGGCCGACCGAGCGGACCGCACGCTCGGCCAGGGGCTCGACCGGGCGCTGGACGAGCTGCGCAACGAGTACGACGTCCTCTCGGACATCCTGCGCGGTTTCGGCTGGCGGGAACGGCTGGCCATGCCGGCGAGGACGGCGTTCATCGACGCCGCCATCCGGGCCGCCAACTACCTCCGAGATCCGCAGACCGCGGGCAACGACCCGGAGAAGCTGGACGATCCCCGGCAGACCCTAGGGCGCCGCTTCCGCGACCACGCGCACCGGCTGGAGCGCTTCTACGCGCTGTGCGGCAGCGCCACGAACATCGGCGAGCGGTTCCCGGACCACCCGGCCTGGCGACGGGACATCCAGTTCTTCGTCGAGGTGCGCGCCTACATGGCGAAGTACGACGCGATGGACCGCGAGGCGCGCGGTCTGCCGGTGGCCCGTGACGTCGAGCTGTACCTGGCCCAGCTGACTTCCTCGGTCGTCGAGACCAGCGGCGTGACCGACCTCTTCGCGGAGGCCGGCCTGGAGACCGCCGAGCTGACGCAGCTCAACGACGCGCTCGTCGGCCAGCTGCTGAACAGCGAGACACCGCACCTGGCGGCGGAGGCGCTGCGGCGGCTCATCGAGAAGAAGATGCGTGAGGTGACACGGCACAACGTCGTGCGCCGCACGACCTTCTCCGAGCGGCTCCAGGACCTCATGGTCCGGTACATGCGGCAGCAGTACACGAGCGCGGAGCTCATCGCAAAGCTGATCGAGATGGCCAAGGAGGTCATGGAGGACAGCCGGCGCGGCGAGAAGTTCGACCCGCCGCTGGACTGGCGCGAGCTCGCCTTCTACGACGCGGTCGCCGACCACGGCACGGCGCGTTCGGTGATGGGCGACGAGGTGCTGGCCGGGATCGCCCGCGAGCTGGTCGCCGAGGTGCGCAGCAAGCTCAAGCCGGACTGGATCGCCCGCGAGCCCGTCCGGGCCCGTCTGCGCAGCGCCATCAAACGCCTCCTGGCCCGCCGCAACTACCCGCCGGACCAGGCCCCGGAGGCCATCGACCTGGTGCTGAAGCAGATGGAGCACTTCGCAAACGAGTGGTCCACCAACAGTCTCCCGGACAACTGACACACCCGCGCCGCGCGCTCGTCGTCCGCGCTTCGTCCCGGCATCGGTCTCCCGTTGACGGGACGAAGGCGCCTTCCCGCAGCAACGAGAACAGGGGCGTTCCGCCGGGAGTCAGTCCGGCAGGTGGCGTCCCACGTGGCCGACAACCAGCACCTTGTCCGTCTTGTCGACGTACCAGTAGATACGGAGGCACTGATCCGGGCTGGTGGCCTCGTCAACCTTGAGGTGTGCCTCCATCAGCACGGTCTCACCGTTGTACCGCACTTCGTAATGGCTCCGGAACCGACGGCTGTGGGCTGCGGGGTGCCGGGCCGAGTAGCGGTAACCACGCTCCAGGAAGAACTCCCCGAACGGCTTCCCGAGCGTGTCGTCGGCCCACCCTCGGCCCGCGGTGGCGACGTCCAGAAGTGCCCGGTAGAGCTTACTTGGGTCTTTGTAGGCGCTGAACTTCTTCACGCTCGCTTCGGTGCTGGGCAGGAAGATGACGTCGTCGCCGATCTCCTCCTTGGCGCGCTGGAAGGCCTCCCTTACCGTCAAGTCCGACACGTCCGTCCCGGCCAGCTCGGTCGGCAGATCTTCGTCGTCGGCCGACCTGCTGCCAACCAGGCTCACTTCGTCGAACTGTGCTTGGAGGGCTTCCGCTTTGGTGAGCGCCGTGGCCAGCTTCTTGCTGACCTCGTCGTACTGCTGGGTGAGGGTCTTCACTTCCTGCTCCTGGAGGCGGACGTACTCCTTCACCCAGTCCGGCAGATCGTCATCCTTCTGCAGGGCCTGCCAGCGCGCCGCCCTCACCCAGCCGTGAACGGGATTCTCAGGAACCGAAGCGGCACTCACCGACCCCAGCCAGCGCCTCAGCTCATCGAGCAGGGATGCGCCGCCCTCGTCGGGGATGCGGTGGGGAGGCCAGTACTTGTGGTCGTACGGCTTCGCGTCCTTTCCGAACTTCGGCCAGTACAGCCGCACGGCCCCCTGCCACGCGGACAGCTGGGCGCCCACCTCGTCGGTCAAGGTACGGGCCGCCAGGTGGGTGGAAAGGTGCGCGACGTGGGCCAGGCCCGCCAGCTCCCGTGACAGTTTCTGCGTGTCGACAAGAGGCCGGCCGGTCGACGGATGGTTCGTGACCACAACAATGGGCAAAGCCCGGCGGTCGTATGTCAGCCACTCGACAAACCCCGGAATGTCACCCGCGGTGAGTGTCCAGGGGGCCGGCTTCGTCCGGTGTCCCGCATCGACGACCACGAACTCCCGCAGCAGGGTGCGGACGATCGCCGGAGAGGAGAACCGGAAGACGGGACGGCGCAACTGAAACATGTCGCTGTCCTGCTGGAGGCCGATGCGCACGGTGGCGCACACCCCGTCGCTGCCGGAACACAGGGCCAGGCTCGTGACCCACCGCACGGTGGGATCGTCCGCCGCGGGCTGGTACCAGGAGCACATCCAGCCCTTCGGCACTTCGTCGGTCGCGTGATGGTGAGTGGTCACCGTGTGTCCGCCCGTAGTCTCGTACCGTCCGTCCTCGGCGAGGGCGGACGGTACGAGACCCGTCGGCCGCCCGACCCACTCACGGATGAGTCTCTCGGCCCGGCCGAGCACGTCGTCCGGAGTGGCCTGCGGGTCGGTGAGCAGGAGCTGGCATGCGTAAAGTTCGCGCATCTGAAACCTTTCGGACTCGCGGGGATCGAGCGGTGGCGAAGCTGGGGCCTCTGGAACACGTACCGGTGTGAAGTAGCAACGCCAGTCGACAGGCGGCTGGTTCCAGCATTGAAGCGCGAGGCTCGGTGAAGCGGGGGTCGGCCTGAGGAAACATCGGTACGGCAGTCGGCGCTGAGAACGGTCATCGTGAGTCTGACTGCTGAGCAGGCCGGGGCGTACGGGAAGGTCGCCGAGGAACCGGCCCGTCCCGAGCTGGAGCGGTTCTTCTTAGGTCGCCGAGGTCGCCAAGGCGTTCGAGGAGGAATCCTGCGGCGGCCCTGACCAGCGTCCGTGCGCCCAGCCCCGCCAGGTCGCCCTGGCCGAAGCAAGCATCCGCCGGGCGTACGGCGCCCCGGGGAGCAGCCGCGGTATGAGTCCGACGCCCTGAAGCACACGTGGGCCCCGCACGCTCCCCCGGTGGGGGCCAGGTGCGCCTCAGGGCGTCGACTGGAGGTCAGGCGCGCCGGCGAGGCTGCGCGCCCGGAGCACGTGGACGGGGGCGGCGCTGCTCAGCGGGACCACCCAGTACTCGGCCCACTCCTCCTGCTTCCACCTGTTGCGGCTGACGTGCTGGTTGAGCCTGGTCGCGGCGGCTCCCTGGGTCAGCGTCCGGGTCGGAGCGGTCTGTCCGCAGTAGCAGGCGAGGCCCCCGGTGGTTACGTGAGGCCGGCCGTGGCGTTGTCCTCCCAGCCGTCGACCCGCTGGAAGTAGCCGTTCATCGAGCGGGAGTGTCGGGCCCATCCGCCCTGGTCTGCGATGGCCACGGCGTCCTTGCCGCGCTTGCGGGCGGTCGTGGCCAGTCCGATGCGGAGGGAGTGGCCGGTCCAGGCGAGCGGGATGCCGGCGCGGGCGCTGATCCGCTTCACGGCCCGGGTGACGGAGTCGGGGACCATGCCGCCGGTGACGTTGCCGTGCCGGTCGACGCCGACGAACGCGGGCGCGTCGGGCTGCGACCAGCGCGGCTCGGCGTCTGCGGCGAGGCGGGCCCGGTACGCCTTCCACGCCTCCACCGGGCAGACCTCCGGGTCCTGTTGGTAGTTGATCTTCGCGTCGCGGACGCTGTGCTTGGTCTTGCCGGTGAGCACCGAAACGACCAGGCCGCGCGGGGTGAGGGTGACGTCCCCGGCGCGGAGGCCGGCGGGGTCCTGGGCACGCGAGGCGTAGTGGAAGCCGGTCAGGACGAGCGCCTTGTCCCGGGCCCCGGCGAGGGTGTCGGGACAGGCCCTCGCCACCCGGTACAGGTCGGGGACCTCGGCCGCGGCGGCCTGACCCCGGCCGCGCCGCTCCCCCGCCTTCAGCAGCTCCACGGCGGCCGCGTCCAGTGTCGCCCGCGCCTGCGCCTGGTCGTCCCGGTTCACCTCCGCGCCACGGCGGCGCAGCTCCACGACGGTCCCGGCGAGGATCGTGCTCGCCGATGACGCGGCGTATCCCTTGCCGTTGACTTGACCCCGGTCGAGCAGCCACACCACGAACGCCGTCAAGACGCCACGCGTGGCCGCCAGTTCGGGGAACCCCTGCGTCGCGCAGAACCGCGTCCAGACCCTCCACGCCTTCGCGTACGTGTCCGTCGTGTTGGCCGGCCGCAGTCGCCGCCGCACCTCGTCGGCGAAGTCCGCCGCGTCCGCGAGGCGTTGGGCGACCTCGACGCCGTGGCGCTGAGCCCACTGGACGACGATGCGATCGCGCCCTGCCGGTACGGGGGCCGAGTCGGCCTCTTCCGACGAGTGCTCGGCGGGGGTGGTCAAGGCGCGCTCCTCTCGACGTTTCTGACGTCGGATAAGGAGAGCTTATCCGACGTGTGATGCATCGTCGCACCCTCGCGCCACCCGAGCTGATGCAGATTCCCGGCCAGATTCTCCGGGTTCTCCATACGCATACCAGTGGCAGCGGCCATACTCTCCATGAAGAACCCGGAGAACCTGGTAAGAATCTGAGAGGCGCCTCATGAGGATCACGATCGAGGGCGCGGACAAGGCGTTCGCCGAGAAGCTCGTCGCGCTTGCCGCAGCGCACCGCGCGGAGCTGACCGTCGCGACCGTCGACACCGACTGGACCGTCGAGCGCGCCACGCGCTACCTGCGTTCACTGACCGCCGGCGCCCGCCGGTTCGCCGAGATGGTCATCGTCGACGGCGACGGCTACATCGAAGCGGACCGACTGCGCGCCGCCGTCGGGAAACTCAACGGCCCGACCGTCGCCCTGTCCCGTGCCGTCCCGCGCGGCGTGCGCGAGGGATGGTGGCCCGAAGGGATCAGCGCGCCCATCACTCCGGTGTGGGACCCGGACAACCCCAGCTGGCACAAGAACATCGCCTACGAGATGAACAGCGAGAACGTGCCCGTCTTCCGTACCGCCCTCGCCGCCCTGGCCACCGGCCACAAGACTCCCCCGTCACCGGAGCCGCCCGCCCCATGGAGCGACGAGGAGGCACCGTCGGCCCTCGCCGTGCTACCCGGCTGGGCCGCCGGCGACGACGTACCGCGCGCACTGCCGCACGACGGCAACCTCGACGTCGGCCCCGACACCAGCAGCGAGCGGCAGCAGACCAGTTGACGCAGGTCACCGGGGGGTTGCGCGGCTAACCCCCCGATCCCGGAAAGTCGGCGCGGCCCGTCGCACCGGCGGGCTGTGACCAGCCGCGCCACCCAGGAGTGATGCCGCCATGCCCGTCCTCGTCTCCCTCACCCTCGACCAGGGCCTGAACCTTCTCGGCACGGCCCTGGGCCCGTGGCTGCTCGTCGTGCTTCTCGCCGCTGCCGCCGCCGGTGTCGGGCTGTACCGACGAAGCCGGGCCACTCCCCCGGAGCCGCCCCGCCTACGCCGCTTCACGCTTCTGCGCACCGAGGACGCCGACGGCACGCCCGTGCGGTTCGAGACCACCCGGCCTGCGGGGACCAGAATCACGCCCTGGATCAGTGGCCGCCAGCGCCTCTACGAACTCACGGACGTACCGCTCGAGGACGGGACCTACGCAGCCGAGCCCCTCGATCGTTTCTGACCAGCGCGGTTAAGGAGACACAGCGGTGATGCCGGCCGCGCTGAGGATGGACGGCGGTGCTGGAAGAGCGACTCGATCGGCGCGTCTGTGCCGCTCAGTTCGTCCCTGAGCTGTCCAGAGCATGCGAGCCTCGCGCCCGTCGACCGCGGTTCAGGTGCGCCGGGTCGGTCAGGAAGCACAGGGCGAGCATCGCCAGGGCTGCGCCTCGCGTGAGGACGGAACTGCCGGAACCGCTGAGCGCCGCGTCGACCACGAGCAGCAGCTCCATCACGGCGGCCACGGCGACCGCGGAGCGGGCGGAGGTGCCCCGTGCGCAGGACCGGATCAGCATCGCGCCGGCGGACAGGGCAACGGCGATCACGACTGCGCCGATCGCCATGGAGATTCGTAGTCGTCCAGTCGCCGATTCCGTCGGCTCGTCCAGGGGCGCGAACGACTCGGCGGAGTTGAACACGAAGGTGAACACCGCGACCACCAGGGCCTGGGCGGCCATCACGAACGCGGTTGTTGCCTGAAGCAGGCGGTATCGGATGGGCATCCTGTTCCCTCGATGGGCCGGGGCGCCGGCGCGGGGCCCGCACCCCGACCCTGGTCATGTGGCGGTCACCTGACCTGTGTGTACGGTCAGTACCACAAGTAGTTGAGCGTACCGTCGCCGATGGCCATCATGCACCAGCCCGGCAGTAGTGACTCGGCCTCGTCCCGAGGCATGTCCACGTCCTTGCCGTACTGTCCGAAGAACCGGCCCCAGGCGTTGTTGTGGTAGTCCATCCTGTGGTGCCGCTCGGCGAGTGCCTCGGACATGCCGTCCGGTTTGGGTCCCTCTTCGTGACGGTCGGCGAATCCCTTGGCCGTCTTGGAGCCCATCTCGTAGGCCATGAGCGCGTTCCAGGTGCAGTGGCGGTAGGCGTCCGCCTTGCCGCCGTTGGTACGGCTTCCCGGGTAGAAGCCCGTGTCCCTCACCTCGAGCAGCGCCAGGTTCCTGGCGAGGTCGGCTTCCTGCTTCGCCTTGGTGCAGATGCGCCATCGGCTGGGCCACTTGCAGAAGTCGCCCTCCGCCTCGTTCATCCCGCCGGGGTAGGAGTCGCGGGTAGAGACCTCCGGCAGACCGTTCCAGTCGGGTTCCACCGCCATGTGCGCGATGTCCTCCGGCGTGGCAGCCTCCTCTCCGGGTGCCACGATCTCGCCGCTGACGAACTTCTCGGTGGCCGCTCGCTGCGCCGCCAAGGCCACGGAGTCGGAGATCGCGCTCGTACCGCCGAAGACGGTGACGGAGCGCGTCGTGGCACTGTGATCCTCGGAGAACCAGCTGCCGCCCTGGTCGAACACCGTGGCCGAGTTCAGCAGCAGCGGCACCTCGACGGTGGCCGCGTACGCGCCACCGCTCATCGCGTCGGTGTAGCCGGCCGCCGTGGTCAGGGAGACACCGCCCGCATGGGGCATGTACTTGTCGCCGACCATGGCGCTGGTCTCGATGTTGTCCCGTCCCACGACCGTGCCGAAGGTGCTCTCGTAGGCGCCGGCGGCGCCCTTGCCCACGACGGTCCTGCTGACCCCGGTGCCCAGTCCGTCGAGCCATGTCTTCGCCGCGCTGCTCAGGGTCGCGCCGTTGCTCAGGATGACAGCGCCGTCGGCGGCCGCCACCGCGCTCGCCGTCGGCAGGGCCTCCTGCCAGGTGTTCGCCGTCACGATGGCGACATGGGCGGGGTTCCTCACACCGTCGCGTGCGACGAGCAGTGACGTCTCCAGCTCGTTGGCGCCCGCGTAGCGCGCCGTGGTGTAACCGAGGGCCCGGATCGCCGTCTCCACCGCGGAACTGACGCCGGACCCGACGAGGTGAACGGTCCTGCCCGTGGGCAGGATGCGCCCGAGTTCGGCCGAGACCCTGGCGTCGAGTGCCGTCTTGCCGGTGATGAGGAGCGGACCGTTCTTGGCCTTGGCCAGGGGGATCGCCGAGGCACCGTCCTTGTAGTTGTCGCTGGCGACCACGACCGCCGAGCCGGCGGCGTTCCCGGTCGCAGCCGTCGCGTTCTTCCAGTGGGCCTGGGAGATTCTCACCGAGGTGTCGATCGCGCTGGCGCCCCCGATGCGGGCCAGGCTGGCCCCTGTCGACGTCATGACCCGGAACGGTGTCCAGGCGGACCAACCGGTGTTGTAGTGCGTCCCGTCGTACGAGGAGGTACGGAACTCGTACGTCCTGTTGTCCTGCAGCAGGTCTGCCGGCACCGTCACCTGGGTCGCCGTGCCTGGCTCCGCCCAGGGGGAGACCAGGTAGTCGCCGACCTTGACGCCCGTCGCCTTGTCGCGTATCTCGAAGGTGCCGTTGACCTGGTCGCCGTTGACGTCGTCGAAGGTGGCCCGCAGCACGGGAGTCGTGCTGCTGACGATCCACACGTCGTCGGTCGAGGAGAACGGAGGACCGGCCTGCTGGGCGGTGGCCGTCTGCGGCCGGTGGTTGTAGGTCACCGAGAGCTTCGGCTGGTTGGTCGCGTTGTTGGCCGAGTTGACCCGCTTCCAGCCCTTGGCGTCGTCGTTGGCCGCCCGCAGTCCCATGTGTCCGGTGGAGACCTGCCCGGACGCCCAGGTCTGGGCGAGCTCGGTCACGTCCGCCTTGATCCAGCCGTCGGCACCGCACGCGGCGTTGCCCTTGGTCTCGGAGGACGTGGCGAGCTGTTGCTGCCACGCCGGCTGGTTGGTCCAGCGTGAGGACGTGGAAGCCGCACCGGTGGCCCACACGCTCCATGGCTGGGCCGTGCAGTCGGTGTTGCCGGAGTGGAAGTTGAAGAGCTGCAGGGACGCGCTGGAAACGAGGGCGTCCTTGATGGGAGTGGTGTTCCAGTGAATGAACGACCGGGCGACACGGGTGGTGCCATCGGCATTGGTGGTGCCCGGGTTACCCATGTCCAGTTCGGTGTCGCTCGACCAGTCGACGGTCTCGCCCCGCTGCACGTACGTGTCGAAGGCGTTCGACAGCGCGGAGGTCGAGGGATCGACGGTCACCGGATACTTGGTCCTGGGGTCTGCGAGGAACGCGGCGTCGGGCGTGACGACCAGGTCGATACGTCCTTCCCCGTGGTCCACTACTTCCATGTCGACGGTCCTGCGCCGGGTGTGTTCACCGGACTGCTGGTCGACGGTGGCGTCCCACATGACCGGAGACGGCATGACGGCCCGCTTTTTGCCTGCGGCGTCCATGAACAGGACGGAGCCGTCGGGCTGCTCTTTCGCCGTCAGGCCCTTGGCTCTGACCGGCAGTGTGTACGAGTAGTCGTCAGCCCCCGGCTTCGCGCCGATCTCGACGAACTGCTCGAACCCGGTGCGTGTCGCCTCGACGATCACGTCGGCGCCGGGCACTGCCTCCACGTAGCGGGCGGAATTTCCCGTGAGTACCGGCTCGGGCAGTCCCCCCTTCCACTGGAGAGTGACCTGCTCCGGGCCGCTGCCCAAGGTCACGAGGTCCCGCGGAGCCGCCGTCTCGGTGGCTGCCAGCGACCGTGCCCTGGCTCCGCCGCCGCCGGACAGCACCAGGCTCTCGGGGTGGTTCGTGGCCGCGACCGCGCCGTCGTCCCGCTTGTGCAGTGATACGTCGACGGCTTCCCACCGCCCGTCCCGCTTGATGCGCTCGGGCCCTGGCGTGAGTTCCGTGGTGAAGCTGCCGTCGGGGTTGGCGAACGTGCGCGAGGTTTCCGTACGCTCCGACACCAGCTCGACCGGGCTGCCGGTCTCGCGCGCCTTCATGCGCGCCTTAGGTACCTCACCCGGGTCGGCGTCGGCCTTCAATTTGGCCTCGACAATTCCGGTGGGCACGGGTTTGTCGGTCGACGGCTCGGAATTTGAGAGAGCTGCGACGGATGTCCCGGCCATGGCTTGAGCCGCTAGTGCAAAGGCTGCGCCAAATGCAATGCGTGAAGACCAACGTCTGTGTCTGCTCTTACTGGGCAAGAGAAGCCTTCTGCCCGCCCCGATGGCTCCGAGACGGGACTTGACGTGTTGGGCCACCTGCTCAGGTGGCATAGCCCGTCGGTCGGGCAGTTGATCATCGCATCGCTTAGTCGTTCGAATGCTCTGCGTTTCGGTCAAGTTGACGGCGCGATCGGAACCACCTCGACCGGCGGCGCGCGAGTCGGTAGCGATAATTCCCGAGAATGGTGAAAGCGCTTACATCGAGTGATGAACTGGCTTTTGTCCTGACAATTTTGACAGGTCTGACGAACAGGAAAACCGGCGAAATGGAATGCTGTGATCAAGTGAGTCGTTTTCGCCTTGGACAGCTCGAACCGGGGAAGCGATGTCGAAGAAATAGGGAAGGTGCAGGTCAGAGCGATATCCCCAAGTGACTGGCCTGGTCGTGGTGCCACGCGGCATACTCGACGCATGGCTGGCATCGAGATCGACGACACCACCGCGGACGCGCTGCGGGCCCTGGCCGACGCGGCGGGGCTGCCGCTGGACGCCTACCTCGCGCAGGTCGCCGAGGAGAAGCGGCGCGAGCGCGCGCTGGCCGAGGGCGCGGAGATCTTCCGGCAGGTCACCCGCGATCCGGAAACGGCCGCTGCGTTCGACGCTGAGTACGGGGGCCCCGCGCCGGCGCAGACCGCCCCGCGGGCGGCCTGACCGATGTCTGCCGAGTACTACGTCGACTACCGGTGGTTCCTGGAACGTCAGGCTGAGCTGCTGGACGACCTCGCGGTCAACGACTACTCCGTGTTCGTCGGTCTCGCCGCCCGGCACAAGGTCGACCCGCCCCGCCACGACCAGCACCACCCGGACGCCTTCTGGCGCGCGGCCGTCATGCTGGAGGAGTGCGTCGTGCTCCGGCCGCTGCCCGCTCGCAACGAGCTGTACGGATTCGGCTTGGCCGTGGCGTACCTCGGGATGCACGGGGAGCGGGTGAACACCAAGTTCGAAGCCTGGCGGGACCTCATTACCGACATCACCGCCCTGCGTCTCGACTCGTTCACCGTCGCCGAACGGCTACGCTCGCTCCGCCTGCCGTCAGCCTGACCTCGGTGTCTATCTGGGCCACATCCGAGGGTTACGCAGGTAGTCCCGGGCCGGGCGGGTGAGGGGCGGGGCCGTCGCGTTGGGTGACCATCGCCGCTGGGTGCGGGGAGCAGGCACCGCGAGCGATCAGTGCCGAAGTGGCTTCGGGACCATCCCCGCGCGTGCGGGGAGCAGGCTGTTTGACCTGGGAGTCTACGGGCCACGAGGGCGTGTTTCAGCGACTTGTGCAGATTCCGGCAAATAGGGCACGGGCGGCGTGGATGCAAGTGATGTCTTCCCTGGGCCCCGGCACAGACGTATGGGCCACGAACGCCCTCCGGCAGCGGGCTCCGCTCCCGCGGAACTGCAATCGACCTCACCAGAATGAGCCGCTCCCCTACCGATGATCACCGCGAACCCTGAAGCCCAGGTACCGGACGTGCTGCCGGCGCAGCCCGGTGCGCTCTGACCTCGCGGCACAGCTCCGGGGATCGCTGCGGTTCGGGCGTCCGGCAGGCCGCGCCCTGTACGACGGCTTCGGCGGCCGAGCGCGGACCTGATGGACTCACGGCATGACGACACTGCCGCGCCGCTTGCTGCATTCCCTCGACCGGTTCAACGCCGCCCACCCGTGGGACCACAACGCCCACTACCACCGCTGGATCATGCGGCAGCTCCCCAGAAGCTTCCGCACGGCTCTCGACGTCGGCTCCGGCACCGGCGACCTGGCCAGGCTCCTGACCACCCGTGCCGCCGCAGTGGAGGCGATCGACCCCGATCCGGCAACCGTCAACCGAGCCCGGGGACTGACCCCTAACGACGCTCCGGTGGCCTTCACGACCGCGGACGCGCTCACCGGCATCCCCTCTGCTGCTTCCTACGACGTCATCACCTGCGTCGCCGCCCTTCATCACCTGCCGTTCGCCGACGCCCTCGCCCACTTCCGCCGGCACCTGGCGCCCGGAGGGACGTTGGTGGTCGTCGGTCTCTGGCGTGCGCAAACCCCTGGCGACCACGTGCTCGGGGCCGCCGCCGTTCCGCTGAACGCCGCCATGGGCCTGATCAAGCACAAGGGCCGCACGGCATGCCCACCGGCCTCGATGACAGCCCCGGTCCGACCGGCGGCCATGGGCTTCGCCGAGATCGTGCGCGAGGCCCGGCGCACACTGCCCGGCGCACGACTGCGTCGCAGACTGTTCTGGCGCTACACGCTGGTGTGGCACCAGGACTGAACCCAGAGGCCACAGATCACCGGGCGTTCGTCACACCTTTGTCGAACGAAGTGCCTTCGAGGGGCTCGCTTCTCACCGCTCCACGTCTCCGTCCTCGAAAGGGGCGGTTGTCCACAGGGCGCCGGCGTCGCCCTCGCCGAGTGAGACGATCGCTGTTTGACCGGCCGAGACGGGGAGATGACGTAATGCCACTGCCAGACGTGCTGAAGCCCTTGGACGCCGCCCTGGATTCGACAGACCGGTCCGAGACCACGGCCGCCGCATGGGAGGCCTTCGCCGTGGCCGAGAAGGTCGCGGACGCCGTTGCGTTCGAGGAAGGCGGCGACGAACTCCAGGCCCTGATCGCAGCACAGGCGAGTGCCGCGGGCCGGAGCCTGCTGCCGTTGCCCAGCACCGGTCGCCCCGTCGACGTACCGCCTCCGCCGCCGGGTGCGCAAGGACTCGCTCCGTACGTGGAGCTGCTGCGCCACGTCCAGGCGGCCCTGGAGCGTGCGGCTGCCACCCCTGGGACGGAGGAAGACGGCCGGGCGGTAGCGCGGGAGGCCGCCGGCAAGGCCGCGACCGCCGCCGACGCGCTCCTCGCCGCTCGGGAGGGATAGGCATGCCCACCACGCTGGGCGACCTGAACGAGGCCGCCAACCGCAACCTGCGCGAGGTGGTCTCCAGCACCTTCATGCCGGACGACGCCCGAGAACAGGCCGTTGTCGTCGGACTGCTCGGCGAGCTGGTCGGGCACCTGCGGGACACCCTGGAAAGCGCCGGAGAGCGGCCCCGGCGGGCGAATGCGGCACCTGCCGCCCACCTGGCCACCGCCCGCACCGCCCTGCGTCGCGCAGCAGGACGACTGCCCGCCGTCGACGCCGAGATCCCCGCCCTGCACCACGACACTCCCTTGTCCCGCGCGGTACAGGCCGCGGCCGCCGTCCAGGACCTCATCGCCAGCCACCGCGGGCGGGACGGCGCACCGGTGACGCCGTACGCCCTGGCGTTCACGCACCGGTCCGCCCGCGCCTACCTGGTGCAGTGCTCGGCGGACTTGGCCTGGGGAGCGGCCCGTGTGGCTCAGGCGTTGGGCAAGGCCGTCACCCGTGAGTCCGTCGCGGTGCAGCTGTACGTCGCATGCGGGAGCCTCGACCACGCCTCGGTGTTCGGCCGCGCCGCCGGCGGACAGAGGAACGAGGCCATCGCGGCGTTCCCGCTCGTACCGCCGCTCGATCCACGCCCGGCTCTGGCCACCGACGCGGCGGGGAGCATCCCCCTTCATCTCGCCGACGACTGCGAGCGCCTGTCCCGGGTCGCCTTCGAGGCCCTGCACGGCCGCGGCGAGCCCGCCCTGAGCGGGTCCGACGTGCAGCAAATGGCCCGATGGCGTGCGATGAGCAACCTGCTGTCCGGCCGCCTCCTGCTTCATGCCGACGCCGACGCCGACCCGCCCACCGCCGAGGCGCTGCGTAAGTCAGCCGACCGGTTACGGACTGCGGCACAAGCCTGGCAGCAGACCGCGACGCGATGGCACCGGATCGTCGACCTCTCCGACCCCCGCGTCCACCCGAAGCTGCCGCTGCCCGGCTACGGCCTCGCGCGCAGCGGCCAGTTCGCGCCGATGCCGAAGACGCCTCCGCACCCCGCCCTGCTCACCGCACACGCGCACGCGACACGCATCGGGCAGCTGTTGTACGGCATGGCGTGGAACCCGGAGACGCCGGGCCGCCCGGTCCAGCGGGACGCTTCCGAGATCCTCGCCGACGCCGGAGGTCCGGCGGGGCTGACGGAGACGGTGTACCGGGTGGCAGCTACCGGGTGGCAGCTCGCCGCGGCCATGCCCACCGCCGTCCGGCACATCGAATCGACCCTGGTCACCGACAATGTGGATCACCGGCCCCCGAAGGCCGTGCATCGCTTCTACCCCCTACCCGATCACCAAGCGAGACGGCTCGTGGAGCCGTACGAGCACGTGATGGAGGCCGAGCAGGCAGCAGCAGCCGCCATCCTGCGCGCGGCGCCCCACACAGGCATGGACATGGCACGCGCCCAGCTGGACGCGACCGCCCACGAGCAGATCCGCTCCGGCCAGCCGTGGCTGCCCGCCGACCTCCTGACGGAACAGCGGCCGAGGACCACGCGACCCTCGGCCCAGGCTGCCCGGTCACGGTCGACCACCGCGGCCAGGACCACCCCTCGGCCGGCAACGCAAGGCCCCTCCCTCTCACGCCTACCCGAAGCGCCAGACCTACAGCCACCCCTGCGGAGCCGAGGCCACCGTCCATGACCACCTGACCGACCGCGGTCGGCCCGCAGCCAGGAATGGAGTCCCTTCAGCCCAGCGTTGCCGACGCCGGAGGCGCCGGAGGCGGCCCGGAAGAGGAGCATGCCGCCACGTCGACGCTCGCGCAGAACCTGCTTCAGTCCATGCTGTTCTGATCCCCGGAGCGAGTCGAAGATGCAGGAGGTCATGGACGCCATGGACGTCCACGCCCTCGCCGACGCTTGTACCTGGCCCACCTGCTTGCCGCCCAGCCGAATCGGTGCGACACATGCTCGAGCAGGCCGCGAGCACGACTGAGGCGATCGGCGGGGCGGCCGCAGCCGTACGGCGTTGCGTGACGCCGTCCACACTTCCCAGTCTGGCTACGTTCGTTTTCGGCCCATGGCCAGGTGGTTCTGTGCGTACGTCCACTCCCATACGGCCCGCCTCCGGATCGATCGCACCGACGCCTCCTCGCCGGCGCGACGAGCGTCAGTCGTGGCCGTAGGCATCGGCGAGGACGCCTGTCAGCGCCTGCGCGATGTCCTCCCGCAGACCGTCGTGCCGGGGCCCGAGGGCGTGCTCCGGGGCAGTGCGCTCCTCCCCGTAGCGCCATACGGGTCCACGCAGCAGCCGCGGAGGCTCCCAGCCATAACGCGGATGGACGTGGCCGTGCAGGTGCTCCCACGAGTTCCCCAGGACCTCGTAGTTCAGCCGGCGGAATTCCTCGTCGCGCTTGCTGCACGCCATCTGTACGGCTTCACCGAGCAGAGAGAGGTCGAGGAGGAAGAGGGCTCGTTCGGCGCGCGGCAGGTCAGTCAGATGACTCGCGTGGCCGGCGTACAGCAGCAGGCAGTAGCCAGGGAGGTGTTGGGTGTCACCGATGACGGCCCATCCGGTTCTCATCCGCGCCAGAACGGTGGGGTTCTCGCCCCGCTCGGCGGCTCCCACACGATCACTTCTCCAGTGCTCCATGCACCCATAGATATCAGCCAGTTGACCCGGAAGGATCACATGATCGATGTCGGAGGGCGCCGATAGGCTTCCGGCATGTTGAAGATCGTCGGAAGTATCGCCGATGTGGCCGAGGGACAGGCCGGCCTGGTGACTGAACGGCAGGCTGCCGCATGCGGAGCCAGCCCTGCCGTCCTCCGTGAACTCCTCGAAGGCCGTGTCATCGAGACCGTCATACCCGGAGTCGTGCGGCTGCGCGGCGGGACGCGACCCCCATTCCCACAGTTGTACGCACACTGGCTGTTGCTGGCCCCGGACGAGCCCGCCTGGGAGCGGCCGCTGCCTGCTGCCGGTGTCGTGTCGCACGGGGCCGCGGTGCGCGTCTACGCCGTCGGCAACCTACCCGGCCCGGTAGCAGAGTTCACCGTCCCTCCCCACCACACCGCCGCCTCTTCCCAGGACGTCCTCATCCACCGCGCCGAGCTGGGACCGCAGGATTACCGCGAGGTAGCAGGCCTGCCGGTGACCTCGCCGGGTCGCGCCCTCGCGGACATCGCGGCCGCCGGCAGCACCGATCCGGATGGATTGGGGCGTATCGCCACGAATCTTCTGCAGCGGCGTCTGGCCACCCACGCCGAACTCGCGCAGGCCCTGGAGGTTCGGGAACTGCCCGGCACCACCGGTACTGGCGCAGATCTGCTGGCCTACCTGCTGGCCAGTGTGGACGGTGCCGAGACGGCCGCGAACTCCGGGGAGGACGCGTAGATGCCCGACTTCGGGGTGATGGACACCGCCGAGCATCTCGGGGACGCCTTCCGGGAGGAGTTCCCTCGGTGGCAGGAACTCCGCGGGGCTGTGGCCGCGCGAGCGCGATATCCGGAGTTCAACGAACGGCGCGCTCTGCAGCAGGTGCTGATGTCGGACCTGGCACACCGCATCACCTCGGACCAGGGCCTCGGCTGGCTGCTGATAGGTTCGCTGGCCCTGCCCGCGCGTCCCGCGGACGGCGACTGGCCCGCCGACTTCGGCGTCCCGGGCATCACAGGTATCCCTCAGCAGTACGTGATGCCGCGCGACGCATTTGACCTCGACCTGTGCGCCAGCGCCGTCACGGATCCCGACCCGGGCCGGGCCGCCGACCTGTATAGGGACGCGGTGGAAGGAGCAGTCCGCCGCGTCGCCGCACCGCCCGGCCACACCGGTAGCGCACACGGCATCGGGCTGGGCGGCCTCGTGCGCTACACGGCCGGCGAACTCAACGTCTTCCCCAACGGCCAGGTCATGGGCATCGTGACCGCCACGCCGGTCGACCCTCGCTTCGGACCGCGCCACACACCGACCGTCGATGACCCGATCCCCATCGAGATCGATATCAAGCCGCCCGCCAAGGTAGCGGTCACCGGCGGACCTGACACAGCGCACCGCCCGGTAGCCCCTATCAACCTGCCTGGGTTCACCCCGTTCCAGCCCCCGCTGAACCCTGCGGTCAACCAACTGGCCGACAAGCTCACGCTGCTGACCGGCAAGCCCCGGGGCCTGCGGGGCGAGGGAGACCGGCCCTGGCACCGTTACAAGGACGTTTACGACGCGTACTTCATGCTGCGCACCTGCCGGATCGACGCCGACCACATGCGTGAGGCGGTGAAGAGCAACTGGAACCTGGGACCGATGGGCATGGACCGCGTGCCTGTGCCCTACCGCTTCTACGGGCAGGACAGCGACGGCCCTGAACCGGTCGTGCCCTGGAACGAAGGGCTGGACGCTCTGCGCGCAGGCTCGCCGCAACTGCATCAGTACCCCGGCTGGCACAGCATGCGTGAAACGCTCGGTGCCTTCATGGACAGCCTGCCCGCGGCGCCGGGTGGCAGTACCTGGGTACCGGGCCAGGGGTGGAGCCTCCCGTACGCGCAGACCGCCTCCGAATCCGCCCGAGCGTCCGGCGTATCCCCAAAGGCCGCCCGTTCCCGCTCTACCACCACCCCCGACGGCCCACGGCGCAGTCCCTCCGGTGGCCCCCACACGCTTCCACCCGCTCCGGGGGCGGCGCCCCGGCAGGAACGCGGCCGCGGCCACGGACGGTGAAGCGCCCCACCGGGCGGGCCCATCGAGGATGCCCCCGGTGACCGGGGCCTCCCGGTCATGGGCCGGGACGGGGTTCGCACGTTCGGCGCGAGATACCCGTACACCAGGCAGGGGATGTGTGGCGAGCTCTCAATCCACATGGATCTGTCAATCCGAAGTCTCATGGGCTCGGCTCCGCCGTGCAGTCCATTGCGGGCATCGACCCCAGCAATGCCTCCACTGTCCGACTTCGGACCAGAATTGAAGGAACCTGCATGCGCGTACTCCTGACAGGAGCGACCGGTTACACCGGCCTGATCGTTGCCTCCAGACTCATGGATGCCGGAGCCCATGTCCGGGGTCTGGCCAGCCGTCCCAGTGAATTCACTCAGAGGCTGGAAAGCACGGGTGATTTCACTTTCCTTCAGGGAGACCTCCGCGATACGCAGACGCTCGCCGAGGCAGTCGAAGGCGTCGACGCGATCGTCCACTTCGCGGCCATCGTCGGCGACCCCGCCAGCGCACGCGAGCCGGAACTCGCCCGCCAAGTGAACGTCGAAGCGACCAAGGTACTCTACGAAGCCGCTGACCGATCGGGCGTCAACCACCTCATCTTCGGCTCGACCTGCAGCGTCTACGGCCGTCACGCCGCGGGCGTCGCCACGGAAACCACACCCGTGAACCCAATCTCCCTCTATGGCGAAAGCAAGGCAGAGGCTGAAGGCTATCTCCTTGATCAGGATGGCGGCGTCAATGTCACCGTTCTGCGGCTGGCCACGGCCTACGGCGTATCCCCGAGAATGCGACTCGATCTCGTCGTCAACCAGTACGTTCACGAGGCCACCACTCGCGGTGAGGTTACCGTCATCGGACCAGAAGCATGGCGCCCTCACGTCCATGTGCAGGACCTCGCACAAGCAGTGAACAGCGTTCTGTCCGATCCCGGCAAAACACGCCAGCAGATCTTCAACGTCGTCACCGAGAACATGCAACTCAAGCAGGTGGCGGCGCTGGCTTCGGCGGCCCCTACGGGGCCCGTCCGTATCAACTATCGAGCGACGGTGGACGATCGACGCGACTATGCCGTCTCAGGTGAGAAGTTACGCAATAGCCTCGCCTATACGCCGGACTGGACCATCGCTCAAGGCGTCCGCGAAGTGTGCAACCACCTCATCTCCGCGCAGGCCGCAGGCTCGCGGTCAGCCGATGAAGCGGCTCAGCAGGACCGGCCACCAAGAATATCCACCAATGCCGCCCGTTCACGGTCAACCACCACACCGGACGGCTCACGACGCAGGCCGCCCACCGACTCTGGAACCGCACTCGGGGTTCCAGGAACGACGCCGCCACGACGCCAACAGGGCCGCGGCCGGTGATGACGGTGCGTTGGTATTCGGGGTGTTGCTCCGAAACAGACCGACCACGGCTGCTGCCACCACGCGAGCGAAGAGACGGGACGCAAGGGTCTGCTCACCCGAAGTCCCACGGGATCGCGAAAATTACCCAGACAACCTGATTGGAAAAGGAAATTGACCACCTTCAACAAAGATAACCCCGTTCGAGGTTGGACCGTTGGAGAACTCCGTCAAGCTCTGGAGAACCTTCCGGCTGACACCCCACTGCTGGCGTACGGTCCAACAGCGCCGGGTTCCGATGCCGTCCAGGATTACATCATCGTTACGGCAGGATTCGGTTCACAAGACACTGGCGACGGCCGCGGTCAACAGCCTACACGCGAATTTCAGATTGGTGTAGCCTATCCCGCCAGCGCCTTCTACCACAGCAATAGGTGAGGCCATAATTGTCGCAACCTGCGGCGGACAAAACTGACTGCCGGGGCAACGTGTACGCATTTACTGCGGAAATTCCGGGAGGGCGGGGCGGGCGGGATGATTGAACCGACCGAACTCGGGAGAGAGTCGCGAGCTCTGCCTACCGTGCGCTCTCGTCGCTGCCGCGGTCCTCCGCGGCATTCGACGGACATCGCTGACGACGTGGGGAATGCTCGTTTGAATCAGCGTCGACGGAACCCGCCCGGGTGGGGCACGAATCCACCCGTCTCTCCCTTCGCCGCAATCGACGAGCCGGCGCTGCCGGAAGAACTGGTCGAGCGGACTGCCCACGGGCGTCCGCTATCGAGTCCGTCCGGATCCGCTTTCCTGCCCCTCTGTCCTGTGCGGGGATGGATGCTGCGACGACGGCGGGCTCGCCGCCTTCTTGGCGCCCGGACGTGCCGGCGCGGTGGTCGAGCGCTGCCTTGCTGCCTGGGACACAGTGGGGCGACCGTTTCCCGGTTGGGGGGTGATCATAGGGGCGGCAAGCTCGTCGACCCGGGCCAGACGTGCGGCCCACAACTGCGGGTCCTCCCCTATGGGAGCGGCCTCGACTCGCTCCCGTCTACGGAGGAAGTCCGCGGTCACAGACTGCCCCCAGGGCCGGAGACGAATCTCTTCCACTGCATCGGCCGTTGGCCGGTCGGGTGCCCACACGCTGTCGTCGCCGAGCCGCTTGCTGAAGGCGATGCCACCAGCGTCCACGACGTGCAGCGCGTCGGCGGCCCTTTCGGCCTCAATTCGGGTCACGACGGCGGGGACGTTTGAGATGACCCGCTCCAGAAGCTCCGGGGAGACCAGGAAGCTGTAGCCCGGTCCGTCGGTCAGCGCCGCGAGGTGACGATCCATCGCGGCGAGCTGCGACAGCGCCGGGTGCAGAGCGGTGTAGGCCACATCGGTGCGGTAACCGTCGGCACGGAACTCGGCGAGGCGTCCAAGGGTGTACTCCGAGTGTGTGTACGGGCCGACGAACATGATGCTCAGCCGCCGGGTCCGCACCTCACTGAGGATCGCTCCCCGGATGATCTCGTTGTCCTCTCGGATCAGGCGAGCGGCCTCCGGCGCGCCGTGCTGGCGGGCGAGCCGGTCGTAGTGCGGATGGAAGTCGTTGTGGTCGTCTCCGTCGAAGTAGACGACGTCGTCGCCCAAGCCCAATTGCTCGGCCACGACGGGCCTGAGTGTGGTCTTGCGCGATCCCTGGGGCCCCCCGAGCACAACCATGCGCGGCGTAGCCTGCGGTGACAACCTGGCCAGCGGCGGCAATACATCCTCTCGGATGATCTCGCTGATCTGCTCGTCCGTGAGGAGACGGGACGCGGGGGCCGGCTCAGGCATGGCCGCTGCCGGCGCGAACGGACTCGAGGCGGCCCGGCATCCCGCGGAGGATCTCCGCGACGCGTTCCCGGTCGTCGGCCGTCAGCTTGTCCCTCTCCTCGAGCAGCGGAGCCCGTTCAGCTCGCAGCACCTGGGAGACCTCCCTGGTCTGTGCCCGGCCTATGTGTGCGCTGTACGCGGCGATCAGCGCGCTCAGTAACGCCCGGGCGCGCTCGAAGTCGTCCATCTCCTTCGCCGTCCACCGTGGCGACCGCACCTCATGTGACATGGCTTCTCCCTATCTCCTTTGGGTTCCTGCACAACGACGGTCCCTCGTGGGTGGCTGCTGGTCCGTAGACTCCGCCAGGCGGGCACTGGTGCCCGCCCACTTCCGACCGTCGCCAGGAGGACCTCATGCCGCTCCCTCCCACGGGCTGGCACAAGAGCAGCCACAGCACCGACTTCGAGGAAGCATGCGTGGAGGCCAGCGTTGCCGCAGCCGGCGCCGGCATCCTCGTTCGTGACACCAAAGACCATGATCGTCGTCCGTTTCCCGTCTCAGCCCGCGCCTGGAACAGCTTCTTGAGCGCGCTGCAACACGACAGCATCTGACCAGACAGCTCTCGCCGTGGGTGTCGTTCGCTGCGGCCCCCGGCCCGCCGCAGCCCCTCAGTGCCCCTCCATCGTCGAGGCGCTGGGCACCAGGCCGGGCAGCCGGTGATCGATCTGGTGCTCGCTCTTGGTGCACCCGGCGAAAGGGCCGCCGGCGCCGCGCAGCTCGCGCAGACACGGGTCCAGGTGGTCGCGGTGCCAGACGCTGGGCCCGGTGTAGCCGCAGGTGGCGGGGTCGGTGAGTTCCTGCCAGGCCAGCCAGCAGGCGTGGAGGCGGGCGACGGCGACGGGGTGCTCGAACCACAGGTGGCACCAGCGGGCGTCGGCCGACGGCTCGGCGAGGTAGCCGGGTACGAGGACGCCCTCGACCCACTCGATCAGCGCCCGCAGCTCGTCGTCGTACTCCGGCGGGTCCAACAGCAAGATGAACGGCGGGTACTGCCAATCCTCTTCCTCGCTGTCATCGTCGGCTGCGGCCTCCCCGCCGGCCGACTCGTCCTCGTCGGCCGAGGCCTCGCCCCGCCCCTCCTCCCCCGGCCCGGCCAGCCTCTCGACCAGGGACTTCAGGAGCGCGACCTGGGCTTTGAGGTCTTCGATGTCCTCGAACATGCCGACCGGCACGTCCAGCTCCGGGACGTCCTCGGGTTCATCGGCCACTGCGTGCCGCCTTCCGCTCCTCGTATGCGGCCACGGCGCGCTTGGTGATGGCCTGCTCCTCGGCCTTCATCTGGGGGCCGATGTGTGCCATCGCCTGCTCCGCGTACCAGGGGCGCAGGCTGATCTGCGCGACGGGCATGCCGGTGGACATCAGCAGGGCGGTGCCCTTGCGCATGGCGCGGATCTCGGCGGGGTCGAGCACCTGCTCGCGCTGCTCGCTCCAGCTCTTGCTGCCGCCGTCCTTGGACCTGGAGTACGAGCCGCGCTCGACGTAGTGGGCGCCGGTCAGCGTGGAGACGTCCTGGGCGAACTTGGCATCGTCCATGCCGACACCGATGACCTTCTTCGTGGCGGCCGACCACATCGAGTCCATGCCGACCTCGCCCCATGCCCGGACGCCCTGGCGGTAGCTCTGGAGGATCACGAACGGCGTGATGCCGAGCGAGCCCAGGTGGCTGTAAAGGTCGGGCAGGTCGGCGATCTTGCAGATGTTGGCGGCCTCGTCCAGGACGGCGCGCATCGGCTCGGGCAGGCGGCCGCCGTGGCGCTCGCCCGCCTCGGTGCCGGCGGTGAAGACCGCGTCGGCGACCGCAGCAACCAGGGCGCTCGACGGGCCGCCCTTCTTGCTCAGCAGGTACAGCGTGTCCGTGCTGGTGGCGAAGGCCTCCGGGTCGAAGCGCATCCTGTTCTTGTCCGGGGTGACCCACGCGAGGACCTTCTCGTCGCGCAGTGCGGACATGGCCGTACGGGCGTTCTGATAGATCCCGGACTGGGTCTCTTCGGCGATGTTGATGGAGGAGTCGACCTGTTCGGCGAGGACCGCCTCGTGCTGGTAGAGCACGCGCAGCGGGGCCTTCTCCTTCGGGTCGGCCAGCCACTTCATGACCTCACGGACGGTGGCGCCTTCCCACCACGCGGCGCGGAAGAGGCCGGTGAGCAGGTCACCGGCCGCCTGGGACCAGAACGGATCGGCCTGCTCCGAGGTGATCTGGGTGACGAAGTGGCTGGCCAGACGTTCGGCGCCTTCCAGTGTCTCGGCCTGCGCGACCAGGTCGACCCACACGTCCCGCTCGGCCTGGGCGACGCCCTGGGTGTCGAACAGGAACGTCTGCCCGGCCCGGGCGCGGCTCGCGCGCGTGGCGGCGTAGACGTCGGCCTTGTTCGAGGTCATCAGCAGGGCGCCCGGCGCCTCCTCGGCCACGGGGATGGCCAGCGACGTCGACTTGCCGGCGCGGGGGGCCATGATGGCGACGTAGGTGTCCTCGTCGCTGCCGCGGAGTTCGACGCCGGAGGGCAGGTGGTCGCCCAGGAGCACGCCCCGGTCCCGGGGTGGGACCTTCGAGGGCTTCGTCTCCTTCAGGGAGGCGCGCAGCCGGGTGGCGGTGCGGGCCGCGTGCTTCGGTGTCAGCTCCCGCACCTGGTGCAGCGTCGCCAGGCTGCTCGGGTTGCGGAACCAGCGGAAGGCCCAGCGCAGCCCCCAGATGAGGAAGACGACGACGGCCAGGTCCGCGACGGTGGCGCCGACGAGGGACGCGGTCTGCGAGTGCGGCCAGGCTGCGGACCAGTCGGTGGCCATCTGGAAGACGCCCACCAGGGAGGTGGGGAAGGGGGCGGCGTCGTCTCCGGTCATCACCGCGCCGGCGGCTCCTCCCGCCCAGGTCGCCACGGACAGCGTCACGGCGCCGCCCAGAAGGATGCCCCCGGCCGCCCATGCCCGGTCGGACTCCGTCATCATGCGCGTCCACCTCCCGTCGCGGTCATCCGCCGGCGGTTGTTGTCGGTGCGGTAGAGCCGCAGCTCCGTGCCGGTCAGCTCCAGCGCGGCCGCGATCCCCGGCCTGGTGCCGATCTTGATCAGGTACTTGCCGCGGCCCGGGTGCCGGGCGCCTTCTTCCTCCAGGGGCGCGGCGCCGTCGGCTTCGTCGTAGGTGGGGTCGATGTCGAGTCCGGTGCTGGTCGCCGAGGACCAGGAGCCGATCATCATGCGCTCCTGCTCAGTCAGCGACCGCTTGCCGGTGACCCGGCGCAGCTCCTCCTCGGAGGACGCGCCGATCACCCACGTGTCGCACCGGTCCATCAGGCCGCGGGCCTTGGCCCTGTCCTGCTCGGTCGGCAGGGCCTCGACGTCCAGCAGGGAGTGGGTGACGTAGATCGTCACGTCGTTCGTGGTCCGGTTCAATCGGGAGATCGCGTCCATCGCGTCCACGAGCCCGGGGCCGGAGCGCAGGGCCCGCCACATCTCGTCCATCGGCAGGACGAGGGAGCGGTCCATCATGCCGATGCTGCGGGCGCTGTCGATCGCGCTGTAGGTGTACGCCCACGTCGCGATCATGCCCGCGCTGACGACGTCGTTGCCGCGGGCCCGCAGCGCGGAGATGTCCACCGAGACGGCCGGAGCGCCGATGTCCAGCGGCGTTGTGGTGGGCCCGTCGAACAGGCCCTTGAGCGGGCCGCCGATCAAGTTGTCGAGTCCGGCGATGACGCTGCGCGTCAGGTCCTGGTAGCGCTCGCCGTCCGCGGCGAGCTTGGTCCGTAGTTCCTCGGGCGCCGCCCGCAGCACCTGCACGACGTCGGCGACCACCGGGTCGCTGCCCGACTCCTGCGCGGCGGAGGCGACCTGCACGGCCGTGTCCAGCGCGGAGCGCTCGACCTCGTCGGGAGCCCGGCCCAGTCCGTGCTTGGTCGACAGCAGGGCGACCAGCGTCTCCAGGCGGCGCCCGTTGAGGACGTCCAGCAGGGCCTCGCGCCGCTCCGTGGTCAGGGATTGCACGCGCCCCTTCAGCGGGCCGGAGTCCAGGGGGTTGAGGCGGCCGATGCCGTCGCCGATCCGCACGACCGATCCGCCCAGTTCGCGGATCATGTCGGAGTACTCGCCCTTGACGTCCCCGGGCACGCACGTCAGGAAGCCGTACGCCGAATACACCATGCACATGCGCTTGACCAGCGCGCTCTTGCCCGCGCCCGGCTGACTCATCACCCACACGCCGGGGTTGGTCGTCAACCGGCCCGTCCACCCGCTCGGATCGATGCACACCAGCTCGCCCGTGAGCAGGTCGCGGCCGACGGGCACCCCGCGCGGCGGCAGACCCGAGCCGAGGAGAAAGGGGTAGATGCCGCCGGCCTGGGAGGTGGGGCCGGTGTAGACGGTGCCGGTGTCCTCGACCGGTGCGCGGCCGCCGAACCGTCCGCCCCAGCCCAGCCTGGGGGCGAAGCGCCCCCGCAGCTTCTTCTCGGCCTGCCGCTCCTCGCGCGTCGGGCCCTGCTCGACCGTCTTGACCACGCGCTTGGGCGTGGTCACCGGCACCGGTTTCGCCTTACGTGCCATGTCAGTCCTTCACCAGGGGCGAGTAGCCGATCGGCAGTCCGGCAGCGAAGACGGCGGCCTGGGCGCCAAAGGCGCTGCGCATGCGGATGCCGCGGGTGGCCTTGACCGCCCGGGCCATCTCCTGGCGGGCGGCGGGCAGGTCGGCGGTACTGCGGGCGGTGACGGTCACCATCAGCGTCCAGTCGACCACCTGGGCTCCTCCGGCCACCTGGGCGGCGGCCTTCTCCGCCCGCTGGGCGTCCGCCCGCTGCGACCACTTGGCGCGGCCCTTGACCTCGGCGGTGGCCTGCGCCCGCTGGTGGGCGTTGGAGATCTCGCGTTCCAGCACCGCCTCGCCCTCCATCGGGTCGAGCACGCGGTAGGCGATGGTGATGCGCCGCTGGTAGCGGCCCGGGGCCAGCAGCGGCAGCAGCACGGAGTAGGGGATCGGACGGCGCGGCATCTCGCGCAGCACCCAGCTGACGGACACTCCGCCGTCGTGCGCGTAGGTCTCCCAGTCGTCGTCGGCGGCCTGCGGCCCGCACTCCGACCACGACAGCTCCTCGAAGTCCGCGTCGCGGGCGTTGAAGACGTCGGGATCGTAGGCGCTGCGGACGATACGGCGCAGGTCGACGTCGGTCGCCCTGCGCTCAATGTCCGTGCCCGTACCGGACAGGTCCAGGCCGTCCACCACCCGCAGCGCCTCGGCGACCTGCTCGGCCAGGTCCACCGGCGGGTTCGCGGACGCGCTCGGGTCGACCGTGACGCTCATCCACGGGGCCACGCTCGCGGTGGCGTGCGGGGTCGTGCGCACCAGCTCGTCGATGACCTGCGTCGCCAGCTTCGGCGCTCCCGGGGCCTTGCGGGCCTTCACGTCGTCCCCGAGTGCTTCACCGGCGCCGGGGGTGATCTGGATGGTGACGCTGGCGCCCTTGACCTGCTCGTCCGTGCTCATCGCGTCCAGCACCGACGCCCAGGTGCGCAGACTGCTCTGCACCGCGCCGGTGGGCGCCATCAGGCTGCCGCCCGGCGCGAGGAGGGTGCTGACGGTCATGTAGCCGGTGGCCCGGTCGTGGACGACGCCGACCGGGCGGCCGGTGGTTGGGTCGTGCGCCTTGATCAGGGTGCTGCTCGCGCCGACGCCCGGCAGGTCCAGGGCATAGGGGTGGGGCAGCAGCAGACGCCGGTAGGAGGTGGCGTCGAAGCGGGCCGCGCGCTTCCACGCGAAGCGGGCCCAGTAGTAGGACAGGGCGGACATGCCGTGCCTGCGGGCGGCGGCCAGCGCGAAGAACGCGCCGGTCACCGGCAGGGTGACCAGCAGGGAGAGCGGCATCTGCGTGGCGATCAGGCCGTCCGCCGTCAGGACCGCGGCCGCCAGCATCGTGGCGGTGCGGGACAGCCCGCCGAACCCGAAGGATCGGCGGGCGCGGAAGCCCTCCACCATCAAGGTGGTGGGCACCTCGTGGGCTGTCACTGCTGGTCCCCTCCGCCCATCTGTCCACTGGCACTCTGGAGAGCGTCGTTGACGCCGTCCAGGACCTGGATTCCGGCTGCGGCGACGCCCGCGCCGGCGGCGGCGGAACCGCCTGCGGCCGCCGTGCCGCTGCCGCTTGCGCTCGACGTTCCTGCCGTCTTCCCTCCGGTGGAGGCCGCGTCCGCGCCGGGAGCGCCCTCGGGTCCGGGCTGGCCCGGCACACGGGACCCGGCTGCGTTGCGGGAGGCCTGCGCCTGGGCGTCGCTGCCCTGGCCGCCGTCCTTCCCGGAGTCGCCCCCGCCGCCCTGGCCGCGATTCTGGGGTCCCATGTTCTGCTCGACCATCTGCATGTGCCGTATGGCGTCCGACTGCCGGTCGCCGCCTCCTCCGCTACTGCCGTCGTCGCCCTTCGCGCCGCTCTTCCCTCCGATGTAGCTGGCGGCCGCCGACAAGGCACCGCTGGCGCCGCCTGCGCTGAGCCCGCCACCGGCCGCCGCACCGAAGGGAGCGAAGATCTTGGTGAGAGGGCCGGGCGCCAACACCGCGAGGACCAGCGTCGCGCAGCCGCGCAGCCACTCGGAGAGCGTCTTGGCCTCCCCGAACTCCGCGAACCCCGTGCAGATGATGACCGCGACGATGGGCTTGTACGCCACGATGACCATGCCGGAAGTGATCAGCGCCGGGGCCCACTTGCGGGTGGCGTCACCGCCGGTGCGTCCGGCACCGGCCACGGGGATCAGCAGGCAGATGATGGGGATCGCACTCTGCCGCAGGAAGATCATGACCATTTGGATGAAGCCGACCAGCAGCAGCACCGCGATGATGCACAGGAGCGTCACGGGGTTGGACACGCCGGTCGGCAGCATCACCGCCACGATCCGTTCGTAGGCCTCGGAGTCGTTCTTGAACGTCGCGTTCACCAGGCCCGCGCTCAGCGCGTCCCCGAGGACGAGCAGCGTCGCGAAGAGGGACACGCCGAGGAAGGACAGGACGAAGTTCTCGACCCATCCGGCCATGGCCCTGCCTGCGTATTTGCCCTGCCCGGTCAAGGCCATCCGGGCAAGGTTCCAAATCACCCCGGCCACGGCGATCACCAGCCCCAGCCAGGTCAGCATGCCTGCGAGTGTCGGTTCTTTCGTGTCTTTCCCGGTCCACAGTCCAGTGCCGGCCAAGTCCAGTGATGGTCCGAGCAAGGCGAAGGTCAGCGTCTTCTTGATGACCCACTTCGTCACGTCGACACCGGACTTGATGACGTCGCCGAGGAGGGACTCCATGATGTTGTTCCACTCCTCCTTGATCTTCTCCTGGCCGACCTTGCCAACCGCGTCGCATCCGTCCCAGCCAGTCAGGCTTCCCGGACGCCCGGGAGTCGTCGAGCGGCCACCGGGCAAGAGCGTGCCGAAGAGAGGCCCCGTGACCCCTCGGCAAGCGATTTCGATTCCGCCGCCGATCGGCCCGTCCGCCCGGGCAGGCTGCGGTGCTGACACCGATAGTCCGAGCACTGCCACGAGCGCCAGCACCAGGACGACCAGACGACGCCCGGTCACGACGCCTCCCGGATAGCCGTCCATCCAGCTTCGTTGAAGGCCTCGTCCCCAGGCGCCACGATCTCTGGCTTGTCCGGCTGGGCGTCCAGAGCTCGCTGGGTGGCCGTGCCGGATACCTTCCAGTCGCCGCCCTCCCACACCACCGCGATCAGAGTGCGGGTGTAGCTGACCGTCTCCTGCGCCGTCTCTCCCCCCTTCTGCGCCACCCGGGAGAGCACCCACACACTGACCTCGTCATCCGACTCACCGATGACCTTGAAGCCGATCCCAGTGCTACGCATGTACGCCCCAGGCGGCAGCGGCCCGCCGACGGGGACGCCCAGCTCTCGGTGCAGGTCCTTGTCCGTTTCGATCGCGGCCAGCTCGATCTCCTCGGCGTGCTCGTCGCTCTGGTCCGCCCTGGAAACGTACGAGTGGTAGAGCCGCAGTTGCTCGTCGGCAGTGTCGTGGTCCTCCTGCATGCTGACCGTGTTGACGGCTGCCGCTGTGGCCACGGCGCCCTCGGTGGTGTGCGGGAAGCCGACCTGGCTGCCGAGCATATTGGTGCGCTTCCCCCGCGGAAGCGCAGCCCACTGCTCCGGTTCCGTCCAGTCGTTGGGCGGCGCGTACGTCGCCGACGGGCCGGAGGAGGCGGACGCGCTCGGGGTCGACCCGTCCTTGCCCGGCGTGTCCGTGCCCTCGTCGCCGCCGGCGAAGACGGCGTAGCCCGTCAGGGCGAGGACGGCCGCGAGCGCGGCGCCCGCGAACCAGCTGCCCTTGGTGTTCCACGTTCCCCTTGTGCGTCCCACGGCCGCCTCAGCCTGCGATGCCGTTGAGGATGGCGATCAGCGAGCTGGACAGGATGACGGCCGCGATGCCGCCCCCCATCCACTTGAAGGGCTCGCTGCCGCCGCCGTTGCGGGACTTGTCCGCCACGGCCATCTTGTAGACGCCGAAGCCCACACCGCCAACCCCGGCCAGGATGAGCAGCCACAGGCCGTACCCGAAAAGCTCGGCCACCGGTCCGTCCATGTTCGGGATCGGGGTGGGCTTCGCCCCCGGGATGAGGGCCGCAAGGTTCGCCATGGTCATTTCCCTTCGATCGTGCGCCGCAGCGTCGCGGCCGCGGACTGGACGTCCTTGTACTCCAGGGCCTCCTCGGGCCCCTTCACAGCGCGCAGGACAGGCAGGTACGGAAGCCGTGCGACTCCGGCCAGGCGCCCTTCGAGAGCCCGGACGGTGAACCGGGCGTCCTGCACGGGCCGGGCAGGGGCGTCGGCCACCCACACCAGCCAGGGCTTCGGCAGCGGACCCCAGCGCAGCAGGGTCTCCTCCAGGCGCTGCGCGCCGTAGACGGTGGTGTCGGTCACCAGCACCGGGACGGTCCCGTAGGGCAGGACCTCCCCCGGAGCCAGGACCCGTGCAGCGGTGCCGCCGGCGTCGTCATCGAGCATCGCGGCAACCGTCGCCACCGCAATGCCGTTCCCGTCCACGGGCATCAGCGCATACCTGAGTGCATCCCTCGTGCGGGCGCCCGGGGTTGAAAGAACCGGTTGGGTGGTCACGACCCAACTCCCCCTGTGTCTTTGAGTTTGAAGTCACGATATTGGGTTCTTGGGAACCGTGAGGCTACCGTGACCCGCTGTCAGACGCGGGGGCACTTTCTCGCGTAGCCGGAGGTCAGGTCACAGGTGTGGCTCTACAGCAGCGCGGTAGGGTGCGGGCTTTGCCCAGAATGGAGCAGATTCACGAAAAGGGCGGCCGCCCTGTTTCCCGCGTGCTTCCCCGCCATTCCCCGTGCCGCAATGCCCGCCCCCATCAGCCACACCCCCGAGTCGCCAAAGGCCTCCCCGGACGCCCCTATCCAGGACGTTCCGTTGCGCGAAGACCCCCGCGCGAGGCTGTGACCGACCCTACGCGGTCAGTGATCGCGGGTCCCTCCCGGCCCCCGCACCTATGGAGGCGCACATGCCAAGCAAGTCGTGATCTAGTACGGCGGAACGTCACACGACCGGCAACAGCGAAGAGAGAGTCAGCACGGGGGGAAGAGCACGTGAAGCTGCTCGTTGCGGCTGCCGCCGCAGTGACAGGCCTGGTTCTGGTGGTGGCCCTCGGGATCGTGGCCCTGGTCATCGCCGACGAGGATGCCGAAGCCACCGAGGCGACCGACGGGGGCGGGGGCCTGCAAGGTGTACCTGCGGAGTTCCGTACCTGGATTCTGAAGGCGGACAAGGCCTGCGCGGAACCGGCCATGGTCCCGTCCCTGCTGGCCGCGCAGCTCTACCAGGAGTCGAAGTTCAAGACCAGCCGCGCGGAGGCCACCAGCCACGCCGGTGCGCAGGGCCCGGCGCAGTTCATGCCCGGCACCTGGGCGACCTGGGGCCGCGACGACGACAACAGCGGGGAGGCGTCGCCCTGGGACATCGGTGACGCCGTGATGGCACAGGGCCGCATGATGTGCTCCCTGCTGAAGCAGGCTGAGAAGTCCGGCTACCCCGGTGACGTGCGAGCCCTCGCACTGGCCGGCTACAACGCGGGCTGGGGCCGCGTGGAGCAGTACCGCGGCGTCCCGCCGAAGTCCTTCGCGGGCGGCGAGACCTACAACTACGTCCAGATCATCCTGTCGACCATGAAGCGGTTCGAGGGCCCCGGCCTGCTGGAGATCTCCGGCTCCGGCACGGGCGCTGACGCCCTGCGCAAGGCCGCCACCCGGATGGGCACCCCGTACGCCTACGGAGGCGGCGGCCCCGCCGGTCCCTCGGTGGGCTTCTGCGACGGCAGCAACGGCTACCGCAACGGGCGGTGCGCCGCCTCCAGCACGGTGGGCTTCGACTGCTCCAGCCTCATGCAGTACGCCTACTGGCCCAACACGAAGCTGCCGCGCACGGCTGCCGCGCAGTACGGCGCGACCAGCCACCGCCCCATCGCGCGCGGCGATCTGAAGCCCGGCGACCTCCTGTTCTGGGCGCACGGCGGAAGCGGATTCATCTACCACGTCGCGATGTACGCGGGCGACGGCAACGTCCTGCACGCCCCCCGCACTGGACGCAGTGTGGAACTGGCTCCCCTGACCTCGGCGATGCCGCAGAACGACTACGTCGGCGCCACCCGCCCCTGACCGCAGACGACGTGTGCCGCAGACCAGCCTTAGGTCTGCGGCACAGGCCCATCACGCTGGCGGACTACCGGGACCGTGCACTCTTCGGCGCAGGTCCGGCCTGCCGGTGCGGGGCCGTTCCAGGGTCCGCGGGTGCTGCGGCCTTCGCCGCCTTAGTAGGGCCCAGGCTCGTCGACGTCGCCCTCGCCGCAAGAGTGTTCACCTTCGGCCGCGACGTCGCCGCATCCCCGAGCCGACGGTCCAGGGTGGCGCCGGCGGCCTGCACCAGCCGCGTCGCGAGCTGGGCAGGAGGTCCTTCCTGCCAGGACGTGTCGCTGGCCAGCCGGGCCAGGTGCTCCCGCACCGGCATACCGTCCTTCTCCATCTGCGCCATGCGGGCGGCCAGGAGGGGCCAGTGACGGGACGCGACCATCAGGTCCGCCTCCCGCTCGTGCCCGGGCATCGCCTCCCGCACCCACCGGGTGTACCGCTCGTTCTCCGGCGTGGAGACGGCCAGCTGGTGCTTGAGTGCTCGCTCGCGGTCGGACAGGTCGAGGTCCCGGGGCAGATCCAGCCCGGTCGTCAGCGGCCCGTAGGACAGCTGGGCGTCCCGGCTCATCACCGGTTCAGCGGGCGCCCCGAGCCCTTTCGCCACCGCCTGGTCGACGGCCAGCACCTCGTTGTGCGCGGCCGCCAGGACCTCGCGCACGTTGACTCCCCGCTCCTCCAGCCGGGCCATCGTCGCCGCCATCTCCGGCCACGCCGGAGAGGTGAGGATCGCCTCGCGCACCGGTCCCGCCGGCAGCGTCTCCCGGACGGCCCGCACCCACTGATCGGTGGCCACTCCCTCAGCCTTCGCCGCGACCTGGTCGCGCACGTTCACCGCGATCTCGCCGATGTGCGGCAGGACCTGCTCCAGGTCGACGCCCGCATGGCGCAGCGCCATCAGCTGCTGCGCGAGCTGCGGCCAGTCCGCCTCTCCCATCAGCGCGAGGGAGACGTCGGACGGAAGCAGCCGCTTGACGTCCTTACCCATCTCGTTCACCGCCTCCTCGGCGGCGGGCAGGTCGTCCTCCTTGCCCTTCTGCCTGCGCTGCTGGTGGCGTCGCGCCGCGTCCGCGATGGCCATGACCAAGCGCGCCGCCATGACCGCGGTCTGCACCGCCTCGGCGGCGGACTCGATGAACGCCTCCCCAGCACGTTCCTCTGGTGTCGGTGTCGTCATCTCGCGCTCTCCCCTCGTCAGCGGCCCCGCTTCGGGCCCTTGCGCTGCTGCTCCTCGCCCGGCGGCCGCCGCGTCGATGAGGACGCGTCCTGCCTGCGGGCCGGGACAGGCCGTCCGGCTCCTCCGGTGGGCGAGGCGGTCCTACCGCTGCCGGAGGCGGCCGCCGCACTGCGCTGCCGTTGCCATCCGTCCAGGCGCCATACAAGCACCTCGGCAACCGAGTCCGCTGAGTTCAACTCCCGCCGGGCAGCGACCGTTTCCAGGACATCACCGGGATCGTCACCGGCCTTCTCGACCTCTGCGAGCCGCGCTCTCATCGCAGGCCACGCGGGGTCGGCCAGAATCTCGCGCGCGTGCTCGGGAACGGCCTCCTGGACGATGCCAGCCATCGGCCGGATGCCCGGCGCTGGGGCCGCTCGACGCCCGGTCCCGGCCCCGGCCGCGGCGTGCTTGGGGCGGGGCTTGTACTCGCGTGCCGCGTTGACTCCGACGGTCACCTCGACCGCCTCGTGCAACAGCCGACCGGCCCGTCCAGCGGCGTCCGCCTGAACCCGGTGCTCCTGCGCCTGGTGCCAGCGCCGGGAAGCCTCTACGGCCGTCACCAGGGCCAGCAAGAAGCCCAGCGCGGCGGCCGTGTCGTTGCGCCCGGCCGATGACACCGAGCGTGAGAGGACTTGCGTCGACTCCCGGTACAGCTCGCGCGCCTGGCCCTCCAGCTCGCGTGCGGCCGGCGCCCGGGAAGCCCGCTCGAACTCGTACGCGGCCTTACGCATCTGGCTGCGCACCAGGTACGGCGAGACGACTGCGGCGACCACGATCAGGTCACCAAGCGCGGCCACGTCCCCGGCTCCCTGATGCAGTCCTCCGACACCAAGCTGGTCGGCTGCGGCGCGGACCTTCTCTGCTGCCGCGCGCCACACGTCCGCCGGCGGCGCCGCGGTATTCACGGGAGGTCCGTTCCAGCGTTCGCGTACGCGCGGCAGGGACAGGTCGGGGGCCAGTCTGGTACCCGGGAACCACACCGGCTTCTGTACGCCGTCGCGGTCCCCGGGCAACGCCACGGAGTAGCCGGTCACGTTGCCGTCCGGGGCGATCCTGCGCTTCACCCGCAGTCCGGCCGCGGCGAGCCGTTCGAAAAAGTCGGCGTCGCTCACGGCGGCCGCCGCAGCCTCGCGCACGGTGCGCTGGAGTGTCTCGCGCACCGGCTCGGACAGGCCCCGGCGTGTCGCCTTCTCCGTCTCCCCGGTCTTCGACCACCTGCGTGCGGTGCCGTCGGCGTGGGTGAGACGGCGCAGGCCAAACTCGACCTCGAACCCGCGCGCGGCTTCCTGCATCCGCAGCTTGCTCCAGCTTGTGTCCGGCTGACGCCCGTCCTCGCGGGCTCGGGTGGCCACGATGTGAATGTGGTCCTCGGCATGGCGCACGGCCACCCACTGCTCCCCGCACCCGCGGGGATGGTCCCAGATGGTGATGCTGAGCCCTGGCCGCCGGATCCTGCTCCCCGCACCCGCGGGGATGATCCCACCAGCGGCACGAACCCGCGGAGCGCGAAGCACTGCTCCCCGCGCCCCTGAAGGCTCCCCCGGCCAGAAGGAGCTGAAGCGAGCCTCGAACAGCTGGTGAACCAACCCGTCGAGCCGCACAGCGCGAGCTCGGTATGCGCACAGGGCGCCAAACGCCGGCCCGCTCGGGTCCGCGCGAGGCCTCAGCAGCGGCCAGGTCCGCTTTTGCGCGGGATACGGCTTGCTGCGAGCACCTGAACGCAGCGCGCCTACGCGGCCTGGTCCCAGCTGTCCGGGAGGGTGTCCTCGTCGGTCGGGTGCTGTGTGGCCTTCTCGCGAATGCGCAGGATGGCCCAGGCGGCGAGGGACAGGCCGGCGAGGTACCAGGGCAGGGGCCACAGGGTGCCCCACCACGGCCCCTGCGGTGTCAGGAGCAGGTCGGTGGCTGCGGTGGCCATGCCGGCGGCGAGGCTCCAGCACAGCAGGCGTCCGGCCCGCTGCACGGCACGGGTGGTCCGGTGTGCGGTGGGGGCACGGCGGCGGGTGGGGTTGGAGCAGGGCATGCGTCTGCCCAGTGCGTTCATCGAGAACGTCCTTCACAGCAGGGGTGGTTGCCGCGGGCTGGGGGACCACGCATACGACGGGAGAAGTGTGCATTCCGTGAAGTCGTACACGCAGGAACGTCTCACGCCCCCCGCCCGGTCTGAGACAACTTGCCCAGACAGCGCTTTCCGTCCATGACCGGCAACGATGATCGATGGGCGCCGCCTGGCAACGCCAGGAAGCAGGTCTGAACCTGACCGAAAAGAAACGGTCGCTGACCTCCTCTTTCACAGAGAAGGACCAGCTCACGGGTTTTCGGACAAGGTAATCGCAGCGAGCGGTATCAGAACCATCAATTCCACCCAGATCGGATGACGATTCGGGCGTAAATGTCATGACGACGCCGGACGAAGCGGTGGGGCTGATTCCGGCCCGCATGCACAGGACGTTTGGGGGGACGCCGCGCCGTTTTGTGTGCTTCCTGTGACAACTTGTGCGTCGCCGGTGACCGTCGTGGTCGCTGGTTCTGACTGAACGTCTGACTTCCTGTGGGGGGAAGCTGATGCACTCGCGTGCCGATCGCACGCCGTTTCGGTGTGCCCGGAGAACACACAGAACCGCTCTCGCGACGACACCGGCAAGCGCACCCACACCTACGCTTACGGACCCACCGGCCTGTACAAGATGGGCCACCGCTACTACGACCCCACCCTCGGCCGCTTCACCCAACCCGACCCCTCCGGCCAGGAAACCAACCCCTACCTGTACGCCGCCGGCGACCCTGTAAATCTGGTGGACCCGACGGGACTTTTCCCCACACCTGACATCCCTGACTGGCTCAAGAACGGCACGAAGAAAGTTGGGAGCGTCTTCGGAAAGTATTCGAAGCCCGCAGGTGTCATCGGGTTGGCATGCTACGTGAACAACTCGGTTCGAGATGACGACCCCGGTAGCCTCACGTGGCAAAATCTCAAGCGTGAAGCGGGACAGGCTCTTTCCTGCCAAAGCAATTGGGCTGCCTGGAAATTCTGACTCTCACCTCTGGCAGAACAATTCGAAGGATCGATTGCAGCCAGGGCTGGGACTGCTCCCACCCTGGCTGCGCTTCGCCGTATGCAGCCCCAGAAAGAATCCAATACGAGGACTCGCCCAGAGGAGGATAAGTGAAGAGTTTGAGCCGTGAACTTCCCGCCATCATCGGCGTTTCTGCCGCTTGGGGGGTCATCATCTTCCTTGGTGCGTTGATGTTCACAGACGCAAGTGCGGGGCAGTCCGCCTCGAACGGACTCGGTGCGGCTCTCATGTGGCTTGTCATCATCTTCTGCTGGCGCGCCATAAAGGCGGTTGCTCGAGTCAGGCGAGAAAAGGTGGGGCGCAGAAAACCAGATGGCGACTGAGGGGGCTGAGTATGTCGAGTTTCGCAAAATGGAAGGTCTGATCTATGGGTAACTTGGGTGGCGCAGAATTTGTGATCATATCCGGATTCCTGCTCATCCTCGCCGTTTCAGTCGCGGCGATCGTCTACACAGTTCGACGTCGAAACAGGGGATGAAACGTGCAGCGCAGCCAGAGGCGGGGAAGCATGTTCTCTGCCTGGAGTGGCTTCAGCAGGTGCTGTTGAGGCGCTCACGCAGGTGTGTGGGCGCAGGGGTCGTGCCCTGCGACGTCGGAGTTGCGGCCCCTGGTCATGGCAGCCGGTTGCTTCTGCCGCCGGTGCTGGGCATACGTGCCGTCTGCTCCCGGCGCGGCCCTCGCATGCACCTCGTTCCTTTTGATCGGGGTGGGATCCCGTGGCGAGGAGGCAGAAGCCGTGCCCGAGGCGTTCAGGGTGACGTGTGACCGGTGCGCTGGACAGGCAGTCGTGCACCATGGACAGGAGCTCCTGGTCCGTGAGACCGAACTCGCGTGCTTGGGTGATGAGGCCGTGCACGGCCTCGGTGAGCCGGGCCTGGTCCGCGATGCCGGGCGCCGCGGTGATCACCGCGCCCCGGCCACGGCGCAGCTCGATCAGGCCCTCGTCACGCAGTCGCTGGTAGCCGCGCAGAACCGTGTGCACGTTGACGCCCAGCGACTCGGCGACCTCGCGGGCGGGCGGCAGTCGCTCACCCGGGGCTGCCGTGCCGCCTGCGATCGCTCCCCGTACGCAGGCGGCGATCTGTTCGCCCAGCGGCACTGGAGAGCTCGGAAGCACCCGAAACAGCATTCCTACTCACGCTCCCGCCACATGGCGATACACCAGGCCGTTGAGCAGCGCAGCTGCGGTCGTCGAGTCGTCGACGGTGACCACGTATTCGCGTCCCCCTGCCGTGCGGACCGATAGCGCTTCCCCTGAACGCAGCACCACGCCCCGCCGGTTCGGGCGTATCCGATAGCCCCAGCCGCCGAAGTCTCCCATGGCGTTGATCTGGATGCTGCTGGCCCTGACGATGCTGCTGAGCGGCAGGGCCAGCCGAGGCCTGGGCAGGACCGTCGAGGCAACGGTAAGTCCGCGCCGGTCGACGGTAACCCGGACACCGGCGAACGGTGTGCTGGTAAGACCGAGGACGAGCGGCAGCAGTCCCGCCTGCCAGGGACCGAACGCCACGGCGAACAGCCCGCAGAGTGTGACGACGCCGGCCGGGAACAGCAGTGGACGGGAGATTGTGGTGCGGCTCCAGGCCGCAGCCTCCCCCTCGGTCAGCAGTAGGGCAGGGGACAGTCGCGTGGGCGCGGTGCGCGGCCCGCCGCTCGTCAACAACCAGGCCAGCGCGCCGGTGGCCAGGCCCGCGAGCAGTAGAACGGCGATATGCCACATCGGCAGTTGCACTGCAGTCGGATCCTGGACATCCGTGTTGACAAGGACGGTGAGGACTAAGGGATATCCGAGCGTGACTGCTGTGCCGGCGCCGACCGCGGCGGTCAACCTCATCCCAGGGCTCTCCTTGGAGAGCAGGGTCAGCACCGTGAACAGCAGCCCAAGACCAACGAGCAGGCCACTGCCGAACCACAGCGCGGCGGTCCGGCTCGTGAAGCCGTCAGCCCCACCATCCCCCGAGAAGTGGGTGGCGATCCGCCCGGGCAGCCGGTCGTAGCTCGCCAGAAAGACACCGACGTAGGCGGCGGTGGCAACGCCGAACGGAATGGCCGTCAGGACGCACTTGCGAATGACTGTCATGACTCTCCCTCGTGTCATTGTTCTTATTTAAATAGAACAATGACAACCTACTTCAGGACCGCCCTTCGAGACCCTCGCTCCTGAAGCTGCGTCAAGTGACAGGCAGCTGGCCAGGGCTTGTGCGCACCCCAGAGACAGTGCGGAGCTGACACCGCCAGCTCATCAGAGGGCCCAATGCACCCACTCAACACCCAGAGGTTTCAGAAACAGGCACTGACCGGCAAGAACGGGACCACCACGGGCTGGTCCTACGACAAGCTCGGCAACGAAACCGCCGCAGCCGACACCAGCCCCCGCACCGGCGAGACCTGGACCGACCACAGCCTTCTGGCCGGCATCACCACCGGCGGTAAGACCTACGACCTGGTCACGCCGGCACCAGCAACGCGGAGCGCACCAAGCTCAGGGACACGTGGTTCCACCACACCGCCCTCGGCCTCGCCTCCACGACCACCAACGGCGTCGACACCGGATTCACCCGCGAGCCTTCGGGCACGCTGAATCTCATGACGACTGGGGGAAAGTCCTACTACTACCTCACCGACGCCACCGGCAACGTCCTCGCCGACGGCGCGGGCAAGCGCACCCACACCTACGCTTACGGCCCCACCGGCCTGCCCCGCGGCACCACGGCCGAGGCCGTCCCTCAGCCTTGCCGCTACGCCGCCGGTGACCCCATCAACAACAGTGATCCACAAGGGTTGCTGTCTCTCGGCGGAGTACTTGAGGGGGTCGGCATCGGCTTGCCCCTCGGTGCACTCGTGGCTTCGAGGCCTTTGGGGATCGGCCTTGGCGTCGCAGCGGCTGGTGCAGACATTGCAGGTGCTGCCGTCAGTGGCGCCTCCGGATCCGAGATCGCGGGAGTGGCTGTGGTTAGCGCCTTCACTCTGGGTGTCGGGGGTGGCGCGTCAGCGTTGGCGAAGGGAAGCGCAGCTGCCGACAGGGCTGCCACTGGTGTGGACGCCGGGTATGAGGGTCTCGGCTACGGGGTCAACAAGTTGATCACTAGCTAGGGAGTATTCAGCATGATCTTCGCAGCGGGTGGCGCAAGCAGTGGTAGCACGGTTGTCGGTGTCATCCTGGGCATTGTCTTCCTCGTCGGGATCGTGCTGATTGTCGTGACCAAGAATCGCAGGCGGTGAATCAAAAACGATCGCTGCTGGGTGTCTCAGTTCGGCCTGTCACCCAGCACGAAACGTATCGTCGCTGATCGTTGATGTCGCCGGGCAAGGGCCTCGGAATCGTTCCGAAGCCCTTGCTTTTTTCGCGTCGTCCTTGGGTAGAGCCGCCAGAACGCTGTCGGTACCGGATCTCTTCGCGAACCGGCGGGCACGCTGAACTCCATGACGACTGGGGGAAGGTCCTCCTACTACCACCTCACCGACGCCACCGGCAACGTCCTCGGCCTCGCCGACAGCACCGGCAAACACACACACCTACGCCTACGGCCCCACCGGTCTCCCGCGCACCACATCCGCGGAGTCCGTCCCTCAGCCCTACCGCTACGCGGGCGCCTACGCCGACCCGGCCGGCCTGTACAAGATGGGCCACCGCTACTACGACCCGTCTCTCGGCCATTTCACGCAGCCCGACCCCTCGGGGCAGGAGGAGAACGCCTACCTTTACGCGGTCGGAGACCCGGTCAACCGAACCGACCCAACCGGCTTGAGAAGCTCGCCCGCACTGAACCACCGGCGCGAGAGGGGGCCCGTTCGCTCGGCATTCGAACCGGTAGGTACTTGCGCGGCCCTTGCCCTACTTGAGCATTGGCTACAGCTTCAAGGCTCGCCCCTCGGCCAGGGGACGCTTTCCGGCGTGGTGGTGGCCCGGGGTTCTACGCGGTGGGTCGGGAGCCGTCTGGCTGGGAGCGCCCTGCGGGCTCCCCCGAGCGCGACGCGCAGGTCCGCTGCGCTCCCCCTCGCTGCGGTCCTGCGCTGCGCGCCGGGCGGACCGCCGGGGCCGGCGCTCTGCGGGCGCACCCACCCCCCGCGGCCCCACCGGCCTGCCCCGCGGCCTGGCACGGTGTGTCATGACCGACGGTGGCGAGCTGGCCGTCCAGGTCGGCCAGGTGCCGCCCTGTGCCCGTTGCGGAGGTACGGCACTGCTCCGTGTCCGGTTCGCCCATGCGTGGCCGAACATCGCCGGGCACCTCGTCGAAGGCTTCCAGGAGGCTGACCTGTGCCCGGCCTGCGACAGCGGTGAGACCCCGGCGGACGCTCTGCCGGCACTCTTCACCGTCGCCGGGGAGGTCCCCCTCATCCGCATAGCGGAGATCGCCGATTTCCGCTGCCACGTGGTGACCTGGATCGAGTCGGTACGACAGCGGAGAGTTGACCCGGTCCGTCTGCGAGATGAGGAACAGGCTCACTGGCGCCAGGGCAAGCTGCCATGACACCGAGCCCGCGCGGCTGACCGGCACTTGCGTTCCGTTGCCCGGCTGCGGCCAAGCCACATGCATGCGGCGGCGAGCGCTCGACCACGCGACAGACCGTGGTCCGCCGAAGCGCGGGTCTTGCCCGGCCGGGCGGTAGCGGAAGACCGTATGACGTGGCGGTTGGACAACCGCTTGCTGTACGTCGCGACACGACACCGGGGGTGCGGGAGCATGCAGGACGCGATCTATGGATTGCTCGGTGCGCTGGGCGGTGCTGCCCTCGCCGGGGCAGCCACATACTGGGGTCCGCTACAGGCGCAGAAGGCAGCTCGCCGCGAAGCCGAACAGCAGCGTGAGCGGGCAGAGACGGAAGCCACTGCGGCGAGGGAACATGAGCGTCGGGGCGCTCTGGTGGCGCGCACCGCTCTCATCCGACGAGTGGTGGGCAACTGGTACCACCTGCTGGAAGTGACGCTGGACGAGGTCCGACAGGCGCATGCTGCATACCTGGTCCTCGCTGAAGAAGCCCATAGGGCCGGAGGCACGGCAGTGACCGAGGAGCAGTCGGGTCACGCCGTCAACCGGAACTACTTCGAGAGTGCACGCCAAGCCAGAGACGCTGTATCAGAGGCGGTCTACGAGAGTGCCCGTGACGGTGTCGTCATCGTCGCAACCCGTAGAAGCGTCGATGCATACGATCGGTTGCGGGACGGAACTCGTACCTCGCGCATCACGGTACGGCAGTCAGACGGACCGCTGAGAACAGCGCGCGTCAGTGATCCCACGATCAATGTTCCCGAAGCCGAGCGGCAACTGATCCTGGACGCGCTCGACCATGCCACCGCGCGCATGGGTGCCCTGGTCCGGCTGCCTTTGGGCCACGCTGATTTCCGGGACGGCTTGCCGAGGCGCATCGCGCCCTCGAGGGAGCCGGCCGGGCGAGAGCAGCCCTTTCTGCCCAGCTCATGCAGCGGCTCATGGACATCGTGGACATGGAGGTCATCGACACGCGTGACACTGCGAGCCCGACCGACCCGTGACCGCCGCTGGTCCTGCACGCTCGGCACACGTCTTCCTCTGAGGTGACACAGACGCGGCCCCACTCGTTGTCGCGGGGAAGACGACGAGCGGGGCCGAGAAGCGGTCGTTCTGCTACCGGGCTTCCAGCTCGGCCATGAGCGCCTTGTAGGCATCCGGATGCTGCGCCCGCAAGATGTCCATCCACACTCGGGCGCTTTGGGCGAATGTCGCGGCATTCATCTTCTGGTGGAGATGGTGAACGCAGTAGAAGGCGTCGTCGTAGGGAAGTCGTTTCGGCTGCTTGGGCTGGGCTGCGCCGCTTCTGCGTACACCGTCGAGGATCAGCAGCGGACCGTGGGCGAACCGCGGGTCCGCCTCGATGGCGCCGCCCGCCCTTCGGGCCGGTGTCCTCTTGCGGGCGGCCGGACGCGCAGTTGCGGGCGGCGCCGCCTGGCGTACGGGAGAGGCCGCCTCCCCCGCAGCGTCAGGCCGTCCGAAGGCAGCGGGCGGAGCGGAAAGCGGCTGCGCGGAGATGGCCACCTCCACCGGCTCCCCCGGCGGCATCTGCGCCGGGGGCTCTGCCGGGACAGCCGCCGCCTCGGCGGGCGTCGCGGGCGCCGTCGTCGGCGGGACGGCGGCAGGGCTCGGGTATGTCTCCGCCCACCCCGCCGACAGCCGCTGCTACGCCTCCAGGCGCGGCGGCCTCGGCTCAGTCCCGCCGTTCGCCCAGTTCTTCACCGTCTGCGCCGTCGACCACAACGCAGCCGCCGGCCGAACCTGCGTGCGCTGTGGCCACCGGATCAGCCGAAGTCGACGTCGCTGCAGAGGAAGTACGTCTGGTCCATGTGCGACGCCTGCCAGACCGTGTAGAGGACGTGCCGGCCGCTCAGGCCCGACGTGCTCACCGGGATCTCGTAGTTCTGACCGGGCGCGTACCTGCCGGTGGTGGTGAGCAGTTGGAGGTCGTCCCAGCCCAGGGGCTGCGTGCCGGGGTTGTAGCCCTGCCGGCTGACGTAGACCTTGATGTAGTCGGCGCCGTGCCTCGCCTGGTCGTGCAGCTTGACCGTGAAGTTGTCGTTGACCGCCGTCGTCTTCCAGGCGCCCGCGGTGTCCAGGGCGTTGTAGCGCCCGCCCTCGGTCCGGCCGCCGCTGCACAGCTGACCGTCGGGGACGACGGCCTCGAAGTTGCCGGCGGAGCCGTTGCGGTACAGCCCGTTCCAGTTCCACATGGCGTTGGGGTCGGCCTGCCAGGCCTGCCAGCACATGGGGTCCTGCTGGGCCATGGCCGGGTTCTGGAAGTCGGCGCCCCAGCGCTGCCAGCAGCCGTAGTTGCGGGAGGCGGGATCGACGACCGAGCCGTGGGCGGCGGCGGTACCGCTCCAGGGGACGAGGGTGAGCAGGGTGGCGGTCAGGGTGCCGAGGGCGAGGGTGGACGCCCGCCTGACGCGCTTGATGCGATCATGACAATTCATGAATCCTTCTTTCGCGTGAGGGGACGGCGTGGGGGGACGCGGAGGGAGTGGTGGGAGCGCTCCCAGGTGCTTCTGGAGACCAGGCTGCGCCCGGGCAAACGGAATGGCAACAGTGTGAATGCGCCACTTCCGGAGCCGCGTTGGCGTGTTCGGTACGGACGGCCGGAGGGCTCACGGCCCGACGGGCGGGCGGGATCTGCCCCGCCCGCCCGTCGTCACCAGGATGCGTCGCCCTACCGGGCATGCCTCCTGGCGCGGACCAGCAGCAGACAGCCGCCGGCGAAGAGGACGCCTCCGACGGCCGCCGGCCACAGACCGAGGCCGGAGCCCGTCTCGGCGAGATCGCCCTGGGCCGCCTGCGGTGCGGTCGCCGAACCGGCCGCCTCCTCACCGCCGCCCCCGGCCTGCGTCGCCCGCGGCGCGGTCACGCCGCCGGTCTCCTCCGGGGCGCCGGCGGCGGGTGTCGTGGCAGCCCTGGGCTCGGCGGCGGGGGAGGCTTCGCTGCCACGGGGCTGGTCCTGGCCCTGGCCTTGGCCCTCGTCCTGGTCCTGGTCCTGGCCTTGGTCCTGGTTCTCGTTCTGGTTGCCGTTCTCGTTCTGGTTCTGGTTGCCGTTCTGGTTCTGGCCTTGGGTCGGTTCCTGAGCGGGGGGCCCGGGCTTGTCGCCTTCGTTCTGACCGTCGTCCTGTCCCGGGTCGGTGCCCTCGTCGGTCCCCTCGTCCTTACCGTCGCCCTGTCCCTCGTTCTGGCCGTCGTCCGGCCCGCCCTGGCCGCCGTCCGCGGGAACCGAGGCGGTGGCGGTCGGCTCGGCCGGGGGCTGTGAGGCCTCGGGGGTGCCGGTGGGCTGCTCCTGGGGGTCCTCCCCCTCGCCGGGCTCCGCACCCGGGGGCGTGTCCGCACCGCACGTACGACCGCTGTTGATGCAGTCGACCATCTCCCGCATCAGGTCCTCGTCGAAGACGTTCACGAAGTCGCTGTGGTCGGTCACCGGCTTGTGCAGCTGCTCCGGGAAGGAGTCCACGGCGAAGAGCGGGACGGTCTTCCCCCCGTCCCGGAGGCTGGGCGCGTCGACGTCGTAGACCACGCGCTGCACCAGCCGCGGGATGGGCCGGAAGCCCTCCGGGCAGGCGCCGTCGGCGGCGGCGAAGGCCACGTGGGTGCGGTGGTTGGCGCTGTCGATGTTGCGGCCGTCCCAGCAGCTCTGGAAGGTGAAGGTGCGCACCACGTCGCTGCCGGTCGGGCAGAGCGGGTACTTGTCCTTGAGCTGGCGGTCCTCGAATCCTGTGCAGCTCCAGGAGGCGTTGGCGTTGGTGTTGCCGTTGACGAACGCCTTCGCGTCGCCGGTGATGATGCGCAGCAGTCGCGGCATCTCCGTGACCCGGCCCCGCTCGTTGCCCTGGAAGGTCAGGGTGACCTCGGCGGGCGTCACGATCTCGCCGGCGTTGCCCTCGATGCCGCCGCCGGGCGACTCGGCGTCCTTCTCGACGGTGCCGTTCTGCAACCGCAGCACGGGCCAGTAGTAGGAGGACCTGTCGCCCTGGTCCGCGCAGCTCGTGTCGGCCGCGGCCAGGTCCTCGTCGCTGGCGAAGGCGTCGTTGCCCTGGTTGCCGACGTAGTCGTGGAAGTGGTGCGCACCGTTGCTGACGCCGGGGGCGGCGATGATGTTGTCCGAGTTGAACAGGCCTTCGGCGTTGACACCGCAGCTGGTGGCGAAGGAGCCGCGCGAGGCGTTCTTCTGCCGTGCCGCCTCGGCGCCGCCCGGCTGGACCGACTTGATGTCGACGTAGTCCGCGGCCACCGGCCCGTTGCCCGCCTGCCCACCGTTGCCGGGCTGCTGCTGACCGTCCCCGGTCGCCCCGTCCCCGCCGGCGGCGTCGCCGTCCCCGGCGTCCGTGGCGTCCCCGGCGTCTCCACCCGTTCCGGGACTCTCGCTCCCGCCGTCCCCGGCGGCCGGTGCCGCGATCTCGGTGCGACGCAGCGTGCACGAGGCCAGGGCTTCCAGGCCCTCGGGGCGGGCACCGGCCTTGTCGACGGCGGCGACGATGCGTTCGATCGTCGCGGCCCGCTCCTGCTTCAACGGGTCCAGGAGGGCGCCCTCGTCGACCTTGCCGTCGTCGGCGGTGCGGGCGGCTTCCTGCAACCGCAGGTAGGCCGCGGCGATCTGCTCGTCCAGCCGGGCCAGTTCCTTGTCGACGTCGGGCCTCGCTTGCTCCTCGACCGCGGTGAGCCGTTCGCTCAGGTCGGGGCAGTCGACCGTGGCCGCCACGCCGGAACTTCCCAGGGGTACCGCGGGGTTGCCGGCTTCGGTCGCGGAGGCGAACACGTTCACGGCCACCAGGCCGCCGCCCCCCAGTATCAGCGCGAATGCTCCGAAGGTCGCGCGGCGCGCCCCGGTCGGGCGTCTGCGCCTGTTGTGTCCCAAGACGTGCTCCAGTGTCGTGACGGACTCGGACATGCAATGCCCCCGGCTCCATACGGAGCCGGGGGCCGGAGCGTTCAGACGTGCCGGGATTTCTCGGAGAACGCCGTGTCCGTCTCGTTGCCGGAGGCGCCGGCCGGAATCCGGCACCACCTCACGGGCCCGCGAAGCACCCGAGGACGGTCGCCCGGTCGAAGCGCCGCGCCTCCACGTCCTTCCTCGCGACCGTCCAGAAGACGTCACCGCCGATGCGCAGGCCACCGAAGTCCAGGACGCCGCCGTACCACTGGGCGAGAAGCACCCAGTCGTCGGGACCGGGCCGGGTCCAGGGGTCGGCCCGCCCGCTCTCGGGCTTCCCCGCCCTTGCTGCCGCCATGGCGGCGGACGCGGTGACGGGGTCGTCCTCGCCGTAGGAGTCCCTGGAGTGTCCGTCGAGCTGCAGGTGCGTCTCGTGGCGAGGGTGCCCGTCCTCGTACAGCACCTCCGACCAGGCCTGGCGCAGTTCCTTGGCGTGCGGGTGCGCGACGGGGTCGATGAGCACCTCGTTGTCCGGCAGGGAGAGGTCGTACCGCAGCCGCAGCTCCGCGCGGTCGTAGCCGTCGTCCCCGGGGCGTTCCACGAGGGGCGTGCCGGCGGGGACGTGCAGCACCCGGCCGGAGGCGTCGAGGTCGTCGGGATGGAGCCGGGCGAAGAAGAGGAGTCGGCCGTCGGGGGCAGTGCCGGAGTCGTCGCGTCGTCGGGCAGCGCGGCGAGGTCCGGCATCGCTGTCAGGTGCAGCCCCGCCGGGGGTCGGGGAGCGTCGGCGGGGAGCAGGTCGGGCCCGCCGAAGTGGCCCACGACCGGCCCGTCCACGGTGGACGCCAGGGTGGCGCACGGGCGGGCGGCCTCGAGCCACCTCTCCACCTCGGTGGACGGGACGCCGGCCGCGAGAGCCTTGGCACGGAACCGGCTCGTCTTGTCGAGCAGCTCGGGTTTCTACGTGAACTTAGGGGCGGGTACCGACACACCGACCCGGGGGCCGCGGCCGCGACGGCCCCGGCCGCCCCGCGGTGGGCGGCAGCCGGAGTGGTCCACCGGGACACGCGCTCCGCGAGGGCTGCCCTGTTAGGCCTCCGGGTTCGGGGAACCCGGAGGCGGCCGTACCCGCCCGCGCACCAGCGCCCACGCCGAGGGAGCCCCGGATGTCACTGACCAAAGGCCTCGTCGCCGGAGCGGCCGGGACCGTCGCGCTGAACCTCACCACGTACGGTGACATGCTGCTGCGCGGCCGGGGGCCCAGCGACGTCCCGACCCAGGTCGCGGACCGGTTCGTCGACCGGGCCGGGATCGGGCTGGGCGACGAGGAGACCGGGCACCACCGCGAGGAGGCCGTCGGAGCCCTCCTCGGCTACGTCACCGGCCTCGGGGTCGGCGCGGCCTACGGGCTGCTCCGCCGCCGCCGCGGGGCGCTGCCGGACTGGGTGGCCGGTCCCCTGCTCGGCGCCGCCGCCATGGTGAGCAGCGATCTGCCGGCCACATTGCTCGGGGTCACGGACCCCGCCTCGTGGGACCGGACGTCCTGGGTGTCGGACCTCGTGCCGCACCTGGTGTACGGCTTCGCCACGGCCTCGGTCTACGAGGCACTGCGCTGAATGTGAACGGAGGAGTCACCATGTCCGGCAGCAGGCCGCTCGCCCTGGTCACCGGGGCGTCCAGCGGAATCGGGTACGAACTCGCCAGGCTGTTCGGGGAGCAGGGCCACGACCTCGTGGTCAACGCCGAGGACGAACGGCTGGAGCACGCCGCCCAGCGGCTGCGGGAGACCGGCGCCGAGGTGCGGGCCGTACGCGCGGACCTCAGGACCGCCGAGGGCGTGGACCGGCTGGTGGCCGCCCTCACCGGGCTCACCGTGGACGTGGCCGCGCTCAACGCGGGGGTGGGGCAGGGCGGTGCCTTCGTCGACACCGACCAGGCCGACGACCAGTCCGTCATCGACCTCAACGTGACGTCGACCGTGCGGCTCGCCAAGCCGCTGCTGCGGGACATGGTGGCGCGTGGGGTGGGCCGGCTGATGTTCACCTCGTCGGTCGCCTCGACGATGCCGGGCTCCTTCCAGTCCGTCTACAACGCGTCGAAGTCCTTCGTGCAGTCCTTCGCCCAGGCGCTCCAGGAGGAGGTCGCGGACACCGGCGTCACGGTCACCTCCTTCATGCCGGGCCCGACGGAGACGGACTTCTTCCGGCGGGCCGGGATGGAGGACACCAAGGTCGGCGCCATGGACAAGGACGATCCCGCCCAGGTCGCCCGGCAGGCGTACGACGCCGTCATGAAGGGGCGCGGAAAGCTGGTGACCGGCTCGGCGAAGACCAAGGCCCAGGGTGTGGCCGACAAGGTCCTGCCGGACCGCGTCAAGGCCGCCGTGCACCGCCGGATGGCCGAGCCGGGGACGGCGCCGGACGCCGAAGGGAGCCCCGACCGGGGGTAGCGCGGTCCGGCGGTCCCCTTGTCGGCGGCTCGTCCGCGGTGCGACGATGCCCGCGGCACCGGATCAGCCCAGCGAAGGGACCGTCGTGACCGACGACCAGCAACGGCCACCGGCCGCCGCCGTGTTCGACGCGCTGGGCGCGGACTACGAGAAGGCGTTCGCCGCTTCGAGGACGCACCGGCACTCACTGGAGTGGCTGCTCGGGCGGCTCGCGCCGGGCAGCCGGGTGCTGGACGTGGGCAGCGGCACGGGCCGGCCCACCGCCGAGACACTCGCGAACGCCGGGCACGACGTGCTCGGCGTCGACGTCTCCCCCGTCATGGTGGAGTTGGCGACGCGGCAGGTGCCCGCCGCCTCCTTCCGGTGCGCCGACATCCGTGACGTCCCGCTCGAGGACGCCTCGTTCGACGCGGTGTGCGTGTACTTCTCCCTGCTCCAGCTGGACCGGCGGGAGCAGGCGGACCTCGTCAGGGGCCTGGTCCGTGTGCTGCGGCCGGGCGGCCTCATGGTCCTGGCCACCGTGCCGCTGGACGTGGAGGGCGTCGACGTCACCTTCATGGGCCGGCCGGTGCGTGTCTCCAGCTTCACCGCGCAGGGGTTCACCGCCGTGGCCGAGGAGGCCGGCCTGGAGATCCTGGCGCAGGAGGCGTCGATGTTCACCCCGGCCCACCCGGCCGCCCAGCCGGAGCCGCACCTCTTCCTGCACGCCCGGCGCCCGGACACCACCACTGCGCGCACCTGACGTCCGGCGTGCGGTCGGCCGGAACGGCCCGGGGCCGGGTCCGGGGCCTGCCCGGACCCCTCTGGGGCACGCAGATCGCGCCATCACCGCCTGGCGGGCGGATGCGTCACCTGCCTGGCCTGCGGTGACGGTGGAAGCGAGGGACCGCGGCGCGGCCGTCAGCCCAGTCGGTGTCGTCGTCGGCGTCCGCCGCCGGCACGGCGGCGAGGATCATCTCCCCGGTGCCCTCGACGGCCCCTCCGATCAGCCGCATATGAGCGGTGGGGTCATCGCCCGGCGCGGGAACGGCGGCAGCGCGACGTCCCCCGGGACGAACGACCGCTCTCCCGGGCTCCCGGGTTCACCACCGCCGCCGGCCGGCGCTTCCTCGGCCAGGATCGAGCCCCGCTCCTTCAGATGGCGATCGACTGCTGGAGCCACCGGCTGACACGGTAGGGCAGCCACCACGCGTACGGGCCGACGTCCAGGACGAGGTGCTCGGAGCGGAAGTCGGCCAGTGCGGCCCGGTCGACGGTGTCGGCGAGGGCACCGTGGTCCAGCAGGCCGACCGCGGTGTCGTACTCCGGTTCGTCGGCGGTGAAGCGGCGCAGCTCTCCCCAGCGGCGGTCGCGGATCTGCAGGAAGCCGGGGCCTTTGCGCCACAGGCACTTGCACAGGTAGTGACCGCGCCGCCACGAGCGCAGCGACTCCCCGGCGTCGGCGGGGCCGTGCAGCGCGGCGGGCGGCTGGAGATGGCTGAGCCGTCGCCAGGTCTCCCCCTCCCCCGCATCGAGGCGCAGTTCCCACTCGATCATGACCGCCCGCGCGGTCAGGTCCCGGACCAGGGAGAGCCCGTACACGGCGGCCGCCGGGTCCGCGCCGGTGGAGAGGTCGACCGGGGCGGGCAGCCGCACCCGGCGCGCGCCCAGCTCCCACAAGCGTGCGGCCTGGCCACGCGCCGGGCCGGGCAGGGGCAGCTCGCCCAGGAACATGCCGGGCAGCTTGCACGCGGCGAGGTCGTAGTCGCGCCAGGCGAGAACCGTCGGCGCGGTGAGGGTGGCGATCATCGTGCTCCTTCGAAGCGGGGCGGGGAGGGGTCAGGCCGGCTCGGGGACGGCGGCACCGTCGGGGGCGTCCTCGGTGTGGATGTGCCGCATGAAGTCCAGGCGCAGCAGATCCTCGTTGACGGCGGCCGGGGCGACGTGGACGTACTGTCCCGCGTCGGCGAAGACGATGCCGAGGGCGAGCCAGGTGTCGAGGAGCCGCCGGACCCCGTCCTCGTCGCGGGCCGCCCCGGGCACGCGTGCCGCGGCCTTGCGGGTGAGGGCCTGCACGCTGTGCGGCTGGTCGAGGAGGCGGAAGAGGGCGAGTTCGAAGGGGTCGGTCAGCTCCTTCACCCGCCAGTCGAAGGCGCGGCGACGGCTGACCAGGACGATGCGGTCGCCGTGGTCGTCGTGGGTGAGCCGGGCGTCGGTGTGGTGCTTCTTCCAGTCGGCGAGGGCGTCGTTGAGGGCGCTGACGGTGGGTTCGCCGATGCCGCGGGCGGGCGCCTCGAAGACGTACGCCATGCCGTACAGCTCTTCCTCGGGCAGGTCGTAGGTGAAGCGGTAGTGCGCTTCGGGGCGCAGACCGGTGAAGCCCAGTTCGGGGCGTTCGAAGTAGGGGCTGAAACGCTCGATGGCGATGCGCGCGGACAGGTCGACCGGTGGGTCCAGGTGTTCCAGGGCCGGCAGCTGGGCGATGACCGGGTCGTAGTCCTCGGCGCTCTCGCCGGGAAATCCGTGCAGGTAGTTCCAGGCGACGGAGAGTCCGGTCTCGGCGCCGTCACGCAGCATCCGCACGTTCTGGCAGCCGCTCACGCCCTTGTCCATCAGGTCCAGCACGCGGCTGTTGAGGCTCTCGATGCCCGGTTGTACGTAGATGAGTCCGGCATCGGCGAGGGTGCGCAGCTGGCTGCGCCTCATGTTCGCCTTGATCTCGATGTGCAGGCGCAGGTCGTAGCCGCTGTCGATGATGCGGGGCAGCACGGTGGTGAGATAGCGCATGTCGAGGATGTTGTCGACGACGTACATGTCGAGGACCCGGTGGCGGCGGGCCAGCTCCATGATCTCCTCGTAGAAGGTGTCGGGGCTCTTGGAGCGGAACTCCATGAAGGAGCCGTTGAGCCCGCAGAAGGTGCAGTGGTGCTTCTCGCCCCACCAGCAGCCCCGCGCCCCCTCGACCACGAGTTTCGGCTCGACCCAGTTACGGGCGACGGACGCGGCGAGCCGTTCGAAGTAGCCGCTGTAGTCGGGCGGCAGGATCGCGGCGGGCGGCAGCGGGCGGGTGGCCATCGGGTTGGCGACACTCGCGCCGTCCGCGTCGCGGTGGCACAAACCGGGAATGGAGTGGAGCGGACCGTCCTCCGCCAGCGCGCCCAGGAGTTCGGGGAAGGCGGCCTCACCCTCGCCGCGTACGACGTGGTCGACGAAGGGGAAGTTGCGGTGCACGGTGGCGCCCTGTTCGCCGTCGCAGTTGGCTCCGCCCATGACGGTCACGATGTGCGGGGCGAGCTGCTTGACGCGGCGGGCGGCCGCGAGCGCGGCGGTGTTCTGCTGGAAAGTGGAGGTGAACCCCACGACATCCGGCTCGCTCGCCACGATCTGCCGGGCGATCGTCTCGACGAACTCCGGTGCTATGCGGTGCAGTTCGCGGGTCATCCTCATCCGCGCGGACTTGAGCTTGCCGCTCATCGTCGCCACGAACTCGTCCTCGCGCCACGCCGGGTCGTCGTACAGGGCGGAGGAGAAGACCCAGTCGCCGCAGCCCATGAAGTAGGAGGAGAGGGCGTAGTACTCGTAGTCGTCGCCGGTGAACTCGGTGCGCTCGGTGATCCAGTCGGTGAACATGAGGTTGGCGTGCAGCACCTCGGCACTGGCACCGGGCACGCGCTCGTCCACGCTCCGTTTGAGGATGCCGAGGGCGAGGGACGGCAGGTCGATGGGCGACCAGGGCATGTTGACCAGCAGTACGCGCATGGGCGCATCTCTCCTGACGGGGTGCGGGGGCGGGCGACGGTGCGGGCCGGTCGGCCCCGGGGCGCCCCGGGGCCGACCGGTGAGGGTCAGTCCTCGACGGTGTCGTCGCCGTCCTCTGCGTTGCGGAACGGGACGGTGACCGTGATGCCGATGCTCGGCTTGCGGTTCGTCTCGTCCTCGGCCAGCGGGTCGTTGTGGATGACGTCCTTCTGCATGGGCTTCGCCTTCTCTCTAGTGTTCGACCGTGTGGTGCGCTGACCCCTCTCCGGCCGGAGCGGGGCGTCTGGGGGGTGGGGTGGTGCGGGCGGTGCGCCGGAGCGTGCGGTCGAGGAAGCGCACCGCGCGGCGCAGGACGGTCACGTGGTCGGCCCCGTCGTAGCCGTCGTGCCCGGACTCGAGCCACAGTGACTCGTGCGGGGCACCGGCCGCTTCGAGGGCGGCGAGGTAGGGACGGATCTGCGCGGGCGGGCACTTGGCGTCGTATGTGGCGGCGACGACCAGAAGCGGATCACGGACGCGGGCGGCGTAGCGGATCGGCGAGCTGTGCGCGTACGCGTCCGGTATCTGTTGGGGTGTGCCGCCGAACAGCCGCTCGTCCAGCGCGCGGAGGGCAGGTGTGGCGGCGGCGTGTGCGGCGGCGTAGTCGGCCACGGGTTTGACGGCGACACCCGCCTGCCAGAGCCCGGGGCGGGTGCCGAGGGCGAGCAGGACGAGGTAACCGCCCCAGGAGGTGCCCCAGAGTCCGGTGGCGTCCGGCCGGATGAGCCCGCGCGCCACGAGGTCGGCGCGGACGGCGGCGAGGTCGGTGACCTGGGTGTGGCCGACGCCGTCGCGGAAGGCGCGCTGCCAGCCCGGCCCGTATCCGGTGGAGCCGCGGTAGTTGACGCGGGCCACGGCGAACCCGGAGGCCACCAGGGAGTGCACGGTGCCGTCGTAGGCGTCGCGGTCGTGGTCGGCGGGGCCGCCGTGGACCAGGAACACGGCGGGGTGCGGCCCGGGTGTGGACTCGGGAAGGCTGAGCAACGTGTGTACCGGGCCGTCCGGTCCCGGTGTGTGTATGTCGCGCAGGATGCCGGGCACGCGGCCGTCGACGGTGCCGAGCGGGGGCAGCGGTGTCCCGGCCGTGGACCTCATGCGGGGCGGGTGGGCGCTGTCCGTCCAGAGGGTGTGCAGGTCGCCGCCGGGGCGCGGGGCCGCGTCCAGGAGGGTGCCGGGCGGGGTCGGTACGGGGCCCAGGGTGCGGCGGGCGAGGTCGGCGCGGCGGAGCAGGGAGCGGCCGTGCCGGTCCTGCCGGATCAGCACGGCGCCGCCGTCCGGGTACCAGCGGGCGGTGAACTGGGTGTCCAGGGCACACCAGTCGTGGGTGACGGTACCGGTGGCGGCGGTCCAGGTGACGAGGGTGTAGCGGTCCCCGCGCTCGCGGACGAGCAGCAGGGTTGGGGGGTCGCCGGGCGCGGGGCCGAAGCCGAGCGCCCACAGTCTGCCGTGCGGGCCGTCACCGGGGAGGGCCGCGACCTCGGTGCCGTCGGGGGTGAGGAGGGTGACGGCGCGGGGCGAGTCGGCGGTGCGGGTGAGGGCGAGGAGGCCGCCGTGCGGGGCGAGTCCGGCGAGCGCGGCGGGGCCGTTCACCCGTGTGACCTCGCGTCCGGGGCCGCCGCGTGTCCCGAGGCTGACGGTGGTGTGGTCGCCCAGTCCGATGCCGAGGGCGACGGTGGCGTCGGCGGTGACGGCGAGGCCGCGGGCGGTGCCGTCGGGGATGCCGGTCAGGCCGGGCCGGCCGGGGCCGCCGGTCAAGGGGCCGTCGAACGGCTGACATTGCCAGTGACCGACGCCATGCGCGTCCTCGGCGAACCACCACACGTAAGCGTCGGCGTCGATCGCGCCGTGCAGGGTGCCACCGGGGCGGTCGGTGACGCGGCGGGCGCGGCGGGCGGCGGCGTCCCAGGTGAAGACCTCGCAGCGGCCCTCGGCGTCGGCGGTGAAGACCATGCGGTGCGGATCGGTGGCGCACACCTCGGGCAGCGCGGCGCGGAACACCTGGAAGCGGCTCATGCGGCGGCCTCCGTGAGGGCGGCGCGCCGGGTGGTGTGCGCGGCGAGCAGGACGAGGAGCGCGGCACAGCCCAGCGCGGGCGTCGCGGAGTTCAGCCGGCCTGCGAAGACACCGGCCAGGACCGGAGCGAGGGCCGCGGTGGCGCCGGAGGCGGTGGCGATGACGGCGCCGACGCGGGCCTGCAGTTCCGGCTCGGTCGTCAGCAGGGCACGGGCCTGGAGGACGACGGCGGGCAGCGGCACGAGGAGGCCGATCGCGCCGAGCAGCACGCCGTAAGCCCAGGGCCCGTCGGCGAGGGCGAGGGCCGCGGTGAGCGGGGCGAGGAGCCAGGTGACCGTGGTGAGGGTGCGGGCGGCGCCGAGGCGGGCGGCGGCCTTGGGCGCGGCGAGGGATCCGGCCAGACCCGCGGCGCCGGTGACGGCGAGGACGAGGCCGAGCGGGAGCGCACCACTGCCGGAACGTTCCAGCGCGAAGACCGCGGAGTAGTAGAGCGTCGCGGCCACCCCGTTGACCAGCGCGATCCACACCAGCACGAGGCGCAGCAACGGCCGTCGTCGCACCAGGTGCAGCCCGGCGGCGGCCGCACGCCACAGCCCTTCGCCCGAAGGAGCCGCCGCGGCCTTCAGATCCGTGCGCATGGCCCGTACGCAGCCGGCGACGACGGCGTAGGAGAGAGCGTCGGCGGCGAACGGCAGAGCGCGGGAGAGCTGGTACGCGGCTCCACCGAGGGCCGGGCCGAGGATGAGTGCGCCTTGGTCGGCGGCGGCGAGCCGGGCCACGGCACGCGGCTGGTCGTCGGGCGGGCAGACGAGGGCGACCGTGCCGCGCGACGCGGCGTCGTGACAGGCGGTGGCGAACCGTTCGACGAGGACGGCGGCCACGAGGTGCGCAAGCGTCAGGTGTCCGGCGAGCAGGGTCGCGGTGACGGAGCCCATGGCCAGCGCGGCGACGACGGCGGACCAGAACATGATCGTCTTGCGCGCGCCGCGGTCGGCGGGGACGGCGGCGAGCGGCCCGAGCAGCAGGCCCGCGGCCAGCGAGAGCCCGGCGACGAGCCCCGCGGTCCGCGGTGAGTGCCCGAGACCGAGGAGCAGCAGGGGAAGGACGGCGCCGGACGCCTGGGTGCCCACAGCGTCAACGGCGTTGGCCCACCAGAAAAGGCGGAAGTCCCGGGCGGACGGATCACGCCCGGAATCGGAAGCGTCGCGGCGGCCCCGGAGCAACCGGGGCCGGGGTAACCCATCGCGGGGGCGCGCCGCTCCCGTCTGCCTGAACGACTCCACGATCCCCCCAAGTCTGATGAAGCAACCGTGCAGGTTGTGCAGAAAGCGAAGAGAAGCGAGCGGGATCGTAGCCAGCGCCTCGAACGAGCTACAAGGTCGCGGATCGGTTGGCTGGAAAGCGCGAGGAAGTCCGGAGGGGGTGGGGATTTCGGGACCGCAGCAAAGGGAGGGGTGTGTTCCGGTGCCGTCCGCGGGGAGGGTGAGGTGTGGGAGACGCTTGTGATGTGTGAGGCGTGTCGTCGGCTTGCTTCTGGTCAAGCGCCGAGCCTGCCGAAGCGGTCCGGGAGGACGTCGGACGGGGGCGGGTCCGGATCGGGGCCGGTGCTTCCCGGGCCGAGGATGGCCAGTTCACACCGTCAGGTGCCCCCGTGGCATCGCAGTGCCGCGCCCCTGCGGGGAGCGGCACTCATCGCTGATGAATCACTTCGTCACGGCACGAGCCTCAGCGGCTGGCGTCCCTCGAGAATTCCTCACGTGCCGTCCGCGCCCGCCTGCGGCGAGGCCCGACTCGACAGCCGTCCACCCGGCTTCGGCAGCCAGGCCTACAAGCAGCGGAACAGCGTCGAGCCGTGCATCCCCCCTCGGCAGGGGCGCGCCCAGTCCACACGAACCGACAAGCCCACCACCGCGTGACGGGCCGCACTCCATCTCGCGGGCATCCTCATCCGGACCCGACGCTGACCGAAGCGGCAGGTCCTGGTAGCCCCCGGATGGGGTAACTGCGCACGCGCGGACCCGGTGCCGCGGCCAGAGTGGGCAGCATGACAGAACCTGGCGGGCGACGGCGCGGCACGACTTCCACGACCACGCGCGAGCGTGCCGTGCGGGGTGCCCGGGACGCCGCCCAGCACGCCGCCGACGCCCTGGGCGAGCTGATCCGGCACCGCCTGGAGGGAGTCTCCGCGGTGTGCCGGAGCGAGGACGACGGCTGGATCGTCCGGGTGGACGTGCTGGAGGTGGCGCGCATCCCCGACACCACCAGCCTGCTCGCCACCTACGAGGTCGAGCTGGACTCGGCGGGCGACCTGCTCCAGTACCGCAGGGTCGCCCGGTACCGGCGCGGTGCCCAGGACCAGTGACCGGGCCGTCGGGCCCGCCCCCGGAAGGACCACCGCATGATCACCTATGACGACGAGGTCGTCTGCGCGCCCCGCGCCGGAACCCTCTACGACGTCCTCGAACTCATCCTCGACCGCGGCATGGTGATCGACGTCTTCGTACGCGTCTCCCTGGTCGGCATCGAGATCCTCAAGGTGGACGCCCGCATCGTGGTCGCGAGCGTCGACACGTACCTGCGTTTCGCGGAGGCGTGCAACCGCCTGGACCTGGAGCACGACGTGCGCTCCAAGACGGTCCCCGAGATGTTCGGCAGTCCGGTCGCCAAGACCATAGGCAAGGCGGGCGCCAAGCACACGGCACGCTCCCTCACCGACAAGGTGCGCGACATCCTCACCCCCGAGGAGGAGGAAGAGGAGTCGGCGCAGGAGGAGGAAGCCCGCCCCCGTGAGCGTGCGGAACGCGGCCGTGCCGCTCAGCGGCCCCGCAGCCGCACGGCCGCACGCCCCCGCGCGGAGGACGACCGCCCGCGCAGCCGCCCCCGCCGACGCACGGAGACGGAGGACGAATGACCGCCCCCACCACCAGTGCCCCCACCAGCAGCGCTCCCACGGCCGGCTGCGACGCCGGCACCGCCGAGGCCGCTGCCCCCAGGGCGCTGTACGTCTACGGGATCACGCCCGCCGGAGTCGGCACCCCCCGCTCCCCCGGGGTCGACGGTGCCCCCGTACGGCTGCTGACCGAGTCCGGACTGTGCGCGGCGGTGTCGTCCGCCCCCGCACGGCTCCGGCCCCGGCGCCGTGACCTGCTGGCCCATCAGGCCGTGCTGGACGAGTTGGCCGCGCAGGGGCCGCTGCTGCCGATGCGGTTCGCGGTCCTCAGTCCCCGGCCGGATGCCCTGGCCTCCCAACTGCGTTCCGAAGCCGCCCACTTGAAGCGGCAGCTGGACGACGTCCGGGGGTGCGTCGAGTTCAACGTCAAGGGAACGGTCGTGCCCGGCCACTTCGCCGATCTCGTGCGTCGTGACGAAGGGCTGCGGGCCCTTGCGCTGCGCACCCGGCGGCGGCCGGACTACGAGGGCAACGTCCGGCTGGGCGAGGCGCTGGCCCGCGGTGTACGCCGCGAGGCCGGGCGCGCGGCCGGCGACGTGCTCGACCGCCTGGCCCCGCTCGCCGTACGCACGGTGCGGGGACGGACCGACGACGAGCAGGTGCTCAGCGCGTCGTTCCTGCTGCGCGCCGCCGACGAGGAACTCTTCCGGCAGGCGGTGGACGAGCTGGCGCGCACCTGCGGGGACCGGCTGGCGATCAGCCTGACCGGGCCCCTGCCCTGCTACAGCTTCGTCGACCCCGGCCCCGCACCGGACGGGCGGTGACGAGGTGGGCATCGTGAGCGGTCTCCTGCTGCTGCCCCTCGCGCCGGTGCGCGGCACGGCGTGGATCGCGGACCACCTGCTGCAGGAGGCCCGGCGCCAGGCCCACGACCCGCGCGTCGTCCAGACGCGGCTGGCCGCCCTCAACCGCGCCCTGGACGAGGGCGCCATCGACGAGGCGACCTTCGAACGGGAGGAGGACCGATTGCTCACCCTCCTCGAACGCACGGCCCGGCCCACCGGCCGCGCCACCACCGTGGACCGAGCGCAGAGAAGGCCCGTATGAGCGACAGCAGGGCGACCATGGTGGCGGCCGTGGCGGGCGGATACCTCCTGGGACGCAGGAAGAAGGCCAGACTGGCCCTCGTCGTCGGCTCCTACCTCGCGGGCCGGCGGCTCGGCCTGTCCCCCGGTCAGGTCCTCTCCCAGGGCCTGACCGGCCTGCAAGGGACGCCTCAGTTGCGGGAACTGACGGATCAGGTCCGCGGCGAACTGCTGACCGCCGGACGCGCCGCCGTCACCGCCGCGGCGAACCGCGGGCTGACCGGTCTCGCGGACACGCTCCGCGACCGCACCGACGCGCTCACCGGCGGCGGCCCGTGGGACGACCGGTCCGGCGAGTACGACGACGAGTATGACGACGAGTACGACGACGAGTACGACGACCGCGGCGCAGAGGACCGCGCCGAGCGGGAGGACGCCGGGGACGAGGACGCCTACTTCGACGAGGAGGAGCGCGAGGAGGACCGGCGCCCCGCCGCGGCGCCCCGCAGGACGAGCGAGAAGACTCCGCCGCGCAGGACCGCCCCGCCCGCGAAGAAGGCTCCGGCGAAGAAGGCCGCCTCGAAGAAGGCCGCGAAGAAGGCCGCTCCGGCCAAGAAGGGCGTGCCTCCGAAGAAGGGCGCGCCCGCGAAGAAGACGGCTCCGGGCGGCAGGCGCGGAGGTGGGCGCGGATGACTCCGGACCGGCAGGAGAACGGTGGGGCGTCGCCCCTCGGTGACCTCAAGGACGCGCTCGGCGGGTACCTCGCCGCCTCGGGACACAGTCTCGTGGGCAAGGCCGGGAAGCGGATCGGAGGACTGACCGAGCGGCTCACCGAGTCCGCCGGCGACCGAGGCTCCGAAGGCGGCAAGGACCGTGGCAACGGCAACGGCAACGGCAACACACGGAGCAAGGCGAGCGGCGGCAGCGTCAAGGCGACGCACATCATGGAGACCGTCGACATCGGCGTCCCCCTGCGCACCGTCTACGACCACTGGACCCGGTTCGAGGAGTTCAGCGGCTTCACCAAGGGCGTCCGCAGCGTCAGCGCGCAGGACGAGGTGACGTCGGACTGGAACGTCAAGGTGGGCCCGTCCAGTCGGAGTTGGAAGGCGACCGTCCAGGAGCAGGTCCCCGACCAGCGGATCGTCTGGACCTCCGAGGGCGCGAAGGGCAGTACCCGTGGTTCGGTCACCTTCCACGAACTGGCACCCCGGCTGACCCGGATCGTGCTGGTCGTGGAGTACTACCCGGCGGGCTTCTTCGAGAAGACCGGCAACCTCTGGCGTGCCCAGGGCCGTCGGCTGCGGCTCGACCTGAAGCACTTCGCCCGGCACGTGACCCTGCTGGGCGACGAGGAAGTCGAGGGCTGGCGCGGCGAGATCCGCGACGGCGAGGTCGTGAAGAGCCATGAGGAGGCGCTGGAGGAGGAGAACGCCGACGCCGACGAGGACGGCACCGACGCGGAGGACGGCGCAGAGTACGAGGGCGACGAGAGCGAGGACGACGAGGAAGGTGAATACGACGAGGACGAGGACGAGGACGACGAAGACGAAGACGAGGACGAGGCGTACGGGGACGACGAGGACGACTCCCACGAGGACGACGAGCGGCCTCGTCGCCGGCGTCGCTGACCGCCCGGGGAGCACGCAGTGACAGACGTCGACCACCGCTTCGCGGGACCGGACGGCCAGCCCTACGCGCCCGTCACCGGCAACCTCGCCGACCTGCTCGAACGCGTCCTGGACAAGGGCATCGTCATCGCCGGCGACATCAAGATCGACCTCCTCGACATCGAGCTGCTCACGATCCGGCTCCGGCTGTTCATCGCCTCGGTGGACACCGCCAAGAAGGCGGGCATCGACTGGTGGGAGACCGACCCGGCGCTGTCGTCCCGGGCCGCGCGGGACGAACTGGCGGAGGAGAACGCGCGGTTGCGGGCCCGCCTCGACGCACTGGAGGAAGCGCTGGAGGAGTCGCCGGAGGGCCCGCCGCAGGGCGAGCGGGACTCCGAGGGCTCCCTGGCGGGGGCGTCCGGGGAGACGGCGGAGGCCGCCCGGTGAGTACGGTCGCGATCCGGCCGGACGCCCCGGCCCTCGTCTGCGTGTTCGCCGTCACCCGCACCCCGCCCGACGAGACCGCGCTGGCCGCGACGACCGGTCACGAGGAGGGCGGTCCGCTGCGCGTCCTGCGCGCGGACGGTCTCTGCCTGGTCGTCCAGGACGTGCCGGCCGCGCTGTTCGACGAGCAGGCGCTGGCGGAGCGGCTCAACCGGCCCGCCGATCTGGAGCGCTGCGCCCGCGCCCACCACCGCGGCGTGGAGGCCGCGGGCGGGAGGGGCCGCTCCGTCGTACCGCTGCCGATGGCGACCCTGTACCGGAGCGACCGGACCGCGCGGCAGGCGTTCGCCCCCCGCAGGGCGGTCCTGGAGGCGCTGCTGGACCGGCTCCGGGACCGTACGGAGTGGGCGGTGAAGGTGCACGCCGCCGAGCAGGCGGCCCCCGTCGCCCCGCCGGCCGGCACGGGCACCGGCGCCGGCCCCCGTCCCGCCGCGGGCGGCCGTGCCTACCTCAGCCGGGTCAGCGCGCGGCGGCGCGACCGGCAGGACGCGCACGAACGGGCCCGGGCCGCGGCGGAAGCGGTCGACGCGGAACTGCGGCGGTACGCGGTCGCCGCGACCCGGCACCGGCCGCAGAGCGAACGGCTGACGGGCCGGCGCGCCCCGCAACTCCTCAACGCGGCCTACCTCGTGGCGGACGCGGACAGGGCCGCCTTCACCCGCGCACTGTCCCGGCTCACCGCGGAGGACCCGTCCGGCGAGGTCCGGATCGAGGCGTCGGGCCCATGGATGCCGTACTCCTTCGCCCGCTGGGACGAGGAATCGGACCCCACGGAACCCGACTTCACGGAACCCGACCCCACGGCACCCGACCCCACGCGACCCGACCCCACGGGACCCGACCCCGCGCAGCAGGAGGCCCGCGCATGACCGAAGTGGACCCCCGTACGCCGGGCCCGGCGGCCGTGCCCTGGGACGGCCCCGAGCCGTACGCGCCGGTCGGTGTGCCCCTCGTCGACCTGCTGGACCGGGTGCTGGCGACCGGCGTCGTGGTGAGCGGGGACCTCGTCCTGGCCGTCGCGGACGTGCCGCTGGTACGGATCTCGCTGCACGCCCTGCTGTCGTCGGTGAGCGAACGGATGCCCGCCCCCTGGCCGGACAGCGGGCCGCTGTGACGGCGCCCCGGGCCCACTCCCTCGACCTGGACCCCGAGCGGGTCACGAACGACCTGGCCGCCCTGGTCCTCACCGTGGTGGAGCTGCTGCGCCAGCTCATGGAGCGCCAGGCCGTGCGCCGCTTCGACGAGGGCACGCTGAGCACGGACCAGGAGGACCGGCTGGGCACGGCGCTGATGCTGCTCGACGAACGCATGGACGACCTGTGCGCGCAGCACGGCCTGAGCCGCGCCGACCTCAACCTCGACCTGGGTCCCCTGGGCACCCTCCTGGCGGACCCCGAGCCCTGAGGAGGACACCGGTCGGTCCCCGCTCCCGCGACGAGCGATCGCTATGATGACGGCGAATCGCTCAAACGAACATTGTCGGGTGGGGAGAACGGATGCGGGAGCCGGTCGATCTCAGGCGTCAGCGGATTCTGGCGGCGGTCCGGGCGCGGGGCACCGCGCGGGTGCGTGACCTCGCCGAGGAGTTGCAGGTCTCCGTCGTGACGGTCCGCCGTGACGTGGAGGAACTGACGCGCGAGGGCCGGCTCCGCCGCGGGCACGGCGTCGTCCGCTCCACGGTGCCCGCCGAGGAGGAGCCCGCCGGTACGGGTGCGGCGGCCGGGGACCGGGTGGCCGTCGTGGTGCCCGTACGGCACTCGTACCTCAACGAGACCCTGCACGGCGCCCGCACGGTCCTGGAGGAGGCCGGACTGCGCCTGGCCCTGCACCTCGCGCCGCAGGCCGCGGGGGCCGAGCGCCCGCTGGTGGAACGGGCCCTGGCGGAGGGGGCGGACGGTCTGCTGATCGCCCCGCGCTGGCGTCGCCGGGCCGAGGAGGAGGCCGACCACGAGTGGCTCGCCGCGCTCGGGGTGCCGACGGTGCTGATGGAGCGCCGCCCGTGGCGCGGCAGCGCCCTGCACGCCCTGGACTCGGTGTGCTCGGACCACTGGTACGGCGCGCACCTGGCCGTGGAGCACCTGGTGGGGCTCGGTCACCGGCGCATCGTGTTCGCCACGCGCCACGACAGCCCCACCGCGCGTTCGCTGCGGGCCGCCTTCACCGAGATCGCCGGGGCGCATCCGCTGGTGGAGCGGTGGGCGTGGACGCTCATCGCGCCGGAGGCCGGTGCCGACGGGCCGTACGCGGCGGACGAGACGGCCGAGTTGCCCGCCCTGATGCGCAAGGTGGGGGCGACCGCCCTGGTGCTGCACGGGGACGTGGACGCGCTGATGGTCGTCCAGCGTCTGGCGGAGGAGGCGGTACGGGTGCCGGAGGACTGCTCGGTGGTGGCGTACGACGACGTCGTGGCCGGACTGGGTTCGCCGCCGCTGACGGCCGTGTCGCCGCCGAAGACCGAGGTCGGGCGCATGGCCGCCGAACTGCTGCTCCAGCGGCTGGCCGAGGCGCCGGGGGCCCGGCCGGGGCGGCGGGTGGAGTTGCTGCCGCGGCTGAGGGTGCGGGGATCGACCGCACCGAGTACTGAATGAGCGTTTGAGCGTTTTATTTTCTTCTGATCGATCTATTGACCGTTTGAGTCAGGGCGTTCAGGATTCCCGTGTCCCGAACAGCCGTGTCCGCGCGTCCGCCGCGGACCCGCAGGAGCCGCGGGAGGCGCCATGCCCGGACGACCACCCAGCCGTCGTTCCGTACTGGCCGCGATGGCCGCCGTACCCCTGACAGGAGCCGTGAGCGCCTGCACCGGGGAAAGCGGCGCATCGTCGACCCGTACGGGCACCACCACGCGCATCACCTTCTGGTCCGCCCTGCGCGGCAGCCAGGAGGTGGTCGACGCCTTCAACCGCACGCACCGCACCGTCCAGGTGGATTTCCAGCAGATCCCCTCCGGCGGGCAGGGCGGCTACGCCAAGCTCAGCAACGCCGCCCGGGCCGGCAACGCGCCGGACGTCGCCACCATCGAGTATCCGCAGGTGCCGGGGTACGCCATCGACGGCGTCGCCCGTGACCTCACCGACCTGGTCAGCGACCGTCTGCGCCGCAGGCTGCTCCCCCAGGCGCTCGGGCTGACCACCTTCGAGGGCCGGGTGTTCAGCGTGCCGCTGGACGTCGAGCCCATGGTCATGCACTACCGCGCCGACCTCTTCGAGCACTACGGGCTGCGGGCCGCGCGCACCTGGGACGAGTTCGCCGAGCAGGCCGCCACCGTGCGCCGCAAGGCGCCCGACCGCCGGCTGGTGCTGTTCCCCACCGACGGGATGACCCAGTTCGCCTGCTACGCCTGGCAGGCGGGCGCCCAGTGGTTCGACACCTCCGGGGGTGCCTGGAACGTCTCCCTGGCCGACGCGCCGTCCAGACGGGTGGCGGAGTACTGGCAGCGGCTGATCGACCGGGACGACGTCTTCATGAACGCCGTGGAGAGCAGACAGTCCGACGCGCAGATCGGCAACGGACTCGTCCTCACCCGGCTCAGCGGCGCCTGGGACGCCGGGGCGCAGATGAACGCGCGGCCCGGGCAGAAGGGCCGGTGGCGGATCGCGCCCATGCCCCAGTGGGACGGCTCCGCCCCCTCCGCCGGCACGCACGGCGGCTCGACCTTCGCGGTCACCGAGGACAGCCGTCACCCGGAGGCCGCGATGGAGTTCATCGAGTGGCAGGTCTCCCACCCCGACGCCCTGCGCGCCCGCCTCTCCAGCGGCACCAGCAGCCAGTATCCGGCCGCTCCGGGGCTGGTCCCCGTGGGCCGCGAAGCCTTCGACCGGTCGTACTACGGCGGGCAGGACATCTACACCCTGTTCGAGCGGGAGGCCGAGAAGATCGGCGAGAACTGGTTGTGGGGTCCTCGGATGAGCGCGACCCAGAAGGTCATGCAGGACTCCTTCGCCCGCGTCGGCGGCGGCCGGGGAAGCCTCGTCGAGTCCCTGCGCACCGCCCAGGAGGGCACCATGCCCGACCTCGAGGCGCTCGGCCTGTCCACCACCCAGCACAGCACCTGAGCCGACGAAAGGCAGGTGACACCCCATGACCACGACCACCCACCCCCGGGTGCCGGCCGGCGCGTCCCGCGCCACCGTACCGGCGCCCTCCGCCTCGGGCCTGCGCGCCCGAAGAGCGGCGAAGCGGCGGCAACTGACCGCCTGCGGCGTCCTCATGACGCCCTTCTTCGCCCTGCTGGCCACCGTCTTCCTGATCCCCGTCGGCACGGCCGTGTACCTCAGCTTCTTCAGTGACGACCAGCCCGGCCTCGGTTTCGGACCCGAACGCACGGTCTTCGTCGGCCTGCGCTCCTACACGGCCGTCCTCACCGACCCCACCTTCCTGGGCGGGCTCGGCACGGTCGCGCTGTACTGCCTGATCTACATCCCGCTGATGGTGGCCCTCGCCCTAGCCCTCGCCCTGCTGCTGGACTCCGGCGTGGTCCGGCTGCGCGCCCTCGCCCAGCTCGGCCTGTTCCTGCCGCACGCGGTGCCCGGCATCATCGCGGCGCTGATCTGGCTGTACCTGTACACACCCGGCATCAGCCCGGTCATCGAACTCTTCGCCCGGGGCGACATCACGATCGACTTCCTGGGCGTGCACACGGTGATCCCGTCCATCGTGAACATCGCCCTGTGGAGCAACCTCGGCTACAACATGGTGGTCTTCTACGCGGCGCTCCAGGCCGTGCCGCGCGAGGTGATCGAGGCGTCCGTCGTGGACGGCGCGGGACCCGTGCGCACGGCGCTCCAGGTGAAGACCCCGCTGGTGCGGGCCTCCATCGTCATGGTGTCGATCTTCACCCTGATCTGGGCGCTCCAGCTCTTCACCGAGCCGATGCTGCTCAGCCAGTCGTCCCCGATGATCAACTCGCGGTTCTCGCCGAGCATGTACATCTACGACGCGGCCTTCACCCGGAACAACTACAGCCTCGCCGCGGCCGCCTCGGTGGTCCTGCTCGTCTGCACCATCGCCCTGTCCTACGGCGTCACCCGCTTCACCAGCCGCGCCGACACCGAGGAGGCCCGATGAGCGCCACCGACACCTCCCGGCCGCGCCGGGGGATGCTGGGCCGGGCGACGGTCAACGCGGTCGTCGCGATCTCCGTCCTCTACACGCTGCTGCCGGTGCTGTGGCTGGTGCTCGCCTCCACCAAGACCCGGGACGCGCTGTTCGGCAGCGACCTGCTGTCCCTGAGCGACTTCTCCTTTGGACGCAACCTCACCGACCTGTTCGCCATGGACGGCGGGCTCTACGGCCGCTGGTACGTCAACAGCCTGCTGTACGCGGTGGTGGGCGCGGCGGTCGGCGCGCTGGTGAGCGTCGCCTGCGGCTACGCCTTCGACAAGTACCGCTTCCGGCACAAGGAGAAGCTGTTCGGCCTGGTCCTGGCCGCCGTCATGGTGCCGCAGACGGTGCTCGCGCTGCCGCTGTACCTGATGGCGTCCGAGGCCGGCCTGGTCAACACCTTCTGGGCGGTGTTCGTCCCGGTGCTGTTCAACCCGTTCGGCGTCTACCTCGGCCGGATCTTCGCGCGGGGCTACGTGCCCGACGAGGTGCTGGAGGCGGCACGGGTGGACGGGGCGGGCGAGCTGACGACCTACGCCCGGGTGGCGCTGCGGATGCTCGGCCCCGGCCTGGTCACGGTCTTCCTCTTCCAGCTGACCGCGATCTGGAACAACTTCTTCCTGCCCATGGTGATGCTGTCCGACCAGGACCTGTATCCCGTCAGTCTCGGGCTGTACCAGTGGAACAGCGCGGCCTCCGTGTCGCCGGAGTACTACCCCGTGGTGATCATGGGTTCGCTGCTCGCCGTACTGCCGCTCATCCTCGCCTTCGTGCTGCTCCAGCGTTTCTGGCGCAGCGGCCTGACCGCCGGAGCCGTCAAGTGACCCCGCACGCCCCGGACTCCCCCGACCGCCGGCCCCGCCCCCGAGCCGCCGTGGCCATGTCCCCGGACGCCGCCTCGGCCGTCCTCGACCCGCAGTCGCTCGGCGCGTTCCGCCGGGTCTGCGACCTCGCGCCGCTCCCGGCGCTGGACGACCTGTCCACCCCGCGGGCCCGGGGAGTGCTGGCCGACGTCGACCTGCTGATCACCGGCTGGGGCTGTCCCCCGCTGGACGCGGACGTGCTGCGGGCCGCGCCCCGGCTGCGGGCCGTCGTGCACACGGCGGGCAGTGTCCGCGGGCACGTCACCGACGCGTGCTGGGAGCGGGGGATCGAGGTCTCCTCGGCCGCCGCGGCCAACGCGCTGCCGGTGGCCGAGTACACCCTCGCCATGATCCTGCTCACCGGCAAGCGGGTGTTCGAACGCGCCCGCGACTACCGGACGACCCGGACGCGCGGCAACTGGCTGCGCACCCCGCGCAGCGTCGGCAACCACCGCCGCACGGTGGGCATCCTGTCGGCCTCGCTGATCGGCCGCCGGGTGGTGGAGCTGCTGCGACCGCACGACGTCGAGGTCCTCCTGCACGACCCGTTCGTGAGTGACGAGGAGGCCGCCGCGCTCGGCGTCGAACGCGTCGGGCTGCGCGAGCTGTTCGCCCGTTGCGACACCGTCAGCGTGCACACCCCGCTGCTGCCCACGACGCGCGGTCTGGTCGGCCGCCCCCTGATCGACGCGATGCCGGCCGACGCGGTGCTGATCAACACCTCCCGCGGGGCCGTCGTCGACCAGGACGCGCTCACCGACGCGCTGCGGGCGGGCCGCATCCGGGCGGTGCTGGACGTCACCGATCCCGAGGCGCTGCCGCCGGACCACCCGCTGTGGGACTGCGACAACGCACTGATCACCCCGCACCTGGCCGGCTCCGAGGGCAACGAGTGGCGCAGGCTGGCCGACCTCGCGCTGGCCGAGACGACCCGCTGGGCCTCCGGTGCCGGTTTTCTCCATCCCGTACGACGCGAAAGGCTGGCGTTCCTGGCATGAGCATCCCGTTCGAACTGCCCACCGAGGACCGTGCGCTGAGCCCGTACACGGGATACACCCGCGCCCACTGGGAGGCCGTGGCGGACGGGCTCCTGTGGGCGGCCTGGCGCTGGGGCACCCCCGGGTGCGCGCTGCTCGACCTGCCGGGCCGGCCCTCGCGTTCGGGAGCGCGCTCCGACGGTCTGGAGGGCTTCGCTCGCACGTTCCTCGCTGCGGCCTTCCGCGTCGCGGGTGCCGACGGCGACGACCCGCACGGCTGGCTGGAGCGCTACGCGCGCGGTCTGGCGTCGGGCACCGGCTCCCCGGGCCGCGACGACGCCGAGTCCTGGCCGCTGATCCTCGACCACGACGTGCAGGGCCAGCCCATGGTCGAGTCGGCGTCGGTCGCGCTCGGACTGCGGCTGACCTCGCCCTGGCTGTGGAAGCACCTCGACGCGGGGGTGCAGGACCGGGTGGAGGAGTGGCTGCGGGGGGCGCTGCGGCACGTGCCGGCGCCGAACAACTGGTACCTGTTCCAGTACACGGTCGCCGGGTTCCTGGAGGCGGTCGGCCGCGGCGACGGCGAGACGGCCGCGGTCCGGGAGCGCGCGCTGGAGCTGATGGAGGGCTGGTACCGGGGCGAGGGCTGGTACGCCGACGGCGACGGCCGCGCCTTCGACCACTACAACGGCTGGGCGCTGCACCTCTACCCGGTGCTCGACGCCCATCTCGCGGGCGAGACCGGGCCGACGGCCGCCCACTTCGGGGGGCGGCTGCGCACGCACCTCGACGGCCTCGCGGCGATGTTCGGCGGGGACGGGGCGCCGCTGCACTTCGGCCGCTCCCTCACGTACCGGTTCGCCGCGTCCGCCGCCGTGGGCCTGGGCGCGGTCACCGGGCACACGCCGCTGACCCCGGGCACCTCCCGGCGGCTGGCGAGCGGCAGTCTGCGGTACTTCCTGGAGCGGGACGCGCTGACCGACGACGGGCTGCTCAGCCTCGGCTGGCACGGGCCGCACGAGGCCACCCTCCAGCCGTACTCCGGGCCGGCCTCCCCGTACTGGGCGTCGAAGGCGTTCGTGTCGCTCCTCGCCCCCGCCGGTGATCCCCTGTGGACGGCCACGGAGGAGGCCGCTCCGGTGGAGGAGGCCGACCGGGTGCTGGCCCTGCCCGCACCCGGGCTGCTGGTGCAGTCGACGCGCGGGGACGGGATCGTACGGCTGCACAACCACGGCAGCGACCATGTCCGGCCGCACGAGGGCGAGTCGGCCGCCGAGGACGACCCGCACTACGGGCGGCAGGCCTACTCCACCCGGACGGGGCCCACCGCACCGGCGAACACCGCGGACAACCACCTGTCGGTGGAGGTCGGCGGCCGGCGCAGTGTGCGCCGCCGCATCCACCCGCTCGGGGCGGGGCACGGCGACGGCTGGGGCTGGGCCGCGTCGTGGCACCGGCCGGTCTTCGCCGGCGGGCCCCCGATGGTGCCCGGCCTGCGGGTCGAGAGCGTCACGGTGGCGCGGGGGCCCTACGAGCTGCGGGTGCACCGGGTGACCGGGGCGCCGCCCGGGGCCCGCCTCACGCAGACCGGCTGGGCCACCGGCCCCGACGAGCCCCTGGTGTCGGCGCTGCACGGCCTGTACGGCTGGCACCCCGGCTCCGGGACCGTCCGCGCCCCGCAGGGCACCGCCTACGCTCCGTGGGCCGAGCTGCCCCGGCTGTCCGGCGACGCGGGCGGCACCTCCCTGCACGTGTGCGTGGCGGTGCTCAGCGGTGAGCCGGGGCCCGTACCCGCGGCGGAGGCCGTCACGGAGGTCACCGTCGACGGCGGCGCCGCGGAGGTCCTCTGGGCGGACGGCGGAGGGCGGACCCGGGTCTCCTTCGGACCGGTGCGGGTGACGCACACGGTGGGTTAGCGAGTCCGGGGGTCGCGGCGCGTCCCCGGGCCCCGACCGGCATCGCCGGTCGGGGCCTCGCCCGTGCGCGCGCCTGGGGTGGCGCGGCCCGCGGCCTCCGGTGAGGCTGGTACGGCACCGGCGAGAAGGAGCCTTCCCATGCGCGAGTCGTCCTGGTCCGTGATCGCGGCCCTGACCCTGGCGGTCCTGTGCGCCGCGCCGGCCGAGGCCGCCGTGGCGCGCGCCCTCCCCGCCGATTCCGGCGCCCCGCGGGCCGCGCGGCTTCCGGGCGACGTGACGGCGACCCAGTGCGTCCAGGGCGGCGGAGTGATCATCGTCTCGGTCGACGGGACGGGGACGGGCACCTTCACGAAGCGTTGCCAGGGCGGGACCCACGACGGCGAGACCGTCCTCTGAGCCGACCGCCTTTCGTCCCCGCACCCATGCCTTGAGTGGCGCTCGCTGGGTACGCGGTCACGGCCCACCACGGCAGTCGGTACTCGAATGTGTGCGGCCGCGCGCTGCGGTCCGCCCGGAACGGAGAAAAAGGCTGATGAGCGAGGCCAACCCCCTCAAGCGGGTAGCCCACAAGGTCACCGAGACCCTGCAGGGCGAGGGTGGCGGGCCGGCGGACGGGATCCCCGGCAAGCCGGGTCCCCAGTCGCCCCCCGTCGCCGAACCCACCGAGCCCCGGGAGCCGCTGCCCCCGAAGCCGGACCAGAGCGGCCCGGACACCGTGTCGCCGACCGGTCAGCCCACGGGAGCAGACCAGGCCCGGGTGGCGCAGTCCGGGGCCTACCTGACGAACGCTCAGGGCACCCGGCTGTACGACACCGACCACTCGCTGAAGGCGGGACCGCGCGGGCCCGTGCTGTTGCAGGACCACCACCTGCGCGAGAAGATCATGCACTTCGACCACGAGCGCATCCCGGAGCGCGTGGTGCACGCCCGCGGCGCTGGGGCGCACGGCGTCTTCCAGAGCTACGGCACGGCGGCCTCCGTGACCAAGGCCGGGTTCCTCGCCGCGGACGTCGAGACGCCGGTGTTCGTGCGGTTCTCCACGGTGGTCGGCTCCCGCGGGTCGGCGGACACCGTCCGGGACACCCGCGGCTTCGCGACGAAGTTCTACACCAGCGAAGGCGTCTTCGACCTGGTCGGCAACAACATCCCGGTCTTCTTCATCCAGGACGCCATCAAGTTCCCGGACGTCGTGCACGCCGCGAAGCCGCACCCCGACCGGGAGATCCCGCAGGCGCAGAGCGCGCACGACACGTTCTGGGACTTCGTCTCCCTGCACACCGAGGCGACCCACCACACCATCTTCTTCATGGGCGACCGCGGCATCCCGCGCTCGTACCGGATGATGGAGGGCTTCGGCGTCCACACCTTCCGGCTGGTGAACGCCGAGGGCGGCACGACGCTGGTGAAGTTCCACTGGAAGCCCAAGCTGGGCGTGCACTCCCTGGTGTGGGACGAGGCGCAGCTCATCAACGGCGTCGACCCGGACTTCCACCGCCGGGACCTGGCCGACGCCATCGAGGCGGGCGCCCACCCGCAGTGGGAGCTGGGCATCCAGACCTTCCCGGACACCCCGGACCAGACCTTCGAGGGCATCGACCTGCTGGACTCGACGAACCTGGTCCCCGAGGAGCTGGCTCCGGTGCAGCCCATCGGACTGCTGACGCTGAACCGCAACCCGTCGAACTACTTCGCCGAGACCGAGCAGGTCGCCTTCCACGTCGGTCACCTGGTGCCCGGTATCGACGTCACCGACGACCCGCTGCTCGCCGGGCGGCTGTTCTCGTACCTGGACACCCAGATCACCCGCCTGGGCGGCCCCAACTTCCCGCAGCTGCCCATCAACCGCCCCCAGGCGCCGGTCAACGACATGCTGCGCGACGGCATGCACCAGACCGCCGTGCACCGCGGTGTCGCGCCCTACCGGCCCAACACCCTGGACGGCGGCTGCCCGTTCACCGCCGGGGCCGACACCGGTGCCTTCATGGAGGTGCCGGTCAGGGTCCCCGAGGCGACCAAGGTGCGCGAGTCTCCGGAGTCGTACTCCGATCACTTCAGCCAGCCCCGCCGCTTCTGGCTGAGCATGAGCCCGGTGGAGCGCGAGCACATCATCGGCGCCTACACCTTCGAGCTGGGCAAGTGCTACGAGCAGGCCATCCGGGAGCGGACGCTCCAGGTCCTGGCCAACATCGACCCCGAGCTGTGCGCGGGCGTCGCCGAGGGCCTCGGCCTGCCCGCCCCGGAGCCGACCGTGCCGCTGGCCGACGTCGAGCCCAGCCCGGCGCTGTCCCAGGTCGGCGGGGTCTGGCCGACCGAGGGCCGGGTCGTCGGCATCGTGACGGGCGGGGCCGATCTGGAGGGTGTCACGGCGGTGCGGGAGGCCGTGCTGAGCGCCGGGATGGTGCCGCTGGTGGTGGCACCGACCGGCGGCACCATCGGCTCGGGCGAGGGCGCGCTGACCGTCCAGCGCAGCTACGTCACCGCGCGGTCCGTCGAGTTCGACGCCGTCCTGCTGGCGGGGACGCCCGACATGGGCGGCGACGCCCACACGCCGCGGGACTACAAGGCGGCCCCGACCCCCGCGGCACCCGGGACGATCGACCCGCGGGTGAGCCTGCTGGTGTCGGAGGCGTTCCGGCACGGCAAGGCGATCGGCGTCTGGGCGGGCGGCGAGGCCGCGCTCGACGCGTCGGGCGTGCCCTCGAACGCTCCCGGTGTGGTGGTCGCCGACTCCGGTACCTCGGCCCTGGAGCAGGTCACGGAGTTGATGGGCTCCCACCGGGTGTGGGAACGCTTCACCACCCCGCGGGGCTGACCCCCGCACACGCCCGCCGGGCCGGTCGCCGACGTCGGCGGCCGGCCCGGTCCGGTCAGGGGGCCAGGACCCGCAGCGCGCCGGGCAGCACCCGGGCGGTGACGGGGACCGCGGCCTCGACCTCGCCGTCGGCGCCGTAGGGGACGGCCCGGTCGGCCTCGATACGGACCTCCCGGCCCCGCAGGACCCGCACCTGGGGCCTGCGGACGTGGGCGCCCGTCCCCAGCTCGTTCATGAGGGCGAAGAACAGCCGCCGCGGCGCCTTGTGGATCATCACGACCTCCAGCAGGCCGTCGTCCACCCGGGCGGAGGGGGCTATCAGCCGGTTGAAGCCGTAGTAGCCGGAGTTGGCGGCCACCACCGTGTAGCCGGTGAACGCGTGCTCCTCCCCGTCGACGGTGACCCGGTACCGCGTCGCGCGCCAGCCGGCCACGGCCCGCAGCGCACCCGCGTAGTAGGAGGCCGTGCCGCGCAGCAGACGGGCGTTGTTGGCGTGGTGGTTGGCGAGCGCGTCGACGCCGGCGTAGACACTGCCGAGCACGACGGTGCGGTCGTGGACGGCCGAGGTGACCTCGATGGTGTCGACGGGGCGGGGCTCACCGTGCAGCAGTATCCCGGCGAGTTCGGCCGGCCCGGTGGGCAGTTCCAGGGCGCGGGCGAAGTCGTTGCCGCGGCCGGCCGGGACCAGTCCCAGCAGGCCCCCGGTGCCGCTCAGGGCGCCGCCGATGCCGCCGGCCATGCCGTCGCCGCCGACGGCGAGCACGACCCGGCCCCGCTCCCCGGCCCGCCGGGCGAGGTCCCGTGCGTGCGGGAGGCTGCGGCTGTACTCGGTCTCCAGCTCCGCGCCGGCCTCCCGCAGCAGCCGGGCCACCCCCAGCAGTGCGGCGGCCGAGGTGGCGCCGCCCGCGGTGGGGTTGACGACGGCGGTGAACTGTCGCATCGATGTGCCTCCGGGCTGACGGGTGGTGCCGGACTGTTGTCTCACGGGGCGGGGACGCCCCGGCGGGTGGGGTGCCGGCCGCGCGGGCCGGCGGGATGCGGGGCGGTCCGGTCCCCCGCCGTCCACGGCCGGGCGGCGGGGGACCGGGCCGCGGTTCAGTCGGCGGGCAGCAGGACCCCGGGGCTGAGCACTCCGGTGGGGTCCAGGCTCCGCTTGACGGCCCGCAGCGCCTCGACCCCCAGGGCGCCCGCCTCCCGCACGTACCAGTCGCGGTGGTCGGTGCCCACCCCGTGGTGGTGCGTGATGGTGCCGCCCGCGGCGAGGATCGCCTCGTTGGCCGCGTGCTTGGCCCGCGTCCAGTGCGCCACGACGTCGTCGCCCTGCGCCGAGACGACGGTGAAATACAGCGAGGCGCCGTTCTCGTACACGTGCGAGATGTGGCACATCACCAGGGGCGGTGTGCCGGCGCCGGTGAGGGTGCCGGTGAGCGCGTCGCGGACGGCCGCGTACAGCTCGGGGAGGCGGGACCAGAAGGTCGCCGTCTCCAGGGTCTCGGCGAGCGCCCCCGCGTCGAGCAGGGAGTCGCGCAGGTACGGCGCCGAGTAGCGGCCGTGGGCCCAGCGCTCCCCCGGTTCCGCTCCGGCGAAGGTGCCGCCGCACGCGTGCAGCACCTCTGCGGCACCCTCGCGGCGGTAGGTGGTGTCCTCCTCCGTCCCCTCGAAGCCGACGACCGCCAGGCACCCGGCGTCCTGCCCGGCGAGGGAGGCGCCGATCGCGTCGGGCTGGGCGAGGCCGATCAGCGTCTCGGTCTCGTCGGAGAGCCGCAGCACCGTGGGACGCGGGCCGTCCTGGGCGAGGCGGCGCAGGGCTGCGGCGCCCTCCTCGAAGGAGGCGAAGCGCCAGCCCTCGTAGCGGCGGACCCGCGGCACGGGCCGCACCCGCACGGTGACCGAGGTGATGACGCCGAAGGCGCCCTCCGAGCCCATCACGAGCTGGCGCAGGTCGGGGCCGGCCGCCGAGCGCGGGGCACGGCCGGTGTCCAGGGTGCCCTCGGGGGTGGCGAGCGTGAGACCCAGGACCATCTCGTCGAAGCGTCCGTAGCCGGCGGAGGCCTGACCGCTGGAGCGGGTCGCGGCGAAGCCGCCGATGGTGGCCCACTCGTAGGACTGGGGGAAGTGGCCGAGCGTCCAGCCGCGTTCGGCGAGGAGCGCCTCGGCCTCGGGTGCGCGCAGGCCCGGTTGCAGGATGGCGGTGCGGGAGGTCTCATCGAGGTCGAGCAGGCGGTTCATGCGGCGCAGGTCGAGGGCGACGAAGCCGCCGCGCCGGGCGGGGGCGAGGCCGCCGACGACGGAGGTTCCACCGCCGAAGGGGACGAGGGCCAGACCGTGCGCGGCGCACGCCCCCAGCACGGCGAGCACCTCCTCGTGGGCGGCCGGCAGGACGACGGCGGCCGGGGTGTCGGCGGTGTCGCCGGCCCGCATCCGCAGCAGGTCGGGGGTGGACTTGCCGCGGGTGTGCCGGATGCGGCTGTCCGCGTCCGTACGCACGTGCGCGGGGCCGCCGACGGCGTCCTCCAGCGCCCGTCGGGCGGCCTCGTCCAGCGGCGGGGCGGGGACGTCGATCTCCTCCAGCGGTACCGAGGCCGCCTCGCGCGGTTTGACGCCGAGCAGCTCGCGCAGCAGTCCGGTCACCGTGTCGGGCAGCGCCGTCGCCCTGGCCGGGTCGCCCCAGCCGTTCCAGAGCATGTCCATTGCCTGTCGTCCTCACGGTCGGTTCGGGGGATGCCGTCTGCGCGGCCTCACGGGCGTTACACTGTTACACATGACGCCTAACCGTCACAACAACGCGGGCCGACCGAACACCTCGGACAACGACACGGTGCTGGACGCCGTGCGCGACTGCGTGCTCGCCGTCGGGGTCCGCCGCACGACGATGACCGACGTCGCCCGCCGTGCCGGGGTCTCCCGGATGACGCTCTACCGGCGCTGGCCCGACGTGCGGTCGCTGGTCGGCGATCTGATGACCCGGGAGTGGATCGCGGTGGCCACCGGGGCCATCCCGGCTCCCCGCCCCGGTGTCGGCACGCGCGCGCGTGTCGTCGAGGGCCTGGTGACCGGGATCGAGGCGTTCCGCGCCCACCCGCTCTTCACCAAGATCGTCGACGTGGACCCGGAGCTGCTCCTGCCGTACGTCCTCGACCGGCGCGGAGCGAGCCAGGAGGCCCTGCTGGAGCTGCTGGCCGACGCGCTCGGCGAGGGCCACGCCGACGGGTCGGTGCGCCCGGCCCACCCCGGGCGGCAGGCCCGTTCGCTGCTGCTGATCGTCCAGTCCTTCGCACTGTCGCTGCGGACCATGACCGACGAGGACGACGCCGAGCTGACCTCCGCGGCCCTCCTCGCGGAGCTGCGCACCATCCTGGAGAGGACCCTCACGCCATGAGCCCGACCAGCAGCCCCGACGCCGGGGCCTCCCTGTCCGCCGCCCGCCGCTCGCGCGAGCTGGCCGACGCCGTCGGCGGTCCCCGCGTGGACGTCCTGGTCGTCGGGCTCGGCGCGACCGGCGCCGGCGTGGCCCTGGACGCCGCGGCCCGCGGGCTGAGCGTCGTCGCGGTGGACGCCCACGACCTGGCCTTCGGCACCTCCCGCTGGAGCTCCAAGCTCGTCCACGGCGGCCTGCGCTACCTCGCCTCCGCCCAGCTCGACGTCGCGCACGAGAGCGCGGTGGAGCGCGGCGTGCTGATGGAGCGCACGGCTCCGCACCTGGTGCACGCCCAGCCGTTCGTGCTGCCGCTGACGCCCATGGTCTCCCGCGGTCAGGCCGCACTGGCGTGGGCCGGGTTCCGGGCCGGCGACACCCTGCGCCTGGCGGCGCGCACGGCCCGGGCCACGCTGCCCGCGCCGCGTCGGCTCTCCGCGGTGGAGACCCGCCACCTCGCCCCGGCGCTCCGCTCCGACCGGCTGCGCGGCGGCCTGCTCTCCTGGGACGGCCGGCTCACCGACGACGCCCGGCTGGTGACCGCCCTCGCCCGGACCGCCGCCGCGCGCGGTGCCCGCGTCCTGACCCGTGTCCGGGCGCTGGAGCTGACCACGTCCGGTGCCCGGGTGCGCGACGAACTCACCGGCGAGGAGGGCCACGTCCGTGCCCGCGCGGTGATCAACGCCTCCGGGGTGTGGGCCGGTGACCTCGTGGACGGCATCCGGGTCCGGCCCTCGCGCGGCACCCATCTCGTCCTGCGCTCCGACCGGATCGGCCCGCTCCCGGCGGGGCTGCACGTGCCCGTCCCCGGCGAGACCAACCGCTTCGTCCTCGTCCTGCCCCAGGGCGACGGCCGGGTCTACGTCGGGCTGACCGACGAGCCCGTCGACGGGGACGTGCCCGACGTCCCCGAGGTGCCCGAGACCGACGTCGGCTTCCTGCTCGACGTGCTCGGTTCCGTACTGGACGTGCCCGTCCGGCGCGAGGACGTGGTGGGCGCCTTCGCGGGGCTGCGTCCCCTGCTGGACACCACCCCCGCGGACCGGCCCGGCGCCGGGCCCCGCACGGCGGACGTCTCACGCCGGCACGCCGTGCTCACCTCGTCGGAGGGCGTGATCACCGTGGTCGGCGGCAAGCTCACCACGTACCGGCGCATGGCCGAGGACGCCGTGGACGCCGCCGTCGCCGCCCGCCGGCTCGGTGCCGGTCCGTCGCCCACCGCCGGCCTGCCGCTGGTCGGCGCCGCCGCGCCGCACGTCCTGGCGGGGCTGCGGGCGCCGGGCCGGCTGGTGCGGCGCTACGGCACCGAGGCACCCGCCGTCCAGGCCCTCGCAGCCCTGGACGCCCGGCTCGGCGCGCGGGTACTGCCGGACCACCCCGTCACCGGCGCCGAGCTGGTCTGGGCGCTGCGCCACGAGGGCGCGCTGGACGAGTCCGACCTGCTGGACCGGCGCACCCGCATCGGGCTGGTGCCCGAGGACCGCGACGCGGCACTGGACGCCGTACGCGCTCTCGTCGGCGAGGCCGCGGCGGGGCGGAGCTGAGAGACGGCCGGGCGCGGCGTGCGGGCCGGCCGGGTCAGCCGTCCTGGACGGCCTTGCGGACCTTCGCCTCGATCTTGTGCCGGGACTGACCCTCCTCCTTGACGTACTCCGTCATCGCGGTCTGCGCGTCCCGGTCCAGGTCGCGCCAGGCCCGTACGGCCGTCTCGTAGGTGTGCGACTGCCGTGCGGTCCACTGATGCTGCGTGGGAGGCCCGTACGAGTCCCGCAGTTCCTCGACCCGGTGCTGTGCCAGGTCCGCCGCGCGACGCTTGTGCACGAGCTCCTCGAAAGTGTGAGCCACCACACCTCGACCGTAGTCAGCGGAGCGCTGTCGCGCGCGTCGAGGCCGTCCCGGCCCGTCCTGGCGGTGTTCGGTCCGCACAAGAAGCCCACACGGGCCCCCGCGGGCCTTAACATCAAGCCACCGAAGACGGCCGGGCATATGCGAGAGGTGAGGGAAGCGTGGCGGACATCGAGGGAGCGGCAGTACCGGAGCGGCTGCTGATCACCCGTACCACCACGGGCGACGGTGTCAGCATCGTCATCCTCGCCGGTGAGGTCGATCTCGACGGCAGCGGTCAGCTCCGCGACGTCCTGCTCTCCTGCGTGCAGTCGGCGCCGGGCACGGTGGTCGACTTCGGCGAGGTGGCCTTCCTGGACTCCAGCGGGATCAACGTGCTCATCACCGCCCACCAGGCCGCCGAGGCCCGCGGCGTCTGGTTCCGGATCGCCGCGCCGCAGTACGCCGTCGAGCGCGTGCTCCAGCTCGTGGGCGTCGACACGCTCATCGGCTGCTTCCCGACCGTCGAGCAGGCCCTGGCCGCCTGAGGCCGGGAGGGCGTCAGCGCAGCGGCAGGCGCGCGTACACGGTCTTGCCGGTCGCGTGCGGCTTGGTGATGACCTCGTCGCACAGCCGCGTCACGATCTCCAGACCGTGCCGGCCCACCCGCAGCGGATCGCGCGGCAGGAACGTGGGAAAGCCCTCCCCCGTGTCCGACACCGCGATCTCCACGCTCTCGTCCACCAGGGTCAGCTCCAGCCGGCAGGGACCGGGAGCGTGCCGCAGCGCGTTGGTCACCAGCTCGCTGGCGACCAGGCGGGCGGCGTCCAGGAAGGTGTCGGCCGGTTCGACGCCCTGGTCGGCGAGTCTCGCGACGAAGCCGTGCACGACGTCCCGGGAGGCCGGGATCATCGCGGAACCGCCCCTGAACTCCACGACCGTGGACACGACCGAAACGTCCGCGGCATCGGGTCTGCGCGCCGGAGTCATACCGAGCCTCACCGTCCGGTCCGGGGCCGAGTAGGGGAAGCGCGGGCCCCGGCCCTTCACGATACGCACCGGGACGGTTTCCACGATCCCTTTGCCCCAACTTCCGCCGGACGCGCCGCCTTTCGGACAAGCGCGGACCGAGTGCACCGCGAGGAGCACCCCACCCGGTCGCCTGCGGGCACCGCGAGGAGGCGCACCGGACCGCCGGACCGGACGCCGTCGCGGCCACCCGTGCGGGTCCGACGGGGTGCGCCACCCCCGCGCCGTGGCGCATTCTGGCTGTGTCGCCCGCGTGACGGCACACGGACGAGGTGGGGCCCATGAAGGCAGGCGCCGAGGACGCAGACCGGATGCCCGCGAGGCTGACGGCGCTGCTCATCGACGCCTCCTCCCGGGCGATCAGCGCGACCACGGGCCATGCGGGCGGGGTCTATCTCCCCTCCCGGACGCCCGGCCTGCTGCGGCTGGCCGTCCTCGCCGGCCTCCCGGGGCCGCTGTTCCGGCCCTGGTGGCGGCTGCACGCCGACAGTCCGTTCCCCGTGGCCGACGCCTTCCGGCTGGGCGTGCGGGTGGTGCTGCCCAACGCCACCGAGACGATGCGCCGCTATCCGCAGTTCGCCGCCGGGCTGCCCTTCCCCTTCGGGTCTCTTTACGTGCCCGTCGCCGGCGCGGCACGGACCTACGGCGTCCTGACCGTCCTGCGCCCCACCGCCTCGGACACCGCCGAGGTGGTGGAGGGTGCGGAACGGATGGAAGGGCTGGCTCGGGACCTGGGCGCGGCGCTGGAGGCGCTGGACGGCGGCCGCGACGCGCCGGTCGTCTGGGACGGCGATCCCCTGTGCGTCCGGCCGCCCGCCTCCGTACGCCGTCCGCAGCGGGCCGGGAGCTTCGCCTGGGACCCGGCGACCGGCACCGTCGTCGTCGACGAGCCGCTGCGCGTCCTGCTCGGCCTGGCGCGGGCCGCCGAGGGACCCGCCACGCTCGACGCGCTGACCCGCGCCCTCGCGCCCGACGACGGGCACCGGGTCAGCGCGGCGCTGCGTCAGACGGCCGAGGGCCTGCCGCCCCCGCTCCCCCTGCACGTGCGGGCCGCGGACGGGGCTCCGCTCCTGGTGGAGCTGTGGCGTCCGCAGGGCGCGCCGGCCGGGACGGTACGCGGCGCCGTGCGCGACCCGTCCTCCGGCACGGTGGCCGACGCCGCGGCCGACCTGCTGCCGGACGGCGTGCTCTGCATGGACCGCCTGGGCACCGTCGTCTACGCCAACCGGCGCGCCGCCGAGCTGCTGGGCCGGCCACGGGCACGGCTGCACGGCCACTCCCTGTGGGAGGCCCTGCCCTGGCTCGACCAGACCGCGTACGAGGACCACCTGCGCGGCGCCCTGCTCTCCCCCGAGCCGGTCCGCTTCCACGTCCGGCGCCCGCCCGACGGCAGCCGCCGGTCCGCGCCGCAGCCCTACGAGGGCGACTGGCTCGCCGTCTCGGTGCATCCCGGCCCGGACCTCCTGACCGTCGCGCTCCGCCCGGCCAACCGGGTCGCCGACGCGTCCGCCGGTCCCCCGCCCCGGCCCGGCGCACCGGAGCCGCCGCTCCACGCCGACGCCCCCGCACCGGCCCTCGCCGCCGGTACGGCGCCGGTGTACCGCCCCATCGTCCTGGCCGTGGCGCTGACCGAGGCGGTGACCGCGCGGCAGGTGTCCGCCGTGGTCGTGCGGGAACTGCTGCCGGCATTCGGCGGCCGCCGCCTCGCCATCTACCTGCTCCAGGACCGGCACCTCCACCTGGCGTGGGAGACCGGCTTCCCGCCGGGGTTCCTCGCCCCCTTCGAGGGGGTGGCCCTGGACGCCAGGCTGCCCGGTGTCGAGACGCTGACCAGCGGTCGGCCGCTCTTCTTCGACTCGATGCAGGCCCTGGCCACCGCGTACCCGGGCATCCCGCTGGACGCCACGGAGGGCGCCCGCGCCTTCCTGCCGCTGATCGCCTCCGGGCGGCCGGTCGGCTCGTGCATCCTGGGCTTCGACCGCGCCCGCAGCTTCGGCAGCGAGGAGCGCACGGTGCTCACCGCCCTGGCCGGGGTGATCGCCCAGGCGATGGAACGGGCCCGGCGCTACGAGTCGGAGACCGCGCTGGCCCGGGGGTTGCAGCGGGCGCTGCTGCCCCGGCGGCTGCCGGCGCACCCCCTGCTGGAGACCGCCGGACGCTACCTGCCCGGGACCCAGGGCATGGACGTGGGCGGGGACTGGTACGACGTCGTCGCCTCGGGTGACGGCATGGCGCTGGTCATCGGCGACGTGCAGGGGCACGGCGTGCAGGCGGCGGCCACCATGGGGCAGCTGCGCAGCGCCGTGCGCGCCTTCGCCCTCGACGACCGCCCGCCCGACGAGGTGCTGAGCGGGGTGAACCATCTGCTGACCGATCTCGACCCGGGCCTCTTCGCGAGCTGCTGCTGCCTCCGGCTGGACCCGGTCACCGGACGGGTCCGCGCGGCCCGCGCGGGGCATCCGCCGCCCCTGCTGCGCCACCCGGACGGACGCACCGAGGCCCTGGACCTGCCCGGCGGTGTGGTGCTCGGCGTGGATCCGGGCGCCCGGTACCCGCTCACGGAGTTCCGGGCCGAGCCCGGCGCCGTGCTCGCGCTCTACACGGACGGGCTGGTGGAGCGGCCCGGCACCGACATCGACGAGGGCATCGCCGCGCTCGGGCGCGCCCTGGCCAGGGCCGGCGCGCCCCAGGTGCGACCGGGGAGCCGTTGGCTGGCGGGCGTCGCCGACCGGCTCATCGTCACCGCCCGCCACACCACGGACCGCCCCGACGACACCGCCCTGCTGCTCGCCACCCGCCGCCACCCGGGCGACCGCCGGTGAGCGCGGCTCCCGCTCCCGCCGCCCGTCCCGTCACAGGGGGTGCCCCTCGCCTCCTGGGGCCCGGCAGTGTAGACATGGGCACATGGTCCGACTGATGGGTCGATCGGGAGAGCGGTCACCCCGTCGTCCCAGCGGTCCGCCCGCCCGGCAGCGGCGAGACGCGGACCGGCCGCGGCGGGGAGAGGACACGGGGCGGCGGCGTGCCGCGGCCCTGCGTTCGGCCCTGTCCGGACGCAGCGTCGCCGGCCAGGTCTTCGCCATGAACGTGGCGATCGTGCTGCTGCTCGTGGTCGCCGCCGCCGTCGCGCTGGTGCTCCAGGGACGGCACGACAGCGAGGTGGAGGCCCGCAACCGCTCGGTCTCCGTCGCCGCGACGTTCGCGAACTCCCCCGGCATCCGTGAGGCGCTGCGCTCCCCCGACCCCACCGCGGTCCTCCAGCCGCGGGCGGAGGCCACGCGTGAGGCGACCGGCGTGGACTTCGTCGTCGTCATGAACACCGACGGGATCCGCTACACCCATCCCAGGCCCGACCGGATCGGCAAGCAGTTCGTGGGGGACATCGGCCCCGCGCTGGCCGGGGAGACGGTGACCGAGGAGATAGAGGGGACCATCGGCCCGCTGGTGCAGGCGGTGGTCCCCGTCGAGGCGGACGACGGCACGGTCGTGGGCCTCGTGTCGGCCGGCATCACGACGGAGAACGTGGGCGGCGTCGCGGACCGGCAACTGCCGCTGGTGCTGACCGCGGCGGCCGTCGGCCTCGCGCTGGCCACCGGCGGCACGGCGCTCGTCAGCCGGCGCCTGCTGCGGCAGACGCACGGCCTGGGCCCGCACGAGATGACCCGGATGTACGAACACCACGACGCGGTCCTGCACAGCGTCCGGGAAGGCGTGCTCATCGTCGGCGGGGAGGGCCGGCTGGTACTCGCCAACGACGAGGCGCAGCGCCTGCTCGACCTGCCGCCCGACGCCGAGGGGCGCCACGTCCGCGAGCTGGGCCTCCCGGCCGACACGGCCGAGCTGCTGGCCTCCGGACGCGTCGCCACCGACGAGGTCCACCTGGTCAAGGACCGCTTGCTGGCGGTCAACCAGCGGCCCACGGACGTACGGGGCGGCCCGGCCGGCAGCGTCGCCACCCTCCGCGACTCCACCGAGCTGCGGGCCCTGTCCGGCCGGGCCGAGACCGCCCGGGAACGCCTGGACATCCTGTACGCGGCCGGCGTGGCCATCGGCACCAGCCTCGACGTGGGCCGGACCGCGGAGGAACTGGCGGAGCTGGCCGTGCCCCGGTTCGCGGACTACGTGAGCGTGGACCTGTTCGACACCGTGCTGGCGGGCGGTCAGCCGGAGGGGGTGACCCCGCTGCGCCGCACCGCGCTCAGCGGCGTCCGCCAGGAGGTCCCCCTCTACCCGGTGGGCCGGCAGCTGCGGTTCGTGGCGTCCTCCCCGCAGGGCCGGTCCCTGGACACCGGGCGGCCCGTCCTGGAGCCCCGCCTCGGCGAGGCCCCCGGCTGGCAGGCCCAGGACCTCGAACGCTCCGCGCAGGTCGTGGAGTACGGCGTCCACTCGCTGATCACCGTGCCGCTGCGCGCGGGAGCCCTGGTGCTCGGGGTGGTCAGCTTCTGGCGTTCGGAGAAGGCCGAGCCCTTCGACGAGGACGAGCTGGCCCTGGCCGAGGAGCTGGTCACGCGGGCCGCGGTCTCCATCGACAACGCGCGCCGCTACACGCGCGAGCACAGCATGGCGGTGACCCTCCAGCGCAGTCTGCTGCCCCGCAGGCTGCCCGACCAGAACGCCCTGGACGTCGCCTACCGGTACCTGCCGGCGCAGGCGGGGGTCGGTGGGGACTGGTTCGACGTGCTGCCGCTGTCGGGCGCCCGCGTGGCGCTCGTGGTCGGCGACGTCGTCGGGCACGGGCTGCACGCCGCGGCCACCATGGGGCGGCTGCGGACGGCGGTGCACAACTTCGCCTCCCTCGACCTGCCGCCCGACGAACTGCTCGGTCTGCTGGACGAGCTGGTCAACCGCATCGACCAGGACGAGACGGCCGACGACGGCAGCGCCCCGGTCACCGGCGCGACCTGCCTCTACGCGATCTACGACCCGGTCTCGCGCACCTGCGTGATGGCCCGCGCGGGCCATCCGCCGCCCGCCCTGGTCCGGCCCGACGGGGGCGTCGAGTTCCCCGAGGTGTCCGCCGGTCCGCCGCTGGGCCTGGGCGGCCTCCCGTTCGAGACGACCGAACTGCGCCTGGCGGAGGGCAGCCGGCTGGTGCTGTACACCGACGGGCTGGTGGAGGACCGGGAGCACGACATCGACGTCGGTCTCGAACACCTGCGGCGGGCGCTGGAGACGGCCGGTGCGTCGCCCGAGGAGACCTGCCGGGCCGTTCTCGACGCCCGGCTGCCCGACCGGCCGGGTGACGACATCGCCCTGCTGGTCGCCCGCACCCGCGCGCTCGGTCCCGACCGGGTCGCCGAGTGGCAGGTCCCGAACGACCCGGCGGCGGTCGGCGAGGTGCGGGCCGAGGTCACGCGCCGGCTGGCCGAGTGGGGGCTGGACGAGCTGGCGTTCACGACGGAGCTGATCCTCAGCGAGCTGGTCACCAACGCGATCCGGTACGGCGGCGAGACCGTGCAGGTCAGGGTGCTGCACGACCGCAGCCTGATCTGCGAGGTGTTCGACAGCAGCAGCACCTCGCCGCACCTGCGCTACGCGGCCATGACGGACGAGGGCGGGCGCGGCCTGTTCCTCGTCGCGCAGCTCGCCGAGCGCTGGGGGACGCGCTACACGCCGGCCGGGAAGGTCATCTGGGCGGAACAGCCGGTGCCCTGACGGCCGCCGCACTCCGCGCGACCCCGGTACGGCGCCCCTCGCGGGCGTCCCCCGCACGACGACGCGGGCCGCGGGGGAGGGGGGGGGGTGGGCAGGGCGGACGGGTTCTGCGGTTGGTTCTGACCCAAGCCCCGGAACACTTCCTCTATTTTCCTGTGCGGAACAAACCCCT
>NZ_JBWKKZ010000002.1:407070-459446 GCF_056430705.1 Streptomyces sp. NPDC045956 | reverse complement strand
TCATCCCCTCCCATTCCTCTGTCACCCTCCCGCCTCTTGCCTTTTTCTCCCTTCTACTACCAGCGTTTCTCTCTCGTCCGCCCTCCCCCCCCCCCCCCCCCCGGCCCGTGTGCCGCGTCGGTTCCGGCGCCAGCGCCGGGACCGTTCATTCCGGTGTCAGTGCCGGAACGCGTCCTTGCCCTTCTCCTTGGCCTGCCGGGCGTCGCCCTTGGACTGCTCGGCGCGGCCCTCGGCCGTCATCCTCTCGTTGCCGACGGCCCGGCCGACCGTTTCCTTGGCCTTGCCCTTGGTCTGCTCCATCTTGGCCTTCGACTTCTGATTGCCGGCCACAGTGCTCCACCTCTCGGCGTTGGCTTGCGATGTCGTGCACTGCGGGTCGCCCGGTTCGGCGATGTCAAACCCGCGGACCGGCGCCCGGGTGACCGGGCGCCCGCGGGGTAGGCGGTCGGACAAGGCAGACCCGTCGTCGACTCGGAGGAACGTCATGGCCGGAGTACTGGACCGGATCAAGCGGTTCGCGCGCAGCCCGCAGGGTCGCCGTGCGACGGAACAGGTGCGCCGGGCCGCCTCGGATCCGCGCCGCCGCGCGCAGGCCCAGGAGATGCTGCGGAAGTTCGGCAAGCGCCGCTGAGCCGGCCGCCGTCCCGTCGGAGGCCGGCTCAGCCCTGCCCCGCGTGGGTGTGGCTGTGGGACGCCTCCGGCGGACAGCGCTCCCCGCCGTCGGAGCGGTCCCGCCGCCAGTCGAGGACCGCGACGGTCAGCGCGCACAGCATGGCGGCGACCCCGGTCCCCACCGACAGGGCCACGGCGTCCTGGTAGTCGTCGTGGGTGGCGTTCAGGGTCAGGTAGAAGAGCCCGGGCAGCGCGGCCGTGCCGATGGCGCCGCCCAGCCGCTGGCCCGTCTGCAACGCCCCGCCGGCGGCGCCCGCCATCCGCACGGGGACGTCCCGGAGCGTCATGGTGATGTTCGGGGAGATCACACAACCGCTGCCGAGCCCTCCGACCAGCAGGGCCGGCGCCGCGAGCCAGGCGGCGCGGTCGGCGGGCGCGAGCCACAGCACCAGCGTGGTGACACCCAGGCCGGCCATCACGGCGACCAGCCCCCAGACGGTCAGCAGCCGCCCCAGGCGCTCCACCAGCCGCCCCGCCACGGCCGCGGCGACGGCGGAACCCACGGCGAACGGGGTGACCGCCAGACCGGACCTGAGGGGTGAGAAGCCCAGGCCGTTCTGGAAGAAGAGCGCGAAGACGAGCCACACGCCGCTGAACCCGACGAAGTACAGGGCGGCCAGGCCGGCGCCGGTGACGTAACCGCGGGCCTCGGTGAGCAGGCCGGGGTCCAGCAGCGGTTGGCCGTCGCGGCGGGCGACGCGGCGCTCCCAGCGGGCGAAGGCGAGCAGGATCAGCAGCCCCGACGGGAACAGCCACCACACCTTGCCCAGGCCGCCTCCCTCGGCGAGCACCAGCGGCAGCATCACGGCCAGGATGCCGACGCCGAGCAGCGCGACCCCCACCGGGTCCAGCCGCCCCCGGCCGCCGGGAGCCACCTGCGGCAGCAGCCGGAAACCGAGCAGGAGCGCCAGCACGCCGACCGGCACGTTCACGTAGAAGATCCACCGCCAGCCCTCGGGTCCCGCCAGGGCCAGGATCAGGCCGCCGACGACCGGGCCCACCGCGCTGGACACCCCCACGGTGGCGCCGAAGAAGCCGAACGCGCGCCCGCGCTCCGCGCCGCGGAACATCTGCTGGATGAGCGCCGAGTTCTGCGGGGCGAGGCTGCCCGCGGCGACTCCCTGGGCGAGCCGGGCGACCACCAGCAGTTCGATGCCCGGCGCGGCTCCCGCCGCGGCGCTGCAGGCGACGAAGGCGGCCAGCGCCACGAGGAACACCCGGCGCCTGCCGAACGCGTCGCCGATCCGGCCGGCCGTGACCAGGGTCAGGGCGAAGGCGAGGGCGTATCCGGACACCACCCACTGCACGGAGGCGGCCGAGGCGTGCAGTTCGCGCTGCATGGACGGCAGGGCGACGGCGACGATCGTCACGTCCAGCAGCGTCATGAAGCCGGCGACCAGCGTCACCCACAGGGCCCGCCACCGGCGGGGATCCGGGCGCTCGTCCGGACGGTGCACGGGGACTCCCCTCGCGAGCGGCGTGGGGCGGGATCGTCGGCCCCACGCCTGCGTCACCCGTGACGGGGGCTTCAAACCCCGTCACCAAGGAAGCCCATGAGGTCTCATAAGTCTGCCTTATGCCCTCATAGACCGGACCCGCGTACCGACTTAGGCTTGCCTTAGCTTAGGCTTCCCGGAGAGTCGATCTGTCGCCGCTCGAAGGGAACTGAACATGCCCCGCCCCCTGCGGGTAGCCATCGTCGGATCCGGCCCCGCCGGAATCTACGCCGCCGACGCCCTGCTCAAGTCCGAAGTGGCCGCCGACCCGGGCGTTTCCATCGACATCTTCGAGCGCATGCCCGCCCCGTTCGGCCTCATCCGGTACGGCGTCGCCCCCGACCACCCGCGGATCAAGGGCATCATCACCGCCCTGCACCAGGTGCTCGACAAGCCGCAGATCCGCCTCTTCGGCAACGTGGACTACCCCACCGACCTCAGCCTGGACGATCTGCGCACCTTCTACGACGGTGTGATCTTCGCCACGGGCGCCACCGCGGACCGGGCCCTGTCCGTCCCCGGCATCGACCTCGACGGGTCCTACGGTGCCGCCGACTTCGTCGCCTGGTACGACGGACACCCCGACTTCCCGCGCACCTGGCCGCTGGAGGCGGAGAAGGTCGCCGTCCTCGGCGTCGGCAACGTGGCCCTGGACATCGCGCGCGTCCTCGCCAAGACCGCGGACGAGCTGCTGCCGACCGAGATCCCGCCGAACGTCTACGAGGGCCTCAAGGCCAACAAGGCGATGGAGGTCCACGTCTTCGGCCGCCGCGGCCCGGCGCAGGCGAAGTTCTCCCCGATGGAGCTGCGGGAGCTGGACCACTCCCCGAACATCGAGGTCATCGTCGACCCCGAGGACATCGACTACGACGAGGGCTCGATCGCCACCCGGCGCGGCAACAAGCAGGCGGACATGGTCGCCAAGACGCTGGAGAACTGGGCGATCCGCGACGTCGGCGACCGGCCGCACAAGCTGTTCCTGCACTTCTTCGAGTCGCCTTCGGAGATCCTCGGCGAGGACGGCAAGGTCGTCGGCCTGCGCACCGAGCGCACCGAACTGGACGGCACCGGCAACGTCAGGGGCACCGGCGAGTTCAAGGACTGGGACGTCCAGGCGGTGTACCGGGCCGTGGGCTACCTGTCCGACCAGCTCCCCAAGCTGCCCTGGGACATCGACTCGGGCACGGTCCCGGACCGGGGCGGCCGGGTCCTCCAGGAGTCCGGCGAGCACCTCCAGTCGATGTACGTCACCGGCTGGATCCGGCGCGGCCCGGTGGGTCTGATCGGCCACACCAAGGGTGACGCCAACGAGACGGTGGCCAACCTGCTGGACGACTTCGCGAACGGCCGGCTCCAGACCCCGGACGCGCCCGCTCCGGAGGCCGTGGACGCCTTCCTCGCCGAGCGGAACGTCCGCTTCACCACCTGGGACGGCTGGTACCGGCTGGACGCCGCGGAGAAGGCGCTGGGCGAGCCGCAGGGGCGTGAGCGCGTGAAGCTCGTCGAGCGTGAGGACATGCTCCGGGCGAGCGGCGCCTGAGCCTCGTCGGTCCGCCGCCCGGCGGTGGACCGGCACACACGGATGGGCAGGAGCGGGAAGGTGCCGCTCCTGCCCATCCGTGTGAGAGCGGGTCGTCCGGACTCAGACGTCCAGTTCGTTCTCGATCCGGCGCAGCTGGTGGCGGGCCATGGCCAGGTTGGCGCGGCTCGCGTCGAGCACCAGATAGAGGAACAGCCCGTTGCCGCCACGGCCCTTGAGCAGGCGGATCATGTGGTACTGGGTGCTCAGGGTGATCAGGATGTCCTCGATCTCCTCCTTCAGACCGAGGTGCTCCATGGTGCGCAGCTTGGACCGCACGACGTCGGTGTTGCCGGCGGCGGCGACCTCCAGGTTGAAGTCCTTGCCGCCCCCGAGAGTGCCGAGGGCCATGCCGCTGGTGTAGTCGACCAGCGCGGCCGCGGTCGCTCCGTCGATGGAGCTGAGGCATTCCTTGAGCGAGGTCTCCAGGTTGGCCATGGGTGGGTTCCTTTCCGGACGCGATCAGTACGCGGTGGTGGGTCGGTACGCGGTCGTCCGACCGGTACGCGGTGGTGGTGCGGACGCGGACGTCGGATCAGGTGGGCCGGCGGTGGCCGCCGGTCTGGGGGCTCGGTTGGTGGGTGGGCCGCTGGGGGGTGCGCACCGGGAGGGTGCCGATGGGACGCGCGGCGTCCGCGGGCAGCGCCGCGACGTGCTCGGTGGCCGGGGGGCGACCGCGCTCCGTGCCGATGCGGGCCTCGACCAGCTCACCGATCCGGGAGCCGCTGCGGCGGCCCTCCAGGTGCAGCCGCCCCACGTTGACCCGGCCGTCGGCGAGCAGGGTGAGCACGGCGGCCGGTCCGGCGGCGTAGGTGGCGACGTAGCCCTCGGCCCCGCGCAGCAGCAGTTCGCGGAAGCCGCCGCGCCCGGTGGCGTCGGCCATGCGGTGGGCGACGCCGAGGGCCGCGGCGGTGAGCGCGGCGAGCCCCTCGGGTTCGGTGCCCGGCGCGTCGTGGGCCAGGACGAGCCCGTCGACGGTGGCCGCGAGCGATCCCGTCAGCTGGGGCACGCGGTTGCGCAGTCGGTGCAGTTCGTCCAGGACGTCGCTCTCGACGGCCATGAGCAGTCTCCTTTCGGCACGCTGGCGACGCGCGCGGATCACAGGGCCTCCAGGGCGTCTCGGAGCCGTCGCAGCAGGGCCGTGTCCGGGTCGTCCCACACGACGCCGCGCGGCTGAGGGGTCGGCGCGAGGGGCTCGGGGGCGGGCGGCGCGGCGGCGACGAGGCCGTCGGCGGCCAGGCGGCGCAGTTCGACGAGGGTGTGGTACGTGCGGCAGGCGAGCGCCGAGGCGATCTCCGCGGCGGTGCGCACGCCGTCCACCTGCGTCAGGGTGCGACCGCGCCGTGCCGGCAGACCGGCGGCGCCGGCGTCGGGCACCCGGGTGAGGGGCACGGTGTCGATGTCGGGGTCCGGCCATATGCGGTCCAGCAGGGCGCGCCGGCGGCCGGACTCGCGAACGAGGACGTCCACGGGCACGGAGCGGACCGCGCCGAGCCAGTGCGCGGCACCGGGCCGGAAGCGGTGGGCGCGGGTGTCCTGGGCGAGGACGAAGTAGGCGGCGTCGAAGAGCGCGCCGAGGTGGCAGAGTTCCAGCGCCCCGGCGGCGAGCCGGCCGCTGTCCACGAGGCGGCGCCCGACCCGGTGCTGCGTCCCGCCCCGGTCGACCGCGTCCCACCAGCCGTCCGGGGGGACGGCGCCGCTGCGGGTGAGCAGCGCGCCGAGGTCCGGGGCGAAGGCCGACTCCACGTGCACGACGCGGCCCGCCGACAGGTAGACGATGCCCCGCTCGCCGGAGAGGGCGCCGGTCGCCCCCTCGTCCGCGAGCGCGGTCAGTGCCGCGGACGTCGTCTCGTGCCCGGCCCAGGTGGTCGTGACCCTGGTCATCCGAGCACCAGCCGATCCGCCATCTCGGCCAGCCGGATGCGGGCCAGTGCCAGGTTCCCGTCGTCGCGGCCGAGCCACAGGTGGAGGAAGACGGTGCTGTCGAAGGGGGTGCTGACGAACCTGAGCAGGTGGTAGGCGTCGGCCGTGGTGGCGATCAGGTCCTCGACCGAGGGTTCCTTCACGTCCCCGGCCGGCGCGTCCTGCCCGGGTGCGGCGCCGCCGGCGGCGGGGCCCGCCGCCAGGGAGCCGCTCTCGGCGACGTGCCGGGCCAGTTCCGCGGTCTCCGCCGCCGTCGCCTCCCAGTCGCCGCCCGGCGCGTCCCCCACGGCGCCCAGGGCGAGCCCGCTGATCCAGTCGACCAGCGAGGCGCCCCGTGCGCCGGGCAGCCGCATGGCTTCCAGCAGACTCTCGTCGATTCCGGGCACGCCGGATCCCCTCCCCTGCACGGCAGTACCGCGAACGTGACGCCGAGACTACGGAAAGTGCACGCGTCCGGTGAGGGCTTTGGCATTTTCCAGAGGAACGTGCGCGCGCTGCGGGATACTGCGCATTTCGGCCGGGGGGAATCCGGCCAGGGCAGGGTGGTGCGGGCAGGCCCGCCCCGCTGCGGATGGTGGGCGGGGCCTGTCCGCCGGACCATGATGGGGGTCGCCCGTCCTCCGCGGCCACGGGTGAAGGGCGCCGGGTGCGGGTGCCGGCCGCGCACCGGGCACGCGCGCCGCGCACGGGGGCGTGGACGCGTCGGGACGGGCAACCCGGGGCCCATGGCCCGACTGCATCTGCCCCATCGCGGGAAGCACCCGAAGGACGACTCGACGGACGCGTCTTCGGACGCGGCACCGGAGGAAAAGGCTCCCGAGGACTACGGTCCGGACGCCTCCACCGAGCGTGCCGCCCCCGACTCCCCCACCGAGTTGCCCAAACGATCGTGGTCCGCCCTGCTGCGCCGCGTGATCTCCGAGTTCAAGGACGACGAGCTGACCGACCGGGCCGCCGCCCTGACCTACTACGGCATCCTGTCGCTGTTCCCGGCGCTGCTGGTGCTGGTGTCCCTGCTCGGGATCGCCGGGCAGTCCGCCACCCAGGAGGTCCTGGACAACATCCAGAAACTCGCGCCCGGCTCCGCGCGGGACATCATCACCGACGCGGTGGAGCAGTTGCAGGCCAAGGCCGGTCTGGGCTCCGTCCTCGCGGTGGTGGGCCTGGTCGGCGCCGTCTGGTCGGCGTCGGGTTACGTGGCCGCGTTCATCCGCTCCGCGAACGCCGTCTACGACGTCCCGGAGGGGCGCCCGATGTGGAAGGTGCTGCCGCTGCGGGTGGCCCTCACCGTGGTGCTGCTGGTGCTCGCGGTGGTCAGCGCGCTCATCGTCGTCTTCACCGGCAGCCTGGCCCAGCAGGTCGGCACCGCGCTGGGCGTCGGCGACACCGCGATGACGGTGTGGTCGATCGCCAAGTGGCCGGTGCTGGTCGTCCTCGTGACGTTCATGATCGCGATCCTGTACTGGGCCACGCCGAACGCCCGCCTCAAGGGCTTCAAGTGGATCTCACCGGGCAGTGTGCTCGCCCTGCTGATCTGGCTCGTCGCCTCCGCCGGGTTCGCCTTCTACGTGGCCAACTTCGGCTCGTACAACAAGACGTACGGCACCCTGGCCGGCGTCATCATCTTCCTGGTGTGGCTCTGGGTGACGAACCTGGCGATCCTGCTCGGCCTGGAGTTCGACGCCGAGCTGGCCCGGCAGCGGGTGATCGACGGGGGCCACCCGCCGGAGGACGAGCCCTACGTCGAGCCGCGCGACACCCGTGCCTGGGACGAGGCGGACCGGCGACGCGCCGAACCGGACGCATGACCCGCCGGAACCGCGCCGTGCGGCGGCGCGGTTCCGGCTGCATGCCGCTAGGGCTACGGCTACGGCTACGGCTACGGCTACGGCTACGGAAGGATCGAGTCGACGTATCCCCCGTCGACCCGGACCGCCGCCCCGGTCGTGGCGGACGCCTGGGGCGAACTCAGGTACACCACGAGGTTGGCGATCTCCTCGGGCTCGATCAGCCGCTGGAGCAGCGACTGCGGGCGGTGCTCCCGCATGAAGACGCGCTGGGCCTCCTCCCAGGGCAGGTCGCGGTCGACCAGCTGGTACACGAAGTCCTCGACGCCCTCGGTGTGGGTGGGGCCGGCGATGACGCAGTTCACCGTGACGCCGCTGCCCGCCGCCTCCTTGGCGAAGCCCCGGCCCACCCCGAGCAGCGCCGTCTTGGAGACCCCGTAGTGGATCATCTCGGCCGGGACGACGACGGCCGAGTCGCTCGCGATGTACAGCACCCGGCCCCAGCCCCGTTCCCTCATCCGGGGGAGATGGGCGCGCGTCAGCCTGACACCCGCGAGGACGTTGATCTCGAAGTAGCGGCGCCACTCGTCGTCGCTGATCTCCAGCGCGGGCACCGCGCCGAAGACGCCGAGGTTGTTCACGAGGATGTCGACGTCGGGCAGGGTCTCCAGGGCCCGCTCGGCGCCCTCCTCGGTGCCCAGGTCGGCCACGACCGGCACGAACGCGCCCTCCGGCACCTGTTCGCGCAGTCTCCCGACGCCCTCCTCCAGCCGCCCGGCATCGCGTCCGTTGACGCCCACCGTGGCGCCCGCCCGGGCCAGCCCGGCGGCGATGGCCGCCCCGATGCCCTGCGAGGAGCCCGTGACCAGCGCGGTGCGTCCGCCGAGATCCAGGTTCATCAGATCGCTCCTTCTCGTGCCGTACGGTCGTTCGCCGTGCTCCTTCCCACCCTGGCCCCTCACGCACCCCGTCCCCCGTCGGCCACACCGTGCGCGGCGCCGCGGCCCGCCCGGTCGGCGGCCCCCCGGGTGCTCTCGGCTGACCTGCGGCGACGATACTGGCCTCGGGCCTGTCCGGCGGATCAGGTCGCGGTCGGGCGAGGGCACCCGCACCGCACCGCGGCCGCGGCATGATCCGCCGGACAGGTCACGCGCCCGTGCCCCTGCTCCCCGATGGACTCATGCCGACCTCAGCCACCGCCCGCCCCACGACTCCGCCCACGGTGTGGCCCGCTCGCGGCCGCCACGTCGGATCCGCGGCGGAGGACACCGTCCGGCACACCCTGAAGCGGCTGAAGGACAGCCGCGTCATCGACGACTTCCTGGAACTGCCCGCGGAACGGACCGGCGACGAGGTCCCCGGTGACCGGGTCTTCGAGGCCCGCTGGAAGGCCCCCGGGCCCGTCACCGTGCGGGCCAGGCTGATTCTGGCGCCCCCCTCCGCCGGCGGGCAGGAGTGGACCCTCCTCGCGGAGGCCGAGGAGGCCTGGGACGACGCCTGGCCCTCGCCCGCCACCGTGTTCTGGCCCGACGACCCGGACGTGACCTGGGACCGCGACACCGCCACCGGCCTGCGGATGCGGGGCATCAACACCCTGCCGGACGACGACAAGGCCGTTCGCCGGCTGCTCAAGGACGCCGGGCGCGGTGCGTGGAACATCCACGTCGTCGTGCACGAGGCGATGACCCCCGACCACCGCGGCCGGATCCCGCTGGCGGACCGGCTGCCGCCCGGTCTGCGGCACCGCGTGGTCGAGCACCGCGCCGCGCCGCAGCAGCTGCGGGTGGTGAACTGGGCCCTGGAGGACTTCGGCGTCCAGGTGCCGCGGGGCGGCGCCGTGGTCCTGCCCGGCACCCCGGCGCCGCCCGCCTACGAGGCCGAGGACTTCGCCGTCCGCTCCGTCTTCCTGGACGGTTCCGAGCCGACCGAGCTGATCGCGGCGGTGACGTCCTTCGCCGCGCTGGCGAGGCCGTTGCCGGAGGGGGCCGAGAAGGCGCTCGCCGGGCTGCGGGAGGACTGGCGGCTGCTGACCGTGGCGGAGGAACTGGAGCGCGAGCGCAGGCTGGTGGCCATGTACGCCGAGGCGCTGGAGGCCATGACCCAGTCCCGGGACCTGTACCGGGAGGCGGCCGAGCGCGCGGCGGAGGCGCTGGCCGCGTACCGGGAGTCGGCCGGGCCGGCCCCCGCCCCGCCCTCGCCGGCCGAGACGTCCCGGACCTCCCCGCTGCGGGGACTGACCCAGACGCTGGAACGGCTCAAGGTCCCCGGCCGCAAGCCGCGCCCCGAGGCGACCGGCGCCCAGGACGACGCCCGGCCGACCGCCGACCGCGACGCCTGACGCATGACGCCTGGCACCTGGCACCTGGCACCTGGCACCTGGCACCTGGCACCTGGCACCTGACGATCGGTTCGGGGGCTCCCCGTCCGTCCCCGTCCGTCCCCGTCAGCTGAAGAGCGGCATGCGCTCCGCGTCGGCGCCGAGGGCGTCCCGTTCGCTGTCCGTGAGGGGGACGCGGCCGGTGGCGGCGCGGGCGTAGTGCTCGTCGCTCCAGGCCGGCGGCACGGGTCGGCCCAGGAGACCGTCGAGGGTGGCGCGGACCGCCGTCAGCCCGGCCGGTGCCGGTCCCGGCGCGGTGGGCAGCGCGACGGTCAGGTCGAGGTGGTGGACGGTCGCCTCGACGGCGAGGGTCGTCATCAGGTCGCCGGCGGTCAGGACGTGTCCCTGGGTGCGCACCAGGCGCCCGGGGTCCGTCGCCGTAGCGGCGGCCACGGTCGCCGCCGCCGTCTCCAGGTACAGCTCCCTCAGCTGCCGGAAGTCGGGGAACATGCTCGCGGCGACCCGGTCCGACCGCCGTCCGTGGGCCGCAGCGACGGGATCGGGCGTCCAGTCGCGCCAGTAGGTCACGGCGTCGCGGTCGGGTGGTCCCGCCGCGGGGGTGTGCAGGGCCACCAGGGCGCGCTGGGCGTCCCCGAGCAGGTGGAACACCAGATCGCGGACCGCCCATCCGGTGCAGTCGGTCGACAGCCAGGACTCCTCGTCCCCGAGCGGGCCGACGACGGCCGCGAGGGCGCCGTAGGCGTCGCGCACGACGTGAGCGGGACGGACGTGTTCCTCCGGTGTCGTGGTCATGGCATCACCCTAGGACGACCCGACGGCGGACCGACGCCGAATGAGGGCACCCTCACGTGTCAGCGGGCGTGACCTGGATACGCGGACGGCACAGCAGCAGCGGCCCGCCCCGGAAGGTCATCGACGCCATGGACAGCCAGTACGAGGAGAATGCCCACGCCTCCCCACCGCAGCCGTCGCGATCGCGGACCACGCTCCGCGTCAACGGCGAACCGCACACCCTCACCGTCGACCACCGCAGGGTCCTGCTGGACCTGCTGCGCGAGGATCTCGGGCTGACGGGCGCGAAGAAGGGCTGCGACCACGGACAGTGCGGCGCCTGCACGGTCCTCGTGGACGGGCGGCGCGTCAACAGCTGCCTGCTGCTCGCCGTCGCCCTGGAGGGCAGCGAGGTCACCACCGTCGAGGGCCTCGCCGGGGACGGCGGAGAACTGCATCCGGTGCAGCGCGCGTTCCTGGAGCGCGACGCCTTCCAGTGCGGGTACTGCACCCCGGGCCAGATCTGCTCGGCGGTCGGCGTGCTCGCCGAGGCCGAGGCCGGGCACCCGTCGCACGTCACCGATCCGGGGGCGCCCTCCGGCGAGCCCGTCGCGCTGGGACGGGACGAGATCCGGGAGCGGCTGAGCGGCAACCTGTGCCGGTGCGGCGCGTATCCCCGCATCGCCGACGCGGTCGAGGACGTGATCCGATGAAGCCCTTCGCCTACGTGCGGGCCGGCAGCGTCGAGGAGGCCACCGAGGCCTTCGCCGCCCACCCCGGCGCGCGATACCTCGGCGGGGGCACCAACCTCGTCGACCTGATGAAGCTGGGCGTCGAGACGCCCGCCGCCCTCGTCGACGTCTCCCGGCTGCCGCTCGACGCGGTGGAGGAACTGCCCGACGGTTCGCTGCGCGTCGGCGCGACGGTCCGCAACAGCGACCTCGCGGCCCACCCCACCGTCCGCGACCGCTGGCCCGCCCTCTCGCAGGCGTTGCTGGCGGGTGCCTCCGGACAGCTCCGCAACGCCGCCACCACGGGCGGCAACCTGCTCCAGCGCACCCGCTGCCCCTACTTCCAGGACCTGTCCAAGCCGTGCAACAAACGGGAGCCCGGTACCGGTTGCGGCGCGCTGGAGGGCGTGCACCGCGACCACGCGGTGCTCGGGCACTCCGAGCAGTGCGTGGCCACGCACCCCTCCGACATGGCGGTGGCGCTCGCCGCCCTCGACGCACGCGTGGAGCTGCGGGGGCCCGAGGGCGCCCGGAGCGTGCCCGCCGCCGACTTCCACCGCCTGCCGGGCTCGCAGCCCGAGCGGGACACCGAGATCCTCCCCGGCGAGCTGATCACCGGCGTGGTCCTGCCGGCCGCCACCGCCGGGCTGCCCTCGGCCTACCGCAAGGCCCGCGACCGGGCGTCGTACGCCTTCGCGCTGGCCTCCGTCGCCGTCGTCCTGCACACCGCGGACGGGGTGGTGGACCGGGTCGGCATCGCCTTCGGTGCGCTCGCGCACCGGCCCTGGCGCGCCCGGCGGGCCGAGGACGCGCTGCTGGGCGCGGCGCCCACGGCAGCGGCGTTCGAGCACGCCGTCGGTCTGGAGCTGGCCGCCGCCGAGCCCCTGCGGGACAACGCCTACAAGGTGCCGCTGGCCCGTCGCCTGGCCCTGGACGTACTGGGCCGGCTCGCTCCGCCGGCCACGACCTGAACCATGCGCCACGAGGAGGACTCCATGTCCGGCACCGATACCGTCCTGGGCGCTCCGGTGGAGCGGCGCGAAGGGCGGGAGAAGGTCACCGGCACCGCCCGGTACGCCGCCGAGTACGACGAACCCGGCCGCGCCCAGGCCTGGCCCGTGCCGGCGGCGGTGGCGCGGGGCCGGGTGTCCGGCGTCGACGCGGCCGCCGCGCTCGCCCTGCCCGGCGTGCTCGCGGTGCTCACGCACGAGAACGCGCCCCGGCTCGCGCAGCCGGAGGATTCCGTCCTGGCCGTGCTCCAGGACCCGCGGGTCCCGCACCGGGGCTGGTTCGTGGGTCTGGTGGTGGCCGAGACGCTGGAGGCGGCCCGGGCCGGGGCCGCCGCCGTCCGGATCACCTACGAGGCGGAGGACCACGACGTGACCCTCACCGCCTCGCACCCGGAGGCGTACGTTCCCGACTCGGCCAACGGCGGGTTCCCGGCCGTCACCGAACACGGCGACCCGGACGGCGCCTTCGCCTCGTCGGGCACCCGGGTGGACGTCGAGTACCGGGTGCCGCCCCTGCACAACCACCCGATGGAGCCGCACAGCAGCACGGCGCGGTGGGACGGCGACCGGCTGACGGTGCACTCCTCCAGCCAGGGCACCAGCGCCGTGCGCGCGGAACTGGCCAGGATGTTCGAGCTGCCCGAGGAACGCATCACGGTCCTCGCCGAGCACGTGGGCGGCGGCTTCGGGTCGAAGGGCACGCCCCGCCCCGACGTGGTGCTGGCCGCGATGGCGGCCCGCGAGACCGGCCGTCCGGTCACGGTCGCGCTGCCGCGCCGCCTCCTGGCCGCCGTGGTCGGCCACCGCGCACCGACCCTGCACCGGCTGCGCCTGGGGGCCGACTCCGACGGTCGGTTCACCTCCGTCGCCCACGAAGTGACCACCTACACCTCCCGGGTGAAGGAGTTCGTGGAGCAGGCGGCGGTCCCCGCGCGCGTGATGTACGCCTCCCCCGCGCTGCGCACCCTCCACCGCGTGGCCCGGCTGGACGTGCCCACCCCGTCCTGGATGCGCGCCCCGGGCGAGTGCCCGGGCATGTACGCGCTCGAGTCGGCGGTGGACGAACTCGCCTGTGAAGTCGGCCTCGACCCGGTGGAGCTGCGGATCCGCAACGAGCCGGAGACCGAGCCGGACAGCGGCAAGCCCTTCAGCAGCAGGAACCTGGTGGCGTGTCTGCGCGAGGGCGCCCGCCTCTTCGGCTGGGAGGGCCGCGACCCCCGTCCCGGCTCGCGCGCCGCCGGGCCCCTGCTGATCGGCACCGGGGTGGCCGCGGCCACCTACCCGGTGCTGGTGTCGCCGTGCGCCGCGCGGGCGCACGCCCTGCCCGACGGCGGCTTCCGGGTCCGCGTCAACGCGACCGACATCGGCACGGGCGCCCGTACGGTCTGCGCGCAGATCGCGGCCGACGCCCTCGGCGTCCCGCTGGACCGGGTCCGGATCGACATCGCCGACAGCGACATCGGTTTCGCGCCCATGGCCGGCGGGTCCTCCGGCACCGCCTCCTGGGGCTGGGCCGTGCACGAGGCGTGCGTCCGGCTGACCGACCGCCTGGCCGGGCACACGGGCCCGCTGCCCGACGAGGGGATCGCCGCCGACGCCGACACCTCGGGCACCGCCGACGCCGAGAGCCCCTTCGCACGTCACGCGTTCGGGGCGCACTTCGCGGAGGTCACCGTCGACACGGTCACCGGCGAGGTACGCGTGACGCGGCTGCTGGGTGTCTTCGCCGCGGGGCGCATCCTCAACGCCCGCACCGCGCGGTCCCAGTTCATCGGGGGCATGACGATGGGCCTGGGCATGGCGTTGACCGAGCACAGCACGATGGACCCGGCGTTCGGCGACTTCACCGAGTCCGACCTGGCCTCCTACCACGTGCCCGCGCACGCGGACGTCGCCGCCCTGGAGGCGCACTGGGTCGACGAGGACGACACCCGGCTCAACCCCATGGGCAGCAAGGGGATCGGGGAGATCGGCATCGTCGGCTCGGCGGCCGCGGTCGGCAACGCCGTGCACCACGCGACCGGCATCCGCTTCCGGGAACTCCCGCTCACCCCGGACCGGGTGCTCACCGGCCTGCTCGAACACGAGCACCCCGCGGGCATGCTGGGCGCCTGAGCGCGGACCGGGGGCGCGAAGCGGGCGGAGGCGGCTGCCCGAGGCCCGCGCCGGGCGTCCCGGCGCGGGCCTCGGGGTGTGCGGGTGCGGTCGGTCAGTCCGCGGCCCGGCTCGCGCCGGCCACCCGGGGGGCCGGCCGGAACCGCACGGGCGCCTGGGACGCCACCCGTGCGCAGAGCGCCGTCAGCGCGACGAGGGACGCCAGTACGGCGACGGCGACGGCGATCCAGATCGGTGCCAGCGTGAGGTCGACGACCTCCGCGACCCGGGCCGAGGGGGTCGCGCTGCCGTAGAGCTTGGCCACCGCGAGTGCCGCCGGGACCACGACCGCCGCGGCGAGCAGCGGTACGGCCGGCCGGAGGGTCAGCAGCAGCGCCAGCACCAGGCAGAGCGCCGACAGTCCGAGGGCGACGGCGTAGACCGGCGCGGAGGCGTCCTTCTGGTGCAGCGGGAAGTAGGCCACGCCGCAGCCGGCGAGGACGGCGACGGTCAGCCAGGCCGGCCAGACCGGGCCCCGGGCAGCCCTGCGCACGGCGCGGTCCCGCCCACGGTCGCGGTCACGCGGCGCGCTCTCCCGCTCGCGGTCTCCCTCGCGCGCGGGGCGGTCCCGCTCTCGGTCTCCCTCACGCGGCACACGGCGCCCTTCGCGGTCGTGTCCGCGACGGGTCAGGCGCGGTCCCTTCCGGCGTCCCCGGCCACGGCGGTCGGCGCCGGGAACGCCGGCCGGCCCCGCGGTGCGGGCGGCGGACTCCGGCCCGTCGTCCTCGCCCGCCCCCTCAAGGGCCGCCCTCAGATGCCGGGCGTCGGGGCGGTCGGGGCGGACACGTCCGTCCGCGGCCAGCTGTCCGATCAGCTGGACCAGTTCCTCCACGGGCCGGCCGGTGGCGGCGGCCCGCACGGCCTCCTGTCCGCAGTGCGGTTCCAGGGGCGTGCGGTGCAGCATCTCCATCAGCCGGGTCACGTCCTCCACCGAGCGGCACTCGGCCGCGGCCCGGATCGCCTCGTCCGCGCAGTTCGGGTCGCGCGGCGGCCGGGTCAGCAGGCCGACCAGCCGGGTCACGTCCTCGACGGAACGGTTCACGCCGACCGCCCGGAGCGCGTCGATGGTGGCCTGCGCGTACCGGGGTGACTGCTCCAGCATCGTGATCAGGTCGACGACCTCCTCCAGCGGCCGGTCGGCCACGGCCGCGCGCACCAGGTCGCCCACGGGGTCGCCGTACTCGTGCTCCGCTTCCTCGTGGTCGGCGCCGTCGAGGGGGAAGAGGTCCTCGATCGACGGGTCCCGCGGCAGGGACACGCCTTCCCGGGGAGCGGTCCCGTGGGGCGCCGGTCCCGTGGCGGCCTCCCTCGGCGGGGGCTCGCGGTGGGCGCCGTCGTGGGTGAGGGGCTCGTGCGGGACGGGCTCGTGGGAGAGGCGGTCGTGGGTGGCGGGGTCGTGCGCCACGGGGCTCCGCGCGAGGAGGTCGTGCGACACGGAGGCGTAGGAGACGGGGGCGTAGGAGACGGGTGAGCGGGCGGGCGAGGCGTGGGTGGCTGCCGGGTCCGCGCCGGCCCGCGTGTCCGCCGGGCGCAGCGGGTGTGTGCCGGTGCCGGTGGTCGTCTCCCCGGTGGGCAGGTCCCCGGCGGATATGGCGTACTCGGGCGAACGGGGTGATGAAGAGCCGGTGGTCATGATCTCTCCGTGTGGTGGGGGTGCGGCCGCCCTGCGTCCCCGACATGCGACACGCGCTGTGTGCTGACCATTTCTAGGCACGTGCCCGGCGATCCGCCACCGGAGTGGGCCACCGGGATGAGGGACGCGTTCCCGGGGACTTGTCGGCGCCCCGAGCGGGAATCCGTGAAGCGGGGTGCGTGCCGCGCACCATAAGGAGGGGCGGGGTGGATACGACCACAGTGGTGGTCACCGCGGCGGTGCTGCTGGCGGTGATCGTGCTCGCGGTGGCGGTCGGCGTGCTGGTGCGCCTGGTGCGCACCCGACGGGAACTCAGGCGGGCCGGCCTTCCCACCGGCCCGCGGTGGGTCTTCTGGGGCGCCGTCCTCTATCTGGTGCTTCCGACGGACCTGGTGCCCGATCCGGTGTACCTGGACGACATCGGCGTACTGCTGCTCGCCCTGCGCTCCGCGCGCGGTTCCCTCGGCGGACGGCGGGGGGCCGCGGACCGGCAGCGGGGGACCACCGGGCCCCATGACTACGCTGCGTAAGGAAACCATTCACCCGTTCGATTCGTATAAGTCTCTGGAAGCCGAAGGAAGTCGGCGGACCAGGCGACGGCGCGCAGAGGCCGTCGCCTGATCGGCGCAGCACCGACTAGGGAGAGACGATGCAACCGTTCGCGCTCAACTACGCACGGCCCGCAGTGGAGTTGGAAGCCACCACTCCGTACGTCTACGACTCCGGGCTTCAGTTGAACGTGCTCCTGGACGGGCGGGCGGCCGCCTGTGACCACGCGCTGCTGAGAGAGCTGGGGACCACGACCTCCACCGCGGGGTCGAAGACTCATTTCGACGACTGAACACGGGCTGTCGCGAATGACCGTGTTGATCCTGACCTGTGAAGAGGACGTCACCGCGGACATGGTGGTCGTGCACCTCAACGCGGCGGGGGTGCCGGTGGTCCGCCTGGACCCAGCCGATCTGACGGACTCCGTGGCGCTGTCCGGTGAGTTCGCGCACGGGTCCTTCCGGGGGCACCTGTCCTCGGGGGGCCGGCTGGTGAGCATCGGCGGGCTGCGGTCCGTCTGGGTGCGCCGGCCGGGCGGCGCCGCCACCCGGGCCGCGGAGCCCTCCGCGTGGCTGACGGAGGAGGCCGGGCAGGCGCTCTACGGGATGCTCCGCGACTGCGGGGCGCGCTGGATGAACCAGCCGGACGCGGCCCACCGGGCCCGGTACAAACCCTGGCAGCTGCGTCTGGCGCAGCGCTGCGGCCTGCCCGTGCCGGCGACGCTGATCACGACGTTCCCGCGGGCCGCCCGTGAGTTCGCCGAGCGCTACCCGGACCTGGTGGTCAAGCCCGTCTCCGGCACCCATCCGCAGGATCCGCCCCTCGCGGTGCCGACCAGCCGGGTCCCGCCCGAGGCCGACTTCTCCGCCGTCGCGCTCGGCCCGACGTTGCTCCAGCGCCGGGTGGCCAAGCGTGCCGACATCCGTCTCACCGCCGTCGGCGACGAGCTGCTGGCCGCTCGGAAGACGAACCTCGCGGGCCGGGACCCGGACGAGGTGGACGTCCGTTTCGCGGCGTCCCACGAGCCGTGGCGCCCGGCCGAGGTGCCGCCGCGCGTGGCCGAGGCGGTCCGCGCCTATCTGAGGGAGGCGGGACTCGCCTACGGCGCCCTCGACTTCGCCGAGGACGGCGACGGGACCTGGTGGTTCCTGGAGTGCAACCAGTCGGGGCAGTTCGGTTTCGTCGAGGTGGACACGGGTCAGCCGATCGCCCGCGCCATCGCCGACTGGCTGGCCCGTCCCGCGTCGCAGGACCCCGCCGACACGGGCGGCCCGGGAGGTCCGGGCGCGACGGTCTTCGGGTGAGGTCCCCCGCGTTCGCCCGTCAGTGCGGGCGCGGGCCGGGCAGCAGCGCGGTGCGCTGCCATCCGGCGCCCGGGGATGCCTGCCGTTCGGGGCCGGGCAGGTGGCCGTGGGAGAGCAGCGGGCGCATGACAACCTCCAGTTCCCTGCTCACGCGCTCGGCCTCCCTGCGCACCTGCGCGGGGATGTCACCGCATTCGGCGACGAGTCGGTCGTAGATGGGGGAATCCTGGAACACCCGTCAACGCGCCTTTCGTGTCGTCCGCCCCCGTACGGAGGCGCGACTGAGCAGTCTAGGCGCCCGCCATCCCGGTCGTGCGCATTCCCCCCAAGGCGTGACAGCGGCTCAGGCGCCGGTCGTGGAGCCGGGCCGGACGACCATGAGAACCGTCACCGTGGCCCACAGCAGGTTGAACAGGCCGGTGAACATGGCGAGCCGGGCCGTGCCGGACCGCTCGACGGGCCGCCGGTCGGCCAGTTGCTCCAGGAGGTCCTCCTGCCGGGGCAGGACGAAGGCGACCAGGAGGCCGGCGGCCCCGGCGGTCAGTACGAGGGACGTGATGAGCCACGCGTCCGTGAGGACGCCCATCGCCGCCGCTGTGGCGATGCCGAGGACCGGCACGGCGATGCCGAGACCGGCGTAGACGCGGCAGATGCGGTGCAGCAGCCGTACGGTGCCCGTGTCCGCGCCGCCGCTGCCCCCCGCGTCCCCGCCGCCGTTCCCGCCGGGCAGAGCCACGGCCGCCCGCCGGACCGCCGGTGGGAACATGCTGGCCGCGACGGTGACGGGGCCGACGGCGATGATCGCGGCCAGGACGTGGAGGGACAGCAGGATCTTGGTCATCGGTGGAAGCTCCGGAGGGCTGGATCGGTGGGTTCGCCGCGCGGACGGCAGGCGTCGGCCGGCGACGCGGCACCCGTTCCGCGAGGTACGCGGCACCGCCGAGAGCCACGGTAGGAAACCGGCGGGTGAGCGCACAGTGGCTGAAACGACAGCTTCCAACGGGTTCTCGCCAGCGCCCTGACCTGGGGGTGTCCGGCGGGCGGGCGGCGGACACCGGCCGACGCGGGCTTCTGCGCCCGGCGGGAACCCGCCTAGGGTGTCGTCATGCACACGGTGGCGATCCTGGTCCTCGACGACGTGGTGCCGTTCGACATGGCGGCACCCATGCAGACCTTCGACTGGACGCGGCTGCCGGACGGGCGCCGCCCCTACCGGGTCCGGCTCTGCGCGGAGTCCCCCGAGGTGCGCACGGAGGGCCTCTCCCTCCGCGTCGACCTGGGCCTGGAGGCGTTGGAGACCGCCGACACCATCATCGTGCCGGGCCGCTCGGAGGAGTCCGGCCCGCCCTCCGCACCCGTCCTCGACGCGCTGCGCCGGGCGGCGGGCGCCGGCACGCGGATCGCGTCGGTGTGCGTGGGCGCGTTCGTCCTCGCCGAGGCGGGGCTGCTGGACGGGCTGCGGGCGACCACCCACTGGATCGCCGCGGCCGAGCTGGCCCGCCGCCATCCACGCGTCGAGGTGCTGCCGGACGTGCTCTACGTCGACAACGGGCAGATCCTGACCTCGGCGGGGGCCGCCGCCGGCCTGGACATGTGCCTGCACATGATCCGCCGCGACCTGGGGTCGGCCGTCGCCGCGCACGCCGCCCGGATGTGTGTCGTGCCGCTGGAACGGGAGGGCGGACAGGCCCAGTTCATCGTGCACGAGCAACCACCCGTGCCCCGGGGCTCGGAGATGGAGCCCCTGCTGCGCTGGATCGAGGACAACCTGGCCGGGGAGGTCACCCTGAAGGCCATGGCGGCGCGCGCGGGCCTGAGCGAGCGCACCTTCAGCCGGCGATTCCGCGAGCAGACGGGCACGACCCCGCTCCAGTGGCTGCTGCGGGCCCGGGTTCGGCGGGCCCAGTACCTGCTGGAGAACGGCGACCACTCGATCGAACGGATCGCCCGCCAGGCCGGCTTCGGCTCCCCCACGGCCTTCCGGGAGCGTTTCCGCCGGGTGGTCGGGACGACTCCCTACGCCTACCGCGCGGCCTTCCACGGGAAGCCGGTCGCCGCCGCGGACAGCGCGTAGGGCCCGCCCCGCGGACCGGGCCGGCGCTCGGGGCCCGGTCCCGGGGGCGGGCCCCGGGTACGGCGGTGTCACACGGCCAGTGACAGGCCGCTCTCCTCGTCCGGGTCCGCCGCGCGGGCCGGTTCCGGTGTCCGTCCCTTGGCGAGCAGCAGTGCGTCGGCCTTGGCCACCGCCTCCTGGATGCTGGTCGTCGCCGTCATCACGCACAGGGTGTAGCTGACGTCCGCCAGTTCGCGCGCCGTCGCCGGCCTCTCCCTCTCCGCCTGAGCGATCCGCAACGACGCGTACCGCGTCAGCAACTCCCTGACGACCCTCGGGTCCGGTTCGAGCACGAAGCGCCCCTCTCTCGATTTTCGCTGCGTATGCCCGAACCCGGCCGAAACATTCACACCATGCACGCACCTGGCCTCAATTGACCAGAACCAGTCGATTCCTGTCCGGCCTTCGTCGCGGCCCGCCGAAGATCCGGCGGAAACCGGACAGAACACCGACCAAAGCACCGACCGGAGCACCGCTCGAAGTGCCGCCCGGAACACCGACGGGGCATTCAGGCCACCTGTCCGCTGTGCAGGGCCGCGTACGCCCCTCCTCTGCTGAGGAGTTCCTCGTGGGTGCCGGTCTCCCGTATCCGCCCGTCGGCCATCACCACGATCCGGTCCGCGCCCCGCACGGTGGACAACCGGTGCGCGACGACGAACGTGGTGCGCCCGCGCAGCAGCCGGGCCAGCGCCTGCTGGACCAGCGCCTCGGAGCGCGTGTCCAGCGCCGACGTCGCCTCGTCCAGGATCAGCACCCGGGGGTCGCGGATGAGGGCGCGGGCGATGGCCAGCCGCTGGCGCTGTCCGCCGGACAGCCGGGCGCCGTGCTCCCCCACCAGGGTGTCCAGCCCCTGCGGCAGCCGGTCGACGAACTCCAGCGCGTTCGCGTCCCGCAGGGCCCGGCGCACCGTCTCCTCGTCGGCCTCGTCCATGCCGTAGGCGACGTTCTCCCGGATCGTGCCGTCGAACAGGATCGACTCCTGCGGCACCACCGAGACGAACCGCCGGTAGGTGCGCAGGTCCAGGGTGTTCATGTCGGCGCCGTCGAGCAGCAGCCGGCCCGAGGTGGGCCGCAGGAAGCCGATGACCAGGTTGAGCACGGTCGACTTGCCCGCCCCGGAGGCGCCGACCAGCGCGATGGTCTCGCCGGGCTCCACGGCCAGGGTGAAGTCGCTCACCGCGGCCCGCCCGTCGGTCTCGAAGACGTGCCCGACGCCCTGGAAGGTGACGGCGCCGCGCAGCGAGGTGAGTTCCGCCTTGCCCTCGTTGTCCTCGAGTTCGGGTGCCTGGAGCACCTCACCGACCGAGCGGACGGACTCCAGGCCCTTGGTGATGACGGGGGCCAGCCCCGCCAACGTCGTCGTGGAGTTGGTGAGGGTGGTCAGGAAGGCACTGAGCATGACGACGTCGCCCGCGGTCACGCCCCAGACACCGTGGTACGAGATCAGCGCGGCGCCCGCGAGGACCAGGACGCCGACCACGTTGAGCACGACCCAGGACAGCGATCCGAAGCGGCCGTTGACCAGGTCGAGGCGCATCCCGGAGGTGAGCAGGCGGTCCAGGGTGCCGTCCATGCGGCGCAGCGCCTTGCCCTCCAGGCCGTGGGCGCGGGTGACCGGGATGAGCCGGGTCATCTCCGTGACCCGGGAGGACAGGGCCTCCACCTCGTGGCGGAAGTGCTCGTTGTGGGAGCGCAGCCGGGCGCGGAGGCGGGCCACGAGGATCGAGGCGGCCGGGACGACGACGAGGAAGACGGGCAGGAACTCCGGGGTGCGCACGGCGATGATGACCAGGCCGCCGGTGAGCACGGTCAGCGCGCCGAGACCCGTCTCCGCGGTCTGCTGCACCATCTGTTCCACCGTCTCCACGTCCCGCACCACCTTGGCCTGCAGGACGCCGGCGCTGACGCGTGAGTGGTAGCCGATGGAGAGCTGCTGCATCCGCGTGCACAGGGCGGAGCGCAGGGCGGTACCCATGCGGCGCACGCTGCCGTACAGGAGGCGGACGTAGAGCAGGTGCAGCGGGTAGTTGACGACCAGGATGAACATGATGATCCCGGTGCTGGTCCACAGGTCGCCGACCGGCCCGTGCTGGACGACGGTGTCGATGATCGTCGCGGTGATCAGGGGCAGCAGCCAGACGGGGCTGTGCTTGACGGTGAAGACCGCCACCGCCCCGGCCAGGCGGTGGCGGTCGGCTCGGAACAGGTAGACGAGCGTGCGTATCGGGTGTTCGCCGCGGTAGCGGTGGTCGAGCGGTTTTTCGGGCGGCGACGCCATCGGCGTGGTCCTCCTGGTGACCGAGTGGGGCAAGCGCTTTCTCCTCGCGCTTTCCTACCCGTTCACCACCGCGGGCGCCACACCGTCCCGGAGGTCGGGACGTGGCCGGAGGGGAGGCCCGCGCCGTCTCCCCCGTGGAGGGCGCGGGCCTCAGTCTCCGAGGGTGCGGGCCAGCTCGGTGGTGGCGCGCTTGATCTCGCTGTCCCCCTCGACGAGCAGTCGCGCCAGCTCGCCCCGGCGGGCCCGGACGGCCTGCCGTGCCGCACGCTCCCAGGCCACCGGATTCTCACGGTGGTTGAGCAGCTTGGGATAGGCGGTGGCGGTGGTCTCCCACTGCCGGGCGTCGGCGATGTTCTTGAGCAGCTGGATGATCTGCGCCCGGCAGTTCACCTGCGGCCACTGCGCCAGCTCCCAGAGGAAGGGCACGGTGGCGGCGGTCGCCTGCTCCACGACGAAGCCGTACTGGCAGATGCGTTTCCGCAGATCGTCGAGGGCGGCGCGGGCGGTGTCGGGGTCTCCCGAGGCGACCTTGCGCAGCAACCGCGGAATGGCGGCGGCCGAACCGCTGGAGTCCTGGATGTCGGTCCAGGGCACCCCGTCCAGTCCGGCGAGGGGGGCGGTGCGGGGCGGGCCGGACGGTGGCTTCGCAGGGTCGGTGCGCTGGGTGCTCGGCTCGGGTGTCGGAGCGCTGCGCATGGTGTGGGGCCCTTCCGCGGCAGTCGGGTCAGGTGGGGGTGCGGGTCGACAACTTGGCCCAGACGGTCTTGCCCGCCGGGGGACGCGGGGTCCAGCCCCACTCCTCGGCGAGGGCGTCGACGATGCACAGGCCGCGTCCGTGCTCCTCGAGTGCCGAGTCGCCGGACGGGGCGAGGACGGGCGCGTTGTCCCCGGGGTCGGAGACGGTGAGCATCAGGTGGTGGGGGCCCACGGCGAGTCCCAGCCGGATCTCCGGGGCTCCGGCCGCCGCGGACGGCACCGCGTGCGACACGGCGTTGGCGGCGAGTTCGGTGATCACCAGGACGGCGTCGTCGGCGTACCGGCCGAGGGACCAGCCCTGCAACGTGTCCCGGGTGAAGACCCGGGCCCGCGCGAAGCCCTCCGCGCTGCACGCGATGCGCAGCACCGCGGAGACGGGCCCGCAGCCCTGCGCGTGCCGCGGCGGGTGAGAGGCCGGGCACGGCCAGTCCTGGCGGCCGGCGGCCGGTCGCGGCACGTGGGGGAGCCCGCCGAACCCACTCGTCGCGCCCGCCTCCGGCACGGACTCACCGGGTGACCGGAGCGTTGGATGCGCAGGTGACGACACGGCATCTCCCTGATGCGACGTCAGAACGGGGCGCCCACCAAGGGGTTGACGCCACGGCTATTATCCACGCTGACAGTGATCGCGTGCAATTGCACGAGAAATTGCGCGAAAAAAATCGGTTGGGAGCGTTCGGGGACCGACGGGACTCGGTTCGCCCGCTCCCCCGAACGGCAAGGAGATCGCGGTGCCATCAGTGCGCAACGGAGTGCAGGCCAGCTCGTTGGACGCCTGCTGGATGAAGAGTCGGCACAGCAACGCCGAGGGCAACTGCGTCGAGGTCGCCCTCGTGGACGGGGGCATCGCGATGCGCAACTCCCGTGACCCGGACGGACCCGCCCTCGTCTACACCTCCGGAGAGGTGGCCGCCTTTCTGGCCGGGGCGAAGGACGGCGAGTTCGACCACCTGGTGTGAGACGGGTGGTCGCACGACCGCCGGGGCCGGCGGGCCCGGCCGCCGAGCGGAGCCCAACTACCCATTTCCCAGAGGCCGATGCGGTGGGCATAACCCGGATGAGATAGTGTGGATCCTCAAGTCTGCCTGTCTGCTGGGAGCCAGGATGTCCGCCGCGTCGCATCGCATCTCCCGTCTCGAACCGTACCTGGACCGGGTCGAGCCCGCTCCGACCCTGCTGAAGATGCTGGTCGGTGTCCAGCTGGCGGGTTTCCGTGAGGACGCCGGCCTCTCCCAGGACCAAGCGGCGCGCGAACTCGGGTTCAGCGCGGCCAAGCTCTCGCGCATCGAGTCGGGCAAGAGCCGCAGGCCCCCGACGGAGACCGACGTCCGTGCGCTGCTGGAGCGGTACGGCACCGACGACTACGAGGCCTCGGTCCTGCTCAAGCTGGTGCAGCGGGCCGGCGAGCCGGGCTGGTGGCAGCGGTACGACAAGCGCCTGATGCCCGAGTGGTTCGACCGCCTGGTCGGTCTCCAGGAGGCCGCGGCGACCATCCGGACCTTCGAGATCCAGTACGTCCCCGGCCTGCTCCAGACGGCCGGGTACACCCGGGCCGTGGTCGAGCGGGGGCTGCCGAACGCGCCGGCGGGCGAGGTCCGGCGGCGCGTCGAACTGCGCATGCGCCGCGCGGAGCTGCTGCGGCGCGGCGACGCACCGCAGCTGTGGGCGATCATCGACGAGTCCGTGCTGCTGCGCGTGCTGGGCAGCCGCGACGTCATGCGCGAGCAGCTCGCGCACCTGGTCGAGATGGCCGGACAGCCTCATGTGACGCTGCAGATCGTGCCGCTGGACGTGACGAACGCGTCGGCGCCCGCGATCCCCGTCACCTACCTGCGCTTCGGCGGCACGGACCTGCCCGACGTGGTGTACCTGGAGCACATCAGGAGCGCCAACTTCCTCGAGGATCTCGACGAGACCGAGGAGTACCGGGTGGCGCTGGACCGTCTGGCCGACGAGGCGCTGACGCCGCGCGAGTCGCTGGAGATGCTCCGCCGGACGATGGCGGAGCGCTACGCCGAGGAGTGACGGCGAGGCAGGACCGAAGGGCAGGGACCAGGGGCCGCACGCATCGCGCGCGGCCCTCGGCGTCTCCCCGGGACCGTCCTCCGCGCTAGCGTATGCGTCCCAGGCCGCCGAACTCGATCCACTCGTCGGTGAGCTGGCGCGGCGCCACCTCGCTGTCCGGGCGCCAGGTGGAGACCTCCACCAGGCCCGGCTCCAGGACGTCCATGCCCTCGAAGTACGCCTCGACGTCCCTGGGTTCGCGAACCCGTCCCCAGTGCCCCTGCGTGGCCTGGTTCATGAAGTCCGTGACGAACTCCCGCACCTCGGCCTTCTCGCTGACCAACTGGCACATCACCGCGTAACTGCCGGGTATCAGCCGATCGGTGACCCGCTTGATGACCGCCTGGGGGCCGTCGGTGTCGCTGTCGGGTATGCAGTGGAAGACCGAGTTGAAGAGCACGGCGACCGGCTCCGAGAAGTCGATCAGGCGCTGGGTGTCGGGGTGGGAGAAGATCTCGTCCGTCGACCGCATGTCGGCGTGTATGACGGCGGTCCGGTCGTTCTGGTCGAGCAGCGCCCGGCCGTGGACCAGCACCATCGGGTCGTTGTCGACGTAGACGACGCGCGCGTCGGGGTCGACGCGCTGGGCGACCTGGTGCACGTTGTCCTGCGTGGGAAGGCCGGACCCGTGGTCCAGGAACTGGCGGATGCCGTAGTCCTGCACGAGGGTCCTGACCACACGCTGGAGGAAGCGCCGGTTGTTGAGCGCCAGCCGGCGGGTGCTGGGGACGACCTTGTCGAGCTCCCCGACCGCCGCCCGGTCGGCCGCGTAGTTGTCCTTGCCGCCCAGGTAGTAGTCGTACATACGTGCGGCTGTGGGCACGTTGGCGTCGATCTCCGTGGACAGCTGCTTGTCGGCCTGCATCGTTCCCCCAGCTCCGTACGGGCGCCAACTGGACTGGCATGACAGAGAGTACATCCTAGAGACCCCATGGACAGGGAAACCAGCAGGTGGCCCGAGTGGCCGCCAAAACGACCGTCACGCAGTCGAGTTGACGGCCACTCAGGTACTTTCAGCCGCGGTCGGCCAGGTACGCGTCGACGCCCGGCGCCTTGTGTGCCTCCTCCACGCCCACGACGCCGCCGACGGCCTTGGCGGAGGGCTTCATCACGTAGGTGGACCGGCTGGCCGGCGCCTTCACGCTGGTGAAGTCCTGCGGGGTGCCGAGGCCGGTGTCGGCGTTCTTCTGCGAGCGGTGCGCCTTCACCACGTCCTCACGGGTGAGGCTGCCGCCCTCACAGGCCTTCTTCAGGTCCGCGCCCATGAGCTGGGCGGCGTTGTACCCGGAGAGCACGCCGGAGTCGACCGGCTCGCCGGGGAACTTCTTGCCGTAGGCGGCGACCATCTTCTTGACGCCCGGCAGGTCCGAGCTGACCGGCGGTGCGGCGCTGACCACGTGGACCATGGCCTCCAGGGCCTTGGCGGCCGGCGTCTTCATCAGCTGCGGGGAGTAGCCGGGCGCGCTGCTGACGATCGGCACGGTCAGCCCGCGGGCGGCGGCCACACCCGCGAGGGAGGCGGTCTGCGCGGGGCCCGCGCTGATCAGGATCGCCTTGACGCCGGCCTTGCTCAGGGCCGCCACCTGGGCCGTCAGGTCCGTGTCGGTGGCCTTGATCTTCTGCCCGGCCACCTTGATCCCCGCCTGCTCGGCGGCCCACTCGGAGCCCTCCAGCGCGTTGGTGCCGTAGTCCCCCTCGAAGTACACGTGGCCGATCGTGTCACCCTTGGCGATCTTCTTGGAACGGGTGAGGAAGTCGACGGCGGCGATCATGTCGAGGTCGTAGGTGGTGCCGAGGACCTGCACGGAGTCCATGCCGAGCAGCGAGGCGGCCCAGGCCTGCGGGAAGGTGAGCATGTTGTCGCGCTGGATGTCGTCGAGCAGCGCGGCGACCACCGGCGAACCGATCACCTGGGGCAGGGCGACGACGTCCGAGGAGATGTCGGCGTAGGCGGTGACGGCCTTCTGCACGTCGTAACCGTGGTCCTTGACGACGATCTCGACCTTGCGATCGCAGATGCCGCCCGCGGCGTTGGTCTCGTCGGCCCACATCTGCTGGGCCTGGACGATGCTCTTGCCGAGGGTGGCGTAGGGGCCGGTGAGGTCGGTCAGCGCGCCCAGCTTGATGGCCTTCTCGGTGACTCCGGGGCCGGCCTTGACGCCGTCGGCGGCGTTGTCGGTCTTCCCGCCGTCGTCCGCCTTGGAGCTGCATGCGGTGCCCGCGAGCAGCACGGCGGCCAGTGCCGCGGCCAGGGCGGCGGTCCGGGTGGTGCGGGCTCTGGGGTGCGTGACGTTCACGGGGTGTGCTCCTTGGCTCGTGCGGTGGTGGCGGTGGAGGGTCGGGGCGAGGGCCCGGTGCCGGGCGGCTCGTGGACGGGCGGTGTGCGGCGCAGGCGGGCGCGGGTGCGCCGGGCCAGTCCGTGCAGGCCGTCCGGGGCGTACAGCAGGATCACGACGATCGCCGCGCCGTAGAGGTAGCGGGAGGCCTCGGTCGGCCCGATCGAGCCGCCTCCGGAGCCCGGCGTCGCCACCAGCGGCAACTGGTCGGCGTAGCGCGTCATCAGCAGCGGCAGCGCGGTCACGAAGACGGCTCCCGCGGTGGCTCCGGCCACCGAGCCGAGGCCGCCGATGACGATCATGGCGAGGTAGTCGACGGAGAGGAGGAGGGAGAAGTAGTCGGGCACGACCCGGCGGAAGGAGAGCGCGAGCAGGACGCCCGCGAGGCCCGCGTACATCGAGGAGACGACGAAGGCGGAGGAGCGGTACCGGGCCACGTGCACGCCCATCACGGACGCCGCGGTCTCGCTGTCGCGCACCGCCACGAGGGCGCGCCCGGGGCGCCCGCGCAGCAGTCCGCGCGCGGTGAACCAGGTGAGGGCGAACAGGGCCAGACCCAGGTACCAGAGCCGTTCCTCCGCACCGAACGGCACGCCCAGCACGGTCAGTTCCGGGTCGGACTCGGCGAAGGTGAACCCGCCGATCTCCAGCGGCGGCACCGAGCGGCCGTTGAAGCCGCCGGTGACGGAGTCCGCGGTGAGCAGGACGTGGTGGCCGAGGAAGACCAGGGCGAGCGTGGCGACGCCCAGGTACACGCCCTTGACCCGGCCGGCGACGGGGCTGAACAGACCGCCCGCCGCGCCGGCGAGCAGCACGGCGAGGACGGCGGCGACGGCCGGCGGCAGCCCCGGGCCCGGTTCGCCCGCCAGCCACACGTAGCCGTAGGCGCCGACGGCGAGGAAGAAGGCGTGCCCGAGGGAGAGCTGTCCCGCGGTGCCGCTGAGCAGGCTGAGACCGACGGCGCCGATCGCCGCGGCCATGGAGAACAGGCCGATGCGCAGCCAGAAGGCGTCGAGGTAGAAGGGCAGGCCGCACAGGAGGAGGGCGGGCAGCAGCAGGAGTCCGCCGCGCTTGAGGAGGGCGCTCCCCTTGAGAAGCTCAGACACGAGCCGCTCCCTTCGCCGCGAAGAGTCCCGCGGGGCGCACCAGGAGGACCAGCACCATCACGGCGTACGGGGCGACGTCCCCGAAGCCCTCGCCGAGGACGTGCAGCTCGGACTGGTAGCCGGCGACGAAGGCCTCGGTGAGGCCGATCAGCATGCTGCCGACCAGCGCGCCGACCGGTGAGGCCATGCCGCCGAGGATGGCGGCCGGGAAGGCCTTGAGGGCGATCTGCCCGGTGGTGCGCTCCAGTCCGGGTGCCGGGAAGGCGACCAGGAAGACCGCGGCGAGCGCGGCCAGTCCGCCGGCCAGGCACCAGGCGACGGTGCGTACGCGGGTCAGCCGTACGCCCATGAGGGCCGCGGCCTCGCCGTCCTCGGCCGCCGCGCGCAGCGACAGGCCCCAGGGGGTGAACCGGAAGAGGGCGAAGGCTCCGGCGATGGCCAGGCCGGACACCAGGATCGCGGCGATGCGGCTGTCGGCGACGGTCACCGGGCCCAGGTCGGTCACCGAGTCGCCCCAGGGGTCGCCGAGCGGCAGCAGGTCGCCGCCGATGCGCCGGGCGAGGTCGGTGACCAGGACGATGTCGATGCCGATGGTGACGATGGTCTGCACGTGGGAGGCGTGCGGGTCGTTCCCGCCGACCCGCTGGAGGATCAGCCGGTCCAGGGCGCCTGCGACGGCGGCCGTCACCAGGACCGCGACGGCGAGCGCCCCGGCGAAGCCGATGTCGTCGTGGAGGACGGCGACGAGGTAGCCGCCCAGCAGCAGCAGCGAGCCGTGGAGGAAGCTGAGCACGCCGGAGGCCTTGAAGATGGTGACGAAGCCGAGGGCGATCAGGGCGTAGACGGAGCCCAGGGCGAGGCCGTTGAGGAGGTTGTCGAGGAAGCCGCTCATGCCGCGTCCTCCCCGGTGGTGCCGGTGCCGAGGTAGGCGCGCAGCACCTCGGGGTCGCGACGGACCTCGTCGGGGGTGCCGTGCGCGATGGCCTTGCCGAAGTCGAGGACGGTGACCTCGTCGGCGAGGCGCATGACCAGGCCCATGTCGTGCTCGACCAGCACGACGGACAGGCCGAGTTCGGTACGGATCTCGCGGACGACCTCGGTCATCCGGACGCGTTCGGCGGCGTTCATGCCGGCCACGGGTTCGTCGAGCAGCAGTACACGGGGCTCCAGACAGAGGGCGCGGGCCAGTTCGACCCGTTTGCGGTCGCCGTAGGACAGCAGGGCGACGGGTGTGTCGAAATGGGCGCCGAGGCCGGTGAGTTCGGCGATCTCACGTGCTTTGGCGAGGTGTTCGCGCTGTTCGCGCACGGCGTGCGGCAGACGCAGGGCGCTGGCGGCGAAGCCGGCCCGGGTCAGGGCGTGGCGTCCCAGCATCAGGTTGTCGGCGACGGTGCCCTGGGTGGTGACGATGTTCTGGAAGGTGCGGGCCACGCCGAGGGCCGCGATCCGGTGCGGCGCGAGACGGGTCAGTTCGGCGTCGCCGAGCCGGACGGTCCCGGTGGTGGGCCGGTACAGGCCGGACAGGACGTTGAAGCAGGTGGACTTGCCGGCGCCGTTGGGTCCGATGACGGCGTGCAGGGTGCCCGGGGCGACGGTGAACGAGACGTCGTCGAGGGCGACGAGTCCGGCGAAGCGCACGGTCACGTCCCGGACCTCGAGCGTGGGCGGCGCGGTGGTACCGGTGGTCACGCGGCCCCCTGGTCGTCGGCGGCCTCGCCCAGGTAGAGGCGGCGTACGGCGTCCGTCCGCGCGAGTTCGCCGGCGGGTCCGGACAGGCCGATCTCACCGACCTCCAGGACGTAGGCGTGCTCGGCGAGGGACAGCGCCATGCCGGCGTTCTGTTCCACGAGGAGTACGGCGGTGCCCTGGGTGTTGATCTCGCGGACGACCTCGGCGATGCGCTCCACCATGAGCGGGGCGAGCCCGAGGGAGGGTTCGTCGAGGAGGAGCAGACGGGGTGCGGCCATGAGGGCGCGGCCGATGGCCAGCATCTGCTGCTCGCCGCCGGACAGCAGGCCGGCCGCCTGGCGGGTGCGTTCGGCCAGCCGTGGGAAGAGGGTGAAGACGCGGTCCCGCGCCTCGCTGACCTGCGCCGGGGCGCGGCGGTTGAGGCCCAGCCCGCCGGCGCGCAGGTTCTCGTCGACGGTGAGTCCGGCGAACACCCGCCTGCCCTCGGGTACCTGGACGACGCCGGCCCGTACGGCGGCGACCGGGTCCCTGCCGTCGAGGGCCGTGTCGCCGTAGCGGACGCGGCCGGCCGTGATCGCGCCGCGGTGCAGGCGCAGGGTGCCCGACACGGCCCGCAGCAGCGTCGTCTTGCCGGCGCCGTTGGCGCCGAGCAGCGCCACGACGCCGCCGTGCGGGACGGTCAGGGACACGGAACGGAGGGCGGACAGTGCGCGCCCGTACGTCACGTCGAGGCTCTCGACGTGCAGCGCGGGCTCGCCGTCCGGTGGTGCTGCGGGCATCGCGGCTCCTTGGGACCGTGCCGAGAACGGCACGGTGACGGGTGAGGGAGAGCTCACGACAGCACGCGGACCGGTGCGGGTACAGGTCTGCGGCCCGGGTCGCTGCGGCGTCCCAGTCGCGGACGGGAGAGTCTGTGCGGATGCCCAGCGCCGGGCGCTGGGGCGGTGCCCGGGGGGTGCCTGGGCGGGGGGTGGGGAAGGTGTGGGTGCGGGGGCGGGGAAGGTGTGGGTGCGGGGGGCGGGGAAGGTGTGGGGTGGAGAGCCGCGGGCCGGTCCCGGGGTGGTGCGGGGCGTCGGGAGGAGGCGGTGCGAGGGCGGGGGTGGAGGGTCGGTGCCGGGACAGTGCCCGGGCATGCCGAGGGCCCTCGTGGGGAGGCCCGTGCGGGCCGTGTCCCCCGCGGGACGGGGCCCGGGCGAGGCGGGCCGGGACCCCTCGTGGGGAGGCCCGTGCGGGACGTGTCCCCCGCGGGCCGGGGCCCGGGCATGCCGGGTCCCCTCAGGCGGGTGTCCGGGCAGGACGGACGCCCGGCGGGCGCCGGGCACTCCTGCGGGGGCTGCCGTGCCCGCCCGAGCGCCGGCGGGGCGCCCGGGCGGGCCGGGGCTCAGGAGTGGGTGACGCCTGTGCGGGCGGAAGGCGGCGCTGGTGCTCAGTCGCGCAGGACCCGGCGGGCGGTCAGGGCCAGGCTGATCTCGACCAGGTCGGCGGGGCGGGCCAGAGAGCGGCCGGTCAGTTGCTCGCAACGGCGCAGGCGGTTGAGGACCGTGTTGCGGTGGCAGTACAGGCGTTCGCCCGCCCGTTGCGCCGAGCCGTCGCAGTCGAGCCAGGTCGTGAGGGTGTCCAGCAGCACCTCACGGTCCGCGGGCTCCAGCCGCAGCAGGGGGCCGAGCACCTTCCCGGCGAGGGCACGGCCGAGGTCAGGGCTGGAGACGACCAGGGCGGCGGGGAGGTGGTCGGCGAGCCGGACCGTGCCGCCGGTCTCCGGGCAGATGTCCAGGGCGGTGTCGGCGGACCTGCGGGCGTCGCCGACGGCGGCGAGACCGTCGACGGGGCTGCCGATGCCGATCCGCAGACCGGCGGGCCCGGTGTCCCGGTCCGTCCCGGGCTCCGGCGCCTCGGGCAGTCCCTCGTCGTCGACGCCGACCAGGACGATGCCGTAGTCGTTCTCGGCGCCGGCGTGCCAGTGGACCCGGGCGCCGGACGGTACGGCCGCGGCGCGGGCGGCGTCGGGACGGGCGCAGTGCCCGCCGGTGACGGCCACGACGACGTACCGGCCCTGTTCCGGCAGGCCCAGCGCCTGTGCGGCCTCGGGCAGGTCCGCGATGCGGCTGGTGCCGTCCAGCAGGCCGGCGGCGAGCAGCCGGGCCCGGTTCTCGCGGCGCCGGCTCAGCTGCCACTCGGTCTGCCGGTAGGCGTCGGCCACCAGGGTGCAGTGCTCGTCCACGAAGTTCCACACGTCGGCGGCGACGTGCACGAGGAGGCGCACGTCCTCGGGGGCGGTCCGGGAGGTCTCCTCGACCAGCCGCTGCCAGACCAGGGAGCCGCCCAGGCGGAAGGCGTGCAGCAGGGCGTCCAGCGGGAGTCCCTGCTCGGCGCGGGCGGCGCCGATCCGCCAGGAGCAGCGGCGGGCCGCGTCCCGGGCCGCGCGGGGGTCGAGCAGTGAGGCCACGCTGTGCCGCAGCGAGCGGTGCGCCTCCTGCCAGGTGGCCGTGGGGTCCTTCGTGACGGCGGCGCGGTAGGCGGGCTCCTGCTCCTGGAGCAGCGCCACCAGCCGGTCGGTCAGACCGGGCAGGTCGTCCAGCAGGGCGCGGGCGGCCCGGTGCAGGACGCGTAGGGCGTCGGCGTCCATCAGCGACGTGACGCTCGGCGTCCGCGGGCGTGGAACGGGCGTCAGCCCGACGCGGTTCGCTGCTCGTGACCGTACGGCGTGCTGCATCGCGGTCCTCCCCAGGCCAGGGCTTGCGGAGGCGCCCCGCGACGGGCTGACCGCCCGTGCCGGGCACGCCCCCTGACTCGTCCTGCCCCGAAGGATGGCATACCGTCCGGTCGGTCCCTAGGGTTGTGCACCGGTCTTTTCGGCCTGACCGGCCTCTCCGGCCTGTTCGGCGTGCTCGACCATGCGGGCCAGCTCCAGCCGGGACCGTACCCCGAGCGCCGCGAAGACCTTCCGGAGGTGGTAGTCGACGGTACGGGTGCTGACCGCGAGGTTCAGCGCGACCTCGCGGTTGGTGGCGCCCTCGGCGACGTGCCGGGCGATGCGCAGTTGCTGCGGTGTCAGGCCGGTCAGCGCTCCGGTGTCCCCGGGCCGGGGTGCCGCCCCGAGCGCCCGCAGCTCGCCGCGTGCCTGTGCCGCCCAGACGCCGGCGCCGCAGCGGTCGAAGCCGGCCAGGGCGGCGCCGAGGCGGCCGCGGGCCTCGCGCGGTCTGCGCCGCCGGCGGAGCCACTTGCCGTAGAGCAGCGCGGTGCGGGCACGTTCGAAGTCGCCGCCCGCCTCGTCGTGGCGGGCCAGCGCATGCCGGTAGAGGTCGTCGGCGCGCTCCGGCGGGGCGAGCAGGGCGTGGCAGCGGGCCAGCTGGGCGGCTGCCTGCGGATCGGCGCCGAAGGCCGCCCAGTCGGCGAAGTCGGGGAGGACGGCTCGGGTGTCCTCCTGGCGTCCGGCGAGGACCGCGGCCTCCACGAAGCAGGGCACGGCGAGCCGCCACACCGCGAAGTGCCCGCGCCCGGGCCCCGGCAGCACGAGCAGGCCGAGCCGGTCGGCGGCGTCCAGCGGGCGCCCCCGGCCGAGATCGGCCCGGGCCGCGGCCCACTCCGCCAGCGTGGCGGCCTGGGCCAGTCCGTGCCGCCGGGCCGTGACGAGCGCCGCGGACACGTGCTCGGCGACGGCCTCCGGTTCCTCCTCGATCGACGCCGCGAGGGCCAGTACGGCCCGGTGGTGGGCGGCCGTGTTGCGCTGTCCCGTGCGCAGCGCGGTGCGCAGCCCCTCCTCCGCGTGGGTGCGGGCCTGCGGGTGGCGCCCGGCGCGCAGTTCGGCGTAGGCGAGGTACTCCAGTGCCTGCGGTACGAGCGCGTCCGAACGCAGTTGCCGGGCGGCGGCCAGTGCACGCGCTCCGGCCTGGCGCGCGGCGTCCGCGTCGCCGAGCAGCAGTGCGGCCGCGGCCGACCGCAGCAGGTCGTCGGGCCGGTCGTCGGTCCGGGCGCGTTCGACCACGTGCCCGAGCGGAGCGGCGGCGCGGTCGAGCCGCCCTTCGAGCAGCGCCCGCATGCCGACGCGGTGGTCGCGGACCGGATCGGGGGGCGGCACGGTCCGCCCTTCGTGCCGGTCGCCGGCGGCCGGTGCCGACGGCTCGGCCCGCGCGGCGGCGCCCTCCGGTGGTCCCGGTGGCCCTCCCGCACGAGGCGGCACGGGTGCGTCCCCGTCCCCGACTCCGCCCCCGTCCCCGGCTCCGGCTCCGGCGGGAGGCGGGGCCGCGGCGCGCCCGGGAGCGGGGGCCTCCTCGGGGTGGGCCGGCGGCCCGGGGGTGAGCGTGGCCAGACACGCCGTCAGGTCGCCGGCCGCCCAGGCGGCGTTGGCGGCGGCCAGGGCGGCGGTCGCCGCGTCGGCGGGGGCGTCCTCGGCGAGCAGGGACGCGGCCAGCAGGAGGGACTGGTGAGCGTCGCCGACGGGCCCGTCCCTGAGTTCCGTCAGCCCGCGCACGAGTTCGGCCCGCCCCCGCACCTCGGCCGGCGCGGCGCTGCCCCGGGCGGCGGCGAGCAGGTGGCGTGCCCGGTCGGGGCGGCCGGCGAGCAGGGCCTGCTCGGCCGCGGCCGTGTACCGCCGGGCTCGCGTCGGGCCGTCGGCCGTCAGCTCGGCGGCACGGGTGTACGCCGTGGCGCGCAGCCGGTGGGAGGCGGGTGCCGCGTCGTCGGCGGCGGCCCCCGCCAACCCGTCCGCGAGCGACGGTTCGGGCGCCGGACCGGTCAGGGACCAGGAGCGGTGCAGCAGCGCCGGGAGCCGGTGGCCGCCGGTCTCCAGCACCTCGGCCAGCGCGCGGTGCGCGGCACGGCGCCGGTCCGGTGCGGCGGTGGCGTGGACGGTGCGGCCGACCAGCGGCCCGTGGAACCGGAGCCGCTCGTCGGCCAGGGCGAGGGGTTCGGGGAGGGCGTCCAGGGACGGGGCCGTCGCGGACTCGGGCCGCAGGTGTCGTACGGCGTCGAGGGCCACGCCGGCGTCGACGTCCGGCGCGTCCGACGCCCGGGCGGCCGCCGCCACCGTCAGCAGCAGGTCCCGGTCGGCGGCGGACATGTGGGCCGGCGCCGGGCCCGCGACCTCCGTGAGGCTCCCGGCGTCGACCAGCGGGGTGGGCAGGGGCCGGTGCCCGCGCAGTTCGGCGGGCGACAGCCGGCGGACGAGGGCGAGGAGCAGGGCCGGGTTCCCCTCCGCCCCGGCCAGCAGCTCCTCGCGGACCGCCGGATCGGCGGCGCCGTCGGTCACGTCGTCGAGCAGGGCGTCGGCCTCCGGCCGGGCGAGGGGGTCGAGGCGGACGACGGGGAGGTGGGCGAACTCCGGGTCGACGGCGCGGTGTCCGGCGACGGAGAGGAGCAGCCCGACGCGGCCGGCGGTGTGCAGACGTGCCGCCGCGCCGCCGAGGGCGGTCCGGGCCGGGGTGTCCCACAGGTGGGCGTCGTCGACGCATACGAGCGCGGGCCCCTGGCCCGCCGTCGTCCGCAGGGTGGCGAGCAGTTCCTCGGCGGTGCCGGGCGGTCTGCTCCGCGGGCCGGTCCCGAGGTGGAGCACGGGACCGGCGCGGAAGGAGCGGGCGGCCCACTGGAGGAGGGTGGTCCGGCCCAGGCCGGGCTCGCCGGCCACGAGGAGGTGGCCGCTGTGCGTGCGCAGCCCGTCCAACAGGGAGCGCACCGCTTGCCGTTGGGTGCCGCGGCCGTGGATCCGCACGGCCGTACGTACGGTCGTCTCTCCGGTCATTCCCGGGAGGTTACGCGCGCGTAACCTGACGCGGAAGCCATCGGTCCGCCCCGTCCGCCCGGCCGCGGGGCGTGTCACCAGCGGATGTGCGCCCCGCGGCCGCCGTCACGCACTGTGCCGGCGCCCAGCGGTCCCGTCCGGGGGCCGTGCGCCGGCACAACGCGCCGGCGGCGGTCGCGAGGTACCCGCGACCGCCGCCGGATGGTGCCGTGTGGAGCGTCAGGAGGTGTGCGGGCAGTTGCCCCGGTACTCCTCGATGGTGAGGCTCGCCCTCGGCAGCGGGCACAGGAACTGCTCGTAGCGGGTGTCGTTGTCGATGAACCGCTTGAGCCAGGAAATGCTGTACTTCGCGATCGTCGTGTCCGACGTGTTGGGCGAGAAGTGGGTCGCGCTGTTCAGCTCCAGGTACGCCCGGTCCGTGCGGGACGGCAGGCTGGAGTAGAACGGCTCGGAGTGGGAGGCGACCGGGGCGATCGTGTCGCCGTCGGCCCCCACGATGAGCGTCGGGGTGGTGACCTCCGGCCAGCTCTTGTCGGTGTTCCAAGGGGTGAGGGGGATCGCCGCCTGGAGGGAGGGGCGGGACTTCGCGGCCTCCATGGTGCCGCCCCCGCCCATCGAGTGGCCCATGACGCCGAGGCGGCTGCTGTCGATCCGAGTCCGGACGGAGCTGCGCTCGGTGAGGTAGTCCAGGGCCGCCAGGAGCTGCCGGCCGCGGGAGTCGGGCTGGTCCAGCGTGGTGTTGGTGTCGATGGTGAAGACGACGAAGCCCTGCGAGGCCAGGCGCGGACCGAGCCAGGCCATGGAGGACTGGTACGCGGTGAAGCCGGGCGCGACGGCGATGGCGCCGAACGTGCCGTCGCTGGTGTCGGTCGGGTAGTAGATGGTGCCGCCGCCGAAGCCGGTGACCGCGAGCGAGGAGACGCTGGTGTCCGCCACGGAGTACGGGCCGCGCAGGGCCTCGATGCTGGACTGGGACGGCGCCGGGCCCCGCTCGTAGGGGTTGTCGGCGGCCTGGGCGCCCGGGCTGGTGAGGGTGCTGAGCCCGACGACGGCCGCGACCGCCGCCGTGAGGCCGGCCATCCGCCGCCGCGCTCCGCGGAACGCGGGACGGGCGGCGTGGGTGTGGGGATTCTGCTGCACGAGGAGGGGTCCTCTCGGTCGTGGCGAGGGAACCGCGCCCGGTGGTCGCACACGCCCGGACACGTGGGGTCGCGTCCCGGCACATCCACCGGAGGTCCTCGCCGATGAGCTGGCGGTGCCACTGTCGGCGGGCGGGGCGGGTGGGGGGATCGGCAGAATCACCAGCGGTCCGGCGGAGGGCGACAGGCACCGCTTCGACCTGCGGAAACACTCGAACGACCGGTGCGTGGGCCGCCCCTCGGCCCCGCGGGCCGGCCGCGGCACGCGCGCTCGGTCCCTATCCGTCCGTCTCGGGAGCGGCGCGTGGCCGGCCGGTGTGACACGCTCGGCGTCGGCCGGTGCGGCGTACGCCGGCCGTCCTGGAGGAACGTCCGGGTCCGGCGGTGTCGGGCCCGGCACCGTGGAGAGGCGGCGCAATGCGTATCGGACTGCTCGGCACCGGCCCCTGGGCGGACATGGCACACGCCCCCGCCCTGCGCCGGCACGACGGCCTGGACTTCGTGGGGGTGTGGGGCCGCCGCCCGGCGGCCGCCGAGGAGCTGGCGGACCGGCACGGCACCCGTGCCTACGCCGACGTCGACGCGCTGCTCGCCGACGTGGAGGCCGTCGCGATCGCGCTGCCTCCGGCGGTGCAGGCCGAGTCGGCGGTGCGCGCGGCGCGGGCCGGGTGCCATCTGCTGCTCGACAAGCCGCTCGCCGCGACGGTGGCGCAGGGGCGGTCGGTGGTCGAGGCGGTACGGGTGAGCGGCGTGGCCTCGGTCGTCTTCTTCACCGCCCGCTTCCAGCCCGGGACCGGGGCGTGGATCGCGCAACAGGCGGCGACGGGCGGGTGGTTCACGGCGCGGGCGCAGTGGCTCGGCGCGGTGTTCACCGGCGACAGCCCGTTCGCCGCTTCGCCGTGGCGGCGGGAGAAGGGCGCCCTGTGGGACGTGGGGCCGCACGCGCTGTCCGTGCTGCTGCCGGTCCTCGGCGACGCCACGCGCGTCGCGGCGGCCGCACCCGGGCCCGGGGACACCGTCCACCTGGTCCTCGACCACGCCGGCGGCGCGTCCAGTTCGCTCACGCTCAGTCTGACGGCGCCGCCCGCCGCGGCGGGGGCGGCGGTGGAGCTGCGCGGCCGGGCCGGCGTGACGCTGATGCCGGAGAACCCGGAGAACGGTGAGGGGCCGGTGCCGGCGCTGATGCGGGCCGCGGACGCGCTCCTGTCCTCCGCCGCGGGCGGTGGACCGCACCCGTGCGACGTCTCGTTCGGGCTGCGGGTCACCGAGATCCTCGCCGAGGCCGAGGCCCTGCTGGACGGGCGGTAGGGGCCGGCCGGGAAGGCCGGCCCGGCCGACGGGGGTCTCCCCCGGCTCCGGGCCGGCTACCCGCGGATCGGCCTTCCGCGGCCGGCTTCCCGGGGGCCGGCCTCCTGCGCGTCAGCTCCCCGCGGACCGGTTCTCCGCGTCGGCTTCCCGCGGGCCGGTTCTGCGCGTCGGCTTCCCGCGGGCCGGCTAGCGACCGGCCGCCGGCGGCCGGAAGTTGATCCTCTCCCGCACCACCGGGTAGCCGGCCTTGGCGAAGTTGGCGGCCATGGGGGTGTTCCCCCGGTCGGTCGCGGCCGAGACGAACTCGGCTCCCCGCTCGACCAGGAAGTGGGTGCACTCGGCCAGCAGGTCGAAGGCGTACCCGCGGCCGCGGTGTTCGGGCAGGACGCCGATGAAGCCCACGCACGGGCCGGACGGGTTGTGCGCGGGTATGTGGATGCCCGCGAGCCGGCCCTGCGGGGTGTACGCCACCTGCCACCACTCCCGCGGCGACGGGCACCAGCGGAAGAAGTCGAGTTCCGCCTGCGCGGCCCGGTCGAGGCCGCCCTCCTCGATGTCCATCAGCGCGTGGGCGTCCAGGGTCACGGAGTGGATGCGGCGCAGCGCGTCGAAGAACACGGCGTCGTCCGGTTCGGGGCGGAAGTCCAGACGGCCGGGCCGGACGGGCAGCCCGCACTCCGGCGTCCACCGGTACAGGAAGCGTTCGACCAGAAGGTCGTACCCCGCCGCCCGTGCGGCCGCGAACCGGGCCTCGGTGGCGGCGCGCACGGCGGGTTCCTCGCGCCAGGTGCCCGGCGGGTTGAGTTCCAGTTCGACCTGCCAGGGGGCCGTGCGCAGGAGTTCGGCTCCGGCCTCCTCCTCCCCCTCGGCCACGTCGAACCAGTTGAGGTTGACGGGTGCGGTGTCGTCGGGCCCGCCCCACCAGGCGCCGCGGGCGACGACGGCGCCGTCGCGCAGGGCGACGCGCTTCCAGTCCGGGCGGTGGCGGGTGAGCCGGTGGCCCTCACGGGCGTTCAGCGGGTCGGGCAGGGTGTCGAAAAGACGGGCGTCGCTCTCGTCGAGCGCGCGGATGACCAGATCGGTCACGGATTCCTCCGGGATGCGTGATGCGGGGCGCGCTCCCGGTCAGACGAGGTACGCCGGGACTGCGGGGAGGGAGCGCGGGAGCGGGATGGACTGCACGGCTCTGCCCTCCTTCCGTCGGCCTCGGGGCGTGGCCCTCACAGTACGGGTGCCGGGCGTGTGCGGCCACCCGTTTTCCGGCTCGGATTAAGCGGGCCTTAAGCACCGGTTAAGCGATTCCGGGCGAGATCGGACAACCCCAAGTACCTGGCGCGACAGGGGCTTTGGGACTACCCGCGGACGGTTGGCCGGCCCTGGTGTCCTGCGTACCATCGGGCCCGGCGTGAGAGCGCTCTCAACGGATCCCGCCCTCACTCTGTCATGCCCCGATCACACTGGAGACCCCCCACATGACTCCTCGTCACCAGCGCCCCCTCGGCCGCCGCAAGCTGCTCGCCGCCCTCGGCGGAGCGGTCGTGGCGGCCCCCGCCGTCGCCGCCCTCGCCCCGCACGCCCTCGCGGGCGTCACCGCGGACGGATCCGCTGCCGCTCCCCGGGCCGGGGCGGTGGCCGCCCTGCCGCTGACGATCGTCAACGGCACCGGTTCCTATCGCAACGCCGACGTGCACGTCTACATCGTCGGCAACCAGGACGGCCGCCAGGTGCGCGTCACCCCCGACGGCGCCGTCGCGCCCGTGGCGCTGTCGGACAACGGCCCGGACGGCTACACCGACTACGCGATCAGCCTCGCCGGCAGCGGGGAGACAACGCTGTCACTGCCGTACCTCTCCGGCCGGATCTACGTGTCGCTCGGCGAGAAGCTGAAGTTCAAGGTGGTCACCGACGGGGCGGGCAACCCCGCGCTCCAGTACCCGGCGGGCTGGGTCGGGTCCGACCCCAACCACGGGGTGCTGCACGACTGCGCGGAGTTCACCTACAACTCCGCCGGGATGTTCTGCAACACCACCATGGTCGACATGTTCAGCGTGCCGCTCGCCATCCGGCTGACCGGAGCCAGGGACCAGACGACCGGCACCGTGCGTCCGGGCGGGCGGGCGGCCGTCTTCGAGGCGGTGCGGCAGGTCGAGGAGTTCGCGCCGCTGGTCGTGGGCGACACCCGGGTGATCGCGCCCGGCCACGGTCTGGACGCCGGGCTGTTCCCGAAGGACTACCTGGCTCCGTACATCGACGAGGTGTGGAGCACCTACACCGGCAGGGATTTGCGGATCACCACCAACGCCGGCACCTTCACCGGGCGGGTGCGCGGTGACCGGCTGACCTTCGACGGGCCCGCCCCGGTGTCCTTCGCCCGGCCGTCCACCCGGGACGTGCTCTTCTGCGACGGTGCGCTCGCCGCGCCGAACGACGGGACGACCGGGCCGGTCGCGGCGGTCCTGGGGGCCGGGTTCAACCGCTCCACGCTGGTCTCCTCGGCCGACCAGCCGACGACCGATCCCGCGACGTTCTACCGGACGGCGCTGACCAACCACTACGCGAAGGCGGTCCACGCGGCGACCGAGGACGGCAGGGCGTACGGGTTCGCCTTCGACGACGTGGCCGACTTCGCCTCGTACATCCAGGACACCGCGCCCACCGGCATCCGGCTGACGCTCACCGCCTTCTAGCCCCGTAAGCCGCCCCGGCTCGGCGTGCGGGAGCCGGGGCGGCGTAGGAGCGTGGTGATGTGCGAAAGGTGTCGGCCCGGTCACCGCGCCGGGGCGAGGAACGGCGGAGCTGGCTGAGCGGCGCCCCGCCGCCCCGCTGGGTACGGGTGCTTCCCCCGGCTCTCGTCGTGGCCGTCTGCGTCGCGACCCTGGTCAGCGACGACCGTCTCGACGTCGGCTTCCTGCTCGGCGCCATCCCGCCGCTGGCCGTCCTGTCGTACGGCCCGATGGCGACCGCCCTGCTGTGCGGTGCCGTGGTGGCGCTGCTGACCGTCCCCGTCTTCCAGCTCGACCGGCCGGGCGACGCCGATCTGCTCACCGTGGTCTTCGTCGCGGGTCTGAGCGTGTTCGTGTCCTTCGTCCGCAGTCGCCGTGACGCCCAGCTGGACCAGGAGCGCACGGTCGCCGAGGCCGCCCAGCACGCCGTGGTGCCCCCGCTGCCCGAACGGGTGGGGGCGCTGCGCTGTGCGGGGCTGTACCGGGCCGCACAGCGCGGGACCCTCGTCGGGGGCGACTTCTTCGACGTGCGGGACGGCCCGTTCGGCGTGCGGGTCGTGATGGGGGACGTGCAGGGGCACGGGCTGTCGGCGGTCTCGACGGTGGCCTCGCTGCTGGGGGCGTTCCGGGAGGCGGTGCTCGACCAGCCCGACCTCGCGTCGGTCGCCGGCCGTCTCGACCGCAGACTGCTGGTGGACTCGGCGCACGCGCGGCACGCGGAGCTGTTCGCCACGGCGGCGCTGCTGGAGTTCTCCGCCGACGCGCTGCGGGTCGACGTGGTGGTGTGCGGCAACCCTCCCCCGCTGCTGCTGCGCGACGGCGGCGCCACGGAGGTGCGGGTCTCGCCGTGGACGCCGCTGGGCATGGGGCTGCCGGACTCGGGGGCCATCGAGGCGTGCACGGTGTCGCTGCGCCGGGGCGACCTGCTCTTCCTCGCCTCCGACGGGGTGGTGGAGGCCCGGGACGCCCACGGGGCGTACTACCCGCTGGCCGAGCGGCTGGCCGCCCTCGCCGGCGAGGACCCCGCCGTGCTGCCCGAGCGCGTCTGGGCCGACCTCGTGCGCTTCTGCCCGGACGTGGAGGACGACGTCACGATGCTCGTCCTCACTCCTTCGCCCCCGCCGGCCCGCTGACGCCGCCCGCGTGGTCGCCCTCGGCGTCGATGTGCGGCAGGATCCGTCCGAGCCACCGGGGCGTCCACCAGGCGTGCCGTCCGAGCAGGGTCATCACGGCGGGGACCAGCAGGAGGCGTACGACGGTGGCGTCGATGAGCACGCTGACGGCGAGGCCCAGTCCGAGCATCTTGACCACGATGTTGTCGCTGATCACGAAGGCGGCGAAGACGCTGACCATGATCAGGGCCGCGCAGGTGATCACCCGCGCGGTGATCTCCAGGGCGTGGGCCACCGACCCCCTCGCGTCCCCGGTGCGCAGCCAGGCCTCGTGCACCCGGGAGAGCAGGAAGATCTCGTAGTCCATGCTGAGGCCGAAGATGATCGCGAACATCATCATCGGGACGTAGCTCTCGATGGGCACGGTGCCCGAGACGCCGAGCGCGGGTCCGCCCCACCCCCACTGGAAGACGGCCACGACGACGCCGTAGGAGGCGGCGATCGACAGGACGTTGAGGACGGCCGCCTTGAGCGCGACCAGGAGGCCGCGGAAGACGACCAGGATGATCAGGAAGGCCAGGGCGACGACGACGCCGATGATGAGCGGCAGCCGCTGGGCGACGAGGTCGCGGAAGTCGACCTGGGACGCGGTGGTGCCCGTGACGTAGCCCTTCGCACCGGTGCCGGCGACCGCGTCGGGCAGGGTGCTGTCCACGAGGCGGTTGGCCAGGTCGGTGGTGGCGGCGTCCTGGGGGGCGTGGGCCGGGTAGACCGTGGCGAGCAGGACGTCGCCGTCCTGGGTCGGGGCCACGGGGGTCACCGCCGCCGTCCCGGACAGGCCGTCGAGGCTCTTGGTGACCTGGTCGGCGAGGTCCGAGCGCTGCGACTGGGGTACGTCGTCCTGGTCGACGACCACGGTCAGGGGGCCGTTGGAACCGGGTCCGAAGGCGTCGGTCATGAGATCGAACGCCCGCCGGTCGGTGTAGGAGGTGGGGTCGGCGCCGTCGTCGATGTGGCCGAGCCGGAGGGAGAACAGGGGGACGGCGAGGACGCCGAGCACCACCACGCCCGCGGCCAGGAAGTGCCAGGGCCGCCGCTCGACGCGCCGGGCGTAGCGGTGCCAGGTGCCGTGCGGCTCGGCGCCCGGTTCGGCGTCCGTCTCGGCGACGGGGCGCCGCACCCGCAGCCGGTCGATGTGCCGGCCGAGCAGACCCAGCAGGGCGGGTACCAGAGTCAGGGCGCCGAGGACGGCCGAGACGACCGTCACCGCGGCCGCCACGCCCAGTTTGCCGATGAAGGACACGCCGGACGCGTACAGGCCCGCGAGCGCGACGATCACGGTGCTCCCGGAGACCAGCACGGCACGGCCGCTGGTGGCGGCGGCGTGTCCGGCCGCGCGCACCGGGTCGGCCCCGTCCATGAGGTTCTGCCGGTGCCGGGTGATCAGGAACAGGGCGTAGTCGATGCCGACGCCCAGTCCGATCATCGTGGCCAGGGTCGGGGAGACGGTGGCGAAGGTGAACGCGGCGGCGAGCAGGCCGAGGCAGGACAGGCCGCCGACCACGGCGATCAGCGCGGTCACCAGGGGCGCGACGGCGGCGAGCAGGCTTCCGAAGCCGATCAGCAGGACGACGACCGCGACGCCGAAGCCGACGAGTTCGCTCACCCGGTCGTCGGCGTCGGGGCGGGCCAGTTCGCCGAGGGCTCCGCCGTACTCGACCTCGGCACCGGCGGCGCGCAGCGGCTGGACGGCGTCGTCCACGCCGTCCAGGTAGCCGTCGCCCAGCTGGGCGGGCTGGGTGTCGAAGCGGACGGCGATGTAGCCGGTGCGGCCGTCCGTCGCCAGCGGGCCCTCGTTCGGCCCGGACGTGGAGCCGGTGGCCGGGCCCGCGGTGAGGGGGTTCTGGACGGACAGCACGTGGGGCAGCTTCTGGAGGTCGCCCACCGCGGTGCTCATCTGCGAGTCGAGCGAGGTCAGCGCCTTGTCGGCGTCGTGGACGACGATCTGGCTGCTGTAGCCGCCGGCCGCCGGGTCGTGCCGTTGCAGGACGTCCAGGCCCTGCTGGGACTGCGCGGAGGGCAGGTCGAAGTCGTCCGCGTAGTCACCGCCGAAGGAGCGGTCGGTCAGGCTCAGCACCACCAGCGCGGCCAGCCAGGCCACGACGACCACCACCCCGTGGCGGGCGCACCACTCGCCCCATCGCCTCAGGCCCCCCGCCCTCGCGTTCCCCCGTCCCCCGGCACCGGTGCGTGCTCGCGGCATGTCCTGGTCCTTCTGCCGGGCGAAGTGATCGACAGGTCTCATTACACGGGGCGTGGAGCCGTCCGGCACGCCGGGCCGGTCCGTTCTCCGGATGCGAGGGCCGCGTCCGCATTGAATGGTGATATCGGGATATTCGGGACCGACAACAGCACGGCACCGAATCAGCGACCCGGATCCGAGGAGCACCGATCATGTCGACGTCACAGCCCGACGCCTCGCGGCGGTCCGCAGCCCGCGCGGACGACGACCGCGCCACCCCCGACGCCCTGCTCCACACCCGCACCGGCACCGACGTCTCCCCGGAGGACCTCGTCCTCGCGGCCGGCCGGGACGTCACCCCGAAGAACCTCGACTGGGCCCGGCGCAAGCTGGACGAGGAGGGTCCCGCGGCCCTCGACAAGCTGCTGCCCTGACCCGGCGGCCGCCCGGCACGGCGAGGCCCGGACCGGTGCGCAGGGCACCGGTCCGGGCCGGGTGGCGGGCCGCTCCCGCCCGGGGGCGTGGGGTCAGGCGGTCCGGCCGTCGTCCTCCCGGTCCGGCAGTGCCGTCTCGTCCTCCACGACGTGCATGGCGGCCTCCTCGGCCCCGGCGGCACCGCCGTCGATGCCGACGTCCTCGGCCACGGTCTCCTTGACCGTGTCGGCGCGTACCCCCTCGTCGGGGGCGACGAGCCGGCCGGAGCGCTCGTCCCCCGCCTCGGGGTCGACCGGTTCGCCCTCGCCGTCGGGCTGGTCGCCCACTCCGTCCCCGTCGGGCGCCGTCACGTCCGGCACCTCCTGGGACAGCCGCTGGTCGAGCGTCTCGCCGTCGTGCTGCTCGGCGGCGGTGGTGCCGTGCTTGGTCACGCCCAGGGGCTTCTCCGGCGGGGAGTAGCCCTCGTCGAGCGTGTCGTCGTAGGTGCGCTCGTCGACGGCGTCCTGGAGGTCGAGGGGCGCGGCGTCCTCCTGCTCCTCGTTGGTTCCGGTGGGCTGGTAGACGTCGTCGGCCATCGGGTCCGTGCCCATCGCTGCCTCCCTCTCGCGCTGCGTCGGCTCGTGATCTCTGTGTCCGGTTCGCGTTTCCCGATACGCGATCTCCAACCCTGTCCGAGCCGGTGATCTTCAGCGCCGGGGGGCCACCCGGACGGTCAGGTCGGTGACGCGGTGCGGGGTCCAGTCACGGGCGTAGCCGGGCGTGGCGCCGTTCGGCCCCGTGACGGCGGCGACCGGGATCCGGCGGGCGGTGTCCAGGATCTCGCCGTCGGTGGTGTTCTCGTTGTTGCCGCCGGTCGCGCCGGAGGAGCACCCGGCGTAGTAGCCGATGGGGATGGACTCGTGACCGGTGACCAGGCAGGGCGGGCGGACGCCGAGCCGGTGCAGCTCGTCGGCGACCCGGGACCAGTCCCGGCGGCTTTCGACGTTGCGGTCCACGGTGCCCTCCAGGACGGCGAACTGCACCGCCAGGTGTCCGGCGAGCGCGAGCCCGACCACGGTCGCCGCCACCGGCCGCCACCGGCCGCGTTCCGTGCGGACCAGGTGCCACAGCGCGTCGGCGACCGGGACGGCCAGCAGGGCGTAGGCGGGCTGGAGGAAGCGGGGCGCCGCGTAACCGATCAGGAACAGGTAGGGCAGCGCGGCCGTCCCGGCGCACACGAAGGGGAGCAGCGTGCGCATGGCACGCCCGGCCCGCACCGCGACGACCACGCCGAGGGCGGCGACGAAGGGGAGCAGGACCCACCACGCCGTCACCACCGGGTGCGGCAGCGATCCGGTGCACGGGCGGCACAGGCCGCGTCCGCCCAGGCTGCGCATCTGGTCGTCGACGGCGAGGTTCCAGCCGAGGCCGCCCTGGATCTCCGAGGCCCGGGTGAGCCGCTCCCCGAGGCCGCCGTACCAGCCGTAGGCCTCGATCACCCACTCCACTCCCCCGGCCGCGAGGCCTCCCGCCAGGGCGAGCAGCAGCAGCCCGCGGCCGCGTACCAGGGCGAGCGCCAGCAGCGGGAGCGTCACCCAGACGGCGTCGGTGGGCCGCATCCACGCCATCAGCGCGGCCCCGGCGACCACACCCCACGGCACGGCCCGGCCGGGCAGCCCCTGCCAGGCCCGCAGGAAGCAGCCGACGCACACCAGGGCGCCGACGGCGACCCAGTAGTTGGGCATGGCCTGCGGACCGTAGAAGACGGTCACCCACAGGGTGGCGAAGAAGGCCCCGGCCGTGGCCAGGACGCGGGCCGGGAAGAGGCCCCGCCAGGACCGCAGGGCGAGGTACAGGCCGAGACCGGAGAGCACGGCGAGGTAGAGCCGCAGCAGCTCGGTGGACGAGGACCACGAGGCGACGGGCGCCACCAGCAGGGAGACGCCCCGGGAGCGGGGCGCGCTGAAGAACGCTGCGGGGTGGTGGGCGGTGACCTGGCTGACGTACACCGTCTCGTCCCAGCCGAGTCCCATGCCCGGACGGACGAAGACCAGTTGGACCACCGTGAAGACGGCGGCCACCGCCGCGGGCAGGGCCTCACCGCCGGGTCGCCGCGGGGCCCCCGTCGTCGCGTCCGCATGGCCCCGCCGTCCGCCGGCCAGCGTGGCGTTGGCGCCGTCGGCCATCGTGCACCCCTCATCCCCGCTCGTCGCGGAGCCGCTCGGTCCTCACCTCCTGCCGCCGGTGGCGGGAGCCCGGAAACCCGGAAAACAAGGTCAAACTAACCCGTGTGCCACCGAAGCGCAGGGCGGAACTCGGCCAGTCGCGCCGTACCGCCCGTGCCCGCACCGGGCCGGTCACCGGTCGTTGGGGCGGCGGTGCGGGGGCTGCTCGGGCGTGGGGCGCCGCTTGGGCTCGGGGATGGGGCGGGTGACGGGGCCTTCCCCGTTGACGGGCAGCGCCGTCCCGTGGTGATGGATCGTCAGGGGCTCGCCCGCCAGCAGCGTGTACGTCGCCTCGTCGGCGTCGATCTCCACCCGCAGGCACCGGCCGCGGAACTGGAGCCGGAAGGCGAGGCGGCTGAACTTCTCCGGCAGGCGCGGCGTGAAGCTCAGGCTCTCGCCGTCCCGGCGGGTGCCGCCGAACCCGGCGACCAGCGCCATCCACGTACCGGCCAGGGAGGCGATGTGCAGTCCGTCGCGGGTGTTGTGCTCCAGGTCCGCCAGGTCCATCAGGGCGGCCTCGGCGGCGTAGTCGTAGGCCAGGCGCAGGTGTCCCGTCTGGGCGGCGACGACGGCCTGGCAGCACGCGGACAGCGAGGAGTCCCGCACGGTCAGCGGCTCGTAGTAGGCGAAGTTGCGGGCGATCTGGTCCTCGTCGCAGTGGGCGTCGAACCAGCTCCCGCAGGTGTACATCGCCAGCACCAGGTCGGACTGCTTGATCACCTGCTTGCGGTAGAGGTCGAAGTAGGGGAAGTGCAGCATCAGCGGGTACTGGTCGGCCGTGGTGCGGGCGAAGTCCCAGCGCTGGTGGCGGGTGAAGCCCGAGTGCTGCTCGTGGACGCCGAGTTCCTCGTTGTAGGGGATGTGCACCGATTCGGCCGCGTCCCGCCAGGCGGCGCTCTCCTCGTCGTCGACGCCGAGCCGGACCGCCTCGTCGGGGTGGCGTTCGCACACGTCGGCCGCGGCGAGGAGGTTCGAGCGTGCCATGAGGTTGGTGTACGTGTTGTCGTCGGTGATGGCGCTGTACTCGTCCGGGCCGGTGACACCGTCGATGTGGAAGACGCCGTGGTGGTCGTGGTGCCCCAGCGAGCGCCACAGCCGGGCCGTCTCCACCAGGAGTTCCAGCGCGGTGTCCCGCTCGAAGGCGGTGTCGCCGGTCGCCGCCGTGTACCGGACCGCGGCGTGCGCGATGTCGGCGGCGACGTGGAAGGCGGCCGTGCCGGCCGGCCAGTACGCGGAGCCCTCGGAGCCGTCGATGGTCCGCCACGGGAACGCGGCACCGCGCAGCCCGAGCTGGGTGGCGCGGTCCCGGGCCGCGGGCAGGGTGTCCTGCCGCCATCGCAGCGCCTCGGCGACGGCCCTGGGCTCGGTGTAGGTCAGGACGGGCAGCACGAACATCTCGGTGTCCCAGAAGGCGTGACCGTCGTAGCCGGAACCCGTCAGGCCCTTGGCCGCGATCGCCCGCTGCTCGGCGCGGGCCCCTGCCTGGAGCACGTGGAACAGGGCGAAGCGCACCGCCTGCTGGATCTCCTCGTCGCCGTGCACCTCGACGTCCGCCCTGGCCCAGAAGTCGTCCAGGTAGGCGCGCTGCTCGGCCACCAGCCCCTCCCAGCCGCCGTGCGCGGCCGCCGCCAGCGCCGCCTCGACCTGGTCCCCCATCGCGGGCCGGGAGCGGGCCCCCGACCAGCCGTGGGCGACCGTCTTCTGCACCTTCAGCCGCTCGCCCGGGGCGAGGACCGAGGTGATGGTCAGCCGGGCCACGTCGCTGCTGCTCTCACTGCGGTACGCGGTCCCCTCCGGTCCGTCGACGACATGGTCCGCGGCGACGGCGACCCGCAGGTCGCTGCGCCGGGTGCGGTGCACCATGCGCAGCCGGGTTCCGATGGCGATGTGCTCCTCGGGCTCCAGGGGCGACTCCAGCGCCCTGGCCGTCCGCGGGTCGCCGTCCGGGTCGGGCAGGGTCTCGTTGGCGACCAGCTCCGACTGGATGACGACCCGGGTCCGGCTGTCGACGGGCTCGATCTCGTACTGCACGGCTGCGATGGCCCGCTGGGTGAGGGAGACCAGCCGGGTGGAGCGCACCCGGATGGTCGTACCGGCCGGGGAGGTCCACTCGCAGCTCCGCTCCAGCACGCCGCGCCTGAGGTCCAGGGTGCGTTCGTGCTTGCCGAGCCGTCCGTAGCGCAGGTCGAAGGGCTCGTCGTCGACGAGGAGCCGCAGCAGCTTGCCGTTGGTGACGTTGATGACGGTCTGGCCCGCCTCCGGGTAGCCGTAGCCGGCCTCGGCGTACGGCAGCGGGTGCAGTTCGTAGACGCCGTTGAGGTAGCTGCCGGGCAGGCCGTGCGGTTCGCCCTCGTCGAGGTTGCCGCGCCAGCCGATGTGCCCGTTGGACAGGGCGAAGACGGACTCGCTCTGGGCGAGGAGGTCCAGGTTGAGGTCCGTCTCGCGCACGGACCAGGGCTCGACGGCGTACGTCCGGTTGGTGATCACGCGCGGTCTCCCAGCTCGTCGAGGTCCTTGACGACGCGGTCGGCGCCGTGGGCGTAGAGGGCGTCGGTCTGGCCCACGCGGTCGACGCCGACGACATAGCCGAAGTGACCGGAGCGTCCGGCGTCCATGCCGGCCAGTGCGTCCTCGAAGACGGCGGCGCGGGCGGGCTCGACACCGAGGTCGCGGGCGGCCGCCAGGAAGGTGTCGGGGTGCGGCTTGCCCGGCAGGCTCCGTTCGCGGGCCACCACGCCGTCGATCCGGACGTCGAACAGGCGCTCGGCGTCGATGGAGCGCAGCACGTCCCGGGTGTTGGCGCTGGAGGAGACGATCGCGGTGGCGAGGCCCGCGGCGCGGACCGCGTCGATGTAGCGCAGCGTGCCCTCGTAGGGCTCGACCCCGTCGGTGCGGATCTTCTCCAGGACCAGCTCGTTCTTGCGGTTGCCGATCCCGTTGACCGTCCGGGCGTCGGGTGGGTCGTCAAGGCCGCCCTCCGGCAGTTCGACACCGCGGGAGGCGAGGAAGGTGCGCACGCCGTCCGCGCGGGGGCGGCCGTCGACGTACTCGCCGTAGTCGGAGTCGGTGAAGGGGCGGAAGTCCGCGCCGTCCCGCTCGCGCAGGAAGGCGTCGAACGTCTCCTTCCAGGCGGCGGCGTGCACCACCGCCGTCCTGGTGACGACCCCGTCGAGGTCGAAGAGACAGGCCTGGATGTCCTCGGGAAGCCCGAGCTGCGTCGTCATACCCGACACAGTTCCCCGCCGGGGCGGCTCCGATCGGGTGACACACTGTTCGGCGTGTCCCTCGCCTTCGACGACCTCCTCGTACGCGCCCGCGCCCTCGCGGAGGGCCGGCCCCGCGCGATCCTCGGCATCACCGGCGCTCCCGGCGCCGGGAAGTCGACGCTGGCCCGCTCCCTGGTGCGGGAGTTGAACGGGGACGGTGCCCCGTGGGTCGCGTACGTGCCCATGGACGGCTTCCACCTGGCCGACGCCGAACTGGACCGGCTCGGCCGCAGGGACCGCAAGGGCGCGCCGGACACCTTCGACGCCGCCGGCTACGCCGCGCTGCTGCGCCGCCTGCGCGAGGAGCACGACGGGCGCGACGGACACACAGAGGGCCACGACGACGTCGTGTACGCGCCCGGCTTCGAGCGGGTGCTGGAGCAGCCGATCGCCGGGGCGGTACCGGTGCCGGCGTCGGCTCGGCTGGTGGTGACGGAGGGCAACTACCTGCTGCTCGGGACCGGCGCCTGGGCCCGGGTGCGCGCCCGGCTCGACGAGGTGTGGTTCTGCGAGGTGCCGGAGTCCGTGCGGGTGAGCCGGCTGGTGGCCCGGCACGAGCGGTTCGGCAAGTCCCGTGCGGACGCCGTCGCCTGGACGCTCGGTACCGACCAGCGCAACGCCGACCTGGTCGCCGCGGTCCGGGACCGCGCCGACCTGGTGGTGCCGGCGGGGGCGATGCCGGGCGTGGGGCACGGCGAGGACCGGGCGCCCGGCGCCTGAGGCCCGCCGGACGGGCGCCCGGTGCGGCAGGCGGGCAGGCGGGCGGGCGTCGCCGGACGGGGGACCCCCTAAGCGTCACCGAACGCCGGCCGCACGGTGGCGGGAGCGGGGGTCGGCCAGGCGCTGGCCGGTGCCGGGGCGGCGGCCGGTGCCGGGGCGGCGACTATCGGAACCGAGGCGGGCGCTGGAGCGGGAGCGGGCGCCGGAGCGGGAGCGGGCGCCGGAACCTGAGTGGGCGCCGGAGCCTGAGCCTGCGACGGAGCGGGAGCCGGGCCCGGGGTGACGGCCGGGGCGGGCGCCGTGGCCGGGTCCGGTGCGGGGGACGGCTCGTCCGGCCGGGCCGCCTCGCCCGCGGGGCGTGGCCTCGACTCCGCGTGCGGGAAACCGCCGGCGCTGACGTGCGGCATCACGCTGCTCGCCACGTGGTAGCGGCCGTTGGGCACGTCGTCCGACCTGGTGATGTGCACGGCCAGCGGGCCCGCCCACTCGTACCCGTGCCGCTCGGCGTGACGGACCAGGCTGTCGGTGAGCACCTGCCCCACCCGGCCGTCACGACACGCCAGTTCGTCGTGGACGGCGCCCGCGAGCGCGACGTCGTAGGCGTTGGGCACCATGACCCGGCCCGCGGGCGAGACCACCGCGTTGTCGTCGCACTCGGTGTGCAGGGCGTCGAGGAGTTCGACGGGGTCCTTCTCGAAGAGGCGCGCCCGGAGCGCCTCCAGACGGTTCTCCAGGGATTTCTCCAGCGCGCTGAGGGCGCCCATACGATGTCACCTGCCGGGGGTCTCGGGGGCGGCCGTCAGGGTGCGGCCCGGTCGCGGTGCGGCTGTCGGACGCGCCGGCGCAAGCGCTGCCGGACGCTCAGTGCTCGTCGAAGTCGTCGGGGCGGACATGCGCCTCCTCCAGGGCTTCCCGCAGGGTCCGGCCGGTGCCTCCCGGGGGGCGGGGAGCGTCGTCCTCGTGCCGGCCGAGCACGTCGTCGGTGGTGTCGGTCTTCGGCCGGTTCTCTTCCGGGACGGTCATGACTGCCTCTCCTCGTGCCTGCTGCGACTGCTTACGGGCAGCGGGTTCCCGCGGAGCGCGGTGCTATCCCCCGCCGTGGGGGGGGGGGGGGGGGGGGGGGGGGGGGGCGGGGGGAGGGGGGGGGGGGGAGGGGGGGGGCGGCAAACTTCCAGACAAAGGAAGTGGAAGGCGGGGAGGC
>NZ_JBWKKZ010000002.1:115208-407060 GCF_056430705.1 Streptomyces sp. NPDC045956 | reverse complement strand
TTGCTACTGTTGCTGGGTGCGGGTTCCTCGGGGAGTATGGTCCCCCCCCCCCTTGTGCGAGTGCTTTCCCTGGTCCCCCCCCCCCCCCCCCCCCGCGCCCGGCGCAGCGGCCTGTGACGCCACCCTGCCGGACACGGGGAGTGAGCTATGTTGACCTCCGTGGGAGACAAAGGAGGCGCACCCGTGCCATCGCCGCAGCAGACACGCGCGCAGGCATCGGCGATCACCTCGGGACGGGCGGCACCCGAGGCGGAGGTCTCCGCCACGTCCCGGCTCAGGACGCTGTTCGACCGGCCCCGCCTCTCCCCGGGACAGCGGCGCATCGCGCAGTACCTGATCGAGCACCTCCCCGAGGCGGCGTTCCTGTCGATCACCGACCTCGCCGACCGGGTGGGCGTGAGCCAGCCGTCGGTGACGCGGTTCGCCTCGGCGGTCGGCTTCAGCGGCTACCCGGCGCTGCGGGAGCGGCTCCAGTCGATCGCGCTGGGCAGCCGCGGCGGTGCCCCGGCCGAGGAGAACCGGGGCAACGAACTCCAGGCGGCCGTCGACGCCGAGATCGAGAACCTGGAGAACCTGCGGCGCGACTTCGCCGACGCCGACCGGGTGATCGACCTCGGCCGCAAGCTGGCCGCCTCGGCGCCCCTGACCGTCCTCGGTCTGCGGATCTCCGTCTCGCTCGCCGAGTACTTCGCCTACGCCGCCCGCCGCGTCCACCCCGACGTGCGGCTGGTGACGCGGGGCGGCAGCGTCGCCTACGACGCCCTGCTCCAGTCCCGGGAAGCCGGCGGCACCTGGGTGCTGGCCTTCTCCATGCCCCGGCACGCCCACGAGACGCTGGGCGCCGTCCGGGTGGCCCGCGGCGCCGGGCTCAAGGTGGCACTGATCACCGACCTGGCGCTCGGCCCGCTGGTGGACGAGGCCGACGTGACCTTCGCGACCGGTACGGGGTCGCGCCTGGTCTTCGACTCCTACGCGGCGCCGGGGGTGATGTGCGCGGCCCTGCTCCAGGCCATGACGGACGCCGATCCCGAGCGCACACAGGCCCGCCTGGAGGAGTACGAGCAGGTCGCCGAACAGCACCAGTTCTTCTTCCGGGACTGAGCCGGCCGCTTCCTTCACGGGATTCACGGGATCCGCACGGTGATCGGCCGGCACGGACGGGACCTTCCGGGTCACAGCAGGCATGAATGTTTTCATACGTCTTGCAAAGCGGATGGCATATATAAATACTGCTCACGGATCGCGACCCGGCCGCCCCGGAGCGCGTCCGCACCTGCGTGAACACCCCAGGCCGCCGACTCCTACCCGCTCCGGCGCACTCAGGGTGTTCCGTCGGGCATCGCCTGCGCGAGCGCCCGTGGCGGTCCCGGTCGTCCCCTGGACCGGGACCGCCCCAACCCGTCGCCCCACCCGTCGACGCCGCACACGGAAGCGATGATCATGACCCTGACGACCACGCGCCTGAGTCCGGACTGGCCCTGCCAGGTGAAGACCCCCGGCAGCTACGACTGGGAGCGCTCGGCGGCCAAGTGGCTGCGTGAGCTGGTGCCGGCCCGCTACGCCGGCTACCCGGCGCTGATCCGCCACCCGGTGCTGCTCGCCCGCCACGCGCAGATCCAGGTCCAGCACGAGGTGCGGGTGGCCCGCACGGCGTTGCAGACGGCCCGGGCGGACCTGCCGCGGCTCGGTCTGCCCGAGTCGGTCATCGAGCACACCATCAAGCTCTACGCGGCGGAGGTCCTTCAGTTGCAGCACATCGCGCGCAGCGTGCGGGCCGTCACCGACGCCCTGGTGGAGCGGGGTACCACCGGGCGCTGACCCGACGGCACCCCGGCGGCGGCCGCGGACGTTCCGCGGCGCTCGGACCTCACCCTTCGGTCCACAGCCCTCAGCCCTCAGCCCTCTCGGTCCACGGGATGCCCCGGCCGGATGGTGCGGGTGTCCGCGAGGCGGAGCGGCGGCGCGTCGGACGCCTCCCGGCCGCCCCACTCGACCGGGTCGAGGACGAAACCGACGTGGTCGCCTCCGGGGACCCGCTCGACGACGCGGCCCACGAACCGCGCCTCGGCGTCCTCCAGCACGACCGCGCCACCGTGTCCCCGGCGCCAGCCGACCCGCTGGAACTTGTCGACGCGGTCACCGGTCCGCCCGCCGAACAGCTCGGCCGTGGCACGCCGGTCGCGGGCCAGCAGGTGGACGGCCAGGACGTCGGCGGACCGGGCCACGCGGAAGGTGTGGTTCACCTCGGAGAGCCACACGACGAAGCGCACGGGATCGAGGGAGCACTGCGACGAGAAGCCGACCAGACAGCCCGCCCGCTCCCCGTCCGCCTCGGCCGTCACCACGCACATCTCCGGGTCGAGCCGGGTGAGGAACGCGTCCATGGCGGCCATGCTAGGTCCTGTCGGCCGGGGCGGTTCCGGTGGCGAGCAGGCGCCGCAGGGCGGCCCGCAGCGCGGTGACGAACGCGTCGCGGCCCGCCTCGTCGAGGGCGTCCAGCGACAGGTAGGGGTTCAGGTCCTCCAGCTCGACCAGGAGCAGCTCGCCGCCGGGGGCCCTGCAGGCGTCGACGCGCTGGATGCCGTGATCCATGCCGTTCCACTCGATGAAGCGCCGCGCGAAGGCCAGGTCCCGCTCGGACGCGTCGTACGGCTCCAGCTGCCAGCGCCGGTCGGGGCGCGGGGCGTAGAGGGCGTACTGGAAGTCGTGGTCGACGAAGTAGAAGGAGATCTCGTGGGCGAAGTCGATGCGCGGCTGGACGAGGAGGTCCCCGGCCCCGGCGCGCACCACCTCCCGGACGCGGTCCGCGGCCACGATCCGCAGCCCCACCGAGTCCGCGCCGAGCCGGGGCTTGACCACGTACTCGTCGGCCGGGGGCAGCAGGTGGAGGTCCTCGGACCCGCCGACGGTCGGGATCACCGGGTGGCCCGCGGCGGTGAGGTCGATCAGGTACTGCTTCCCTGCCATGTCCGCCCGGCCGGTGAGCTGGTTGTAGACACGGGTGCCGCGCTCGGCCGCCCGTCGGCGGAAGGCGTCGTACGCCTCCTGGTGGCCCAGCACCGGACCGCTGTTGCGGACGACGACGGCGTCGAAGGCGTCCAGCAGCGCCGCCGCCTCCCCCGGGTGGCACAGGGCCAGATCGAAGTCCTCGCGCAGCCGCGAGGTCAGGAAGATGTCCTCGTCGCAGTAGCGCCGTCCGCGGGCCTCGTAGGCGAGGTCGGTGACGTACAGGAGGCGGGGGCGGGCGGACGGCATGCGGAACTCCTCGAGGGCTGACCGGAAATGATCGTATGCGACCGGTGCCGTCGGGCGAGGGCAGCACTCAGTTCCCCCCGATGGCTGCACTGAGTGCCATACACGTCGGTGAGCTGCTACTTTCCCCTCCATGAGTTCCAGCAGCGCGGCGCCCCGCCGCGGGGACCGGGCGGACGCGGCGGGCACCCGGCCGCCGATGCGGGAGGCGTTGGTCGCGGCGGCCTTCCGGCTGTTCCTGGAGCGGGGCTACGAACAGACGACCGTCGACGACATCGTCGCGCTCGCCGGTGTCGGACGGCGGTCGTTCTTCCGCTACTTCCCTTCCAAGGAGGACGTGGTCTTCCCCGACCACGAGAGGTGCCTGGCGGACATGACGGCCTTCCTGGCCGACTCCCCGGGCGAGGCCGACCCGGTGCGGCGGGTCTGCGACGCGGCCCGGCTCGTGCTGCGCATGTACGCCGAGAACCCGGCCTTCTCGGTGCAGCGTTACCACCTCACCAAGAAGGTGCCCGGGCTGCGCGCCTACGAGCTCTCGGTGGTCTGGCGCTACGAGCGCGCCCTCGCGGAGTACCTGCGCGGGCGCCTGGGCGGGCTGCCCGACGGCACCCTGCGGGCCGACGTGATCGCGGCCGCGGTGGTCGCGGCGCACAACAACGCCCTTCGTTCCTGGCTGCGTTCACAGGGCCGGGACGACGCGGGCGCCGCGGTGGACCACGCGCTGCGGTACGCGCAGTCCACCTTCGGCGAGGTGCCCGCCGCGCCCCCGGCCGGGCCGGCGGACGACGTGGTGGTCGTCGTGGCACGGCGCGGGACGCCGCTGTGGCAGCTGGTGCGGGAGGTCGAGACCGCGTTCGCCCCCGAAGGACGGGACGGCTGACGACCTCGACAATTGAGGGTACGGAGTGCCTTTACGCCTGGCACTGAGTGCCATACCCTGTGGGCGTGCACGGCGGCACGGCGACCGCGCACACGCGTGCCCGGTCGACCGCGCACGCGGGATTCCGGCCCGAGTGCAGGGAGTTGCAGCGTGTACCACCACTCAGGAAACGTCGCCCAGCAGGCAGCCGGCTCCGCGACGGGCCTGCTCGACCCCGAGGCGCCGGGCACCGAGGCCATCGTCTTCCAGCGCTGCACCTGGTGCGGCACGACCATGTACCACCGGGTGCTGTGCCCGGTCTGCCGCGGCAGCGAGCTGCGGACGGAGCGGAGCGAGGGCGCGGGGACGGTGCGGCACGCCACGGTCGTGCACCGCAACACCCCGGCCGCGCGCAACGTCTCCCTGATCGAGATGGCCGAGGGCTTCGTGCTGCGCGGCCGCGTCATGGGCCCGCTCATCGGCATCCACAGCGGCGACCGGGTGCGGTTGTCCACGGCCAAGGACCCGGTGCGGGGCGAACCCGTCTTCCAGCTGGTCGACGAGCCGTACCGCGCCTGGACCTGAGGACCGGTCAGGGCGTCGGGACGATCCGGATGCCGACGGTGCCGTCCAGACCCCGGCGCAGCCGGCTGCCGAGCAGGGTGAGCCGGCCGAGGACGCCGTACTTGCGGGCGATCAGCCGGCGGTAGCGGCCGGTGGCGGCCGGGTCGCAGATCTCCGCCGTCCCCGGGACCTGTTCGCCGGTGGCCCTGCCGCGCACGTCGCACGGGCCGATCAGGACGTCCGCGCGGTTGCGGACCCGCTTGACCTTCCAGGAGTCGGCCGCCGTCCACACGCCCAGCGCGTCCCCGTCGCGCACGACCCACACCGGGGTGGCGACCGGGGTGCCGTTCTTCCGGTAGGTGGTGACCAGCAGGTACTTGCCGGCGCCGAGCCGGTCCAGGGAAGCGTCGTCCATGATCCGGCAGTCTAGGCGCCGGCCCCCGGTACGCGGCGGGTTCCGGCCCCCTCGTCCTGGTCGAGGGCGGCCGCCATCCTCCGTACCGCCTCCGTGAGCACCTCCGGCGAGGCCGCGAGGTTCAGGCGCACGTGCCCCGCACCGCCGGCGCCGAAGGGGACGCCGGAGCTGAGGGCCACCCGGCCGCGGCCGAGGAAGACCTCCGCAGGGTCGTCGCCGAGGCCGAGCGCGCGGCAGTCGAGCCAGGCGAGGAAGGTCGCCTCGCCGGCGCGGTGGACCACGCCGGGGAGGTGCTCGGCCAGCAGGCCGGTGAGCAGCCGCCGGTTCTCGTCCAGCCCGGCCAGCACCGCGTCCAGCCAGTCGGTGCCGTCGCGCAGGGCCGCGGTGTGGGCGAGGATGCCGACGTGGCTCGGCCCGTGACCGACCTCCTCCGGCATCCGGGCCAGGTCGGCGGCGGCACCGGGCCCGGCCAGGGCGAGCGCCGCCTTGAGCCCGGCCAGGTTCCAGCCCTTGGACGCCGACATCAGCGCGAGGCCCCGCTCGGCGCCGGGCACGCTCAGGTACGGCACGAAACGCGCGCCGGCGGTGACGAGGGGCGCGTGGATCTCGTCGGCGACGACCCGCACGCCGTACCGCTCCGCGAGGGCGGCGACGGCGGCCAGTTCGTCGGCGGTGTGCACGGTGCCGGTCGGATTGTGCGGGCTGCACAGCAGGTGGGCGGCGCGCCCGCCGTCGGCCACGGCCCGCCGGTACGCCTCTTCCAGCACGTCGAGGTCGATCCGCAGGTCCGCGCCGAGCGGTGCTTCGACGACCCGCCGGTCCATGTGCTCCACGAACTGGTAGAACGGCGGGTACACCGGCGGGTTCACGATCACCGGATCGCCGGGCCCGGTGACCAGCCGGAGCATCTCGACGACGCCCAGCATCACGTCCGGCACGATCGCGGTGCGTTCCACGGCGAGGCCGTCCCAGCCCCACCGCTCGCCCGCGAAGGCGGCCAGGGCCTCGGCGTAGGCCGTGCCGGCGGGGTAGCCGGTGTCACCGAGCCGCACGGCCTCGGTGACGGCGCGCACGACGGGGTCGGCCAGCGGCACGTCCATCTCGGCCACCCACAGCGGCAGCACGTCCGGGGGGTAGGTGCGCCATTTCATGCTCGTACGGCGGCGCAGCTGGTCGAGGGTGAGCGCGCGCAGGGGGTTCGGGCCGGCGGGCGGAGGCTGCGGGATGCTGGTCATGGGGCTCAACATAGGGGGCCGCGGGGGATCACGCGCCCCCGGCCGGACGAGAGCGCGGGGCCGGTGAACACCGGCGCGCCCGGCCGCGTATGGGAGGAGGGCGCTCGACGTCCGGAGGCCCCCGCGGCGGTGACGCCGCGTGGTCGGGTTCGGGAGCGCATGCATGAGGCACGCACGACGTCGCATCGTCCGGCGAGTGGCACGGCTGGCGGCCGTCGGAGGACTCCTGCTCGGGGGGACGATGGTCACCCGGGCCGTCGCGAGTGAACCGCCCGGCCCGTCCGCCGTGCCGCAGACGACGGTCCGGGCGGCGTCCGGCACGGGCGCCGGGCTCGTGTCACGGCTGGGCGCCTCCCGGACGGCGGGCCACTGGCTCGACGCCGAGGGCCGGCCGGTCGTCGCCGTCACCGACGGGAGCACGGCCGAGGAGGTACGGCGGGCCGGCGCCGAGCCGGAGGTGGTGCGGCACAGCATGTCCGAGCTGACGTCGGCGGCCGCCACGCTGCGGGCGGCCCCGCGGGTGCCCGGGACGGCCTGGGCGTTCGACTACCGGGCGAACGAGGTGGTGGTACGGGGGGACAGCACGGTCTCCGCCGCCGACTGGTCGCGCCTGACGGGCGTGGCCGAGGGCATCGGGGACTTCGTCCGCATGGAGCGCTCCGCGGGGGAGTTCACCACGCGCCTGAACGGCGCCGAGCCCATCCGTTCCACGGCGGGGCGCTGCTCGGCGGGGTTCAACGTGACCGACGGGCGGAGCGAGTTCATCCTCACCGCCGGGCACTGCGGGCCGACGGGGTCCGTCTGGTTCGGTGACGGCGGCGGTGGCCGTCAGGTCGGCAGGACGGTCGCCGGGAGCTTCCCCGGGGACGACTTCTCCCTGGTGGAGTACGCGAACGGCAAGGCGGGCGACGGCGCCGACGTGGTGGCGGTCGGCGGCGGGAAGGGCGTACGCATCACGGGCCTGGGTGAACCGGCCGTGGGGCAGCGCGTCTTCCGCAGCGGCAGCACCAGCGGGCTGCGCGACGGCCGGGTGACCGCGCTCGACGCGACGGTCAACTACCCGGAGGGCACGGTGACCGGCCTCATCCAGACCGACGTGTGCGCCGAACCCGGGGACAGCGGGGGGCCGATGTTCTCCGAGGGCCTCGCGCTCGGGGTGACGTCGGGCGGCAGCGGCGACTGCGACAACGGGGGAACGACCTTCTTCCAGCCGCTGCCGGGCGCCATGGCGTCGCTCGGCGTCCGGCTGCTCGTCTCGCCGCGGGAGGGGTCGGCGCCGGGGGCCGCGCCCTCGTCACCGGCCGCCACCGGCAACGGCGGGGGCGCCGCGGCACCGGGAGTCGCGGCGCCCGTGACGGGTGTCGACGGCTCGACCCTGCTCTCCCGGCTCACCGACCGCCGGAACGTCGGTCCGGGGCTGCTCGTCGTGGCGGGCAGCGTGGTCGCCCTGGTGGCCACCCGGTGGATCCGCGCGGAACAGGACCGCAAGTCCTACCGGCGGCACTACTCGGCGACGTGGGGGTGACCCGCCGGGCGACCGCGACCGCGGGGCGCCGCCACGGACCGGGCGCCCCGCGGCAGGTGCGCGAGGCGGGCGTCGTCCGTGGTCATGAGGAGGGCCCCCGTGGGGGCCCTGGGCCGGCGTTCCGATGCGCCGAGGAGTGTCGGGCGCCGGTCAGGCGGCCCGCACCGGGTCCGGGGCCGCGGCAGCCCACTCCAGGACGAGCCGCTGGTACTCCGCGCGCTGCTCGACGCTCAGTGTCCCGCCCGACCGGAGCCACAGGGCCCGGATCTCCTCGTTGACCTCGGCAGCCGATCGCTCGGAGGAAGGTTCAACAGTGGTGGACATGCTGTGAAGCATACGGCTCCGGGCGTGAAGACGATGTGAGTAATCGCGACCCAAACGGACATTAGGGACCGTGTCGCTGATCACGTCGATCACCTCATCTGTCAAGACCTGTCGACGAGTTCGTTACCGGAGACTGTGTCCCACCACACACGGCGCTCTTCTTCACATCCGCACCGCTCCCCGCACGCGTGCCGCCTGCACGGGAAGCGGGTGATCCGCGTCACCGGGGCGCCCGGGATCCCGCCGCGACACGGCGGCGCGGGCCGGGCGCCCCGTCCGTCAGGTGCCCGGCTTGCGGCCGTACACGAAGACGTCGTCGCCCTTCTTCAGCAGCGACCAGTACTTCTTGGCGTCGGTCTTCGTCATGTTGACGCAGCCGTGGGACCCCGGCGGGTTCCACATGCTGACGCCGGCCGAGTGGAAGGCCTGGCCCCCGTCGAAGAACTGGCTGTAGGGCATCGGCACGTCGTAGATGGTCGAGTGGTGGTCGATGTTGCGCCAGTAGACCTTCTTGAGCCCCGTGCGGGTCTCGTGGCCGTTGCGCCCGGTGCGGACCGGCACCGGCCCGTACACGAGCTTCTTGCCGTCCTGGACCCAGCTCAGCTGGAGGGTGAGGTCCACACAGGCGATGCGGCCCTTGTTCACCGGGCACTTGCCCGACTTGTTGGGGGTCTTGCCGACCGCCTTCTGCTTCTGCATCAGGTCCATCACGCCCCAGGTGACGGGACCCGCGTAGCCGATGTTCGGCGTGATGCCGTGCTTGGTCTGGAAGGCGCGGATCGCCTTGCAGTCGGCGGTGGACTGCTTGCCGTCGACCGGACGGCCGAGGAACTTCTCCACCTTCTTCTGGTACGGGCCGGTCTGCGTGGTGCAGCTCGCCGCCTGGGCCGGCGCGGCGCCCAGGACGAGTGTGAGCGGCGCCACCAGCGCGGTGACCCCGAGTGCGACGGCACCCCGTCTGCGTATGTCCCCCATGGCGGTCAGCCTTTCGCGTCGAAGCGTCGGAAGTGGGCGGAAGGTCGCCCGTGGTGCGATTCCCGACTGCTAGACCGCCATCCGGCCCTCTCGGTTGCCCACCACGGCCACGTCGCGACGAAACGGTGACAAAGACGACCGGGCGCGGGGGCGCGGCGGGCTCGTTTCAGTCCGTGTCGTGCCACTCCCGGACCGCCTGCCGGAACCCGGTGTTGACGGCGGTCAGACCGCCGTCGACGACCAGCGTGGTGCCGGTGACCCAGGCCGCGTCGCGCGAGGCGAGGAAGGCGACGGCCGCGGCGATGTCCTCGGGTTCGCCGACCCGGCCCAGCGGGTACAGCCGGCGGACCGCCGCCAGGTCCTCGTCCCGGCCCTCCCAGGCCGTGGTGCGCACGGTGCCCGGCGTCACGAGGTTGACGCGGACGCCGCGCGGTGCGGCGTGCCCGGCGAGGGTGCGGGTCAGCGAGGCGAGACCGGCCTTGGCCGCGCTGTAGGCGTGGTTGCCGAAGTCCTGGACGCCGTTGACCGAGCCGATGCTCACGATCGCGCCGCGCCCCGAGGCCGCCAGGTGCGGGAGCGCCGCCCGGCAGCAGCGGTAGGCGCCGGTGAGGGTGATGTCGAGGTCGCGGGCCCAGGCCTCGTCCGGTCCGTCCTCGAAGAGCGGGGCGTCGGGCGTGCACGCGTAGGCGTTGTTGACCAGCACGTCCAGGGTGCCGAAGGTGGCCACGGCGTGGGCCACGGCCGCCTCGACGGACGCCCGGTCACCGACGTCGCAGGCGAACGCCTCCGCGGTGTAACCCTGTTCCGCCAGCTCCCCCGCCGTCCGCCGCGCCGCGTCCGGGTCGACGTCGGTCAGCAGCACCCGGGCCCCCTCGGCGGCGAGCCGGCGTGCGGTGGCCGCGCCGATCCCGCGGGCCGCGCCCGTGACGAGTACCCCGTGGTCCGTGAAACGCCGTGTCTCCGTCATGGGCCCGACCGTACTGCCGCGCCGGTCGGGCAGTACGGTGCGTCCATGTCCGCGTTCCTCCAGCAACTCCCGGCTCTCCTCGGCGTCGTCGTCGGCGCGCTCGGTTCGTACCTCGCCGTGGTCCGCAGCGACGGGGCCCGGTTCCGCCGGGAGACCGCGGCACGCTGGGAGGAGCGGCGGCTCGCCGTCTACGCCGACTACGCGCGGACGCTGAAGACGTCCGTCACGCTGACGTACCGGGTCGCCGCCCACTTCGGCAACGACCCCCACCCGCACCCCCTGTCTCCGCAGGAGGCCGCGCCGGCGCAGGCCGAGGCCACGATCGCCCGGGACCCCGCCGGCGAGGCGCTGCTCCTGCTGGGCAGTGCGGAGGTGGTGGAGAAGGCGCGGGCCTGGGTCGTGACGGTGCTGGAGATGGAGCGCTTCCTGCGCGAGGAGACGCACGACCCGGGCGCCTGGCAGACGCTGCTGGAGCGGCAGCGCGCCGGACGCGAGGGGTACTACACGGCCGTGCGCCAGGATCTGGCCCTGCCGCCGGGTCATCCGGCCCGGTGGCCGCTGCCGCCCGTCAGCGGTAACCGGTGACGTCGGCCGGCTTGTCGGCGTCCTGGACCTCGACGAGATAGCGCCAGGCGTCCGGACGGCTGCCGTCGAGGTCGGTGAACCCGTACTCCTGGGCGAGAGCGCCGCTGGAGAGGGACCGGGCGTTGTGGCGCGCCACGTCCGGGTCGGCGGCGAGGGCCGTGACGGCACGGCCGACGTACCGGGGCGTCTCGGAGATGGCGAAGTGCGGGACACGGTCGAGGGCGTCGCGCCAGTTGTCCTCGCGCACGCCGAAGTGGTCGAGCATCATCTCCGAGCGCAGCCAGCCGGGGGTCAGCGCGACGGCCGTGGCACCGCGTGGTCCGAGTTCGTGGCCGAGGGCGAAGGCCATGCGCAGGACGGACGTCTTGGCGAGGTCGTAGAAGAAGGAGACACGGTAGTGGTCGCGGTTGTAGTCGTCGGTGCCGTCGGTGACCTCGACGACCAGCCCGCCGGGGTGGCGCAGCAGCAGCGGCAGCGCGTGGTGGCTGGTGACGGCGTGGGTCTCCACCGCCAGCCGCAGGAGTCTGAGCCCGTCGTCGAGATCGTGCTCCCAGACGGGGCTGTCCCACGCGAAGAGGTTCTCGCCGCCCCAGATGTCGTTGACCAGGATGTCGAGGCGGTTCTGCTCGCGGGCGATGCGGTCGACGAGCACGGCGACCTGCGTGGGATCGAGGTGGTCGGTGGGCACGGCGATGCCGTGCCCACCGGCCTCGGTGACCAGGTCGGCGGTGTCCTCGATGGTCTCGGGGCGGTCGTACTCCGAGCGCCGGGCGCGGGTGCTGCGGCCGGTGACGTAGACGGTGGCGCCGGCCGCGCCCAGTTCGACGGCGATGCCGCGTCCGGCGCCCCGGGTCGCCCCGGCGACGAGTGCGATCTTGCCTTCCAGTGACCGTGACATGTCCGGCCTCCCGTTTCTCCTCGTTCACGTGCCCGCATGAGCGGTCTCGTGATCGAGAGTGCCGTGGAAACCGGACAACTTCTGTCACCTTTTACGCGTGTCCCGTGCTTACCGCGGACCGCTCGCCGGGCTCCCCCGTCCCCATGGGGTGGATCAGTGCCCGCGGGCGATCCACTCCTCCAGGTGCGGTGCCTCGGCGCCCACGCTGGTCGGGTCGCCGTGGCCGGTGAGGACCTTGGTCGCGGGCGGGAGCACGAGCAGCCGGTCGCGGATCGAGTCGATGATGGTCGGGAAGTCGGAGTACGAGCGTCCGGTGGCGCCGGGGCCGCCCTGGAAGAGGGTGTCGCCGGTGAACACGGCGCCCAGGCCCGGGTCGTACAGGCAGACCGCGCCGGGAGCGTGCCCGGGGGTGTGCAGGACGGTGAGGTCGGCACCGGCGGCCTCGATGACCTGCTCGTCGGAGAGCCAGGCGTCGGGGTCCCGGTCGGGGTGGGTCTGCCGCCACAGCGGCAGGTCGTCCCGGTGCAGCCAGACGGTGGCGCCGGTGCGCTCGGCCAGGGCGGGCGCGGCGTTGACGTGGTCGTTGTGGGCGTGGGTGCACACGATGGCGGTGAGCCGCCGGTCCCCGACGGCCTCCGCGATGGCGTCGGCGTCGTGGGCGGCGTCGATGACGATCACCTCGTGGTCGTCGCCGACGAGCCAGACGTTGTTGTCCACGTCCCAGGTCCCGCCGTCGAGGCGGAACTGTCCGGAGGTGACGAGGCGTTCGATGCGGGCAACCATCACAGCACCACCACCGAACGCAGCACGTCACCGGCGTGCATCCGCTCGAAGGCCTGCTCCACCTCGTCGAGCCGGATCGTCTCGGTGACGAACTTGTCCAGGTCCAGGCGGCCCTGGAGATGGAGGTCGACGAGCATCGGGAAGTCCCGTGAGGGCAGGCAGTCCCCGTACCAGGACGACTTCAGCGACCCGCCCCGTCCGAAGACGTCGAGCAGGGGCAGTTCCAGCTTCATCTCGGGGGTGGGTACGCCGACCAGGACGACGGTGCCGGCCAGGTCGCGGGCGTAGAAGGCCTGCCGGTAGGTCTCCGGGCGGCCGACCGCCTCGATGACGACGTCGGCGCCGAAGCCGCCGGTCAGTTCGCGGATCGCCTCGACGGGGTCGGTCTCGCGCGAGTTGACGGTGTGGGTGGCGCCCATGCCCCGGGCGGTCTCCAGCTTGCGGTCGTCGATGTCCACGGCGATGACCTTCGCGGCCCCGGCCAGGTGGGAACCGGCGATCGCCGCGTCGCCGACGCCGCCGCAGCCGATGACGGCGACCGTGTCGCCACGGCCGACGTTCCCGGTGTTGATGGCGGCGCCGATGCCGGCCATCACCCCGCAGCCCAGCAGGCCGGCCACCTGTGCCGGGACGCCCGGGTCGACCTTGGTGCACTGCCCGGCGGCGACCAGCGTCTTCTCGGCGAAGGCGCCGATGCCGAGGGCCGGGGAGAGTTCCTGGCCGGTCGAGGCGAGGGTCATCTTCTGCCCGGCGTTGTGGGTGTCGAAGCAGTACCAGGGCCGACCGCGCAGACAGGCCCGGCATTTCCCGCACACGGCACGCCAGTTGAGGATGACGAAGTCGCCGGGGGCCACGTCGGTGACGCCCGCGCCGACCGACTCCACGACGCCCGCCGCCTCGTGTCCGAGCAGGAAGGGGAACTCGTCGCTGATGCCGCCCTGTTTGTAGTGCAGGTCGGTGTGGCACACCCCGCAGGCCTGGATACTGACCACGGCCTCGCCCGGGCCGGGGTCGGGCACGACGATCGTCTCGATCCGCACCGGTTCGTCCTTGCCCGGTGCGATCACGCCGCGTACTTCCTGCGCCATGGTCTGTGAACCCCTTCTTCGGCCGTTCCACGTTCCCTCCGACCCTACGCGCAACCGGTCGGCGAGGGGCGCCGCCGGGGCGTGGGCACGTCGGTGCCGAGGCAGCCGGCACGCGCCCGCCGTCGCACACGTGCGAGGGCCGCCCGTTGCCGGGCGGCCCTCGACGGCGGATGCGGTCCGGTCGTCAGCCCAGGGCGGGGACGACGCCGAAGACCGGGGAGACCAGGCCGGTGACCTGCTGGAGCTGGTTGAGGTCCTGGAGCCGGTGCAGCTGCTGGGAGGGCCGCGGCAGCTCGGCCCGGTCCTCGGCGGGCACGTCGCTCACCGCGAGCGAGTCCAGCGTCTTCAGCACGCTGAGTTTGCCGGCGCCCGGCGCGCCCCCGTCGGCCGCGCTCGCCATGGGCGCGGCGAGGCCGGTCACACCGGCGGCGAGCCCGACAGCGGCGACGATACGTCGTGTTGAGATCATGCCCGGTGCAACGCGGGCGGGCGGGCGGCGGACACGGGCGGGTGGTCCCGCTCACCCGTCAGGACCAGTGGCCCGGCCGCGTTGCCGCGGGAGCCCGGACGGAGGAGGCTCGAAGGAGGGGGCTCGGCGGCCCGTCCCTCCGCGGGCGGGCCGGACTGCGGAGGAGGACGTCATGGGTACCCACGCACGCTCCGGTTTCGACGTCGAAGCCCTGCGCCGGGGCATCGAGGGAGACACGGCGGCCCCCTTGGTGTCGCTCTACGCGAGGGACGCCGAGGTGCGCGTCGTCGACCGGTACGACCAGCCCAGCCGCCCCAAGGTGCTGCGCGGCCGGGACGAGATCGCCGAGATGCTCGACGACGTCTACACCCGCGACATGACGCACCGACTGGCGCGGTGCGTCGTCCAGGGCGACCAGGTCGCCTTCACCGAGGAGTGCACGTACCCGGACGGCGTGCGGGTGCTCGCGGAGTCGATGCTGTCGCTGCGGGACGGCGAGATCGTGGAGCAGACCACCATCCAGGCCTGGGACGAGTAGCCGGGGGCCGGGGCCTACCGTCTCGGCAGCCGGTGCAGTTCGACGTCCCGGAGCCTGCCGCCGGTGACCCCGGCCGTCATGTAGGTGCAGTACGGCTGCCGTCGCCGGTCGGTCGGCGACCCCGGGTTGAGCAGGCGCAGACCGGTTCCGGCGGTGGTGTCCCAGGGGATGTGGCTGTGCCCGAAGACCAGGACGTCGAGGTCCGGGAAGCGGGCGGCGCAGCGTGCCTCGCGGCCCTGGGCGGCGCCGGTCTCGTGGACGACGCCGAGACGCAGGCCCCCGAGTTCGGCCCGGGCCACCTCGGGCAGCCGGGACCGCAGGTCCGGGCCGTCGTTGTTGCCGTACACGCCGACGAGTCGACTGCTGCGGCTCTCCAGCAGGTCGAGGGTCTCGGTGTCGACCCAGTCCCCCGCGTGCACGACGACGTCGGCGCGCGGGATCTCCGCCAGCAGCCTCTCGGGCAGCTCCTTGGCCCGCTTCGGCAGGTGGGTGTCGGACATGAGCAGCAGGCGCACGCCTCCAGCCTACGGGCGGCCGGATGCCGGTGGCCTCCGCGGGCGATGGCCAGGCAGAACTGCACAGCCCGAACTGGACAGTCTTACCTGTCGGTTTTAGGATGGGGGCATGGACGCGCATGCCGCCGGAGGCGGTCCCGGGCCCGGTGCCGCCGGTACCGGGGAGGACGTCTCCGACACCGCCGCCCGTGCCGCGCACGAACTGCGCGTGGTCTTCAGCAGGCTGCGGCGCCGCATCCGGGAGGTCGCCCGGGACGAGGACCTCACGCCTCCCCAGGTGTCGGCGCTCACCCTGGTCGGCAAGCACGGCGCGGCGACCGCCAGTGCGCTGGCGTCCGCCGAGGGGGTGCGCCCGCAGTCGATGGCGGCCACGCTGGTCGCCCTGGACCGGCACGGTCTGATCCGCCGCAGCCCCGATCCCGCGGACGGCCGCCGGCAGCTGGTCACCCTCACCGAGGCCGGCCGCGCCCGCATGGAAGGCGACCGGCAGGTACGTGAGGAGTGGCTGGCCCGGGCCTTCCAGGACCGGTGCACCGCGGAGGAACGGGACACGGTCCTGCGAGCGCTCGCCCTGCTGGACCGGCTCACCCGGCCGGATCCCGGCGCTTCTCGATCCACCTGAAAGGCACCACCTCATGGCAGTCACCTCCCTCGACCCCCGCACCGCCCTCGTCGTGATCGACCTCCAGGCCGGCATCGTCGCCGCGCCCACCGCCCCGTACGGCAGTGCCGAGGTCGTGGCCCGCAGCGCCCGGCTGGCCGAGGCGTTCCGCGCCCGGGACCTGCCCGTGGTCCTGGTACGGGTCTCCTTCGCCGCCGACGGGGCGGACGCCGTGCCCGGCCGTACGGAGGCCGGTGGGGCGGGCGGCCCCCGGCCCGAGGGCTGGGACGTCGTCGTCGACGAACTCGCCGGTCACCCCGGCGACCTCACCGTCACCAAGCGCAACTGGGGCGCCTTCCACGGCACCGGGCTCGACGTCCGGCTGCGCCGCCGCGGCGTCACCCAGATCGTGCTCACCGGCATCGCCACCAGCATCGGTGTGGAGTCGACCGCCCGCGCCGCGCACGAACACGGCTACCACGTCACCCTCGCCACCGACGCCATGAGCGACATGGACGCCGAAGCGCACCGGAACAGCGTCGAGCGGATCTTCCCGCGCCTCGGCGAGACCGGCACCACGGACGAGATCCTGGAGCTGCTGGCCAAGACGCACCACTGATCCGCGGTGGGCCGCCCGCGTCGCTCGGTGGCCCTCAGTCGCGTGCGTTGCGTCGCGGTGGGCCGTGAACGGCCCGGACGCGCACCGCGCCGGCCTGCCGGCCGGCGCGCCGGGCGGATGCTACCGCCCCCGGGGCGGAGTCAGTCCTCGCCCCTGACGATGTTCGACTCCTGTCCCGGCCGCGGTGCGCGAGTCGAGCCGTCGTCCTCGACGGCCGGTATCCAGGTGCGTACCGCGCCCCGGCCTCTGAGGCGCCGGGCCGCCGACCACCCCGTCTCCAGACGGCGGACAACGGGTTTGTCGCCGGTTTCGGTGGTCATGGGTGCATCATCTTCCTTCTGTGTCCGGTCTGCGTCCAGGAGGACCGTCACCCTGCGGGTCCCCGGGTGTGCCCCGGGGAAACACCGGTCTCAGGTGCCCCTGGGGGCGCCCCCTCGGCGGGAGCCCGGCGCACGGGGATCTCGCTCCACACCTGCTTGCCCCCGCTGACCGGCAGCGTCCCCCAGGTCGCCGACATCGCCTCGACGAGGAGGATGCCCCGCCCCCCGGTGGCCTCCCAGCCGATGCTGGTCGGTTTGGCGGGCGTACGGGGCGAGGCGTCGGCGACCGCGACGCGCAGCCTGCCGTTGATCAGGGTCAGATCGAGACGGACCTGGCCGTCGGTGTGCACGAGGGCGTTGGTGACGAGTTCGGAGACGACGAGGAGCACGCCGTCGATGTCGTCGTCCGGCACGCCCCAGGAGCGCAGGACGCGCCGGGTGAAGCGGCGGGCGTGCCGCACCGCCTCGGGCAGCCGCCACACCGACCAGCTCTCCCGCAGGGGGCGCACCGCCATGCCGTCGTAGCGCACCAGCAGCAGGGCGACGTCGTCGCTGCGGCGGGCGTTGCCGAGCAGGGCGTCGGCGACCAGCCCGAGGTGGACGGGATCGGAACCGGCCAGGGCGTGCGCGAAACGGTCCATGCCCTCGTCGATGTCGGCGTCGGCGGACTCCACGAGACCGTCCGTGGTGAGGGCGATCAGCGTGCCGGGCCGCAGCCGCAGCGGGCTCATCGGGAAGTCGGCCTGGGTCACCACGCCCAGCGGCGGGCCGCCCTCCGTCTCCGCGATCTCCGTCGTGCCGTCGGAGTGGCGCAGCACCGGCGGGGGGTGTCCGGCCCGGACGCACCAGGCCGAGCCCTCCTCCATGTCGAGGTCGACGTAGACGCAGGTGGCGAAGAGGTCGGTCTCCATGTCCATGAGCAGCCGGTTGGCGTGGGAGACCACCACGTCCGGCGGGTGGCCCTCGACGGCGTAGGCGCGCAGGGCGGTCCGCATCTGGCCCATGAGGGTGGCCGCGGCGGCGCTGTGCCCCTGGACGTCGCCGATGACGAGGGCGACGTGGTGGTCGGGCAGCGGGATCACGTCGTACCAGTCGCCGCCCAGCTCCAGTCCGGCCGTGCTGGGCAGGTAGCGGGCGACGGCGACCGCGCCGGGCAGCTTCGGCAGGCGGCGCGGCAGCAGCTGGCGCTGGAGCATGCCGACCAGTTCGTGCTCGGCGTCGAAGGCGTGGGCGCGCATCAGGGCCTGCCCGGCGAGGCCGGCGGACGCGGTGAGCAGGGCGCGTTCGTCGGGGCCGAAGTCGTGCGGGGTGTCCCAGCCGATCAGACAGGCGCCGGCCATCCGGCCGCCGGCGGGCAGCGGCAGTACGGCCAGGCCCCCGGGGCCGACGTCGGCGAGGGCCGGCTCCAGCTCGCCGGTGCCTGCGGGCCAGATCCGGGCGCGGCCCTCGCGCAGCGCGGCGGCGAGGGTGGGCATGGCCCGTACCGGCGCGTCGGGCCACTCGGTGCGCCATTCCAGCCGCCACAGCTCGGGCCAGGACTCGGGCTCGGGCGGGTCGAGGACGGTGACGACGAGCCGGTCGTTCTCCAGCTCGGCCAGCGCGATCCGGTCGGCGCGCAGCGGTCTGCGCAGCGCGGCGACCACGGCCTGGCTGACGTCGCGGACGGTGCCCGCGGTGGCCAGCGCGGCGGCCAGCCGCTGGACCCGGGCCACGTCGGTCACGTCGGGGCGCAGGGTGGAGGCGTCGACGACGGTACCGGCGAGACGGGCCGGGCGGCCCTCTCCCTGGGGCAGCAGGCGTCCGCTGAGCCTCAGCCATCTCGGCGGGCCGGTGGGCCGGAGCACCCGGAACTCCAGCTCGCGTTCGCCGATGGACAGGTGGTCGGCCTCCGTCACCGACATCAGCGAGGGCAGGTCCTCGGGCACGGTCAGGGCGAGCAGCGTCTCGACCTTGCCGTCGAACTCGCCGGGCGCGAGGCCGAACAGGCGCAGGATGTCGTCGCCGACCTCGACCCGGCCGGTGTCCATGGCGAGGGTGAAGGCCCCGGGCCGCAGCTCCCCGCCCTCGGGGGCCGCGGCCGGGGCGGGGCAGGGGACGGCGCCGGCGACCAGTTCCAGGCAGGCCCGGTCCTCGGCGTCGAAACCGTCCGGGCGTTCGGTCAGGGCGAGCAGGCAGCCGCCGTCGTTCCCGTGCACGGGAAGGGCGGCGAGGGAGAAGCCGCTCGACGGCACGTGGCGCGACTCGGCCGATCCGGCGAACTCCTCGGGGCCGAGCCACACGGGTGTGCCGCCGCGGTGGGCGTCCGCGACCGGGGAGCCCCCGGCCGCGGGGTAGCCGTCGCGTACGCCGTACAGGGTCCGGGGCACGCCGGCCGACTCGGCCAGGCACAGCAGCTCGCGGTTGCCGCCGGGCGTGTAGAGGGCGGCGAAGGAGGCACCGGCGAAGACCAGTGCCTGTTCCAGGACGCGGCGCAGCCGCTCGCCGCTGTCCGGGCCGGAGGCGATCGCCCTCAGGGCACCCTCGGCACGCAGCCTCCTCGATCCGCGTTCCCCAGCGCCCTCACCGACCACGCCGCCATTACAGCGCTTGTGGGACATCGGCGCAGCCCCTGTGCGCGGGAAACCGGAGGATCGGGGCACGGAGGGGCCTTCCGGGCGCCCCGCGGGACGCGAGGGAGGGCGGGCACCGGGGTCGGCCGCACGCGCCGGGACGTGCCGGGGCCGTGCTCGCCGTGCGCGGCGGGCCCGCGGGGAGGAGATTTGAATCCGGGGGTTGCCGTGCCCGGGCGTGCGAGGAGGTGGTCGGCGTGGCCGACGATCAGCCCTCCGCCGCGGCGCCCGGCGCCGAGAGCGCGCCGGGCGGCCATCCGGTGCTGTCCCTCGCGCTGGCCTCGATGATGGAGGCCGTCCACGCGCACTCCGGCGCGGTCTACCTGCTCGGCGCCGATCCGCCGGTGCTGGAGATGGCGGTCATGGCGGGCCTGCCGAGGGCCTTCGCGGCGCCCTGGGAACGGGTGACGCTGCACGCGCCGGTGCCCGTGGCGGACGCGGTGCGTGAGCGGCGGACGGTCTGGGTCGGCGACGAGGAGGAGATGGCGCGGCGCTACCCCCGGGTCGCGGTGGTCCTGCCCTATCCGTTCGCCATGATCGCGCTGCCCGTCGCGACCGAGTCCGCGGCGTACGGTGCGGTGTTCCTGACCTGGCCCGGCGCCCGTCCCACGGAGCTGTCCGAGCAGGAGCGCCGGCAGCTGACCGCGGCCTGCGAGCGGCTCGCGGTGCGGCTGGAGCGGGCGGCCGCGGCGAGCGTGCCCGTGCACCCGGAGCCCGATCTGCTGGCCGCCCCGGTGGTCGGCGGCGCGCCCGGCACGCTGGGTTCGCTGGAGGCCGTGCGGATGGTGGGGCGGCTGCCGTACGGGTTGTGCTCCCTGGACCTGCACGGCCGGGTGGGGTTCGCCAACCCGGCCGCCGCCGACCTCATGGGCGTACCGGTCGGGCAGTTGATCGGCACCCAGCTGTGGACGTCGGTGCCGTGGCTCAACGACCCGGTGTACGAGGACCGGTACCGGGCCGCGCTGCTCAGTCAGCACACCACCTCCTTCGTCGCGCTGCGTCCGCCCGGCGACTGGCTCTCGTTCCGCCTCTATCCGACCCGGACCGGACTCAGCGTGCGGATCAGCCGGGCCCGGGGGGTGTCGCGGCCGGGGCCGGCCGGGGCGGTGCCGGAGGGGGCCGCCCCGCCCCGGCTCGTGACGATCTCCCAGGTGGTCAGCCTCACCGGCGCGCTGTCCGAGGCGGTGGGGGTGCGGGACGTGGTGCAGTTGATCGCCGACGAGATCGCGCCGACCGTGGGCAGCCAGGGCCTGGTCGTCCTCGGCTCGCGGGCCGGGCGGCTGCACGTCCTCGGGCACCGCGGCTATCCGGACCCGCACGCCGCGGAACGCTTCGACGGGACCCCGCTCACCGAGGCGATCCCGGGGGCGCAGGTCCTGCGGACGGGGGTGCCCGCGTTCTTCGAGTCCTGGGAGCAGCTGGAGCGTCTGTACCCGGCGCGACGGGGCACCCACGACGGGTTCGCGGCCTGGGCGTTCCTGCCGCTGATCGCCTCCGGTCGGCCGGTGGGCACCTGTGTCCTCGCCTACGCGCGACCGCACTCCTTCACCACGGAGGAGCGGGCGATCCTGACCAGCCTGGCCGGGCTGGTCGCGCAGGCCCTGGACCGCGCCCTGGTCTACGACGCCAAGTACCGCCTGGCGCACGGGTTGCAGGACGCCCTGCTGCCGCACTCGCTGCCCGCCCTGCCCGGTGTCGAGGCCGCGGCCCGCTATCTGCCGGCCACCCGGGGCATGGACATCGGCGGCGACTTCTACGACCTGGTGCCGGCCGGGGGCAGGCCGGTGGCGGTGATCGGGGACGTCCAGGGGCACAACGTGACGGCGGCCGGGCTGATGGGCCAGGTGCGTACCGCGGTCCGCGCGTACACGGCCGTCGGCCAGGCACCCGAGGAGGTCGTGAGCAGCACCAACCGGCTGCTGATCGACCTGGGCACCGAGCTGTTCGCCAGCTGTCTGTACCTGCGGCTCGACGCGGCCCGCGGCCGGGCGACGCTGGCCCGCGCGGGACATCCGCCGCCGCTGCTGCGCCGTCCGGACGGGCGGGTGGAGGTGCTGGACGTCGCCGGCGGGCCCCTGCTCGGCATCGACCCCTCGGCCGCGTATCCGTGCACGGAGATCGACCTGGCGCCCGGCTCCCTGCTGGTCCTGTACACGGACGGCCTGGTGGAGTCCCCCGGCACGGATTTCGAGGACGCCCTGGCCGACCTGGGGCACCGCCTGGCGGGCGCCGGCGGCCTGCCGCTGGACGCGCTCGCCGACCACCTGGTGCGCGATGTGGCCGGAGCGGAGGAACGCCTCGACGACATCGCCCTGATGCTGCTCCGGGCGCGGGGCTGAGGCGGGGGCGCATGGAGGGCCGTCGGGGGTGCGGGTCTCGGCCGGGACGGGACGGGGGTGCTTCCGGCGGCGGGCGGCGGTCCGCCCCTCCCGCCGGAGGAGCGGACCGCCCACCACCGGCCGGCCCTCGAGGAGCCGGCCGGGGCGGGTGAATCGCCCCACGTCCCGAGGCGCTCGGCGGCGGGCCGTCAGCCCGCCGAACAGGTGAGCGCGCCGGACGGTGATCCCGTCGGACGGTGAGCCCGCCGGACCGTCAGCCCTTCGGACCGGGAGCCCGTCAGCCCCTCGGACCGTCAGCCCGTCGGACCGTCAGCCCGTCGGACCGTCCACCCGTCAGCCCCTCGGGCCGTCAGCCCGTCGATCCGGGCCCGTCCTCGTGGCCGGCGCCCGTGCCGTCACCGACGTCGCCCGCGCCCGCACCGGCGTCACCACCGGCTCCGGCGCCACCGGCCTGTCCGTCGTCGGCCTGGTCGCCACCGCCGACGGCGTCACCGGCCCCGCCGCCCTCTTCCGCGCCGGCCTCGCCGCCCGCCTGCTCGCCCGCGTCGCCGGGCGCGTCACCGCCCAGGGTGGCGCCGACCGCCTCCAGGGCGGTGGTGACCGGCTGGAAGAAGGTCTCGCCGCCGACGGCGCAGTCACCGCTGCCGCCGGAGGTCAGTCCGATCGCGAGACCGTCCTGGGTGAACAGGGAGCCGCCACTGTCGCCCGGTTCGGCGCACACGTCGGTCTGGATGAGGCCGGTCACCGTGCCCTCCGGGTAGTTGACGGTGGCGTCCAGGCCGAGGACCTGGCCGTCGGCCAGTCCGGTCGTACTGCCCATGCGGAAGACCTGCTGACCGACCGTCGCCTCCGCGGCCCGGCTGATCGGGACGGTCTGGTCGCCGAGGTTCACCTCGCTCGGTGCCTCGGTCGCCGGGTCGTCGTACCGCACGAGCGCGAAGTCGCCCTCGCCGGGGAAGACCGCCTGGTCGACGGTGGCGATCGGCTGTCCGCCCTGCGCGTCGGACCACTGGTCGTCCGCGACTCCGCAGTGACCGGCCGTCAGGAAGGCGGGCGCGCCGTCGCCCGCGGTGACGTTGAAGCCGAGGGAGCAGCGCGCGCCGCCGCCGAAGATGGCGTCCCCGCCCGAGGCGAAGGTCTTGAAGGTGCCGGCGGACTTCCGGATGGTCGCCATGCCGGGTCCGAGGCCGTCGACCGTGGCCTCCAGCCGGTCCCACTCGGCGCCGGTGACCGTGCTGTCGGCGGTGACCAGGATCCTGTTGGTGCGCGGGTCGATCGCCCACGCGGTGCCCGGGACGCTCGCCTCGGACGTCAGGGTCCGCGCGCCACCGCGCAGCTCGCCCATGCTGTTGTCGACCTCGCGGACGTCGGCGCCCGCCTTCTTCGCCTCCACGATGACCTGGTTGTCGTCGCCGGGCACGACGTTGACGACGAGCTGCTGCTCGCCGGCGTCGTAGTAGGAGCCGGCGAAGGCGTCGCCGAGCAGGCCGGCGAGTTGTGAGGCGAGATCCGACGCGTCCGCCGCCTTGAGGGTCCTCGGCGCCGCCGTGCCGCCGGCGGACCCCTCGTCCTGCGAGGCGTTGGCGTGCGGCAGCAGGACGGCGGCCGCGCCGAGCGCCACCACGCCGCCTGCCGCGATCGCGGCCCTGCGCTTCGGAATTCGCTTGTGACTCAACCTTCTCGACCTCCTGGGACGGGGTCCGTGCCGCCGGTCCGGCAGCTGTCGGGGGAGCGCCTGGATGGCTGTTGGTACGCACGGGCCCGACGGGCCGTTCAAATGCGCCGGAACAGCACGGTCCGTGACTGGTCGGCGACGTTCCGTCGCGATCGGGAGCGGAATCCTGGCTTCAGCGAATCTGCACATCGAATGCCCAACCCGGTCACCCCCACTGGGGGATCTGCACAAGCGCACCGCGCCCTCCGCGCCCCCGGGACCGAAGTGCCGGATTCACCGCCCGCGGGCAAGGGCTCGCGGGGGTCGATGTCGCGGGCCGTGTGAAGAAGTGGCCGCCAAGGCGTGAGAGCCCCTGCACGGATGGTTGCCCAAGCCTCGCAAGTGCCCTGGTGGGAGGGGGTGATGGAGTGGAACCGCGGACCGGCCGCGTGCTTTGATCCATCGCACCGCGGGGGCCGCGGAGGGCTCCGGAAAAGGGCGCCCGGCGCCCGCGGTCGCGGCCGTCATCTGTCCCCAGAGGGGGGCCGCTCCCCCCTTGTGAATTGGCTATACGAAGGGAAGTTCCCCCATGAACTCCACCCCCCAGGTTGAGACCGTCGAGATCTCCGACGCCGAGCTCGACAACGTCTCCGGCGGTCTGTCCGTGAACGCCGTCGGCACCGTCACCGGCCTGGTGGACGGCATCGCCCCGGTCTCGGGCCTGCTCAACACCGCGATCGGCACCGTCGAGGGCGTCACCGGCCTCAACACGGCCCCGGTCACCAACCTGGTCGCCGGTCTCTGATCGCGCCTCTGTGCCGCTGAGTCCCGGAGCCACCCAGGCTCCGGGGCTCTTCGGCCGTTCCTCCACGGCTTCCGCGGCACCTGCCACGGCTCGCTCCGTGGCTCCGTCCACGCTCGCCTCCGTGGCTCCGTCCACGCTCGCCTCCGTGGCTCCGTCCACGGTCGGTTCCGTGGCTTCGCCGGAAAACCCTGGGATACGTCCGACGTGCAGTTCCGCCAACAGGCCCTCGCCAAACTCCAGTCACCGGAGGAGCTCGACCTCCCGGTGCGCTTCGCCCGCCCGCAGGGCTGGGTGGTGCTGTCCGTCACCCTCGTCGCGATGGCCGCCGCGTGTGTGTGGGCGGTGGGCGGCTCGGTGACCTCCACCGTCGAGGCGTCCGCGATCCTCACCCACGGACAGGGCAGTTACCTTCTCCAGAGCCCGGTGTCCGGCCAGGTCACCGCGGTCCTCGCGCGTCAGGGCGAGCGGTTGCCCGCCGACTCCCCCGTGCTGAAGGTCCGCACCGCCGAGGGCGAGAGCGTCGTCCGCACCGTCGACGCCGGCCGGGTCAGCGCGCTCGCCGCCACCGTCGGCCAGATCATCGGGACCGGTGCGAACGTCGCCTCGGTCGAGAAGGTCGCCCACGCCGACGACCCGCTCTACGCCACCGTCTACGTCCCCGCCGAGAAGGCCGCCGCCATCCCCGCACACGCCTCCGTCGACCTGACCGTCCAGTCCGTCCCCGCCCAGCAGTACGGCGTACTGCACGGGAAGGTGCAGTCCGTGGACCGCTCGGCCCAGTCGGCGCAGACCATCTCCGCCTTCCTCGGCGACAGCCAGCTCGGCGAGCAGTTCACCAAGGAGGGCAGGCCGGTGGCCGTGACGGTCCGGCTGACCACCTCGAAGTCCACCCGAAGCGGCTACGCGTGGTCGTCCGCGGACGGACCGCCCTTCGGACTGACCTCCATGACCATGGCCTCGGGCTCCGTCCGGCTGGCCGACGAGCGTCCCCTCGATTGGCTGCTGCCGTGACCACCGCACAGGAGACCCGGGGCAGACGCCGCGCCGTCCCGCCGAAGCGCAAGGTACCCAAGAGCGGCCGGACCAGGACCGTACGCACCCCGACCGTGCTCCAGATGGAGGCCGTGGAGTGCGGCGCGGCCTCCCTCGCCATGGTGCTCGGCCACTACGGCCGGCACGTCCCGCTGGAGGAGCTGCGCATCGCCTGCGGCGTCTCGCGCGACGGTTCGCGCGCGAGCAACCTGCTGAAGGCGGCGCGCGGTTACGGCTTCACCGCCAAGGGCATGCAGATGGACCTGGCCGCCCTCACCGAGGTGACGGCCCCGGCCATCCTCTTCTGGGAGTTCAACCACTACGTCGTCTACGACGGCGTGGGCCGGCGGTTCGGCCGCCGCGGGGTGTTCATCAACGACCCGGGCAAGGGCCGCCGCTTCGTCACCCTGGAGGACTTCGACACCAGCTTCACCGGCGTCGTCCTGACCATGGAACCCGGCGAGGACTTCACCCGGGGCGGGCGCAGGCCCGGCGTGCTCGGCGCGATGCCGGCCCGGCTGCGCGGCACCGCGGGCACCCTGCCCGCAGCCGTGCTGGCGAGCCTGCTGCTGGTGGCGGTGGGCGCCGCGGTGCCCGCGCTCAGCCGCACCTACATCGACATGTTCCTGATCGGGGGGCAGACCTCGCTGCTGGGCGTGCTCTTCACGTCGATGGCCGCCTGCGTGCTCCTCACCGTGGTGCTGACCTGGCTCCAGCAGGCCAATCTGCTGCACGGCCGCATCATCTCCTCCACCCTCTCCAGCGCCCGCTTCCTGCGCCACCTGCTGCGGCTGCCGGTGACCTTCTTCTCCCAGCGCAGCCCCGCCGACCTGGTGCAGCGCCTCCAGTCCAACGACGCGGTCGCCGAGACACTGGCCCGCGACCTAGCCGCCGCGGGCGTCGACGCGATCGTCGTCGTGCTGTACGCCGTACTGCTCTACACGTACGACCCGCAACTCACCTTCGTGGGCATCGGCGTGGCCCTGCTCAACATCCTCGCCATGCGGATCGTCATCCGGCTGCGCGCGACCCGTACGGCGAAGCTGCGGGCGGACACGGCGCGGCTGACCAACACCGCGTACACCGGCCTCCAGCTGATCGAGACGATGAAGGCGACCGGCGGCGAGGACGGCTACTTCCGCAAGTGGGCGGGGCAGCACGCCACCACGCTGGAGGAACAGCAGCGGCTCGGCGTGCCGAGCGCCTGGCTGGGCGTGGTCGCGCCGACGCTCGCGACGCTCAACAGCGCGCTGATCCTGTGGATCGGTGGCCTGCGCGCCGTGGAGGGGCACATCTCGGTGGGTCTGCTGGTCGCCTTCCAGGCGCTGGTGGTCCGCTTCACCGCCCCGCTGACCCGGCTGAACGGCGTCGCGGGCCGCATCCAGGACTTCGCGGCCGACGTGGCCCGGCTGAAGGACGTGGAGAACTTCCGCACGGACCCGCTCTACGACCGGCCCGGCGGGGTCGACTCGACACGCCGGCTGCACGGCCATGTCGAACTGCAGAACATCTCCTTCGGCTACAGCCCCCTGGACAAGCCCCTCCTCAGCGGTTTTGACCTGACCGTCGGGCCGGGGCAGCAGGTGGCCCTCGTCGGCGGTTCGGGCAGCGGCAAGTCGACGGTCTCCCGGCTGATCTCGGGGCTCTACGCCCCGTGGGACGGGGTGATCCGCGTCGACGGGCAGCGCATCGAGGACATCCCGCGCGGGGCCCTGGCGTCCTCCGTCTCCTTCGTCGACCAGGACGTGTTCCTCTTCGAGGGGTCCGTCCGCGACAACGTGGCACTGTGGGACCCGTCGGTCCCGGACGACGCCGTCGTGGACGCGCTCCGGGACGCCGCCCTGTACGACGTGGTGACGCGCCGTCCGGGCGGCATCCACAGCCGGGTCGAGCAGGACGGCCGGAACTTCTCCGGCGGGCAGCGCCAGCGCCTGGAGATCGCGCGGGCCCTGGTGCGCCGGCCCAGCATCCTCGTCCTCGACGAGGTGACCAGCGCGCTCGACGCGGAGACCGAGCAGGTGGTCATGGACAACCTGCGGCGGCGCGGCTGCGCCTGCGTGGTGATCGCGCACCGGCTGAGCACCGTGCGGGACAGCGACGAGATCGTCGTCCTGGCCCACGGCACGGTCGTGGAACGCGGACGGCACGAAGAGCTGGTGGCGCACGGCGGCGCGTACGCGGCGCTGGTCAGGGAGCGGTGAGATGACAGCGGTGCACGAAGGACAGGGCGACGTCGTCCTCGGGGCGCTCGGCTCGCTGGGCACCCGCGTCGACTGCGCCGGGTTCGGCCGCCTCGACCTGGAGGGTCCGCAGGTGCTGTGGCTGGTGGCGTCCGGCGCGGTGGACCTGTTCGCGGTGGACGCCGGGCAGCAGGGGCACTGGCACCACCTGGGCCGCCTGGAGGCGGGCTCGGTGCTGCTCGGGCCGGTCACCGGACCCCAGCACACCCTGGTCGCGCGTCCGCTGCGGGACTGCGTGGTGCACCGCATCGGCCTGCGCGAGCTGTACCAGCCGGCGCACACGCAGACGTGGTCGTACGACGAGTACGGCAACCCCCAGTACGTTCCGCCGACGACGAGCCCGCTGGAGTACGCCCTCGCCCTCGGGGTGGGCCGCGGCCTGACCGTCCTCTTCCAGGCGCCGATGGCCGACGAGCGGACCGCGGCGCCCTCGGACGACGACGTGTTCTGGATGCAGGTCCCGCCGGGCAGCGTGCAGTACGGCGCGGTGTACGGCGACGAGGCCACCGCCGACCTGCTGATGGACCCGGCGCTGTGGCAGAGCATGGTCGACCAGCAGTACCGGCTGCTGACCACGCTGGACCGCTGGATCGAACAGCTGGAGCGCACCCACGAGACCCGCACGGCGGCCGGCATCAAGGCCGGCGAGGCGGTGCGCGCCCGGGCCGACCGGACGTTGCTGGCCTCCATCGGCAAGCCATCGGGGCAGCGCGCCACGGCCGCCGACGCCGACGCCACGTACGCGGCCTGCGAGCTGGTCGCCCGTGCCGCCGGCATCCCGCTCGCCGAGCCCGCGCGGAGCGACACCGGCAGCGACCGGATCGATCCGGTGGAGCGGGTCGCCGTCGCCTCGCGCCTGCGCACCCGGACCGTCAGGCTGGAGGGCCGGTGGTGGCGGGACGACGTCGGACCGCTCGTCGGCCACCGGGCGCTGTCCGGCGCGCCGGTGGCGCTGCTGTGGCGGCGCGGCGGCTATGTGGCCGTCCATCCGGCCACCGGCCGGGAGACGCCGGTCGAGAGGGCGAACGCGGAGGAGTTCGAGCCCCGCGCGGTGATGTTCTACCGGCCGCTGCCCGAACGCCGGCTCAGCCCCCTGCGGCTGCTGCGGTTCTGCCTCCAGGGCACCCGAGGTGATCTGACCGCCCTGCTGCTCGGTGGGCTGGTGACGGTGGCGATCGGCGCGCTGGTGCCGATCGCCACCGGCAAGGTGCTCGGCGAGTTCGTGCCGAAGGCGCAGACCGGGCTGATCGTGCAGGTCTGTCTCGCGGTGATGCTGAGCAGTGTCGTCGCGGCGGCCTTCATGCTCCTGCAGAACCTCACCATCCTGCGGTTGGAGGGCCGCATCGAGGCGACTCTCCAGCCGGCCGTGTGGGACCGGCTGCTGCGGCTGCCGACGACGTTCTTCACCGAGCGCTCCACGGGTGAGCTGGCGAGCGCCGCCATGGGCATCAGCGCCATCCGCCGGCTGCTGGCCGGGGTGGGCCCGACCGTGGCGCAGTCGGTGACCGTCGGGGCGATGAACCTGGGGCTGCTGCTCTGGTACAGCGTGCCGATGGCGCTCGCGGCGATCGGCATGCTGGTGGTCGTCGCCGCCGTCTTCCTCGGGCTCGGCCTCTGGCAGGTGCGCTGGCAGCGGCGGCTGGTCAAGCTCACCAACAAGCTGAACAACCAGGCCTTCCAGACTTTGCGCGGTCTGCCCAAGCTGCGGGTGGCGGCGGCGGAGAACTACGCCTACGCGGCGTGGGCCGAGCAGTTCGCGCGCAGTCGTGAGCTACAGCAGCGGGCGGGGCGGGTCAAGAACCTCAACGCGGTGCTCGGCGCGGTGTACCTGCCGCTGTGCACGCTGCTGATGTTCATGCTGCTGGCCGGTCCGGCACGCGGTTCGATGTCCGCGGCCGAGTTCCTCACCTTCAACGCGTCGGTGACGATGCTGCTCACCTCGGTCACGCAGGTGACCGGCGCCTTCGTGTCGGCGGTGGCCGCGCTGCCGCTCTTCGAGGAGATCAGGCCGGTCCTGGACGCCACGCCGGAGGTACGCACGGCCAGCACCCGGCCGGGCCCGCTGTCCGGGGCGATCGAGGCGCGGCGGCTGTCGTTCCGGTACACCGACGACGGGCCGCTGGTCCTGGACGACGTGTCCTTCGAGGTGCGGCCGGGCGAGTTCGTGGCGGTCGTCGGTCCCAGTGGCTGCGGCAAGTCGACCCTGCTCAGGCTGCTGATCGGCTTCGACCGGCCGCTGTCGGGCAGCGTCCTGTACGACGGGCAGGACCTCGCCGCACTGGACCGGTCGGCGGTGCGCCGGCAGTGCGGGGTGGTGCTCCAGCACGCCCAGCCCTTCACCGGTTCGATCCTGGACGTCATCTGCGGCACCGAGGCCTACACGCCGGAGGAGGCGATGGCGGCGGCCGAGATGGCCGGCCTCGCCGAGGACATCAAGCGGATGCCGATGGGCCTGCACACGATCGTGTCGGGCAGCGGCGCCGTCTCGGGCGGTCAGCGGCAGCGGCTGATGATCGCGCAGGCGCTGATCCGGCGGCCGCGCATCCTCTTCTTCGACGAGGCGACCAGCGCCCTGGACAACGAGACGCAGCGCACGGTGATCGAGTCCACCAAGGCCCTCAACGCCTCCCGCGTCGTCATCGCGCACCGCCTGTCCACGGTGCTGGACGCCGACCGCGTGATCGTGATGGAGGACGGCAGGGTGGCCCAGCAGGGACCGCCGGCCGAGCTGCTGGCCGACACGGGGGGCCGGCTGCACGAGCTGGTGCGGCGGCAGCTGGCCTGACCGGGGCGGACGGCCCGGCGCGGTTTCCGGCCTCCTCGGCCGCGGGGCCCGTTGGACCGGCGCGTTAGTGGGTACCTGAGCCCTCATGCGGATCAGCGTGGTGGACGTGGGGTCGAAGACCGTCCGGCTCATGGTGGCGGACGCGGAGGGCGGGGTCCCCCTGCCGGTCCACACGGCCAAGTGGCGGCTGCGGCTCTCCGAGCAGGTCAAGCCGGGGGAACCGGTGCCCGAGGAGGCCGTGGAGCGGCTGGTGGAGGCGGTCGACGGCGCGAACAGGACCGCGGCCCGGTGGGGCGCGGCGGGTCCGCTGGCCTTCGCGACCGCGGTGGTGCGTGCCGCGCCCAACCGCCACGAGGTGCTGCGCACCGTCCGCAACCGCACCGGCGTCGCGCTGTGCACCCTGCCCGGCGAGGTGGAGGCGGAGCTGACCTTCCTGGGGGCCCGGCGCTGGATGGGCTGGCGGTCCGGTCCCCTCGCCCTGCTCGACATCGGCGGCGGCTCGCTGGAGGTCGCCTTCGGCCGCGGACGGCTGCCGGACTTCGTGGCCTCGCTCCCCCTCGGCGCGGCGCGGCTGACCCACGAGTTCCTGGAGGGCGGCGAGGACGCGGTGCCGTCGGAGCAGATACGCGCGCTGCGCCGCAGCGTCCGCCATCAGCTGCGGGACGTGGCGGCGCGGATCCGCTGGGAGGGGCCCCGCACCGCCGCGGCCACCTCGCGGACCTTCCAGCAGCTCGGACGGCTGTGCGGGGCGTCGCCGGGCCGGCACGGCCCGTTCGTGGAGCGGCAGATGCGCTGCTCGGACCTCGGCGAGGCGGCCGGCCGGCTGGCCGCGCTGACCGCCGCGGAGCGCGCCCGGCTGCCCGGCATCTCCGCGCCCCGGTCGGCCCAGAGCGTGGCCGGGGCGGTGGTCGGCCACACCGCGATGAAGCTGACCGGGCTGGAGACGGTCACGCTCTGTCCCTGGGCGATCCGCGAGGGCATCCTGCTGCGCCACATCGAGGACGGGCCGTCCTGGTGGGCGGAGGTGACCCGGCGCAGTGACGAGGTCACCGCACCGGCCCCGGTGCCCCTGCACGTCGCGACCACCACCAGCTGAGACCCACGCACCCCCCACCGCCCGCCCGCACGGGCGACCGGCAACCAGCAACCAGAAACCAGCAACCAGCAACCAGAAACCAGCAAACAGCAACCAGCAAGCCGAACTGGCCGACGAGCCAGAAGCCCTACGAGGAGAGGAGACACCCGTGTCCCACAACGGAGAACACACCCACGAGCAGCCCGAGACCGCCGTCGAGGAGGTCCTGCGCGAAATCCGGGACGGCAGGCCCCGTGACGCGGAGTCCGACGACGAGCCGCGCCGGGGCGAGGCGGGGGACGCCACCTCGCCGAACACCGCCGCGCAGCAGGACGCGGAGGGAGAGTGACGCGGGACTCCGTCCCGGCGGGGGTGCCGAGGCGAGGGCCGGGTACTCGCGGCGCCATGGAGTACGACCGCGAAGGACCACAGTTGCCGATGGCCCGGGGCCCGCTCTCCGCGGCCGTCGGCTCGTATCTGCTCGGGGCCGGCCTGCTGCCCGCACCGGAGGCCGTCGCCGCCGCCCCGGCCTACGGCGACGACCTTCAGCTCGCCCTGTACCAGTGCTACGAGCTGCACTACCGGGGCTTCGCCGGGGTGTCCCCCGACCTCGAATGGGACCCCGACCTGCTGCGCACCCGCGCCGCGCTGGAGGACCGCTTCCTGTCCGCGCTGCGCGCCGACACCCAGGTCCACGACACCGTGGAGGACGCGGTGGGGGCCCTGCTGGTGGAGCCCGTCGACGGCAAGGGCGTCAGCCACTTCCTGCGGGACGAGGGCGAGCTGTGGCACGTGCGCGAGTACGCGGCCCAGCGCTCCCTGTACCACCTCAAGGAGGCCGACCCGCACGCCTGGGTGCTGCCGCGGCTGTGGGGGCGCGCGAAGGCGGCGATGGCGGCGGTGGAGTTCGACGAGTACGGCGGCGGCCGACCCGACCGGGTGCACGCCCGTCTCTTCGCCGACCTGATGACGGACCTCGGTCTGGACACCACGTACGGGCGTCATCTGGACGCGGCGTCCGCCGAGTGCCTGGCCACGGTGAACATGATGTCCCTCTTCGGCCTGCACCGGTCGCTGCGCGGCGCTCTGGTGGGTCATTTCGCGGCCGTCGAGATCACCTCGTCGCCGGGTTCCCGGCGGCTCGCCGAGGCGATGCGCCGCACCGGCGCCGGACCGGCCGCCGAACACTTCTACGACGAGCACGTCGAGGCCGACGCGGTGCACGAGCAGATCGTCCGGCACGAGGTGATCGACGGCCTGCTGGAGCAGGAACCGCACCTCGCGGCGGACGTCGCCTTCGGCATCGACGCCACCGGCCACTTGGAGGACCGCTTCGGCGCCCGGTTGCTCGCCGACTGGCGGGCCGGCCGCTCGTCCCTGCGCACCCCGCTGCCCCGGGCGTCCCACGAGGCTTCCGAAACCTCCCATATTTCGTGACTGTCGGGGTACGTGGCTTCCGTGAACTACATGGTGCTTCCGGGCGTCTACGCCCCTCAGGAGGACACCGCCCTGCTGGCCGGGGTGCTGTCCGACGAGTCGCTCCCACCGGCCGCGTCCGTGCTGGACGTGGGGACCGGCACGGGCGCCCTGGCCCTGGCCGCGGCCCGGCGGGGCGCACGCGTGACCGCGGTGGACGTGTCGTGGCGCGCGGTGTGCGCGGCCCGGGTGAACGCCGCCCGGGCCGGGCTGCGGATCCGCGTCCGGCACGGCAACCTCTTCACGCCCGTACGCGGTGAGACCTTCGACCTGGTGCTGGCCAACCCTCCGTACGTGCCGGCTCCGGGCGGCGGCCGCCGGCCGCGCGGTGCGGCGCGGGCCTGGGACGCGGGGCACGACGGCCGCCTGGTCCTGGACCGGATCTGCCGGGAGGCACCCGCCCTGCTGCGGCCCGGCGGTGTGCTGCTGCTGGTGCAGTCGGCGCTCAGCGATCCCGAGCGGACCGTCACGCAGCTGCGCGAGGCCGGCCTCAAGGCGGCGGTGACCCGGCGGCAGCGGATCGCCTTCGGGCCCGTGGTGCGCGGCCGGGAGCGCTGGCTGCGGCAGCGCGGGCTGCTGTCCCTGGCCGAGAAGGAAGAGGAACTGGTGGTCGTCCGTGCCGAACTCCCCGTCTGAGACTCCCCGCCCGACCGGTGACGCGCGCCGGGTCAAGGTGCAGCGCCGTGGGCCGCTGCTGGTGGAGGGCCCGGTGGAGGTGGAGCTGGAGGACGGGACCACGGTGTCCTCCGACCGCTTCCAGGTCGCCCTGTGCACCTGTCGGCGGAGCCGGCGCTTCCCCTGGTGCGACACCAGCCACCGCGCCCGGACGTCCGGCACCGGCGAGGGGCCGGCGGCGAAGGACTGACCGGGCGGCGGTGGCCGATCGGCCGGCCGGCTCCGGACAGCCTCCGGACAGCGGAGAACGGCGGACGGCCCCACTCCGTCCGCCGTCCCCGGTTCGGGACCGCGCGTTCCGTACGGCAGCGCTCGCACTCCCCAGTAGCGAGCCGCCGGTCACGCCGCACGGGCCGGGCGGTCCCGGTCCTCAGAACGTGAAGACGCTGCTGCTGCCCGCGTTCTTCACGCACTCGTTGGCGAAGGTGCGCTCGTAGGAGAGGCGCCGGCCCTGCCAGACCCCGTCGACGGTGACGACCACGGGGGCGTACTCCCGGGTGCACATCACACCGGTGTCCGCTGCCAGGGCGTCGAAGTCACCGCCCGCGCCGCGCAGTTCGGCACAGGCCGAAGCCGTTGCCGGGTGGGTTCCGGAGGCCGAGGGCGCGCAGGTCAACGTGACCGCGCGCAGGGGTACGGCGGTGGCAGCGCTCTCTCCGTGCCCGATGGTCAGCACGAGGGCCGAGGGGGCGTGGAGCGACGCGGGGGCGGTGGCCGGGGAGGCGAGTGAGGCCCCGGCGAGGGGCCCGCAGACGGCGGTGGCCGTCAGGCCCAGAGTCGCTGCCCAGCGCGCGGTGTTCCGCATTGTGTGCATCCTTCCGCTCGTTTCGAGGGTGATGCCGGCCCGGCTCGGTCGGTGCCGGAACGGCGAGCGCGAGTCTGCCGAGTCCGTCGCCGAAACTCATATCGACCCCATGCGTTTCGGTAACCTTGCGTATTGAATCAGTGGCGCGAAGTCACAGAATTCGAACGTTCCAAGTCCGGAACAGGGCGGTTCTTGATCGGTCATTGAGGCGTGAACTGGCCGGATGGCGTGATCCGCGCGTTTACCGATAGGCCTGAAACACTCCCGAAACAGACCCGTTCGCCCGGCGGGCCGCCTCGACATACTCGCGGGTATGGTGCTGGCGGCGCGAGCTCGACGACGAGAGGCGGGAGCCTGGGATGGCGAAGCACTGGGCGGATTTCCAGTACGAGATCTATCTGAACGGGATGACGGGCGCCGTACCGCGCCTGCCCACCGACCTCACCCGGCTGGAGGAGCTGGCCGAGCGGCGGCTCGGGCCGGGCCCGGTGGGGTACGTGGCGGGGAGCGCGGGCGACGGCAGCACCGCCCGCGCCAACCGGGCGGCCCTGGACCGGCGTCGGATCGTGCCGCGCATGCTGCGGGACGTGCACGAGCGGGACCTGTCGGTCGAGGTGCTGGGCCGCCCGCTGCCCGCCCCGCTGGCGCTGGCGCCGGTCGGGGTCCTGTCGATCATGCATCCGGACGCGGAACCCGCAGCCGCCCGGGCCGCCGCCGCCCAGGGCGTGCCGTACGTCCTCTCCTCGGCGTCGAGTACCCCCATGGAGCAGGTCGCCGAGGCGATGGGCGACGCCGAACGGTGGTTCCAGCTCTACTGGCCCAAGGACCGCGAGGTGGCCCGCAGTTTCCTGGGCCGCGCGAAGGCGGCCGGGTACAGCGCGCTGTTCGTCACGCTGGACACGCCCCTGCTGTCGTGGCGGCCGCGCGATCTCGACCAGGCGTACCTGCCGTTCCTGCACGGGGTGGGCACCGCCAACTACTTCTCCGACCCGGCGTTCAGGGCGGGTCTGGCGAAGCCGGTGCACGAGGACCCGAACGCGGCGGTGATGCACTTCGTCGGCATGTTCTCCGATCCCGCCAAGTCCTGGCCGGACCTGGCGTTCCTGCGGGAGAACTGGGACGGTCCGATCGTGCTGAAGGGCGTTCTGCACCCGGACGACGCGCGGATGGCGGCGGACGCGGGGATGGACGGCGTGGTGGTGTCCAACCACGGCGGCCGTCAGGTGGCCGGTTCGGTCGCGGCGGCCGACGCCCTGCCGCGGGTGGTGGAGGCGGTCGGCGACCGGCTGACCGTGCTGTTCGACAGCGGTGTCCGCACCGGTGACGACGTCTTCAAGGCCCTGGCGCTCGGCGCGCGCGCGGTGCTCCTCGGCCGGCCCTACGTCTACGGGCTGGGCCTCGACGGACAGGCGGGTGTCGAGCACGTGATCCGCTGCCTGCTCGCCGAACTCGACCTGACCCTGGCCCTGTCGGGGCACTCCTCACCGGCCACCCCGGGCCCCGACGACCTCGTCGCGCATCCCGGGTGACCGACTCCGTGAAGCGGGACGGCCGGGAACCGCCCCCCGGCGGCCCTCACACCCCTCGTGCCCGTGGACCCGCTACGGCTCTCAGCCGCCCGGCAGTTCCACCGCCCGCGCGTCCGGGGCACCGGTGCCGGCGATGGACAGGGAGGCCTCCGCGGTCGGCACCGGCTCGGTCCGCCAGCGCTGGACGGGGGAACCGTCGCGCACCTTGACGACGACGTCGGCGTCCGGCGCGGTGGAGGTGGCGGCGAGGGCGAGCTGCCGGTCCCGGCGGGGCACCAGCTCCTCCTCACCGGTGAGGTCGTACCGCACGTCCCCGCCCCGTTCGGTGCCGATGTCGGCGCAGGTACCGAGAACGACGACTCCGGCGTCCGCCTGTGAGTCCAGGCAGAGCCCCGGGTCGGCGACGCTGCGCAGCAGCCCGTCGTCCTCGTGGGTCCACTGCTGGGTCCACGCGTCGGAGCACGCCGCCAGCCGGGCGCCCGCGCCGGCCTTCGGCTCGTGGCGCACGTCGAGGCAGAGTTCCGCGGCGACGTTGCGCAGCCGGGTCCGGTCCGGTGCCGTGGGCAGTCCCGCCGAGCCCGGGGGTTCGGGGCGGCTGGTGCCGGAGGCGGCCGTGTCGCCGCCGACGGCGCTGGTGGAGGCGGCCGGGTCGGCGCCACCGCCGTCGTAGGACCACACGCTCACCACCAGCGCGATGGTCAGCACCCCGGCGGACGCGGCGCCGAACTGCCTCAGCAGCGCGCGGCCGGAGCGGGGCCGGCCGGGCAGCCGGCGCACCGGCAGGGGCACGCGGGCCAGCAGGCGGGGGCGCCCGCCCCGGTGCCGTGCGGCGCCCTTGGCGAGGGCGCCCAGGCTCGCGCGCGCCGGCCGGGAGTCGAGGTAGCGCCGGGCGCCCCAGCCCAGGACCGCCTCGGCGATCAACGTGCCCAGCCCGCGCTCGAAGTGGCCGAGCTGTTCGGCCGCGTGCCGGCAGTGCCGGCAGTCCGCCAGGTGCTTGCGGACGTCGGGCAGCAGGGCTCCGCCCCGGCGGATGGGGACGTCGAGGAGCCGGCCGTGGAAACGGCAGTCCTGGGTCGGCGCGAGCTGCCGGTGGGCGTCCAGACAACCCTCGCGGAATTTCTCCCGCGCGTGGGCGAGGGCTGCCGACGCGGTGTCGGTGTCCATGCCGAGCAGCCCGGCCGGGACGCTTATGGGCTCGCCCTCGACCTCCGTGTGCCACAGCAAACAGCGGGCCGGACCGGGAAGGGCCGCGAATGCCCGCGCGGCCAGGGTGCGGTTTTCCGGAACCAGGGACTTCGCCGCCCGCATACCCCGTCCCCCGGCGGGTTTGAGCAGCTGCGGGAGAACGCTGGACACGCCCTCGTCCGCGGACCACTGCCGAACCGTGTCCCGGACGGCCACCAGCAGCCTCGGACGCAGGGCCGTGGCCGGTTCCCCCTGCGCCAGCCGGTCCAGGACCCGGTGCCAGGCGGCGGCGGTGACCATGGCCGTGACCTGCGCCGACGTGGCGAGGCAGAGGGTCGCGTAGTCATGGGCGGGCTGCCAGTGGCGGGCCATCAGCAGCGCCGCCGCCCGGGAGGCGGCGCTCTCCGGGCCGTCCCTCAGCCGGGCGGCCAGCAGCTCGTCGGACTCCCCGGAATCCCCGCCGGAGGGCGGGTACGCGGGCCGAGGGGGGTGGGGGGTGGGCACTGAGACTGTTCCTTCCCACGCGCAGGTGACGCAGAAGTCCTGGTCGCCGAAAAGGAGACCCGAATGGTGTGTACCTTTTCGACGCGGCGAGGGGAGCGTGAATTCGCCATGGCGAAATTCGGACCTGGTCCGTCAAAGCGCGTGCGAGACCCGGCCTTTACCCCCCGCACGGGTGCTTCACTCTCGCACAAACCACTCATGGTCAACAAGGCGACCGGGAAGCCCGGGCCTTCTTTGAAAGAAGGTCAGATTCCGGGGAATTGATGGACCGTACACGGGCTTTCGGCCCTGCGCGGACGCCCGTCTCGCCGAATCCGCGCGCCGGCCGGTCAGATCTGCCAGGAACGGAGCCGGTCGGCCGCGCCGTAGACGTCGGCCTTGCCGGACATCAGGTCGCGCGCGAGGTCGACCAGGGCGCCGTAGGGCGGGTCGATGCCGACATCGCTGGCGTACATGTAGGCCACGGCGGTCGCGCAGGCGAAGCGGGCGTTGGCCGAGGGAAGCGGCTTGAGCACGGCGAGGGCGTGCAGCAGCGCGGCGGCCCGCCAGGCCGGGTCGGAGTCCACGCCGAGGCGGGGCGGGTCGACGCGATGCCGGGCGACGGCGGCGACCAGCGCGGAGAAGTCGTTGACGACGGGCTGCTCCGGCAGTACTTCCTCGTGGCGCTGGAGCAGCCAGGGCACGTCGATGTGCAGGACCGGTGCCATGGGTCAGGCGGCCCGCCCCTCGCCCTGGACGGGCGGTGGTTCGTCGTCCGGGAAGGCGGCCGCGAACTCGTCGGCGTGGGCCGAGAAGAACCGACGGAAGGCCTCGGCACCCTCTTGCAGCGCCCGGTGCCGGGCTATGTCGGCGGCGGCGGCCTCCCGCACGAGCGCCTTCATCGACGTACCGCGTTCCTTGGCGATCTGCCGCAGGTCCTCAAGCTCGCGGTCGCTGAACTCCACGTTCAGGGCTGGCATGCCTCCCACGGTACCGCGCGGGTACTGACCCGTAAATAGCAGCAGGTCAGAGCCGTGGCACGACGGTACCGCGGGAGGCGGGCAAGCAGTGGTGCGGTCAGCCCTGGTCCGCCACGAAGGAGGCCATCCGGGCCAGTGCGGCGTTCCAGTTGATGGTGTGCTCGTTGGTCGACCAGGACTGGATGTCGTCGATGAAGCAGAACTGGGCGACGCAGCCCTGGAGTTTGCTCTGCGCGTAGGGGTCCTGGATGCTCGAGTTCGGACCGCCGGACAGGGTGCCGTCGGGCGGGGCGGGCAGCGTCGGGTCGAGCTGCTTGGCGTACCAGCGGCTGTGCTGGTTGTGGGCGTTGACCTCGCCGTAGCCGGTGACGTACGACATGTTCAGCGCGTTGCGGCCCAGGATGTAGTCCATGCTCTGGAGGGCTCCGTCACGGTACTTCGAGCCGCCGGTGATGTCGTAGGCGGTGGCGAGGACGACGGCGTTGTTGAGGATCTGGTGGCTGGAGCCCCAGTCGTAGACGTTGCCCGCGGGCGCGTACGGCATGCCGTACGGGTGCGCCTTCAGCGTGGCCAGGTAGCGGTCGGCGCCCTGGACGACGGACCGGCGGACCTGGTCCCGGCCGGGGAGCCGGTTCGGCACGGTCGCGAGGTCCAGCCGGGCCGCGGCCGCGGTGCGCGCCCAGTCGAAGCCGATCGGGCCGAAGATGTCGGCGGTGTGGACCGGGGAGTTCAGCACGTGGTCCTTGAAGTCACGCTCCCCCGTGGTCAGGTACAGCTCGGCCGCCGCCCAGTAGAACTCGTCCTCGACCTGGCCGTCGGGGTAGGCCCCGCCGCCGATGCCGTCGTTCTCGTCGGCGAGCACGTCCGGGTGGGCGAGGGCCGCGGTCCAGGCGGTGCGGGCCGCGTCGAGCGCCTTCGCGGCGAACTCCCGGTCGTAGGGGCGGTAGAGGCGGGCCGCCTGTGCCGCCGTCGCGGCCAGGTTCAGGGTGGCCGCGGTGGTCGGCGGGTGCAATTCGCGCTTCTGGGGGTCGTCGTCGGGCAGCAGCGGCAGCCCGGTCCACGCCTCGTCGTGGATCTTGTGGTGGGCCATGCCGGCCAGCGGCCGGCCGTCCGGCACCTGCATCTTCAGCAGGAAGTCCAGCTCCCAGCGGACCTCGTCCAGGATGTCCGGCACCTTGTTGCCGCTCTCCGGGATGGCGAGGGTGCCGTCACCGAGCTTCGACGGCTCCCCGGTGCGGGCGTGCAGCGAGCGCTCGTAGGTGCTGAGCAGTTCCCAGGTGGAGATGCCGCCGTTCACGACGTACTTCCCGTGGTCGCCGGCGTCGTACCAGCCGCCGGAGACGTCGAGGGTGTAGTCGCACTCGCCGGGCCGGCAGGGGACCTCGGTGTCGCCCTGGTTGGGCGCCACGCCCACGTGCCCGGCCGGGCGGGCGTAGCCGGGGCGCAGGTCGTCGCTGATGGCGATGCCGCTGCGCTGGGTGTAGTAGTACTTCGCGGAGTCGGTGCGCAGCCGCTCGTAGGCGGCCGTGCCGATGTCGAAGGGGCGGCTGGTCTCGCCGTCGGCGACCAGGGTGTAACCCGCGCCGCGCGCGGTGTGGCGGCCGAAGTCGATCGAGTGGACGTTCTGCCCCGAGGAGGCGTCCACGCCGCGCGGCACGCTCCAGCCCTGGGCGACGGTCCGGCCGCCGCCGTCCTTCAGCCGCCACGGCAGGCGCGCGGTGGCCTCGGTGACGAGGGTGGCGTTCTTCGGGCCGGACGGCAGGTAGCCGACCTGGTTGACCCGGACCCGCGGCCCGGTGTCGGGCACGTGCGGCTCGGGCGCCACCCCGCCCAGCAGGGACACGTCGTCCACGCAGAACCGCCAGGGGTCGGGCGTGCCGCCGAGCTGGAAGCCGACCTGGCCCTGGGTGGTGTCGACGGGCGAGGTGAAGGTGTACGAGTAGGTGTTGCCGGAGACGCTCAGCTGCGGGCTGACCTCGTAGTAGGTGTCGTACGGGGCCACCGACAGGCCCACGATCGCCCGGACCACGTGGTCGGCGGGCGCGCCGGTCGCGGAGAAGGAGAACCGGTACGACTCCCCCGCGACCAGGGTGACGTCGTTCTGGCCGACGGCCGCGTCCCAGCGGTTGGCGGTGCCGCCGGGGGCGTCGGCGCACAGCCGGCCGTCGGACACGCCGGCGGTGACGTTGCTGCTCGACCACCAGGATGCGGTGCCGTCGTCGAAGGTGCCGTTCTTGACCTGCTCGGTCTCCTCGGCCCCGGCCGGGGCGGCGGGCACCGCGGTGACGGCCGCCGCCAGCAGAGCCGTCAGGGAGACGGCGAGTGCGGTTCTGCGTCTTTTCACGTCTGGGCTCCTCATGGGAGGTGCGGGGGGTGACGCTCACGTCGATGGGAGGGCGCCCGCCATGAATGGGAGCGCTCCCAAAAGGGATCGCAGGCCATGCTTGTGGCAGACATGACACCCCGTCAACGGTCCGGACGGGACTGGTTTCCCGTCCGGACCCCGGGAGCGGCGTCAGGCCGTGGGCGCCTCCAGCCGGCTGATGCGGACCGCTCCCTCCACCTCGCCGGGGTGGCGGCTGGTCATCGTGAGCCGGACGCGGGAGCCGCGTACCGCGCCGAAGGTGATGACGGTGGGCGCGTCGGAGGCGGTGGCCCAGTCGGTCCGCGTCCCCTCCGCCGCGCGCCAGGCGCGGCCGTCCCAGACGGCGACCTCGACCGTGGCGGGCAGGCTGTGCCGGCCGTCGACGGTGAAGGACACCTCCAGGCGGTCGTACGTGCGCCGGCGGCCGTGGTCCACCGAGACCCAGTCCTCGCGGCGGGCTCCCTCGAAGGCGGGCAGCAGGGCGGTGGCCGCCTTGTGGAAGCCGTTGGACCAGCCGGTCGCCGGGTCGCCGTCGAGCATGGCGCCGGGAAGGGTGTCGGGGCGGCCGGAGTAGCTCGCGTCCGCGTGCGGGTGGGCCACGGGGGCCGGGTGATCGGCGCGGAAGCGGGGGGCCGGCGTGGTCGCCGGGTCCTCGGCCCGGCGCGTGCGCACGGTCGTCGTGCCCGGGCGCAGCCCGTCCGCGCGGGCCGTGACCCGGAGCGTCCCGGGCCCGGTGCCCGACCGCACGATGGCCAGGGCCTTGCCGTGGAAGGCGGTGCGGGTGCTCGCCTGGTAGCGCTCGGCGCTCTCCTGGCGGCCGTTGTCCACTCCGGCCAGGGAACCGCCCGCCACCTCGAAGGAGAGCAGGTGCTCGGCGCCGGGCACCACCACGCCGCGCCGGTCGACCACCTCGGCGGTGACGAAGACCAGGGAACGGCCGTCGGCGGCGACGCTCCCGCGGTCCGGCGTCAGGCGCACGGCGTACGGGGCGCCGGCGGTGCGCAGGACGTCGGTGGCGACCACCCTGCCGTCCCGCCGGGCCACGGCCTTCAGCTCGCCCGGCTCGAAGGGGACCGTCCAGGCCAGGTGCAGTTTGCCGGCGCTGCCGTTCGGACTGGTGTAGCTGCCGGGGTAGGGGCCCTCGGTGAAGGTCTTGTCGTCACCGGTGGCCTCGGTGGTCTCCAGGTAGGAGCGGCCGTCGACGGTCCTCTTGGTGTCGAACGCGCGGATGCCCAGGGACCTCCCGTTCAGGTACAGCTCGACGGTGGCGACGTTCGCGTACGCCCAGACCTCGACGGTGTCGCCCTCGCGGTGGTTCCAGGTGGCCGGCAGCAGGTGGACCATCGGCTCGTGGGTCCACTGGCTCCGGAACAGGTGGTACATGTCCTTGGGGAAGCCGGCGGTGTCGACCGCGCCGAAGAAGGAGGCCTTCACCGGGAAGACGTCGTAGGGCGTGGGCTCCCCGATGTAGTCGATGCCGGACCACAGGAACTGGCCGGCGAACCACTTCCGGTCCCGGTCCTTCTTGTGGCCGTACTCGCCGCTCATGGTCCAGGAGGCGAGGTTGTTGTCGTAGGACGAGGTGGCCCGCCGGCCCGGGGTCTGGTTCTCGCCGGTGTTGAGGTGCTCCGGCTCCTGGTAGGTGCCGCGCGTGGAGGTCTCCGACGACGACTCGGACTCGAAGAGGAACAGGTGCGGGTAGGCCGCGTGCAGGTCGTCCACCGACCTGGCGGTGTTGTAGTTGAGGCCGAGGCCGTCGAGCTTGGCCAGCATCAGGTCGGCCGCGGAGCCCCTGGCCGGCATGCGGCGGTACTTGTCGGAGCCGATGACCAGCGGGCGGGTGTCGTCGGCGGCGCGGATCGCGTCGATGATCCGGTCGGCCATCGCGAGCCCGGCGGTGGAGGTGGAGTCGGGGACCTCGTTGCCGATCGACCACATCACCACGGCGGGCGAGTTGCGGGCGGCGAGCACCATCTCGGTGGCGTCCGTCTCGCACCACTCGTCGAAGAACCGGCCGTAGTCATAGGTGTTCTTGCCGGTGCGCCAGCAGTCGAAGGCCTCCACCAGCATGATGATGCCCAGCTCCTCGCAGACCTCGATCATCTCGGGCGCGGGCGGGTTGTGGGAGGTCCGGAAGGCGTTGACCCCCATCGACTTCATGAGGGTCATCTGGCGGCGGATCGCGTCGGTGCTCACGGCGGCGCCGAGCGCCCCGAGGTCGTGGTGCAGGTCGACGCCCTTGATCTTGGCGTACCTGCCGTTGAGGTGGAAGCCCTCCTCGGGGTCGACGCGGAAGGTGCGGATGCCGAACGGGGTGCGGTAGGTGTCGACGACGCGCCCGCCGACCCGCAGTTCGGTGTGCAGGGCGTACCGGTGCGGTGTGGCGAAGTCCCACATCCGGGGGCGCTCGACGGTGAGTTCGTGCGTCTCGCTCACGTCCGCGGTGACGTCGACCGTGGAGGTCGCGCGGGCCACGGTGCGTCCGTCGGAGTCCTTGACCGTCGACCGGATCTCGACCTCGCGCGCGGTACCGGTCGTGTTCACGACCGACGTCGCCACCCGGACGACGGCGCGCTCCTCGCTCACCCGCGGTGTGGTGACGTACGTGCCCCAGCGCCGTACGTGCACCGGTTCGGTGACGACGAGGCGGGCCTCGCGGTAGATACCGCTGCCGGAGTACCAGCGGCTGCTGGGCAGCCGGTTGCGCACCCGCACGGCGAGGACGTTCTCGGTGCGGCCGTCGGTGTGCACCAGGTCGGTGAGGTCGAGGGCGAAGCCCGTGTAGCCGTAGGGGTGGCGGCCCGCCTCCCGGCCGTTGCAGTGGACGTGGGCGTCCATGTACACGCCGTCGAACTCGACCGAGATCCGCTTCCCGGCGAGGGCGGACGGCAGGGTGAAGGCGAGGCGGTACCAGCCGAGGCCGCCCGGGAGGAATCCGGTGCCGCTGGTGGTGCCGTGCTCCGTGGTGGGCGCCTGTTCGATGCTCCAGTCGTGCGGGACGGCGACCTCGCGCCACGCCGAGTCGTCGTGGGCGGGGTCGGCGGCGCCGGTCGTGTCGTCGGCGGCCCCGTCGGGGTCGGCGAGCAGGAAGCGCCAGCCGTCGCGCAGGGGGATGACGGCGCGGCCCGCACGGGCCGCCGACGCGTCCGCGGCCGAGGCCGGCGGGGCGCCGAGCACCGCTGTGGCCGCCGGTGTCGCAGCGGAGGCGATCAGAACCGTTCTGCGCGTGACCGTCATGACGGATCTCCCTCGTGGACAACAGAGCAGGACAACAGGGATCAGAAACACTCGCAACTGATCGCGACCAAACAGATTCTGACGTCGCGCCACATGCGCTCGTCAAGAGCGCAGAAAGCCTTTTCTGTCCCGTGCGGCCCGCCGAGCCGGTGGCCCCTGAGGCGCCGGGGCTCCGCGGGCCCTGTGGTTCGGGTCCGTACGGAGCGCGGACGCACTAGGCTGGTCTTCAGGTGACGCGCTGTTCACCATGGGTGTGCGCAATGGAGTGGCGACGATGAGTCCGGTCAACCCGTCCGACGATGCCGCCACGGCCCGCGTCGTCGTCGACGACTCCGGCACCTTGCGGGAGTGGAACGAGGGCGCCCGCCTGCTGCTGGGCCATCCGGCCGCCGATGTCGTGGGACGCCCCGCCGCCGTGCTGCTGGCCGACGGCGCAGGCGACCCCCGGCCCCGCCCCGGCGAGGAGCGCTGGAACGGCACACTGGCCCTGCGGCACCGCGACGGGCGCACCGTCTCCGTGTGGGTGCTCGCCCACCGCAGACCGTCGCCCGACGGCGCCCCAGGCACGTGGCTCGCGGTCTCCCCGCTGGACCGCGGCCCCGAACGCCCGGAGGACCCTCTGGTCGCGGCGGCCCTCGCCCAGTCCCCCTGCGCCACGATGATCTTCGACGACAGGCTTCGGCTGCGCGATGTCAACAACGTCATGGCCCAGCTCCTCGGTCTCCCGGCGGACCGCGTCCGCGGTCTGCGGCCCACCGACCTCGGCAGCCGGCCGCAGAACACGGAACTCGAACGGCGTCTGCGGCAGGTGCTCGACACCGGCCGCACGGACGACATGCACACCCACCTCAAGGCCACCGGCGAGAGCCGCGCCCACGCGTGGCACGCGCGGATCGCGCCCCTCAGCGACGCCGGCGGGCGGGTGCGCGGCGCCTGCGTGAGCGCCCACGACTTCACCGAGCAGCACCTGTCCCGCGAGCGACTGCACCTGGTCAACGAGGCGAGCGTCCGCATCGGCACCACGCTGGACGTGACCCGTACCGCACAGGAGCTGGCGGACGTGTGCGTCCCCGCGCTGGCGGACTTCGTGAGCGTCGACCTGCTGGACGCGCAGGAGCACGAGGGTGAGCCCGCCGCCGTGCCGGCGCCGCCGGTGGGCCTGCGCCGGGCCGCCCACCAGTCGGTCAACCCGGGGTGCCCGGAGGCGGTGGTCGAGCCGGGACGCCTGGACGTCTACCCGGCCGGGTCGCCCCAGGCAGAGTGCCTGGTCGCGGGCCGCGCGATCATCGCCGAGGTGCCCAGCGGCGATCTGGAGCGCTGGCGGGAGTGGGACCCGCTGCGCGTCCGGCGGGTCGAGGAGTACGGCATCCACTCCACGATGTCCGTGCCGCTCCAGGCCCGCGGCACCACCCTCGGCGTCGCGGTGTTCACCCGGTTCCGGCGGCCGTACCCCTTCACGGACGACGACCGGCTGCTCGCCGAGGAGGTCACCGCCCGCGCCGCCGTCTGCATCGACAACGCCCGCCGCTACTCCCGCGAGCGGGAGTCGACGCTGACCCTTCAGCGCAGCCTGCTCCCCCGCTGGCTGCCGCCCACCGCGGCGGTGGAGGCGGCCTCCCGCTATCTGCCGGCCGCCCGCTCCGGGGTCGGCGGCGACTGGTTCGACGTCATCCCGCTGTCCGGGATGCGGGTGGCGATGGTCGTCGGGGACGTCGTCGGCCACGGCATCCAGGCCTCGGCCACCATGGGCCGGCTGCGCACCGCGGTCCGCACCCTCGCCGACATCGACCTGACGCCCGACGAACTCCTCACCCACCTCGACGACCTGGTCGTCCGGCTGTCCGAGGAGTCCGGCGACGACGGCACCGGCGAGGTCGGCGCCACCTGCCTGTACGCGGTGTACGACCCGGTGTCGCGGCGCTGCTCGCTGGCCCGGGCCGGACATCCGGCGCCGTTCCTGGTCCCGCCGGACGGCCCGCCCCGGCAGATCGACCTGCCCTCCGGCCCGCCGCTGGGCGTGGGCGGGCTGCCCTTCGAGTCCGCCGAGCTGGAGCTGCGTGAGGGCAGCGTGCTGTCGTTCTACACCGACGGGCTGGTGGAGAGCCGGGAGCGGGACGCCGACGCCGGCCAGGCGCTGCTGCGCGAGGCGCTGGCCGCTGCCACCGACTCGCTGGACGCCCTGTGCGACCGGGTACTGCACGCCCTGCTGCCGTCGGGCGGCGCCGCCGACGACGTGGCCCTGCTGCTGGCCCGTACCCGGGGGCTGCCCGCCGGCCAGGTCGCCACCTGGGACATCCCGAACGACCCGTCGCTGGTCGCCCCCGTCCGCAAGCAGGTCGTCGAGCAACTGTCCGTCTGGTCCCTGCTGGAGGCGTCGTTCACGGCCGAACTGGTGGTGAGCGAGCTGGTCACCAACGCCATCCGGTACGGCTCCCCGCCCATCCGGCTGCGGCTGATCCACGACAGGGCGACGCTGATCTGCGAGGTATCCGATTCCAGCCACACCGCGCCGCACCTGCGCCGGGCCAAGACCTGGGACGAGGGCGGCCGCGGTCTGCTGCTGGTGGCCCAGCTGACCCAGCGCTGGGGCAGCCGGCACACGACCGAGGGCAAGACGATCTGGGCGGAACTGGCGCTGCTCGGCGAGGAGTGACCCCGGGGGCGCGCGGCGGCGGGTACCGGGCGCGCCCTCGTTTCCCGGTCCGCGCGGCGGGACACTCGACGGCACAGGGCGTACGGTGCCGTCCCGCGCGGCGGGCCGTGCGCGGGACCTCACGGGAGTGCGGAGAAGCGATGGCGAACACGTCCCAGCCCCTGCGCCGAACGGCCCTGCCGGCGAGTGCGCTCGCGCTCCTCGGCGTGCTGACCGCGTGCGGGAGCGAGAGCGGTACGACGGTCCCGGGCACCCCGCGCGCCACCGGGGCCCCGACCACGACCGGCGCGCACTCCGGTGCCGGCAGCGCCACCGCGCCCGCCGAGGGCACCGCGCCCAGCCACACCGCGGGGTCGGCCTCCGCCTCGGCCCGCACCGACGGCCGCTGCCACACCTCCGAGCTGCGGGCCGCCGTCGGGCGCGTCGACCCGGGTGCGGGCCAGCGGAACTTCCCGATCGTGCTGACGAACATCTCCGACCGCACCTGCACGGTGTACGGCCATCCGGGCGCCGCCTTCGTGGACGCGTCCGGCAAGCAGGTGGGCGCGGACCCCGACCGCGTGCCCTCCTCCCCCGAGACGCTCACGCTGCCGCCGGGGAGGAGCGCGTGGGCCGGGTTGTCCTTCTCCAGTCCGCAGATCAGCGGCGCCCGCACCGCGACCCCGGCGGCCCTGCTCGTCACCCCGCCGGACGAGCGGGACCCCCTCGAGGTCGCGTGGACGGCCGGCGAGGTCCCGGTGGGCGGCGACGGGGCGTCCGTGTCCGTCACCGCCCTGGAAGCGGGGACCGGGCCCTGAAGTGACGGGGCGCCCCCGGGGGATCAGTGACCGGCGATCGGGTGCGGCGCGTAGGGCCGCTCCAGCTCCTCGGTCTCCTTCTCGGTCAGCGTCAGTTCGACCGCCGCCACGGCGTCCTCGAGATGCCGCGTCTTCGAGGCGCCGATGATCGGCGCGGTCACCGCGGCCCGGTGCAGCAGCCAGGCCAGGGCCACCTGCGCGCGCGGCACGCCGCGGTCGCCGGCGATGCGGGTGACGGCGTCGACCACGGCACGGTCGCCCTCCTGGTAGAGGGTGCTGCCGAAGTTGTCGGTGGCGCTGCGCTCGGTGGCGGTGTCCCAGTCGCGGGTGAGGCGGCCGCGGGCGAGCGGGCTCCAGGGCAGCACGCCGACGCCCTGGTCCGCGCAGAGCGGCAGCATCTCCCGCTCCTCCTCGCGGTAGAGGAGGTTGTAGTGGTTCTGCATGGACACGAACTTCGTCCAGCCGTGCCGCTCGGCGGTGTACTGCATCTTCGAGAACTGCCAGGCGTACATCGAACTGGCGCCGAGGTAGCGGACCTTGCCCGCCTTGACCAGGTCGTGCAGCGCTTCCATCGTCTCCTCGACCGGCGTGTGCGGGTCGAAGCGGTGGATCTGGTAGAGATCGACGTACTCGGTGCCCAGGCGGCGCAGGCTGTGGTCGATCTCGGTCGTGATCGCCTTGCGGGACAGCCCGCCGCCGTTGGTTCCGGGCCGCATCCTGCCGTGCACCTTGGTCGCGAGCACGATGTCGTCGCGGCGGGCGAAGTCGCGCAGCGCCTTGCCGACGATCTCCTCGCTGGTGCCGTCCGAGTAGACGTTGGCCGTGTCGAAGAAGGTGATGCCGGCGTCCAGCGCCTGCCGGATCAGCGGGCGCGAGGCCTCCTCGTCGAGGGTCCACTCGTGCGTGCCGCGGTCGGGCACACCGTAGGTCATGCAGCCCAGGCAGATCCGCGAGACGTCCAGGCCCGTCGAGCCGAGCTTCACGTACTGCATCGTTGCTGCTCCTGTCTTCGGGATCATCGGTGACAGTCGCGAGCGTACGTCCTCGTGCGGACTCGAAGGGCGGGCGGGTCAGCGCGGTTCGAGCAGGTCCAGCGCCTGTTCCCAGGCGAAGTCGGGCCGGGTGCCGTCCGCGGCCGCCTCCCCGGCGTACGGGTCGCCGAAGCGCACACCCATGCCGCGCAGTCGGGCCAGGCTCTCCCGGTACGCGGGGTGGGAGGCCAGCGCGTCGGCGACGCACGGCAGCACGGCGACGGGGACGCCCAGTCCGCAGGCCTCGCACAGGGTGGCCAGGGCCAGGGTGTCGGCCAGGCCGGCCGCCCACTTGTTGACCGTGTTGAAGGTGGCGGGCGCGACGACGACGGCGTCCGGCGCCGGGAAGGGCCGCGGATCGCCGGGGCGGCGCCAGGCGGAGCGGATGGGGCGGCCGGTCCGTGCCTCGACGTCGGCGGCGTCGAAGAAGCCGTCCATGGCGACCGGGGTCGCGAACACCCCGACCTCCCAGCCGCGTTGCCGCGCGGCGGTGATCAACGCGGGGACGCCCGAGGCCACTCCGGCGGCGCACACGACGACGTAGAGGAAGGGTCTCGCGGCGCTCCCGGCCTGTTCGCTCACCCCGGAACCCTACTGAACGGTCCGGGGGCCGCGGATGCTGCGGTCCGACTCCTCGATGGGGACGTCGTTGATGCTCGCCTCCCGCCGGGTCATGAGGCCGTGCTCGTCGAACTCCCACAGCTCGTTGCCGTGGGAGCGCCACCACTGGCCGTCGGCGTCGTGGGACTCGTAGCGGAAGCGGACGGCGATGCGGTTGCCGTCGAAGGCCCACAGCTCCTTGCGGAGCGCGTACTCGTGCTCGCGCGCCCACTTGGCGGTGAGGAACTCGACGATGGCCGGGCGGCCCGTGAGGAACGTGTCGCGGTTGCGCCAGACCGAGTCCTCGGAGTAGGCGAGCGCGACCCGGTGCGGGTCGCGGGTGTTCCAGGCGTCCTCGGCCGCCCGCACCTTCCGGGCGGCGGTCTCGCGGGTGAACGGCGGCAGGGGCGGACGGTCGGTCGTCATGGCGGAACCTCCGGGAAGAGCGGCGGAGAACGCTCGTTCTCATGCACGGCTGCTACCGTAGGAGAACGCGCGTTCTCCCGTCAAGGAAGCAGGTCGGAGCGCGCGTGAGGCACACGGCGCTTCCGGTAAGGGGTCACCATGGACGGCGAGGCCGCCCGCGAGCGGGTGCTGGACGCGGCGGAACGGCTGTTCTACGCGCGGGGCGTCCAGGCCGTCGGCATGGACGACGTCCGCGGCGACTCCGGCGTCTCCCTCAAGCGCCTCTACGGGCTGTTCCCGGCCAAGGAGCAGCTGGTGGTGGCGTATCTGGACCGGCGTGACGTCCGCTGGCGGGGACGGCTGGCGGAGTACGTCGAGCGGCACCCGGAGCCCGGCACCCGGATCCTGGCCGTCTTCGACTGGCTGGGGCAGTGGTTCGCCGAGCCCGGCTTCCGCGGCTGCGCGTGGATCAACGCGTACGGCGAACTGGGAGCCACCTCGGCGCCGGTGGCGGACCGGGTGCGGGCGCACAAGGAGGCGTTCCGCGCCTTCCTCGACCGCCTGGCGACCGACGCGGGACTGCCCGCCGCGGTGGGCGGGCAGCTGTTCCTGCTGGCCGAGGGCGCCATGGTCGCGGCGGGCGTCGCGGGAGGCACGGGGTCCGCCCGGGAGGCCCGCGAGGCGGCGCGCGTCCTGCTGGCCGCCGCGGGGGCGGAGGAGGGCGCGCCCTCGTCGTCGGATGCCGTCCGGGGCGTCGACACGGCGACGTGACGTGCGGCCGGGTCGGTGGCGGGTGCGTACGCCGGACGGTCCTAGGGGGTGAACGCCCGGGCCACGGTGAGGCTGTCCTCGTACACGTGGTGGCGGACGACCAGGCCGCTCCGCACGGTCAGGTGCAGGGCGAAGGCGGCGCGGTAGGAGCGCCCGGTGGTCGCGGCGGTCTGCCGGATCTCGCCGAGCACCACCGCGTCCTCCCCGTCGACCAGGACGCGCTCGATGCGGGTGTCCGCCCCGCCCGGCACGTGGTGGGCGGCGAGCAGGCGGTAGTGGTCGGCGGCGTCCGCCCGGGTGCGCCGGTGCCGGATCCAGGGGGTGGCGGCGCGGCCGTGCTCGTCCTCGGGCCAACTCAGCCGCCAGTCGGCCGACTCGTCGTACAGCTCGGCGATCCGGTCCGGGTCGCCCTGCGCGATCCGGCGCAGCAGCTCCTCGACCGTGGCGCGGGTGGTCGTCACGTCACCGGGGGCGGTGGTCATGGCCGGCGTCTCCTTCGGGTGGGTCGTCGTGCGGACGAGGACGACTGTGCCGCACGGCCGCCGGTGGCGCGATGACGCGTGAGGTCATTGCGCCGCGGGAAGTGCACGGGGGTAATGCGGTAAGGATGGACGCGGCGCCGCCGGATCCACCGCGGTGCCGGTCAGCCGTACGACGCGATGATGGGACGGATGCCATGCCTCTTGACGGCGAGTACGAACCCAGCCCGACGCAGTGGGTGCGCGAACAGGTCGAGCTCTACGAGAGCTCCGGCGGTACCAAGGGCACGACCCTGATGGACACGGGGATGCCGGTCATCGTGCTCACCACTAGGGGCGCACGGAGCGGCAAGATCCGCAAGACGCCGCTGATGCGCGTCGAGCACGAGGGCCGTTACGCCGTGGTCGCCTCGCTGGGCGGGGCGCCCAAGCACCCGGTCTGGTACCACAACATCAAGTCCGACCCCCACGTGGAGTTGCAGGACGGCCCGGTGAAACGGGACATGACGGCCCGTGAGATCACCGGCACGGAGAAGGCGGAGTGGTGGGAGCGTGCCGTCGCGGCGTACCCGCCCTACGCCGACTACCAGAAGAAGACGGACCGGGAGATCCCGGTGTTCGTCCTGGACCCGGTCGACGGGGACTGAGCCGGCGGGCGGAAGTTTCTCCGAAGCCGTGCGCATGGTCCCGTCGATGCCGGGAACGCGTGCTTCAGGCCCCGCCGCGCTCCCCCGTCGCGGCGGGGCTTTCCGCTGCCTCCTCGGCCATCCGGTCGGTGACGTCGAGGAAGATCTGCCGCGCCTCCGGCACGGTGCGCGCGATGGAGCCCTTGATGCGCACGGCGACCTCCTCCACCCGCTCGCTGTCCAGACCGGGCACCAGGTCGATGCGGGCGGCCACCAGGGTGGAGTCCAGCCCGGTCTTCATGGTGAACAGGGCCTCGACGCTGTCGATCTCCGGCTGTGCGCACAGCAGTGCCCGGATGCGGCCGCTGGCCTCCGGGTCGGCGGCCTCGCCGATCAGCTGGTCGCGGGCCTCGCGGCCCAGCCGGTACGCCACGAACACGAGCAGCGCGCCGATCGCGAGCGAGGCGCAGGCCTCCCACACCACCTGTCCGGTGACCATGTGCAGGGCCATGCCGGTCATCGCGAGGGTCACGCCGAGCACCGCGGTGCCGTCCTCGGCGACGACCGTGCGCAGGGCCGGGTCGCGCAGCCCGGTGGCGAGCCCGCCCTGGCTCCGCACCTGGTGGAGGGCGCGCAGCAGGGAGGCTCCCTCCGCGAGCAGGGCGACGCCGAGCACGATCAGCCCGGCCACGTAGCCGCCGAGTTCCTCCTGGGCGCCGGTGCGCAGGGCCTCGACCCCCTGGTAGAAGGAGAAGCAGCCACCCATGACGAAGATGCCGACGGCCGCCAGCAAGGACCAGAAGAACCGCTCCTTGCCGTATCCGAAGGGGTGTCGGCGGTCGGCGGGGCGGCGGCTGCGGCGCAGGGCGGCGAGCAGGAAGACCTCGTTCAGGCTGTCGGCCACCGAGTGCGCCGCCTCCGACAGCAGCGCGGGCGAGCCCGCCACGAGTCCCCCCACCGCCTTGGCGGCGGCTATCACCAGGTTGGCCGCGAGCGCGACCAGCACCGTGACACGCGTCCTGCGGTCGGCACCGGCGTCGGTCTCGCGCGCCGTCGTCCCGTGGTCCGTGCCGTCGCTCCCGCGCGCCGTCCCGTGGTCGGTCCCGTGGTCGGTCCCGTAGTCCTTCTTGTCTTCCGAAGCTGTCCCAGTCACGAGGGCCCGACTGCCCTCGGCCGGCCGGGCTCACACCCGCCTTGTGGGTGGCCCACCAGTGCCGACCGCCGAAAACGGGGAACGCGTCCTGGGGAGCACACGAACGACCGGAAGGCGGGGCCATGAGCGGTGACGGCGGAACGCCCGGCAACAGCGGCTACGGCAGGAAGGCGTTCAAGCGGTCCAGGAGCCACTTCGCGGACCGGATCACCGCGGACGGCCGGGACGGCTGGCCCGTGGAGCCCGGCCGCTACCGGCTGGTGGTGAGCCGTGCCTGTCCGTGGGCGAGCCGCGCCCTCGTCTCACGACGGCTGCTCGGGCTGGAGGACGCCCTGTCCCTGGCCGTCGCCGACCCCCTCCAGGACGACCGCAGCTGGCGCTTCACCCTGGACCCCGACGGCCGCGACCCGGTGCTCGGCATCCGCTTCCTCAGCGAGGCCTACGACCGACGCGAGACCGGCTACCCGGGCGGGGTGAGTGTGCCGGCGGTCGTGGACGTGCCCAGCGGGCAGCTGGTCACCAACGACTACCAGCAGATCACCCTGGACCTCGCGACCGAGTGGACGTCCCTGCACCGGCCGGGGGCACCCGACCTGTACCCGGACGCCCTGCGCGACGAGATCGACGAGGTGATGGCGGACGTCTACGAGGACGTCAACAACGGCGTCTACCGGGCGGGGTTCGCCACCGGTCAGGAGGAGTACGAGACGGCGTGCGCGGGGGTGTTCCGACGCCTGGAGGCGCTGACGCCCCGGCTGGAACGGCAGCGCTACCTGGTCGGTGACACGATCACGGAGGCGGACATCCGGCTGTTCACCACACTCGTGCGTTTCGACGCCGTCTACCACGGTCACTTCAAGTGCAACCGCTGGAAGCTGACGGAGAACCCGGTGCTGTGGGGGTACGTCCGCGACCTGTTCCAGACACCCGGCTTCGGCGACACCGTCGACTTCGACCACATCAAGCGCCATTACTACCAGGTGCACACCGGCATCAACCCGACCGCCGTCGTGCCCCTGGGCCCGGACCTCTCCGGCTGGCTCACGCCCCATCACCGGCAGGAGCTGGGCGGGCGGCCGTTCGGCGACGGGACCCCACCGGCGCCGGTCCGCGCCGACGAGGCGGTCCCGGCACCGGGCGGGCCCTGACCGTACGACCGACCGACGACACACGCATCCGAACCCGAGGAGACCCACGTGGGCAAGAAAAAGAAGAAGACGCTCCCCCTCGCCTACAAGCCCGTCGGCTTCGTGCTGGGCTGGGCGGGCGGCGCGCTGGCCGGGATGGCCTTCCAGAAGACGTGGAAGGTGCTCCGGCACGAGGACGACGCGCCCGACGCGCTGGACCCGGACCGCGGCTGGGGGGAGATCCTGCTGGCCGCCGCGATCCAGGGCGCCATCTTCGCCGCGGTGCGCAGTGCGGTGGACCGGACCGGGGCCAAGGCCATCGAACGTTCGACGGGCGTCTGGCCGACGGACGGCAAGGGCGGCCGGGACTGACCGGACCCCAGGGGCCCGGCCCTCCCCGTCGCCGACGGCACCCGGCAGGTCAGCCCTGCTTGGGTGCCGTCGGCGCGACACCGCGGCGCATCGTGAACGAGTGACCCGCGGGATCGGAGAAGCCCCGCTCCTCGTACGGGCCGGGCGCGTCCTTGGCCTCCAGCGGACGCCCGCCGAGCCCCACGACCCCGCGTTCGGCCTCGTCCAGGTCGTCCACGACGAAGTCCAGGTGTGCCTGGAGCGAGTTCTCGGGGCGGGGCCAGCTCGGCGGGGTGGCGTTCACGTCACGCCGGAACGCCATGCGGAAGCCGCCGGCTCCCCGGATCTCGATCCGGTTGGCGGTCGCTTCGGTCTCTTCCCCGCCCAGCAGCTCTTTGTAGAACTCGGCGAGCCGCTCGGGTTCGGCGCAGTCGAGCACCACGACGCCCGCGTTGACCAGTGCCATGTCTCCTCCGGAGGATTCGGGGCCGCGGGGCGTACGTGTCCCGCGCCCTGTACCTTGCGGATATCCCGGCCCGGCCGAATCAGTCGGAGGGCGGCCAGGGCCGTCGCGCACGAGGCGGCGCGGCTCCGACTCGCCCGTCGCGCGCGGGACTTGGGTGCGCCGGCGCCGGGGAGTCATCGGCCGGGATCCCTGGGAGATCAGTTTCGGAGTGCCGCGGACGTCAGGATCCCGTCACGTTCCCGCAGCGGGCGACCGCACCGTCTCCCCGACGTGGCGCGGCGAGGCAAGCTGGGTGACCATGAGCGACGTGAACACCATGCGAGCCATCAGCCAGGACGTCCTCGGCGGTCCCGAGGTCCTGAAGGAAGTGCGGGTCGAGCGCCCGGAGCCCCGTCCGAACGAGGTGCTGGTCCGGGTGCGGGCCGCCGGGGTGAACCCGACCGACTGGAAGCACCGGGCGAACGGCGGCTTCCTCGGCGAGCCGCCCTTCGTACTGGGCTGGGACGTCTCGGGGGTGGTGGAGGCGGTGGGGATCGGCGTCGCCGCGTTCCGGCCCGGCGACGAGGTCTTCGGCATGCTCTCCTACCCGTTCGGCCACGGCTCCCACGCGGAGTACGTCACGGCCCCCGCGCGCACCTTCGTGCACCTGCCGGCCGGGGTCGACCACGTCGGGGCCGGGGCGCTCCCGCTGGTCTCGCTGACGGCGTGGCAGGCCCTGGTGGAGCGGGCGGACGTCCGGCCGGGGCAGCGGGTGCTGATCCACGCGGCGGCCGGCGGGGTGGGACACGTGGCGGTGCAGATCGCCAAGGCGCGGGGTGCCCATGTGATCGGCACCGCCAGCGCGGCCAAGCACGAGTTCCTGCGCTCCCTCGGGGCGGACGAGACGGTGGACTACCGGGAGACGGACTTCGCCGAGGCCGTGAAGGACGTGGACGTCGTCCTGGACACGATCGGCGGTGACACGTCCCTGCGTTCGCTGCGTGTGCTGCGTCCGGGCGGGATCGTGGTGTCGATCCTGCCGGTCGGCTCGGAGGAGTTCTTCGAGGAGGCCGAGCGGCTCGGCGTGCGGGCGGTCCGGATGCTCGTGGACGCCGACCGGGCCGACATGCGGGAGATCGCCCGGCTGGCCGAGTCCGGGAAGCTGCGGGCCACCGTCGCGGAGACGTTCCCGCTGGCCGACGCGGCGCAGGCGCACGCGCTGGGCGAGACCGGCCGCACCACGGGCAAGATCGTCCTCGTGGTCGACTGATCGACCTGTGAGCAAATCTCGATGACATATGTCATTCGAACATGCTCAAACTCGCTCGATCGGGGTAACTTCCGGGGCGGAGTCATCAGTTGAGCCACCGGAACAGGCTGGAGGCAAGGTCGCCGTGCGGCAGGAACCCGCGTCGTCCACCCGGCATCTGCACGTGCGCCACGAACGCGGGCACACGGTGCTGGAGCTCCGGGGTGAGATCGACATCGCGTCGGCCGCGGAGGTCGCCCCGCTCCTGGACCGGGAGGCGGGGCGCCCCGGCGCCCGGATCGTGCTCGACCTGGGCGGGGTCGACTTCTTCGACTGCTCCGGCCTGCGACTGCTGTACCGGGCCCGTCGCCGGGCGCTGGACCACGGCGGGCAGGTGCACCTCGTGTGCACCCACCCGCTGACCCTGCGCATGCTGCGGATCACCGGCCTCGCCCGGCTGCTGCCCCCGCGGGCCACCCTGGAGGAGGTGCTCGGCGTCACCCGCCCGGCGGAGGGTCGAACAGGGCACTGACCGACTCGCCGTTGTGGATGCGGCGCACCGCCTCGGCGAGCGCGGGGGCGATCGACAGGACGCGCAGCTTCTCCGTGTGGTCGTCGGCCGGCACCGGCACGGTGTTGGTGCACACGATCTCCAGCACGTCCGGCTGGTCGCTGAGCCGCTTGAGGGCGCCGGACGCGAACAGCCCGTGCGTGCAGGCCAGGCGGATGGTGCGCGGCCCCGCCTCCCGCAGCCGGTCGAGGAGTTCGAGGACCGTACTGCCCTTGGCGATCTCGTCGTCGAGGACGATGACGTCGCGCCCGGCGACGTCCCCGATCACGGCGTTGATGCTGACCCGGTCGTCGGCGTAGCGCTGCTTGGCGCCGGCCGCGACCTGGGCGCCGAGCATCCGGGCGAACGCGGCGGCCTCCTTGGCGTTGCCGAGGTCCGGCGATACGACCGTGGTGCGGGACAGGTCGTACCGCCGGAAGTGCGCGGCCAGTTCGCGCAGCGCGTGCAGGTGGTCGACCGGGACCGAGAAGAAGCCGTGCACCTGGGGCGAGTGCAGGGTCATGGCCAGCACCCGGCCCGCGCCGGCCGCCACCAGCAGGTCCGCCACGAGGCGTCCGCCGAGCGAGATGCGCGGCGCGTCCTTCTTGTCGGAGCGGGCGTAGGAGTAGTGCGGCATGACGACGGTGATGCGTCCGGCCGACGCCCCGCGGGCCGCGTCGCACATCAGCAGCAGCTCGACGAGGTGCTCCTGGACCGGCTTGACCAGCGGCTGCACCAGGAAGACGTCCCGCTCCCGGCAGTTGGCCCGCAGCTGCACCTCCAGGCAGTCGTTGGCGAACCGGCTCACCCGGGTGGGGCTGAGAGGTACGCCCAGGTGCGCGCAGACCTCCTCGGCCAGCTCGGGGTGGGCGCTACCGCTGAACACGGCGATGTCTCGCACGGACGCTCCTCGCGTGATCCTGTCCGGATGCTGTCCGGCCGGGAGCCTCAGCTTACGGATATTCGGTTGCCGCGGCCCCGGGGGCCGGGGCCATGATGAGGGCCGCCCGCGTCCCCTCAGGTCAGGATCCCCCGCATGCGCCGACTCCTCGGAATCACCCAGTGCCCCTTCCGGCCCACGGTTCCCGAGGACTCGACACCGCATGCACGTCCCGAACACCCTGAACATCGGCATCCTGGCCCACGTCGACGCCGGTAAGACCAGTCTCACCGAGCGGCTCCTCTTCGATCACGGCGCCGTCGACCGGCTCGGCAGCGTCGACGCGGGCGACACCCGCACGGACGACGGCGGGATCGAGCGCCGCCGCGGCATCACCATCCGCTCCGCCGTCGCCGCCTTCACCGCCGGCGACACCCAGGTCAACCTGATCGACACGCCGGGGCACTCCGACTTCGTCGCCGAGGTGGAGCGCGCCCTGGAGGTCCTCGACGGGGCGGTCCTGGTGCTGTCCGCCGTCGAGGGCGTGCAGGCGCGCACCCGGGTGCTGATGCGCACGCTGCGGCGGCTGCGGCTGCCCACCCTCGTCTTCGTCAACAAGATCGACCGGACCGGGGCGCGCACCGAGGAGCTGCTCGCCGACGTCCGGCGCCTGCTGACTCCGCACGTCGCGCCGTTGACCGGGGTCACGGACGCCGGCACCGCGGACGCGCGCGTCACGCTCCGCCCGCCGGACGGGCGGACCGCCGAGGCGCTGGCCGAGGTGGACCCGGACATCCTGGCCGCGCTGGTGGACGGCCCCGCACCGACCGCCGGGGAGCTGGCCGCCGCGCTCGCGGCCCGCACCGCCGACGGCTCCTTCCACCCGCTGCACCACGGCTCCGCCCTCGGCGGGCAGGGCGTCGCGGAGCTGGTCGAAACCCTGGTCCGGCTGGTCCCGCCCGCCTGTCGCCCGGCGGCCGGTTCCCCGGGCCCGCGCGGCACGGTCTTCGCCGTGCGCCCCGCACCCGACGGCGAGCGGACGGCGTACCTGCGGCTGCACGACGGTGAGGTGCGCCCACGCCAACGGCTCACCTTCCTGCGGCGCGAGGCCGACGGTCGGACCACCGAGGTCTTCGGCCGGGTGACCCGCCTCGACGTGATCGGCGGGCCCGGGACGCTCACCGCCGGCAACATCGCGGCCCTCACCGTGCCCGGCGGCCTGCGCGTCGGCGACCGGCTCGGCGCCCGGACCGACCGGGCCCCGCAGTTCGCGCCGCCGACGCTGCAGACCCTGGCCCGGGCCCGGCACCCCGGGCAGGCCGCGGCGCTGCGCGCCGCCCTGCTGGCCCTCGCCGACCAGGACCCGCTGCTGCACGTCCGGCCGGTGGCGTCGGGCGCCACGGCGCTGCTCCTGTACGGGGAGGTCCAGATGGAGGTGCTGGCGGCGACGCTGGCGGAGGACTACGGCATCGAGGCGGACTTCGCACCGGGCCGCGCCCGGTTCCTGGAGCGTCCGGCCGGCACCGGGGAGGCCGCGGAGGAGATGCCGTGGCTGGACCGCACCCGGTACTGGGCCACCGTGGGGCTGCGCGTGGAGCCGGGCCCGCACGGCTCGGGCGGGGTCTTCGCCCACGAGACGGAACTCGGCGCCCTCCCCCGCGCCTTCCACCAGGCCGTCGAGGAGACGGTTCACGCCACCCTGCTGACCGGTCTGACCGGGGCGCCGGTCACGGACTACCGGGTCACGCTGACGCGCTCCGGGTTCGATTCGCCGGTCAGCACCGCCGCCGACTTCCGCGGGCTGGTCCCGATCGTGCTGCGGCGGGCCCTGGAGCGGGCCGGGACCAGGCTGTACGAGCCGCTCCACGCGTTCGAGGCGGAGGTGCCCCCCGACGCGCTGGCGCCCGTGACGGCCCGGCTCGCCTCGCTGGGCGCGCGGTTCACCGGCACGGCCGGCCGCGCCGACGGCTGGCTGGTCACCGGCGAGCTGCCGGCCCGGCGGGTGCGGGAGGCGGAGCTGGCGCTGCCGGGCCTCACGCGCGGGGAGGCGGTGTGGTCCTCCCGGCCGTCCGGGGACCGTCCGCTGAAGCCGCCGCACTGACGTGGGCCATCGCGCGCTCCTCCGCTCCCCCGCCGCCGCTCCGGGCTCCGCCAACTCCCCGGTCTGCCCGGGGAGATGGAGGGCATCAGGTCAGTAGGAAGGAGGGCCGTCGCCATGACGACTCCCATCAGGAAGCTCCCCGGGCGGGTGCCCGGCTGGGCGAAGGTGCTGGGCGCGCTCGTGCTGGTGCTCGTCGTGCTGTTCGCGGGACTGCGGCTGAGTGTCGTACCGGGGCTCAAAGACCTGTTCGGCACCGAGACCCAGGACCGCTCGGGTCCGGCGCTGCTGGAGTCCATCCAGGACATGAGCCGCTACGAGGCCGCGTCCGGCAACTTCCAGGTCGTCGTGGACCTGGAGAAGGACACCAAGTTCCTGCCCGACGCGATCCGCGGCAGCCGCACCCTGTACGTCGGGGCGGGCACCGTCGGCGCCTACGTCGACCTCGGGAAGGTGGCCGAGGACGACGTGACGGTCGACGAGGACCGCACCTCGGCCACGCTGCGGCTGCCGCACGCCGCGCTCGGTGAGCCGGCCCTCGACCCCGACCGCTCGTACGCCGTGTCCAAGCAGCGCGGGCTCCTCGACCGCCTCGGTGACCTGTTCTCGGACAACCCCAACGGTGAACAGGCCGTGCAGAAGCTGGCGGCCCGGCACATCGGCGAGGCGGCGAAGGACAGCGAACTCAGGGCCCGCGCCGAGACCAACACCACGGCGATGCTCCGGGGCCTGCTGCGCTCGCTCGGCTTCGAGAAGGTACAGGTGACCTACGGGTCCTGAGCACCCGTCCGGCCATGGCGGCGAGGGCCCGGCGGCGACCGGAGTGTCCCGGCCGGGCGGGGGAAAACGGAGGAGGCGGACGCGGCCGGGTCCCTGGACCGGACCCCACGGCCCGACCGGCATCCTCGGCGAATCGGCGGGCAACCGGCCCACCACGCGAAGACTGTGACGACTGGAGGACCGAATGGCTCGTGCCGCCTCGGGGCCGCGTTCCCTGCTGCGCCCCCGCGCCGCCAAGACACCGCGACCCCGCACCACCAAGGCGGAGGGGCCCGACCGTCGCGAACGGCGCCCGCTCCCCCTCCCGTTGCGCCTGCTGGCGACGGCGTGCGCCTTCGTCTTCATGGTGGCGTTCGCGGTGGTGCTGGCGCGACTGACACTCAACCCCTCCCCCGCGTCGGAGGCGCTGACGCACACCAACATGCACCCCGGCAGGTCGCTGAGGGCCTATCTGGACCAGCCCGCGCTGCGCGACGCCGTCAAGCAGATCGGCGGCAACATCCTGCTGGGGGTCCCCTTCGGCGTGCTGGTCCCGGTCGTCGCCCCGCGCACCCGTGGGCTGCTGCGGGTGCTGCTGCTGACGGCGGTCGTGATGCTGCTGGTCGAGTTCGCCCAGGGCGCCCTGGTGACCGGTCGGGCCTTCGACATCGACGACGTCATCCTCAACAGCACGGGTGCGCTCATCGGTTACCTGCTCCTGGGCCGGCGGATGAGCCGCGCGGTGCACGCGCGCAAGCCCCGCGACTGAGGGAAGGTCAGATGGTCCGTACCAAGGTATTGACCGCCCCTTAGCTCACTACTTAAATCAAGAGGAGACACCCTTACCCCCCACCTCGGTCGGCGCTCCCCTCCCCGGGACGCCGTACGGAAGGGAGAGCCGTGGCACGTCCACGCCTGCTCCGCAGATGTCTCCTCGCCGCCGCCCTGTCCGCCGGGCTGGCCGCCTCCCTGGTGTCCGGCCCGGCGCAGGCCGGTCCCGAAACCGCCGGATCAGCCGCCGCCGCGCCCGCGGCCGTGACGTTCTCCGACACCTTCGACGGACCCGCCGGCGCGGCCGTCGACTCCTCCAAGTGGCAGATCGAGACCGGCGACAACGTCAACAACCACGAACGGCAGTACTACACCGCGGGCAACCGGAACGCGGCGCTCAACGGCCAGGGCCAGCTGGTCATCACAGCCCGCAAGGAGAACCCGGCCAACTACCAGTGCTGGTACGGCACCTGCCAGTACACCTCGGCCCGGCTCAACACCTCCGGCAGGTTCACGGCGCAGTACGGACACGTCGAGGCCCGGATGAAGGTGCCGCGCGGACAGGGCATGTGGCCCGCGTTCTGGATGCTCGGCACCCCGGTCAACTGGCCGGACTCCGGCGAGATCGACATCATGGAGAACGTCGGTTTCGAGCCCTCCACCGTGCACGGCACGCTGCACGGCCCCGGCTACTCCGGCGCCGGCGGCATCGGCGCCGGCTACACCCTGCCGGGCGGCCAGGCCTTCGCCGACGGCTTCCACACCTTCGCCGTCGACTGGGCGCCCGACTCCATCACCTGGTCGGTCGACGGCAACGTCTACCAGCGGCGCACCCCGGCCGACCTGGGCGGGAAGCAGTGGGTGTTCAACAGGCCGTACTTCCTGATCCTGAACCTGGCGGTCGGCGGCTACTGGCCCGGCGACCCGGACGCCTCGACGGCCTTCCCGCAGTCGCTGGTGGTGGACCACGTGTCGGTGACGACGAGCGACTCGGGCACGGGCGGCGCGATCCGCGGCCTGGCCGGCAAGTGCGTGGACGTCGCCGCGGCGAACTCCGCCAACGGCACTCCCGTACAGCTCTACGACTGCAACGGCACGGCGGCCCAGCGGTGGACGGTGGGCGCCGACGGCACGGTCCGGGCGCTCGGCAAGTGCCTGGACGTCAACGGCGGCGGAACGGCGGACGGCACGGTGGTCCAGCTGTGGGACTGCAACGGCAGCGCGGCCCAGCGCTGGGTCGTCACCGGCGCCCGCGACATCGTCAATCCGCAGGCCGACAAGTGCCTCGACGTGGCGGGCAACAACTCGGCCAACGGCACCCGGCTGCAGATCTGGACCTGCACGGGCGGAGCCAACCAGAAGTGGACGGTCGGCTGAGACACCCGGGTGCGGCGAGGGCCCGTCCGATGCCTCCCGTGGCCGCCCACCGGGCGACGGGGCGCCGTCGGGCGGGCCTCAGTGCGGCTTCCAGGTGAACTTGTCGCCGCCCACCCAGCGGACCACGTCCGGATCGTCGAGGTCGTGGACCGTGATGCCGAAGGCCGCGGCGGCCTCCAGGACGTCGGTGACGGCCCTGGCCTCACCGACCACCTGGCCGTCGATCTCGACGATCCGGAACGGCGGCGTACCCGGCTGCACCCGGAGCACGACGATCCGCGGTCTGCCGATGTGCGGGGTGTCGATTTCGGTCATGCATCGAGGGTAGGCCGGGCCCTCCGCTCCCGCTCAGGGCCGCCGCCAGGCGTCGCTCGTGAGATGGGAACCGGCCATCGGGCCCATCCGGAGCATGCCGCCGTCCACACTCCACGAGGCTCCCGTGACGTAGCCGGCGTCGGGCCCGGCGAGGAAGGCGATCACCGCGGCGACCTCGCGTGCGTCGCCGGGCCGCCCGAGGGGTACGCCCGGACGGCGCTCGGTGTGCGGGTCGGTGTCCTCCTGGCCGGTCATGGGCGTGGCGATCTCGCCGGGCGCCACCGCGTTGACCGTGATGCCGTGCTCGGCCAGTTCGATCGCCATCACCTGGGTGAGCAGGCCGAGCCCGCCCTTGGCCGCGCAGTACGGGGCGGCGCCCACCCGCGGCTGGTGCTCGTGGACAGAGGTCACGTTGACGATCCGGCCGCCCTCCCCCTGCCGGATCATGCGCCGGGCTGCCTTCTGCCCGCACAGGAAGGGACCGGCCAGGTCGACGTCGAGGACGTGGCGCAGGTCGTCCAGGCCCAGGTCGAGGAAGGGCGTGGCGGTGCCGGTCCCGGCGTTGTTGACGAGGACGTCGATCCGGCCGAGCCGCTCGCACAGCGCGTCGACCGTGTCCGCGGCCTCGGGAAGCCGGGTCAGGTCGACCCGGGCGGTCTCCGCCCGGCGGCCCAGGGCCCGCACCTCCCGCGCGGTCCGCTCGGCGCCCTCCCGGTCGGTGTGCCAGGTGACGCCGACGTCCATCCCCGCCTCGGCCAGGCGTACGGCGGTGGCGCGGCCGATGCCGGAGTCGGAGCCGGTGACGACGGCCACCTTGGCGTCGGACGGGCTGGGGGTGGGCATGACGGACCTCCTCTTCGGCGCTCCTCGGTTCCCGGGCCCCGCGCTCGGAGCGGCGCGCGGGGCGTCGCAGTACCCGGGTCCGGTGCGGACAAACCGGCCGCCCCTGGTGCGGAGCCCCGGCGGCTGGGGAACCCTGGACGTGCCGCAGGAGTGTGCGGGAGCGCGGAAGGCTCCGCCGCCGCGGTGGCAGTCCGGAACGGAGCGGGAGGAGGCGCCGATGGAGCCCGTCGAGGCGCTGGAGCGGATCGCGTTCCTGCTGGAGCGGTCCCAGGAGCCGACGTACCGGGTTCGCGCCTTTCGCACCGCGGCCCGGGTGCTGGGCGAGTTGTCGGCCGCCGAGCTGCGCGAGCGGGCGGGCTCCCTGGAGTCGCTGAAGGGGATTGGGCCCAAGACGGCGCAGGTGGCGCGGGAGGCACTGGCCGGGGAGGTGCCGGGCTATCTGGCGAAGCTGGAGGGCGGGGCCGACGCCCCGCTCGCCGAGGGCGGTGAGCGCCTGCGGGAACGGCTCCGCGGGGACTGCCACCTGCACTCCGACTGGTCGGACGGCGGCAGTCCGATCGAGGAGATGGGCCGGACCGCGGCGGCGCTCGGGCACGAGTGGGCGGTACTGACCGACCACTCGCCGCGGCTCACGGTGGCGCGCGGCCTCTCCCCCGAGCGGCTGCGCGAGCAGCTCGACGTGGTGGCCGCGCTCAACGAGACCTGGGCGCCGTTCCGCCTGCTGACCGGGATCGAGTGCGACATCCTCGACGACGGTTCGCTCGACCAGGAGCCGGAACTGCTGGAGCGGCTCGACGTGGTCGTGGTCTCCGTGCACTCCAAGCTGCGGATGGACGCCCGTGCGATGACCCGCCGCATGGTGGCCGCCGTACGCGATCCGCACGCGGACGTCCTCGGGCACTGCACCGGACGGCTGCTGACCGGGCGGGGGCGGCCGGAGTCGGAGTTCGACGCGGACGAGGTGTTCGCCGCCTGCGCGGAGTCCGGGACGGCCGTGGAGATCAACAGCCGGCCGGAGCGGCTCGACCCGCCGCGCCGGCTGCTGCGCCGGGCGGTGGCGGCGGGCGCGCTGTTCTCCGTGGACACCGACGCGCACGCGCCCGGTCAGCTGGACTGGCAGATCCACGGGTGCGCGCGGGCCGAGGAGTGCGGGGTGCCGGCCGAGCGTGTGGTCACCACGTGGTCGCGGGAAGAGCTGCTGGCCTGGACCCGCGAGGGGCGCACGCCGTCCGGAGTGGCGGGCCGCTGACGTGGTACCCGTCGGACGATCCCACGGACCACGAGAGGAACAGTGCATGGAACGGGCGGCCGTGTTCGACGTCGACGGGACCCTCGTCGACACCAATCACCTGCATGTGACGGCCTGGTGGGAGGCGTTCCGGCAGGCGGGGCACCGGGTGCCGATGCACGCCGTCCACCGGGCCGTGGGCCTCCCCTCCACCGACCTCGTCGCGCATCTGCTGGGCGAGGACCGGGACACGGACCGGGACGCGGAGCTGAGCGCCGCCCACAAGGCGCTGTACGGGCAGTACTTCGACCGCCTGCCGGCCCTGCCGGACGCCGGCGCGCTGCTGCGCCGCCTGGCCGGCGACGGGTGGAAGGTGGTCCTCGCCACCTCCGCGGGCGGACCTGAGCTGGGCGCGCTGCGGCGGGCGATCGACGCGGACGACGCGATCGCCGCCACCGCGAGCGCCGACGACGTCGACGCGGGCAAGCCGTCCCCCGAGCCGGTCGAGCACGCCCTGGACCTGGTGGGGGTGCCGGCCGAGCGGGCGGTGTTCGTCGGCGACACCGTCTGGGACATGCGGGCGGGCAGCCGGGCCGGGGTGCGCTGCGTGGCCGTGCTGTGCGGCGGTCTGCCCCGCGCCGACCTGGAGGAGGCGGGAGCGGACGCGGTGTACGCCGACCCGGCCGCCCTGCTCGCCTCCCTGGAGCGGAGCCCGTTCGGATGAGCCGCCGAGGTGTACGTCACGTACGGACGTGCCGGCCCGTGACGCGGATACCCGGTACCGCATGACCGCTGTGACGGAGACGGGCAGGCAGAGACTGAGGGGGTGGCGGCCGTGGGACGCGGCGTGGCGGGAGGTGTCGGCCGTCGGGCGGGCCGCCCTGGCCGCCGGCCGGGGGCCGGGCCGTGAGCGGGACCTGGTCGTCCAGTCGCTGAAGGCGGCCGGCGCGGCGCTGCTCGCCTGGCTCGTGGCGGGTGTCTGGATGGACGATCCGATGGCGCTGATGGCGCCCTGGGTGGCGCTCGTCCTCGTGCAGGCCACCGTCTACAGCTCGGTCCGGCTGGCCGCCCAGCAGTTCGCGGCGATCTGCGCCGGGGCGCTGGTGGCGTCGGGGGCGCAGGTGCTGACCGACGACAACACGGGGGCGCTGGCGCTGTCGCTGCCGGTGCTCATGCTGGTCGCGAACTGGCCCCGCTTCGGACAGCAGGGCATCTACGCGGCCACCACCGCCGTGTTCGTCCTCCTCTCCGGCACGGCCGTCTCGGCCTCGGCGGTCGGGCACCGGCTGGGGCAGGCGGCGCTCGGGGCGTTCATCGGCGTGGCGGTCAACGCCCTTGTGCTGCCCCCGATCCATCTGCGGGACGTGCGGGAGAACCTGTCGGCGCTGGCCCGGGAGGCGGGTGACGTGCTGCACAACGTGGCGGACGACATGCGCAAGAGCGAGTGGGACGCGCAGACGGCGACCGGCTGGTCGAGTGACTCCGCGCGGTTGCAGCGGCGTGTGGAGGCGCTGAGGTCGGCGCGGTCCTGGAGCCAGGAGAGCCTGCGTCTGACCTCGGGCCCGCTGCGGGTGCTGAACCGGGCGCCCGGCGCCGTCCCGCCCGAGGAGGAGGACCAGCGGTGGAGCCGCGTCACCGGGCACATCACGGCCCTGATCCGGACCTTGTCGGTGGCGGCGGACGAGCACCGCACCCCCGCTCCGCCCGAGGGACCGGTGCTGGACCTGTGCGCGCGGCTGCTGTGCCTGATCGGCGACGCCTGCCGGACGGAGGCCGACCGGCTGCTGGGCGAGGCCGACCGGGTCCGTCCGGAGGAGGCGACGGAGGCGACCATGCGGGAGCTGCACCACCGGTTGCAGGAGGGGCTGCGGGAGCAGGCCGGGCAGGGCGCCGCTCACGCCGCGGTGCTCGGCACGCTGCTGCTCCAGGCCGAGAACCTGTGGGTGGAGATCGTCCCCGAGCCCCAGACGCAGTGACCCACATCACCGCATATCGCGACAGACGGTGGAACACCGGCGGGCCCTTCCCCGTTGAAGAAGGCGTGGGTACGGATGGGACAGTGTCCCCGGGCCTCACCTTCTGCCCACAGGGACGATCGTTCGGCTGAAGCCCTGTGGAGCGTCTCGCCGAGAGGCGACCGCCATCCGTACCCGCCATCGACCGCCCCGATCGTGATTCCCCCGTCGCGATCGGGGCTTCTCCTTGCCTGCCCCCTGCGTGCCCGTCCGGCGGGACGGGTACCCGGTGCACTTCGCGCGGGTACGCGGTGCCCCTTCACGCGGGTACGCGGCAGAGAGGAGCGCAAGGTGAGCAGCACAGCGGGCAGCAGGATCGTGGTCACGGGTGCCACCGGCAACGTGGGCACCAGCGTGGTCCGGCTTCTGTCGGAGGATCCGGAGGTCGGGTCCGTCCTGGGCCTGGCCCGGCGGGTCCCCGGGTGGTCACCGCCGAAGACGGAGTGGGCCGCCGTCGACCTGGCCTCGGACCGTGCCGACCTGGGCGCCCACTTCGCCGGTGCCGACGCCGTGGTGCATCTGGCCTGGGCGTTCCAGCCGACGCACGACCCGGCGACGACCTGGCGCACGAACGTCCTCGGTTCCCTCCGGGTCTTCGACGCGGTGGCCGCGGCCGGGGTGCCGGCGCTGGTGCACGCCTCGTCGGTCGGCGCGTACTCCCCCGGTCCCAAGGACCGCGCCGTGGACGAGTCGTGGCCGACGCACGGCTGGCCGGACGCCGCGTACTGCCGGGAGAAGGCCTATCTGGAGCGGGTGCTGGACACCTTCGAGCGCGACCACCCCGGGGTGCGGGTGGTGCGGATGCGTCCCGCCTTCCTCTTCAAGCGGGAGTCGGCCAGCGAGCAGCGCCGCATCTTCGGCGGCAAGTACCTTCCGGGGCCGCTGGCCCGTCCCGACCTGCTCCCCTTCCTGCCGGACGTCCCCGGTCTGCGGGTGCAGGCCCTGCACACCGACGACGCGGCCAACGCGTACCGGCTGGCGGTCCGGTCCGAGGACGCCCGGGGCCCGTTCAACCTGGCGGCCGAGCCGCCGGTCGACGCGGAGCTGCTCGGCGAGATGGTCGGCAAGCGCCCGGTCCGGCTTCCCCGCACCGCGGCGCGCTCGGCGGTGGCCGCCGCGTGGGGGCTGCGGCTGCTGCCCGCCTCCCCGCACCTGTTCGACGCGGTGCTGCGGCTGCCGCTCATGGACTGCACCCGGGCCCGTGCCGAGCTGGGCTGGCGGCCGGTGCGTACGGCCACCGAGGTGCTGGAGGAGTTCCTGGAGGGCTTCCAGCAGGGCGCGGGAGCCGCCACCGAGCCCCTGCGGGGGCGCAAGGTCGGCTGACCCCGCGCACACGGAGGGGGCCGGTGTCCGCACCGCCGCGGACACCGGCCCCTCACGCCCGGGGCGGGCGGGCGTCAGCCGGAGGACTCGTCGGGCACCGGGTGCTCGGGGTGGACGGTGCCCGCGTGCGGGGCGCCGCGCCGGCCCGTCCCCGCCTCGTCCGTGTCCGGAACGTCGTCGTCGACGTCGTTCGTGTCGTCCGCGTCGTCGGTGTCCTCGTCGGCGCCCTCGGGGCGCTGGCCCTGCTCGAGTTGCTCGCGGGTGGGGGCGGCGGCCTCCCACGGGTCGTCCCCGGGGCCGGCCTGCTGGTCCGGCATGTCCCGCGGGACGGGCTCACCGGTCTCGCCCGGTCCTTCGAGGCGGTGGTCGGTCACGGCGCACTTCCTTTCCGCGGTCCTCCGGGGGGTCCGAGCGGCATCGGGTACCTCCGCGCTGACCGGCGAAACATCAGTGCGGTGCCCGCTCCTCGAGTGCGGTGCGCCAGGCGGGGACCGGGTAGTCGGGGGCCGGTTCGGGGCGCCGGCCACCGCGTGCGAAGAAGTCGGCCAGCGGCAGGATCGCGGCGCCGACGGTCACCGCGTCCGGGCCGAGCCGCCCGAGGTCGATCGTCACCTTCTCGGCGGGGTGGCGCAGCGCGTAGGACACCGCGTGCCTGCGCACCGCGGGCAGGAAGCGGGTGCCGAGCTGGAGTCCGGCCCAGCCGCCGATGAGGATGCGCTCGGGCTGGAAGAGGTTGATCAGGTCGGACAGGCCGGCGCCCAGGTACTCGGCGGTCTCGTCCAGGACGGCGAGCGCTACCGGGTCGGGCTCCTGGTCGCCGGCCGGGTGGGCGGCGGCGAGCAGCGCCGTCAGGGCGGTCTCCTCATCGGTGCCCTCGGGTACCCGGCCGCCCTCCTCCCGCCAGCGGGCCAGCAGCGACTCGGCACCGGCGTACGCCTCCAGGCAGCCGAGCGCACCGCAGCGGCAGCGGCGTCCTCTGACCCGCACCGTCAGGTGGCCCCACTCGACCGCCCGGCCGTGCTCGGCCTCGGGGGTGACCAGGCTGGCGCCGACACCGGAGCCGAAGAGGACCACCACCGCGTTGCGGGCGCCGCGTCCGGCGCCGAACCACATCTCGGCCTGGCCGAGGGTCTTGGCGCCGTTGTCGATGAAGTAGGGGACGGTGTCGGGCAGCGGGGAGCCGGCGCGGAGCAGCGCCTCCAGCGGGACCGCGTCCCAGCCGATGGTCTGGCCGTGGACGACGGCGCCCCGGTCGGACGTGTGCTCGACGATGCCCGGGACGCCGATTCCGGCGCCGAGCAGCCGCTCGGGCGCGAGTCCGGCCGTCGCCAGCACCTCGGCGATGCCGTCGCGGATGTGACCGACGATCACCTCGACGTCGTAGCCCTGCTGGGTCAGCGGGCGCTCGGCGCGGGCCAGTTCGGTGAGGGTCAGGTCGAACAGCTCGACGCGCACCCGGGTCTCCCCGACGTCCACGCCGATCATGTGGCCGCTGCCGGGGGCCACGCGCAGCAGGGTGCGGGGCCTTCCGCCGTCGGAGTCGACGCTGCCGGCCTCCTCCACCAGGCCGTCGGCCACGAGGTCGGCGACGACGTTGCTGACGGAGCCGGAACTCAGTCCCGTCGCCGGACCCAGCTCGAAGCGGCTGAGCGGCCCCTCGAAGTAGAGCCGTTGCAGGACGGCCGTACGGTTGGCCCTTCTGAGGTCGCGCACCGTGCGCCCGTTCCGCCCCGCCATGTGGCGCCTCCCCTGATGTGCCCGGTCTGCAACATACCTCTGAGCGGCTGCGGCACGCGACTTCCCTCCCCACTTAATTCATGCTATGAACTCGCGCCCGCGGAAATGGGGTGGCTCCGCACCACCCTCCCTACGTACGGTAGGCAAGAACCTAGGGGCCCTAGGTTACCGTGCACCGTCGCCCTTCGGAGGGACTCCCGTGAAAGCACTGACCGAGCAGGACATCCGCGGTTCGTTCATCAACTGCACCAAGGGCGAGGCCAAGCGCCTGGCCGTCCCCCGCGATCTCGACGAACGGCCCTGGGACGCTCTCGACTTCCTGGGCTGGCGCGATCCCGGCGCCCCGGACCGCAGTTATCTGGTCACCGAGGACGACGGCCGGCTCACCGGCGTTGCCCTGCGCTTCCAGCAGGCCCGGGCGGGCTTCCTCCAGCGGAGCATGTGCGCCCTGTGCCTGACCACCCATCCCCGGGGCGGCGTGTCGCTGATGACGGCACGCAAGGCGGGCCCGGCCGGCCGGGAGGGCGATTCGGTCGGCCTGTACATGTGCACCGACCTCGCCTGTTCGCTGTACCTGCGCGGCAGGAAGGCCCCGCAGGGCGGCGCCCGCTTCGAGGAGAGCCTCACCCTGGAGGAACAGGTCGCGCGCACCCTCGGCAACCTGTCCGCGTTCCTCGGCAAGGTGGCCGCCTGAAGTTCTCGGACGCCCGGCGGCGCGCGGCGCGTGAGAACCCTCCCGACCCCCTTTGTCCGGTTACCGTCCTGTCCGGATACGTTCGATGCGCCCGGGGAAGGGAACAGCCCGAGGATGCGGGATGTACGTAAGAGTGCCGCGTCGGCTGTGCAGCCGGTGAAGTGGCTCAGGGACCCCTTGGTCGTACAGGCGCTGCGGTCGGCCGCCGCGGCGTCGATCGCCTACGTGATCGCGGTGCGGCTGACACCGGACAAGTCGGCCGCGCCGCTGACGGCGCCCCTGACCGCGCTGCTGGTCGTGCAGGTGACCCTGTACGCCACCCTCAAGATGAGCTTCCGCCGGGTGAACGCCGTCGTGGCCGGTGTCCTGGTCGCCATCGCCTTCAGCCAGCTGGTGGGGCTGAGCTGGTGGAGTCTGGCCCTGCTGATCGTGGCGGCGCTGGGCGTTGGGCACCTGGTGCGGGCGCACGAGTTCGTGGCCGAGGTGGCCATCAGCGCGATGCTCGTGCTCGGGGTGACCTCGCACGGGAGCCTGGCGTGGGCGCGGGTGGTGGAGACGCTGATCGGGGCGATCGTCGGACTGGCCTTCAACCTGGTCCTGGCCCCTCCGGTCTGGGTGGAGCAGGCGGGCGAGTCGATCGAGGGCCTGGCCCGGCGGGTGCGGCAGCTGATGCTGCGCATGGGCGAGGAGGCCGCCGACAGCACGCCCTGGCACGAGGCGGCGGCCCGGCTGCACGAGGCCCGCCGCCTCGACCACGACATCGGCGAGGTGGACGAGGACCTGCGGCAGGCCGAGGACAGCCTGCGGTTCAACCCCCGCGTCCGGGAGGGGCTGCTGCACCGGGTGGTGCTGCGGACGGGGCTGGACACCCTGGAGATCTGCACCGTGGTCATGCGGGTCCTCGCGCGCACCTTCACCGACCTGGCGAAGGTGCGCGAGCCGGAGCCGTTGTTCCCGCCCGAGACCGGCGCGACCATCCAGCAGCTGCTGTCCGAGATCGCCGACGCCGTGGTCAGCTTCGCGGTCCTGGTCACCACCAGCGCCAGCGACGACGCGGAGTCCGCGGAGGAGCGCCTCTCCGCCGAACTGAGGCAGGCCGCGGTCACCCGGGACAAACTGGCCCAGCTGCTCCTGGAGGACGTGCGGCGCGACGCCCGGCAGTGGCAGTTGCAGGGTGCGGTGCTGACCGAGGTCGACCGCATCATCGACGAGATGGACACCGAGCACCGCTCCCGCCGGCTTCTGGAGGAGCTGGACCGCCACACCCGCGAGCAGCGCGAACGCATGCCGCGGCTGACCCGGTTGCGGGACCGGGCACGCTCCCGGCTCCGGAAGCGGAACCGGAAGGCCGCCGGGCGTCGTTCTTGAGTCCTGAGTGAGGAACCGCGCTCGGGCGGGGCACGTGCCCGTGCTTGGGCACGGGACCCTGCTCGTGCTTGGGTGAGCCGGAGAAGGACGGCGGGAGACGGTGGAGACGCCGCGGCCCGCCACGGACGAGGGGGCGGACGGTATGACCGACACGAGCGTGCGGATCGACGGGAACAGGCTGTTGCTGCCGGGCGGTGCGGCGGTGCGATTCATCCGCACCCTGCGACTGCCCGAGACGGGCACCCACCCGCTGCCGCCCGGACTCGGCGAGTTCCCGGTCCGCCGGGTCGCCGACCACGCCGACACCGTGCCGGAGGCGTGGCGGGCGCGCGGCGGCGTGATGCTGCCGGTGTATCTGCGGGAGGCCATGTGGCTGAGCTTCGCCGGTACGAAGGAGCCCGCCGCTCTCCAGGTCGGGGTGGGCAAGGTGTGCGCGGTCTCGGGCAGGCCGTGGAGCGACCGGCTGGCCCGTGACCCGCAGAACTACGTGGTCCTCCCCCGCCAGCCCTGGCTGGACGGCATCAACTCCGGCACGGGCACGGTCCGCCAGTTCGTGGCGGTGCCGCTCGGCATGGGCGCGACCGTCGAGGGCCAGGTCACCGGCGAGGAGGTGTGGGGCGGCGTCCAGTTGCAGTCCTTCCCGCTGGGCGGGGCGGCGCTGGCCCGCTGGCGGGAGGACGAGCGGCGCCGGGCCGAGACCGCGCGCCGGGCGGCCCGTTCCGGCGGGGCGTACGGGGCGGCGATGCCGATGGCCGCTCCGCCGGCCCCGGGCGCGGCGCCGGCCACCTCGGGCGCGGCGCGGCCCCGGTCGGCGCCGGCCATGGGGCTGGGTGTCGGAGGCTCCATGCGGCAGGAGGTCTACCGCGACGAACGGCCCCTGGCGGACTGGGCCGAGCGGCCCGCGGGGCGGGTCTTCGTCCACCTGGTGACGCCGCCCGAGTGGCGGCGGATCACCGGTGAGGCCCCGCCGCCCTCACCCGTGGACCGGGCGGCGTACACACAGGCCGGTCTGCCCTGGTACGACTACTACGACCAGGGCGCCGACGACCTCGCGCCCACCGGCCCGCTCCAGGACGTCAAGCCGGTCGGCGACTGGATCGGGGACGACCACGCACCGTGGCAGGCTCCCTCGGGGCAGCAGGTGCTGCCGTTGAAGGACGCGCCGGGCGCGCCGGTGCAGGACGGCGACTGGTAGCCGCGGGCCAGGACGGGCGCCGGGGGCGGGGCCGGCCCCGGGACCGGTGGGGGCGGGCCCCAAGGCCCGCTCACAGCTCGGGGACGGGCCGCTCCGGCGTCCGGAACGTGCCCCCGGTGGGTCAGCCGTCCCCCTCAGCCGTCGCCGTCCGTGCGCTGTCGCTGCAGGGCCCGTGGGCAGGAGGCGGCGCTCGCCTGCGCCAGCAGCACGTGCACCCGCTCCGTGAGCTGTGCGACGTCGTCGGCGGGGGCGTGGAAGGGCAGTCGTACGTCACCGTGGGCGCGGGCGCGCTCCACGCGCAGCGTCAGCCCGTGCCGGTCGACGGCGAGGGGCCGCACCCGGACCGCCCCGTGCAGGCTGTCGGCGTCGACGAGCCGGGTCAGCCGCTCCACCGCGTCGCCGTGGCAGTCCGCGAGGTGGGTCAGCAGTCGCGCCTCCGCCAGGGCCAGCGGGTCGGGCCGGGCGGCGGCGAACTCGTCGAGGCCGACCACCACCGCACCGGACGGACGGCGCAGCACGACGCGCGTGGGCCGGAAGGCCAGGTGGCCGTCGTCCGGGGCGAACCAGCCCGCCAGCCAGAGCCGAGCCCTGATCCGCCCCCGTACCGGGACGGGCGCCACGTCGGCGAACTCCAGCACGGCGGACGGCTCGCCGCGCGGCGCGCAGATCGCCGCGGCGAGCAGCGCGCTGTCCTCGGGCACGTGCAGCAGCACCCGGCCGTCGTCGGACACGGTGTGCGCGCCCACGAACTCCTCACGGCCGCCCTCCGCGGTCACCGCGCAGGACCAGGCGGCGGCGAGCACGGAGCGGGCCTGCTCCGCCGCGGCGGGCGCGGCCGTCCAGGTGGTGTGGTGGTCACCCATCCCCAACCTCCGTCATCAGATCATCAAGCGTTAGCTCATTAGGTAAGGCTCACCTAACCTATCGGAGTTCGAGGCGTGGGCCAACCAGGACGCGTGATCTTCGCGAGACCTTTTCGGCGCGCCGGGCGGCGCACGTCAGCGATGCGCGGACGCGTCCGGCGGCGCGACGGGAGCGTTCACGGCGCGATGGCGCCCAGCAGGGCCCGCGCGCACAGGTCGCGCACCTGCTCCCTGGCCGGCTCCGACTCCCGCAGCCACTCCAGGCAGACCGCGGTGGTGAACGCCAGCCAGCCGCGCACCGCGAGCCGCACGTCGGCCCGCTCCCCGAGGACCGGGCCGAACTCCGGGTCGGCGGCGAGCGCCGCGAGGATCTGCCGCTCCTGCGCGGCCAGCGCCCTGCGGTAGACCCGGCGCACCGCCTGGTCCCCGGCCGCGTCGGCCCGGTGGAAGGCGCGGTACCCGTGGGCGTGGGCCCGGACGTACTCCAGGTACGCGTCCAGGCCGGCGGTGAGCTGCTCCCGGACGGGCATGCCGGGCACGGCCGCGGTCATCCGCAGCATGCGCTCGCTCTCGCGCTCGACGATCGCCGCGAAGAAGTCCCGCTTGTTCGGGAAGTAGTGGTACAGCAGCCCGCGGGAGACGCCGGCGATCTCGGCGACCTGCTCGATCCACACCTCGTCGTAACGGCTCTCCGAGAACAACCGCGCGCCCACCGACAGCAGCTGCTCCCGGCGCTCCCCCGTGCTGAGCCTGCGGCGGGTGCGCTCGCCCTGGTTCGCGGCCATGCCCGCACCTTACTTGACGCCGGTTCAACAACGGGACGAGACTGGGGCACGTTATTGAATCCATGTACAACACGCTTGCCTCTGCACGTGCAACACGCCGCTTGGTCAAGGGAGATCGCGTCATGGCGAGCACGACGAACGGACTGGCCGCGGACGGGCTGCCGAAGGGGTTCCGCAGCGCCGAGCTGGGCTGGCCCGAGCTGCACCGCATCCCGCGCCCGCCGTACCGGCTCCCCCTGCTCGGGGACGTGGTCGGGGCGAGCAGGCACACCCCGATGCAGGACTCGCTGCGCTACGCCCGGCGGCTGGGTCCCATATTCCGGCGCCGGGCCTTCGGCAACGAGTTCGTCTTCGTGTGGGGCGCTCGGCTCGCCGCCGACCTCGCGGACGAGGAGCGGTTCGCCAAGCACGTGGGTCTCGGTGTGGCCAACCTGCGGCCGGTCGCCGGGGACGGGCTGTTCACGGCGTACAACCACGAGTCCAACTGGCAGCTCGCGCACGACGTGCTGGCGCCCGGTTTCAGCCGGGAGGCCATGGCGGGCTACCACGTGATGATGCTGGACGTGGCGGCACGGCTCACGGACCACTGGGACCGGGCCCGTACGGCCGGCCGGACGGTGGACGTGCCGGGGGACATGACCAAGCTGACCCTGGAGACGATCGCGCGGACCGGGTTCGGGCACGACTTCGGGTCCTTCGAGCGGTCCCGCCCCCATCCCTTCGTCACCGCGATGGTGGGCACCCTCGGCTACGCGCAGCGCCTGAACACCGTGCCCGGCCCGCTGGCCCCCTGGCTGCTGCGCGGCGCGAGCCGCCGCAACACCGCTGACATCGCGTACCTCAACCACACGGTCGACGAGCTGGTCCGCGCCCGGCGCGCGGCGGGCGGGGCGGGCGGGGCGGGCGACCTGCTCGACCGGATGTTGGAGACGGCCCACCCCGGGACGGGCGAGCGGCTGTCACCGGAGAACGTCCGCCGGCAGGTCATCACCTTCCTGGTGGCCGGCCACGAGACCACCTCCGGGGCGCTCTCCTTCGCCCTGCACTACCTCGCCCAGCACCCCGAGGTCGCGGCCCGGGCGCGGGCGGAGGTGGACCGCGTGTGGGGCGACACCGAGGCGCCCGGCTACGAGCAGGTGGCGAAACTGCGGTACGTACGCCGGGTGCTGGACGAGTCGCTGCGGCTGTGGCCGACCGCGCCCGCCTTCGCGCGGGAGGCCCGCGCGGACACGGTCCTGGGCGGTACGCATCCGATGCGGCGCGGCGCCTGGGCGCTGGTGCTGGCGGGGATGCTGCACCGCGATCCGCAGGTGTGGGGGCCGGACGTCGAGGAGTTTGACCCGGACCGCTTCGACGCCAAGGCGGTGCGTGCGCGGGCCCCGCACACCTTCAAGCCGTTCGGGACGGGGGCGCGGGCGTGTATCGGGCGGCAGTTCGCGCTGCACGAGGCGACGCTGGTGCTCGGGCTGCTGCTGCGCCGGTACGAACTCCGGCCCGAGCCGGACTACCGGCTGCGGGTCACCGAGCGGCTGACCCTGATGCCGGAGGGACTGCGCCTGCGCCTGGAGCACCGGTCCGGAAACGGCCGGCCCTCCCCGGACCCGGCCCGCGCGGCCGTCGCCGAGGAGGCCCCCTCAGCGCCCCGCTGTCCCGTGCACCGGGCGGGTGACTGACCCCGGCCGTACGGTGCCGGCACCGCCCCAGGCAACGGTGAGCTGCGGCCCGGAGCGGCGCCTGCGCCTGGAGCACCGGGCCGGGACCGCCCGGGACCGCCGGGACCCGGCCAGCGCGGCCGTCGCGGAGGAGGCCGCCTCAGCGCCCCGCTGTCCCGTGCACCGGGTGGGTGACTGACCCCGCAGTACGGTGCCGGCACCGCCCCAGGCAACGGTGAGCCGCGACCGCGCTACCGCGCGAAGACCTCGAAGGTCACCGCCGGCCGCCCGCCGAACCGCTCACCGGCGGCCTCGGCGTAACCGGTGAGGAACCCGCGCACGTACGTCTCCGGGTCCTCGTCGGTGAGCACCTCGATGTAGGTGCGGTGTTCGAGCAGGGAGCGGACCGCGCGCTCCAGGCCGGGCCCGGCGTCCACGGCGTGCGTGGGCGAGGAGGAGCCGGCGACCGCGACCCAGCGCACGCCGTCCCAGGGTTCGAGGCCCTGCTCGGTCAGCTCCGGGAAGATCCAGCGGTTGCCGGCGTCGCCCGCCGCGTCCAGCGTGGCGCGGCCGACGGCGACGTGGTCCGGGGTGTTCCAGGCGACGCCGCCCCAGGTGTCGCGGTGGTTGAGGGTGATGACCAGCTCGGGGCGGTGCCGGCGGATCGCGGCGGCGATGTCGCGGCGCAGGGCGGTGCCGTACTCGACGACACCGTCCCGGTGGTCGAGGAACTCCACATCGCCCACCCCGACCACGGCCGCGCTCGCCCGCTGCTCCCGCTCCCGCACGGCCGCGCACGCACCGGGCTCCAGGGTGTCGATGCCGGCCTCGCCGCGGGTCGCGAGGACGTAGACGACCTCGCGGCCCTCGTCGGTCCAGGAGGCGATCGCCGCCGAGCAGCCGTACTCCAGGTCGTCGGGGTGGGCGACGACGGCGAGGGCGCGCCGCCAGTCGCCGGGCATGGGCTCCAGTTGCGTGGTCGTCGGCTCCGTCATGCCCGCACAGTAACCCGGGGCACCGGCGGCGCCCACCCGGGATCCGGAGGGCCGGCCGCGGCGCCGGTCAGCCCTCGTCGCGGGCGAGGGCGAGCAGCCGGTCCAGGACCCGGGGTCCGCCGGCCCGCACGCCGTCGTGCTCGAACTCGTCGGTGACCCAGGTGCGCAGGCCGCGGACGGTACGGGCGGTGGTCAGCGCGTGCGCGGTGTCGACGTACATGTCGTCGTGGTAGACGGCCGCCGCGGCCGGTACCTCGTTGACGGAGAGGCGGGCGGGGTCGTAGAGCGGGGTCCAGTCGGTGCGGGCGGCGAGGTGCTCGGCGGTCTCGCGCAGCGGGCGCAGCGCCGGGTCGCAGTCGAACATCCAGGGGTGGACGGACTCGCCGGTGAACAGGAGCGGCTCGTCGCCGGCCAGGGCCTTGGCGGCGTCGAAGCGCGGGAACTCGGCGCGGACCCGCTCGGCCGACCAGTCGGTGGGCCGCGTGTCCTGGCCGTAGATGGCCTCGTGGACGAGGGCGTAGAGCGGGTGGCCCGCGTACGAGAGCAGGTTCTGCGCCTGCTCCTGGAAGGCGTCGGACAGCTCGGGTCCGTTCGGGGTGCGGACGAAGGCGTCCTCCAGGAGGAAGTGCAGGCGGTGGCTGCCGTCGCCGGCACCCAGCATGGCGCCGAGGGACTGGAAGGCCTCGACGGTGAACCGGTAGCCGTTCGGCAGGACGACGTCGCGGGTGAGCAGGTGGTCGGCGATGCGGCGGGCGCGTTCGACGTCCTGCGGGTAGCGGTCGTAGTGCGCGAGGACCTTGCGTTCGATGCGGGGGTAGGCGGCCCGGTAGACGTCGTCGGCGTGGGCGTCCAGGGAGGGCAGGCCGCCGGTGATCAGGGCGGTGCTCAGCCCTTCGGGGGCCAGCGACAGGTACGCCACGGTGCAGAAGCCGCCGAAGCTCTGGCCGAGGACGGCCCACGGGGCGCCTCCGGTGACCCCGGGGCGGATGGCCTCGCAGTCCCGGACGATGGCGTCGGCGCGGAAGTGGGTGAGGTACTCGGCCTGCTCGGCCGGGCCGCCGCGCAGCGGGAGCGTCTGGCGGTTGGCGGGCGTGGAGGCGCCGGTGCCGCGCTGGTCCAGGAGCAGGACGCGGTACTCCTTCAGGGCGCGGCCGAGCCAGGAGGGCCGGCCGACGAAACGGTTCGCCCCGAAGCCGGGGCCGCCCTGGAGGTAGACGAGCCACGGCAGGTCCAGGTGCGCCTTGTCGCTCGCGACGGCCTCGCGGGCGTACAGCTCGATCGTCTCGCCGGCGGGGTCGGCGTGGTCGAGGGGCACGGTGAAACGGCGGTCGGTGAGGACGACGCCGGGCTGGCGGTAGCTGACGCTCAACGGGGCTCCCTGGGCGGACGGATCCGACGGTGAAGATTTCTCGGCCGTGCCCCAGTTCAGCACACGACCCTGCGGCCGCCGACCCCCGGGATCGTGAAATCGTGCTGACCGGCCGGTCAGCGGGCGACGAGGCTGGAGCGCCGCACCACCAGTTCGGGCTGGAGCACGACCCGCCGGTGCGCGTGGGTCCGCTCGGTTCCCTGGAGGTCCGTCTCCTCCAGGAGCAGCTCGGCGGCCAGGGCGCCCATCGTGACGGCGGGCTGGCGCACGGAGGTGAGCGGGACGGCCGCCGCGGCGGCGAACTCGATGTCGTCGTACCCGACGATCGCGAGGTCTTCCGGGACCCGCACGCCCGCCGCGTAGAGGGCCTGGAGGACGCCGAGCGCGAGCAGGTCGTTGGCGCAGAACACCGCGGTCGGCCGGTCGGCGAGCCCGAGCAGACGGGCGCCCGCGTCCCGTCCGGCGGCGACGTCGAGGCGTTCGGTGGGCAGCTCGCGCAGGGCGTCGGGGCCGAGTCCGGCCTCGGCCAGCGCGTGCAGGGCGCCGGTGCGCCGGTCGCGCACCTGGTGCAGGCCGGGCGGGCCGCTCACGTAGGCGACCGAGCGGTGGCCGGCGTCCACCAGGTGCCGTACCGCCAGCGCGCCGCCCGCGACGTCGTCGACGGAGACGGAGCACTCGGTGGTGCCCTCGGCGACCCGGTCGACCAGGACGAAGGGGATGTTGTGGCGCCGGAAGCCCTCGATGTTGCGGCCGGTGGCGTCGGCCGGGGTGAGCAGGACGCCGCGGACCCGCTGTTCGGCGAAGAGCGAGAGGTACTCGGCCTCCTCCCCCGGGTTCTGGGCGCTGTTGCAGACCATCACGCCGAGCCCGGCGTCGCGCGCGGCCCGCTCGGCGCCGCGGGCGACGTCGACGAAGAACGGGTTGCCCATGTCCAGGACGAGCAGCCCCATGATCCGGCTGCGGCCCGCGCGGAGCTGGCGCGCGGACTCGCTGCGGACGTACCCGAGCCGGTCGATGGCGGACAGCACCCGCGCCCGGGTCTCGGTGGCGACGGTGTCGGGGCGGTTGATGACGTTGGAGACCGTGCCCACGGACACTCCGGCGGCTCGGGCGACATCCTTGATACCCACCGAATGGGCCATCGGGCAGGGACCTCCAGGGTCGGGTCGGGGAGCGTGCGCCGGGGACGCGGGGCGGCCGGGAGACGTTCACATTACCCGCGGGGTTCTCCTCCCCCCGTCCCCGTATCCGGACTACCCTGCGTTTCGTCCGGTGATCAAGACGTCCCGTGCGGTCGACGGGACCGACCCCAGGAGCCGCGATGCGTGTCGCCCTGTTTCTGACCTGTGTCAACGACACGCTGTATCCGGACACCGGCCGTGCCGTGGTCGCGCTGCTGACCCGGCTGGGCGTCGAGGTCGACTTCCCGACGGCCCAGACCTGCTGCGGTCAGCCGCAGTACAACACGGGGTACCGGCACGAGGCGGAACCGCTCGCCCGGCGCTTCGCCGAGGTCTTCGGGGCCTACGACGCGATCGTGACGCCCTCCGGTTCGTGCGGGGCGATGGTGCGGGAGCTGTATCCGCGGATGGGCGAGCGGGCGCGGGCCGAGGGGCGCGGGGACACGCTCGCGGCCGCCCTGGCACCGGTGGTGCCGAAGACGTACGAGCTGACGGAGTTCCTCGTCGACGTGCTCGGGGTGACGGACGTGGGCGCGTACTTCCCGCACACCGTCACCTACCACCCCACCTGCCACGGGCTGCGGAGCCTGGGCCTGGCCGACCGGCCGCGGCGGCTGCTGGAGGCGGTCGAGGGGCTGGAGCTGGTCGAGCTGCCGGGGGCGGAGGAGTGCTGCGGCTTCGGCGGCACCTTCGCCGTGAAGAACGCCGACGTGTCGGCGGCGATGGGCGCGGACAAGGTGCGCAACGCCGCGTCGACCGGCGCGGAGGTGCTGTGCGCGGCCGACAACTCCTGTCTGATGCACCTCGGCGGGACCATGGCGCGGTTGCGTACGGACCTGCGCCCGGTGCACCTGGCGGAGATCCTGGCGAGCGTGAAGGAAGGGGCGGCCGTATGAGCGGGACGTATCTGGGGATGCCGTCCTTCCCCGAGGCGGCGCGGGAGGCCGTGCGGGACACGACGCTGCGGGGCAACCTGCGCCACGCCACGCACACCATCCGCGGCAAACGGGCCCGCGCGGTCGCCGAACTCGACGACTGGCCCGCTCTGCGGGAGGCCGGCAAACGCATCAAGGACCACACCCTGCGCCACCTGGACCACTACCTGGAACAGGCCGAGGCAGCCGTCACCGCGGCCGGCGGGACGGTGCACTGGGCCGCCGACGCCGCCGAGGCCAACGCCATCGTCACCCGCCTCGTCCAGGAGACCGGCGAGAGCGAGGTCGTCAAGGTCAAGTCCATGGCCACCCAGGAGACCGGCCTCAACGAAGCCCTGGAAGCCGCCGGCATCCGCGCCTACGAGACCGACCTGGCCGAACTGATCGTCCAGCTCGGCCGGGACCGGCCCTCACACATCCTGGTCCCCGCCATCCACCGCAACCGCGCCGAGATCCGGGACATCTTCCACACCGAGATGAGCGCCTGGGGCCGGCCCGCACCCGCCACCATGACCGACACCCCCGCCGACCTCGCCGAGGCCGCCCGCCTGCACCTGCGCGAGAAGTTCCTGCGGGCCGAGGTCGGCATCTCCGGCGCCAACTTCATGGTCGCCGAGACCGGCACCCTGGTCGTCGTCGAGTCCGAGGGCAACGGCCGGATGTGCCTGACCCTGCCCGAGACCCTCATCTCCGTGGTCGGCATCGAGAAGGTCATCCCCACCTTCCGCGACCTGGAGATCTTCCTCCAGCTCCTGCCCCGCTCCTCGACCGCCGAGCGCATGAACCCCTACACGTCGATGTGGACCGGCACCACCGACGGCGACGGCCCCCGAACCTTCCACCTGGTCCTGCTGGACAACGGCCGCACCGACACCCTCGCCGACGACATCGGCCGCCAGGCCCTGCGCTGTATCCGCTGCTCGGCCTGCCTGAACGTCTGCCCCGTCTACGAACGCGCCGGCGGCCACGCCTACGGCTCCGTCTACCCCGGCCCCATCGGCGCCATCCTCACCCCCCAGCTCCGCGGCACCACCAGCGACATCGACGCCTCCCTGCCCTACGCCTCCTCCCTGTGCGGCGCCTGCTACGAGGTCTGCCCCGTCGCCATCGACATCCCCGAAGTCCTCGTCCACCTCCGGGAGCGGGTGGTGCAGGGCGGTCCGGCCGTCCGGGGCGGCAACCGGGTCGTGCTGAAGCCCGCCAAGGGGCATGCCGCCGAGCGGGCGGCGATGCGCGCGGCGCGGTGGGCGTTCACGCGTCCCGGCGTGCTGCGGACCGGGCAGCGCCTGGCTTCGCGCACCCGCCGGCTGCACCCACGCTCGCTGCCCGGTCCCGGCCGGGCGTGGAGCGGCAGCCGGGATCTCCCGGCGGTGCCGGCGGAGCCGTTCCGGGACTGGTGGTCGCGCACGCACGGTGGAGAGGACGGGGCGAAGTGAGCAGCAGGGAGCGCGTCCTGGGCCGGGTACGGCGGGCGCTGGCGGATGTGCCGGACGACGCGAGGCCCCACGAGGAGTACGAGGAGGTTGTCGCCCGGAGCTGTCTGCGCGAGCACGGGCAGCGGTCCGTCCGGGAGACGGTGGACCTGCTCGCCGAGAACCTGGCGGACTACCGGGCGGTCGTGCACCGCGCGGACGAGGAGGAACTGCCGCTTCTCCTCATGCGGTTGCTCGCCCGGCGTGGCTCCCGGTACGTGCTGGTGCCGCCGGGCCTCCCGCCCGAGTGGATGTCGGCCGCCGATCCGACGCGCGTGCACGACCGGGCGGTGAGCACACCGCACGAGCTGGACCGCGTGGAGAGCGTCGTGACCGGCTGCGCCGTCGCCGTCGCCGAGACCGGCACGATCGTCCTGGACGGCTCCCCCGACCAGGGGCGGCGGCGCATCACCCTGATCCCCGACCACCACATCTGCGTCGTGCGGGTGCCCGAGCAGGTCGTGCCGTCGGTGCCCGAGGCCCTGGAACGCCTCCGCCCGGAGCGGCCGTTGACGTGGATCTCCGGGCCGTCCGCGACCAGCGACATCGAGCTGGACCGCGTCGAGGGGGTGCACGGCCCGCGCACCCTCGAGGTGGTGCTGCTCAGCGGCTCGTAGCGCCGCCGGGGTGTCGCTGAGTACACCCCCGATACGGGTTCTGCACCCAATGTGGTCCGGTCCCACCCTCCGTAGCGTCGTCCACGAGGCACCGCACCGGGCGTGCCACACGGAGGGTGATGACGATGTTCCGCACTGGCGCACGAGGCGACGACCCGGGCCCCGCCGCCCCGGAGGCACTCCGCCTGGTCAAGGTCACCAGGACCTACGGGACCGCCGAGAACGCCGTGACCGCGCTGGACGGGGTGACGCTGACCCTGGGGCGCGGCACGTTCACCGCGGTCATGGGACCGTCGGGCTCGGGCAAGTCCACGCTGCTTCAGTGCGCGGCGGGGCTCGACCGGCCGGACGGCGGCATCGTGTGCGTGGACGGCACGGAACTGACGGGGGGCAGCGAGGCGGAGCTGACCCGGTTCCGGCGCGGCCGGGTCGGCTTCGTGTTCCAGCAGTACAACCTGCTGGAGACGCTGACGGTCGCGCAGAACACGGTGCTGCCGCTCAAGCTCGCCGGCCGACGGGTGGACCGGAGGCGGGCCCGGGAGATCCTGACCACCGTCGGCCTCGGTGACCGGCTCGGCCACCGGCCCGACCAGCTCTCCGGCGGTCAGCGGCAGCGGGTGGCGATCGCCCGCGCGCTGGTCACCGAGCCCCGTGTGGTCTTCGCGGACGAACCCACCGGCGCGCTGGACACGCGCAGCGCGCGGCAGGTGATGCTGCTGCTCCAGCAGGCGGTGCGGGTGCACGGCCGGACCGTGGTGATGGTGACGCACGACCCGGTCGCCGCCTCGTACGCCGACTCGGTGCTCTTCCTCGCCGACGGACGGCTGGCGGGGCGGATGGACGCCCCGACCCCCGACGCGGTCGCGGAGCGGCTCGCGCACCTCGGCGACGACGTGCCGGCGGGGGTGTGACCGATGTTGGTGCTGGCCCTGCGGTCGATCCGGCGACGCCCCGGACGGTTCCTCGCGACGCTGCTGTCCGCCTTCCTGGGCGCGGCGATCGTCATGGCGTTCCAGTCGATGCACGACACGGCCGGTCAGGACGGCGTGGACCCGGTCAGCGCGGACACGCTGGGCACGGCGGCGGGGGTCGTGGGCGGCTACGGGACCCTGCTGGTCTTCTTCGCGGTCGCCTCGACGCTCACCGTCAACGTGCGTCAGCGCGCCGCCGAACTGGAGCTGCTGCGCTGCTCGGGAGCGACCCCGGCGCAGATCAAGCGGCTGGTCGTGGGTGAGGCGGTGGCGGTGGCCCTGGTGGGCGCGGCGGCGGCGACCGGCCCGGCGGTGCTCGGCGGGCGGGCCCTGCTGGGGATGTTCCAGGACGGCGGCCAGGTGGCACGGTCGGTCGAGTACTCCTTCGGCCCCCTCGCGCTGTCCAGCGGCGTGGCCGTCACCCTGCTCGCGTCGGCGGGCGCCGCTTTCCTGGCGGTGCGGCGGGTGACGAGGGGCGGCCGCGAGCGGGCCGGGGCCAAACGGTTCCTGGCCTACGGCGCACTGGTCACCGGTGCCGCGGGGGCGGGCTCCACCCTCCTGTTCTCCGCGACGGACGAGGCGCTGATGGCACCGCCGGCCTACGGGGCGATCCTGCTGTCGGTGGGCTTCGCGCTGCTGTCGCCGCGGCTGCTGAAGGGCGTGCTCGCCCGGCTGCCGCTGAACGGGGCGAGCGGCTGGCTGGCCGTGCGCAACCTGCGGGAGCGGGCCGATCATCTCGCCGGGATCCTGGTGTCGCTGATCATGTTCACGGCGGTGTCGACGGCGACGATCACCATGCAGGCGGTGGAGAGCGACGCGGTGCGGGCGTCCGGCCTGGTCAAGTCCGTCGATGCGAAGAACCTGGAGACGCTCAACCTCACGGTGGTCGGCATCGTCGCGGTCTTCGTCTGCGTGATGCTGGTCAACTCCCTGTACGCGGCGACGACCTACCGCTCCCGTGAGTTCGGGCAGCAGCGGCTGGCAGGGGCGACTCCCGGGCAGGTGCTGGGCGTGGTCGGCGCCGAGGGCGCGATCCTGACGCTGACCGGCGTGTTCTTCGGGACGGTCGCCGCGCTGGCCGGGGTGGTGCCCTTCACGGTGGTCCGGACCGACGCGGTGCTGCCGGATCAGTTCCCGGGCGTCTGGCTCGCGATGGTGGCGGTGTCGGCCGCGGTGACCCTGGGGACCAGCCTGGGGACGGCCCGGCGGACGCTGCGCACACCGGCGGTCGCGGCGGTGGCGTCGGCCGCGTGACGGGGGCGGCGAGGGGGGGGCAGCCACGTGGTGGCCGCCCCCCTCGTCCGCGATCCGGGCCGACGCCCTGGCCTGTCGTCCGGTTCTCGGATCCTCTGCCCGAGGTCACGAATCAGCGACGTGATCTTCACGGCGTCTCCATGCGCCTGGATCATGCACCTCACACCGTGAACCCCCAGGAGCCCCATGAGCCAGCCCGCGCCGCCGCCCCTGCCCGACCTGCCGTCGCCGGCGCAGGTTCCTGGAAAGCCGCGACGGAGGGCACTCGTCATCGGAGCAGCGGTCACCACCGTCGCCGCGGTCATCGCCACCGGTGCTCTCGTCACGCACCGTCCGGGCCACGCCGGTGCGCGGGCCACGACCACCCGGTCGAGCGCCCCGGCCGAGGCTCCCGTCTCCCCCGGCGCGGCGGAGCCGACCCCGAGAACGGTCCACGCCGAGCCCACCATCGACGATTTCCTCATCACGCTGCACACCACGGAGCGGCGGTGCTCCGCACACGCGGGCTGCACCGTGATCGTCGAGCCGGACTTCGCGTACATCGGTGCCGATGACACCGACCCCGTCGCGTCGTACGACGTCACCTACGAGATTCGAGGCGACAGGTCCGGTCCGATCATGGCGACCGCCGAGCTGTACCCGGAGAGCATGTCGTTCTCGCCCACGAGGGTCGAGACCGCCTCCTCGGACACTAAGGTGACCGTGAGGATGACCGACATCGTGCGCGGGGCGTTCTGACCCGCGGCCGCGCACGCGCGGCCCCGCCCCGTTCCGCAAGCGTCTAGTCCGCCTTGGCATACTCCTTCGCCATGGCGCCCGCGAAGTCGAACACCACGCACTGGTCGTCGCCCACGACCCAGGCGTCGTGGCCGGGTGAGCAGACGAAGACGTCCCCGGGCCCGACCTCGCTCTCCTCGCCGTCGTCCATGCGGACGCACATGCGGCCCTCGGACACGTAGCAGTTGTGGTGGATCATGCAGCTGTCGGTGCCCGCGATGGGCGCCACGGACTCCGACCAGCGCCAGCCCGGTTCGAAGGTGGCGACGGCGAAGTCGAGTCCCTCCATGTGCACGGCCTCGATGTGCCCGCGGGGGAAATCGCGCCGCTCGTCCGGCTTGTCGAGCGTCTTTGCCTCGAACATGACGCTCCTCCTTTCGCTGGCCCCACCACCCCATCGTCCGCCTGTCAACTCGGCGCCGCCATCCGGGGGACGCCCGGGGTCAGCGGGTGCCGCCGCAGAGACGGGCGAACCGGCCCGCGTCCACGTTGCCGCCGGACAGGATCACGCCGACCCGGCGGGGCAGGGGGCCCGCCCGGCCGGTGAGGAGGGCTGCCAGCGAGGTGGCGCCGCTCGGTTCGAGGACGGTCTTCAGCCGCTCGAAGGCGAAGCGCATCGCGTCCCGGATCTCGTCGTCGGAGACCAGCACGACCCCGTCGAGCAGCCGGCGGTTGAGGGAGAAGGTCAGCTCGCCCGGCGTGGGCAGGGCCTGGCCGTCGGCGATGGTGCGCGGGACCGGGACGGTGACGCGCCGACCGGCTTCGAGGGAACGCCTGGTGTCGTCACCGGCCTCCGGTTCGACGCCGATCACCCGGGTCCCGGTATGCAGGCCCTTGACGGCGGTGGCGCTCCCGGCGATCAGCCCGCCGCCGCCGACCGGTGCGATCAGCGCGTCCAGCTCCCCCGTCTCCTCGACGAGTTCGAGGGCTGCGGTGCCCTGTCCGGCGATGACGTGCGGGTGTTCGTAGGGCGGGATCAGGCTCAGCCCCCGTTCGGCGGCCAGGGCCTCGGCGACGGCGACGCGGTCGCCGGTGTAGCGGTCGTAGGTGACGATCTCGGCGCCGTAGCCGGCGGTGGCGGCACGCTTGGAGGGCGGCGCGTCCTCGGGCATGACGATGACGGCGGTCGTGCCCAGCTCGCGCGCGGCCAGCGCGACCGCCTGGGCGTGGTTGCCCGAGGAGTAGGCGGCGATGCCCCGGGACAGCTGCTCGGGTGTGAGGCGGGAGGCCGCGTTGTAGGCCCCGCGGAACTTGAAGGCGCCCACACGCTGGAGGTTCTCGCACTTGAGGAAGACCTCGGCGCCGGCCAGGGCGTCCAGGGTGCGCGAGCGCACCACCGGGGTGCGGTGCGCGACGCCGGCCAGGCGCGCGGCGGCGGAACGGACGTCGTCGAGGGTGACCGGCGGGGTCGTGGTCGTCACGCTTGTCCTCCAGCGGGGTCGGCGGCCGGGCCGGCCTCGGCGCGGGCCCGGGCGAGGTAGGTGTAGGCGGAGGCCCGGGAGATGCCGAGCCGGGCGGCGACCTGCTCGACCGAGCGGCGCACGGCGAACACGCCGCGTCCGTCCAGGTCGCGGAAGAGCTCCAGGCGCCGGTCGCGGTCCAGCGCGGCCCAGCTCCGGTCCCGGCGCAGCGGGTGGGCGTCCACGATGGCGTCGACCACCTTGTCGATGTCGTCGCCGAAGGTGGTCGCCGGTGGCTCGGCCAGGGCCCCCGCGGTTCCGGCGAGGGCCCCGAGCAGGGCCTGGGCGCGGTCGACGGCGGTGACGTCCAGGTTGACGCACAGGGCCCCGAAGACGGCGCCCGTGGAGTCGCGCAGGGCGATCGTGGAGGACTTCAGCAGGGTGCCGTCGGTCGTCCGCGTGACGTAGTTCAGCTCGTCCCGCGCCTCGTCGCCGCCGGCGAGCATCCGCATGCCGATCTCGCTCATCGCCCCGCCCACCGACCGCCCGGTCACGGAGCCGGCGACGGCCACGACCGACCGCTCGGGGCGCCGGTAGTCGTGCAGGACCACCTCGCAGACCGGGCCGAACGTGGCCGCGATGCCGTCGACGACGGGGCGCAGCGCGGCGAGGACGGCGTCCTGTTCGGCGCCGCGCACGGCGTCCTGTGCGGCCTCCCGCCCGACGCTCGCGGCGACCGTGCGTTCGGCGTCCCCGTGGGCGTCGTCCTCGACGTTCCGTCCGGTGTTCCGCTCGGCGTCCGGCGCCGGTTCCTTCACGAGGTGCCTCCCAGTCCGTACCTCCACCAGAGGCGAGACTATACGTCCAGGCTCTGGACGGAAAGTCCATGTGACCAGATCGCGTCGTCCGTCCACCGCGAAGACGTCCGGAACCGGCCCCCACCCGTCCGGCCGTGGGCCGAAGGAGTGCACGGCCCGGCGCGGCCATGTCGTCCGCTTCCGTGCGGCCGGTCCGGCCGGAGACTGACGGTCGTTGCCGTGGACCGGCACGGCTCTCCCCGGTGCCCTCCTCACCGCGGGACGCGCCGTCGCCGCGCCCTGCCGCCCTGCCGCCGGGTCCGAGTCCCCGGCACCCTCCTCACCGCCCAGCCCTCACCCGGAGGTCGATCCGCCCGTGCCCGAGGCAGCCGAGTCCCCGAAACTGCGCAGCAACCGCGCCGCGCTCCGCCACAAGGTCGGCTACGCGCTGCGTCACCCCGAGCGCGTCGGGCCGTACCTCCGGCGGGCCGGCCGGGACGCCTGGCTGCGGCTCAGGCAACCGGACCACGTGGGCTACTACCGGGCGGTGATGGCCTCCGACACCCGCCGCGACCCGGAGGCGGCGGTGGGCAGCCGGAACCACGACCGCTGGCTGGCGCTCGGGCGGATGCAGTTCGACTACCTGGTCGAGCACGGCCTGCGCCCCGAGCACCGCATGCTCGACATCGGCTGCGGCAACCTGCGCGGCGGCTGGCGGTTCATCGACCACCTGCACGCCGGCCACTACTACGGCATCGACATCTCGCCGGACATCCTGATCGCGGCGAAGGACACCGTGACCCAGCGAGGCCTCCAGGCGAAGCTGCCCCACCTGACCCTCACCCGGGACCTCCGTCTGGAGTTCCTGCCCGAGGACCACTTCGACGTCGTCCACGCGCACAGCGTCTTCTCGCACTCGCCGCCGGGCGTCATCGACGAATGCCTCGCGCACGTCGGGCGCGTCCTGACCGGTACCGGGTTCTTCGACTTCACCTTCGACCGCACGGAGGGCGCCGAGCACCAGGTGCTCCGGGAGGACTTCTACTACCGCACCGACACGCTGCTCACGCTGGCCGCCCGGCACCGCCTGCACGCCCGCTTCATGGAGGACTGGGAGAAGCGGCCGCACGGCCAGTCCAAGATCCGCGTCAGCCGCTCACCGCTCCCCTCGTAGGCGTTCCCCTCCCGCCGCGCCCGTGCGGTGCCGGGCCCCGGCCCCTACGGGCGCGGATTGACGCGTCGCCAGCCCGGGCGGGCGTCCGCTCCCCGGCGGCCGGCCGCCGCGGCGCAGCGGGGGCAGACCCGGCGGACCTCGTCGGCCGCACCGCCCGACTCGGGCAGCACGTCGGTCCAGGGGACCGCCGCGAAACGGGAGAGCCGCGAACGGTGGAGCGAGAGACCGCACACCGTCTGGTTCATGCCCCGCTCCCAGGCGTGCACCTCGCCGGACGGCAACCAGCGGTTGTCCTCCGGGTCCCACCAGCGGCCGGATGCGGCCACGCCGTAGCTCCGTGTCCTGGCCATCGGCTCCGCCACCCGCCTTCCTCGTACCGTTCCGTGCGCCCTCTCCCCGGACGGCCCGGGCGCCCCGGGCGGGAGGCGCCACACCGGCGTACCTCCTCCTGTGTGATCACTCAGCAAGTCCTGACGGTTTCGGCTGTTTTGTCTGCTTAGAGTGCGGGGTCCGAGCATCGCGGGTCGGCGCCACCGCGCGACGGGACCCCGGCACGGACGGCGCACGACACCGGACCGCCCCGACGGCGAGTACCCCGGGCCGGCGTGCGTCGGGCGACCGCCCGGAGCCACCCGGCTCCCGTGCCGCTCGTCCACGGACCGCCCGCCCCGTACGAGAGGACACCAGATGGCGCCCACGGGCCGTCACAGCCGACTGGCCGAGCACGCCTTCTCCCCGCACGACGCCGTGATGGGCGCCGCCGCACGCCACATCGGCCGCCGGCGCTTCCTCACCGTCACCGCGGCCGCCGCCGCGCTCGCCTTCTCCACCAACCTGCCGGCCCGCGGCGCCGTCGCCGCGCCCCTGCGCAAGGCCCGGATCACCAGCGACCCGTTCACCCTCGGCGTCGCGTCCGGCGACCCGCTGCCCGGCTCGGTGCTGCTGTGGACCCGGCTGGCGCCCGAGCCGTTCCTGGAGGACGGCGGGATGGGCACGGAGCGGGTCACGGTCGAGTGGGAGGTCGCCCTCGACGAGTACTTCGCGGCCGTCCTCTTCCGGGGCACCGCCGAGGCCCACGCCGAGTACGCCCACAGCGTGCACGTCGACGTCCAGGGCCTGACCCCGGGCACGGTGTACTACTACCGGTTCCGCACCGGTGTCTGGCTCAGTCCGACGGGCCGCACCCGCACCGCCCCGGCGGAGAGCAGCGCGGCTTCCTCCATGAAGCTGGCGGCCGTCGCCTGCCAGGCCTACCAGGACGGCTACTACACGGTCTACCGGCATGTCGCCCAGGACGACGTCGACGTCGTCCTCCACCTCGGCGACTACCTCTACGAGTACGCGGTCAACTCGGCGGGCGGGGAGCGCCGCTACACCGACATCGTGCTGCCCGACGTGTTCAACCGCGAGACGATGACCCTGGCGGACTACCGGCTGCGCTACTCGCTGTACAAGAGCGACGAGGACCTCAAGGCCGCCCACGCCATGCATCCCTTCGTGGTCACCTGGGACGACCACGAGACCGAGAACAACTACGCGGGCAGCATCCCGGAGAACGCCATCCCGCCGGAGGAGTTCCTGCTGCGGCGGGCGGCCGCCTACCGCGCCTTCTGGGAGAACCAGCCGCTGCGCGCGGCCCAGCTCCCCCAGGGCCCGGACGCCCAGCTGTACCGCCGGCTGCACTGGGGCACGCTCGCCCAGTTCGACCTCCTGGACACCCGTCAGTACCGCTCCGACCAGGCCTACGACGACCGGCCGCACGCGCCCGGCCCCGAGTCGGACGACCCGGCGCGCACCATCACCGGCGCCGCGCAGGAGCAGTGGCTGCTCAACGGCTGGCAGAGCTCGTCGGCGCTGTGGAACGTGATGCCCCAGCAGGTCTGCTTCTCGCAGCGCAAGTTCGACGTGACCGCCGACGCCGCGCTCTCCATGGACGCCTGGGACGGCTACCGCGCGTCCCGCGCCCGGGTCGTCGCCGGGGCGAAGGCGGCGGGGGTCGAGAACTGGCTGATCCTCACCGGCGACGTGCACGTGGGCTACGCCCTCGACGTCAAGGAGAACTTCGACGACCCGGCCTCCGCCACCGTCGGCACCGAGGTCACCTGCACCTCCGTGGCCAGTGGCCGGGACGGTGTCGAGAAGCCCGCGAACTGGGACCTGTACATGCAGGCCAACCCGCACATGAAGCACTACGACGCCAGACGCGGCTACGTCCGGGCCGAACTCGGGCGGCTGTCGACCCGCCTCGACTTCAGGACCGTCGCCGCCATCAGCACGCCCGGTGCCCCCGTCGCCACGACCGCGTCCTTCGTCACCGAGGCGGGCGCGCCCGGCCTGGAGCCGGCCTGAGCGCGGCCCGGCGCGCGCCCGCGTACTGCACATGGCACCCACCTCGTCCCCCATAGCGCGAAAGACGGCCGGGTCCGACATCCCGGCGCGTCCGCGCGGCAAGGACTGAGACGCCGCCGCAGTCACACCCCGACCGACGGTCCCCCACGATCCCGCTGTCTCGCACAGCCCCTGAAGGAGGCACATCGCATGGTCGCCGGACATGCCGCGCGCAGCCGCCGCGCAGCCCTGACCGCGCTCGGCACCCTGGTCCTGACCGCACTTCCCTCGGTCGCCTCGGCCGCGCCGCCACCTGCCCCGGGGCCGCGGCCCTCCGCCTCCCTGATCCTCGGCGCCGACCGGCCGTCGGCGCAGGTGCTGCACGCGATGGAGCGGGACCTGGAGCTGACGCCGGGCCAGGCGTCGGCCCGGCTGGTCAACGAGGCCGAGGCGGGCACCCGCGCGGGCATGCTGCGCAACACGCTGGGCGACCGCTTCGCCGGCGCCTGGGTGAGCGGCGCGACCTCCGCCGAGCTGACGGTCGCCACCACCGACGCCGCCGACACCGCCGCCATCGAGGCGCAGGGCGCCAAGGCCGCCGTCGTCGCCAGGGGGCTCGGTGAGCTGCGGACGGTCAAGCAGCGACTGGACGACGCCGCCGCGGCCGGTTCGCAGTCCCCCGAGACGCCGGTCTGGTACGTCGACGTGAAGGCCAACCGGGTCACGGTCCAGGCCACCAGCGAGCGGGCCGCGGCGGCCTTCGCCGAGGCCGCCGGAGTCGGGAGGCAGGACATCGGTGTCCGGGTCTCGGCCGACCGGCCCCGGGTGCTGGAGGACCTCGTCGGCGGCGACGCCTACTACATCGACGGACAGGCCCGCTGCTCCATCGGGTTCTCCGTGACCAAGGACCAGCAGCAGGGCTTCGCCACGGCGGGGCACTGCGGCAAGCCGGGCGCGACGACCACCGGCTTCAACGAGGCGGCCCAGGGCACCTTCCAGGCGTCGACGTTCCCGGGCAAGGACATGGCCTGGGTGGGCGTCAACGCGGACTGGACGGCCACTCCGGACGTCAAGGCGCAGGACGGCCAGAAGGTGCAGGTCGCCGGGTCGGTGGAGGCGCTGGTGGGGGCGTCGGTGTGCCGTTCGGGTTCCACCACCGGGTGGCACTGCGGCACGGTCCAGCAGCACGACACGAGCGTCAACTACGCGGAGGGCACCGTCGACGGGCTGACCGAGACGACGGTGTGCGCGGAACCCGGCGACTCGGGCGGCCCGTTCGTCGCGGGCGCCCAGGCGCAGGGCACCACGTCCGGCGGCTCCGGTGACTGCACGAACGGCGGGACCACCTTCTACCAGCCGATCAACCCGCTGCTCAGCGACTTCGGCCTGACCCTGAGGACCACCTCCGCCGAGGCGGGGACGCCCGCGCCGCAGGACAACGCGGCGGCCGACGCGTGGGCCGCGGGCCGGGTCTACGAGACCGGGGCCACGGTGTCCCACTCGGGCGTGCGGTACCGCTGCCTGCAGAACCACCAGGCGCAGGGCGTCTGGTCGCCCGAGAGCACGCCGGCCCTGTGGCAGCGTGTCTGACCGACGGTGAACCGCCGGGCGGCGGTCGGCGCGGGGTCGCTGCTGGACACGGCGGCCCCGCGCCCGCCTGTTCCGGTGGCCCCGTCACCCGTCCATGAGGAACGCGTACGCGGTGGCGATGAACGGGTCGCGGGCGCGGAACCGCCGGCTGCACAGCGCGGCGAGGGCCGTGCCGGTGCCGGGCCGGAAGCCCAGGAACGCCTGCTGGCCCAGGGTGGCTCCGCTGTGGAAGTACATCGGCCCGCCGTCGGCGGGGTGCCGGAACCAGGCCACGGTGTGCACGTGCCGGTGCCCGAGCCCGCGCCGGAGCACCGGCACCCGTACGGCGCGCAGCGCGTCCGCCGACGGTGAGCCCGCCGGGTCGAGGTGGGCCTCCAGGAAGGCGAGCAGGTCGTGCGGGGTGGAGCGGACGGCCCCGGCCGCCTGGAAGCCGCCGGCGTCCAGCGCGGGCACGGGCGTGCGGCCGTCCTTGCGGTGCCCGGTGGCGTCGGTCCCGGGGCCCTCGGCGTGCAGGGCCGTGCCGCTCAGGCCGAGCGGGCGCAGGACGTGCGCGGTGAGCAGGTCCTCCCACGCCGTACCGGTGGCCGCGGCGACTGCGTGGCCGAGGACGGAGACGCCGTAGTTGGAGTAGTGCCAGCGGGTGCCGGGGCGGTGCCTCGGGCGGTGGTATAGGAACGCGTCGGTCAACCGCTCGGCCGGGTAGCGGGCGTAGGGGTTGGTGCGCCAGGCGGGCAGGGCGCGGCGGACGAAGCCGGGGGGCAGCGCGGGCAGTCCCGAGGTGTGGGTGACGAGGTGGGCGAGCGTGACCGGGTCCGGGCCGGGCGGCCGGGTCGCGTCGAGGCAGACGGCCGCCGCTTCGCCCCCGGTGAGCACGCCGCTTCTGATCAGCCGGGCCAGCAGCAGTCCGGTGAACGTCTTGGAGGCCGAGCCGATCTCGTAGCGCAGGTCCTCGCGCGGGACGGCGGGCGGCGGGGCGGTGCCCCCGCTGTGCAGGGTGCGCCGGCCGTGCCGGGAGACGGCGAAGACGACGTCGGGTGCGTCGGCGGCGTCCACGGCCTCGGCCAGGCGCTCGCGCAGCGCCCGTTCGTCGCCGGGTCCCGGGGGGTCCGGGCGACGCACGGACGCTGCTGGTAGGTCCTCGTCGGCGGGGTCGCCGGGCCAGGGTGCGGCACGGCTCGTCATGAGGCGGTGTGCGCCAGCTCGGACAGGGCGCGGGAGGTGGCCAGCACCGAGGCGAAGGCGGCGACCAGCGTCGGGTGGTAGATCATGTCGAACACGCTGTCGCGGTCGCCCTCGGGCATCGTCCGTACGGCGGGCATGGCGCCGTCGGGCTGCTGGGCCGCGGCGAAACCCTGCCAGGCGGGCTCGTCGAGGGTGGGCCGGGGCAGGCAGGCGTCGACGACGAGGAGTTCTCCGAGCAGGTCCCAGCGCTCCAGGTCCAGCCAGTCGTCGATCCACACCGGGAGCCAGGTCGCGAGGTAGTCGGCGACCGGGCCGGACAGGCCCTCGGGGTGCTCGCCCCAGTCGGTGAGGTGGAAGACGGTGTGGGTGATGTCGTAGGCGGTGTGGCCCTCGACGGTCCACGGTTCGGGGGTGCCGGCCAGCCACGTGGTGCCCACCAGTTCGGCCTCGGGCGGCCGGGCCGCCAGGCCGAAGCGGCGCTGGAAGGCGGACAGGCCCAGGCGCCGGGTCGCCGTCACCGGGAACCGTGCCCAGCTGTCCAGCCGGTGGTTGAGCACCGCCGCCCGCTCCACGTCGGGCTGGCTGTACCCCAGTTCCTTGAACGGCAGGTACACCTCGAAGGGGACGGGCGAGAAGGGCTCGATGCGCTGCCCGCGCACCAGCATGCGGCCGCCGTCCAGGGTGTCCCGCCAGACGTGGTCGAGCAGTTGCCGGGCCAGTTGCGCCTGCCGGGACCCGGCGACGCCCTCACGGAAGAGCACCTTGCAGATGAGGGCGAGTTCACCGATCGGCTTGAAGCGTTCCAGGAAGCCGATCTCGGGGTCCACGTCCGGCTCCAGCCGGAAGCCGTCGCGGTGGGCCCAGAGCCACTCCAGGGCGTCGGCTCCGACGCGGTGGATCAGGCGGGTGTCCGTCATCCCGGCACTCCTTGTCCGGCGTGGTCCACGTCCCTGAGCCGTGCGGTGGTGAGGGCGGCCGCGAACACGGCCATCAGGGTGGAGTGGTAGCAGTCGGTGAAGGCGTAGGGGTCCTCGTGGCCGGCCCCGGACCCGGCCGCCGCGGCGTCCTGCGTCGCGCCCTCCTCGGGGAGCGCGCCGGACGCGTGCTGCGCCTCGGCGACGCGCTGCCAGGCGTCCTCCAGCACCGCCGGCCCGGGTGGCCGCGGCAGGCTCGCCGTCACGGCCAGCAGCTCGCAGCTCAGGTCCCACATCCGGGCCTCCAGGCAGGTGTCGAGCCAGGGGGGCAGCCAGTGCAGCAGGTAGTCCGCGAGGTCCGGTGGCATCCCCTGGGGGGTGCGGCCCCACTCGGTGAGGTGGAAGACGACGTGGGTCAGCGCGTAACCGCTCGCGCGTTCGAAGGTCCACGGTTCCGGCAGGCCGCCCAGCCAGGTGCGGCCCAGGGCCTGCGGCACCGCGCCGTGCGGGCGCAGGCCGCTGCGCCGCTCCGCCTCGACGACCCCCAGTCGCCGGGTGGGGTACTGCTCGGTCAGCCGCCAGCCGCGGGTCCGGGCCACCACGGCGGCGGACGCCTCGTAACCGGCGTGCCGGTGACCCGCCGAGGCGAAGGCCGCGTACACCTCCAGCGGGTAGGTGGCGAACGGCTCCAGCGACTGCATCAGCGGGAACAGTTCGCCGCGGCGGGTCTGCTGCCAGGCGAACTCCAGCAGGTCCGAGGCGCGGGCGTGGACCGGGTCCGACGGCACGGTGCACGCGGACACCGAGGCGCAGACCTGGGCCAGTTCGCCCAGCGGCTTCCAGGTGCGGTTGACCTGTCCGTCGGCGGCCAGCGCGTCCTCGCCGAGCACGAACCCGTCGCGGTGCGCGCTGACCCACTCCAGGGCATCCTCCTCCACCCGCCGGACGCTCACAGGAGCACTCCGGCGGGCATCAGCCGAGCCGCCTCGAGCTGAAGGGCCACCCGGGGGTCGCCGCCGCCCATCAGCCGTACGAAGTCAAGTCCGGTCTCCAGGCCGAGGGTGTCGGGCACCCCGTCCAGGAGGGAGAGCCAGCGGCCGGCTCCGGCCGCCTGCCGCCAGTCGCGGCGTCGGACCGCCCGGACGAAGCCGCGGGCGACGTCCACCGGCCGCTCGCGGGCCGCCCGGGTCACCGCGCACTCCTCACCGGGCAGCGCGAGCGGGGCGAGGACGGCGAGCTGATGGGTCAGGACCTGCCAGCTCGCGCCGTCGAGCCAGCGGGCGTCGGGCTCCGCGCCGGGATCGCCGGCGAGGGGGTCGTCCAGGGGCTGTTCGATCCGGCGCAGGGCTCGGGCCATGGCCCAGTGGCTCCACACCACGGCGGGGGCCGCGTCGTCGCGCGGCGGATGGGCCGCCACGGCGTCCTTGAACACGGCCAGTTGCCCCGGGTCGGGCGGAACGCGCAGCAGGGCGGTGGGCAGCAGTGTGTCGGCACCCAGCACGCGCATCGCCGCACGCGCCACGCCGCCACCCGCGCCGCCTGACGCCGAGGTGCCCCCCGCTCGCACGTGGTCTCCGCTCCGAAGAGCGGAGACCACGTCGGAAGCGAGGTCCAGCACCGTGCCCTCTATGAGGGCTGATGTGCTCGACTGCTCCATGTTGTCACTCCCGTCGATCCGTCAGCCCTTCTTCGGGCGCGGGGTCGGCGGCGAGAGCAGCAGGCTGGTTCCTCCGGACTGGAGGGCGAGCGCGGCGCACTCGCGGCTGTCACGGAAGACTCCGTCGGGCTCGGCGGGGTCGAGTGCCGCTTCGATGTCGATGTTCTCGGTGCGGGTCAGTTCCTCGAGCACCTTGTCCTTGGAGGTCATGTCTCCATCTCCCTCTGGTAGCCGAAGGGCCTTCACACCACAGGTGTCCGGTGAGTCACAAAGCATGCCTCTCTTCTCAAAATTCTCAGAAGATAACTTCTTCAACAAAACGGACATCAAGGAGGCGGTGGGGTCAGCCCCCGCCCCCGTCCTCCTCCGGTGCGGCGGTGAGGAGGTCCTCGCGGCCTGCCAGGGCCTCCAGGGACAGCGTGCGATAGCCGGCCCGGTCGAACAGGACGGTGATGCGGTCCCCGTCCTCGCTCAGCACCGTCCCCTCGCCCCACTCGGCGTGCCGCACCTGCGTACCCACCGGAAAGGCGCCGGCGGACGTCTTCGGCGCCTCGGCCTCCTGGGACCCGCTCTCCTGGGACCGGTTCTCCTGAGCCCCGTTCTCCCGTGCCTCGTTCTCCCGCGCCTCGCAGACGTCGCAGGCGCCGCACGGAGGCTCGTACTGCTCACCGAAGTAGCCGAGCAGGAACCGGCGTCTGCATCCGGTGGTCTCGGCGTACGCGCGGGCCATCGCGACCCGGGTCCGGTCGGTCCGGCGATGGGCGTCGGCCGCGTCCTCGGCCAGGTCGGCCGCCGCTTCGGGCGGCGTACCGGGGTCCGGCCGGACCCCGCCGTCGTCGCCGGTGGCCACGGCACCGGACTCCTCCAGCAGGTTCACGGCGGCGGTGACACGGTTGCGGGACATCCCGGTGTCCCGGCGCAGTTCGTCCAGGTCCGCCGGGTCGGGTCCGTGGTCGTGGACGGCGTCGGCGACCTCGGACAGCACGCCGCGGCCGGGGGTGCGGCCGGCGAAGTACGTCTGCATGCCGGTGTCCTCGGGCCGGTAGTGGAGTACGGCCAGTGCCGGATCGCCGTCCCGGCCGCAGCGGCCGATCTCCTGGTAGTACGCGTCCGGCGAACCCGGCAGCGAGGCGTGCAGCACGAACCGTACGTCCTCCTTGTCGATGCCCATCCCGAACGCCGAGGTGGCCACGACCACGTCGGCTTCCCCGGCGAGGAACGCGTCGTGGACACGGGTGCGTTCGGCCGCGCGCAGTCCCGCGTGGTAGGCCTCGGCGGTCAGTCCGAGGGCGGACAGCTCCTCGGCGAAGTACTCGGTGTCCTTGCGGGTGGCCGCGTAGACGATGCCGGGTTTCGGTTCGGCGGCGGCCCGTTCGACGAGCGCGCGGCGCCGGTCGTCCTCGTCGCGGAAGCGTCGGACCTCCAGCCGGATGTTCGGGCGGTCGAAGCTCGTCACCGTCACCCGGGGCCGGTCCATGCCGAGCCGTTCGGTGATCTCCCGGCGCACGGGCGGGGCCGCCGTCGCGGTGAGGGCGAGCACCGGGGGCCGGCCCACGCGCCGGGCGGCCTGACCGAGGCGGAGGTAGTCGGGGCGGAAGTCGTGGCCCCAGGAGGCGACGCACTGGGCCTCGTCCACCACGAAGAGGGCGGGCCGGGCGTCGGCCAGCCGTTCCAGCACCTCGTCCTTGGCCAGTTGCTCCGGCGACAGGTACAGGAACCGGGCCTCGCCCCGCCGCACCGCGTCCCAGGCGGCCTCGGTCCGGGCCGCGGTGAGGTCGGAGTTCACCGCCACGGCACCCGGGGCGCGGGCCCCCTCGGGCAGCCCGGCGATCTGGTCCCGCTGGAGGGCGAGCAGCGGGGAGACGACCACCACCGGTCCGGGCAGCAGGACGCCGGGGACCTGGTAGACCGCCGACTTGCCGGAGCCGGTCGGCATGACGACCAGGGCGTCCCGGCCTCCCAGCACCGCCTCCATGGCCTCCAGTTGCTCGGGCAGGAGGCTGTCCCAGCCGTACACCTCGGCGGCGGTACGGCGCAGGCGCGCCGCCCGCCCTTCGTCCGGCCGACTCTGCTCACCCATGGCCGCTCCCTCGCTCCCCGGTTCCGGTCCGGGCGCGCCGGTGCCGGTCGCGCCCGCGGCCTGGGTACCCGGGGCGGCCTGCGGGAACCGGCCGCGGACAGCGCTGCGCGGGGAGGACGGGGCGGCGGGCTCACACCCTCCGCAGACGCCAGACGTGGTCTTCGCGGTAGCCCTCGACGCCGTCGGGGGAGACGCTCGGCCGGCGGACGGTCTCCCGGGTCTCGACGGTCCACGCGCCGTCCGGCAGGGCGAGTTCGGCGAGGACGCCGTCCAGGGTGGGGAAGACCGCGTCGAAGGGCGGTTCGGTCTGCCAGGAGGGCCAGCCCGCGTGCAGGACCAGCAGCAGGGTGCCGCCGTCGGCCACGGCCCGTGCGGCGTGGCGCAGAACTGTCCGCTGGTCGAGCGGCACCGGGGACTGCAGGTAGTGGGCGCTCACCAGGTCGAAGGACCCGTCGGGGAAGGACCGGCCCAGTTCGTGTCGTTCCCAGGCGACCCGGTCGCCCACCCCGGCGTCGGCGGCGTGGCCGGCGGCGCGCTCCAACGCGGTGCCGGAGATGTCCACACCGGTGACCCGCCAGCCGCGTGCGGCCAGCCACACGGCGTCCGCGCCCTCGCCGCAGCCGAGGTCCAGCGCGGTGCCGGGGGTGAGGCCGCTCGCCTCACGGACCAGCAGGTCGTTGGGGCGGCCGCTCCAGACGCGGTCGGTGTCACGGTAGCGGGCCTCCCAGAACTCGGTGGCGGAAGCCTGCGCGGACGTGTCGGTCATGGTGCCTCCCGGAGACGGACGGAACGGTGCTCGGCGGACACGCGGCGGCCCGCGCGCCCTGCGTGCAGGCTGCCCCCGGCCGGGCCCGGACGACAAAGAACTTTGCCGTTCCGGCAAACCCGGACCCCGGGCCGGTGCACCCGCCCACCTCCACTCGCCGGCCTAGGCGTCGGCCTCCGCCGCGTCACCGCGCATCCACACCGCGCGTGCGAAGGGGATGTCGATGCCGGCCGCGTCGAGGGCGTCCTTGACGCGGCGCCGCAGTTCACGGGTGACGGCCCACTGCTGGAGCGGCACGGTCCGGACCGCGACGCGCACCGTGACCCCGTCGGCGTCCAGCGCCTGCACGCCCCACACCGAGACGTCCTCGAGCAGGAGGTCGGCGAAGTCGGGGTCCTCGCTCAGGGTGCGGCCGGTCTCCTCCAGCACGCGGTAGACCGTGTCCAGGTCGGCGTCGTAGGTCACCGCGACGTCCAGCACCGCGCGCGCCCACTCCTGGCTGTCGTTGCGGACCCGCATGATCTCGCCGTTGCGGATGTGCCACAGCCCTCCGTTGAGGTCGCGCACGTGGGTCAGACGCAGGCCCACCTGTTCGACCTCCCCGACGGCCTCGCCGAGGTCGACCGAGTCACCGACGCCGTACTGGTCCTCGATCATGATGAGCAGGCCGGACAGGTAGTCGGCGACCAGGCTCTGCGCGCCGAAGCCGATCGCCAGACCGACCACACCGGCGCTGGCCAGGAGCGGGCCGAGCGCGATGCCCACCTGGTCGAGCACCATGGCCACGCCGACCATGAACAGCACGATGGTCACGGCACTGCTGAGCACCGATCCGATGGTGCGGGCCCGTTGTTCGCGCCGCTGCCGCGCCCGGGACCGGTCGCGGTGCAGTACGGCGGCGCCGCGGCCGGAGCGCCGGGGGCGGCTGCGTTCGGGTTCGCCCGCCGGGGGTTCCAGCACCCGCTGGACGACCCGGGTGATGGCCCGCTTGGCCAGGGCCCGCACCACCAGCAGGATGACGACGATGAGCGCGATGCGCAGGGGTATCCCGATCAGTGCCGCCGTGTGGTCGCCGAACCAGTGCGACCACGAGGCCGCCGACTGCGCGTTCTCGGTCGTGCCGGTGGACGGTGAGGTGTGCGACATCGACTCAGGTGCTCCGTTCCTCGGGGATGACGTGTCTGCCGTCGGCCCCGCCTACCCAGGGACGGCGCGAGCATGACGCCTGACCATATTCGTCCCGGTCGGTCAGATGACTTCCGCTTTGCCGTTTTTGCGGGTGTTCAGTGCGTTTGCCTGACGGTTGCGGCATCTTCACTCGCGACCGGCCATCACCGGCGCCGGGCCGGGCAGCCGGGAGGAGTCGTCCACCGGAGGGGGCCCCGGCGTGGTTGTCGTCGCCGTCCTGCTGCTGCCCGGCCTGGGGCTGCTGCTGTACACCATGACCTGCCTGGAGGACCGGCTCTTCGGCGGTCCGGACTCGACCGCCCGGCACGCCCGGCGCCGCCATCTGCGACTGCTCCCCGGGGGCGGGGCCGGCGGCCCGGCGGCCCGGCGCTCCGGGTCGGCCGGGCAGCGGGCCGCCACGCACCGTTCAGCCGGACACCGATCGACCGGCCACAGGCCGGCCGGAAACCGGTCGGCCGACCGCGACGCCGCCTGAGCCGGGACCGCCGAGCACCGATCCGGGGACCGGTCGCTCGCGGCGGCGCCCGCGCTCGGGCCGCCAGGTGGCCACCAGTGCCGCTGCCAGCAGGAGTTCGGCGAGGTCGCCCGCGTAGTACATGATCTCCGCGGCCTGCCGCACCTGGTCGACAGGTGCGTGGACGTGGACGAAGAACCCGCCGTACATCGCCTGGGCGATGAGGGCGTGGGCGGCGATCGCGACGCCCAGGTACACCAGTCGGGCCGGTACGCCGGGTCGGCCGGGGGCCGGGTCGGGGCCGGCGACGGCGTGCGCGAAGAGGCAACCGGAGGCCAGGAAGTGGGCGTTCATCAGCCAGTGCCCCGCGGGGTGGCCCATCGCCGCGTCGTACAGCGGGGTGAAGTACAGCAGGCCGAGGGTGCCGGTGCTCAGCGCGAGCGCCACGGCGGGGTGGGCGACCAGGCGTGCGGGGCGGCTGTGCAGCAGTGCGGTGATCCGGCGGGCACCGGCCGGTGAGAGGGCGCGGAGCGCCAGGGTGACCGGGGCGGCGAGCACCAGGGCCGGCGGGGCGTACATGCCGATGAGCATGTGCTGGGCCATGTGCCCGCGGAAGTCGGTGTGTGCGGCCGGCCCCAGCGGGGGCAGCAGGGCGACGGCCACCACCGCCAGCCCGCCGAGGAACGACGCCGTCCGCCAGGCGCTCCAGCCCCGGGCGGGGTTGCGGCGCCGGGCCCGGCGGACGGCCAGCAGGTACCCGGCGGCCGCGATCAGGAGCAGGGTGAGGACGAACACGGTCGGCGCCGCCTCCAGGAGGCCGCCCGCACCGCCCGGGTCGTCGTGGTGCGCGGGGTGCGCGGGGTGCGCGGGGTGGGCGCCGTCGTGCGAGGCGGGGTGCGCGTCCCGGTGCGGGGCGAGGGGCGAGCCGAGGGGTGAGTCGAAGGGCGAGTCGTCCATCAGGCGCGGCCCTCCGTGCGGTGCGGAACCTCGGGGTCGAAGGGCCGTCCGCCGCGCTGGAGCAGATGGCCGCCGGCCACGAGCAGGGCGCCGAGGACCAGGAACCCGGCGTCCCACCATGCCTGGTGGGGGCCGCCGTGGACGTGGTGGATGCCCAGGACGTGGTGGTCCAGCACGCCCTCGACCAGGTTGAAAAGGCCCCATCCGACGAGGATCCAGCCCCACAGGACCCGGGAGGCCCAGACCGCCCGCCGGTGGTGGGTGACCCGGGAGTACAGGAGGGCCAGTCCCAGCAGGACCGAGAGCCAGCACACCGTGTGGAAGACGCCGTCCCACACGGTGTTCATCTCCAGCCCGGAGACGGTGTGCGGGTTGTAGTACTTCACTCCGATGCGGTCGTGGTTGGTGCTGGTGAGCATGTGGTGCCACTGGAGGAGCTGGTGGAGCAGGATGCCGTCGACGAAGCCCCCGAGTCCGACCCCGAGGACGATGCCGGGCAGCCTGATGCTGTTCGGCGCCGTCGCGGCCGCCCGGGTCTCCCCTGTCGTGCTGGCCATCGCCTGTACTCCGTCCCGTCGGCGTGCGTGGATGTCGGGACACGGCTTCCCTCCGGGCGGCCCCCCGTCACGCATCGGCCGGATCCTTCCGCCCTTTCCCGTCAGATGTGCCGGTGGCTCACCCGGCCCTTGCGCGGGCCGGTCACCCCGGCCGCCGGGGGGCGCGCCGCCGGGGCCGCCCCGGTCGCGCACACTGGTCGGGGCCGGCCCCGGCGACACCAGCTCCGGGCGCCGCGGCGCCCCACGTGAGGAGACGCGATGGACACCGAGGAACGGCACGAGGCGGACGCGGAGTTCGTGGAGTTCTGGCAGGAGCGCCGGGTGTGCTTCCTGTCGACGCCGCGTGCCGACGGGAGCCCGCACCTGGTCCCGGTCGGGGTGACGTACGACCACGCCACCCGTACCGCGCGGGTCATCACGAGCCGGGGCACCACGAAGGTCCGCAACGTCGAGCGGGCGGGGCGTCCCGTCGTCGCCGTGGGCCAGGTGGACGGCAGGCGCTGGTCCACGCTGGAGGGCGTCGCCACCGTGCGGGACGACGCCGAGTCGGTCCGCGACGCGGAGGCCCGGTACGCGGACCGCTACCGGCAGCCCCGGGCGAACCCGGAGCGGGTCGTCATCGAGATCGCCGTACGACGCTGCCTCGGCACGGTGCGCCCCCTCGCACCGGCCGGGGCGGACGCCCGACGCGGCTGAGTCCGGGTCAGCCGCCGTCGGCGGGGCGGTCGGCCGGCGTTCCGGGCCGTCCGCCCGGCTCCTCCCGGGAGAGGCGGCCGGGCCACCAGGCGACGGCGCCGATGTCCCGGGCGAGCGCCGGGACCAGCAGCGAACGCACCACCAGCGTGTCCAGCAGGACGCCGAAGGCCACGATGAAGGCGATCTGCACGAGGAACGCCAGCGGGATCACCCCGAGCGCGGCGAAGGTGGCGGCGAGGACGACACCGGCCGAGGTGATCACTCCCCCGGTGGCGGTCAGGCCCCGCAGGATGCCCTCCCGCACGCCGTGCTGGAGCGACTCCTGGCGCACCCGGGACATCAGGAAGATGTTGTAGTCCACGCCGAGGGCGACCAGGAACACGAAGCCGTACAGGGGCACGGAGGCGTCGGTGCCGCTGAAGCCGAACACATGGGTGAAGACGAGTGCCGAGACGCCCAGGGTGGCGAGGAAGTTCAGCGCCACCGTGGCCACCAGCAGCACCGGCATCAGCAGGGAGCGCAGCAGGGCGATCAGGATGACCAGGATGATGGCGAGGACCACGGGCACGATGAGCGTGCGGTCGTGTGCGGCGGTGCGCTGGGTGTCGTACTGCTGGGCGGTGTAGCCGCCGACCAGGGCGTCGGCCCCGGGCACGTCGTGGACGGCGGACCTGAGCCGGGCCACCGTGTCCTTGGCGGCGTCGCTGTCCGCCGGTGCCTGGAGCGTGGCGTCGATCCGCACCCGCCCGTCGACCACCTTGGGGTCGCCTCCGCCGGGCCGGCCGGAGGCGGTCACCGCGTCCGCGGAGGCGACGCCGCGGGTGTCGCGGGCCGCCGCGAGGACGGGATCGAGCCGGTCGGCGTCCGCGATGACGACGGCGGGGTTGCCGGAACCGCCCGGGAAGTGCCGGGCCAGGGTCTGCTGGGCGGCGACGGAGGGCGTGTCGTTGACGAAGATCTCGTCCAGCGGGACGCCCTTGGACGAGAGGCCCGGCGCGAAGGCGGCGCAGGCGATCAGGGCGGCCAGGGAGACGGCCCACACCCGTCGGGGTGCCCGGTCGACCAGGGCGGCGATGCGGTGCCACAGGCGGTGCCCGGCCTTCGGGTCACCGGCCCGGACGGGCTTGGCCGGCCAGTAGGCGGCCCGGCCGAGCAGCACCAGGACGGCGGGGAGGAAGGTGAGGGTGCTCAGCACGGCGCAGACGATGCCGATGGCGCCGACGGGCCCGAGCGCACGGTTGTTGGTCAGGTCGCTGAGCAGCAGCGCCAGCAGACCCAGGGCGACGGTCCCCGCGCTGGCGACGACGGCCCCCCAGGAGGCGCGCAGGGCGGCTCGCACCGCGCTGAAGCGGTCCGGGTGCCGGGCCAGTTCCTCGCGGAAGCGGGCGGTGACCAGCAGCGCGTAGTCGGTGGCGGCGCCGATGACCAGGATGGAGAGGATGCCCTGGACCTGCCCGTCGACGCGTACGACGCCCCGGTCGGCGAGCGCGTAGACGATGGCGCAGGCCAGCCCCAGCGCGAAGACGGCGCCCAGGATGATGACCAGGGGCAGCAGGACACTGCGGTAGACGAGCAGCAGGATCACCAGCACCGTGATCAGCGCGACGCCGAGCAGCAGTCCGTCGATGCCCGAGAAGGCGTCGGAGAGGTCGGCCTGGGAGGCCGCCGGGCCGGCCAGCTGCGCCCGGGTGTCCGGTACCCGGTCGGCGGCCGCGCCGATGCGCTCCAGCACGTCGGGCAGGCGGTCGCCGAGGTCGGGCTCGACCTGGACGACGGCCTGGAGTGCCTCGCCGTCCTCGGACGGCAGGGCGGGTGTCACGGGGCCGGCGACGCCGGGCTCCCCCTCCAGGCCGGCCACCGACCGGGTGGCTTCGGCCCGGTGGGCGGTGACGTCGCCGCCGCCGTCCGCGGTCCACACCACGATCACGGGCAGGGTCTCGTCCTGCTGGAAGGCCTCCTGCTCTTCGATCACCCGGGTGGACTCGGCGCTGCGGGGCAGGAAGGCGGCCTGGTCGTTGGTGGCGACCTCGCCGAGCTTCCCCGCGTACGGTCCGAGCGCACCTCCGATGCCGAGCCAGGCCAGGAGCAGGACGACGGGGACGAGCCAGCGGGCGCGTCGGGAGGGGATGGACATCGGTGTTCAGGTCTCCTGGAGCTCAGGGGCGCGGAAGAGCGACTCGATCGAGCAGCTCGATCAAGTGACTCGATCATAAACAATCTCAATGATTGAATTACTTGGGGTCCTCGTGACACGCCTACTACTGCCCGCGCCCCTCCCCCGGATGCACCACGCGTACGGGAATCAGCGCTCGTCCGTCCGGACGAGCCCCAGCTCCTCGTTCATCGCCGCCATGAAACGGAGCACGACCGCCAGCTCCCCCTCGTCGAAGCGGGTGCAGGCGGCGGCGGCCGCGCCGGCCAGCGGACGGAAGTAGCTCCGGGCCGCCGCGCGCGCCTCGGGCACGTAGTGCAGGTGGACCACGCGGCGGTCGGCGGCCTCCCGGACCCGGCGCACGTGCCCCGCGCGCTCCAGCCGGTCCACGCAGGCCGTCACCGCTCCCGAGGTGAGGCCGAGGTGCTCGCGCAGCCGGCCCGGCGTCATGGGCTCCTCGGCGTCCAGGATCGCCGCAAGCGCCTGCACGTCGGTGGCGTGCAGGCCGTGGGTGCCGGCGAAACCGTGCACGAGGCGGTTGATCTCGCCGTTCATCCGCCGCATCCGCGCGGCGAGCTCCTGGAGGTCACCCGCATCGGGCCCGGTCCGGGTCCCCCGTTCGTGCGCGTGCTCTCCACGCTGGTTCGCTGTCGACACGTGATCAGCGTATAGAAGGCCCGCCGCGTGCGGCCGCGCGTCCACCGCCGGGGCCCGGAGCCCGTCGCCGTCAGGTGAAGGGGGCGTTCGGCCGCCGGGTGCCGAGACTGTCGGGGCGAGCCGTGTGGTCCGGGTGGCCCCGGGTCCGGCGGGCCTCCTTCATCTCCGCCTCGAACAGGTGGTCGCGGCCGTCCGCGAGCCGCTCCACCGCCTCGCGCTCCAGGTCCTTGAACGCCTGGTAGTACGTCCGGTCGTAGGCCTCGACGATCTGGAACGTCCAGTGGCCCGGGATGACGTTGCGCCCCAGGATCTCCCGCTCGACCCGCTCCGCCCACTCCGGGTGGCCCGCCTTGCGCAGCAGTTCCACCGCGCGGTCCAGTTCGAGGTCCGCCGTGCCGGTGAGCTGGTGGAAGGAGAACAGGTGCCCGCGGGCACGCTCGGTCGTCTCCAGGGCCTTGGACAGTGATCCGAGGGCCGCCACCGTGTCGTCGTCGAGACCTTCCGGGCGCCGGTGCGCGTCCTGTTCGTCCATGTGCCGCCGGTTCCTTCCGTCGATGCGCCGGTGCTGTGCGGGGTTGGTTGTGCGGGTTCGGCTGTGCGGGTCGGTGCTGTGCGGGGTCTCGAAGGGGGAGGCGAGGCGCACAGGGGCCCGCCGTCACGCCAGTGGGTCGTGGCCCCAGTTCATGAGCGAGTACCGCCACTTGGTGTCCTGGACGTCGCCGGAGGGCCGCTGGGCCAGGTGCCGACGGATGTAGCCGACGACCTTGCGCATGTGGCGGTAGTCGTCGTCCGTGAGGTCGCCCTTCTTCGTCCGCTGGATCTCCACGATCCGGCGGCCGGACGCGTGACCGGTGGACTCTCCCCCGTCCTGCTGCTGTCCCACGTCCTTGGACCGGTCGGACTCCAGCCACTTCTCCAGGTCGGCCGGCTTCATGTTCACCAGCTCCTGGAAGCCGTCCCAGGTCTCCTTCTGCTCCTCGTCGTCCACGGCCGCCTCACTTCTTCTTCAGCGAGGACGGCTTGTGCACCGCGGACTTCCCGGACTTGTCACTGCGGACCTCGTACTGCGGGTCGTCGGGGGACGCGTCCACCGTGCGGCCCGCGGCCTCGGTCCGCTTGGTGATCTTCTTCTCGACCTCGCCCTCGGTCGTGGTGCCGTGGGTGCTCCAGCTGACCTTGTCGCCCTTCTTCAGGTGGTCGCCCTTGTCGCGGTTCTTCGCCATGTCGTGCTCCTTCGTACGTCGGTCGACCCGGACGAGGAGGGCTCGCCGGTCGTGTCCGGCGAGTGGCTCGCCGGTCGTCGCAGGGACACAGGGCGGGTCACGGCGGTACGCCGTCCCTGCCGGTGTTCGGGTGGAGCGCGTCCGTCGGATGCGGTCGCGCCCACAGGTCCGCCAGGACGTCCCGCGCCGCCCGGCTGCCGGAGGCCAGGGCGCCCTGGACCGAGCCGGTGGCGCGGTGGTCGCCGCAGACGTAGCGGCCCTCGGACCAGCGTGTGGTACGGCTCAACGGCCACGGGGGACGCATGACGGGGAGCGCGCCCTCGACGGTGTACGTGGCGACCGACCGCCAGTCGGCCGTGTCCGTCTCGTACAGCTGTGCCAGCCGCCGCCGGACGCCGTCCTCCCGGCCCGGTGCGTCCGCGCCCAGGACCGACGTGGACACCAGGGCGGTGCCCGGCGGCGCGTAGGTGGGGCTGACCTCGCTCGGCACGCAGGTGTTCAGGACGGCCAGCGTGCTGTCGACCACGAGGATCGGCTCGGCCAGCGGTGAGCGGTCGGTGGCGTGGTAGTAGGTGGTGACGGTCCGGCCGGGCGGTACGTCGAGTCCCGGCAGCAGCCGGGCCGCCGTCGCCGCGTCGGTGGCCACGACCACGGCGCCGGCCCGGAGCTCGGTGCCGTCCTGGAGGACCACGCCCCGGTCGGTGAGGCTCCGCACGGGAGCCTCCCGTCGCACGGTGCCCTCGGGGAGCCGGGCGGCCAGCAGCCGCGGCACGCTGCCGATGCCGCGGGCCGGCAGGCAGAGCGTGCCGCGGGCCGTGCTGCGCCACACGAGGTGGAAGAAGCGGGCCGACGTCTCCAGTTCCGGCTCCAGGAACACCCCGGCCAGGAAGGGGCGCAGCAGGTGGTCCACCGCCGCGCGGGACAGCCCGCTGCGCGCCAGGGCCTCGGCGGTGGTGCGGTCGCGGCCGCGCTTCAGCAGGGCGGCCGGGGCCACCACGTCCCTGGCGGTGAGGCCGGTCAGGGCGGCCAGGTCCCGGGCCCCCAGGGCCCGGCCCGGCAGCAGCCCGCCGGCCTCGCGCGGGCGGCGGGTCGGGTCGGTGAGGCGGACGACGCCGGAGGGCGTGTGGGCCAGCACCCCCGGGGTGAAGGGCCGCAGTCCGAGTCTGCGCAGCGGTAGGCGGCGCCGTACCTGCGGATAGGCGGTGTTGAAGACCTGGAAGCCGCGGTCCAGGAGGAAGCCGTCCCGGCGGTCCGTGCGCATCCGTCCGCCGACCTCGTCGGAGGCCTCGAGGACCGTCACGTGCAGGTTCGCGCGGCTGAGGTCGAAGGCGCAGGCCAGCCCGGCGAGACCGCCCCCGACCACGAGGACGTCCGGTTCCCGGCCGTGCCCGTTGCTCTTCATGCGCGCTCCTTAGGCTGTGCACCAGCGTGGACCCGGTGCCGGGGTTCCACCACTCGGCCACGGACCGCCGGCCGCCGTGCGAGGCCCCGGCGAAGCTCCGGGTCCCCCGTTCGAGGACGTCGATCCCGCCGTCCGCCGCGGATCTGCTCCGCGCGCGGCCCGGTCGCCGGGGTCCCCGTTCCGGGACCAGCCCGTCGAACGTCGGCACAGCGGCCCCGGACAGCCCCTACGAGCGGCTCGACGGGCACCGCTGACGGACCGGGAACGCCGCCCGCGGAGCGATCAGGCGGGGGTGAGGAGCAGACGGCCCCGGACCTCGCCCGCCTCCAGCCTGCGGTGGGCCTCCGCCGTCATCGACAACGGCAGCCGACCGCTGATGCGCGGACGCCACGGCGTGTCCCGCAGGAGGCCCACGACGCCCTGCGCCGCGTCGGCGAGGTCCGCCGTGGTGGCGTTGCTGATGGCGAAGCCCACGATGGCGGCGTCCTTGGTGTAGAGCCGGCCCAGCGGCAGCGCGGCGGCGTCCCCGCCCAGTCCGACCATCGCGACCAGGCGCCCGCCCCGGGCCAGCACGTCCACGGCGTCGGCGAGCACCCCGTGCCCGGACGTGTCCAGGTGCACGTCGTACCCGTCGGGAGCGGCTCGGCGCACCTTTTCGCCCAGGTCGGGCGCCCGGTGGTCGAGGACCTCGGCGGCACCGAGGCCCAGCACCGCCTCGGCGTCCTCGGCGCGGGCGGTGGCGATCACACGGGCCCCGGCGCGGGCCGCCAGCGCCACGGCGGCGCTCCCCACGTTCCCGGCGCCGCCCCCGACGTAGACGGTCTCCCCCGCCCTCAGTCGGCCGTGCCGGAACAGGGCGAGATGGGCCGACGCCGCGGGGTGCGCCGCGGCCACGAGGTCCTCCCCGGCGAGGTCGGACGGCGCCGCGTAGAGCCGTTCGGCGGCGACCGTCGCGTACTGGGCGCAGGCTCCCTGCCGTCCCTCGTGCCCCAGGCTGTTGCACCACACCCGCTGCCCGGGGGCGAAACCCCCGGCGCCGGGTCCCGCCAGGGCGACCTCGCCCACCAGGTCCCGGCCGACGACGAAGGGGAACGGGAGCGGTGTGGCGTACGCGCCGGAGCGCACGAAGGTGTCCACGGGGTTCACCGCCACGGACTCGACGCGCACGAGCACGTCCGTCGGCCCTGTGGGCGGCACGGGAAGCTCTCCGTGACGGATGTGGTCCGGCGGACCGACGGAGTCGATGTACGCCGCCCGCATCACGTCGGGGACGGGGCCGGTCATGACCTCATGCTACGAACCGGTCGTGCACCTCGCAGCGGTGCGGGGCCGGCGTCGGTGGCGCCTCGGTGTCGCTTCGGTGGCGGTTCACCCGCTCCCCTCCGGCCGATTCGGGCGGTGAGTGACCGGTCGGAAAACGGCGCCTTGCCCCTGCATTAACGAGGTCCTGCGTGATTCAGAATTAACGTCTGTTCCGTACGGTCTTCGTCGGACAACCGACAGATTCGTTCCGAGAAGCACGTCGGCGTCACTATGCTGTGATCGCTTCGCCGAGTCGGCGCAGCGGCTGCCCAGGAGCCCGGGGAGGGGCGCCGAAGCAGTTTCGGGGGGTGCGGAGAAATTCGGGGGATCTCGTCGCCGTGGGCTGAATTCATTTCGTGTGCAGTGGCCGTTTCCGTCCCTGCCGCGAAAGCCCCGAGCCGGCGGCCGTGAATCCGTCGTGGGCCTTTTGCCCGCCGCCCCGGTATCCGTTCTGACGAAAGCTGAGGAAATACTGTGAGACGCATGACCTCCGTCCTGCTGTCCCTGAGCGCCGTGCTGGCGACCTCCGCACTGGTGGCTCCCGCGGCCGGGGCGGCCCCGGGAGCCGACCGGCCGGTCGCCGCGCCCGCCGGCTGGGAGGCGGTGGACGCCGTCGGTCTGGCGCGGATCACCGAGGAGACGGCCGCCCGGAAGGCCCCGCTCGCCGGTGAACTCGCCGCGGACGCGGCCGCGGAGCCCGAGCTGCTGGCGATGCAGTCCGTCCGCAACGGCCGGTTCGTGGCCACCGAGGCGAACTACGCGGCCCCGAACACCGGCGTGCTGCGCGCCCGTTCGGCCGAGTTCGGCGGCTCCTGGGAGGGCTTCTCCTTCGAGTGGGACGAGGCCACCCAGACCTACGCCCTGAAGTCCCTGGCGAACGACCGCTACGTGGCGGTGGAGAAGAACTACACCGGCAGCGCGCAGAACGTGCTGCGGGCCCGCTCCACCAGCGTCGGCGGCTGGGAGCGGTTCATCGTGTACTACAACGAGACCCTGGACCGCTGGGCCCTCCAGTCCACGCTGAACGGCCTGTTCGTCACCATGGAGAACGGCTACACCGGCTCGCTCCAGTACGCGCTGCGCGCCCGCTCCGCCGAGCCCACCGGCTCCTGGGAGGAGTTCGTCCTCTACGACATCGGCGCCTGACACCCGCAGGACCGCCCTTCAGCACCGCCCCGCCGGCGCCCTGGCAGAACCGGGCGCCGGCGGGTCCGGTGGCGGTGGCGGCACGCCGGCCCCGCCACCGACGGCCGACGCCGGGCTCGCCACACCGGTGAGCGACCCGGGCGTTTTGCCGTTTTCCTCCTGGTAACCCGGTGCGGGAGCCCACCCCTCATGCGACGAGGTGAGAACCATGCTGGTGCTGGGACTCCTGCTCATGGCGGGCGCCGCCGCTTTCGCGGGACTACTGATCGCGTACAACCTGTCCGGCGGTCCGGACTACACGGTGACGCTGCTGGGGAGCCAGCCGTTCACTGTCAGCACACTCGGGGCCTTCCTCGGCGGCATCGCCCTGACCCTGATCTTCGGCCTGGGCATGTGGATGCTGCTCGCCGGGACGGTGCTGGCGCGCCACCGCGGCAAGAAGCGCCGCCGGGAGAGGGAGACCGCCCGGCGGGCCACCGCCGAGCGCGACGAACTGGCCGGCCGCATGGACGGCGAGGGCGGCTCCCGGACGGGGGACGGTGCTCCGGACCGGAGCGGCCCCGCTCTGCACCGACCGAACTGGCTCCGACCGCACAGCCACTGAGGCGGTCGGGAGCGCCGACTCGGCGAGGGTGCCCCGTACGGTCTGTCGTGGAGCCGGAACCGGCCCCCTCCCCCGCACCCCGCACTCGCCCGCGTGACGGCCGGCGGCGGCGCCGTCCGCGCCCTCTGCCGGTGGCGGTGAAGGACACTCGGCCGGGGCGCCGGACGCCCCGGCCGAGTGCCGTGCCGCCGGTCAGCGGGTCCCGTTCGGCCTGCCGTAGCCCTTCTCCGCCAGAAACTCGGCCTGGCCCATGGGAGTGGCGTTCTCGAAGAGACGGTTGAGGAGTTCTCCCTCCCATTCCACCGACTCCACTTCGCCCACCCCGTACTCCGTCAGGATCCTGCCTATGGCTTGGAGGGCGAGCAGCGAGTATCCGCCGAGTTCGAAGAAGTCACCGCGGTGTACGTCGATCGACTCCACGTCCGCTTCCAGCACCTCCGCCCAGATCCCGCGCACCACCTCCGCCGCCGCTTCCGCGTCACCCGTCAGGTGCCGGTCTGCCTGTCGGTCCGTCAGGGTGGCGGAGACGTGGGTCTTCGCGTTGTCCGCATTGTCCGTCACAGTTCCTCCATGGGTCGCCGTAGGGGGCCGGTCGTCGGGGCAGGGGCTCATCGGTTCCTCATAGCTCGGCCTCGGGCTGCTCGGCCAGCGCGGCGAGCAGCGGGGGGAACGCCGCGGTGAGACGGCCGGCGGTCGCCTCGTCGTAGCGGGCCAGGTCGTACTCGAGGACGCCCGCGAAGCCGCCGTCCGCGTCCTCCTCGAGCATCACGGTGACGTCGAACTTCGCCGAGCCGGTGTCGACCCGCACGGGCTTTGCGACCAGACCGGGGAGCTCGGGAGCGCCCACCGAGAGGCCGCCGTAGGAGAACATCAGCTGGAACAGCGGGCTGCGCTGCCGGTCGCGGGCGGGCCGGAGCTCCCGCACAACGCGGTCGAAGGGGACGTCCTGGTGCTCCAGCGCCCCGTACACCACCTCCCTGGTCCGGCGCAGCAACTGCCGGAACGTGATGCGCGAGGTGAGGCGCACCCGCAGGGCCACCGTGTTGGTGAACAGCCCGATCATCCCCGCGGACTCCGGTCGGCCACGGCCCGACACGAGGGAGCCCACGACCAGGTCACGGGCCCCGCTCTCCCGGTGGACGAACGCCAGGAAGCCGGCGAGCAGCACCGTGTAGGGAGTGGCGCGCTCACTCGCGGCCAGCTCCCGCAGGCGTGCCGCGACGCCGGAGCCGACGGAGAACGGGCAGGCCAGTCCCGCCGAGGGCGGTCCTGCCGCGTCACGTGTGGGCGGCAGGACCGTCCGGGCCGGAGCGCCGTCCAGCACGGCTTTCCAGTAGTCGAGTTGCGAGCCCGTCGCGGCCGGGTCCGGCGCGGCCTGCCGGGACGCGTACGCGGCGTAGGAGACCGGCAGGGACGGCAGCCGCGCCGGCACTCCGGTCAGGGCCTCCCGGTAGAGCTCCGGCAGTTCCCGGAAGAGGACATCGATCGACCAGCCGTCGAAGACGATGTGGTGGAACACCAGCGCCAGGACGTGGTCGGTCGGGCCGGTGCGCAGCAGGTCCGCTCGCACCAGGGGCCCACGGGCCAGGTCGAAGGGCGCGGTGGCACGTTCGGTGAGGATCCGGCCCGCCTCCTGCCCCGGAGCGTCGGACAGGTCGGTGATCCGCAGCGGGAGTACGGCGGCGCCGGGCGGGGCCACGCGCTGCACGGGGTGTCCGTCCTCCGTTTCGATGGTGACGCGCAGCGCCCCGTGCCGCCGGACGACCCGCTGGAGCGCGTGCTCCAGAGCTGACGGCACGAGCTCGCCCGCGAGGCGCAGGACCACCGGCTCGTTGTAGGCGGCGCTCGTCGGCGCCATCCGGTACTGGAGCCACATGCGCAGCTGGGAGGAGGTGAGGGGCACGCTCTCCGGTTCCGTGTCCGCGCCGCCCTCCGCGCCCGGGTCCGCCGTGGCCTCGGCATCGCCCGCGCGACGCAGGTCCGCGGCGACGCGCGCCAGCGCCCGCGCCGTCGGCGCGTCGAACACCGTGCGCTGGCGTACGTCCAGGGCAAGCGCCTCCCGCAGACCGGCCGCGATACGGGTGGCCGTGAGGGAATCGCCGCCGAGGGCGAAGAAGTCGTCGTCGGGGCCGACCAGGGGAAGGCCGAGGGCCATCGCGCACACCCCGGCGACGGCCGCCTCCAGCGCGGTGTGTGGCACGGCGCCGTTCGGCGGCTCCGGTCGCTCGTCGAGGGGGAGGTGCGGCAGGGCGCGGCGGTCGACCTTGCCGTTGGGGTTGAGCGGGAGGTCCGCGACCGCGAAGAGGCGCGCCGGCACCGACGTCCGGGGCAGGACGGCCGCGAGGTGGGCGCGCAGGCCCGCCGGGTCGCCGCCGTCCTCCCAGACCACGCACGCGCACAGCTGGTCCGTGCCGGCCGCCGTCGTGCGCACGAACACGGCGCTCGCGAAGACGCCCGGGTACGTGCCGATCGCCGACTCCACCTCGCCGGGTTCGATGCGCACGCCGTGCAGTTTGATCTGGTGGTCGGCACGTCCGAGGAACTCCAGCACACCGTCGTCCCGGCGGCGTACGAGATCGCCGGTGCGGTACATCCGGGCGCCCGGCCGGTCGGCGTACGGGTCGGGCAGGAAGCGCTGCGCGGTCGCGTCCGGCCGTCCCAGGTATCCGCGCGCCAGGCAGTCACCGGCGAGGTACAGCTCGCCGGTCCGGCCGTCCGGGACCGGGCGCAGACGCTCGTCGAGCAGCCGCACCCGCACGCCGGCCAGCGGGGTGCCGATGGGCAGCCGGGGCCAGTTCCCCACCTGCTCGGCGTCGCAAGGCGCCTCGTACAGGAGCTGGGAGACGGTGGCCTCCGTCGCGCCGTACTCCTGCACCAGGCGCACCCCCGTGGGCAGCCAGTCCGCGACGCGGTGGACGGAGACCTGCTCGCTGCCCACGACGAGCAGCCGCAGCGAGGCGGGTGGGCGTGGCGTGCCGTCGTCGTCGAGTTCCCGCAGCCACTCGTACCAGTACGCGGGAGTGAGCTGCAGGACGGTGATGCCGTACCGCTCCACGGCGGCGGTCAGCCGGGCGCTGTCCGCGAGCGCCTCGTCCGGATCCATCACCAGACAGGCTCCGGCGGCCCAGGTGGCGAGCATCTCCTCGGCGGCCACCGAGAAGCCGATGGAGGCGAACTGCAGGACGCGGTCGCCCGGCCCCAGGTCCAGGCGCAGCGCGATCTGCCGGGCCAGGTTGGCGAGCGGGCCGTGTTCGAGCGCGACGCCCTTGGGCGTCCCGGTCGACCCGGAGGTGTAGGCGATCCACGCCAGGTTCCGGGGATGGGGCACGGTGGTGCCCTCCTGGCCGCTCCGGTCCGCTTCGTCACCCTCCCCCGTACCGTCCAGGCACAGGACGGTGCCCGGGTACGCCGTGGCGTCGAAGGCCGGCCGCCGCTGGGCCAGGACGACCGGGGCGCTGCTGTCCTCCAGGGCGAGCCTCAGCCGCTCGCGCGGATGGGTGGGGTCCAGGAGCAGGCACGCCCCGCCTGCCTTGAGCACGGCGAGTACCGCCACGGCCAGTTCGACGGAACGGGTCAGGTGCAGGCCCACGGGCACGTCGGGGCCGACGCCGAGGCGGCGCAGGCGCGAGGCCAGCCGGGCGGCACGGCGGTCGAGTTCCGCATAGCTGAGCCGCCGGTCGCCGCAGAGCAGGGCGAAGGCGTCCGGTGTGTCGCGGGCGTGCCGCTCCATCTGCTCGTGCGCGCAACGGTCCCGGGAACGGTCCGTGCCCCCGGCCACCCCGGGGACGGTGGTGGAGGTGCTCACGGGATCAGCACCACCTTGCCGACCGCCCCGGAGTCGAACAACCGGAACGCCTCCGGGGCCTCGGCCAGCGGCATCCGGTGCGAGACGACGAAGGTGGGATCGATCCGGCCGCCCCGCACCAGGTTCATCAGCGGCTCACGGTCGCTGATCGGGTCGCCGACGGCGAAGCGCAGCGTGACCTCCTTGGCGAACGCGAGTCGTGTCGGCAGGGGCATGGCGTCGGAGGCGTGGGCACCCACGGCGCACACCACCCCGCGGGGCCGGACCGCGTTCAGCGCGGTCAGCAGCGCGTCGTCCGTGCCGACGGCCTCCAGTACGGCGTCCGCGCCCCGCCCGTCGGTCAGGTCGGTGATCTCCCGGGCGGCGTCGGACCCGCCGGGCACCGGGTGGGCGCCGCGTTCGGCGGCCCGTCCGCGCCGGCTCTCCAGCGGGTCGACGGCGAGCACCCGGGCCGCGCCCAGCGTCCAGGCGGCCTCCAGTGCGAGCAGGCCCACGGGACCGCAGCCCACCACGGCGACCGTGTCCCCCGGCCGCACCCCGGCGCCCACGGCGCACGCGTAGCCGGTGGCGAGGACGTCGCCGATGAACAGCGCGGGTTCGTCACCGACGTCGTCGGGGATCGGGAACAGGACCACGTCGGCGAAGGGCACCCGCACGTACTCGGCGTGCCCTCCGGCGTATGCCCGGGCGCCCACCACGGTGTCGTAGCCGAAGAGGCCGACCCGGTCGCACTGGTAGTGCCAGCCGTCGTGGCAGGACCGGCACCGGCCGCACGCGATGATGTCCGACGCGACGACCCGGTCACCGGTCCGCAGGCCGTGCACCTCGGGTCCCACGGTCTCGATCACGCCGGTGAACTCGTGGCCGGTGACCGTGCCCGGCGTGAAGCCGGCGATCTCGCCGCGGTACGGGTGGAGGTCGGTGCCGCAGATCGCACTGCGAACGACACGGACGACGGCGTCCCTGGGGTCCTCGATCCGGGGCACGGGCAGGTCGTCGGCAACGGCCACCCGCCGGGTGCCGTGCCACTGCAGCGCTCTCATGTGTCCTCCGGTTCGCGGCAGGCGGCGTCGAGCACGTGGATCAGGTCGTCGAGCAGACGTCCGGCGGCGGTGTCGTCGTACTGGTCGGGGTGATGGGTCAGCAGGGCGCGCAGCGTGCCTGCGTCCTCGTAGAAGCCCAAATCCAGGGGGTAGGGCGAGAAGGGATCGTGGTCGACGAGTGTCACGTCGAGCCCTTCCAGCACGGGCGGCACCTCCGGCGTGGTCTGGAAGGAGACGCACACGCTGATCACCGGCCGGAACCCGGGCCGCCACAGCCCCAGGTCGGCGGTGAGCCGCTCGAAGGGCACGTCGCGGTGGGCATACACACCGAGCAGGTTGCGCCGGACCTGGCGCAGCAGGTCCGGGAACGCTCCGTCCTCCGTCACCCTGGTCCGCACGGGCAACATGTTCACGAAGAAGCCGACGGCCTTCTCGAACTCGGCCCGGGTACGGAACCCGCCCCGGGTGGCGACGAGGATGTCGTCCGTGTCCACGTACCGGCGCAGCACCCGGGTGAACGCGGCGAGCAGCAGCATGAACACGGTGGCGCGTTCACGGCGGGCGGTGGCCCGCAGCCGGTCGTACAGGGGCTGCGGGAAGGTCATCCACCTCGTCCGCGGAGGCCGTGGGCCCCCCGACGGCGCGGTACGGGCCAGACTGAGCGGCGGCAAGGGGGTCACGTCCGCCAGCGCCTGTCGCCAGTAGGCGAGGTGCACGGGATAGGCCGGTCCCGTGAGCCAGGCGTGCTGCCGGCGCGCGAAGTCCGCGTACTGGGTGGGCACGGGCGGCAGGGGGGAGGGCTGCCCGGCCACCCGTGCCGCGTAGAGCCGTTCCAGTTCCCTCAGGAGCACCGCCCACCAGGACCAGGCGTCGGAGACCAGATGGTGCAGGGTGATCCGCACGATGTGCTCACGCGGTGCCAGCCTGAGCAGCACCGCCCGCACCAGGGGCCCGTGGGCCAGGTCGAACCCGCAGCGCAGGTCCTCGGCCAAGAACCGGACGGCGGCGTCCTCGCGTTCCGCCGCGGGAAGCGCGGTGAGGTCGGTCAGGGGCAGCGGCACAGGGAGGTCCGGAACCACTGCCTGGACGGGCCTGCCGTCGACGACGGGAAAACACGTGCGCAGCGCCTCGTGGCGGCGGACGAGTTCTTCGATGCTCTCCCGCAGCGCCGTCACGTCCAGTCCGCCGGTGAAGCGGAACGTCATGGGGTCGGCGTACCGGGTCGTGCCGGCGCGCCGCTCCAGGAACCACATGCCCTGCTGGGCGTACGACAGGGGGTGGCCGGCGCCGTCCCGTGACGCGGCGCGCCCGGGCGTCCCGCTCCTGCTTTTCATGCGCACCTCCCCCTCGTCCCGGGTTACTTGACGCCCCATGCGAAGAGCCAGCGGCGGGGCACCTCGGTCAGCTCCAGCCGCTCGAAGGTGGTCCGCAGGCCCTGGACCAGCGCCGCGGAACCGAGGGCCAGATCGTCGATCCCGGTCGCGCCCTCGATGAACACCGAGTACCGGCACAGGGCCTCCCAGTCCTGGAGCGTCCAGGCGTACACGGCCTCCTCCGATTTGACCCGGGAGAATCCCGCGGCGGCGAACAGCTCCTCGTGCTGCTGCGGGGTGAGCGTCTGCATGGCCACCGGTCCGGTCCGGGTGACCACGAGGTCGCTGCCCGCCGCACGCAGGGCCTCCCGCGTGGCACGCAGCCAGTGGGCGTAGAAGGGCCGGGTCCCGGGCAGCACGGCCCCCTCGTAGAACAGGGTGTTCAGGGCGCATCGCCCACCCGGTGCGAGCAGCCGGTGACAGCCCTCGACGACTGCGCCGCGCTCCGCCGCCGGTATCTGGTGCATCACGTTGCTGAGCACGGCGACGTCCACGGGTCCGGTCAGGGACTCGACGTCCTGGGCACGTCCCTGTACGAAGCGCACCTTGGGGTCGCGCAGTCGTGCGCGGGCGATGGCGAGTTCGTGCTCCGAGGGATCGATACCGATGACGGCGCCGACGTGGGCGGCGCGGGCGAGGAACAGTTCGGTGGCGAGGCCGGAGCCGCAGCCGACGTCGGCGACGACGCCATCGGCGGGTGCCTCACAGATGTCGACGAGACGCTGGGTCACGTCGCCGTACAGGGGGCGACGCGACATGGCGTCGAACTCGTAACCGTGGACGAAGGACATCGCACCTCAACTCGTCGGTTCGGTCGGGAGGTCGGATTGGTTCGGCCGGGGGGTGCCGGCGAGCAGTCGCTCGGCCGTGCCGCCCATGAGGGCGTGGTACTCCGGCGGTGAGAGCGGGGCGCTGCCCGGTGGCCACAACCCGTGGTCGTGGGCCAACTGCGCCATCCCGGCCACGGATCCGGTCATGGAGGCGAACGGGAAGTCGGTCCCCCACAGCAGGCGGTCCAGGACGCCGCTGTCACGGGCGTACGCCAGTGCCGAGGCCACGGTCGCGGGCGGCTGGTACGAGCCGAAGATGGACAGGTCCGCGTAGAGGCGGGGACGGCGGGCGAGCAGGTCGACGCACTGCCGGGTCCAGGGGGTGCCGAGGTGGGCGAGGATCACCGTGAGGCCGGGGAAGTCCTTGGCCACCTGCTCCACGAGCAGCGGGGAGAAGTAGCGGGGGTCGGCGTTCCGGGAGGGTGTGTACCCGGTGTGCATCAGGACCGGGATGCCGAGGTCCTGGGCTGTCTCGTAGACGTCGTACCACCGGCGGTCCGCCGGGGACATGCGCAGGTAACAGGGGGCTGTCTTCAGCCCGCTCAGACCCAGGGCGGTCACGGCGTGCCGCAGGCGTGCGGCCGCGCCCGGGGTGCCCGCGTCCACGGAGGCGAAGCCGGTGAACCGGTCGGGGTGGCGGGCGCACAGCTCGGCGACGAACTCGTTGGGTACCGAGAAGCCCTCGACACGCCGCACGTCGAAGGCGAGCAGCACGACCCGGTCGACGCCCGCCGCGTCCATCTCGGCGAGCAGCTTCGCCTCCGGCGCGGACAGCGCCTCGGGCGGCATGCCGGTGGTGGCGGTCATCTGCGCGGCGAACCGGGCCGAGTAGTGGCGGTAGTACTCCCCCGCGTGCACATGCGCGTCGATGATCACGAGCGCCGCTCCTCGGACCGTGCCCGGTCGCCCGGGTGGCCCGGGGCCGGCTCCGTGGCCCCGTCGCGCCAGAACAGCAGGCGGACGCCCTTGGGCTCCAGCCACAGCTGCTCCGTGGCCTGCGGGTCGCCGTCCGCGGAGGGACGCCGCGCGGTCGTCCGCACCGGCTCCGGCGAGTGGTTGATCACCACACCGCAGCGCTCGGCGCCGCGGCCGAGCACGGTCGTCTCGACGACCGGGTCGTCGACGGTCAGCGGCGCGCGTACGCCCGCCGCCTCGGCGAGCGCCGCGTACAGCCGGTGCCAGGACGCCTCCTGAAGGCGATAGGGGGCGTTGAGCTGGGCCTCCAGCGGCGCGTTGAGGTAATGGGCGGTCCCCTCGCCCAGCCGGTGGCGGGTCAGCGCGGGTGAGCCGTCGGCGAACGCGGCGAGCACCTCGGCGCCCACCGCGTCGATCACCGGAACGGGACCGGGCTCCCAGTGCAGCGGGTAGTGCTCGCCCGCCCAGGTGAAGCCGGCGTGGGCGCCTGCGGCCAGGGTGAAGTCGCGGACCCGGATGCCGAACAGCCCCTCGTCGCCAGCGCCGTCCAGCAGGCTGCCGGTGGAGTAGAGCAGTACGCCGCCGGAGGTGACGTACCGCTCCAGTCGGCGGCGGTCGGGCAGCGAGAGCTGCCGGACCGAAGGGCAGATCAGCAGGGCGTGGCGCTCCAGTTCCGCGTCGCGGTGGGTGAATTCGTACGGCAGATGCGCCTGCTGGAGGAGCAGATGGGCGTAGAAGGGGGCGGGGGCGTCGCTGCCCGACGGGGTCAGATAGCCGGCGCCGTCCTCGGGCTCGTGCCCGGGAACGAAGACGCCCACCGGGGCCGGCAGGGGCCGGAATCCGGCCAGCTCGCCCGTGACGCGCCGGGCGAACGCCCGGTACTCGGCCAGGGCGGGCTTCTCGCGGCCGTCCGCGGCCAGCAGGCCGACGCGCCGCTCGTTGGGCCGCAGGGCGTACGGCCTGCGGTCGGTGGTGAAGTCCTGCCAGCACCACACGGCCGTGCCGACGGCTCCGGCCGCGAAGGCGGAGTGGGCCGCGGCCCGCAGGTAGCCCGCGGCCGTCGCCTCGTCGCAGCCGTAGCTGCCCAGCTCGTCGACGTACACGGGCCGGTGGGCGCTGCCGCGCCGCACGAGGTAGGGCACGAACGCCGTGGCCTTGTGGGCGGCGACCGACTCGATGTGGAACGGCGTCCACACCGGGAAGCCGTGCAGTCCCAGCAGGTCCAGCGGCCGGGCGTGCTCCGGGCGGAAGGCGTGGCCGCCGAGGACCGCGGACGCCTCGTTGGCCTGGAGGACCAGGGCGGCGGGGTCGGCGGCGCGGATCGCGTCCGCGAGCTTCCCCCACCACGCACGGACCTCGTCCGCGTCCAGCGCCGCGGACGACGCGGAGTCCGCGTGGATGATCTCGTCCCCGAGGTCGTACGCCAGGACGTTCGGCGCGTCCCGCAGCGCGGTGGCGATGTGGTGGACGAAGGCCCGCTGACGCTCGACCAGGTCCGCGTCACGCCACAGGTCCCGGCCCTCCCGCCACGGCGGGTCGAAGCGCTGGCCGTTCATCCAGATGGTGAGCAGGGAGGGAAGGCAGGACAGGCCGTGCCGGTCGGCGGTCGCGGCCAGTTCCCGCACCCGGTCCGTCATCCCCGGGTCGTAGACGCCCTCCTCGGGCTCGAAGTCGGCCCAGAAGACGAAGAACCGCACGGTGTCGACGCCCACCGCGGCCATGCGGCGGAAGTCGTCGTCGACGCGGGCGCCGTCCCACTCCCGCCAGTAGTCGCATCCGGTGGTCGAGGGGTGGTAGTTGACGCCGACGCTGACGAAGGGCCGCCCGTCGCGGTGCGGGACACCGTCGACGAGGGTGACGCGGCCGCCGCTCACCGGCGCCATGCGGAGCTCACCGCCTCCGCGACCCGCCCGACCCCGGCCTCGCCCAGGTCCGGGTACAGCGGCAGGGAGAGCTGACGGGCCATCACGTCCTCCGTGACCGGCAGCAGACCCGGTCCGAGGCCGTAGCGTTCCCGGTAGGCGGTGAACAGGTGAGTGGGCGGATAGTGCACCCCGCTCTGCACCCGCGCCTCGCGCAGCCGGTCCTGCAGCCCCTCACGGTCGGTGCCGGCGGGCAGCAGCACCGCGAAGAGGTGGTGGGCGCCCTCCTCCACCGGCCGGGCGGCGAACGGCACGGTGAGTCCGGGCAGCCCGGCCAGCTGCTCACGGTATCCGAGGACCGCTTCCCGGCGGCGGGCCTGCGCGGCGGGCAGGGCGTCGAGCTGGACACGTCCGATGGCGCAGGCGATCTCCGTGGACCGGTAGTTGAGGCCGAGGCCGTCGACGTCGTAACCGGAGGGCCCACCGCGGTGGCGCTGCTTGGCGCTGACGGTGAGGGCGTGCGAGCGCAGCCGCCTGATCCGCTCGCGCAGGGCGGGGTCGCGGGCGACCACCATGCCGCCCTCGCCCATGGCCAGGTTCTTGGTGGCGAAGAAGCTGTAGCAGCCGATGTCGCCGACCGTGCCGAGCATGCCGTGGACCGAGTCGGTGACGGGAGCGTGGGCGCAGTCCTCGATCAGGGCCAGTCCATGGGCGCGGGCCAGCCGGGAGAGAGCCGTGAGGTCGGCGGAGTGCCCTCCGTAGTGCATGGCGACGATCGCCCGGGTGCGCGGGGTGATGCGGCCGGCGGCGTCCTCGGGGGCGAGGCACAGGTCGTGCGGGCCCTCGATGTCGGCGAACACGGGGGTCGCACCGGACAGGGCGACGGTCGCGGCGGCCGACACGAAGTTCAGCGAGGGCAGCACCACCTCGTCGCCCGGTCCGATGTCCAGGGCCAGCATCGCCAGGTGCAGGGCGGCGGTGCCACTGCTGACGGCGATCGCGGACTCGACGCCGAGGGCGGCGGCGTACTTGCCCTCGAAATCCTCCGTGACGGGTCCGGCCGACAGCCATCCGGAGCGCAGGACCTCCGTGACCGCCTCGACCTCGGCGGGACCGAACCCGGGGCGGTACAGCGGGATGTCGAAGGCCGTCATCCGGTCACCGCCCTCGAGAACGCGCCGGTGCGCGCGCACGGTTCGGCCACGCCCCGCCGGCCCAGGTAGCGGGCCCGGTCGGCGCGGAAGGCCGCGGTGGCGAGGTCGAGTTGCTCGGGTGTGCCGATGTCGCGCCAGTCGCCGTCGATGACGTAGCCCTCGACGCGCTCGCCCTGTGCGCGGGCACGGTCGAGCAGGGCGGGCATGTCGTGCCGTCCCCGGGGCGGCAGGAAGCGCAACAGGGAGGGTTCGAGGACGTAGATGCCGCCACTGACCAGGAAGTTGAGCCGCGGCTTCTCGCGGAAGTCGGTCACGCGCCGTTCCTCGTCGAGTTCCACCACACCGTGCGCGATGTCGACGTCCTGAGGGCTGAGTGCCATCGTGGCGGCGGCCTGCGACTTCTTGTGGTGGGACCACAGGTCGGCGAAGTCGACGTCGGTGAGCAGGTCCGCGTTCATCACGAGGGTGGACTCCTCGAAGGGCGGCAGCAGGGCGAGCGGACCGGCGGTACCCAGCGGCTCCTCCTCCAGCGAGAATTCCAGTTCCAGTCCGGCCCAGCGGTTCCCGCCGAAACTGGCCCGGATCATGTGGGCCCGGTAGCCGAGGGAGAGCGTGACACGGGTGAAGCCCGCGTTCTTCAGCTGCGTCAGGATGATGTGCAGGATCGGTATGCCGTCGATCGGTATGAGGGGTTTGGGGACGGTCAGGGTGGCGGGCCGCAGTCGGCGTCCTTCGCCTCCGGCCAGTACCACTGCTCTCATCGGGCCTTCTCCGTTTGCTTCCGGGCGGCGATCAGCGTGCGGTAGACGGTGTGGACCCGGTCGGCGACCGCGTCCCAGCCGAGTTCCCGGCGCACCCTGTCGTGGCCGTGCCGCCCCATGGCGCGGCGTTCCGAGGGCCGCGCGAGGAGCCGGCCGACCGCCTCGGCGACGGGCCCGGCGGCGGGCCGGGCGAGCAGGCCGTCCCGTCCGTGGGTGACGACCTCCCCGCTGCCGAGGAAGGTGGAGGCGACGACGGGCTTGCGGCAGGCCCACGCCTCCACGTAGACGAGGGGGAAGAGGTCGACGGTGGAGGGCACGCACACCAGCTCGCAGGCGGCGAGCGCGCTGTGCTTGGCGTCCTCGTCGGCCAGGTCGAGTTCGATGACGCGGGGGTCGGCGTACTCCGCGAACCGCTGAGTGCAGTCGTCGTCCCAACGGGGTCCCATGAACACGAAGGAGGTGTCCGGGTGGTCCTCCCAGATGAGCCGGGTCGCCTCCAGGAGCGTGACATAGCCCTTCGAGCGCATCTTGCGGCCGAGGAAGAGCACCATGGGCCCGTCGATGCCGTGTTCGCGGCGGAACCGGGCGGGGTCGGGGGTGCCGGGCAGGTGCGGTCCCTGGCCGATGATGTGCAGGGCCGAATCGCGGACCCCGGCGTCGCGCAGCGTGTCCCGCTCCGCCGCGGAGAGCGCGAAGACGGCGTCCGCGCGCCGGCACGCGTCGAGTACGGCCGCCCGGTCCGGCCAGACTTCGGGCGCGGAGGCCGGGGTGACGGCGAACGGCACGTCCCAGGCCCGTGCCAGGCGCAGGCCGACCGCGATGTCCTGCGGGTGGTAGGCGTCGAAGGCGTGGACCAGGTCCGCCGGGTCGGCGTCGTCGGGGGTGGCCGGGAACGGCTGGACCTTCACGCCGGTCTCCTGCATGAACCGCGCGGTGTCCTGGTCGACGTGGCCCGAGTACACGCCGGCGTCCCATCCGCGCCGGCTCATCGTCGCGGCGAGGTACTGCGTCATCAGCTCGGCGCCGGCCCGTGCCGGGAAGTAGCCGCGGTGGACGTATCGCACGCGCAAGCCGCTCACGCCCCGGTTCCGCGGGCCGCGATGTCCTGTGCGTACCAGGCGCAGGTGCGGCGCAGTCCTTCGTCCAGACCGACCTTGGAGCGGTGGCCGGTCAGTTCGCGCAGCCGGGCGATGTCGGGCAGGCGCCGGGCCGGTGACAGCGGGGGCGCGGGGTGGACGTCGACGGCCGGGTGACGGTCCAGGGTGTCGAAGACCTTTCGGGCCAGGTCCCTGATGCGGATCTCCTCCTCGTCGTTGCCGACGTTGACGAGCAGGGGTTCTTTGGTCGGCAGGGCGGTCAGCGCGATGATCGCGTCGACGGCGTCGTCGACGTGGCAGAAGGCGCGGGTCTGGTCGGCGCCGTGGATCTCGAAGGGGTCGGCACCACTGAGCAGCCGCTCGACGAACTGCGGGATCACGTGGTCGTAGCCCATGCGCGGGCCGTAGACGTTGTGGAACCGCACCATGCGCAGGGGGAAACCGTGGGCGCGTGCGTAGGTGCGGCACAGCACCTCCCCCGCGATCTTGCTGAAGCCGTAGGACGAGCGGGCCACGGTGGGGTCGGGCAGCATCAGCGGAACGTCCTCGGCGGTGGGCACGGCGGCGAGGCCGGCCTCCACGCTGCCCGCGTACGCCTCGCTGGACGAGGCGAAGCAGAGGGTCGCGCCGGTCAGCCCCGAGAGCCAGTCGAGGAGGTGGACGGTGGTGAGCAGGTTGGTCCGCAGCACCCGTCGGGGGTTGTCGTTGGACTCGGCGACTCCCACCACGGCGGCCAGGTGGTAGACCTCGGTGAAGTCGTCGGCGAGCAGCCCGTCGGGCACGGGGGTGGTCAGATCGTGTTCGACCAGCTCGACGTGGCCGAGCAGATCGGACAGCGCGGTGTCGGACCGGCCCCTGCTGAAGTCGTCGAGCAAGGTGACGTCGCAGGTGGCGGACAGTCGGCGGGCCAGGTGCAGGCCGATGAAGCCGGCCCCTCCGGTGATCAGGGTCTTCTTACGCACGGCCGAGCCTCATCGCCTTCGTCGAGGGCGGGAGCACCCGCCAGGTGTCGTAGACCACGGCCGGCTCCGCCATCCGCGCCACCAGGTCCGCGGCGTCGATGTCGCCGTAGCGGGGGTGGTCGTTGAGGAGGATGGCCGCGTGGGCCCCGGTGAAGCCCTCGGTCAGGTCGACCGCGCGGACGCCCAGCGCCTCGATGCGGGCCGACGGCACCACGAAGTCGTGGCCGACGATCTCCTTGACGTGCTCCCTGAGGAACGGCAGCAGGCGCTCGTAGGGGGCGCCGCGCAGGTCGTCGGTCTCGGGACGGCCCTTGTAGGCGAAACCCGAGAGCAGGATCCGGGCGTCGGCCGGGTCCTGGCCCTGCTCCCGAAGCGCGGCCAGGACGCGTTCACCGACCTTGCGCGGCATGGACTCGTTGAGGCTGCGGGCTGCCGTGATCATCTGCGGCGTGTGGCCGTACGCGGCGACCGAGTGGGCGAGGAGGTAGGGATCCTTGGTCAAGCAGCTGCCGCCGACGAAGCCCGGCTTGTGGAGGGTGGGCCTCGGGTAGCCGAGGTTGGCGGAGTCGATGACCTCCCGCGCGTCCAGACCGAGTTTCTCGGTGAGGAGAGCGACCTCGTTGCCGAAGCCGTAGATCAGGTCGGTGTGGCAGTTGCAGACCAGCTTGACCAGTTCGGCGGCCTCCAGTGAGGAGACGGGCACCACCTGGTCGGTGAGGGTGGCGAAGAACTCCGCCGCCCGCTTGCCGGCCTCGTCGGTCAGACCGCCGACGATCTGCGGCAGCGACAGCACTTCCGCGAGCGCCTGCCCCTGGATGGTGCGCTCGGGACAGTAGGCGAGCAGCGGTTCGGCGGTCCTGCGGCGCAGGACGGGCAGCACCAGGTCACGCGAGGTGCGTACCGGGACGGTGCTGCGCACGATGACCAGGGTGTCGTCGTCGGTGCCCGCCGCGATCGCCTCGGTGGCGGCCCGCAGGTGGCTCAGGTCGGGCGTGGCGCCGCCGGCCTGGATGGGTGTGCCGACGCAGATGATCACGACGGGGGGCAGTCTCCGCTCGCCGAGGTCGCCGGTGACGGCGAAGGCGCCGGACTCGACGCCGTCCCGGACGGCCTCCTCGACGCCCGGCTCGGCCACCTGGAGCCGCCCCTGGGCGAGTTCCTCCGCCACCACCGGATTGTTCTCGTAGCCGAGGACGCTTCTGCCCGTGCTGAGCAGCGCGGCGGCGAGTGTGACGCCGACGTAGCCCAGCCCGACGACGCACACGTCGAATTCCTCGTACGGCCTGTTCGCTGGCATTGACATGACTCCCTGGAAGTGGCGCGTGGGAAGGTGGAGCGGCGGTGGGTCAACCGACGACCCAGTGGGTCTTCTCGGCTCGGCCGCCGAGCTGCCGTTTCTGGTCGTCCAGGCCCTTCACCTCGGAACCGCCCGCGTCGACCTCGCGAATGCCGTGCCGCCACATCTTCTGGAACACGGTCAGCCAGACGTACTGGGGAATGGCGGTGAAGCCGGTGGGGTCCTTCAGGACGCCGGTCAGCCGCTCGGGAAAGCGCATGGTCATCGTGCAGTAGAGCGAGGCCCTGAGCGGGGCGGTGCGCTCGCCCGCGAAGAACAGCACGGGGATCTCCTCGCCGTCCGGCAGGAAGAGGCCGCCGAGATAGGCGAAGTAGTCCCGTTCGTTCTGCCCGCCAGGGCGCTGGGTGATCAGCGCGCGGTAGTCCTCGGGGGTGGAACCGACCAGGGTGCCCTGCTCCCGGCGGGCGTCGAAGTAGCCCTCGACGATGGCGCGGGCCTTGCGCGTCTCCGGCTCGGTGTAGCCGTACGGGCGGACACGGAACTGCAGGTGGTCGTTGCGCCGGAGGAAGTTCTCGAACCGGCGGAAGGCGAGACGGCTCTTGCTCTTGTACCTGCGGTGCTCCTCGCTCGGCAGGTTGCGCACGCGGAGGCTGCCGTCCGGCTGCTCGTCGAAGAGCGTGTCGAGGTAGTAGACGCGGTTGGGGTGGGTCTCGTCCTCCTCGGGCGCCACCGGATGCCACGGGTCCTTGGTCACCGGGGCGAAGCCGGCGTCCAGGAAGGCGGCGTGGTCCTCCGGCGCCAGGTGGCGGACGTAGACCGAGGTCAGGGCGAGCCCGGCCTCGCGGACGGCGGCGATGAAGGACGTGACGGCCGCCACCTTCTCCGGGCCCTTCGGCGCGACGATGTGCAGGTGCTTCGCCGGGCCGTCCTCCTTGCTGAAGTAGCCGACGCCGAAGAGGTTCTCGCCGTCGTGGTACACCAGGCCGTTGGGATGGCGGGTGCTGGTGCCGCGCAGGTTGTAGCCGTTGGTGTACAGCATCAGCCCCAGGTGCCCCATCGCGAACGACCCGTCCTTGAATCGCTGGATGGCGTCGAAGGACTCCTCCACAGGGCGCAGCTTGTCCCCGAAGAGGCTCTCCAGGCGGGCTTCGAACTCATCGCGTTCATGGGGAGGCAGGCGCATGGGTTCTCCTCTGGTCGAAGGCGCGCGGTGCACGAGTACGGTCGTGCTCACGGGGACGCGGCGACGTGCCCGGGGCCGGTGGACGCGGCGGGCCGGCCGGCGGCGTCCCGGGCGGGCTTGCCCAGCAGTTCGACGATGCCGTCGACCAGGTGCCAGAACAGGCGCTCCCCCAGCTCCGCCGAGGCGCCGGTGGCGGAGGACAGCACGCCCTGGTTGGAGATCTCCTCGACGTCGACGGGGTGCCGGTAGACCCCCGCGGGCGGTGGCGAGGCGTGGCTGGGCCGCTCCGCGCGCACGACGTCGGGGCGCAGGTACATCATCAGGCTCGTCTCGGTCAGCCCCGCGTGCTCCGCGTGCCAGCCGGGGAACCGCGGGATGTGCTCGCCGAGCCAGTCCTCGGTGACCAGGCTCCACCAGCTGAAGGCGACCACCTCGGTGTCGGGGAACACGGTGCCCGGCGCACACCCGTCGATCGCCTCGAAGAGCAGACCCTCGTTCTCGTAGTGCCCGTTGATCACGACGAGCCGGCCGAGGCCGAGGCGGGACAGGGCCGTCAGGCAGTCGGTGAGGTACGCGATGAAGGTGGCGCCGCCGAGATGCACGGTGCCGGGGAAGTGGAGCCCGCCACCACTCTGGGGCAGCGACCTCGCCGAGACCGGCTGGCCGGGCAGCAGCAACCCGCCGACCTCCGCGGCCACCTGCCGGGCCAGCGCGTCGGGGATGTCCATGTCGACGGAGAGCGGAAGGTGGGGGCCGTGCTGCTCCAGCCCTCCCACCGGCCACACCAGGGTGGCGCCGCGCATGGCGGTCGGCACCTCCGGACTGGTCAGGTCTCCGTAACGGGGTACGTTCGTGTCGCGTTGCCGCATCGCCCTCACCTCATGACCTCTTGACACTGCGCCCGACCAGGTCCGCCACCGTGCCGCCGTGCGTGCCCAGCCAGTCGTCGAAGCCCTCGCGGATGGCCCGGAGCGTGGCGTGCATGTCCCGGTGCAGTGCGGTGTAGACCTGGACGGCGTCGGCACCCACGCTCAGGTACTCCGCCACGTCCTTGCCGTTCTCCACACCGCCGCTGGCCATCACCGGCACCGTGAGCCCGGCGCGGCGCAGGCCGAAGATCTCGGCGAGCACGAGCGGTTTGATCCCGGGCCCCGAGTAACCGAACGCTCCTCCGAGGCGCACTTCACCCGTGTCCGCGTCGACGGCCAGTCCGGCGAGGGTGTCGCTCAGCGTGATGGCGTCCGCACCGCAGGCCAGGGCCGCCTCGACTCGCTCCCGCAGCCGCTCGCCGGCCGCCAGCTTGACGCTGAACGGCACCGGCGTGCGGCGGCGCACCGCATCGGTGTACGCGGCGACGCGTTCCGGGGTGTCGTCCAGCCCGCCCTCCTCGTTCAGGCAGGAGATGCCCAGTTCCAGGGCGGGGCTGCCCGCCTGTCGCACGCGGTCGGCCAGCTCGGCGAGTTCGTCCGGGGACTCCGCGTGCACGGAGGCGATCACCGGCAGCCCGTCGTCGGCGAACCGGCGGAGCATCGCACACCAGTCGCCGACCGGCCGACGGGAGTACGTGGTGCTGTTCAGCAGGCCGGTGGGCAGGCGCAGCAGACGTTCGTCGCCGGCGGGGCCGGGGTCGGGGTGGATGGTCTTGGTGACCACGGCCGACGCCCCGTCGTCGAAGAGGCGGCGGATGTTGCGCTCCTGGTCGGTGAGCAGCCCGGAGCCCACCACGACGGGGGACGACAGCCGCAGCCCCAGAATCCGCGCGGTGCCGTTCACTCGGACATCACGGCCTCCCGGCCCAGCTTGTCGAGCAGCCGGAGCAGTTCGGCGGGATGGGCACGGGCCTCGGCCAGGTCGAAGACCGTCACGTCGCCGACGGAGGGCAGTCCGCGCAGCAGGTGGCTCGCGTTGGGCGCCATGGGCGTCGGCGTGACCACGACGATGGGCCTGCCGAGCGCGGAGGCCCAGCCGAGTTCGACGTGGGTGCCGTCGGTGCGCATCAGCTCGCCCGCGGCGTCCACCGGGAGCACCGGTACGAAGACGTCGCAGCGGCGCATCCAGTCGTAGTCCCGGACACTGACCTGGTCCGGGGTGAACAGGGCGGTGTCCACGCCGAACTTCTCGGCGACATGGGCGGAGAAGACCGTGCCGTTCGCGGCCGTGACGGCGTCGATGATGTCCCGGATCGCGTGCCGCAGCGGCTGGTGGAAGCCTTCGTCGCGGAGGGCGTGCTGGATGGGCCCGCCGACGAAGACACTGACTCCGGTCATGTCGAGGCCCTCCGTCCTGTCGACGCCGGCCACCGTGGTGTCCCTCATGACATCTCCCGATCTGCTTGGCGAAGCGCGATGTGGTGCACCTTGAGCTGCGTGTACTCGTGAAGGCCCCAGGGGCCGTACTCCACGCCGATCCCCGAGTCCCGATGGCCGCCGAAGGGCACGTCGTGCCGCAGGACGCCGTGGGTGTTGATCCACACCGTGCCGCACCGCGGCCGGTCGGCCAGGGCCCGGGCCCGGTCCTCGTCGCCCCACAGGGAGCACCCCAGCCCGTACGGCGAGGCGTCGGCACGGTCGATCGCCTCCTCCGGGTCGTCGTACGGGACGACCGGGACGACCGGGCCGAACTGCTCCTCCTCCTCGAGGCGGGTGCCCGCCGGGAGGTCGGTGACGACGGTGGGAGGATAGAAGTGGCCGGGCCGGTCGGGGACGAGGCCGCCGGCCAGGACCCGGGCGCCGGAGCGGACGGCCTCGTCCACCATGCCCGCGACGCGGTCCCGCTGGGCGCGGCTGACGAGCGGGCCGTACTCGGTGGCCGGGTCGAGGCCGTCACCCACGACGGCGGCGCTCGCCAGGTCGGCCATGGCCGCGGCGAGACGGTGGTACTGCGTGCGGTGCGCGTAGACGCGTTTGACCGCGGCGCAGAACTGCCCGCTGTTCGTCATGGCCCGGGTGAACAGATCCCCCGCGACGGCGTCGACGTCTGCGCCGGGCAGGACGACGGCGGCGTCGTTGCCGCCGAGTTCCAGCACGATCCGCTTGAGGCCGGCGGCGGCCTGCCGGGCGATGGCGCGTCCGGTGTCGACCGAACCGGTGAAGGACACCAGCCGGACCGCGGGGTGGACGGTGAGCCGGGCACCCGACTCCGTGCCGCCGCCCACGACCGCGAAGGTGCCGGCGGGCAACACCTCCCGGAGGGTGTCGCCCATCATGAGGCTGGACAGCGGCGTGTCCGGGGAGGGCTTGAGGACCACGGTGTTGCCGGCCAGCAGCGCGGGCGCGATCTTGCACACGGCCAGCAGGACGGGGTAGTTGGAGGGCGCGATCGCCACGACGACGCCGTGGGGAACACGCTCCAGATCCACGCGGACGGACGGCTCGTCGACCAACCGTTGCGGGCTCAGGTCCAGCCGGGCGGTATGGGCGAACCAGTCGGCCGCCAGGCGCACTTCGGCCCGGGCGTGCCTCAGGGGTTTGCCCTGTTCCCGGGTGAGCAGGTCCGCCATCGGCTCCACGACGGCCAGGAGGGCGCGGTGGCAGGCCAGAAGGCGCTCGCGACGGACGTCGAGCGGTGTCGCCGCCCAGCCGGGGTGGGCGCGGAGCGCGTCGTCCAGGACCGCGTCGACCTGATGGGGCGTGCACCCCGGGGTGTGGGCGAACACCTCTCCGAGGGCGGGATTCTCGACCGGTGCCGGTCCGTACCGCTCGGCCCCGGCGCCTTCGGCAGGGAGTGTGCGGGTGACCGGCCCGGCGGCGCGGGCGTTCACCCGCAGCACCCCGTTCGCCGCGGCACGCGGTCGAGGCGGAACTGGTTCGATCGGTGGGCGAGTCGGACTTCGAGTACGGGCATATGCTCCCGCCAGGAGGAGGTCGCGTCGGGACGGTGGCCGAGGAGGGGAGGCGGACGGGTACGGGTTGCCGGGGCATCCCGCGAGCCGGTCCGGCCGGCGGTGGAGGGTCAGCGGTGGGCGGCTTCGCCGGGCATGCGCGCAGTGGCCGCCAGGACGGCGGGCCCAGGGCACTGGACGGCGTCCGGTTGCGGGACCGCCGCGCTGTTGCCCGGCCTGCCCTGTTCCGGGTGGCTCGGAGAACAGTCTTGCCAGGGCACGGTGAGGGTGCCACCCCCACTTTGGGCTATGGTCATCCGGCTACGCCGAACGCCCGGCCGGATGCGCCTGGTGGGCGTGGGCGGGTGCGGGGACCATGAGGAACGCGGATGCCCCCCGGCCACGCGCGCCTCAGCCGGCGCGAGGACCCGCGAGGGGGCTCTCCGCTCCCCGGACTCCTCGCGGCCTCCGGAGACGTGCGCCGCACGTGTGCGCCGGAGTTGCCCATCGCTTGTCTTCCGGGGCGGGGCCCTGCGGTGCACCGCCTCAGCGCGAGCCCGGGCGACGGGTTGTTCCGGGCCGGCCGCGCGAGCCACCGCACCGGCACCACGGGCCGCGGCAGGGGGTCGGCGCAAGCGGCGCCCCGGGCGCGATGGCACCGGCAAGGGGCCATGCCGCCGGAGCCCGCGGCCACAGCCCATGCGATGCGGTCCGGTGCCCTGGGCCGTGTCAGCCCGCCCGGGGGCGAGGCCCGTCAGAGCCCGTCCGCCACCGCGTGTTCGGCGTGCTCGACGAGCGCGCGTTCGACGTCGTACAGGAAACCGCGGACCTCGGACGGCGTGAGCGCCCTGGTGTCGGCGTTGAGTACCAGCCGGACCCAGCCCGGTTCCTCGTCGTCGATCACCAGGAAGAAGGTTTCGCCCTCCTCGAACTCGTGGGACGCGACCACAGTGTCCGCCATCGCCGTCCGCAGGGCAGCGCCGGACACCCGGCATGTCCGGTCCCCCGCCGCCTCCGGCAACCCGTGGCCCGCCCTGATGTCGTTGAAGCAATATGACAGGTCGACGGGGACACCCCGCTCACGGGTGGTGGCCTCGAACAGGTCCGACACCTCGTCCGGGTCGTAGAGACCGTTGGCGTAGGCGGCGGTGCAGGCGGCGAAGGCGCGGCGGGCGATGTCCTCGACGCGATCCCCCTCCAGGTCGACCGTCACGGCGACCTCGGCATGCAGGTTGGCGACGGTGCCGCGCAGCTCGGGGTCCGACCGGTTGGCCGTGAGCAGGCGCAGGGTGCACGAGGACGATCCGGCCCGGCGTCCGAGGAACCGGGCGACGACGGTCAGCAGCACCGCGGAGGTGCTCACCCGCCAGTGCCGCGCCAGCACCGGCAGCGCGAGGGCCACCGCCCGGGAGTCCAGAGCGGCGCTGTAGCGCGCGGCCGCCGTGGTCTCGCCGTCGGTGCCGGCCGGCCGCCCTCCGGTCCCGCCGCGCACGGGGAACAAGGTGGTGGGCGCGCCCGCGAGTTGACGGCGCCAGTACGCATGGGCGCGACGCAGCAGGGCCCGGCCGCGCGGGGAGCGCTCGAACCACGCCTGTTCGACGGGCTGCCGGGACGGCACGGCGGGCGGGAAGGGACGCCCGACGGAGGCGGCGTCGAGCAGCCGGGGCGCCTCGTCGGCCAGCAGACGCAGTGACATCAGGTCCGCCGCCAGATGGGACACGCAGAAGCCGGCGAGCACCGGTGCTCCGTCGGCGACGGTGACCATGAACCGGATCAGCGGGGCGCGAGCCGGCTCGAAGGGGGAGTGCCGCATGCGAAGCCGCCAGGCTTGCAGCACGCTCTCCTTGTCCTCACCGTGGCCGATGGTCCACACCTCGGCCTCGAACTGCCCTGATCCGGCGATCCGTTGGACGAGGGCGCCGTCGGGGGCGCGGCTGAAACCGGTACGCAGCGACTCGTGGCGGCCGAGCAGTTCGGCGAAGACCGCGAGCAGGTCCTGTGCGGTGCCGCGACCGGGCAGGTCGACCCAGTGGCACACGTTGTAGAAGGCGGCATCCGGCAGTTGACGCTCCATCAGGTTCCACATGTGCCGCTGGGCGCAGGTGGCCGGCGCGACGGCGGTCCGTCGCCCGCGGAACGGAACACGGTGCGTAACGGGCAGCGCCACGGCTCGCTCCTCTCCGGGGCTGTCACGCCCCGCTCACCGTAGCGACCGCCCGGCGCGGGCGGCACCGGTACATGTGGCCCTGCCCGTTCGGGTACACCGGTCGCGCGCCCGCTTGAGACTTCCCCACGGAACGCCAGTCCCTGGAACATCGCCCCATGAGACGTTGCCCGACGCGCCACGACGCATGGTGGCCCGGTCACCGGGGCGGCGACCGGGCCGACGCCCCGTCCGCCACCCGCGACCGCCGGACGGAACCACCAGCGCCCGGTCACCGAGCCGCGAGACGGACGGCACGGTGACCGGGCGCGTGACGGGGACGCCGCCCGCCGCTGAGGCCTGTCAGCAGCTGATGAGACCGTTCTGTATGGCCGTCACCACGGCGGCGGTCCGATTGGGTGCCCCCAGTTTCAGCAACAGGCTGGCGACGATGCGCTTGACGCCATGGCTGGATATGCCGAGGCGCCGGGCGATCTGCTTGTTGCTCATGCCCTCGGCGAGCAGGAGCAGCACCTCGTTCTCCCGGGTGGTCAAGGAGACCTCGCGCTGCCGGTGGTGTCCCGACTCGCGGAGGCGGTGCAGCAGTCCTCTGGTAACGGAAGTGGGCATGGGCACCTCCCCCGCCAGCGTCCGCCGCAGTGCCTCCTCGACCGCGGAGGCGGTCAACCCGTCCTCCACCAGGAACCCGTCGGGCGCCGGGGGTCCGGCGAGTATCTCCTCGCGCACGTCGTCACTGCTGAGCAACAGCATTAACTTGGGCCGTCGGCGCCGGACTCCGGCGAGCACTCCGCGATCGCGGACGTAATCGTCCTCGTGCAGCAGCAGGACGTCGACTCGACCCGCGCCCAAGGCATCCTCCACTTCCCTCCAGTCACCGCAGTGCCTGACCTCGCCCACGGAAGGGGCGTCCGACAGCACGGCTCGCAGCCCGAACCGCGGGGTTCCGTTGCGCACAAGAGTGGTCACCACGAGCTGGTCTCCTTGACAGGGGGGGTGGCACAGCGTCTGGCTCACTCGTACTCCTCCTCACTGCCGCCCTGCGCCTCTGGCCCCCGGAGAACGCGACTGCCCCGTACCGGCGCGCCGGTACGGCCGAGTTGCCATGAACACGCAATAGCGACTCACGCTCAACAATGACGTTCACGGTACCCAGACGAATGGTTCCGGATCAACCATTCCCATGGTTTCGCGCGAGCGGCCGGCACACCCCCGCAATGCCCACCATGCACGCGATCCGCCCGCTGTTTAATTTTCACCTACTTGCTGCATTTCACACCTCAGAGTCAGGCTTTCGTTTTTCTCGAAAAACAAGTAGCTTCCATGCCGAGGGAAGCCCGCACCCCATGCACCGCCGCGGGAAAACTCGACGACGCAGCCCGAACCTCGATCCACCACACCACAGAAATACCATCTGAGCAGGGACGACATCCGTCCGTCCCGGCGCGCCGCCATCCCGGCCACGCCGCCTCGTCACGCGCCGGACGAACACTCGCCTGCTTCGGCCCGCGGGTGGGCGCCTTGCTCGGATCTCCTGTACGCGGCCCTCCGCGGAACACATCGGAGAGCAGCGACCACTTCCCACGGCGCCCGGCGACGCCCCGGTGCCATTTTTGAGCCAGGCTGGAAAATCCCGCGCGGCCGGGAGCCGCGAAATTCGGGAAGCAATGGCCGAAACCATGGGCCGATCATTTTTTCCGGGACCCGCCGGTTCGCATGTGACCCAGCCACCGACCCCTGAGAAGGAGTGCCGATGACCGCCGAGACCGTCCCCACGGGGAAGGATCCGGCCGACACAGCGGGCCCGGACGGTGCCGCTCACGGTGCCGAGGCGCCGGCCGGCGTGCCCCGCTGGCTGCTGGCGCAGATGCGGCCGTTCCGGCCGTACATCGCCCTCCATCTGCTGGGCAGCCTCGTCTGGCAGTCGTTGAACGCGGCGATCCCCCTGGTCGTCGGCCTGGCCTTCGACGCGGTCCTCGACCACGACGGATCCGCACCCGACTTCGGCGCCTTCCACGCCATCGTCGGCGTTCTGCTGGCGCTCGTGGTCGTCCGGGCGGCGGGCGGCATCGTGGCCACCTACTGCCTGGAGTCCTTCGCCAGCGGGCTGGAGCGCGAGGCGCGCGCCCAGGTCTTCGCCAGTCTGCTCCGCAAGAGCCAGGGCTACTTCAACCGGCGCCGGATCGGCGACCTGTCCGCCCGTGCCACCGGCGACACCGAGTCTCTGAACCTGATGGTGTCGCCCGGCTTCGACATGGCGGTCGACCTGGCCCTCAACGTCCTGATGCCGATCGTCTTCATCGCCCTGGTGGACCCGCGGCTGCTGCTGTCACCGGTCGTCTTCGTCCTGCTGTTCGCGGTGGCCCTCGCCGAGCAGGGGCGGCGTCTGGAGCCCGTGTCGGACCTGGCCCGGGAGCGCTTCGGCGACATGACGGCCCAGGCCACCGAGAGCGTCGCCGGGGTCGAGGTGGTCGAGTCGACGGGCGGCGTCGACCAGGAGCGTGGCCGGTTCGCCGACCTGGCCACGGCCTACCGCGACGCCTCCGTGCGCCAGATCCGCACTCAGGCGCTGTCCCTTCCCCCACTGCTGCTGACCCTGGCCACCGCGGGCGCCCTGGTGCACGCCGTGGTCCTGCTGCGTGGGGGTTCCCTGAGCATCGGCGAACTCGTCGCCGTACTCGGCCTGATGGGCACCCTGCGCGCGCCCACCCAGCTCGCCTCCTTCAGCCTCGGGCTCATCCACCTCGGCATGGCCGGGGCCCAGCGGATCAAAGAGGTCGTCGACGACCCGGACGGCGAGGACGAGCAGGGCGGCCCGCATGCCGCGCCGCTCACCGGTGAGGTCGCCATGGAGCACGTCACCTTCGGTTACGAACCCGGCGAGCCGGTGCTGTCCGACGTGTCGTTCCGGGTGGCTCCCGGCAGCACCGTGGCCGTCGTCGGCGCCACCGGCAGCGGCAAGTCCACGCTGCTGCACCTGCTGAACCGCACCTACTCCCCCGACGCGGGGCGCGTGCTGATGGACGGGGTCGCCACCACGGAATGGGACACCGGGTCGCTGCGCTCGCAGATCGCGGTCGTCGAACAGGACGTGGTGCTGTTCTCCCGGACCATCGCCGAGAACCTCGCGCTCGGCGCGGAGAGCGGCGTCGGCCGCGCCGAACTGGAGGCCGCGGCCCGTACCGCCCAGGCCCACGACTTCATCACGGCGACCGAGCATGGCTACGACACCGTCCTCGGCGAACGCGGGGTCACCCTGTCCGGCGGGCAGCGTCAGCGCCTGGCCATCGCCCGCGCGCTGGTGGCCGATCCCCGCGTCCTCGCCGTGGACGACGCGACCAGCGCCGTCGACGCCGTCACCGAGCACGAGCTGCAACGCGCCATGCGGCAGGCCTCGGCCGGGCGGACCACGTTCCTCGTCACACCCAGACTGTCCCGTATCCGTGCCGCGGACCACATCCTCGTCCTGGACGCCGGCCGGATCGTCAGCCAGGGCAGCCACGAACAGCTCCTGCGGGACTGCCCGTTCTACCGACGGATCTTCGCGCCCTACCTGGACGAGCCGGCTCCCTCCGGCCCGCGCACCGTGGGCGACGGGAAGGAGAGCCACTGATGGCGCACTTGCTGGAGGGCATCGAGCAGGACGGCTACGACCGCCGCTACCGCGACCGCGAGCTGGCCCGCCGTATCGCCCCCTACTTCCGCAACAGGGGCGGCACGGTGGCGTTCGTGGCCATCGCCGTGGTCGTCGCCGCCGCGGCGGGCAGCGCCGTACCCCTGCTGCTGGCCAGAACCGTCGACTCCGCCCTGAGTGACGACCGCGACGGCCGGGTGGCCTGGCTGGTGACGGCCGTCCTCGCCGCGGGCACGATCGCCTGGCTGTTCACCTACCTCCAGGAGCGGATGGCCGGGACCCTGGTCAGCGACGTCGTCCTCAGCCTGCGCCGACGCGTGTTCGAGGCGGCCGTGCGACAGGACATGACGTTCCACGACACCCACGCCACCGGTGTGGTGGTCAGCCGGGTCACCAATGACACACAGGCGTTCGCGACGCTGATCAGCCTCGTACTCAGCCTGCTCGGCCAAGTACTGATGATCGTCATCCTGCTGACCGCGCTGTTCCTGATCAACGTGCCGCTCGCCCTGGTGACGACGCTCGTCGCCGCGGTCGTCGTCGCCGTCAGCCTCGCCTTCCGGCGCGCCGCGCGCAGCGCCTCCCTGCGGCAGCAGGAGGCACTGGCCGAGGTCAACGGCTATGTGCAGGAGACCCTGCGCGGCATCGCCGTGACGCGCAACCACAGCCATCAGCGGACCGCGCAGGCCGGACTCGACGAGGTCAACCACCGCTGGTTCCGGGCGAGCGTGCGGTTGAACCGCATGTTCAGCGGCATCTTCCCGCTGTTGATCTCGCTGACCGGGCTGGGCACGGTCGCCGTGGTCCTGCTGGGCGGCCACGGCGTGGACTCCGGCAGTGTGACGGCGGGTCAGTGGGTGCTGTTCCTGGAGGCCCTGGTCCTGTTCTGGTCGCCGCTCACCAGCATCGCCTCCTTCTGGAGCCAGCTCCAGCAGGGCCTGGCCGCCGGGGAACGGGTCTTCGCGCTCGTCGACCGCGAGCCCGCGGTGCGTCAGCGCGACAGCCTCCCCGTCCCGCGCCTGCGCGGCGAGATCACACTGCGCGACGTCCGCTTCGGCTACGACGCCCGGCACCCCGTCCTCAAGGGCGTGAGCCTGACCGTCCCGGCGGGACGCACCGTGGCGCTCGTCGGACACACCGGGGCCGGCAAGTCCAGTCTGGTGCGGCTGATCACGCGCGCGTACGAGTTCCAGGAGGGAGGCATCGAGGTAGACGGACAGGACGTGCGCACCCTGGACCTCGACCAGTACCGGCGCTGCCTCGGTGTGGTGACGCAGACCCCGTTCCTCTTCTCTGGGACGGTCGCCGACAACATCGCCCGCGGGCGACCGGGCGCCACCCGCGACGACGTCGAGACCGCCGCACGTGCGGTGGCGGACGGCGACTGGCTGGCCCAGCTCCCGCAGGGCCTGGACACCCCCACCGACGAGGGCGGACGCAATCTGTCCACCGGTCAGCGGCAGATCGTCGCCCTCGCCCGGGTCTTCCTCCAGGACGCTCCGGTGTTGATCCTCGACGAGGCCACGGCCAGCATCGACCCCCTGACGGAGGCACAGGTGCAGGAGGGTCTGGACGCCCTCGCCAAGGAGCGCACCACCATCGTCGTCGCCCATCGGCTGCCCACCGTCCGCAAGGCCGACACGATCGTCGTCGTCGACGACGGACGGATCACCGAGGAGGGGGACCACACCTCCCTGCTGGCCCGCGGCGGTGCCTACCACCGCCTGTACGACCGGTACTTCCGCCACCAGCTGCCCGACGACGACCCCGCCGACGACCCGCGACCGCTGTCCGCCGTCGAGAGGAAGGCGTGAGCGATGGCCCCCGAGTCCGGCGCCGGTGAGGCGCTTCCTCCCGCGACCCTCGACGACCTGCTCGACAGCGCTTCCCGGGCCCGTCCGGGCGCCGTCGCGGTGCGCTGCGGGGGCCAGGTCCTCGCGTACGGGGAACTGCACGCGAGGGTGCGGGCCACCGCGCGCCGATGGGACTCCCTCGGCCTCGCTTCGCACGGCACGGCGGCGCTGCTCCTGGAGAACACCCCGGAATGCGTCATCGCCTTCCTCGCCGCCGCGCGCCTCGGGGTGCGTCTGGTCCCCCTCGAACCCGGCACGACCCGGCCCCAACTGGTCGCCCTGCGGGCCGCGACGGGCCCCCTGTTCGTCGCGGCACACGAGGCGAGACTCCGCGCCCTCGGCGGCGGCGAGGCGGAGAATCCGCTCGACGACTGCGTCCTCGTCGCCGTGGACGAGCCGGCCGGCGTCGCGGACGAACCCGGACGGCGAGGCCCCGCCCGTGGCCCCGACGACGAGCCACGGGCCGCCGCGGCCGACGCCCCCTTCCTGTACCAGTACACGTCCGGCTCGACCGGGGAACCCAAGGCCGTCGTCCACACACAGCGCAACCTCGTCAACGGCGGCGAGACCTACGCGCGCGCCTACGACGTCAGCGGGGACGACCGCGTCCTGGTCGCCGTCCCACTGCTGCACTCCTTCGGCATGGTCGCCGGGCTGGTCACCGCTCTGCGGACCGGGGCGCAGCTCGTTCTCCTCGGCCGCTTCACCCCCGCACGGCTCCTGAGTGCCCTGGACGAGCACGCCTGCACGGTGCTGGTCGCCGCCCCCATGGCCTACGACCTGACGACACGTGCGGCCGCCACCTCTCGCCCCCCGCGGCCACCGCGCGCGCTGCGGCTGTGCCTCTCCTCGGGGGCCGCCCTGCCGCCGGCCGTGGCACAGCGGGCCCGGGAGCGGCTCGGCATGGACGTCCAACAGGTCTACGGCTGCACGGAGGCCGGGGTCATCGCCGCGCACCGGCCCGAGGACGGCCCCGGCGCCGGCCGCGGCGTGGGCCGTCCCCTGCCCGGCGTACAGGTCCGTGTCGTCGACGAGCACGGGCAGGAGGTGCCGAGGGGCGAGGAGGGGGCGCTACTGGTCCGCACACCGGCGATGTTCACGCACTACCTCGGCCATCCCGAGGCCACCCGGCGGGCCTTGCGCGACGGCTGGTACGCCACCGGCGACGTGGCCCGCATCGACCCGGAGGGCCACCTGCACCTGGTAGGCCGCAAGGACTCCTTCATCAACGTGGGCGGCAAGAAGGTGAATCCCCTCGAGGTGGAACGGGCCCTCCTCACCCACCCGTCGGTCGCCGAGGCGGTGGTGTGGGGTGAGGAGACGGGCGACACCGGCGAACGCGTCCGGGCCACCGTCGTCGCCCTGACTCCGTTGCCCGCGGCGGAACTGACGTCCCACTGCCGTGCCCGTCTCCTCCCCCACCAGGTGCCCACCGCGGTCGACTTCGTCCCAGCCCTGCCGAAGAACTCCATGGGCAAGGTACGGCGTGCGGCGGTACGCGCCGCCCCGGGCGCCGACGGCAGCGGCGGGTAGGAGCGCCGTGCCGACAAGATCAGTCGATCCGCAGGTCAACGAACCCTTCCCCGCGGCTTGAGCGGCACCGCCGGCAGCCCGGGGGCGGCCAGCCGGGCACCGTCGTATCCCTTGACCTCCCCGAACCGCGTCCCCTCCATCCAGTCCCGGCGGGCCTGGGCGATCTCTTCCTGGGACCGTCCGATCCAGTTCCAGAACATGATCAACTCCTCGTCGAACGGCTCGCCGCCCAGGAGCATCAGGGCCGCGTCGGAGTCGGCGCGCAGGGGGAGTTCGTCGCGGCCGCAGCCGAGGTAGAGCATCGATCCCGGTACCAGCGGCACGCCGTCGACGTGGGCCTCGCCGGTCATGGAGAGGACGGCGTACTCGAAGTCCCGTTCCAGGGGGAGGCGGGCGTCCGCGCCGGCGGCGAGGGTCAGGTCGGCGCCGACGAGCGGGGTGTAGGTCGTCCCCGGGGAGGCGGTGCCGTCGAGGCTGCCGAGGAGCAGGGTGGCGGTGAGGCCGGGCGCCGTGACCCGGGGCAGTTCGGCGTGGAACTCGAAGTGCGGGTCGGTGTGGCGGTGGGCGTCCGGGAGGGCGACCCACAGTTGTGCGCCGTGCAGGTGGCGGGCGTGCGGCCGGGGGCTCTCCTCGGAGTGGCTGATCCCGCGCCCCGAGGTCATCAGGCCCAGCTGGCGCGGGCGGATGGTCTGCAGGCTGCCGGTCGAGTCACGGTGCAGCACCTCGCCCTCGTGCAGCCAGCTGACCGTCTGCAGGCCCATGTGCGGGTGCGGGGGCACCTGCATGCCCGGCTCGTCGGCGATGTCGTCGGGGCCGTAGTGGTCGACGAAGCACCAGGCTCCGACCATGCGCCGGCCCAGGTTGGGCAGCAGCCGGCGGACCTCGGTGGACTCGCCGAGCCGCACCTGCCGGGGGCTGAGGAGTTCGCGCACGGGTTCCGCCACCACGAAGCCGCGGCCGCCGCACAGGGAGGGAACCGCCTCGCGATCGAGATTGCTCATGGCGCCCAACCTAGCTCCGGACGGCCGTCCGCGTCAGACGGTCCCACGGCCGTCCCCACGGTCGGCGGAGCCCTCGAACCGATGGTGGAATGTTCAACGACCTGGCGTGGTTGCAGCACACCGAAGGAGGTCACCAGTGGACACGACGTACTACGACCACGGAACGCCGACGGAGCGCTGGGAGCGCGGACGGATGTTCTTCGACGCCAAGGACTACGCCGCCGCGGCGCGCGTCCTCAGCGGGCTGGTCGAGGAGGTGCCCGAGCAGTCCGGGCCGCGGCTGCTGCTGGCGCGTTCCTACTACCACTCGGCCCAGCTCCGGCGCGCGGAGGCGGAGCTGCGTCACGTCGTCGAGCACGACCCCGTCGAGCAGTACGCCCGGCTGATGCTGGGACGCACCCTCGAACGGCAGGGGCGGCAGGAGGAGGCCGACGCGCAGCTGCGGATCGCCGCGGCCCTCGCGGGCGACTTCACCGACCGCTGAGCGGCGGGCCGGCGGCGGGCCGGGAGTGCGGTTCCGTGCTCCCGGCGCGCCGCCCTTCTCACCGTTTCGCCGTCGTGGCGCCCGCGTACGTCACGTCCGCCGCCCCCGCCGGTGGGCCAGCTCGCCGAGCACCACGTCGACGGCGACGAACGCGGCCAGCGGGATGCCCAGCAGCGGTACGAAGTAGCCGAGGACGGCGACGGCCGCCAGCAGCGGGACGAGGACCGTCGGTGGCACCTGCTGCCAGGCGCCGCGCGGGACCGGACGGCCGAAGACGGAGCCCCGGCCGCGCTGCCACCACATGCGGTAACCGAGGACGATGAGCAGGATCAGACAGACGGCGAGCGCCATCAGGCCGATCTGGTTGGCCAGGCCGAACAGGCTGCCCGTGTGCAGGTCGATGCCCCAGCGGCTGAGCTTGGCCAGGACCGGGTAGTCGGCGAAACGCAGCACGTCCGTGACCTCGCCCGTCGCCGGGTCGACGGCGACGGAGTCCTGCTTCTCGGGCCAGCTGCGCTGCACCTGCTTGACGACGTAGGCCGAGGAGGCGTCGGCGGGCGGGACCACCTCCACGGGGTCCCCGAGGCCTTCGGCCCGCGCGGCGGCCAGGACCTTGTCCAGCCCCACCCCGTGCGCGGCGTCACCGCCGGTGCCCGCCGCCGCGCCGTGGCCCGCGTGCTCGCCGCCGCCGGCGGCCGACGCCGACACGGACGGGGTGGTCTGCCCGAGGGAGACGCGCAGGTCCTCGATGTTCGCTCCGGCGTACGTCGACCAGGTCAGGCCGGTCGCCGACAGGAAGACGAACCCGGCCGCGACCCAGGCGCCGACCGTGCCGTGCAGGCCCAGGGTGCGGCGCCGGCCCCCGGTGCCGCGCAGCCTGCGCCGGGACCGTCGGCGGGAGAACCACAGCACGAGGCCGCCGCCCGCGATCACCCAGAGCCAGCTCGCGGCGAACTCGCTGTACAGCCGGCCGGGTTCGCCGAGGTGAAGGTCCCGGTGGAACTCGTCGATCCAGGTGCGCAGCGGCAGCGCGCCGCTCGACCCGTACTGCTCGAGGGCACCGCGCACCTTCGCGGTGTAAGGGTCGACGAAGACCGCGAGCGTGTGGTTCGGGTCGACGCCCTCGACCCCGGAGAGCAGCACCCTGGTGGTGGCGTCCGCGTCGGGTGAGGGGCGTACGGCCGACACCGTGCCGTCGGGGTGGGCCCGGCGGGCGGCGGCGACCTGCTCGGAGAGGGGCAGCTTGCGCTCACCGGCGTCGGGGACGGTCAGTTCGTGCGCGTAGAGCAGCTTCTCCGCCTGGAACGAGGCGGCGTAGAGGAAGCCGGTGGCCGCCGCGACCAGCAGGAAGGGGGCCACGAACAGCCCCGCGTAGAAGTGCAGGCGCAGAACGAGCGGGCGCAGCGGGGCCCAGGTGCCGGGTCCGGGCGGCGTCGCCCGGCCCGGTGCCTCGTCCGTGGGGGGTGGGGAGGTGGTGGCGGTCATCGGTGTGTGCTCCGGGGACGTCGTGGGGAAGGGGTGGTACCAGTGGTCGGAGCGAGGGCGGGTCCGGTTCCCCGCCGCGGAAGTGGCGTGGGTCACGTTCGCGGGCCGGGTGGGTGCGCGGGCCGTGGCATCCTGAGGGCCATGGGAACTCCGAGTGATCGCGCCCCCCTTGCCGAGCGGGTCGAGGAACTGCTCGCCGGTGACGGGCCGTTGCCGATCGTCGCGGCCGGCGATCCGGTGCTGCGCCGCCCCGCCGAGCCCTTCGACGGGCAGCTGGAACCCGCGCTGCTGGCACGCTTCGTGGAGGCGCTGCGCCTCACCATGCGCGCGGCGCCGGGGGTGGGCCTCGCCGCGCCGCAGGTGGGGGTGGGGCTCAGGATCGCGGTGATCGAGGACCCGGCGCCGGTCCCGGACGAGGTGCGGGTGGCCCGCGGCCGGGTGCCGCAGCCGTTCCGGGTGCTGGTCGATCCGTCGTACGAGCCCGTCGGTCCGGGCCGGGCCGCGTTCTTCGAGGGCTGTCTGAGCGTGCCGGGCTGGCAGGCGGTGGTGGCGCGCCACGCCGAGGTGCGGTTGGTGGCGCACGACGAGCACGGGCGTGCGGTGGACGAGGTGTTCGAAGGCTGGCCGGCCCGGATCGTGCAGCACGAGACGGACCATCTCGACGGCGTGCTGTACCTGGACCGGGCCGAACTGCGGTCGTTGGCGTCGAACGGCGCGATGGCCGAGCGGTGGGCGCAGCCGACGCCGCACCGGGCGGCGGCGGCACTGGGGTTCGAGCTGCCCTGACGAGGCGGGAGGGGCCGGCGCGTGGCGGCAGGGGGGACGGGCGCGTTCCAGGGGAGGGGTGTTCCTCCGGAGACCGCCGTCCCCGCCCGCCGGCCCGGTCAGTTGTCCCGGTACGCCTCCAGCAGCCTCAGCCACACCTCGCTGATCGTCGGGTACGACGGGACCGCGTGCCACAGGCGGCTGACCGGCACCCGCCCGGCGACGGCGACGGTCGCGGAGTGGATCAGTTCGCCCACGCCGGGGCCGACGAAGGTGACCCCGCGGACGATCTCCTCCTCCAGGTCGACGACCATGCGGGCGCGGCCCTTGTAGCCGTCGCCGTACAGGCTCGAACCCGCCACCGCGATGTCGACGTCGACGGCGCGGACGCGGTGGCCGGCCTGCTCGGCCTCGGCCAGGGTGAGGCCGGCGGACGCGGCCTCGGGGTCGGTGAACACCACCTGGGGCACGGCGTCGTGGTCGGCGGTCGCGGCGTGCGCGCCCCAGGGGCCGGAGTCCACGTCCGAACTCCCGGAGGCGCGGGCGGCGATGGCGGCTCCCGCGATGCGCGCCTGGTACTTGCCCTGGTGGGTGAGGAGGGCACGGTGGTTGACGTCACCGACGGCGTACAGCCAGTCGTGCCCCTCGACACGCAGGCTCTCGTCGACGGGGAGCCACGAGCCGGGTTCCAGTCCGACGGTCTCCAGGCCGATGTCTCCGGTGCGGGGCACGCGGCCGGTCGCGAACAGGATCTCGTCGGCCTCGAGACGGTCACCGGCGTCGGTGACCGCGACGACGGTGCCGTCCTCCCGGGTGACGGACGCGACGGAGGTGCCCGTGCGGATGTCGACGCCGGCCTCGGTGAGCGCCTCGGCGACCAGTTCCCCGGCGAACGGTTCCATCCGGCCGAGCAGGCCCTCGGTGCCGCGCACCAGGAGGGTGACCCGGGAGCCCAGTGCCTGCCAGGCGGTGGCCATCTCCACGGCGACGACCCCGCCGCCGACCACGATCAGCCTGCCGGGCGCCGCCTGGGCGCTGGTGGCCTCACGGCTGGTCCAGGGGCGCACGTCGGCCAGTCCGGGCAGGGCGGGCAGGGCGGCGGCGCTGCCGGTGCAGACGGCGACCGCGTGGCGGGCGGTCAGGACCCGCCGGGTGCCGTCGGGCGCGGTCACCTCCACCGTGCGCGGTCCCGCCAGCCGGCCCAGGCCGCGGTACAGGTCGGCCCCGATGCCCTCCACCCATTGGACCTGGCCGTCGTCCTTCCAGTGGGAGGTGAACTCGTCGCGGCGGGCGAGCACCGCGGCGGCGTCGAGGGGTTCTCGCACCGACCGGCTGAGACCGGGCAGGCGGCGGGCGTCCGCGCGGGCGAGGACGGGGCGCAGCAGGGCCTTGCTGGGCATGCACGCCCAGTAGGAGCATTCGCCGCCGACCAGTTCGCTCTCCACGATCGCGGTCGCCAGGCCGGCCGCACGGGTGCGGTCGGCCACGTTCTCGCCCACGGGGCCCGCGCCGATCACGACGACGTCGTAAGCGATGGAATCCGATTGCTTCATGGGGCCAGTCTGGTAGGTGGTGTGCCACGTGGCCACATGGGTACGTGCGCGGAATACGCACCAGGTCGGCAGTGTTGTGCCGACGGCTTTGCCCCGAACCCAGGAAGAGGGTCACACCATGAGCAGCACCGTGGAGCTCACCAAGGAGAACTTCGACCAGACGGTCACGGACAACGGGTTCGTCCTGATCGACTTCTGGGCGTCGTGGTGCGGTCCGTGCCGTCAGTTCGCCCCGGTCTACGAGAAGGCGGCCGAGGCCAATCCCGACCTGGTGTTCGGCAAGGTGGACACCGAGGCACAGCCGGAGCTGGCCCAGGCCTTCGGTATCCAGTCGATCCCGACGCTGATGATCGTCCGGGACCAGGTGGCCGTGTTCGCCCAGCCCGGCGCGCTGCCCGAGGAGGCGCTCACCGACGTCATCGGTCAGGCCCGGAATCTGGACATGGACGAGGTCCGCAAGGCGGTCGCCGAGCAGCAGGCGCAGGCCGAGGGCCAGGCCGGGCAGGACGGCCGGTAGCCGGACCCCGCGGACCCCGCCCGAGGTCAGGTCGACTCGCGGTGCACGACCGCCGCGCCCAGCACCTCGTGCCGCTCGGGCGCGGCGCCCGGGTCGTGCACCGCACGGTCGACCAGTGCGGCCAGGTCGCGGCCGGAGGGCAGTTCCAGGTGGACGGTGCTCAGCCGGGGCCTCAGCAGCCGTCCCAGCATCAGGTCGTCGGAGCCGATCACGGCGGTGTCCGCGGGCACGTCGAGGCCCGCGTCCTGAAGGGCGCGCATCAGCAGCATCGCGTACTCGTCGTTGTAGGCGAACACGGCGTCCAGACCGAGCGATCCCCAGCGGGCGGCCAGCCGTGCCGCGTCCCGCTCCTCGTAGGCGAGCGGCAGCGCGGTGACGGTGGCGTCGGTACCGCGGACGGCGCGCCGGGCACCCTCCAGACGCGGCGCCGAGAAGAGCTCCAGGCCGTCCTCCTCGGGGACGACCACGCCGATCGCGCGCCGGCCCCGGTCGTGCAGGTGCCGGGCCGCGCGGTGGCCGACGATCTCGTGGTCCATGAGCAGCGCGTGCGCCCCCTCGACGGTCTCCGGGCCCAGGGTGACGACCGCGCGGGCGCCTGAGCGCTTGAGGATCTCCACGCCCTGCGGGCCGAGGCCCGAGCCGGGTACGAGGACCGCGACCGGGCGCAGTTCGGCCCAGGCGCGGGCGGCCTCGTCGCCGTGCGTGCCCGCGGTGCCGTACTGGACGACGGTGTAGTCCAGGCGGCCGAGGGCCCCCTGTAATTCGGTGAGGAAGCGGCTGAAGAGGGGTCCGGCGGGGAAGGACGGCGCGGGCATCAGGACCGTACGGCTGCGCCCGGCGCGCAGCGAGCGGGCCGCGGCGTGCGGGACGTACCCGAGCTCCCTGGCGGCCTCGCGGACACGGCGGCGGGTGGGTTCGCTGATGCGGACGGCGTCGGCGTTGTTGAGGACGTAGGAGACGGTCGCGCGCGAGACGCCGGCCAGACGGGCCACGTCGGCGCTCGTGGGGACGGAACCCGGTGCGAGGGGCTCGTCGGCGGGGGGGTTCGGTATCTGCACCATGAGGTACGGCATCTTGGCAGAGCCCGGGGACCGCGCGGCGGCCGGGGCGGCGCGTCCCGGACGCACGGGGCGGCCTGTCCGCCGGCGCCGCGGCCCGCGTGGCGGACGTGGCGGCGGTGCGGCGGGCGCGGTGAACCGCACCGCGGGTGCGGTGACCCCGCCCGACGGGGCGCGGCGACGGCCCGGCCGGGGCGTGCTGACTGCCCGGCGGGACATCGAGATCCGCCCGGCAGGACACAGCACCTCTCCCGGCAGGACACACAGATTCGCCCGGCCGGACGCAGGAGTCCGTCAGCCCGGGCGCCGTGATCGCGTGCTCGGGTCGGGTCAGGCCGGGGGGTCGGTACGGGTCACGCGCGCGACCAGGTCGACCCAGCCCTTCTCCAGCCGCGCCGGAGGCATCCCGCACTGCTCGGTGAGGTGGTGCACCAGCGCGGGGTCCAGGGACGCCATCAGCGTGTGCGAGAGCAGCTCGCTGTCCGCCTCCGGGACCGCCTGGCGCAGCAGCAGGGCGACGTGTCCGCGCAGGAAGCGGCGCGGCGCGGAGGTGTAGCGGCGTTCGGCGCTGGGCTCGGCGGCCAGTTGCAGTTCCAGCTCGTCGACGCAGCGGCGCAGCGTCGCGAGGCCGAAGGCGCGCAGCCGCTCGACGGGCGGGGCCCCGGGCCCCAGCGGCGGGGGGCCGCTGAGCAGCGCGGCCTGGAAGTTCTTCTCGGAGTGGTCCAGCAGCGCCGCGAGCAGACCGGTGCGGTCACCGAAGCGCCGGAAGACCGTGCCCTTGCCGACGGAGGCCGCGGCGGCGACCGCCTCCATCGTCAGACCCGCCGCGCCGTGCTCGGCGACCAGCCGGGCGGCGGCCTCCAGCAGCCGGGCCCGGTTGCGGGCGGCGTCGGCGCGCAGGCAGGGCTCGTCCGCCTCGGTCCACGGCCCGAGCTGTAGCAGCTCGGACGGACCGGCGGTCTTCTCGGGCTCCGGGAAGGGCGGCAGGGCGGCGGGCATGTCGCCAGCGTAAAGCATCGGGAAGAAAACTGGACCGCGGTCCGGTTAAGGTGTTACAAATCAAACGGACCCCGGTCCGGATCGTAACGGCAGTGTTTCAGCGGCGTCTGTCCCCCAGCGTCCGCGTCATCAGTGGGAGTACTCATGTCTGTCCGCATCCTTGCGCTCGTCGGCAGCCTTCGCGCCGGTTCGCACAACCGCCAGCTCGCCGAGGCGGCCGCCCGGTTCGCCCCGGAGGGCGCCGAGGTGCAGCTGTTCGAGGGGCTCGCCGACATCCCCTTCTACAACGAGGACATCGACGTCGAGGGCAGCGTCCCGGCCGCCGCCGCGAAGCTGCGTGAGGCCGCCCAGGCGTCCGACGCCTTCCTGCTCTTCTCGCCGGAGTACAACGGCACCATCCCGGCCGTCCTGAAGAACGCCATCGACTGGCTGTCCCGTCCGTTCGGCGCGGGCGCCTTCGCCGGCAAGCCCGCCGCCGTGGTCGGCACCGCCTTCGGCCAGTACGGCGGCGTGTGGGCGCAGGACGACACCCGCAAGGCCGTGGGCATCGCCGGCGGCAAGGTGATCGAGGACATCAAGCTCTCCATCCCCGGTTCGGTGACCCGCTTCGCCGAGGTGCACCCGGCCGACGACGCCGAGGTCGCCGCCCAGCTGACCGAGGTCGTCGCCCGGCTGCACGGCCACGCCGACGAGGTCATCGCCGCCTGACCCGCCGCACGACGCCGCACGGGACCGACAGCTCGCCGAGCTGCCGGTCCCGTGGTGTGTCCCGGGGGCGGGTGCGCCGGACCCTGACATGTGCGAGGTACCGGCACGAGCCGTCTTCTCCTTGACTGGTCCCGCAAGCGAAACGCGCGACCTCATGGGGGTACACATGAACCGCAGGAAGAACGTCGTCGCCGCCGGGCTGGCCGCCACCGTCTCGGCCCTGGCGCTCACGCTGGCCGGTTCCGCCGTTCCGGCGCAGGCCGCCCCGTCCGCGGCGGCGGCCGGCGTGGACTGCGACGGCTGGGTGCACAACAACAACCCGGACCACGGCATCGCCGGTTGCAGCAACAACACGGACCGCACCGTCACCTTCCGCGCCGAGATCGTCTGCGGCTGGGCGCCGGACGTGTCGGGACAGTGGGTGACGCTGGCGCCCGGCCAGTACGGCGAGTCCTCGGGCGTCTGCGCGATCTACAGCTCCGGCGTCGGCAGCGTGGGCTGGACCATCCAGTAGGCCCTCGTCAGGCGCCCGGTCCCGGCGGCCGCTCCTCCTCCCGCCCCCGGTCCCGGACCCCGTCCCGCTCCCGGTCCTGCTTCCTCGCGGCCCACAGGCTCGTCGCCGTGGTGACCGCGAGGACCAGCACGATGAAGGCGAGCGAGAAGGGGATGCCGATCTCGGGGACGTGCACCCCGGACTCGTGCAGGGCGTGCAGGACCAGCTTGACGCCGATGAAGCCCAGGATGACCGACAGGCCGTACGAGAGGTGCACGAGTCTCTTCAGCAGGCCGCCGATGAGGAAGTACAGCTGGCGCAGGCCCATCAGGGCGAACGCGTTGGCCGTGAACACGATGTACGGGTCCTGGGTCAGGCCGTAGATGGCGGGGATCGAGTCCAGGGCGAACAGGACGTCGGTCATGCCGATCGCGAGCATCACCACCAGCATCGGGGTCATCACCCGCCGGCCGTTCTCCTCGATCCACAGCTTGGTGCCGTGGTATCGGTCGGCGACGCCGAAGCGGCGCTCGATCGACTTCAGCAGCTTGTTCTCCTCGTACTCCTCGTCGTGCCCTCCCTTGCGGGCGTCCTGGATGAGCTTCCAGGCCGTCCAGATCAGGAAGGCTCCGAAGACGTAGAACACCCAGGAGAAGGTGGAGATGATCGCCGCGCCGGCCGCGATGAAGCCGGCGCGCAGGACCAGGGCCACGAGGACGCCGACCATCAGCACGCGCTGCTGGTACTGGGAGGGCACTGCGAACTTCGCCATGATCAGGACGAAGACGAAGAGGTTGTCGACGCTCAGCGACTTCTCGGTGATGTATCCGGCGAAGAACTCGCCGCCCGGACCGCCACCGCCGAGCACGAGCAGCCCCACGCCGAACAGGGCGGCCAGGACCACCCAGACGGCCGTCCAGATGCCGGCCTCCTTGATCGAGACGTCGTGCGGCTTGCGGCCGATGAGGAAGTCGACGGCGATGAGGACGCACAGGCCCGCGACGGTCAGCAACCAGACCGTGGGGGAAACGTTCACCGGGGCTCCTGACACTGGGGGACCGCGTACGGCTTCCTGGTCAGGGTGTTTCCGGTGAGCGGCGCGGGCAACCCGGCGCGGCCTCCGTACGGCCCGGCGGTCCGCGCCGGTGCACCGCTGCGCGGCGGCCGGATCAGCCCAGGTCGATCAGGGCCAGGCCGATGTCGGGGCGGTGCTTCTTGGCCAGTTCGGCGGGGCTGTCCCGCACGACGACCTCCAGCGTCGGCCAGACCCGGCCGGACAGCAGGTGGCCGCGGGTGGAACCGTCGGAGAGGCCCAGTACGGCGTGCAGGTGCGGGGTCGGCCCGTCGTCCGCGACGGCGATGTCGCCGAGCAGCGACAGCACCTCGCACTGCTCCTCGACGGGGATGCGCCGGTAGTCCCCGGCCTCCCGGTCGAACCAGCCGACCACCGCCTCCGAGAAGGCGCCCACGGCGGTCACCTGGGACGCCCCCAGCCTCCGGTCTCGGGCGAAGGCGGTGAGCTGGGCGACGGCGTCCTCGCCGGGGTCGAGCACCACCACGTACACCGCCGACGGGCCCTCCTGCACCTGCTGCCACTTCATGCCCGCGCGGGTACCCGAGCCGGGCCGCGGCAACCGCCGGGCCGGGGCCCTCGCGGACGGTGTGCGCGGCGACCGGTGCGGCTCAGGTGCCGAGTGCCCGACGGATCTCGGCGAGCCATCCGTCGACCGGTCCGAAGGTGACCGCCCCGCTGCCCGCCCCGGCGAGTTGACCGGAGGCGGGCAGCAGCCGCCGGTACGTCCGCTCCAGGGCCGGGCGGGCGCCGAGCCGGAGGGCGAGCGCGGCCTCGGCGCAGCACAGCGCCTCGTAGAGCAGGTCGGGGGGCGGCTCCGCCAGGGCGTCCAGGGCGGCCCGGGCCTCGGCGTCACGCCCCTCGTCCAGCAGGGCGAAGGGCGCGGCCCAGGGCCGGTACGGTCCCCAGTCCGCGTGCGGGTCCACCTCCGGCGGCCTGCCGTGGGCCAGTCGCAGGCCGAGCAGCGCGAGGGGCTCCAGCCCGCGGGTCAGGCCCGGCATCCCGGCGCCGTCGAGCCGTGCGGCGGCCGACCGGTAGGCGGCCACCGCGCTGTCGTACGGGCTGCCGGTGGCCGCCCGGCGCAGGGCCCGGTACCACTCGGTGAAGACGCCCACGAGCGGCCGTTCGTGCCGTGCTGCCAGGTGGTCCGCGGCGGCGGCGTGCTCGTCGGCGGCGGTGAAGTCGGCGAGGGCGGAGCGGGCCTGGAGCCGGATCAGCCGACCGAGCACCTCGTGGTTGACCATGCCGTGCCGGGCGGCGAGTGCGACGAGTTCGGCGCCGATCGCGTCCCGGCGCGGGGCCAGTCCGGCGGTGGTGCAGGACTGCATGAAGACCCCGTTGAGGGCGAAGGCGAGCAGCGCGGGGTCGTCCAGGCGGCGGGCGATCCGCTCCGCCTCGCCCGCCGCCCGGGGGCCGCGCGGTGAGCGGACTCCCCGGGACTCCAGGGCGACGGTGGCGAGCAGCCGGCAGCGCGCCGCGTCGGCGGTGGTGTCGTCCGGCAGGGCGGCGAGGGTGCGTTCGGCGGCCGCGACGATCCGCCGCGCCGGTTCAGGGTCGTCGCTGCGGGTCCAGTTGGCGGGCACGTCGTAGGCGCCGATCACCCGGGCGGTCAGTTCCGCGTCGCCGGTCTCCTCCGCGGCGGCGACCGCGGCCGACCGGTGCTCGCGGGCCGCCTCCAGACCGCCGCCGCCGGTCACGGCGAGGTGGCGCAGCAGGCCGACGGTGGACTCCAGGCGGGCGCGGGCACCGGCGGCGACCGTGCGGTCGTACGCCTCGGTCGCGCGGGCCCACAGGCGGGCCGCGGCCTCCGCCGGTTCGCCGGGCGGGTCGAGGCCGGGGTCCTGGGCGAGGATGCCGGCCTCCAGGCGGCGCAGCCGCGGACCGGGGTCGACGCCCAGGTGTCCGGCCAGCAGGTCGCGGGCCCGGCGCAGCACCGCGAGGGCGTCCCCCTGGCGTCCGGTCCGGTAGAGGGCGAGGGCGAGCAGCCGCCAGGCCTCCTCGCGCCAGGGGTGCTCGGCCAGGTGGGCCTCCAGGTCGGGGACCGCTTCGGCGGATCGCCCCAGGCCCACCAGCAGCTCCGCACGGCGTTCGACGGCGCGCAGCCGCAGCTCGGTGAGGCGCAGGCGCTCGCCGCGGGTCCACTCCGCCGCGCCGAACTCGGCGTAGGCGGGGCCCCGCCACTCCCCCAGCGCCGCCCGCAGCAGGTCCGGGGCGCGAGCGGCGGGCGTCCGGTCCGCCTCCGCGACGGCCTCCTCGAAGCGCCACGCGTCCACCGCGTGCGGCGCCGCGCGCAGCATGTACCCGGGGCCCTCGGTGGCGAGCAGCCGGGCCGGGGCGCGCGGTGGACGGCCGGGTTCCAGGGCGCGGCGCAGATCGCCGACGAAGGTGCGCACGGAGCCGACGGCCCGCGGCGGCGGTTCGTCCCACAGGTCCGCCACCAGGCGGTCGAGCGGGACCACCCGCCGCCGGGCGACGAGCAGGCGGGCCAGCACGGCACGGTGCCGAGGGCCCCGGAGGGCGAGGGCGTCACCGGCACGCTCGGCCGTGACCGGTCCGAGCACGGTGAAGGTGACCGCTTCCATGTTCCGTCCGCTCCGCTCCGCCACCACCCGCCGGACCTCCACGGTACGCGTGCTGATCCGTTGCTGATTCGCGCCCGGCAGGGTCGACATCACCGGCACGCCGCGGAACCGCCCCGGCGTGGAACAGAGAGGCCCGGCCCAGCCATGGCACCGACCATCCCCGGCTTCACCCACAACCGCGTCGCGGTCGCCGACGGCGTCACCCTGAGGGTGGCCGTCGGCGGCTCCGGCAGCCCGGTCGTGCTGCTGCACGGCTTCCCGCAGACCCATCTGATGTGGCGGCACGTGACCGCCGACCTCGCGGCCGACCACACGGTCATCTGCCCCGACCTGCGCGGCTACGGCGACAGCGACAAGCCCGCCGACCCGGACGGCACCGCCTACGCCAAGCGGACCATGGCCGCCGACGTCGTCGCCCTCGCCCGGGCGCTCGGACACGAGCGGTTCGCGCTGGCCGGGCACGACCGGGGCGCGCTCGTCGCGGTGCGGGCCGGCCTCGACCATCCGGACGCGGTGACCCACCTGGCGGCGCTGGACGTGCTGCCGACCCTCGACATGTGGGACGTCCTGCGCGGCACCTCCGCGGCCGTGGGCTTCCACCTGTTCCTGATGGCCCAGCCGCCCGGGCTGCCGGAGCAGTTGATCGGCGCCGCACCGGACGCGTTCTTCGGCCACTTCCTCGACGGCTGGACGCGGGACCCGGACGCCCTGCCCGCCGACGTCCGCGCCGCCTACCTGAGGGCGTCCCGGGAGGCGGTGCCGTCCATCGTGGCGGACTACCGGGCCTCGGCCGGCATCGACGTCGTCCACGACCGGGCGGACCGCGAGGACGGCAACCGGCTGGGCATGCCGGTCACCGTCCTCCAGCAGGACTGGGGTGCCGCCCTCGGCTACGACGCCGCCGCGCTGTGGCGGGCCTGGGCCCCGGACCTGCGGCACGAGACCGTCGACTGCGGGCACTTCATGGCGGAGGAGGCGCCCGGCGAGGTCACCGGGGCGCTGCGGGAGTTGCTGACGCGGTAGTCCGGCCGGGCGGCGGCGGACGCCGTCACCGGGCGGCCACCGGGCGGGCAGGGTGGCGATAGTGGTCGCGGTCCGGACGGGCCGGTGAAACCCCGTGGAACGTCGCGGCCGCCCCGTGCTTGCATGGAGCCATGGTGTCCCCCGACCGTCTGCTCGCCTTCGCGGCGCTCTCGTTGCTCCTGATCGTGATCCCGGGCCCCAGCGTGCTGTTCGTGGTCGGCAGGGCGTTGGCGCGGGGACGCCGCGCCGCGCTGACCACGGTGGCCGGGAACACCCTGGGCGCCTACGTGCTCGTCGTCGCCGTCGCCCTGGGCGTCGGGGCGGTCGTCGAACGGTCGGCGCTCGTCTTCACCGTGCTCAAACTGGCGGGCGCCGCCTACCTGGTGCACCTCGGCGTCCGGGCGTGGCGCGAACGCCGGCGTCCCCTGGCCGTGCTCGCGGGGGACGCGCCGGGCGACGAGGGCCTGCGGCGCACCTTCTGGGAGGGGTTCGCCGTCGGCGTGACCAATCCCAAGACCATCGTGTTCTTCGCCGCCGTGCTGCCGCAGTTCGTCGACCGGGACCGGGGCGGGGCCGCCGTGCAGATGCTGCTGCTCGGCCTGGTCTTCAACGCCATCGCGCTGGCCTGCGACAGTCTGTGGGGGCTGCTGGCGGCCACCGCGCGCGACTGGTTCGCGCGGTCACCGCGCAGGCTGTCCGCCGTCGGTGGGGCGGGCGGCCTGGCGATGATCGGTCTCGGTGTCACCGTGGCCACGACCGGTCACGGGGACTGAGCGGCGCCCGCGGGCCAGGACGTGCTCAGCCGGACTGGTCGCTGTCCTTCATCGCACCCCAGCCGTGCCAGCGCTCGACCTCGACCCAGGCGCTGACCCGGGCCCGGACGCGGTCCGGGTAGGCGTTGCCCGTGTAGTGCCGGGAGAGGCGGTCGATGCCGGTCAGGCCCTCGTCGTCGCGCATCTCCGCGACCCGGCCGATCAGGGTGACGTGCGTGTACCAGTCGTCGCCCGCGAGGACGGTGAGGGTGACGCGCGGGTCGCGGCGCACGTGCTTCAGCCGCACCCGGCCCTCGTCGAAGTTGACCAGGACCCGGCCATCGTCCTCCCACAGGTACCAGGTGGGCGTGGAGACGGGCGACCCGTCCGAGCGGAGGGTGGCCATCACGCACGGGTTGGGACGACGCAGCAGCTCGACGGCCTCGGGCGGCAGGGGCGGCTTGGACATACGGACTCCTCTGATCTCGATGTGCGCCGAGGCTACGTCGGCGTTCCGGTCGTTCCGCTCACCCGGTACCCCGGGCGCGCTCAGTCGGACATCTGCTCCACCGTCCCCGGCGTCTTCTCCGCCGTCCCCGACGGCATCTCCGCCGATTCGGGCGCCTTCGCCGCCGTCCCGGACGCCGTCTCCGCCGTCCCGGACGCCTTCTCCGCCGTCTCGGGCGCCGTCTCGTCGAAGCTGGCGAAGTACGCCGCCGCCATGTCCTCGTCGCCGTGCCCCTGCGCCGCGGCCCGCGCCAGGCGTTCCGCGCCGGCGGCGGCAACGTCCAGGCGGACGCCGTTCGCCTCGGCGGCCTCCACGATGAGCCGGGCGTCCTTCGCGGCGGTGGTGACCGCGAACTGGGCGGGTGTCAGGGCGCCGTCGCGGATCAGGCCGGCCTTGGCCCGCAGGTAGCCCATGTCGAGCGGGCCGCCGGCGATGGCGTCGAAGAAGCCGTCCGGGTCAACGCCGAGTGCCTTGGCGAGCGCGAGCGCCTCACCGGCCGCGTTGGTGGCGGCCAGTACCCAGCTGTTGGCCACCAGCTTCAGCCGGGTGGCGCTGCCGGCCGCCCCGTCCTCGCCGGTCCACACGGTGCGGGAGCCCACGGCGTCGAGGACGGGGGTCACCGCGTCGCGCGCGCCGGCCGGTCCGGCGGCCAGCACCAGCAGCCGGCCGGCCTCGGCGGGCTGCCGGGTGCCCAGCACGGGGGCGTCGAAGAAGACGAGGCCGTGCTCGTGGGCGAGGGCGGCAAGGTCGGCGACCGCGTCGACGCCCGCGGTGGTCGACTGCACCCACATGGTGCCGCGCCGCAGTCCCGGGGCGGCCTGCCGCATGACGTCGAGGGCGGCCGGACCGTCGTACAGCATGGTGAGGACGGCGTCGGCCCCGCGCACCGCCTCCTGCGGACTGCCGGCGACGTGCGCGCCGTCGGCGGCCAGCGGCTCGGCCTTGTCGCGGCTGCGGTTCCAGACCCGGACGGTGTGTCCGGCGCGGGCGAGGTTGCGGGCCATGGCGGCACCCATGATGCCGGTGCCCAGGACACTCACGGTGAGCTGGTCGGTCATGACGTCGGCTTTCTGTGGTCGTGCGGTGGCCGGCCGGGGCCCCGGGCGGCGCGAGGTCCGGTGATCAGCCTGCCACCCGGCCGCGACGGGCGCGCATCGACCCGACCCCAGGTGCGGCGCGCGCATCGACCCGACCCCAGGTGCGGCGCGCGCATCGACCCGGTCGGTCCGCCCGCGTCACCGGCCCGCCCCGCCCACGGACCGGCCGCCGGACCGCCCGCGCACGTCCCGTACGGTACGGCCGTGAGCGCCTTCAGCAACGACACCGTCCCCGGCCGCCACGGCCCCTCCGCCACCACCGAGGCCGACCCGCGGAACGTGGGCCGGGTGCGGACGGAGTACTCCCCCGCGCACGACGGGGACCCCGATCCCGGCGAGATCGTCTGGACGTGGGTGCCCTACGAGGAGAACGACGGGCGGGGCAAGGACCGGCCGGTGCTCGTCGTCGCCCGCGAGACCGCCGGCACCCTGCTGGCCGTCCGGCTCTCCAGCAGACGGCACGTCGGGGACCGCGACTGGGTGCCGATCGGGAGCGGGCCGTGGGACCGGTCGGGGCGGGACTCCTGGGTGGCCGTGGACCGGGTGCTGCGGCTGCACGACGCCGGTATGCGCCGCGAGGCCTGTGCCCTGGACCGGATGCGGTTCAACCTCGTGCGGCAGCGGCTGCGGGAGCGCTACGGCTGGAGCTGACGCCCCGGAGCCGCTCTACCGCCCCTCGGGGAAGGCGCGCGCGAACGCCTCCCGGACCGTGCCGCCCGGCGTGCGGTCCAGGATGCCGAACGTGACCCGTCCGAAGGCGCCCGCGAAGCGTCCGCCGGGCCCGAGCAGCGTCCGGAAGGCGCCGGCGACCTGAGCGGGGTCGTTGCGGAACACCCCGCAGCCCCAGGCACCGAGCACGAGCGTCCGGTACCCGTGGGCCGCCGCCGTCTCCAGCACCCGCTCGGCGCGCACGGCCAGGGCGCCGGGCAGTCCCGCGGCGCGCTCCGGGGCGGTGCGCAGCACCACGCCCGCGTTCGGCGCGGGGGAGGTGAGGAAGCCGGCGGTGTACGGCTCGTCCAGCAGGCGGCCGCGGTCGTCGCGGAAGACGGGGACGGCGGGCGAGTGGATGACCCGGTCCGTGTAGAACGGGTCGCGGTGGGCGCGGTGGTGGTCGTAGAACGCGCGGGCCCGCAGCAGGCAGGTGTGGAGCGCGGAGGACCGGCACAGCGCCTCCTCCTGTGCCTGGGCGCCGTTGAGGTAGCCGCCGCCTGGGTTCCGGGCGGAGGCGAAGTTCAGGACGGCGACCTCGCCGCCGAGGCGGTGCGCGGCCTCCAGGCTGCTCTCGCCGGTGACCTCGAAGACCGTCCGCACCGACGCGAGCGCGGGCACCTCCACGGGCTCCGGCCCGTACGTCCGCGTGCCGGCCCGGGCCGCCTCGACCGCCGCCCCGATCGACACCTCGCGTCCGCCGGGCGCGCGGTAGGCGCCCGCCGTGACGATCTGTTCGGTCTCCTGTGCGATGCCCCGCAGGCGCGCGCTCATGGCGTCACCCCCGTGGACGCCATGACCGCGCGCCGCGCGGTCTCCCCCGTCGTGCTCATGAGCAGATCCTGGGTGATGCTGGGGAGGCGGTGCAACGGAGTTTCCCGGCCGGGTAACGCCGGGGGTATCCCCCGGAAACGGACGGGTCACGGAGTTTGTCGATCCGAAACGCCCTGATATGCACCCTTGTGCGGAGCGTCGCGAGGGTCTTGGGTGGGACGAGTGTGCCGACCCGGCCCACCGCGCACGGGTCGGTGGCATGGATGGACCTCAGGAGGATCCCGACATGTCCGATACCACCAGTGGCTGTACCCGGCCACGCACCACCGCCACCGAAGCGGAGGTCGAGGCGCTGGTCCACGGCATCTGCTTCAAGACCGGCCCGCCGAAGCGCCTCGGCGTCGAGGTGGAATGGCTCGTCCACGAGCTGCGCGCCCCGCGGCTCCCCGTCTCACCCGAACGGCTCGACGCGGTCTACGCCGCACTGCGGGCCGTGCCCCTGCGGTCCGCGCTGACCGTGGAACCCGGCGGCCAGCTGGAGCTGAGCTCGCTTCCCGCCGCTTCCCTGACGGAGTGCGTCGACACCGTCTCCGCCGACCTGGCCGCCGTCCGCGCCGTCCTGCGCGAGGACGGTCTCGGCCTCGTCGGCCTCGGCCACGACCCCTGGCAGGCGCCGCGCCGCTACCTGCGGCAGCCGCGCTACGACGCCATGGAAGCCTGCCTCGACCGCGACGGCCCGGCCGGCCGCTCCATGATGTGCACCTCCGCCTCCGTGCAGGTGTGCCTGGACGCCGGACACGAGGAGCCCGGCCCGCTCGGCCATGTGCGCCGCTGGTGGCTGGCCCACCAGCTCGGCGCGGTCCTGCTGGCCGCGTTCGCCAACAGCCCGCTGGCCGACGGCCGACCCACCGGCTGGCGGTCCACCCGGCAGCTGCGGTGGGCCCAGATCGGCACCGGCCGGGCGGGCGGCCCCGCCCTGGACACCGACCCGCGCGGCACCTGGACCCGGCACGTCCTGGACGCGCCGGTGATGTGCGTACGCGGGGAGGGCGGGCCCTGGGACGTACCGGAGCGCCTGACCTTCCGGCAGTGGATCAGGAACGGGCGGCCCAGGCCGCCGACCCTGGAGGATCTCGACTACCACCTCACCACGCTGTTCCCGCCGGTCAGGCCGCGCGGCCACCTGGAACTGCGCATGATCGACGCGCAGCCCGGGGACGACGGCTGGAAGGTGCCGCTCGCGGTGACGGCGGCGCTGTTCGACGACCCCGAGGCCACCGAGACCGCCTACCGGGCCGTGAAGCCCCTCGCCGAACGCACCCTGGGCCGGCCGGCCCCGCACAACCCGCTGTACGAGGACGCGGCCCGTGACGCCCTCACCGATCCGGAGCTGCGCGAGGCGGCCGTCACCTGCTTCGGCGCGGCGCTCGCCGCCCTGCCCCGGCTCGGCGCCACCACCGAGGTCACGGACGCCGTCGCCGGGTACCTGGAGCGCTATGTGCGCAGGGGCCGCTGCCCCGCCGACGACCTGCTGGAGATGCCGGACGGCGCGAGCCGTGGCCCGCACGGGAGGGAGACCCGCCCATGACCGACCCCGCCATGGAGACCGCCACCGACACCGCCGCCGTGGGGCCCGTCGACGCCGAGACCCTGCGCGAGCGGGCCCTGGCCACGCTCGTCACCGCCCGCGACCGCACCACCCTGCTGACCAGCTGCGTGGAGGGCCCCGACCTGACCGGCCAGGTGTCGCCGCTGATGTCCCCGCTGGTGTGGGACCTGGCGCACATCGGCAACCAGGAGGAGCAGTGGCTGCTGCGCGCCGTCGCCGGGCAGGAGGCGATACGGCCCGAGATAGACAACCTGTACGACGCCTTCGAGCACCCTCGCGCCGAGCGGCCCCGGCTGCCCCTGCTGTCCCCCGCGGAGGCCCGCCGGTACGCGGCCGACGTCCGCGGCCGCGCGCTGGACGTGCTGGAGGGCGCCGCGTTCCACGGGACGCGGCTGACCGAGGCGGGCTTCGCCTTCGGGATGATCGCCCAGCACGAGCAGCAGCACGACGAGACCATGCTCATCACCCACCAGCTCCGCAAGGGCCCCCAGGCCCTGACCGCCCCCGATCCGGAGCCCGTGCCGCTGTTCACCGGCCCGGCGGAGGTCCTGGTGCCGGGCGGCCCGTTCACGATGGGCACGTCGACCGAGCCCTGGGCGCTGGACAACGAACGGCCCGCGCACCGCCGCGAGGTGGCGGCGTTCCACCTCGACACCACGCCGGTGACCAACGGCGCCTACCAGGCGTTCATCGACGACGGCGGCTACGAGGACCCGCGCTGGTGGGCGCCGGCCGGCTGGGACCACGTCCGCCGGCACGCGATCACGGCCCCGCTGTTCTGGCGCCGCGACGGCGGGCAGTGGCTGCGGCGCCGCTTCGGCGTCACCGAGGTCGTGCCCGCCGACGAGCCGGTGGTGCACGTGTGCTGGTACGAGGCGGACGCCTACGCCCGCTGGGCCGGGCGGCGGCTGCCCACCGAGGCCGAGTGGGAGAAGGCCGCCCGGCACGACCCGGCCGGTGACCGCACGGCCCGCTACCCGTGGGGCGACGCGGAACCGGGCCCGGAGCACGCCAACCTCGGCCAGCGGCACCTGCGCCCGGCGCCCGCCGGCAGCTACCCCGCGGGCGAGTCGCCCCTCGGCGTACGGCAGTTGATCGGCGACGTCTGGGAGTGGACGTCGAGCGACTTCGCCCCGTACCCGGGGTTCGAGGCGTTCCCGTACAAGGAGTACTCGGAGGTGTTCTTCGGGCCGGAGTACAAGGTGCTGCGCGGCGGCTCGTTCGCCGTGGACGCGGTGGCCTGCCGGGGCACGTTCCGCAACTGGGACTATCCGATCCGGCGGCAGATCTTCTCGGGCTTCCGCACCGCCCGTTCCGCGGAGGCCTCCTGATGTGCCGTCACCTGGCGTACACGGGCCCCGCGGAACCGCTCGGCCGGCTGCTCGTCACCCCGCCGCACGGCCTGTACCGCCAGTCCTGGGCGCCTCGGCACCAGCGGTACGGCACGGTCAACGCCGACGGGTTCGGCGTCGGCTGGTACGCCGAGGGCGACCCGGTGCCGGCCCGGTACCGCCGGGCCGGGCCCATCTGGGCGGACCGGTCCTTCGCCGACCTGGCCCGGGTGGTCCGCGCCGGGGCGCTGCTCGCCGCCGTGCGGGACGCCACGCTGTCCGGTGCGGACGCGGAGGCCGCGGCGGCGCCGTTCGCCGCGGACACCTGGTTGTTCAGCCACAACGGAGCCGTGGCCCAGTGGCCCGGGTCGCTGGCGCGGGTGGCCGGGACGCTGCCCCCGGAGGATCTGCTGGCGCTGGAGGCCCGCAACGACTCGGCGCTCGTGTGGGCGCTGGTGCTGGCCCGGCTGCGCGCCGGGGACGACCCGGGCCGGGCCCTGGCCGAGACGGTGCTGGAGGTCGCCGCGGCGGCCCCCGCCTCCCGGCTCAACCTGCTGCTCACCAGCGGGGACACCGTCACGGCCACCACCTGGGGCGACACCCTGTGGTACCTCACCCGTCCCGGCGGCGGCACCGTCGTCGCCTCGGAGCCGTACGACGACGATCCGCACTGGCGGGAGGTCCCCGACCGCACCCTGCTCTCGGCGAGCCGCACGGACGTGCAGCTCACTCCGCTGAAGGACCCGGGCGGCAACGCCCTCGCAGACGCTTTCGTCCCCCCGAAGGAGCCCCGCACGTGAGCCCGTTCCGCCTCACCCGCACGCTGCCCGAGGACGCCACGGGCGCCGCCCTGCGCGCCGACGTCCTGGCGGGCCTGACGAGCACGCCCAAGTGGCTGCCGCCCAAGTGGTTCTACGACGCGCGGGGCAGCGAGCTGTTCGAGGAGATCACCGCACTGCCCGAGTACTACCCGACCCGGGCCGAGCGGGAGATCCTCGTCGACCGGGCCGGCGAGATCGCCGCGGCGACCGGTGCCCGCGCCCTGGTGGAACTGGGCTCCGGTTCCTCGGAGAAGACCCGGTTCCTGCTCGACGCGCTGACCGGTCTGCGCGCCTACGTACCGGTCGACGTCAGCGGGAGCGCGCTGACCCGGGCCGGGGAGGCGCTCGTCGCCGAACGGCCGGACCTCCAGGTGCACGCGCTGATCGCCGACTTCACGGGAGGGCTGACGCTGCCCGGGACGCCGGGTCCGCGGCTGGTGGCGTTCCTCGGCGGCACGCTCGGCAACCTGCTGCCGGGCGAGCGCGCCGCGTTCCTGGCCTCCGTCCGCGCCCTGCTCTCCCCCGGCGACGCCCTGCTGCTGGGCACCGACCTCGTCAAGGACGAGCGGGTGCTGGTCCGGGCGTACGACGACGCGGCCGGGGTGACCGCCGCCTTCAACCGGAACGTGCTGTCCGTGATCAACCGGGAGCTGGAAGCGGACTTCGCGCCCGCCGCCTTCGAGCACGTGGCGCTGTGGAACGCCGAACAGGAGTGGATCGAGATGCGGTTGCGCTCGCGCGCCGCGCAGACGGTCAAGGTCCAGGCGCTCGACCTGGCCGTGGACTTCGCGGACGGGGAGGAGCTGCGTACCGAGGTGTCCGCGAAGTTCCGGCGGGAGGGCGTACGGGACGAACTGGCCGCGGCGGGCCTGGAACTGACCCACTGGTGGACGGACGGCGAGGACCGTTTCGCGCTGTCCCTGAGCACAGTGCGCTGAGCACAGTGCGCTGAGCGCGCTGACCTGAGCACGGTGACCTGAGCACAGTGCGCCGAGCGCCGGGGCCCGCGCGCCGGGCGTCAGCCCGCGTCGAGGTCCAGCAGTGCGGTGATGCGGTCGGAGGCCCGCCCGGCCTCCGACTCCGCGTCGGCCCCGGTGAGCACCTTCGTCATGTAGTCCTTGATCGGGTTGTCCGCCTCGACCGCACCCCACCGGGGCGTGCCGGGGGTCGCCCGCCCCTGCGCGGCACCCGCCGCCATGGCGGCGACCCCCTCCTCGCCCGCGACGGCCTTGGCGAGGGACTTCTTGTTCGGCACGTAGTTCATGGTGCGGGCCAGCTCGGTGTTCCACTTGGTGCCCACGAGCGCCTCCACCACGGCGAGGGCGCCGTCCCGCTGGTCGGTGTTCTTCGGGACGACGAGGTCGGAGCCGCCGGTGAAGACGGCGCCGGGCTTGTCGGCGGTCTTCCCCGGCACCGGGAAGAAGCCCAGCTCGTCCTCGAGGTCGGGGTTCTCGCGCACGATGGACCGGGCGAGCCCGGGCACCGCGACGATCTGCGCCACCCGCCCCTTCGCGAACACCCCGGCCTGCGGGGGGTGTTCCTCGTCGGCGTCGACGGGTCCGTCACCCAGAGCCTGCAACGCGCGGTAGAAGTCCATGCCGCGCAGGGCGGCCTCGGAGTCGAGGGCGCCCGCCCAGACGCCGCCGTTCTGCGTGGCCAGCTCACCGCCCTCGTCCCAGATGAACCCGGACAGGGTGTACCAGTCCTGGCCGGCCAGATAGATGCCCTGGTCGGCGACGGAGTCCAGCGCTTCGGTCGCGGTGAGCCATTCCTCGCGGGTGCGGGGCGGCTCGGTGATGCCGGCCTGCTCGAAGAGGTCCTTGCGGTAGATGACCACGCGGTTGGCGGCGTACCAGGGGATGCCGAACTGCTGGGACAGCCACTGCCCCGGTTCGGCGAGGCCGGGCAGCCAGTCGCGGATGCCCCAGTCCCGCATCGACTCCAGCGTCAGGTCCTGGAGCCGGCCGCCCTCCGCGTACTCCGGGACCTGGGTGTTGCCGACCTCGATGACGTCGGGCCCGTCCGTGCCGTCGGCTTCGAGGGCGGTCTGCACCTTGTCGCCGATCCCGGTCCACTCCTGGATCCGGATGTCGAGGTCGAGGCCGGTGTGCTCCCGCTCGAACTCCTCGGTGAACCGGTGCAGGAAGTCCTGCGAGGCGCTGTCCTTCATCAGCCACACGGTGACGGTGCGCCGCTCGCCGCCGCCTTCCTGCGACGCCAGGCCGCAGCCGCTGAGCAGGGAGGCGGACACACAGACGAGGGCGAGCAGGCGACGTCTCACGAAGGGGTCCTTCTGTCTGACGGACAGGGCGGAGCGGACAGGAAGGTCCTGCGCACGCGAAGGGAGGCCCGACGTGGGGGGACGAGCCCGAGGCTCGAACGGGTGTCTGAGATTTTGGTATGGACCAATGCGGAGGTCAAGGGGGTGGCGGGGCCCGGTCCCCGACGTCTCGCGCTCCGCCGCCGCTTGGGGCACGGTGGAGTGACGCACGGCACACCGCTGCCCTGCGGAAGGGAGCACCCGCATGTCGAACCACACCTACCGGGTCACCGAGATCGTCGGCACCTCGCCCGACGGCGTCGACCAGGCCGTCCGCAACGGCATCACCCGCGCCTCGCAGACGCTGCGCAACCTGGACTGGTTCGAGGTGACGCAGGTGCGCGGCCAGATCGAGGAGGGGGTCGTCGCGCACTGGCAGGTCGGCCTGAAGCTCGGCTTCCGCCTGGAGGAGTCGGACTGACAGCTCGGGGCTTCGAGGCCCTCCCCCTGCGTGGGAGGGCGTCCCGCTCCCGGCCGTCCGGAGGATCAGGTGCGGCCCTCGCGCTCCTGGGCCGCCCGCAGCTCGGCCGACCGGGCAGCCCAGCGCGCCCGGACGACGCGGAAGCCGGCGCGCTCGGCGTCGTCGCAGACCAGCTCGTCGTCGTCCACGAGCACCCGGACCTCGCGGCCGCGCGCGAGCCGCCGCAGGATCTCCAGCTTGGTGCGCCGGGCGGGCCGGCGGTCCGCGTCGCCCCGCATGTGCAGGGGCCCTGCCGGCAGCCCGTGCGCGGCCAGCCAGTCGAGCGTGTCCCGCCGGCAGCGCTCGGGCCGACCGGTCAGGTAGACGATCTCGCACTCCTCGGCGTGCTCCCGCACCAGCGCGACGCCCTCCGCGAGCGGCGGGTCGTGCGGCGCGGCGGCGAAGAAGGCGTCCCAGGCGCGCGGCCGGCGCTCCAGGAACCGCTGCCGGTGCGCGGTGTCGGCGAGGGTGTTGTCCAGGTCGAACACGGCCACCGGAGGCCTCTTGGTGTCGCTCACCGCTCCACCCTAGAACGCGGCACCGGGAATCCTGGCGCCCCGCGGACGTTGAACCCGGTGTGAGCTCAGTGATCGCGACCACCCGCTTCTCCGTCCTGGACCGCTCCCGCATCCGCGAGGGCCGCACCGCCCAGGAGGCGCTGCGCGACACCGTGGAGCTGGCGCGGGAGGCCGAGCGGCTCGGCTACCACCGGTTCTGGGTGTCGGAGCACCACGGTGTGCCGGGGGTGGCCGGCTCCGCGCCGACCGTGCTGGCCGCCGCCGTGGCCGGTGCCACCCGGACGGTCCGGGTCGGCACGGGCGGCGTGATGCTGCCCAACCACCGGCCGCTGGTCGTCGCCGAGCAGTTCGGCGTGCTGGAGTCGCTCTTCCCCGGCCGGATCGACATGGGCCTGGGCCGCTCGGTGGGCTTCACCGACGGGGTGCGCAGGGCGCTGGGCCGGGACAAGGACGACGCCGAGGACTTCGGCGCCCAACTGGCCGAGCTGCTGGGGTGGTTCCGGGGCACCTCACCTACCGGCGCGCACGCCCGGCCAGCGGAGGGACTGACCGTCCCGCCCTTCGTGCTGGCCATGGGCGAGGGCGCGGCGGTGGCGGCCCGGGCCGGCCTGCCGATGGTCATCGGTGACCTGCGCGACCGCGACAGGATGCGGCGCGGCATCGACCGCTACCGGGCCGGCTTCCGCCCCTCCGAGTGGAGCGCCGAGCCGTACGTCGTCGTCTCCGGCACGGTCGCGGTGGCCGCCACGCCCGGAGCGGCCCGGCGGCTCCTGGTGCCGGAGGCCTGGTCGATGGCGCACGCCCGCACCCGCGGCACCTTCCCGCCCCTGCCCCCGGCCGAGGAGGTCGAGGCGCGGACGATGACCGCGAAGGAACGCGAGCTGTACGAGGCCGGGCTCGACGGCCACCTCGCGGGCACCGAGGAACAGGTCGCCGAGGAGCTGGAGGCGCTGGTGGAGGAGACGGGAGCGCAGGAGGTCCTCGTCACCACCAGTACGTACGACCGCGCGGCGCTGCTGGACTCCTACCGGCGGCTCGCCCGCGTCACCGGCACGGGAACGGCCGCCGCACCGGCGTAGGATCGCGTGGTTTGTCCCACCCGCAGCGACCCCCGCCGCGCCCACCAGCCGCCGGCCCCGGCCGAGACCCCGGCGGCCGCGGCCGAAGACCGTACGGAGTTCCCGCGATGCACAGCCCCCACGACCCGTACGTCCGGGTCCGCGACGCCCGTGAGCACAACCTCAAGGGCGTGGACGTGGACGTCCCCCGGGACGTGGTGGCGGTGTTCACCGGCGTGTCGGGCTCGGGGAAGTCGTCGCTGGCGTTCGGGACGGTCTACGCGGAGGCGCAGCGGCGCTACTTCGAGTCGGTCGCGCCGTACGCCCGCCGGCTGATCCAGCAGGTCGGCGCCCCGAAGGTCGGCGAGATCACCGGGCTGCCACCCGCCGTGTCGCTGGAGCAGCGCCGCGCGGCGCCGACGTCCCGTTCCTCGGTCGGTACGGTCACCAACCTGTCCAACTCCCTGCGGATGCTGTTCTCCCGCGCCGGCGCCTACCCGCCCGGCGCCGAGCGGCTCGACTCCGACGCCTTCTCGCCCAACACGGCGGCGGGGGCGTGCCCGGAGTGCCACGGGCTCGGCCGGGTGCACCGGACCACCGAGGAGCTGCTGGTCCCGGATCCGTCGCTGTCGATCAGGGAGGGGGCGATCGCCGCGTGGCCGGGCGCCTGGCAGGGCAAGAACCTGCGGGACGTCCTGGAGGCGCTCGGTCACGACGTGGACCGGCCGTGGCGCGAGCTGCCCGCCGACGAGCGCGAGTGGATCCTGTTCACCGACGAGCAGCCGGTGGTCACCGTGCACCCGGTGCGGGACGCGGACCGCATCCAGCGGCCGTACCAGGGCACGTACATGAGCGCCCGGCGGTACGTGATGAAGACCTTCTCCGACTCCAGGAGCGCCACCCTGCGGGCGAAGGCGGAGCGCTTCCTGAGCAGCGCGCCCTGTCCCCTGTGCGGCGGCGGCCGGCTGCGGCCCGAGGCGCTCGCGGTCACGGTCGCCGGGCGCTCCGTCGCCGAGCTGGCCGCGCTGCCGCTGGGGGACCTCGCCGGGCTGCTGCCGACGGACGGCGAGACGGCGAAGGTGCTCACCGCGGACCTCACCGCGCGGATCGCGCCCGTCGTCGAGCTGGGTCTCGGGTATCTGAGCCTCGACCGCCCCACGCCCACGCTGTCGGCGGGCGAGTTGCAGCGCCTGCGGCTGGCGACGCAGCTGCGTTCGGGGCTGTTCGGGGTGGTGTACGTGCTGGACGAGCCGTCCGCCGGACTGCACCCGGCGGACACGGAGGCGCTGCTGACGGTGCTGGACCGGCTGAAGGCGGCGGGCAACTCGGTCTTCGTGGTGGAGCACCACCTGGCCGTGATGCGGGATGCCGACTGGATCGTGGACGTCGGCCCGCGGGCGGGCGAACACGGCGGACGGGTGCTGTACAGCGGTCCGGTCGACGGGCTGGCCGGCGTCGCGGAGTCCGCCACGGCCCGGTATCTCTTCGGCCGCTCGCCCGCGCCCGTCCGCGAGCCGCGGGTCCCGCGGGGCACGGTGACGGTCGGGCCGGTCACCCGGCACAACCTGCGCGGGGTGACCGCCGGTTTCCCGCTCGGCGCGCTGACCGCGGTCACGGGCGTCTCCGGCTCCGGCAAGTCGACGCTCATCGGCGAGATCTCGCAGGAGCTGCCCGGCGTGGGGCGGCTGGTCTCCGTCGACCAGCGTCCGATCGGCCGCACCCCGCGCTCCAACCTGGCCACGTACACGGGGCTGTTCGACGTCGTACGCAAGGTCTTCGCCGGCACCGGCCAGGCCCGGGAGCGGGGTTACGGGGTGGGCCGGTTCTCCTTCAACGTCCCCGAGGGGCGCTGCGGGACCTGCCAGGGAGAGGGCTTCGTCAGCGTGGAGCTGCTGTTCCTGCCCAGTACGTACACGCCGTGCCCGGACTGCGGCGGGGCGCGGTACAACCCGGGGACGCTCGAAGTGGCGTACCGGGGGCGGAACATCGCCGAGGTGCTCGACCTGACCGTGGAGGGCGCCGCGGAGTTCTTCGCGGACACCCCGGCGGTGGCCCGCAGCCTGGCCGCGCTGCTCGACGTGGGACTGGGCTATCTGCGGCTGGGCCAGCCGGCCACCGAACTGTCCGGCGGGGAGGCGCAGCGCATCAAGCTGGCGAGCGAGTTGCAGCGGGGGCGGCGCGGGCACACCCTGTACCTCCTCGACGAGCCGACGACCGGTCTGCATCCGGCCGACGTCGAGGTGCTGATGCGCCAGTTGCACGGTCTCGTGGACGCCGGGCACACCGTGGTGGTCGTCGAACACGACATGACGGTGGTGGCGGGCGCGGACCACGTGATCGACATGGGTCCGGGCGGGGGTGAGGCGGGCGGCCGGATCGTCGCCGTGGGGCCGCCGGCCGAGGTGGCGCGGGCGGCCGGCAGTGCGACGGCACCGTATCTGGCCCGGGTCCTGGAGGGGGGCGGGGAGCGCCGGTGAGGTCCGGTCACCGGCGCTCACGCCCGCGACGGCGGGGCGGCTACTCGCGGCCCCGGCGGGGTTCGTCGTCGGGGAAGGACTCGGTCTCGGCCTCGATCCGCTCCTTGCGGACCTGCCCGCGCACCGTCTGGTCCTCGACGTGCTCCTCCGTGGTCATCCGGACGCGCTCCACCGGCACCGTCTCGGTCTCGACCACGGGCCGCTCCTCGTGCAGCGTGACCTCGTGCTCGGCCTCGCCGATCTCCGGTCCGGAGAGCGCCTCGTCACGGTTGGCGTCCGTGATCGGCTCGCGCTCCACGCGCACCTCCTCGTGGCTCACCGGAACGGTCTGCTGGACCTCCTCGGTGACCACGTACTTGCGCAGCCTGGCGCGGCCGGACTCGCGCCGTTCGACGCCGACGTGCATCCGCTCCTCGGAGCGGGTCATCGCGTCGTCGCGCAGGCCCGTGCGGTCGGTGTCCTCCTCGTACTCGGCCGTGCCGCCCGCCGTGCCGGCCAGACCGGCCGCTCCCATGCCGGTGCCGAGGTGGGTGCCGGCGGTGCCCATGTCCGTGCCGGTCCCGGTGCCGGTGCCCATGTCCGTGCCGGTGTCCATGTCCGCGCTCCGGCCGGGGCCCGCGGCCCAGCGGCCGTCGTCGGTGCGCTCGGCCTCGGACAGGACGCTGTCCCAGTTGATGCCGTAGTAGTCGTAGAGCCGGTGTTCCTCGGTCTCCGACAGATGCCCGCCCGCGTCGACGTCGACGTTGGGCGCGCCCTTGACCTGGTCCTTGGCGTACGGGACCTCGAGGTGGTCCTGCACCAGCGCGGCGTCGCGGATGGGCACGAAGGACTCGTTGGAGCCGAACATGCCCGTCTTGACGCTCACCCACTCGGGGCGGCCGGTCATGTCGTCGAAGAAGACGTGCTTGGCCTCGCCGATCTTGTTGCCGTCCCCGTCGTAGACCGGGTGGTCCAGGACGTTGGCGATCTCTTCACGGGTGATCATCTGGCATCACCCTCCTTCCGGAGTGCCTGCCTTCCGGATGTCCTGATCAGCCCTACGAAAACGGTACACAGGTAACAAAGGGCGCATACTTTTCGAAGGTGCTTTCCGAGGGTGACCGTGCCGTCCCGTCGACGGCCGGCGGTACGGCGGCTGCGCGGCGTGGGCCAGGGCGCGGCGATCGTGGTGGCGGCCGGGTGGCACGACGGGACGGACCTCCACCTCGGCGGTGATGGCTCCGCGCGCCGACGCCACCCGCCACAGGGAGGCGAGCAGGGTGTCGTCGCCGACGAACGCGGGCGCCGTGCTCACCGTCCGCCCTCCGGTCCGGTACTGGATGCGGACCGGCTGGACCGGGACCCGGGCGTCCAGGGCGGCCTGGAAGACGGCCCGGCGGAAGCGGCCGTGCGCGCGTCCGCACCAGGTGCTGCCCTCGGGGAAGGCGGCGACGGCCGCACCCGCGCGCAGGGTCCGCGCGATCGCGGCCACCGTGTCGGGCAGGGCCCGCAACCGGTCCCGCTCGATGAAGAGCACGCCCGCGCGGGCGGCGACCGCTCCCGCCACCGGCCAGCGCCGGATCTCGCTCTTGGCCAGCATCCTGGCCGGGCGCAGGGCGGCGAGCAGGGGGATGTCGAGCCAGGAGACGTGGTTGGCGACGAGGAGCAGCCCGCCGGAGGGCACGGCGGCGCCCGAGACCCGCACCCGGACACCGGCGGCCCGTACGATCCCCCGGCACCAGCACCGCACCACGGCGGCGGGCACCAGCCTGCCGAGCGGCGTGAGCACGGTCGCGATCCCGGCGAGGAGCAGCACGGCGACCACGGTCAGCCGCAGCACGGCCCGCGGCACGGCGGTCGCGGGCCGGGACGGCTCCACGCACGCCGCGGGGGTGCAGGGCGCGCCGGGCAGCCAGGCGCTCATCAGGCGGGGACGAGGGAGAGGAAGTGCCGCAGGTAGCGGGGGTCGACCCGGCTCATCGGCAGCAGCACGTAGAGGTCGGCGACGCCGAAGTCCGCGTCGTGCGCGGGCTCCCCGCAGACCCAGGCACCGAGGCGGAGGTACCCGCGCAGCAGGGCCGGCAGTTCGGTGCGGCCGGCCGGCGCGGGGGTGCGCGGGACCCACGGGAGCAGGGGCCGGACCCGGTACTCCTCCGGCGCCAGGTGCTTGGCCCGCACCCGGTTCCAGGTGCCGGCGGCCAGGGCTCCGCCGTCGGCGAGGGGGAGGGAGCAGCAGCCCCCCAGCCACGCGTGGCCGCGGTCGGTCATGTAGCGGGCTATGCCGGCCCAGATCAGGCCGATGACGGCCCCGTCCCGGTGGTCGGGGTGCACGCAGGAGCGGCCGACCTCGACCAGCCCGGGGCGGATGGCGTCCAGGGCCGCGAGGTCGAACTCGCTCTCCGCGTACAGCCGTCCGGCGACCGCCGCGCGCTCCGGGGGCAGCAGCCGGTAGGTGCCGACCACCTGCCCGGTCGTCTCCTCCCGCACCAGCAGGTGGTCGCAGTACGCGTCGAACGGGTCGATGTCGTGGCCCGGCTGGGGGCTTGAGAGCAGTGCGCCCAGCTCCCCGGCGAAGACCTCGTGCCGCAGGCGTTGCGCGGCCCGCACGTCCGCCTCGTCGCGGGCGAGGGTGACGGTGTAGCGGTGGGGCGCGGCGGGCTTGGACGGACGGTCTGCGGTCAGTACGCCGGTCATGGCACTCTCCTGGTCACGGGCCGGGGCGGCGACGGCGGACCGAGGGTGTGCGGTCCGCCGCACCTGTTCTTCCGCTGCCGGTTGGCCGGTGCGTGACCTGGGCCGGGAGAGTGGATGTGCGGCTGCTGAATGCCCGGGGCGCGTGGAGACGGGGCCGGGAGGAGCACCTCTCCCGGCCCCGTCCGTCCGCACCTGTCGGCGAACGTTCCCGGGGCTAGCGCTTCGCCGCCTTGCGCGTGGCGCGCAGCCACTCCTTGTTCATGCTGGTGATGGACATCAGCGGGATGCCCTTGGGGCACGCCGTCGCGCACTCGCCGGCCAGCGTGCAGCCGCCGAAGCCCTCGTCGTCCATCTGCGCCACCATGTCCAGCACCCGGGTCTCCCGCTCGGGCGCGCCCTGCGGCAGGACGTTCAGATGGTTCACCTTCGCGGAGGTGAACAGCATCGCCGCCCCGTTCGGGCAGGCCGCGACGCACGCCCCGCAGCCGATGCACTCCGCGTGCTCGAAGGCGAAGTCGGCGTCCGGCTTCGGAACCGGTGCGGCGTGGGCCTCCGGCGCGGCGCCGGTCGGGGCGGTGATGTACCCGCCGGCCTGGATGATGCGGTCGAAGGCCGAGCGGTCGACGACCAGGTCCTTCACGACCGGGAAGGCCGCGGCCCGCCAGGGCTCGATGTCGATGGTGTCGCCGTCCCGGAAGGACCGCATGTGCAGCTGGCAGGTCGTGGTGCGCTCGGGCCCGTGGGCGTCGCCGTTGATGACCAGCGAGCAGGCGCCGCAGATGCCCTCGCGGCAGTCGTGGTCGAAGGCGACGGGGTCCTCGCCCCTGAGGATGAGGTCCTCGTTGAGGGTGTCGAGCATCTCCAGGAAGGACATGTCCCGGCTGATGCCGTCCACCTCGTACGTGGACATCGCGCCGTCGGCGCCGGCGTTCTTCTGCCGCCAGACGCGCAGGGTGAGCTTCATGCGTAGCTCCGCTGGGTGGGGTGGACGTACTCGAAGACCAGGTCTTCCTTGTGCAGGGTGGGAGCCTCGCCGGTGCCGGTGAACTCCCAGGCGGCGGCGTAGCCGAACTCCTCGTCCCGGCGGGCCGCCTCGCCGTCGGGGGTCTGGGACTCCTCGCGGAAGTGGCCGCCGCAGGACTCGGCGCGGTGCAGCGCGTCGAGGCACATCAGCTCGGCGAGTTCCAGGTAGTCGACGATGCGGTTGGCCTTCTCCAGCGACTGGTTGAACTCCTCGCCGGTGCCGGGGACCTTGATGCGCCGCCAGAACTCGTCGCGGATCTGCGGAATGCGCTCCAGGGCCTTGCGCAGGCCGGAGTCGGTGCGGGCCATGCCGCAGAACTCCCACATCAGCTCGCCGAGTTCGCGGTGGAAGGAGTCCGGGGTGCGGTCGCCGTCGACGGAGAGCAGCAGGTGCAGCCGGTCCTCGGTCTCGGCCAGCACCTCCTGGACCACGGGGTGGGTGTCGTCGACCTCGTCGCGGTGCGGGTTGCGGGCGAGGTAGTCGTTGATGGTGGCGGGGAGGACGAAGTAGCCGTCGGCCAGGCCCTGCATCAGCGCGGAGGCGCCGAGCCGGTTGGCCCCGTGGTCGGAGAAGTTCGCCTCCCCGACGGCGAAGAGGCCGGGGACGGTGGTCTGGAGGTCGTAGTCGACCCACAGTCCGCCCATCGTGTAGTGCACGGCGGGGTAGATCCGCATCGGCACCCGGTACGGGTCCTCGTCGGTGATCCGCTGGTACATGTCGAAGAGGTTGCCGTACTTGGCCTCGACCGCCTCGCGGCCCATGCGCTTGATCGCGTCCGCGAAGTCCAGGTACACGCCCTGGCCGCCGGGGCCCACTCCCCTGCCCTCGTCGCAGACGTTCTTCGCGGCGCGGGAGGCGATGTCGCGGGGTACCAGGTTGCCGAAGGACGGGTAGATGCGCTCCAGGTAGTAGTCGCGCTCGGCCTCGGGGATCTCGTTCGGCGGCCGGTCGTCGCCCTTGGCAAGGGGTACCCAGATCCGGCCGTCGTTGCGCAGCGACTCGCTCATCAGGGTCAGCTTGGACTGGTGGTCGCCGGTGCGCGGGATGCAGGTCGGGTGGATCTGCGTGAAGCAGGGGTTGGCGAAGTACGCGCCGCGCCGGTGCGCCCGCCACACGGCGGTCGCGTTGGAGTTCATGGCGTTGGTGGAGAGGTAGAAGACGTTGCCGTAGCCGCCGCTCGCCAGAACCACGGCGTCCGCGAAGTACGTGTCGATCTTCCCGGTGATCAGGTCGCGGGCGACGATGCCGCGGGCCCGGCCGTCCACGACGATCAGGTCGAGCATCTCGGTGCGCGGGTGCATCTCGACGTTGCCGGCCGCGATCTGCCGGCTGAGCGCCTGGTAGGCCCCGAGCAGCAGCTGCTGGCCCGTCTGCCCGCGGGCGTAGAAGGTGCGGGAGACCTGGACGCCGCCGAAGGAGCGGGTGTCGAGGAGGCCGCCGTACTCGCGGGCGAAGGGCACGCCCTGCGCCACGCACTGGTCGATGATCTCCACGGAGATCTGCGCGAGGCGGTGCACGTTGGACTCGCGGGAGCGGAAGTCGCCGCCCTTGACGGTGTCGTAGAACAGCCGGTGGACGGAGTCGCCGTCGTTGCGGTAGTTCTTCGCGGCGTTGATGCCGCCCTGCGCCGCGATGGAGTGGGCGCGGCGCGGCGAGTCCTGGTAGCAGAACTGGACGACGCGGTAGCCCTGTTCGGCGAGGGTCGCGCCGGCCGAGCCGCCCGCCAGCCCGGTGCCGACGACGATGACCGTCTGCTTGCGCCGGTTGGCGGGGTTGACCAGCTTGGCCTCGAAGCGGCGGGTGTCCCAGCGTTCGTTGACGGGTCCGGCCGGGGCCTTGGTGTCGGCGACCGGCTCACCGGTCGTGTAGTCGGCGTAGGTCGTCATTTCAGCTCACCACTCCGGTCATGACGCCCACGGGGACGGCGACGAAGCCGACCGTGAGCAGCAGCGCGAGGACGTTCGCGGTCGTCTTCAGGACCCGGTCGCGGGTGCGGCTGCCGGCGCCGAGGGTCTGGGCGGCGCTCCAGAAGCCGTGCCGGACGTGCAGGCCGACGGCGAGCACCGCGACGATGTAGACGAGGTTGCCGTACCAGGTGGAGAAGGTGTCCACGACGTTCTGGTAGGGCTTGCCGGTCTCGAAGCCGCCGGGGTGCACGGTGCCGGTGGTCAGGTCCAGGATGTGCCAGACGATGAACAGGGCGAGGATGATCCCGCCCCAGCGCATGGTGCGCGTCGCGTAGCTCGCCCGCTTCTTCCTGTGCACGTACTTGCTCGGCCGCGCCTTGATGTCGCGGCGGCTGAGCTGGTACGCGGAGACGGCGTGGGCCACGACGGCGACGACCAGCACGACGCGGACCAGCCAGAGCGTCCACTCGTAGTGCATGAACGGCTCGCCGACCGTGCGCAGCCAGTGGGCGTAGTGGTTGAACTCCTCGGCCCCGAAGAAGATCTTCAGGTTTCCGATCATGTGGACGACCAGGTAGAGCAGCATGACGAGACCGCTGACCGCCATCACTGTCTTCTTGCCGACGGTCGAGTCCCACACGGTGCGCGCCATGGACGGCCGTCGGTCCGTCCGCGTTGCCAGAGCCATGTCACGGGACGCTACGGGGCCGGAGGGCCATCGGTCCAAGACATGGTCCGCCTTGTTTCCATAGCCTTTCTCTATGAGCGCTCTATGCTTGCGATATGCAGCTGCAACAGCTCCAGTACTTCGTGGCGGTCGCCGAGACCCGGCACTTCACCCGGGCCGCGGAGGTCGTCCACGTGGCCCAGCCCTCGCTGTCCCAGCAGATCAAGGCGCTGGAGCGGGAGCTGGGCGCCGACCTGTTCCTGCGGGCGCGGGGCAACATCACGCTGACCGACGCAGGGGAGGCGCTGCTGCCGCTGGCCCGGCGCATCCTGGCCGACGCGGACACCGCCCGGCACGAGGTGCTGGAACTGGTGCAGCTGCGGCGCGGCCGGGTGCGGCTGGGCGCCACCCCGAGCCTGTGCACCGGGCTGCTGCCGGACGTGCTGCGCGCTTTCCACGACCGGTATCCCGGCATCCGGCTGATGATCGAGGAGGGCGGCTCGCACGACCTGGTCCGGCAGCTCGCGCGCGGCGCGCTCGACCTGGCCCTGGTGGTGCTCCCGCTGCCTACCGCGTCGCCGTCGCTGACCACGGTGGAACTGCTCCGGGAGGACCTGGTGGTGGTGTCGTCCCCGGAGTCGCCCCGTCCGGGCGGCGGGCGACGGGCGGTGCGCGTCGCCGACCTGGAGGGCGAGCGCCTGGTGATGTTCCGGCACGGCTACGACCTGCGGGAGCTGACCGTGGCGGCGTGCCGCGCCGAGGGCTTCGAGCCGGACTTCGCGGTCGAGGGCGGGGAGATGGACGCGGTGCTGGGGTTCGTGCGGGCGGGCCTCGGGATGGCGGTGGTCCCGCGGATGGTGGCGGCGCGGTCCGGGCGCGGGCTGCGGGTGACCCCGCTGGTCCGTCCCGGTCTGCACCGGACCATCGCCCTGGCCCACCGCAGCGACGTGGCTCCACCGAGGGCGGCGCGGGAGTTGCAGCGGATGCTGCTGGAGCGGTGAGCCGCGTCGCGCGGACCGGCCGGGCACGGCCGGCGGGGTGCCGCTCCGCGGCGGCCGCGGCCCTGGTCCGCACGGCGGCGGTCGCGGCGGCCACCCGGGACGGAGCGCGGGACGGCGCCCGGGCCCGTCCCGGAGCCGGACTCCGTCAGCCCGTGGCGTCCACCAGGGCCAGTTCGTGCAGGCGCTCCGGAGGGCCCGGACGGGCGTAGTACCAGCCCTGGGCCGTGTCGCAGCCGAGTATGCGCAGCTGCTCGGCCTGGGCGCCGGTCTCCACACCCTCCACGGTGACCGCGAGGTCCAGGCTGTGGGCCAGGGCGACGATGCCCTCGACGATCTTGAGGTCGACGGGGTCGGCCGGGAAGCGCTGCATGCTCTGGGTGAAGGAGCGGTCCAGCTTGAGCACGCTCACCGGCAGCCGGCGCAGGTTGGCGAGGTTGGAGTAGCCGGTGCCGAAGTCGTCCAGGGCGATGTCCACGCCCATCTCGGCCAGCCTGCGCAGCGGCTTGAGAAGGTCGTCGTCCGCGCCGATCAGCGCCGACTCGGTCACCTCCAGGCAGAGCGCGTCGGGCGCGACCCCGGCCCGCTCCAGGATGTCCACGGTGTCCTGCACCAGCCGGGGGTGGGTGAGCTGGCAGGGCGAGAGGTTGACGTTGATACGCAGCGGGCCGGCGGCGGTGCTCTCGCCGTACCGCTCCCGCCAGACGCGGGCCTGCCGCACGGACTGCTCCAGCACCCAGCGGCCCAGCGGCACGATCAGCCCGGTGTGCTCGGCGAGCGGGATGAAGCGGTCCGGGCCGAGGACTCCGTGCTGCGGGTGCAGCCACCGCACCAGCGCCTCGGCGCCGTGCACACTCCCGTCGCCGAGGTGCACCAGGGGCTGGTACTCGATGAAGAACTCGCCCCGCTCCAGGGCCGCCGGCAGCGCGGTCGTCAGGCCGTGCCGGGTGATGACGCGGGCGTCGGCCTCCGGGTCGGCCAGCTCGTAGCGGTTGCCGCCCGCCGACTTGGCCCGGTACATGGTGATGTCGGCGCTGCGCAGCACCTCCGCCGGACTGCGTTCCCCCGCCGGGCCCTCGACGATGCCGATGCTGCCGCGGACCGTGAGTTCGCGGCCGTCGACGCTGATCGGGGCGAGCAGCGCGTTCATGATCCGGCCGGCCAGTTCGTCGACCTCGCGCGGGGTGTCCGGGCCGGTGGTCAGCGCCACGAACTCGTCGCCGCCGAGCCGGGCGACCATCTCGCCGGGTGCGGTGGCGCAGGACTGCAAGCGGTCGGCGACCTCCACGAGGAGCCGGTCGCCGGCCGCGTGGCCGAGACTGTCGTTGACCGTCTTGAAGCCGTCGAGGTCCAGGTAGCACAGGCCGTACCGCTGGCCCGGCCCCGCGTTCAGGGCCTTCTCCAGGCGTTCGAAGAAGAAGCTGCGGTTGGGCAGGCCGGTGAGCGCGTCGTGGGTGGCCTCGTAGCGCAGCCGCAGATTGAGCAGCCGGCGCTCGGTGGTGTCCTCCATCAGCGCCAGCTGGTACTGCGGGCTGCCGTCGGCGTCGCGCAGCAGGGAGACGGTGAGATTGGTCCACAGGACGGTGCCGTCGGGCCGGTAGAAGGCCTTCTCCAGGTGGTAGGCCTCGCGTTCGCCGCGCACCAGCTCGTCGTAGAGCCGCCAGGTCTGGGGCGCGTCGTCGGGGTGCGACCACTCCCGGACGTTGCGGCCGCGCAGCGTCGGGTCGGCGATGCCGAACATGCGCATCAACGCCCCGTTGACCTGGAGGACGTTGCCGTCGAGGTCGGCGATGCCGATGCCTATGGCGGCCCCTTCGAAGACCGCGCGGAAACGGGCCTCACTGGCGTGCAGCGCCTCGGCCACCACGCCCTGCGCCTTGAGGGCGGCCTGCGCGATGGCCTCCTGCTCGGCCAGGGTCCTGGCACGCAGCGACCCGGCGAACCCGGCCGCCATGGCGTGCTGGAGCCGGGCCGAACGGGCCCGCAGGTGCTCGGGGTCGCCGTCCTCGCCGCAGTAGAGCACGAGGTAGGCGTCGATGCAGTCCAGCGTCCGGGCGAGCGCCTCCGGATCGGTGCAGTGCGCGTCGACGAGCGCGGCGCCGACCGCCCTGGCGTCCTCCGCCTCGAAGCTCCGCGCCCGCAGCACCTCGCTCAGCCGGCGGGCCAGCGGCAGCAGCTGCTCCTCGAACTCGGGGCGGGTCGACGACGTCGAGGTCACCGGGAAGACGGCGCGGCTCCAGATCGTCGCGAACCGGCGCAGTCTGTCCTCCGCCCCGTCCGGCTCCGCGCTCACGCCGTACGTCCCACGCCGGCGAAACCGGAGAACGCGTACGGGTCCTCGTCCTCCGGCGCCCCCTCGGGCCGCCAGCGCGGCATCGGAACCAGTCCGGGTTCCACCATGTCGTACCCCTCGAAGAACCGCGCGATCTCGCCGCGCGAACGCATGATCAGTGGATTGCGGATGTCCTTGTACACGCCCACCGCACCCCCGGCCCGCTCGGCGGGCAGCGGGACCCCCTCGTACGAGGCGTGCGTGAGGACGAGCAGGCTGCCCGGCGCGAGCGCCCGGCTCAGTTCCGCCACCGCCGCACAGGGGTCGTCCGCGTCTTCCACGAAGTGCAGTATGGCAAGCAGCAGTAGAGCCACCGGCCGATTCAGGTCGATCAGCCGCTCCACCCGGGGGTCGGCGAGGATGTCCCGGGGCTTGAGGAGGTCGCCGCCCACGACGTCCGCGTGGTCGTCGCCCGCCAGGACGGCCTCGCTGTGCGCGACCGCCACCGGGTCGTGGTCGACGTACACCACGCGCGCGCCGGGCCGGGCGGCCCGCGCCACCTCGTGGACGGCGCCGAAGGTGGGGATGCCGGAGCCGATGTCCAGGAACTGGTCGATGCCCTCACCGGCGGCGAAGCGCACGGCCCGGCGCATGAACGCCCGGTTCGCCTGAGTGATCTTGGGAAGTCCCGGCATGAACTCCATGGCCTTGCGCGCCGCTTCCCGGTCGACCTCGAAGTTGTGCGAACCGCCCAGGTAGAAGTCGTGGATGCGGGACACGCTGGGCACCGTGATGTCGATGCTGCGGGGGGCCCAGGCGGGACGCTCCATCTAGCTCTCCAAGGCATTGGCGATCCGGTGTTCGAGCAGAGGCTACTGATCGCCCGCCGACTGGGCGAGCCCAACCGGAAATTGACCATCCGTTACCGGTCACTGCCTGCGGCACGTGCCGTGCGCCGCACGCGTCGGGACACGCCGCGCCGCGCCGAGGCGCACGAACGGGACGGCGCACGAACGGGACCGTCCCCTCCGCCTGGGTGCGGAGGGGACGGCCCGCTGTCGTGCGCCGGAGGCCGGCGGACGCGAGGTCGCTACTTCTTGGGCGCGCCGACCGGCTTTCCGTCGGGCGAGACGGCGTACCACGTGCCGCCGACGCCCTGGCCGTTGGTGTCGCCGGCCTTCTTGTCGCCGGCGAACGTGTAGATCGGCCAGCAGTCGACCGTCTGCTGCTCGGCGCCGTCGGGCCGGGTGAAGGTCATCAGGTCCTTCTTGACGACGCCCTCCGTGTCGTCGGGCTCCACGGGTGCCACGACCGGCCACTTCTCCAGGCAGGCGCCGGTGCACGCCGAGACCGGCTTCGGCCAGGCCTCGTCCTTCATGAAGCGGTAGACGGTCATGCCGTTCTTGTCGACGACGATCTCGCCGAGCTTCGGGTCCTCACGCGTCGACAGGGCCGCCGACTCGGCCGCCTGGGCCTTCTTGCCGTCGGCGGCGAGCGCGTACCACTTGCCGCCCACGCCCTGGCCCTTGACGTCGCCGGCGGCGGTGTCCTTGGCGTAGCGGTACGCCGGCCAGCCGCCGATGGTCAGCTGCTTGGTGCCGTCGGCCCGGGTGACCTCGCCGAGCAGGGCCTTGTCGATGCCCTCGCCGGCGAGGGCATCACCGGCGGCCACCGGCGGCCAGGCGGTGGCGCAGTCGTTCTCGCAGGTCGTCTTGGGCGGCTTCGCGGTGTCCGCGTCGAAGCGGTAGAGGGTGCGTCCCGCGCCGTCGGTCACCAGCTCGCCGATCTCGGCGTCGGTGGAGACGGACAGCTTGCCCGCGGGCTCCGCCGCGCTCGCCGACGCCTGCGCGCCGTTCGCGCCGGTGCCCAGTCCCTCGCCGGCGCCGGCCCCGATGTCGCCCACGTCGCCCGGCGCCGCGGTGGCGCCCACGTTCTGGCTGCCGGTGGTGGTGCCGCCGTCCTGGCCGCACGCCGTCGTCAGCGCCAGCACCGCCGCGGCGCTCACCACGAGTGAGGCGCTCCGCCAGGAGGTCTTCATCGTCAATCCCCGATCGTCACGAAGGTGTTGGGACGGCAGCCGCGCCGCCGCACGACACTGGGTACGCACGGGAGAGCCGGTTGTGTTCAACGCGGGCGCGCCTTTTTCTTCGCGGTGGTGGACGCTCCCCGCACTACGGACCACATCCCGCACGCGGGTTCGAGGCTGACCGCGAGAGGGTGTGCGCCGGTCAAACCCGCGACCGCTCCATGTCCCTCCTTCGGACCAATCGTGCGGTGATCGGGTGTGGCCGGGCCCGCCAGGCTCCATGATCTGCGTCGTGCATGGACCCGAACCGTCCCGATCCGTCCCTTCCGGACGGGTGTTGGCCCTGGTGACGCTGACGTTCACACTCGTCGGCGCACCGGTCGGCCCGGCGCAGGCGGACGCCTGCGCGTATGCGTCCACCGGACCGGGTGGCACGCACGCGGTGGCAGTCGCCGGGAGCGGCACCTGGCCCGACTTCCCGCCGTGCCCCGAGCCGACTCCGACACCCACCCCCACACCTACGCCCACACCCACGCCGACACCTCCGCCGCCGCCGAAGCCCCCTCCCCCACCGCCGCCCGCCCCGGAGCCGCCCAGGAAACCGCCGGCCCCGAAGCCCGAGGCGCCTCCCGCGCCCCCTCCGCGGCCGGCACCGAAGCCGCCCGCGCCCACGCCGACACCCACCCCCACGCCGGCGCCGGCCCGTCCCGCGGCACCCGCGCCCGCCCCGTCGGCGACACCCGCGCCCCGACCGTCGCTGACCCCGGTGCACTACCCGCGCTACCGCGCCGCCCGGCCCCAGCAGCGGACCTCCCGCGGTACCACGTCACCGCTCGTCTTCGTCCTGCTCATCACGGTGCCCGCGGTGGTCGCCGTCGCCGCGCTCCGAGCGCGCTGAACCCTGGAGCCCCTCTTGCCGGAATGGCTTGTTCTCATCCTCGCGATGCTGGCCGCCTGTGTCGTGGTGGTCATCATCACCGTCGTACGGCACCGTCGGGCCTCCGACGACGAGGACATCACCGAGACCCCGGACGTCATCGAGTACATGACGATGTGGATCGGTGTGGTGTACGCCATCGTCCTGGGTCTGGCCATCGCGGGTGTCTGGGAGGCGCGCAGCGCGGCCCAGGACCACGTGCAGACGGAGGCGGTGGCGCTGCACGAGATCTCGGAACGCGTCCGAGTCTATCCGCCCGACGTCCGTGACCGCATCCGGGAGGATGTCAACGCCTATGTCGGACACGTCGTGTCCACCGAGTGGAAGACGATGGCCGACCGCGGCGAGATGACCGAACGGGGCGCCGAACTGCTCGACCGCGTCCGCGCCGACGTCACGGACTACGAGCCGAAGTCGGACTTCGAGGCGCAGGCGTACCAGCCGCTCGTCGACCAGGTGACCGCAGCGGACCAGGCCCGCATCGCCCGGTCGGAGTCGATGGGGGCGACCATGCCGGGCGTGGTGTGGTTCGGGCTCATCACGGGAGGCGTCATCACGGTCGGCATGGTCTTCGCCCTCCAGATCCGGCGTACCCCCCGCGAGTTGATCCTCGCCGGGCTGTTCTCGGCGCTGATCGCGTTCCTGCTCTTCCTGATCTGGGACTTCGACGCGCCGTTCAGCCGCGGCGTCGCGGCGTCCACGGACCCGTTCGTCAATCTCTTCCCCGGGGCCGGGGACTGAGGGCCGCCCCCTCGGCGCCCCCCTCGGCGGCCCCTCGGGTCCGCACGCGTCCGCGCCCCTCGGCGAGCCCCGCACGGGGTTCCGCCGGGGGGCGTCCGACACTCCGGCCGCGTCCCCCGACCGGCCCACGCGCTTACCCCGTTCGCCCTGCAGCGATCGCGCCGGAGGGCCCGCCTTCCTAGCGTTCCGACCATCGAGGTGCACTCCAGGCTCGCGCGGAACAGGTCCGCCGCCGCTCCTCGGGGACCGGAGGATTCACCATGCGCGCGATACCCGTGGCCTCGGTCGCACTGCTGGGCGCCGCCGCCCTCTCGGGCTGCGTACCGGCCGGGGCGGCCGTGGGCGGCAGTTCGACGTTCGGCTTCACCGTCAGTCCCGCCACCGTGGCGCCGGGCGGCGAGGTCACGGTGGGGGTGGGCCGGGGTGCCGGTGGGTGCCACGGACGTGTCACCGTCGAGTCGCCGGTGTTCGACACGGTCACCATCCCGCGGCACGAGTCGTCGGCCACCGCACGGGTCGACCGGGACGCCCGACGCGGGGCGGTCTACCAGGTGACGTTCGCCTGTGACGGCAGGACCGGCACCGTGGACCTGACCATCGCGGGCGGCCACTCCCACCACCCCTCCGGAGAGTCCGGCCACCCCGACAAGGGCGTGCACGCCGGCGAGGGGGGCAGCGTCGCCGGGTTCGACGTGCGGGAGATGGGGCTCGGCCTCGCCCTCGTCGCCGGTTCGGCCGGCGCCGCGTACCACCTCTGGCGGCGCCGCGCCGGCGAGGACGGCGCCTGACCTCGCCTCGCCCGTGCGCGCCGCACACGCACGGCTCCGCCCCGGACCGTCGCTGGTCCGGGGCGGAGCCGTGTACGTGCGCCACGCGTGCGTGGACCGCGCGAGGACGCGCCGCGTGATCCGGAAGGGAGGGCGGGGCACCGGCGCTGTCCGCAGGGACCGGACGGGACCGCCCCCCGAAGGCGGGCCCCGTCCGTCACGGCCGGGACCCGGTCAGATCCGCCGCTCGGCCCTGCGGCGCATCCAGAACAGACCACCGCCGGCGACCGCCGCGGCCACCAGCCCGCCGCCGATCGCGATGTCGGTCGGCGTCGCCCCGCTGGAGCTGCTGCCGCCGATGCCACCGCGGACACCGCCGATGACGGTGAAGGCGGCCGGCCGCGTGAGCCGCCGCCCCGAGCAGTTGACGGTGATGTCGTACGAACCCGGCCGGGCGTCCTGCCTGATGGTGGCGGTGCCCCTGGACGTCTCGTTGGCACCGCGGACCGGCGTCAGGTGGGTCGTCCGGAACGCGTCCGAGGTCATGGTGCCGCCCTGCGGGCAGCCGTCGACCGTGACGGTCATCTGGCCGCCGCGGGCGATCACGCTGGGCAGGGCGACGATGTTGCTCGGCTGGTGGTGGTCGCCGCCGGCGGTGGCCGTGGGGGCAGCCAGCCCGAGGACAGCGACCGCGGCGCCGGCTGCCGCGAGGGCACGAGTGTTGCGCATGTGATCCTCCGCGGAAGACGCCCCGGGACCCGTCCCCGGTCGATCGGCGAGAAAGCGCCTCCCAGAAAGACCCTCAGTTGCCGTGCGCGGGGCCGCATTTCGGGAATGGTCCGTCCTGGTGAGGGGCGTGCCGGGCCGGAGCCGTGCGACCCGATATCGCCGCAGGTCACGGACCGTCAGAAATTTCCCGCCGGACCGTCCCGGATGGCTCACGCGAGGGCGGGCCACCACCCGTTCGCCGCCGCCCCGTCGCCGGTCGGACGCGCTGCGCTTAGCGTGCTCGTATGCGCGGACGACCGGGCGACGGCCGGGTCGAGAGGGGATGGCCAATGGATGCGTCCGAGTGGGCCGAAGAGGAGGAGCGGCGGAGGAAACGTGCTCCCTGGGGCGTGATAGCGCTGGTCCTGCTGACCGGGCTCGCGCTCATCCGCAACGGTTCGGGGGAGTTCGACCAGGGCCCGCCGCAGCCGGCCTCGGCCGCTGCCTCCGACAGCCGCGTCGCGCCGGGCGAGGGTGCCGTCCCGGGTGTCGCCCCGCTGCCCTACTCGGTACCGGACCAGGTCACCATCGGCGCCATCCAGGTGGACGCGCCGGTCATGCCGGTCGGTCTCGACGCGGACGGCTGGGTCGACGCGCCCCCGGCCGAGGACCCGAACCTGGCCGGCTGGTTCACCGGCGCGGTCTCCCCCGGCGAGAAGGGCACCGCAGTGGTCGTCGGCCATGTCGACAACCAGCAGGGGCCCGCCGTCTTCTACGGGCTCGGTGCCCTCAAGAAGGGCAACACGGTGGAGGTGCGCCGTCAGGACGGGAAGACGGCGGTCTTCGAGATCTACGGCATCGAGGTCTTCGAGAAGGACGACTTCCCCGGCGACCGGGTCTACGCCTCCAAGGGAGGCCCGGAACTGCGGGTCATCACCTGCGGCGGCGGTTTCTCGAAGCAGAACGGATACGAGGGGAACGTCGTCGCCTTCGCCCGCATGACCGGGGTCCGCTGAGCGGGCCCCGGCCGGGCTGGCGCGACGGGCGTCAGGCGTACCGGCGCCGGGGGACGGTGAGGCGGTAGCCGGAGTCCAGCAGCTCGGGCAGGTAGGAGCGCAGGGCCCGTACGGTCTGCGAGCGGTCGCCCCCGGCGTCGTGCGAGAGCACCACGACGCCGGGGGCGGCGCCGTCCTCCACCCGTTCGACGATGGTGCCGGTGCCGGGGGTGGTCCAGTCGAGGGTGTCCACGGTCCAGGCGAGCGGTTCCATGCCCAGTTCGGCACCGAGCTGGAAGGCGGCGCGGTTCCACGCCCCGTACGGCGCCCGGAACCAGCGGGGCGGCTCGCCGCAGACCCGCTCGACGAGCTCGCTCGTGCGCTCCATCTCGGAGCGGACGCGCCGCCGGGTGAGGCGGGTCAGCAGGGGGTGGGACCAGGTGTGGTTGCCGACGACGTGTCCCTCGTCGGCCATCCGGGACAGCAGGCTCCGGTTGTGGTCCGCCATCTCCCCGCACACGAAGAACGTCGCGCGCACGTCGTACGCGGCCAGGGTGTCGAGGATGTCCGGGGTGTAGCGGGGGTCGGGCCCGTCGTCGAAGGTGAGCATCATGACGCGACCGCGGCCCGAGACCCGCAGGATCGGCTCGCTGCGCACCGGTGGCCGCCGCAGCGCGACGCGGGGCGCGCCGTATCCGGTCAGGGGTTGCAGGCGGTAGGAGGAGGAGTGGAGCGGGCGGCGGGCCGCGGGGCCCGGGGCGGGGGCGACCGGCCGGGCCGGTCCGTCCCCCGTGCCCACCGCGAGCGCGCCGGCGGTGCCGGCCGCGCCCACGGCCGCGGCGCCGGCGAGCAGTGCGCGGCGTCGTGTGAGCAAGTGATCCTTCTTCATGACTCATCAGTCGCCCGGTCGCGGACCGGCGCACCGGGGAAACACCGGCGTGGCGGCACGAGAGCACCCGCACGGCCGAGGGCCGCGGGTGACTCCGATAGCCTCACCGCGTGACGGAACACCACTCCCACCAGTTCGAACGGGGCACGGACGGGCCGAAGGTCATCGTCGCCGGCGTGGACGGCTCCGACTCCTCGCTGCGGGCCGCCGCCTACGCCGGCGGTCTGGCCCGGCGGCAGCGCGCGCTGCTCGCCGTGGTGTACGTGCAGCCGGTGCTGGCGGCGGGCGCCTCGCTCGGGGCTCCGGTGGCGGAGACGACCGACGAGATCGCCGAGGACCTGGTGGCGCAGATCCGGGACGCGACCGAGCGGGTCAAGGGGATATTCGACCTGCGCTGGGAGTTCCACACCTTCCGGGGCGATCCCTACAACGGCCTGGTCAAGGCGGCCGACGAGCTGAAGGCCGACGCCGTCGTCGTGGGCGCCTCCGAGCAGGCGGGGCACCGGATCGTCGGTTCCGTCGCGGTGCGGCTGGTGAAGGCGGGGCGCTGGCCCGTGACGGTGGTGCCGTAGCGGCCGTCCGGGGCGGTGCGTGCGTCGCGGCTTCCGTCGCGGGCGGGTGTGGGTCATCATGATCCACCGTCAGCCGTTTGCCGTTCACAAAGAGGTGAGGCGCGTGGCCGGGTTCCGCATGGGCGAGGGCGTTCTCCGTCGCAAACCCATCGAGCGCATCGAGGACACGGAGGGCGGGGAGGGCGGCGGCCTCCAGCGGACGCTGGGGCTGTGGCAGCTGACCGCCATCGGTGTGGGCGGCATCATCGGGGCGGGCATCTTCACCCTGGCCGGTACGGTCGCCAACGGCACGGCGGGGCCGGCGGTCCTCATCTCCTTCCTCATCGCGGGCGTCGCGAGCGCGGCGGCGGCACTGTCGTACGCCGAGTTCGCCGGACTGATCCCGAAGGCGGGCTCCGCCTACACCTACGGATACGCGGTCCTCGGTGAGCTGGTGGGCTGGTTCATCGGCTGGGACCTGCTGCTGGAGTACACGGCCATCGTGGCGGTGGTCGCGATCGGCATCTCCGGCTACTTCAGCTTCCTGGTCGGCGAGATGGGGGCCGACCTGCCGAACTGGATGCTGGGCGCGCCCGGCACCGGCGACGGCCACAAGGTCGACCTCTTCGCGGCGGTGCTGTGCCTGCTGATCGCGTACCTGCTGACACTCGGCATCCGGAACGCGGCCCGCTTCGAGATGGTCGTGGTCGTCCTGAAGGTGCTGGTGGTGCTGCTGGTGATCGTGGTCGGCTTCTTCCACATCACCACCGCCAACTACGAACCGTTCTTCCCCTTCGGGATCGGCGGAGCCTTCACCGGGGCCGCCACGGTCTTCTTCGCGGTCTTCGGCTACGACGCCATGTCGACGGCGGCCGAGGAGTCCAAGGACGCCCAGCGGCACATGCCGAAGGCGATCATCTACTCGCTGGTCATCTCGATGGTGCTGTACGTGGCGGCCTGTCTGGTGCTGACCGGCATGCAGGACTACAAGGACATCGACCCGGAGAGCGGCTTCTCCACGGCGTTCAAGTCGGTGGGGCTGAGCGGCCTGGCCGACGTCATCGCGGTGGGCGCCATCATCGGCATCCTCACGGTGATGTTCACCTTCATGCTCGGCGTGACCCGGGTGTGGTTCTCGATGTCCCGGGACGGGCTGCTGCCCAAGTGGTTCGCGAAGACGCACCCGACGCGGCACGTGCCGACCCGGGTCACCTGGATCGTCGGGGTGGCGTCGGCCGCGATCGCCGGGTTCCTGCCGATCGGCGAGGCGGCCGAGCTGACCAACATCGGCATCCTGCTGGCGTTCGTGGTGGTGTGCGCGGCGGTGATCGTGCTGCGCTACCGGCAGCCGGACCTGCCGCGCACCTTCCGGACGCCGTGGATGCCGGTGGTGCCGGCCCTGGGGATCGTCTTCTCGATCTGGCTGATCACCTTCCTCCAGTGGCAGACCTGGGCGCGCTTCGCGGTGTGGCTGCTGATCGGACTGGTCATCTACTTCGGCTACTCGTACCGCAGGTCGGAGCTGGCGCGCCGTTAGCCCCCGACGGGCGGCAGGCCGCGGAGGAAGTCGGCGAGGATCGCGTCGAAGACGTCCGGCCGCTCCATGTTCGGGTAGTGCGCGGCGCCCTCGACGGTGGCGGAGCGGCCGTCCGGGACCGTACGGGCGAGCCGTTCCGCCTCGGCGACCAGGTCGGCGGCGTCCAGGGAGCCGTTGACGGTGAGCACCGGGACGTCGATCTTCGGGACGCGGGCCCAGGTGTCGGTGAGGGGCACGTGGTGGTTCTCCTCGTCCGGAGTGTGCTTGGCGAGGGTGCCGGAGGCCGTCTCCCGCAGCCGGCTCAGGACGGCCGGGTCGACGTCGTCGAGGTCGCGGTGCTCCCCGGGGACGAAGCGCAGGAACGCCGTGAGCCAGCCCTCGACGTCACCCGCTGCCAGTGCGCGGGCCTGGTCGGCCTGGACCTGCCGCACCCAGGGGTCGGTGTACGCGAACTCGCTGGTGGCCGCGCCGCACGCGACCACCGCGCGGACCAGCTCCGGGTACTCCAGCACCGTGTCGGTGGCGATGGCACCGCCCATCGACACGCCGACCAGCACCGCGGGGCCCGCGTCGAGGTGGCGCAGCAGGGCGGCGAGGTCGTCGGCCCAGCGGAACGGCCGCGTCGCGTTGGCCGAGGAGCCGTGACCGCGGACGTCGGGTGCGACGACCCGGTGGCCGGCCGCCAGGAACGGGATCTGGGCGTCGAAGACACGGTGGTCGGTGAAGCCGGGGTGGAGCAGGACGACGAGGTCGCCGGCCCCGGTGTCGCGGTAGGCCAGGTCGCCGTCGGCGGAGGCGAGGAAGCGCAGGTCCGAAGCAGCCATCATGACAACCAGGGTGTCATGATGCGGGGAGATTGACAACCGGGGTGTCATGATGGGGAGGTGAAGGACATCGATGCACCCCTCCCGCCGGACGCCCTCGCCCAGCGCCTCACCGAGGTGTACGACCTGGTCGGCCCGCTCTACCGGCGCGCGCAGCGCAGCGTCGAGCAGGGCCTGGTGGCGGACGGCCTGTCGGTCGGTGTCCGCGCCGTGCTGACCCTGCTGCACCGGGGCGGGCCGATGACCGTGCCGCAGATGGCCCGGGCCCAGGCGATCAGCCGTCAGTTCGTGCAGCGGATGGTCAACGAGGCCGCGGCGCAGGACCTGGTGGAGAGCGTCCCCAACCCCGCGCACCGGCGGTCCTCACTGATCCGGCCCACCGACCGGGGGACGGAGGCGATCACCGCCGTCCTGGACCGGGAGCACCGGATACTGCGCCAGGTCGGCGGCGGTCTCACCGACGCCGACGTCGGCACGTGCCTGCGGGTGCTCGGGGCGATGCTGACCGCCCTGGACCACGTGGACGAGGGATGACCTACTCCCCCATCACCAGGCCGTCCTCGGCCGCGCCCCGGCTGAGCACGACGTCGCGGATGCGGTCGCGCACGGCCCGCACCTCGGCGCCCTTCTCCAGCGCGCGGTTGAGGTTCACCACCCGGCCGGCGTCGACGTCGAAGAGCTGCGGGACGAACTCGGCCTTGGTCACCCGCCAGCGTTCACCGGCGCGGGCGGGCGGGGCGAAGGTGAAGCGGCCGATGGTCGACTGGTTGCCGCGCGGGTCGCGCTCCCCGTCGCCGTTGATCATCTCGCCCGCGATCTGGTCGCCCATCCCGTAGATCACCCAGGTGCCGTTGACCTTCTCGTACGCCTGCGGGACATGGGCGTGGGTGCCGAGGATGAGGTCGATGTCGGGGTGTTCGCCGCTGCGGGCGGCGGTCAGGTTCTCGGCCAGGGTCAGCTGGTCCTGGTCGGGCTCGTCCTGCCATTCGGTGCCCCAGTGCAGGGACACGGCGACGATGTCCGCACCCGCCTGCCGCGCGGCCCGGGCGTCCGCGACGATCCGCTCCTCGTCGATCATGCCGACCGCCCAGGGCTGTCCGTCGGGGACGGGGTGGCCGTTGGTGTGGAGGGTGTAGGCGAGGTGGGCGACCTCGGCCCGCCCCGCGCGCAGGACCGTCACGGTGCGCGCCTCGGCCTCGGTGCGCGCGGTCCCGGCGTGCCGCACGCCGGCGCGGTCCAGCGCGTCGAGGGTGCGGCGGATGCCGTCGGCGCCGTCGTCGACGCTGTGGTTGGAGGCGGTGGAGCAGCCGTCGTAGCCGGTGGCGGCGAGGGCCTCGGCCACCTCGGGCGGGGACTTGAAGAGGGGGTAGCCGCTGTAGTCGCCGTGCGCGCCGTACACCGTCTCCATGTGGCACAGGGCGAGGCCGGCGCGCGAGACGACGGGCTTGGCGCCCGCGAGCATGGGGCGGAAGTCGTAGCCGGTGCCGCCCGCGTCGAAGCGGGCCCGCTCGATGATCGAGTCGTGGGGCAGTACGTCGCCGGAGGCGACCAGGGTGAAGACGCCGGTGTCCGCCGCGGACGGGGCCGGGGCCGGTCGTCGCGGCGGCTCGTGGTCGCGGGCCTGGCAGGCCGCGCCCACGGTGAGGAGGGCGGTCAGGGCCAGGGCCACCTGCCGACTGCGTGTGATCATCCGTTCGCTCCGCTGGGGTCGCACACACCGATGATTAGTCACATTTACCTACGAACAGGAAATGAGGTGCACACCGCCCCGCGCGGCTCCGACACGCGCATTAGCCCGTCCGGTGTGCGCGAACGAGGGCCCCGACCGTTCGTCGAACCGTTCGTCGACGCGATCGACCGTCCGTCGCACATCCGTGCGCGCGCCCTGTCCCCCGACGACGCCCTGCGATGCCATACGGCCATGACGGCCGGAATCACCCTGAGGGACAGGACGCACGGGACGACCGCCGAGCACGAGCTCGCCGCACTGCAGCGCGAGCACGGCCGGCCCCTGTTCGCGCTGCTGCTGCGGCTCAGTGACGGCGACCGGCAGCGCGCGGAGGACCTGGTGCAGGAGACCCTGGTCCGCGCCTGGCAGCACCCCGAGGCACTGCGCGCCGACGACTTCGACTCCGTACGGCCCTGGCTGCTCACGGTGGCACGACGCCTGGCCATCGACGCGCGCCGGGCCCGGCAGGCGCGGCCCCCGGAGGTCGGTGACGCCGTGCTGGAGAACGCGCGGGTCTGCGCCGACCACGCCGAACGGGCCGCCGCGGCCCTGGACGTGCGCGAGGCTGTGAAGACTCTCACTCCTGAGCACCGTGAAGTCCTGGTGCTGGTGTACTTCCAGGGGGCGAGTGTGGCGGAAGCCGCGGCAGCCCTCGGCATCCCGCCCGGTACCGTGAAGTCCCGCGCGTACTACGCGTTGCGCGCCCTGCGCAGGGTGCTACCGGGTTACGCCGCCGACCTGCGGTGAAACCGACCTTTTGGTCAAGCCTCCGTAAAGCGCCTTGCCGTGGACCCCGGTTGGGTAATCGGCTGTCCTCATCCGTGTTCCGGACGGGGGCCCTTGACCCGGGTCGGGCGACGCGCACGCACCGGAGGAAGGCAGGAAGGGATGCCGCACAGAGGCAAAGAGAGCACGGACGGTCCCGCCGGGGGCGAACTGGCCGTCCCCATGGCGTGGTTGTACGCCGAGTACATCGCCGACGAGCTGCTGCGGACCGGCGACCTGATGCCGCCCACGTCCTTCGAGTTCCGCGCCGGGCGGGACGCGCTGGCACTGACCGTCTTCCTGTCCGACACGGAGGACGAGCTCAGCGGCATCCGGGTCATCACCCGGCTGGAGACCTGGCTGTCGCTGACCGCCTACGACCAGCCCTGGCACGCGTGGGTGCGCGAGCGCCTGGCCGAGGTCACGGCCGACGCGGTCGCCGCCGGCCGGCACTCCCCCGACCTGGCGCTCGCCCGGGCTGCGTGGCGCTGGCTCCAGGACACCGAACTGCTCGCCCCCGACCTGAACGCGGTGCCGGGCGGGGCGGCGGGCGGGGAGGACGAGGGGCCGAAGGTGTGGACGCCGGCCTGGCAGCTGGGCCTGCCGCTCGGCCACCTCGCCATCCACCTCTTCTAGGCGTCGCGGCCCGTCCACCGATTTCCTCCGGTCGGCGACCAATCCACGGGCCGTTCCGCTCCGAATCCCTCGGTCGCGATTCTGTCCGGGCCTTGAATGAATCGGCGGTGCGGTGCGTACGGGTGGGAGCAAGGAGTAACCCCACCCGCACCCAACGGTACGAGGATTCGGCATGAGGTCCCTGGAGAGGCATCGCGACGTCGGCGCCTACGCGCTCGGCGTGCTGGACGAGGCGGAAGCGTTCCGCTTCGAGGACCACCTCATGGAGTGCCCCCGGTGCGCGACGCAGGTGACCGAGTTCGGCCCGGCCACCCGTCAGCTGATGCTGTACCGGCAGGCGACACCACGGCTCGTCACCCCGGTGACCCGGCCCGGACCGCGGCTGCTGGACCGCCTGCTGTCCGAGGTGGCCGCGCGTCGCCGGACCGTCCGCAGGCGGCTGCTGTACGCCGTGGCCGCCGCGCTGGTGTGCGCCGTGGCCGGTCCCGGGGTGGCGCTCTACGCGAGCCGGGCCGACGCGGCGGTACGGCTCACCGCGACCGACGAGCGGTCCGGGGTGTGGGCGCGGGTCACCACCGAGGACGAGACCTGGGGCACCGGGGTGCGGCTCGAGGTCCGGGACGGGGCGGGCCCGCGCTCCTGCCGCCTGATCGCCGTCGGCCGTGACGGCACGGAGCAGACGGTCACCAGCTGGAACGCCACCGGGGAGGGCGCGGGGCCGAGCACCGTGCACGGCGGAGCCGCGCTGCACCCCGACCAGATCGCCCGCTACGAGGTGCGTACCGCGGACGGGGAACGCCTCGTGACGCTCGCCGCCGGCTGAGCGGGGACACCTCGGACGCCCTACTTGAGCAGCCGGGACAGCCTCCGGTCCGCCAGCGGCTTGCCGCCGGTCTGGCAGGTCGGGCAGTACTGGAGCGAGGAGTCGCTGAAGGAGACCTCCCGGACGGTGTCGCCGCACACCGGACACGGCTCGCCGGTGCGGCCGTGCACCCGCAGCCCGCTCCTCTTCTCGGCCTTCAGCCGGCCGGCCGCGACGCCCCGGGACCGCTCGACCGCCTCGGTGAGCGTGGCGCGCAGCGCCTCGTACAGCTGCGCGGTCTCCGCGTCGGTGAGGGAGGCGGCGAGTTTGAAGGGGGACATCTTCGCGGCGTGCAGGATCTCGTCGCTGTACGCGTTGCCCACTCCCGCGATCAGGCTCTGGTCGCGCAGGGCGCCCTTGAGCTGCCGGCGCTCACCGTCGAGGAGGGCGGCGAGGCGGGCCTCGTCGAAGTCGTCGGCGAGCGGGTCGGGGCCGAGTCGGGCCACCCCCGGCACCTGCTGGGGGTCGGCCACGACGTACACGGCGAGACGCTTCTGCGTGCCCGCCTCCGTCAGGTCGAACCCGGCCCCGGTGTCCAGGGCGACGCGCAGGGCCAGGGGGCCCTTGCCGGGGCGGGGCGGACCGGTGGGGAGGCTGTCCTTCCAGTGCAGCCAGCCCGCCCGGGCCAGGTGGGTGACCAGATGCGGGCCGCCGGCGGTCTCGACGCCGAGGAACTTGCCGTACCGGTGCACGGCCGCCACCCGGTGGCCCTCAAGGGCGGAGAGCGGAGGGTCGTACGTCTTCAGCACGCTGATCGCCACGGGCAGCACGCGGACGATCTCACGGTCGACGAGGTGCTCGGTCAGGAAGTCCCTGAGCGCCTCGACCTCGGGCAGTTCGGGCATACGTCAAGGGTGCCACCGGGGACCGGCAGCGCCAGCGGGACTCAGCCCCGGCGGTCGGAGACGACGAACTCGGACCACACGCACTTGCCGCGCCCCCGGGCCTCCACACCCCACTGGTCGGCGAGCGTGTCGACCAGGAGCAGTCCTCGTCCGGAGACCCCGGAGTCCCCGGCGTCGCGGCGGCGGGGCAGGGCGCTGGAGGAGTCCTCGACCTCGACCCGCAGCCGGCGGTCCGTCCCGGTGAGCAGCCGCAGGGTGACGATCGCGGAGCCCTCGGTGTGCATGAGGGCGTTGGTGACCAGTTCGTCGGCGACCAGCTCGATCTCGTCGCTCTGCGGGCCGGCACCCCAGGCACCGACGGCGGCGCGGATCATGTGCCGGGCCTCGGTGAGCGCCTCGGGGTCCCCCGGGGACACGTGCTGCCGGAGCCGGCCGAAGGTCCGGGGCGTTCCCAGCCCGTGCCGGCGCAGCAGGAGCAGCGCCACGTCGTCGTCGCCGCGGCGCTCCTCTGCCACGTCGATGAGCCGGTCGGCCAGGTCCCCGACGTCCTGCGGACCGGAGGCCACCAGCGTCGTGAGGGCCTCTATCCCCTCGTCCACGTCGGCACCTGGCTCCTCGACCAGGCCGTCGGTGCACAGCAGCAGGGTGTGCCCCGGGTCCAGCTCGACGGTGGAGACCGGGTAGACGAGGCGCCCGAACTCGGCGGACAGGCCGAGCGGCAGGCCGCCTTCGACGGGCACCCGGCGGCAGCTGCCGTCGCCCGCGCGCAGCAGCGGGTCGAGGTGCCCGGCGCGGACCATCTGGACCACGCCGGTGGCGGGGTCGGCCTCCGCGTACAGGCAGGTCGCGAAGCGGTCGGTGTCGAGTTCGTGGAGGAAGACCGAGGCCCGCGCCATCACGGTGGCCGGGGGGTGGCCCTCGGCGGCGTAGGCGCGCAGCACGATGCGCAGCTGGCCCATGACGGCGGCGGCATGCGTGTCGTGGCCCTGGACGTCGCCGATGACGGCGCCCACGCGTCCGCCGGGCAGCGGGATCAGGTCGTACCAGTCGCCTCCGATGTCGCGGCCGAAGGCGCCGCCGATGGTGGCCGCGCGGTACCGGACCGCGATGTCGCAGCCGGGCACGCTGGGGATGGTGCGCGGCAGCATGGCCTGCTGGAGACCCTCGGCGAGGTCCATCTCCTGCTCGTAGAGCATGGCCCGTTGCAGGCTCTGCGCGATGCCGCTGCCGAGCGCGACCAGCACGTTGCGGTCCTCCGGGGAGAAGCCGCGCCGGTCGCTGTAGAGGAGTCCGATCGCGCCGATCGGCCGGGCCTGGGCGATCAGCGGCAGGTAGGCGGCCGCGGTGATGTCCAGGTGGGTGATGTGCTGCCACAGGAGGGGGTAGCGCTCCGCGAACTCCTCCGGCGACTCGATGAAACGGGGGCTGAGGGTCCGTACGGCCTCGCTCATCGGGTACGGCTCGTCGATCCGGGTGACGCGGGTGCCGGGGACGAAGCTGTTGTCGGGGCCGTCGGCGACCAGCCGGATGCGGCCGGCCTCGACCAGGCCCATGACGAGGCTGGTGGCGCCGAGGCGGGTGAGGCCGTGGGTGTCGCGCAGGACCTCGATGACGTCGTCCACCGTGCGGGCGTGCGCGAGGGCGGCCGTGGCGAGCTGGACGACGTTGGTGAGGCGCCGGCGGGCCTCGTCCTGCGCGGCCTGCTCGCGGCGGGCCTCGATGTCGCCGACCTCCTGGGTGGCGTCGCGGACGATGCCGATGATGCGGCGGGGGCGGCCGGTCCCGTCGCGGCGGATGTAGCCCTGCGTGCGGGTCCAGCGCAGGGTGCCGTCGCGGGTGCGCAGCCGGAAGTAGGTCCCGTAGTTCTCGCTGCCGTCCTTCATGGCCCGGGCGACGATGGCGTCCAGGCGGCTGCCCTCGGCCGCGGGGACGCGGACCGCGAGGGACTCCGGCCGTCCGTCGTACTCGTCCGGGCGCAGATCGAACACCTCGTGGGCCTGGGCGTCCATGTGGAACAGTCCCGTGTCCAGGTCCCAGTCGAAGCTGCCCATGCGGTTGAGCGCCAGGATCGGGTCCGGGTGGGCGGGCCAGTCGTCCGGGAGTGACGAGGCACTCGCTCCCCGATCAACCATGAGCCCCACCTTGCCAGGGTTTGCCCGATTATTCGACTCCTGTCCGCCGCCCGGGTCGTGGGCGGGGGCCGCCCGCCCACCGGGGTACACAGAGCGTGACCGTACGAGAGGAGCGCGGCCGTGGAGTGGTTCACCGCCCCCGACTACTGGCTGAGCAGGCTGGTCTTCCAGCGGGCCCTGGCCGTGATGTACCTGGTGGCCTTCCTGACCGCCGCCCTTCAGTTCCGTCCGCTGATCGGCGAGCGCGGCATGCTGCCCGTGCCCCGCTTCGTCGAGCGGGTGCCGTTCGGGCGGGCGCCCAGCCTGTTCCAGCTCCGCTACTCGGACCGCCTCTTCGCGTGCTGCGCCTGGGCGGGCTGCGCGGTGTCGGCGGGGCTGGTGGCGGGGGTGGACTCGCTGCTGCCGCTGTGGGGGGCGATGCTGCTGTGGCTGGTGCCGTGGGCGCTGTACCTGTCGGTCGTCAACGTCGGGCAGACCTGGTACTCCTTCGGCTGGGAGTCGCTGCTGCTGGAGACCGGCTTCCTCGCGGTGTTCCTCGGCAACGACGAGGTGGCGCCGCCGGTGCTGGTCCTGTTCCTGCTGCGCTGGCTGCTCTTCCGCGTGGAGTTCGGGGCGGGGCTGATCAAGATGCGCGGCGACGAGTGCTGGCGGAAGCTGACCTGCCTGGACCACCACCACGAGACCCAGCCGATGCCGGGGCCGCTGAGCTGGTTCTTCCACCGCCTTCCCCGGCCGCTGCACCGGGTGGAGGTGGCCGCCAACCACGTCACGCAGCTCGCGGTGCCCTTCCTGCTCTTCACCCCGCAGCCCGTCGCGACGGCCGCCGCGGCGCTGATGATCGTGACCCAGCTGTGGCTGGTGCTGTCGGGCAACTTCTCCTGGCTGAACTGGATCACCATCGTGCTGGCCCTGTCGGCGGTGCGCTTCCCGGCCGACCCGCCGTCCGTGCCCGCCACGCCGCTCTGGTACGAGGTCGTGGTCCTCGCGGCCGCGGCCCTGCTGCTCTTCCTCAGCCACCGGCCCGTCCGCAACATGGTCTCCCGGCGCCAGGTGATGAACCGCTCCTTCGACCCGCTGCACCTGGTGAACACCTACGGCGCCTTCGGCACCGTCAGCCGGGTCCGCTACGAGGTGGTGATCGAGGGCACCGCCGACGAGGTGGCCCGGGAGGACTCGGACTGGCGGGAGTACGAGTTCAGGGGCAAGCCCGGAGATCCGCGGCGCTGGCCGCGCCAGTTCGCGCCGTACCATCTGCGGCTGGACTGGCTGATGTGGTTCGCCGCGCTGTCGCCCTCGTACGCCGGCCCCTGGTTCGGCGTCCTGGTGGAGCGGCTGCTGGAGAACGACCGCGCGACGCTGAGGCTGCTGCGCCGCTCCCCGTTCCCGGCGGACGCGCCGCCCCGTTTCGTCCGCGCCCGGCTGTTCCGGTACCGGTACACGACGTGGCGCGAGCTGCGGGAGACGGGCGCCTGCTGGGAGCGGACGTACGTGCGGGAGTACCTGCCGCCGACCCGGCTGGCCGGGGCGCCACGATCGTAGCGGCCCCCGGTCCGGCTCACCGGGGCCGGTGAGCCGGACCGGCGCGCGCTACGCGCGGGCGAGGCGCAGGGTCATCAGCTGGAACGGGCGCAGCCGTACGGCGATCCGCCCGCCGTCGGCCTCGACCGCGGGCCCCTCCTCGGCCCGCGGGCGCTCCAGCAGGTCGGTCACCGCGACCCGCGCGACCGGGAACCCGGCCGTCAGGGTGGCCCTGGCCCGGCCGCCGTGGGCTTCGTGGAAGCGGACCACCACGTCCCCGCTGCCGTCGTCGGCCAGTTTGACGGCGGTGACCACGACCGCCTCGTGGTCGACCGTCACCAGCGGCGCCACCTCGCCCGCGCCGGTCAGCCGCCGTTCGGGCAGGTTGATCCGCCAGCCCTCGCGCACGGCGTCGCCGATGTCCGCGCCCGGCACCAGGGCGTGCCGGAAGCGGTGCACGCCCTGGTCGGTCTCCGGGTCGGGGAAGCGCGGGGCCCGCAGCAGCGACACCCGCACGGTGGTGGTCGTCCCCGCGTCGCCACCGGTGCGGACGGTGCGGGTCACGTCGTGGCCGTACGTCGAGTCGTTGACGACCGCCACGCCCCAGCCGTGCTCCGCCAGGTGGACGAAGCGGTGGTTGCACGCCTCGAACTTGGCCGCCTCCCAGCTGGTGTTGGTGTGGGTGGGCCGGTGGAAGTGCCCGAACTGGGTCTCCGACGCGTACCGTTCGGCATGCAGGTCGAGCGGGAAGGCGAGCTTGAGGAACTTCTCCGTCTCGTGCCAGTCGACCTCGGTCTCCACCTCCAGTCGCCGCTCCCCGGGCGCGAGCCTCAGTGTCTGGGTGACCCGGGAGGAGCCGAAGCCGCGGACGACCCGCACCGAGGCGCCGTCGTCGCCGGGTGCCAGCTCGTCGGCGTCGGTCAGGTCGGTGACGGTGTTGCGGTAGAACGCGTCGACGTCCCAGGCGTCCCACTTGTTCGGCAGGTCGGGGTGGAGCTGGAGGAGGTTGCCCGCCCCGCCCGGCGCGATCGTCTCGCGGTCGGCGGCGAGGTCGTACACCGACATGACCAGGCCGCGGCCGTCGATCCCGACCCGCAGCAGCCCGTTGTCCAGGACGTGCCCGCCCCCGGGGCGGGGGGTGAGGGCGGTGCGGCCCTCGGACACGGGAGCGGCGGCGGCGCCGGCCGGGACGCCGGTGCGGGGGTGGGGGGCGGCGTTGAAGAGGAGCGGGGTGTCGCCCGCGCCGGCCAGGGCGCGTTGGGCGGCGTCGATGATGCCGTCCAGCTCCCCGGCGACGCGGTCGTACGTGGCGCGCGCCTCGCGGTGCACCCAGGCGATGGAGGAGCCGGGCAGGATGTCGTGGAACTGGTGGAGCAGGACGGTCTTCCAGATCCGGTCCAGGTCGTCGTAGGGGTAGGGGAACCCGGTGCGCACCGCGGCCGTGGCCGCCCACAGTTCGGCCTCCCGCAGCAGGTGCTCGCTCCGCCGGTTGCCCTGTTTGGTCCTGGCCTGGCTGGTGAGGGTGGCGCGGTGCAGTTCCAGGTACAGCTCGCCGACCCAGACCGGCGGCTCGGGGTTCTCGGCCTCGGCTTGGGCGAAGAAGGCCCGCGGGGTCTCCCAGGTGACGGTCGCCGACCCCTCGAGGTCGCGCAGCCGGGCCGCCTTGGCGACCATCTCGCGGGTGGTGCCGCCGCCGCCGTCGCCCCAGCCGGTGGGGGCGAGGGAGTGCCGGGCCACGCCCTTGTCCCTGAAGTTGCGGGCCGCGTGGGCGATCTCGTCGCCGCGCATGGAGCAGTTGTAGGTGTCGACGGGCGGGAAGTGGGTGAAGATCCGGGTGCCGTCGATGCCCTCCCAGCGGAAGGTGTGGTGCGGGAACCGGTTCGTCTGCGACCAGGAGATCTTCTGCGTCAGCAGGTACTTGGCGCCGGCCTCCCTGATGATCTGCGGCAGGCCGGCGGCGAAGCCGAAGGTGTCGGGCAGCCAGGCCTCGTCGTTCTCGACGCCGAACTCGTCGAGGAAGAAGCGCTTGCCGTGCACGAACTGCCGGGCCATCGCCTCGGAGCCCGGCATGTTGGTGTCCGACTCCACCCACATGCCGCCGGCCGGCACGAACCGGCCGTCGGCCACGGCCTTCTTGACCCGTGCCCACACCTCGGGCCGGTGGTCGCGCACCCACGCCCACTGCTGGGCCTGCGACATGGCGAAGACGAAGTCCGGCTCGTCCTCCAGCAGGGCGGTCATGTTGGACGTCGTCCGCGCGACCTTGCGGACGGTCTCGCGCAGCGGCCACAGCCAGGCCGAGTCGATGTGCGCGTGGCCGACGGCGCTGATGCGGTGCGCGGACGCGGCGGCCGGGGCGGAGAGGACGCCGGCGAGGCGCGAACGGGCCGCCGCCGCCGTGCCGTTGACGTCCTGGAGGTCGATCGCGTCCAGCGCCCCGTCCAGGGCGCGGAGGATCTCCCAGCGGCGGGGCGAGTCCACCGGCAGCTCGGCCATCAGCTCGCCCAGGACCTCCAGGTCGAGCACCAGGTTCCACACCGTCTCGTCGAGGACGGCGAGGTCCATGCGGGCGAGGGTGTACAGCGGTTCGTCGCCGGCGGTCTCCTTGTCCCCGAGCGGGGTGGGTACGAAGGGGCGGGGGCCGAAGATGACGGGGTTGGACGCCGCCTCGACGTGCAGGCGGACCTCCTCGCCACCCGCGGCGGGGGCGGCGACGCGTACCCACTGGTTGCGCGGGTTGAGGCCCTTCACTGGGGTGCCGTCGGGCCGGTAGACCAGGCCTTCGCACTGGAAGCCGGGCATGTCCTCGTCGAAGCCGAGGTCGAGGATCGCCTCGACGGTCCGGCCGGCCCACTCCTCGGGCACGGTCCCGGTGACGCGGAACCAGCTGGTGCCCCAGGGGGCGCCCCAGCGGGTGCCCACGGCGACGGGTCCGGGGTCGGCCGCGAGTCCTTCGGCGACCGGCACGGGCTCGCCGGGCGCGTGCCACACGGCGACGTCCAGCGGCACGGACTCGGGGTACACGGCGGGGCGGATGCGCTCGTCGAGGACGCGCTGGAGGCGGGCTTCGACCAGGCTGCGGTCGTCATGCATGCGGGGTCCTCCTTGGTCGGGGCGGGTGTCGGGGGCGGGTGTCGCGGCGGGTGTCCGGGGCGGCCCGCAGCGGGCGGGGCGGCTCGGGATCGACGGGGCGGCTGGCGAGTCGGCGGGGTCGGCTCGGACGTCGGCGGGCGGCTCGGAAGTCGGCGGTTCGGCGTCGGTGGTCGCGGTCACTGGGGCGGACGTGGTGTACAGCTCCCCCACCGCGCGTCCCGCGAACCGTGTGCGTCCGCCTCTCGACGCGGAGGCGTCCGGGCGTGCAGAGTGCTCACGTACTCGTCAGTAGTCCCGTTTCCGGTGAGTGCCCTCTCCGGAAAGTCCCCTTTTCGCACCCCGAGGAGCCCCTTCCGTGACCAGCTGGGCCGGCCGGACCGCCGTCGACATCGCCGCCGCCGTCCGCGAGGGGCGCGTCACACCCCGCGAGGTGGTGGCGGCGCACCTCGCCCGGATCGAGCGGCTGGACGGCCGCGTCGGTGCCTTCCGCGCGGTCCGGGCCGAAGCGGCGCTCGACGAGGCCGACGAGGTGGGCGCCCGGAGCGACCTGGCCGAACTCCCGCTGGCCGGCGTGCCGGTGGCGGTCAAGGACAATCTCGCGGTGCGCGGCGAGTCGAAGCGCGTCGGTTCCGCGGCGACACCGGACGCGCCCGCCGGGGCGGACCACGTCACCGTGGCCCGGCTGCGGGCGGCCGGCGCCGTGGTGGTGGGCCTCACCAACGTGCCCGAACTGTGCGTGTTCGGCACCACCGAGGGCGTGCACGGCACGTCCCGCAACCCGTGGGACCCGGCCCGCTCCGCCGGTGGTTCCTCGGGCGGCAGTGCCGCCGCGGTCGCCGCGGGGCTGGTGCCGCTGGCGCTCGGCAACGACGGCATGGGCTCACTGCGCATACCGGCGGCCAACTGCGGCCTGGTCACCGTCAAGCCGGGACACGGGGTGGTCCCGGCCGGCATCGGCGAGGGCGACTGGTTCGGCATGTCCGAGAACGGACCGCTGGCCACGACGGTCGAGGACGCACGCCTGATGCTGGCGGTCCTCGCGGGCGACCGCGCGGACGGCGGGCCGGTGCGGCGCGCGGACCCCGGTCCCCTGCGCATCGCGGTCTCCCCGCGCAGCCCCCTGGCCGGTGTCCCCGTCTCCCGCCCGTACGCGAACGCCGTCCGCGAGGCGGCCGGACTGCTCATGAAGGCGGGTCACCAGGTGCGCCGGGCCGACCCGCCCTACCCCGCCTCGCTGGGCCTGACCGCCCTGGTCCACTGGACGGCGGGCACGGCGGTGGACGCCCGCGGCCTGGACCGGCGCCGGCTGGCCCGGCGGACCCGAGTGCACGCGGCCGTCGGGCGGGCCTTCGTACGCACGGCCGCCACCGGCCGGGGACGCGAGGCGCTCCGCGCCCGCCTGGAGCCGTTCTTCGACGCGCACGACGTCCTGCTCACCCCGGCACTGGCCCGCCGCTCCCCCGCCGCCGCGCCCTGGCACGAGCGGGGCTGGCTGCGCAACATCGTGGCCGACACGGCCTACTCGCCCTTCACTCCGCCGTGGAACCTGACCGGCTGGCCCGCGATGGCGCTACCGGTCGGCACCCTGCCCTCGGGCGCCCCCTGCGCCGTGCAGTTGGTGGGGCGACCGGGTTCGGAGGCGGCGCTGCTGGAGCTGGCGGAGCGGATCGAGGCGCTGCGCCCGTGGCGTCGCACCGCGCCGCTGGACTGAGCGCCCCGCCCGACGCGGTCGGCGGGTCCCCCGTCAGAGGGCGCGATACATGATGTGCAGGCCGACGCGCCCGTGCCGCGGGTGGTCGAAGGCGTCCGGCACCGTACCCAGGACGGTGAAGCCGAGGGAGGTCCACAGGCGCACGGCGGGGTTGGTCTCGACGACGGCGTTGAAGACCATGCCGCGGTATCCCTGGTCGGCGGCGGCGGCCAGGACGTGTTCGGCGAGGGCCCGTCCGGTGCCGCGGCCGGCCCGGTCGGGGTCGACCATGAAGCCGGCGTTGGCGATGCCCGCGGCGGGCCCGCCGTAGTTGGGGGTCACGTAGGCGGAGGCGACGACGGTGCCCTCGTCCTCGACGACGTAGACGCGTTTGGCGGGGTTCGTCCACAGGGCCCGGGCGTCCTCCTCGGACGTGTCCGGGTCCCAGGCGTAGGTCTCGCCGGCCGCGACGATGCGGTGCCAGATGGGCCAGATGTGCGGCCAGTCATCGGCCGTCGCTTCCCTGATCAGCATGGGCGCGAGTCTCGCACGCCCCTGCCTGCGGCGAATCCCGCGGTTCGCGCGTGGTCAGTCCACGCTGGGCAGGATGTGGGGCTCGGCGAGGTCCTCCTCGTAGCCCGCCAGGCGGATGGGGGCGGACCGGGCCCACACGTCGAGGCTGCCGATCTCTCCCGGCCGGCGGCCCCCGCGCTCGATGCGTTCCTTGGGGCGTTGCTCTGGATTCGTCGTCTCCGGTGTCACCGCGCACTCCTTATGTGTCGGGTCACCCTAGGGGCCTGTCGGCCGAGTCTGCTGTCCGGCACCAGACGCCCGCTGGGGTTTCAGTCGCATGCAGTTCGGACGCGGTGGCGCCGGTAACTCGGGCGAGAGCAGGCCGTTGTGAACCGGCTTGTCCCAAGACGGACATCGGGTGGGGGTGGAGCCCTGTGCTGTCGTCCGTCCGCCTTAGATTAACCAAATGAGCGGGGGTGCGCTCTATGGGGCCCAAAACATGGGGGAACCATTGCCCTTCACATCCTGCCCAGTTGGCCCGAGTATGCCGGGATGATCTCGTTTGCGCACCACAGGTGACTCACCCGTTCGGCCGATGCGGCCGAACGGGTCTTCGATGGCCGCCGACGACCGGGGGCGCACAGTTAAGTCGCCGTTGGCTGCGGCGCAAGGCGGCCATGGTCTGCTGTCGGTCGGCAACGGCTGTCTCGTGGGAGGACCGAGGCATGGAACCGCGCAGCGTCGAGGAGCTGATGGACCTGCTGTACGCCTGCCGCGAGGGGACCCTCGCGGAACGCGGCGGCGGGCGGACGGACCCGCACGAGCACGCGCTGCGCACCGCCGCGCTGCTGCGCCGGCGGCGCCCCGCCGACAAGGAACTCCAGGTGGCCGGCCTGGTGGCACCCGTGGGCCGGCTGCTGTGGTCCGCCGGCCCCACCGGCCGGGCCGCCGACGCGGTACGGCCGCTGCTCGGTGCGCGCGTCGCCCGGCTGCTGCGCCGTCACGCCCGGGCCGACGCCTGGGCCCACGACGACGACGCGGTCAGCCTGCGGCAGGCGGTCGAGGAGGCTCGCACCACCGTGTTCGACGCCGGGGTCCTGGAGGACTGGCGCACGGTGCTGGAGCTGACGGCGGCGCGGCACGCGCGGCTGGGGGCCGTCGACTGAGCCGGACCTCCCGGATCAGGACGGCGCCCCGCCGGCCGGCGGACCGGTCAGGGCCGTTGGTCCGCCGGGACCGTCACCACTTGCCGGGCGCGTAGTCCTTGAGGAAGACGCCGTACAGGTCCTCGCCCGCCTCGCCGCGCACGATCGGGTCGTAGACGCGGGCGGCGCCGTCCACCAGGTCGAGCGGGGCGTGGAAACCGGCCTCGGCCAGGCGCAGCTTGTCGAAGTGCGGACGCTCGTCGGTGATCCAGCCGGTGTCGACCGAGGTCATCAGGATGCCGTCGGTGTCGAACATCTCCTGGGCGCTGGTCCGCGTGACCATGTTCATGGCCGCCTTGGCCGCGTTGGTGTTCGGGTGGCCCGCCCCCTTGTAGCCGCGGGCGAAGACGCCCTCCATCGCGGAGACGTTGACGACGTAGGCGCGCCGGGCGGTCGCCCGGCGCGCGGCCTCGGCCATCGCGGGACGCAGGGCGCTGATGAGGATGAACGGCGAGGTGTAGTTGCACAGCTGGGTCTCCAGCAGTTCCACCGGGGAGATCTGCTCGATGGTCTGGACCCAGGTGTTGCTGTCGACGACGTCGGGGACCAGGCCGCCCGCGTCGATGGCCGTGCCCTCGCGGTGCCGGACCACGCTGGCGTTGCCGGCGACCAGCGCGAGGTCGGCCACCTTCTGCGCGTCGAGCCCCGAGACGCCGACGGGCAGCGCCGTCAGCCCGTCCACCGCTCCGGAGTCGAAGGCGCCGATGACGTGGTGGGAGGGCAGCTCACCGGCGGGCAGCGGGGCGCTCTCGCCCTCGACCAGCGCGGCGTACGCGGAGGGCAGGCGGCGTACGGTCTGGGTGGCGTTGTTGATCAGGATGTCGAGCGGGCCCTGCTCGGTGACCTGGTCGGCCAGCGCCACGGCCTGGGCGGGGTCGCGCAGGTCGATGCCGACGACCTCCAGGCGGTGGATCCAGTCCGCGGAGTCGTCCATGGCCTTGAAGCGGCGGATGGCGTCCTTGGGGAAGCGGGTCGTGATCGTGGTGTGCGCCCCGTCGCGCAGCAGCCTGAGCGCGATGTACATGCCGATCTTGGCCCGGCCGCCGGTGAGCAGCGCCCGCTTGCCGGTGAGGTCGGCGCGGGCGTCGCGGCGGGCCCGGTTCTCGGCGGCGCAGCTCTGGCAGAGCTGGTGGTAGAAGTAGTCGACCTCGGTGTACCGCTGCTTGCAGATGTAGCAGGAGCGGGGGCGCTGGAGTATTCCGGCGATGCTGCCCTCCTCGGTGCGGGAGGAGGGCAGGATGCCTTCGGTCTCGTCGTCGATGCGCTCGGCGGAGCCGGTGGCGGTGGCCTCGGTGACGGCCTTGTCGTGGGCGGTCTTGGCGGCGCGGCGCTCCTGGCGGCGGCGCTGCTTGACCATCCGGTAGATGTGCGAGGTGGCCCGGCGGACCCGGATCGCGTCCGGGTGGTCGACGTCGAGTCCGTCCAGCTCCTCCAGCACGCTCAGGCAGACGGCGAGCCGCTCCGGGTCGATGCCCGGGCCGTACACCACCTCGTCCGTGGTCGCCGTGCCGTCCTGTGTCACCGTCATCGCCGCTGCCGTTCCTGATCACCGTCGCGGCGCTCCGACTCGCGCCCGCTTTCGAACGGCGGATTTTACTTCAGCGGCGGGCCGGGACGCCAAACGCGCCGGGTCAGGGGCCGCAGGCCGTGAGCAGCGTCTCCACCTCCCGGGAGAGGGCCAGGGCGAAGCGGTCCAGGTCCGGCACGGCCTTCGCGTCGGCGACCAGGCCGTAGTGGACCTGCCCGCGGTACGTGGAGACGGCCACCGCCAGGGAGTGGCCCCGGGCCAGCGGCGCCAGCGGGTAGACCTCGGTGAGCGGATGCCCGCCGAGCCGCAGGCCCAGGCTGGGCAGGGGCACGCTGGTGACCAGGATGTCGAACCAGAGCCGGGCCGCCTGGCCGACCAGAGGGCCGCCGAGCCGGTGTCCGAGTGCGGGCACGTGGTCGGCGAGCAGGGCGACGGCGCCGGCTCCGCGGCCCGGCCCGGCGTCCTTGTTGCGGCCCATGGCGGTGCGCACCGCGGCGAGCCGGGAGAGCGGGTCCGGATCGCCGACCGGCAGCCGGGTCAGGTATCCGGAGAGCCGGTTGCCCTGCGGGTGGGCGGTCCGCGGCCGGCGTTTGGAGACGGGGATCAGGGCGCGGGGCGCGACGCCCTCGCTGCCGTCGCCGCGCTCGTCCAGCCAGCTGCGCAGGGCGCCCGCGACGACCGCGATCAGGACGTCGTTGACCGTGCCGCCCGCGGTCTTGCGCACCCGGTGCACGTCGTCGAGGTCGACGGCGACACCCGCGGTGCGGCGGGTGCCGGAGGAGGAGGCGGTGAGCGCGGCCGAGGAGCGCACGTCGAGGGTGGACAGGGCGGCGGCGGCGCCGATGTCGAGGGCCCGGCCGGCGTCGGAGAGGGCGTCGCGCATCCGCTCCGGCAGTCGGCGCACGTCCGGCAGGAGCCTTCGGGCGGGCTCCGCGGGGCGCGGGCGCGGCGCGGGCAGGTCCATCGGGTCGAGGACCCCCGCGGCGAGGGTCAGCGCCCGCAGGCCGTCGGCCAGGGCGTGGTGGAACTTGAAGAGCACGGCGAAGGAGTCGCCGTCCGCGCCCGGCAGCACATGCGCCTCCCACGGCGGCCGGCCACGCTCCAGGGGGCGCTCCATGAGGCGGCCGGCCCGGGCGTGGAAGTCCGTCGTCGGGGGGTGCAGCCGCACGTGGTCGAGCGGGTCGAAACCGGGGGCGGGCTCCCGGGTCGCGCCGCCGAACGAGAAGGGCGTCCGCAGGGCCGGCGGCTGCCAGGTGTCCCGGATACGCATCCGCAGGCCCGGCACGCCGGGGGCGCGGGCCGCGAGCAGGTCTGCCGCGTGGGCGCCCGCGGTCGGCGACCCGGCCGCGAAGACGCCGAGCGCGCCGAGGTGCATGGGGTGCTCGGCGGACTCGATGTTCCAGAACGCCAGGTCGAGAGGAGCGAGCGGATCGGAAGTCAAGGGTGGGCCTCGCAGGGACGACGGGTGGACAAACAGTCAATCGCCCCGCGTCGATTACGGTCAAGTACTATCAAGCTACGCACAGTTAACGTCAGGTTAAAGTCCCGCCCCGCGACCGGGCCGCGAGTGCGGTGCCCCAAGGGGCCGCGGCGCCCGGAGCGGTGGGGACGACGCCGCCCGCGTCGGCGCGCGCCACCCGGACGGCTGCGGGCCGACCGTGCGGGTACGGGCCGACCGTGCGGGTACGGGCCGACCATGCGGGGCCGGGCCGACCATGCGGGGCCGGGCCGACCATGCGGGTACGGTACGGCGGCCGCAGGGCCCCGCGGACGGTGGCGCGTCGTCCGTCCGTCCATCCGTCCGCCGGGCCCGCACCCGCCCGTCACGGCACCCGCTGCCCCTTGCCGAGCGCGATCACGCCGCCCTTGGAGACCGTGTACAGCTCCGAGTCCCGCTCCGGGTTGACGCCGATCGTCGCGCCCGGTGGCACGTCGACGTTCTTGTCCAGCACCGCCCCGCGCACCACCGCGCCCCGGCCGATGTGCACGTTGTCGTGCAGCACCGAACCCTGCACGACGGCCCCCGGATCGATCACCACACCCGGTGACAGCACGGACCGGGTGACCTGCCCGCGGATCAGGCACCCCGCACTGATGATCGACTCGCTGGCCATGCCGCCGGCGTTGAACCGGGCCGGGGAGAGCTGGGTGGAGTGGGTGTAGATCGGCCAGTCGCGGTTGTAGAGGTTGAAGGCGGGGCGCTCCGCGATGAGGTCCATGTGGGCGTCGTAGTAGGCGTCGAGGGTGCCGACGTCCCGCCAGTAGCCCTGGTCGCGGGTGGTCTCCCCGGGCACGTGGTTGTCGCTGAAGTCGTACAGGGCGGCCTCACCGCGGTCGGTGAGCTGGGGCAGGATCGAGCCGCCCATGTCGTGCACGGAGTTCTCGTCCTCGGCGTCCCGGTGCAGGGCCTCGACGAGGGCCTTGGTGGTGAAGACGTAGTTGCCCATCGAGGCGAAGACGCACCCGGGGTCGTCGGGCAGCCCGGGCGGGTCGGCGGGCTTCTCCAGGAACCCGGTGACGGTCCGGCCGTCGGAGCCCGGCGTGATCACTCCGAACGAGGACGACTCGCCGCGCGGCACCCGGATGCCGGCCACGGTCACGCCCGCGCCGGACTCGATGTGCTGGGTCAGCATCTGGCGCGGGTCCATCCGGTACACGTGGTCGGCGCCGAATACGACCACGTAGTCGGGCTGTTCGTCGTGCACCAGGTTCAGCGACTGGAGGATCGCGTCGGCACTGCCCAGGTACCAGCGCGGGCCCAGCCGCTGCTGGGCCGGGACGGGGGTGACGTAGTTGCCGAGCAGGCTGGACATCCGCCAGGTGGTGGTGATGTGCCGGTCCAGCGAGTGCGACTTGTACTGGGTGAGGACGCAGATCCGCAGGATGTCGCCGTTGACCAGGTTGGACAGCACGAAGTCGACCAGCCGGTACGTCCCTCCGAACGTGACCGCGGGTTTGGCGCGGTCCGCGGTCAGGGGCATCAGGCGTTTGCCCTCTCCGCCCGCCAGCACGATGCCGAGCACCGAAGGACCTCCACGACGCATGGCCGCTCCCCTCACCCTCGTTCACCCTCGGCTGCCCCGGCCGGGGCGGCCTAAGCCTGTTTGAGGATCTCCTCGTAGAGCCGCACGGTGCGACGGGCGACCGCGTCCCAGCCGAACTCGTCCACCGCGCGCCGCCGGCCCGCCTCGCCCATCCGCCGGGCGCCCTCCGGGTCGCCGAGGACGGAGTCCAGCGCCCGCGCGAGGCCCGCCTCGAAGTCGTCGTCCCGGTCCCCGCTCACGCCGTCGTCCTTGGGGACGAGCAGCCCCGTCTCGCCGTCCGCCACGACCTCGGGGATGCCGCCGACCCGGGAGGCCACGACGGGCGTTCCGCAGGCCATCGCCTCCAGGTTGACGATGCCGAGCGGCTCGTACACGGAGGGGCAGACGAAGACGGCGGCGTGGGTCAGCAGCTGGATCACCTCACGGCGCGGCAGCATGCTCGGGATCCAGTACACGCCCTCGCGGGCGCGGCTCAGCGCGGCGAAGAGGTCCCGGAACTCCCGGTCGATCTCGGGGGTGTCCGGGGCGCCGGCGCAGAGCACGACCTGAGCGGCCGGGTCGATGTCCCGCACGGCGCGCAGCAGGTGGGGCACGCCCTTCTGGCGGGTGATGCGGCCGACGAACAGGACGTACGGGCGGGAGCGGTCCAGGCCCGTCCGGTCCAGGGCGTCGGTGCCGGGGTCGGGGCGGTACAGGGCGGTGTCGATGCCGTTGTGCACGACGTGGACGCGGCCGGGGTCGAGCGCCGGGTAGCAGGCGAGGATGTCCTCGCGCATCGCTCCGGACACGGCGACGACCGCGTCGGCCGCCTCGACGGCGGTGCGCTCGGCCCAGCCGGACAGGGCGTAGCCACCGCCGAGCTGCTCGGCCTTCCAGGGGCGCAGGGGCTCCAGGGAATGGGCGGTCACCACGTGCGGGATGCCGTACAGCAGCTTGGCGAGGTGGCCGCCGAGATTGGCGTACCAGGTGTGCGAGTGGACCAGTTCGCGGCCTTCGAGGGCGGCGGTCATGGCGAGGTCCACGGAGAAGGTGCGCAGCGCGTCGTTGGCTCCGTCGAGCGCGGACCAGGGACGGTGGCGCAGCACCCCGTCGGCACGGCCCTCGCCCCAGCAGTGCACGTCCAGGTCGACGAGGCGCGCGAGCTCCCGGGCGAGGAACTCGACATGGACGCCCGCGCCGCCGTACACGTCCGGCGGGTACTCGCGGGTCAGTAGTCCCACACGCACCCGGAACCTCCCGTGCTCGTCGGCTGGTCCCTTCATGGTCACTCAGACGGGGCGCGTGGGGAAGAGCGCGGGGGCTGCGAAGATCGGGGAGGGCGGGCGCCGCGAGGGGGACCGGGGCCGCGGGGAGAGCGTGCGGCGGGGCCGGGATCGGGTTCCGCGGGGAGCAGTACCGTCAGGGCCCCTAGGGGGCGTTGGTCAGGGGGCCGGACCGTGATTCGCCCACCCTGGGGAGGACGGTGCCGCCCTCGTACTCCATCGGCAGTAGGACTCAATGAGTGCTCAGGGACGACGACGGGAAGCTCTGGAGACGGCATCGTGTTGTCCATGGAAGACGACCGTTCGCCGCGCCGGGCCGAGAGCCCCCGCCTCACGCAGAGGAGCAGCCGATGAGCGCCCTCGCGTTGTCCGTGCTGCTGTCGCTCGTCTCCGCCGTGGCGTACGCGGGTGGAGCGATCGTCCAGGAGCAGGTCGCGGTCTCCTCCCCCGGCGCTCAGTACGCTCCCCTGCGCCGCCCCGCCTGGTGGGCGGCGGTCGCGCTCAACGGCCTCGGTGGCCTCCTGCACGTGGTGGCCCTCGCGCTCGGTCCGCTGAGCCTGGTGCAGCCGCTGGGCGCGCTCACGATCGTGTTCGCCCTGCCCATGGCGGCGCTTTTCGTCGGCCGCAGGGCCGGGGCGACGGCCTGGCGGGGCGCGCTCATGGCGACGGTCGGTCTCGCAGGTCTCCTCTCCCTGGTCGGCGCCGCCGACGCGCAGTCCCTGGACACCGCGCAGCGGGTGGGCGCGGCGGTCGTGACCGGTGGTGTGATCGTGGCCCTGATGATCGCCGGCCGGGCCGCGCACCGGCACCCGGCGGTGCGCAGCATCCTGCTCGCCGTCGCCTCCGGCATCGCGTTCGGCATGTCGTCGGTCTTCACCAAGACGGTGGCGGTCGACTGGACCGGCGGGGTCACGGGCGCCGACGTGCCGTCCCTGGCCGTGATCGGTGTGCTCGCCACGGCCGGCATGCTGCTGTCCCAGGCTTCCTACCGCGGTGCCGGTCTCGCGGCCCCGCTCGCGACGCTGACGGTCGTCAACCCGGTGGTGGCCGCGGTGGTCGGCATCACGATGTTCGGCGAAACCTTCCGCTACGGCACGACCGGCACCCTGCTCGCCCTGGGCTGCGGTGTGGTGGCCGCCGGCGGCCTGATCCTCCTGACGACGGAGCGGATCGCGCGGGAGGGCGCCGGTGAGGCCGTGCCCCTTGCTGCCGCCGCTCTCCCGGCGACAGCTCCTGTCCCGGCTCTCCCGACGGCTGGCCTCCCGGCCGTGAGTGAGCCGATTGCCGTGCCGTCGGGGACCGCCCGGGCGGCCGAGCGCGCCCCGGTGACCGGGCAGCGCGTCGGCGGCCCGGTCGAGAAGGTCCTCGTGCCCTCTCCCGCGGCAGCGCCGGTCCAGGACACCGCCCCCTCCGAGGAGTCGCTCCGGCTTCGGGAACTCTCGGAGAGGGTCGATCCGCCGGCGTTCTTCGGCCCGTTCCACAACGGTCCGTTCGTCCCGACGCCGGTGCTGGACCGGCATCGGGTACGGATCAGATCCTGACCCCGCCGGCCCGCAGATACGCCAGCGGGTCGACGTCGGAACCGAACCCGGGCCCCGTCCGCACCTCGAAGTGCAGATGCGGGCCCGAGCTGTTGCCCGTGGAGCCCGAGCGGCCGATGCGCTGGCCGGCACCCACCGACTGACCGTCCTTGACCGAGATCGCCGAGAGGTGCGCGTACTGCGAGTAGCGGCCGTCCTCGTGCCGGACGACCACCTGGTACCCGTAGGAACCGCCCCAGCCCGCACTGACGACCCGGCCCGCGGCGACCGACTTGACCGAGGTGCCGGTGGCGACGGGGAAGTCGACGCCGGTGTGGTAGCCCTTCGACCAGGAGGAGCCCGCCTGGTGGTACGGAGTGCCGGTGGGGGCGTCGACGGGGGCGACGACCGCGTGGCGCACGGAGGCCCTGTCGGTCTTGGCCGCCGTCTCCGTCTTGGCCTTGTTCTCCGTCTTGGCCTTGCCGCCGTCCGGGGACGACTTCTTCGGCTGCTTCTGCTTCTGCTGCTTCTGCTTCTGCTGGGGCTCGGCCGTCTTCGCCCTGGGCTTCTCGGCCGTCTTCCCCTCGGGTCGGGGTGCGGTGGTGGTCCCCTCGCCGCGCACCGCGAGGCGCTGCCCCGGCAGGATCAGGTCGGGGTCCGTGCCGATGGCGGCGCGGTTGGACTCGTACAGCCGCTGCCAGCCGCCCCGTACCTGCTGGGTGTCGGCGATGCCCGAGAGGGTGTCCCCGGTGACCACCGTGTACATGCGCCCCTTGCCCGCCCGGGACTGCGGCGTGGTCTGGGGCTTGACGTCCTTCACGGAGTCCGGCTTCGCGCCGGACCGTCCGGTGCGCTCGCCCGACGACTTCTCGGCGGACCCCCCGGTGCCCTTGGTGGGTCTCGCGTCCCCGGCCGGCCGGATGTCGGGCGTGTCGCCGCCCCGGGTGAGTCCGGCCCGCTGCGAGCAGACGGGCCAGGCACCGGGCCCCTGGCCGTCCAGCACCTTCTCGGCGATGGCGATCTGCTGGTCCTTGGTGGCCAGGTCCGCACGCGGGGCGTACTCGGTGCCGCCGAACGCCTCCCAGGTGGACTGGGAGAACTGCAATCCGCCGTAGTACCCGTTGCCGCTGTTGATGTCCCAGTCGTTGGTGGACTCGCAGGCGGCGACCTTGTCCCAGGTCTCCATGTCGGCCGCGTCCGCCGTGCCGGTCCCCATCAGCGGGAGCGCCAGTCCCGCGCCGCCCGCGGTGACCGTCAGTGAGGCGCGGTTGATCCTGTTCGGCTGATACCGGCGGTGCCGGCCGCGTACGGCCATGGAGGTCCCCCTCGACATTGCGTCAGGAGGGGCAAAAGTATGTGCTGCTAACAGGCCATGACAAGACGGCAATCGGCCGGTTCGTCACCCCAAGTGGCGGAGAAGGGATGGCGGTTGCCGGGAAAGGAAGTCCGACCGCTGAGGCGTCGGGGCCCTCCCCCGCGTATGGGAGTCAGCCGGACCACGAGGTGCGACCGGCGTACCGCCACGTCAGGATGGTCGAGCGCGACGATACTGGCGACACCGAGGATGCCGAGGACACCGCCGCACCGCGGCCGCTACGGACGGCAGACATCTCGGGCACCACGAGCACCACGAGCACCACGAGCACCACGAGCACCACGAGCACCACGAGCACCACGAGCAACCATAGGCTTCACGGACACCACAGGCGCACCACAGGCAGCACTAACACCACGGAACGCTCTGGCACCACCGGCATCACAAGCACCACGGAACCCCCCAGCACCTCGGACATCAGGGCACCACCGACACCCAGGTCACTAGGAGCCAACCCAATGAGCACTACAGCGCAGATCGGCGTCACGGGGCTCGCGGTCATGGGCCGCAACCTCGCCCGGAACTTCGCTCGCAACGGCTACACGGTCGCGGTGCACAACCGGACCGCGTCCCGCACGCACGCGCTGGTGGAGGAGTTCGGGGACGAGGGCGCGTTCGTCGCGACCGGGACCGCCAAGGAGTTCGTGGCGGCGCTGGAGCGGCCGCGCCGCCTGGTGATCATGGTGAAGGCCGGCGACCCGACCGACGCGGTGATCCAGGAGTTCGCCCCGCTCCTGGAGCCCGGCGACATGATCATCGACGGTGGCAACGCCCACTTCGCCGACACCCGCCGGCGGGAACGCGAACTGCGCGAGCAGGGCATCCACTTCGTCGGAACCGGCATCTCGGGCGGCGAGGAGGGCGCGCTCAACGGGCCGAGCATCATGCCGGGCGGCTCGAAGGAGTCGTACGACTCGCTCGGTCCGATGCTGGAGAAGATCTCCGCGAAGGCGTCGGACGGGGCGCCCTGCGTGACGCACGTGGGCCCGGACGGCGCCGGGCACTTCGTGAAGATGGTGCACAACGGCATCGAGTACGCCGACATGCAGCTGATCGGCGAGGCCTACCAGCTGCTGCGCGACGTCGCCGGGTACGAGCCGGCCCGGATCGCGGAGATCTTCCGCACCTGGAACACGGGCCGCCTGGACTCCTACCTGATCGAGATCACCGCCGAGGTGCTCTCCCACGTGGACGCGGCGACCGGGAAGCCGTTCGTGGACGTGGTGGCCGACCGGGCGGAGCAGAAGGGCACCGGCCGGTGGACGGTGCAGATCGCGCTGGACCTGGGCGTGCCGGTGTCCGGCATCGCGGAGGCCGTCTTCGCTCGTTCCCTGTCCGGGCACGTGGCACTGCGGGAGGCCTCGCGAGGGCTGGCGGGCCCGAAGGCGTCGCCGCTCGGCGAGGCGGAGGCGGCCGCGTTCGCCGACCGGGTGGAGCAGGCGCTGTACGCGTCGAAGATCGTGTCGTACACGCAGGGCTTCCACGAGGTGGCGGCCGGCAGCGAGGAGTACGGCTGGGACATCGACCTGGGCGCCGTCTCGGCGATCTGGCGCGGCGGCTGCATCATCCGCGCGGCCTTCCTGGACCGCATCCGGGCCGCGTACGACGCCCGCGCGGACCTGCCGAGCCTGCTGTCGGACGAGACCTTCGCGAACGAGATCGCCCAGGCGCAGGACGACTGGCGCGAGGTGCTGGTCGCCGCGACCCGGCAGGGCGTGCCCACCCCGGGCTTCGCCGCCGCCCTCGCCTACTACGACGCCCTGCGCGCCGAGCGGCTGCCGGCCGCGCTGACGCAGGGCCAGCGGGACTTCTTCGGCGCGCACACCTACCGGCGCACCGACCGGGACGGCGCGTTCCACACGCTGTGGGGCGGGGACCGGTCCGAGGTCACCGCGTAGGACTCGCGGACGGCGGACGGCGGTACGGCCGTACGGTCCTCCGCCGCCCTCCACTGCCCCGCTCGCCGCTCCCTCTGTTCCCACGGCGGTTCCGCACGACTCAGCTCAGCGGCGGCCCGGGCTCCGGGTTGGGTACGGGCTCCGGCCCCGGCGGGATCGGTGACGGGGAGGGGTCGGGGGGACCCGGGTGCGGGGGCGCCGGTGTCGGCTGCGGGCCCGGCCCCGGGGGCTGGGGCGTGGGCTCCGGGCCGGGACCCGGCGGCGGTGGCGGGGGCGTCGGCTCCGGGCCGGGACCCGGCACGGGCACCGGGTCGGGGTGCGGCTGGGGCTCCGGGTCCGGTCCGGGGGTGGGTCCTGGCGTGGGCCCGGGGGGAACGGGATCCGGATACGGGTTCGTCATGGCGCTGTCCTCCGGCCAGTCGGTCGACGTCGGCTCTGGATCTGTCCCCCGCCTACCCGAGGGCAGTCCCTCCACTCACTCCCCCACACGAACGGCCGGGCCCGGGTGGCCGAGGCGTCCCCTCACCGGACGGCGACCGGAGCGGAGCCGACGATGGTGGCGCTCGCGGTCACCGCGTACCGCAACGCCGTACGCCGAACGGCGACGCGTACGCCGCCTCCGCCGCCGCGTCCAGCCCCGGCGCGGGGCTGGCCAGCACCGGGACGGCGGTCCCTGCCCGCTCCCGGGCCGGCGCCATGGAGGCCTGGGCCAGGACGATCACGTCGGCATCGGTGACGGCGTCGGCGGCCTCGGCCACCACCCGTGCGAAGCCCTCGGTGTCCCCGGCCTCGAACCGGGACCAGGCTCCTTCGACCAGGAGGCTCCGCACCTCGACGGCACGTCCGGCGCGCCGGGCCTCCTCCCCTATCAGCGCCGCTGTCGGCTCCAGGGTGCTCCGCAGGGCGCCGAGGACGACGACGCGCGGGCCGGCTGCCACGGCCGCGGCAGCCATCGGCCGGTCGACCCGCAGCACCGGCACGCCCGCGTCGCCGGCGGCCGACTCGGCGACGGCGCCGATGGTCGAGCAGGTGCACAGGACGGCCCTGGCACCCTCGGCGGCAGCCTTGCGCAGCGCCGTCCGGACGTCGTCCGCCACCGCCTGGGGCCCTTCCCGACGCGCCCGGTCCAACAACTCGGCGTCGACGTGGTGCCGCAGCACCAGACCCGGGTGCGCCGCGTCCCGCAGGGCGTCGAAGACCGGGACGTGGACGGGTGAGGTGTGCAGCAGCGCCAGCACGGGCGCCCCCCGATCGTGGTTGTGGCCGCGGAGCGAACCCCGGGCGGGCGCGCGGCCGGGTCGGAACTTCGCCCCGCCTCCGCGGGCCTCGGATCAGAACCGCTCCGGATGCGCCTGGAGCCACTCCTTCGCCGCGCGCAGCAGCTCGGCGTCGGCCGCGGGCGCGTCGTCCGGGTGGCGCTCGGCCCACTTGACGACGTACGAGCACAACGGCGCGACGGCGATGCCCTCACGCCGCGCGGCGGCGTACAGCTCACGGGTCAGCGCACCGGCGATGCCCTGACCCTCGTGGGCCGGCTCGACGACGGTGTGCACGGGGACGAGGGCGCGGTCAGGGTCGTCCAGCACGAAGTACTCGATGCGGCCGACGACCTCGCCGGCACCGACCGCCTCCAGCCGGCCCGCCGCACGGTCGTCCCGGATCTCGATGTCACTCACGGCCACGCTCCTCGTCCCCGGCCCGGTAGGTCAGGCCGACACGGCCTGCGGGCTGCGCTCCTGGTCCGATCCCGGCACCGGCTCGGACGGGTCGGCCCCCAGGGCGACGATACGGTTGTCGCCGTCCACGTGGACGACGCTGGGCCGCAGCGACCGCGCCTCGGCGTCGGTGACCTGGGCGTAACTGATGATGATCACGAGATCGCCGGGGTGCACGAGGTGGGCGGCGGCCCCGTTGATCCCGACCACACCGGACCCGCGCTCACCCTCGATGACGTAGGTCTCCAGCCGGGCCCCGTTGGTGACGTCCACGATGTGCACGAGCTCACCGGGCAGCAGGTCGGCGGCGTCGAGCAGATCGGCGTCGATGGTCACGGAACCGACGTAGTGCAGGTCGGCCTGGGTGACGGTGGCACGGTGGATCTTGGACTTGAACAGAGTACGCAGCACTTTGGACTCCTGGAAGACGGCTCCCCGCCTGCTTTTTGCGGGTCAGGGGCGTCGTTCACTGTACAGCGGTACTCCTCTCACTCGAAGATGCTCAAGAATATCGATCCCTCTTGGGCAAGAAGGCTCCCAACCTGCGCTTCCGCGTAGGATCCAGCTGCTGCGCCATCGCCGTCCAAAGACCCTCTCGAGCAACTGCCTCGGAATATGCATGCGCTTGAGCTGCTGCTGCCCCGACCGGCGCTGACCGGCCCGATCCTTCGGTACGGGACCACCCACGTGTGCCTGCCATCGTCGTCGCTCGCGGAGCCGGACCCGGCGGAGTTCCCGACGTCGGTGACCGTCATGGTCGGTGGCGCGGCATGCCCGGCCGGTGTCGCGGCGACCTGGTCGGACGACCGGACCCTCATCAGCATGTACGGGCCGACCGAGGCGACCGTGGCGGGCACCGTCAGCGACCCGCTGAGCGGTAGCGGCGGGTCGCCGTCGGGACGTGCGGTGCGGGACATGCGCCTGTACGTCCTCGACTCGACGCTGCGGGCCGGTGCCGCCGGAGTACCCGGTGAGCTGTATTCCGCGGGCCCGGAGCGGCCCGTGGCCACCTGCGTCGGCCCGCCGTCACCGCGGAACGGCTCGTCACCGACCCGCACGGCAGCGGCGCCTGATGTACCGCACCGGTGACCTGGTGCGTTGGCGGGACGACGGCACGCTGGAGGGACTGGGCCGCGTCGACGACCAGGTGAAGATCCGCGGTTTCCGGATCGGGCAGGGCGAGGTCGAGGCGGTGCCCACCGGCCACCCCGGGGTGAGTCAGACCGTCGCCGTGGCCCGCGAGGACCGGCCGGGCGACCGCCGTTTCTCGACTTCGTCGAGCAGACCTGGACCGAGATGGGCCGCTGAGCCTGGTCGGGAGATGGAGCGGCCCTTGTAGGGCCTGTATCGCTGAACTCCCGGGCAGGTGCCCTGCGGAGGGCACTTGCCCGGGGGTTCGGACGTACGGGTGCGGACGGCCCTTGTGTTGAGGGCTCGGTGTCAGAGGGACACTGCCATGCGGTGGTCGGAGACAAGGCCGTGCTCTGCCCGCAGGGCTCGCTGGACGCCTGCGGGCAGAGCATGAAGTGTTCGGTCACCGTGGCCCGGTACGCCCGGTACCGGCCGGGGGGCCCGAAGACCTCGGTGCCCCGGCTGAACGGTGCCTTGTCCAGGTAGATCTGCAGGCCCCGGGCCAGTTCGCCCCCGGTCAGCTCGCACGCCGTGGCGGACATGTACACCGCTTCGTCCGCGCCCGGCGCCTGCTGCGAGTTGAACACCACGATGCCGGCCTGGGCCGTGCCGCGATGTTGCGAACCTGGGTTGCGTCGGGAGACGAGATCCCACAGAACGTCGCGTACCCGTCGGCCACGTAGTGGACCGGGGACGCCCACGGTTCGCCGTCGGCGTTCGCCGTTCCCAGGGTCATGAAACTGTTCTGTCGGGGAGGGCTCGACCCTCAGCCCTCCATTTTCCATGTCCATGACGTGGGCCGTACCGCCGAGACGCTGTCACTGCACCTGACATGCCCTGGTATCCGCCGGTCAGCGGCTCGCCAACGTAGCCCTCAGCACTCCCGAACACCTCGTCCAGCACATCCGAAGCGGTCGGCGACATATCCGGTACCGCAGCGGCCTTGTCGACGCTGACTTGCCGAAGCCGGCCTGCCCCTGAACCGCTGACCGGAGGCGACACCACGAGTCCAACCTCAGTTGATGCGGGACAACCTGTTACTGACGCCCTCTGCCCTGGCGTTTACTGGACAGTAACGCGGACGAATCCCTGGTTATCTGTCGGTCGCAAGGAAAATGATCCACCGAAGAAAGCTCGGTCGAAATCCGTGGGCCGGTGGTAGCAGCGCACGGAGGAGGGGACGCCGACAAGGGATGGGGTGTCGATGTACGTCGGAAGCTTCGTCAGTACGTAGCGTGCGGCCATGGCCTGACGCGTACGAGCTGGCAGGCTGCCACGCAGTTCCCGACCGGCCAGAAAGTCCTGAGCGTTTCGCAGGCAGGCCTCACGGAACTCCCGATCGCTGCGATAGGCCTCATGGACACGTGTACGCAGGTGCGCGTAGGGCGCGCTTTGCTGAATCATGTCGAGGCCGATGATGCAATCGTCCGCCTGGTGCATTCCCAGGTCTTCGAAAGCGTCGATGATCCGGTTCCTGAGAGCCCTTATTTCCTTTCGCGCCTTCCGGCGGGAGTCAGCCGCACTATATCCAATCGCGCGAAAGGTGAAGTAGGTACCCTGCTCCGGCAGATACGCATGAACCGATTCGAACTCATTGAACGCCCACAGCAGCATCTGGCGTATCCTGGAACGGGAAAAGTAGCTGTTACCTGGGCTCATTCCGAACAGCGCATGGCGTCTCTGCCGATATATGTGCCCACAGTGTTCCGTGAGGGGCTCGCTTACTATGTGAGGCATAGAGGTAGCTCCGACTCGATGGCGACAGCGGGGTCACAGCACGGGACGCACCCTTGATCTTGTGTTGTGTTTGTCCCGATGCGCGGCAGCCGCATCCTGGTGTGGCTTCATATTCTCGAGTACCCACAGCGGCCATACATACGCCGTTACTCGCGGACGATATTGAAATGCACTCCCGCACCTCTTCGTCTCCTACTAGAAAAAATTATGCCGCGTGCGGCTGCCGGCGCGGGCGAAAGCTTCGACAAACGGTCTGCCCACGCATCCAACAGGGTGCGCGACCTGGGCAGAGATCCTCGGCCTGATAGGGCGTCGGCACCTGTCACGGATCACCCTCCCGTCCGGGGCGAGGCGCCTGGACGTGGCCGCCAACTGTGGCACGGCCAAAGCGCAGCGTTCCTCAGACCTACGCCTCTCCACTTCCTGCGTCGAGTAGTGAATGGCCGTCCGCAGGGCGGTCCGTTCCAGCCAGGGTGGGGCGATCGGCTGGGATGCCGGCGGTCTTCTGCCTACGCGTGCGAGGTGTTGGCAACGCGCGCCCCGTGCGCGGCGAACACCCCGGATCACCGGCTCACCCCCGTAGACATCGCTGCACTGCTGTACCACTCTCAAGTGCGGAATAGAACACCGTGCGGCTTGACTTCCGCGCGCCTCTGCGCAACTCCCAGATGGCCGCTCCGTGTCAGCAGCGCGCCTGTCCCAGGAATTACCATCCCCGAAAGGTGCACCATGAGAACCAAAGCCATCACACACCACAGACCCGCACCGCGTGCGGTAATCGCCGCAGTCACGACCTTACTGTTCTTGTTCGTCGGCCTGCTGTGCACCGCCGGGCCGGCGAACGCCAAGGAGGACGGTCTGCTCGACGCCACCTGTACACCGCCCAGCAGCTCGAATCTCACCTACAGTCCGCCGCTCACCAACGTCCCGCAGGTGAGCACCCCATCGCTGAGCTGGCAACTCGGACCCTGCGTCTCCACCTCGGTCCCCGCGCTCACCTCCGGTACAGCCACCGTCATCGGCACACCCCAGCCGCGTACCTGCCTGGAACTCCTCAGCGCAGGGCCAGAGACACGAACGATCCACTGGAACACGGGCGCGACCAGCAGTATGTCGCTGAACCGGACGGTCACCCTGGCCGGTGCGGCCCTCGTCGTCACCCACACCGGCACGGTTACATCCGGTCTCTTCGCGGGCGACACAGTCGTCATCACCGAAACCGGCGTGGCCACCGACATCCTGCTCTGCACCGCCGGACTGGGCACGGTCAACAGCATCTACAACCTCATCACGATGGAAGTCACATCCGTGTGATCATTCCGCATGAGGCGGCGGCCGCCCCGGCGTGAGACCCCGCCCACCCGAGTGTCTCTCTGAGTGAGCGTTCTCGCGTGGGCACTGGCCGGGTGACGCCGACGCGGCCGCGGTGGGACCCGCACCGCACAAGGCTCCCGTTCCGTTGAGGGAAGTGTTCGACTCACAACCCAGCTGCACGGGAGCTGTTCCGCGGGCGCTTGTCGCTCCGGTGCACCTGCGCTGACACGAGACTCTCGCCCGGATCGTGGCCGGCTTCGCGATCTCGTCGGCACCGTTCACGCGTCCGACACCGGTGTGACCAGCCTGCTCGCCGAAACCAGCTACGGCCCGCTCGGAACGCTGCGCGAGCGTGATCCGGACTTCGTCCTGCGGACGCTTCCGATCCCGCCCGCCTGGCCGGGCCGCACTCGTGGGCTCACCCGGTCTGTGCACACGGGATGATCGGGATCCGCCGGCGCCGGGGCGGCCATGGCCAGGACACGCCAGTGAACGCGCTGGCCGGTCCGGGCGCCCCGGCCGTCGGCATGCACACCCGGGTGTGACCACCGCGGTCTCCGTGACGGACAGACGCGCGGCAGGGTTGACGCCGTCGCCGACTGCTCGCAACACGCAACGGAAGTGCAGCGACCAGAGGGCCCACCTCACGTACGGGTACCGGTCTCCTGTTCCGTGGCGAGACGGAGAGCAGCCGCCATGGCACCGAGATGAACGCCATAGGACGTTCCGCTACGGTCAGCGCCGTCCGTGTCGACTCGCAGCGCCCGACGGACGAACTCCGCGGCCGCCGGGTGCTCGATGGCATTGAGCACATGAGCGTGCACGGCGGCGCTGAGGGTGGAACCATGAGTGGTACGGGGCAGATAGTGGTCGACGGTGCGCTGCCAGGTGTCCGTGCTCGCGGGATACCCCAGGTGCTGGAGGAGGGCCATCAGTTCCTCCGGAGTGAAGAGATAGCCGAGCATGAGGGTGTCGGCCTGTTTGCTCAGCCGGTAGCGGTTGGGGTGATCCCCCTCGCGCTCGAGAATGCGGTCGAGCCTTCTGAGGTCCGGATAACGTGAGCGGTAGCCGTTCCAGTCGAACTCGGCCAGGTCCTCCCATCCCTCGAACTGGCTGATGACACCCTCATGAAAGGGAATGTGTAACCGGCGCGACATTTCCAGCCAGCACTGCGGCTCGTCCGGCGCCATGGAGAGCAGCGCCGTCAGTCGCTCCCGGTGCTGCCCGGGCAGAGCGCACCACAGTCGATGAGCCCGGATGAGCGTCCAGGCAGCCGTGACGTTTGTGTAGGCGTTGTCCTGCAACCCCGGCACGGGACATCCGGGGTACCCGTCGTGGTACTCGTCCGGTCCCATGACGCCCACGAGGTGGTAGCGGCGACCGTCGAAGTGCTGGGCTGCCGAGGAAGCCCACATACGGGCCGTCTCGAGAATCATTTCCGCCCCTCGTGCGTGCAGGTAGGAGACATCGCCGCTGAGACGGACGTACTGGTCAACGCTGTACGCGATGGCGGAGTTGATGTGCCGTTGGAGGGCGCTGTGGTCGGCGGTCCAGCGACCGCTCAGCGGATTCTCGACGATCGGCACGGTCGCCTCGCGTCCGCTCGCCGCGCTCTGCCAGGGGTACAGTGCACCTCTGAGGCCCGCCTTCGCCGCGGCGGCGCGGGCCGCGGGGAGCCTGCGGTACCGATAGTCGAGCAAGGCGCGGGCCGTGCGAGGCCACTGCCGAGAGAGCCATGGCACGGCGAACAGCTCGTCCCAGAAGACGCGTCCCTGGTACTCCTCTCCATGCAGTCCCCGGGCCGGAAAGCCTGCGTCCAGACCGGTGATGTGGGGGGACATCGTCTGCAGAAGGTGAAACTGGTGCAGCCGGTGCACCTGCTTCGGAACGGAGGCGCTCGGCCGCGGGGACCGGTGCCACAGCTTCCGCCAGGCCTCCTGGTGACGGGCCAACAGTTCCGCGGGGTGCGGTGCCGAAGCCGCTCTCTCGGCCGCGCGCTCCCCCACGTCCTCCGGGGAGAGTGTTCGGGAGGTCAGCTGCGCGACAGTTTTGACCACCTCGACCTTGCCCGCTCGTGCCACCGGCAGGCGCAGCAGTGTACGCGGGCGCAGAGGGCGAGTGCTGTCCGCGTCAAGGGATCTGACTGACGGCCGGGCGGCACTCTCCCTCAGGACCGCGGTTGCGGCCGCGACGCCGACGGACACTCCGGTGCCCACGGTTCGGCAACCCACGGTCACTATGTGTTCGCCGGCCCGGGCAGTGCAGTGCAAGTCGGTGAGGTAGTGCCCTCCGAAAGCGCGGTATCGGTCCACCTGGCTGTTGCGAACGGAACCGTCCAGGGCAGACTCCACTTCCAGGACGCCCTGCCAGTTCTCCGCGGTGACCTCGGTCCTCACCAGAGCCAGAGCCGGGTCGTCCATGCTCACCAGGACCGCTTGTGCCACTCGGGTCCGCCTTCCCCGAAGGTCTCGATACCGGACGAGGCGGGTCAGCACTCCGTTAAGGAGGTCGAGCCTGAGATGGTGGCTAAGGATCTCGGTGCTGTCGACGGACAGCCAGGGCTCGTCGTCCTCGTCTCCGGTAAGAGGCCGCAGGCGCGTCCACAGCCAATCGGGCAGGTTGGCCATGGCCTCGCACTGCACCGTTCGCCCCTCCACCGACAGGGAGGTACGCCCGTAGCATCCGGCCGCGTAGGCACCCCTGTAGTGGGGCCCCTCGGATTCCTCGCCGGGCACGGCCGCGCGTACGCCGAAGGCCCCGTTGCCGAGGGCGCACAGCGTCTCGCGAATACCTTCCTCCTCGGGCCGGTACCCCTCGTACTCCCACACCCATTCGCTGTTCGCGCCCAACGGTCACCTGCCCGTGCCCGGTTCGTGCCTCGGCGCAGCCAGGAGTTCGCTCAGCACGTCGTCGAGCATCGCACCGTCCTGGGCGGCCCTGCCCAGTGCCACCCCGTCCCAGGGAGCTAGCCGGCGGAGGGCGGAATAGGTTCCCGCCGTGACAGCGCCGCCGTAGATGACACTGACGCTGACATGGTCGGGCGCCCCTTGGCGCAGGGCGTCCAGCACTGCGGCCGCCTGGTGCGGTTCGGCGCTCTGCGCGCCGCCGATGGCCCAGACGGGTTCGTAGAGGATGACGGCCGCTGCACCTGTGGGCAGGGAGCCCAGGACGGTCGTCGCCTGTTGGTGGACGCGGGCCACGGTCTCTGCGGGGCCTGAGCGCTCTTCCTCACCGACGCAGATCACCGGGGTCAGGCCGGCGAGCGCGGCCGCCCGCGCCTTGCGTCCGACGAGTCGGTCGTCCTCGCCGAACACGCGGCGACGCTCTGCGTGTCCGACCATCACGTGTGTGCAGCCGATCTCTGCCAGCAGGTCGGCGGAGACCTCTCCGGTTACCGCTCCCTCCTCGTACCACGCGTTCTGGGCCCCGATCGTCATGCCAGTGCCCCTTACGCGTCGCACTCCGCCAGGAAGAAGCGGGTATGGCAGGCACACGCAGAAGCGCAGCCGTCCCAGGGGGTCGGCTCTGGGCAGGAGAACATCGTCGATCCACTGTTCGGTCTGCCGCAGACCGAGGTTCATCTTGGTGCTGGTCAGCGAGACTGGTGTGGTCACTTGTGATCCCGTGCCTATTCGAGGTTGGTGTGCAGGGCGAGCATGTCCCGCGGGTCGACCTTGTACAGCCGCTCGTAGGCGAGGACGAGGGAGTCGAAGAACAGAAGGGCCCCTTGCTCGAACAGGGTGCCGACGAACTGGACGGAGCGGTCCAACTCGTGGTCCTGGCCGTACTCGGCCAGGTGGACCAACAGGTCGGCCCGCCGGGCCAGACGTGAGTCGGCGCTCGCGGTCACGACGGCTATCCGGGCGCCCGCGTCCGCAGCGGTCTCCGCCGTCATCACCGTGGTGGGGGTCTCTCCTGAGCCGCTGCACACCACCAACAGGTCGTCGGGGCCGATCGGCGGAGTGGTGACGTCGCCCACTACGTGCGCGCACAGGCCCAGGTGCATCAGACGCATTGCGAAGCCCTCCGCGGAGAGCTTGGAACGTCCGGCTCCGGCGACGAAGATCCTCCTGGAGTCGCGGAGCGCAGTGGCGAGGCCGGCGCAGGACCGATCGTCGACATGGGAGAGCATTGCGTCGAGTTCCCGTACGACGACCCGTCGGGCCGAGGCGTAGGGACCGTCGACCCCCACGGCCGTGTCGGCCGGCGATACCTCGATCTCGATGTCCTTGTCCTGGTCGACCATGTCGTGTCCGTCCTGTTCCTGGCGATGGGCTCGTTCGTCGCGTTCTGTGGAGCGCAAGGGGTCAGGGGCGCCAGAAGTCCTGGTGCACCACTTCGTCCACACCTCTGCGGGGTGCGGGGCGGAAAGACGTGCCCTTCGGATGGGCGACGGCCATGAGTCCCGCCTGGGTGACGTGTTCCGGCAGACGCAGGACCTCAGCGGCCTCCTGGGCACGGGCCAGGTGCAGTGCCGTCACCGCACAGGCCAGGCCGCGCAACCGCAGGGCGAGCATGAAACTCCACATGGCGGGCCAGATCGACCCGTAGTACACGGAGTGCGCCACGTGATCCACCGGGGCAGGCAACCCCAGCTTCCTGAACCTCTCCTCGAAGTCGCCGGGTGACAGGCTCAGGCAGGGAACCACGAGGACAGGCACGCGGTGCAGGTGCTCCGCCAGATGAGCCGACGCTCGCCAGACGCCGGTGCGTTCCGGTGACTCGGCGGCCTGGTCCGCCATCGCCTCCAGATAGGGCTGGGCCGCCCTCCGGTAGCACTCGGCCAGTCGGCGCCTGCTCACGGCGTCCGCCACCACAACCCACTGCCACGGCTGGTCGTTGGAGCCGTTGGGCGCCTGCAACGCATCCGACAGAGCAGCGTGCACCAGACGCATGTCGACCGGACGATCGAGGTCCAGACGCCGCCGTACCGACCGGGTCGTCGTCAGCAGTTCCTCGGCGCTCAGCTTCCCTGTCACCGGCGCGGAGTGTGGTGCGCGCGGGCCGGCCTCTGCCTGCGCCGCGCGGGGATCTTGCCGCTCGTTGGCATGGCACGGGTCGTTCACGGTATGCGCCTCCTGTTGCAGTCTCTCGTCTGTGTCCTCGCTCCGACTCCGTCGGAGGCTCGGGGCCACCCCGACGGGGCTCCGGGCGGAAGAGCAAGGCCGGCGCGCCTCGTTCGGCCTGGTCACCGGCTCGGTGCCGATCGACTCCTGTGCTTCACCGGCCCGCGGCGGCCGTGCAGTGCGACTGTCCCCGAGGGGCCTCGTCACACGCTCCGGGGAGACGGCATGCGTGAACGCGTTGAACACCCGGCGTCGCCCGGCCGTTCAGTCGGACGTGTCGATCGCGCTTGCCCCGGACCGGACCGTGCCCGGCCCGGCGGCGAGGTGCGAAATCCTGTTGAGGAGCGCAACGGCCTCCGGAACCCGCCGGAAGCGTACGAGCCGTGCTTGCAGCTCCTTCAGGAACACGGCCGACCGCTGGGAGCGGAGGAAGGGATACTCCTCCATGAACAGGCGGCCGTACATGCAGGCTTCGTCGACCCGGCCCAGGTCGAGCAGGACGAGGGCGACGCGCACTTGGCTGAGCGCTCTTCGACGGCGTTCGTGGGAAGGGCGGTCCTCGGCCGCGTACCTCAGTGCGTCAAGCGCCGCCGGGGTGTCACCGAGGCGCAGGAGAACCAGCCCTTTCCGGTAGGCCAGTCCGGCCTTGGGGTAGCAGGTGAAGGCCCCGGGGCGGGAATCGGCCCGATCCAGGCAGGCCTCGGCCGTGTCCATGTCCCGGTAGACGGTGCGGGACTCACCGGACAGCGCCCGGACATAAGCACGCTGCACGAGCACGAACGCCCGTAGGTCGTCGCCTTTCTCGACGTCCGCGGCGGTGATCGCCCTGTCGGCGAGATCGATCGCGTAGGGCAGCGCACCCACCCGGACCGCCTGCACGCTCAACGCCCTGAGCGTGATGGCGCGCGTGCGCCAGTCCTGGTTCTCGGCCGCGGTCCTCAGTGCTGCGTAGTAGTAACGCTGTGCCAGTCCCGCGTGGCCGGCGTCCGCCGCCATGTCGCCCAAGGTGTGGGCGAGTTGGCTGGTGACAGAGAGTAGGTCCTTGCGTAGCAGCGGAGATGCCGGCTTCATCAGCAGCCGACCGATGTCCTCACTCAGATACGAGGCGGACGCGGATCGACCGTGCCCTCCTCCGAACAGAGACCAGTTCCTGGCGAACTGGTCCAGCATGTACCTGGCTCTCACCACGTCGGCTTCGCTGACCTGAGCGCCACGGACGCCAGGACCGACGCCCCTCGGGAGGCCAACCGGGTCGAGACCGGGCGGGACCGACTGCCTGAAGACGACACGCACCAGCCTCGGACGCTGTGCTGGATCGGCGTCGGCTCTCGCCAGGGTCACCAGGCCGCGGAGCGGGTCCCCCGGTCGCCCACGTTCCACCTCGTCCTCCCACCCGTCGTCGGCAGCGGTCTCGGCCAGGCCCGTCTCCTCCGGGTTGATCGGACGCCCGGTCCGTCGGGTCAGAGCTTCGGCGACGAACTCGGGAACCGGAGCCTTCGGCCGGGAGCCGGCCAGCCAGTGGGCCACCGCTGTGCGGTCGTAGCGCAAGGGCATTCCCTGGGCGGCCGCCAGGCGGTCGACGTCCCTCGCCAGTTGTGCGGCGCTCAGATTCGCTTCGGCCAGCAGTTGCGCGAGTAAGGCATTGCGCGTGCGACGGCGTGGCATGATCCCCTCCTTCACATCCAGTTCTGCCGTGACGACTCGGCAACCGCTACCGGCGTACGGACTGAACAGCTTTCATCGTGCTTGTGGTGCGAGCTGTGCCAATGGCCCGGTCGGGGCAGCGCGCGCACTGCCCCGAGTCGTTGACACCCGTACGCGAAGGTGCACACCCCATGTGCGGCTGAGGGCCTCGGAGGAACGGTCGTCGGTGCAAGGGCCGTGGGTGTCGGACAAGGATCAGTCGGCGTCGGGACCGCGAGGTTGCCACCGTGGCCCGGTATGCAGGAAGGGTGGTGGGATGCTCCCTCTCCGAGCCCTCGCTACCTGTCTTCTCCCGTAGCCGTCCATACATGCACGAACCCGCACCTTTGACTCACCTTCGCTGGCGCCGGTGGACGTGCAGGCCCTGCGTCGACCGCCACGGGCTTCCGGCCGGAGCGAACCGCCGGCACACGACTCACCGGAGCAGAGCTTCAGCGGTGCCGAACCCTCCGCGTTCAACATGCACACGCCTCGTCGGCGTGTCCGGGGTGTGCAACGCACGCTCAGGGTGAGACGCAGTACATGCCTTCCGGTGAGAGGCGCCCGGGGGCCCACCGTGAAGCCACCAACCTCCCGGACGCGATTTTCCGAGAACACGCGCGCCCTGCTGAGAGAGATGCCGAAATCCCCGCTCACATGGACTCCGACGTCGTTGACGGGGTTCAGAAAGGGGACAGGATCAGCCCACGAATAGGGAATTTGCATGTCAGGTATCGAGGGAATCCCCGCACGATCTTCCGAGACAGCTGCGGCCTATCGCGTCGCGGAAAACGTAGCAGGAGAGGAGGCAGTCCAGAACTTTGTCGACGCACTCGGCCCAGTCGGCGACTACGTGGCCGACCTGGTGATCGACGTCGTGTTCGGCAAACTTCACAGCCGGCCGGCGATGAGCCACGAGGAGCGCGAGATGGTCACGCTTGCGATCATCGCATCACTCGGTGGCGCGGAGGAGCAACTGACCACACATCTTCGCATCGCCCATCGCCTCGAGATACCGCCGGAAAAAGTGATCGAGATATTCGCGCACACCGGAGCCTACGCGGGATTTCCGCGCACTCTGAACTCGGTCGAAACGGCCAGGAAATTCTATGGCGAGCTGGGCCTTCTTCCCCTGGGTCGGGCACCTCGAAACCCTTGAAGTCCCGACCCACCCCATACCTGAAAGGATCGGTCATGTCCTTCCACACAGCCGTTCTGTTTCCCGGTCAGGGCGCCTACCTGCCCGGGGTCCTCGCCGACAGGGCGAGCCGCTTACCGAGGGCCGCAGAGGCACTGGACGCCATCGACGAGGTGATCACCGCACAGGGCCACGACCCGATCGCTCCGCTGCTGCTGGACCGTGAGGCGCCGTCCTTGCAGGACCTCCTGAAGAGCGACAGCGATCGGCTGGATCTGGCGATCTACGCCACCAATGCTGTGGCGGCCGAACTGCTCGCCGGCATGGGAGTGCGCGGCGACGTCCTCATGGGACACAGCTTCGGTGAGTTCGCCGCGCTGTCCGCCGCCGGGGCCGTTTCCGTCACCGACGTCGCGCGCATGGCGTGCGCACGGATCGACGCGTTCCGCAGTGCCGCGCCCGAGGACGGTGGACTCGTGGCACTGGACGTCCCGGCCTGGCGGGCCGACCATCTGGTGGGCGTCCTGAACGAACCCGGCCTGCGGACGGCGATCGACAACGGCCCGGGCCAGACGGTCGTTTCAGGACCTTCCGCCTCCCTGGAGAGGGTCGAGAAGGTCGCGATGGACCTGGGTCTACGGGCCACTCGGTTGCGCGCTCGGTACGCCTTCCACAATCCTCTGCTCAGCGACGCGGCGGACCGATTCCGCACCGCCGTGGCGGACATGACAGTCGGTGCCCCCCGTGTCGCGGTCTTCTCCCCCGTTCTGGGACGGTTCGTGCACAGCGCCGCGGACGTTCGTGAAGTCGTCGAACGGAACATGATCGCGCCCGTCCCCTTCTACGAGGCGCTGCTCACCCTCTTCCGCCAGGGCACACGCGTGTTCATCGAGGCCGGCGCGCGTCAGGCCCTCACCGGGATCGTACGGTCCTCCCTGCCCTCCGCGGCCACCGCGATCCCGCTCCTCGCGAACCGCGGCGACATGGAAGGTCTCGCGGCAACCTTGACAAGTGCCGGTGTGCCGGCCCGATGGCGGGCGGAGGACGACCGCGGGGCCGGCACCGCGAACGACGTTCCTCTGGACGACCACGTCCACGTGCCCTCCCCCACCGGCGACGGCGCAACGGACGGACGGGCCGACCTGCTGGCCCAGCTCACCGCTCTTTACGCCGAGGACCTCGGTTTCCCGGCCGAGATGCTCACCGCAGACATCGACTTGGAGGCGGATCTGGGCGTCGATTCCGCGAAGCAGATCGCGCTCTTCGAGCGTGTCCGGAGCCACTACGACCTGCCGGTCGTCCCGGGCGAACGACGTAACGAGGCGACCACGTTGGAGCGTATAGCCGATCTGGTGGAGGAACTGCGCGGATGAGGACACCGGAGAACGACGAGGAACTCATCGCGGTGGTGGGTACCGGGCTGGCAGTGCCCGGAGCCGGCAGCCCCGCCGAGCTGTGGCGGCTGCTGAACGGGAGCCGGGACGCCTTCAGCGAACCGGGGGACCGCTTTCGTCTCGACCACTTCTGGTCCGGTGACGCCCGGCAGGAGGACAAGACCTACGCGCGCCGCGCGGGGTACCTCCACGGTTTCCGTCCCCATCCGGCCCTGAGTGAGGAGGAGTCCGAGGGGGCCGGGCGCGACGTCGCGGTGCGATGGCTGCGGCACGCTCTCCTCCAGGCCCGCCAGCACGTGCGCACGGATTCCGGCCGGCGATGTGCGGCGTACGTCGGCGCCTGGCCAGGAGGAAGTCAGAGCCTCGTCGAATCGGTGCTCGTGGACGTGGTGACCCGCCCGCTCAAGGACGACGAAGAGGTCGCACGAGTCCGCGACACACTTTTCGCCCACTACCGGCACGCGCTGCCGGCGTGCGAGGCGCTCACTCCCGACGCGGTCGTACGGGACGTGTTCTCCCGGTTGCCCGAGCGGCTGACCGAGTCGTGTGTCGTGGACACTGCCTGCGCCTCGTCGCTCTACGCGGTGGATCTCGGCGTCAAGGCCCTGCTGGCGGGCGAGTGCGAGATCGCCTACTGCGGTGGCATCACCGTGGTCGATCCCACCATGGCGGTGATGTTCGCGAAGCTGAACGGCTTGTCACGGCACGGGCGCGTACGCGCGTTCACGAAAGATGCGGACGGGACCCTGTTCAGCGACGGCGCCGGGGTGGTGGCTCTGAAGACGCTGCGGCAGGCGACGCGTGACGGGGACAGGGTGCACGGCGTACTACTGGGTTTCGGAGGAGCAGCGGACGGCAGGGGCAAGTCGATTTCCGCACCCAACCCGGCCGGCCAGCGGCGGGCGATAGAACGCGCCCGCTCCGTCAACTCCCTGAGCCCCGACCAGGTCGACTGGGTCGTGGCGCACGGAACCGGAACGGTCGCCGGGGACCGCGTGGAGTCGCAGACACTGTCCGCCCTCGGGAAGCCGTCCGGACAGCTCTGCACCAGTAACAAACCCGTCGTCGGGCATACCGGGTGGACGGCCGGCGTGGTCTCCCTCATCCATGCCCTCCTCGGACTTCGCCACGGCTGGGTTCCGGCGCAGCTGGGCGCTCGGGGGCACCGGGACGAGACTGCCGACGGCCTCGAAGTGCCGACGGGGCCCGTCCGGCTGCTGCCTCGGAGCCGAGGACGCCGGACCGTCGGGGTCTCGGCGTTCGGTTTCGGAGGAACCAACGGCCACCTCCTGGTGGCCGACCCCGAAGAGGTGACCGGCCTTCGTTCCGCACCTCCGCGGAATACCGACGACGACATGGTCCTGGTCGCCTGGGCCGCGCATCTCCCCGGTACTCCGTCCCGCACTTCCCTGCGGGACTGGCTCCGCGGCACGGCAGCCGCGCCGCTCGCCTTGTTCCCAACCCCCTACCCTGCTCCTCCACCGGCCGAAGTGAGACTGTCCGCCCGTACCCTGCCCGTCATCGATCCGGGGCAGTTGATGGGTTTGCAGGCCGCAGCGCAGTTCGTCGACGACCACGGTGAACTGTGGGCGGACCTGCGGGACACCACCGGAGTCATCGCCGCACACACCGGCATGCCGCGCGGACTCGTCGGCACCGCTGTCCGCTGCTACCACGACGACGCCACCGCGGTGCTGCGGGAGCACTCCTCCGACCCGGGACACACGACCGCGGCCGCATCCCTGCGGACGATGCGGGAGTCGTTGCCCGCCTGCACCGAGGATTCGCAGGCAGGCGTTCTGCCCAACGTCATCGCATCGAGGATTGCTGCCCGGTACGACCTGCACGGACCCACCATGACCGTGGACGCCGGCGTGGACAGCACGCTCTCCGCGCTTCGTGTGGCTCACCACTACCTGCGCACGGGCGAGCTGGACATGGCCCTGGTTCTGGCCGTGAACGCAAACGCCACGGCCACCAACGCGGCACTCACGGGTGCCGAAGCGACACGCCTCGCCGAGGGAGCCTTCCTGCTGGCGGTGACCACGGAAAGCCTGGCCGGACGCCATGGGTGGCAGGCACTGGCTCGGTTGTCCTCCGACGACCGCGAGACCTCGACCGACGCGACGGTCGCACCGACGACATCCGAAAGCGACTACCTGGCCGCCGGCCATGCCGTCGCGCTCCTGCGTGCCGTCGAGTCGGACGGCACCCCGGTCAGGCTGCGCGCCCGCCACGGGGACACGGCGCTGCGTGTCCAGCCTGTACCAGCCGGGCGCCCGGTCTCGGCGAAGCCCTCTTCGCCCCGCCTGACAACGCGGTACGTACCAGGCTTCGTGCGCGCATCACTGCCCGTGCCCCGCGACCGGTCCTCTCGCACGCCGCTCCCCTCGCGGGGGGTGGTGCTCGCCGACTCCGCCGAGACCGCCGCACGGATCACCCAGGAAGTGAAGGCAGCCGGTTCCGCGCTACTGGTCCTCCCGGCCGGCGACGAGCTGCACACCTCGGCCCGGGCCCGGGAAGCGTTGTCGGCCGCCGCCAACGGAGCCGCACCCCACCTGACCGTTGTCGGCGACCTAGCGGAACTGACCCTGGAGCGTGCCCTCGCGCTGCACGAGATGACGTTCCTGGCCGTGCAGCGCCTGTGGGCCCGCCCCGCGTCGCAGGAATCCCTCAGCGTCCTGCTGGGCGGCATGGCGCAGTCCCCCCGGGTGTCGGCCGTCCCGGCCCTGTTCGAGGGGCTGGTGAAGAGCCTGCGCTGGGAGCGCCCTCATATCGCCGCGAGCGTCGTGGTCACGGACGAGGCGGTGACCAGCGCGGTGCTCGCACGAGCAGAGGCGGAACACGCGGCCCCCTCCGGTCCTCCGCCGGTGGTGCGGTACCTGCGCGGCGAACGCTGGGTGGAGGCCGTGCTCCCGGCTCCCCTGCCCCCCGTGGTCCCCACTGCCGGTCTGCTCCCGCAGGACTGCGTGGGCGTTGTCACCGGAGGAACGAGCGGCATAGCACGAGCGATGCTGATGAATCTGCCGCCAGATCTACGCCCGCGCCTGTGGCTGTTGGGCCGCACCCCGTTGTGCCCGGAGCCGTTCGACGACCTGCGGGACGGGCCGGGCCGGAACGCCCGGACCGAGCTCCTGCGAAGGATGCGCAAGGAGCACCCCGACCTGCCGACGCGGACCGTCGTGTCACGGGTGGACGGCATCCTGAGGCAGCGCGCGGTACGAGACGCCGTCCGGGTGCTCCGGGACCGGTTCGGGGACGACCGCGTGCATTACGCGACCTGTGACGTGGCGGACCGGGATTCCCTCCAGAAGGTGGTCGGGGGAATCCTGGAGGCTGCGGGCCGAGTCGACTTCGTCCTGCACGCCGCGGGGCAGGTGGCTTCGTCCCTGCTGCCCGGCAAGTCCCTCGACGCGTTCCGCGCCGTACGGGACACGAAGGTTCTCGGGCACCGTCATCTCTCCGACGCCCTGGCGTCCCACCCGCCCCGGTGGTGGTGCAACGTCGGCTCCTACTCCGGCACCGCCGGAGCTCCCGGGGACACGGACTACGCCTCCGCCAACGCCTATCTCGCCGCCGTGGCGGAGACGGCCGCAGGGGCCGCGCAGACGACGATCGGCTTCACGATGTGGGGTCAGACCGGTATGGGGGCCGACGTACTGTTCCAGGAACACGTGGCCAGCCAGGCTCAGTTCACACCGATCTCCACGGAAGAGGGCGCCGAACAGTTCACGGCCGAGATGCGTGCGGCACCGCTGACCGGTGGTTCGTCGGTGTACCTGGGCCCGGCGGAGCGCGACCGGCTGGCGCAGCACCGCCCTGGCCTTGTCCGCGACGACCGACCGCCGGCCCCCTCGGTCCGCCGACGGCCCCCCTGGTGGACGCGACCAGCGGACGCCTCCGACCACGCCGAGTGGGCGTACCTCGTCGACCCTGACTTCGAACGGCACCTCCTCGACCACCTCGTCAGCGGAAAGCCGACCGTGCCGGCGACCTTCATTCTCGACATCGCCGCCCAGGCGGCCGAGGCACTGCTTCCTGACGCCGTCACCACGGGATTCCGCGACGCGCGGTTCGAGTCCTTCATCCGCCCGTTCGCCCGCGCAGTGCCCTCCCCCTTGCGGATCCGGGCGTCAGTGACGTCCGCCTCACGCACCGAGGGCACGTCGGGGTCCGCCGTCGAGGTCACCATCCATTCGGACACCCTCGACCCTCACGGCGGCACCCGGCGGGGCGCGCTGCTGCACTTCCGGACCGTGGTGCTCCTGGACCGGCGGCCGCGGGAAGCGACTCAGCAGGCTTCCCGTCCTCTCGCGTCCCCTCTGCCGGCGGAGGACGCATACGCCTCGCCACACGCGGCGGTCTCCCTGCGCGGCCCCTTCCGCAACCTCTCGGACTGCCTGGTCGGCGCCACGGCCGCACGTGGCATGTGGACGCCCTCCCTGGCCGGCCACCCCCAGTTGCGCACGATGACCATTCCCGCGCTCTTCCTGTGCGCCGCGCTGCGCACCCTCGCCCTCAGGCCGCGGTCAGCCGGTCACCGCCCCCTCTTCGTACCCCGTTCCGTAGGCCGGATCGATCTGTACACGCAAGGGGCCAACGACCACGACCTCGTCCTGCGGCACGGGCACAGCCTGAGCGTGGCCGCCGACGAAGCGGGCGTGTGCAGCGGAACCACTTCCGAGGGGCGCCTGCTGGCGCGGCTGTCGGACGTGGAACTCGTGGACATCACGGATCCGCCGTCGTCGGGAGGCGGAAACCCCCGCGCCGGTGTCGCCCGCCACGGGCGCGACACGTCCTCAGGCCGGTGGGCCCGGGATGGCAGCCGGTCCGGGACGGATGACAGGACCACGCCATGAAGGACTCACGCTGCGTCGTCACCGGCGCGACCTCCGGTATCGGAAGGCAGATCGCCCACGGCCTGGCGGCGGCAGGAGCCCGACTGGCCCTCGTGTGCCGCAACCGCGAGAGAGGCAGAGCCATCGTCGCCGAGCTGACCGCCCAACGGCCTGGGACGGAGGTCCGGTTGTTCGTCGCCGATCTCGCCGCCCTCGACGAGGTTCGCTCCGTCGCGCGGGAGATCGACCGCTACTGGGGGCACGTGGACGTGCTCGTGAACAACGCCGGAACGCACGACATCCGGCCATCGACGACTCCCGAGGGCTTCGACAGGATGATCGCCACCAACCACCTGGGGCCCTTCCTGCTCACCCAGCTCCTCCTCGGGCAGCTGCGCCGGGGGGCTCCCTCGCGGATCGTCACGGTGGCGTCCGAGGCGCACCGCAGCGTCCTGCGCCTGGACCCGGTCTCCTTCGCCGAGCCGAGACCCTACGGGCCGATCGGCTCGTGGACCGTATACGCACGCTCGAAACTGCTGAACGTGCTCACCACCCAGGAGGCGGCACGCAGGTGGGCACGCCACGGGATCGCAGCCCACGCCTACTGCCCCGGTCTCGTGTCCACCGGTCTGGTCAGGAACATCCCGCTGGCACCCCGTCTGCTCGCCCTCGCGGAGCACACCCCCCTGGTGCGCAGCTCAGAGGAAGGTGCGCGGCCGGCTCTTCGTCTGGCAGGCGATCCGTACTTCGCCCTCCGCGGCGGCGGGTTCCACTCCTGGATGCCCGGGGTGCGCCTGCTGCCACCCGCCCCCCTTCGCCTCCATCCCCGCCTGCAGAGAGACGTATGGGAACGCTCGGTGGAACTGGTGGGCCTGGGGCACCCCGGCGCCCGGGGCGAGGACGACGAACCCCCTCGAGGAAAGGTCATCCCCTGATGAACGAAGCGCGTCCCGACGGCGGCTGGACCTGGCCCGGCCCCATGAACGGTACGGACACCCTCTTCTGGCGGCTGAGCGGTAACGCACTGACCCGTCCTCATGTCGCGTGGGTCTGGTTGCTGGAGGGGGTCCCGGATCGGCGAATGTTCGCGCGCGCCTGCCAAGGAGCCGTCGCCCGGCTGCCTCGGTTGACGCACCGAGTCGTGGAGTCGCCGCTGCGGACGGGGTCTCCCTCGTGGGTCGCGGACCCGGACATTCGGGTGTCCAGGCACATGCACCACGTACGACTCCCCGCACCCGGTGGGACGCGCGAGCTCATGGAAACGGTGGAATGGCGCATCTCTGCGGCCTTCGACCCTCTTCACCCTCCCTGGGAGATCACCCTCGTCGAGGGCTACCAGGGTGATCGTGCCGCTGTCGTCCTCAAGTGGCACCACAGCCTGGGCGACGCGGTGACCATCGTGGCCGCGGTCCGCCGTCTCATGGACAACGGGTTCCCCGCTGCCTCGTCACAGCACCCGGTGTCACCGGCGGACAGGGAGCCACCCGGGGCGGGTCCGGCTGACGGTTCCGGCGTCCTGAGGGCCGTCCGGGCGCTGGGCACGTCCGCTCGGGTGCTGATGCGGGAGAGCGCCCGCGCCCTGGCCGGACCGGGCAGCTCCGCCGAGGGGGCCCGGTCCACTGGCCGCGTCGCCGCCCAAGTGCTCCGTTCGGCGGCCCCTTCCCCCCTGCTCTCGCGCCGCAGCCCGGCGGTCCACTGCGGCATGATCACGGTGCCTCTGCCCGAACTCAAGGCGGCCGGGAAGGCCGTGGGAGCCTCGGTCACGTCCGCCTACGTGTCGGCGGTCCTCGGCGCGGTCCATCGCTACCACGACCACCACGGCGTCCATCGCGACAGTGTTCCGGTACTCGTTCCCGTCAGTTTCCGCCAGACGCACGAAACCGGTGCCGGAAACCTGATCGCGGGAGCCCTGATCGCCGGTCCGGTCGGAGACATGCCCACGCGAGCCCGCATGCTCGCCGTGCACACCGCGATCACGGAAGCCCGGGACTCTGTGGCACGAGGGACCTACACGATGATGGCCGACCTGGGCGCCCTCGTCCCCCAACTGCTGTACCAGCACCTGGCACCGCCTCTGTTGCGGAGGATCGACGTGGTGGTCACGAGCGTCCCCGGGCTCGCGGGCACCGCGCAGATCGCCGGTACCCGTGTCGTGAACGCCGTCCCCTGGGCGCCGCGAGGTGGGGCCGCGGTCAACGTCTCCATGGCGTCGCACGGCGAGCTGTGCGGGGTGGGCACGAACATCGACCCGGCTGCGATCACCGCCCCCGGGCTCTTCCACCGCTTCCTGGAGGAGAGTTTCGCGGAAATCCTTCAGTGCAACGGCGACACCCCCGCGCGGCCCCGTGTGCACGGCCAGGAACCACCGGCGCGTGGCGCGTCAGGGCCTCATCGCGACGAATAGGAGGAGCGGTGCGTCTTCCTCTGGAAAGCGAACTCCGGGCGGAGCGACAGCGTCTGCTGCGCACCTTGGACGCCCTGTCCGACGATCTCTTCGACTCCGGTCCCACGCTCTGTGCCGGATGGTCGCCTCGCGACATCCTCGGGCACCTGCTCGGCGTGGACCGCCCCCAGGCCTTCTACCGGCCGTGGCGCCGCCTCGCAGCCGCCAACGACCGACAGGTGGGACGCGCACGAGGTCTGTCGCGTCGCACGATCATGGCCGAGGCCCGCGAGTGGGCCGCGAAGCCGGCCTGGAGCAGCCGCCTTCTCGTGCTCATCGCGCTGGGGGACCTGTCGGTTCATCACCAGGACATCGTGCGTGGTGTCGGTGCCGAGCAGGACATGCCTCCCTCCGTGCCCTCCTACATCCTGTGGGACGGCGCCATGCTGAGCTCCAGGTCGAATTTCAGGATATTCAGGTACCGCCTCATTCCTACCGACGGGCATCCCCCGCTCGGTCCCCCCGCCCACCTGCGGGCACCGGAGGTTCTGGGGACCAGGGAGGCGCTGGGCATGTGGCTGGCGGGACGCGACAGTGTCTCCGGAGAACTGCACTTCACCACGGCCGGGCCTGTACGGGAGAAGAGCCACGGCCACTCGACCGAGTGGAGCCAGGAGCAGTGACGGAACGACAGATGAGGACCGGACGCGTCCTGGTCGACGGGATATCCACCCGCTACTACGAGTACGGCGAGGGAGCACCGGTCCTGCTGGTGACCGGTGCAGCGTCCAGCGCCCGTGACTGGTTCCCCGTGATGAAGGACCTGGGCGACACCTGCCGTGTCCTCGCCCCCGTGCTGCCCGGCTTCGAAGGCACGAGTCCTCTGACCGACGTCAGGCCGGTGCGCATGGCGGCCTTCCTCGCCGAATTCCTCGACGCCCTGGACATCGACCGCGTCACGGCCGTCGGACACTCCTACGGCGGCTCCGTCGTCGCGGAACTGACGATCGCGCGCCCGTGGCTCGTCCGACGCCTCGTCCTGGTCGACTCCAACGGCCTGGGCCGCTTCGCCCATCCAGCAGCCATCGCGTTGGGGATGCTGCCGCCCCGTGCGGCCGACCTGGTGTCCGTGCTCGCTTCTCTTCCAGGGAGCGAACCGGTGCTGGCTCTGTCCACTCTGCTGCTGCTTCGTCAGCCATGGCGGGTACCGGCGCAGACGTGGCTCGCTCAGCTACGACTGGCGCGTTCACAGCAGTCCCTGCGCACCTCCCTGGAGATCTTCCGTGCGTGCGGCGACATCACCGGCCAACGTGCCGACATCCTCGTCGTGGACCGGCTCTCCAGGCTCCGGACACCGGTACTGATCGTGTGGGGGGACACGGACACCCTGCTGCCGGCCTGGCAAGGGCGCGCGGCTGCCCGCCGGTTGCCGGCCGGGAAGTTCGTGCTCCTGACGGCTGCCGGCCACGTCTCCCACCTGGACCGCCACACCGACTTCATGGACGCCGTCGGCCCCTTCGTGCGGGACGGCGACGAGCGGGTGCCGCAGGCCCCCACCGAAACGCAACGAGGCGAAGGAGTATCCCGTGCCCCCGGAAGATGAAGACGTCCGCTCCACGCGGACCCACACACCAGCGCCTGCCGGGCGCGGCAGTACCGCTCGCGAAGGAAACCGGTCCTTCTCCGGCCCGGATCTGCGGATTCGCGAGGAAAGCCACGAAGTCGTCATCATCGGGGCCGGATTGGGTGGCAGCATCACCGCCTTCCGACTCGCCCAGGCAGGCGTACGCAACGTCGTGGTGGAGCGTGGGCGGCGCTGGCCGGCCACGCCCGCGAGCGCCGCGTTCCCGGCCTTCCCCTCTACGGACCGACGACTCGTCTGGCTCGACGACGAATCGGTTCCCCCTGCCCCCTCGCGCTCCGGCCCGTGGGCGTCTCTCTCCGAAGCGACGCAAGCGGCCCTCCCGCGCTCGACCGGCCTGCTGGACGTCATCGCCGAGAAGGACGCTCTCCTCATGTGCGGTGCCGGTGTGGGCGGCGGCACTCTCGTCTACGGTGGCGTGCTGGCACAGCCACGGGCCGAGGCATTCGGGCGGATCTTCCCCTCAGGCCCTGATTTCGAGGTGCTCGACCGCATTCACTACCCCCGAGCGCGCCGTCGGCTGGGCGGAGCCCCGTTTCCCGTGGATCTCCTCGATCACCCGCCGTACCGAGCCCACAGGTTGTGGGACCGGGCCGTGGAGGCCTCCGGTCTGCCGGCGGAGAGAATCTCCAGCAGTTTCGACTTCGACGTCGTGCGGGGCGAACTTCGCGGTGACCGTCCGGCCGCGGCCGTCCTCGGCCAGCACCACTTCACCGGATGCAACAGCGGGGCGAAACTCAGCGTGGACCGCTCCTACCTGGCGCGGGCGGAGGCCACCGGGCGGACCTGCGTACGGCCGCTGCACAGGGTGACGGCCGTGTCCGTGGGCCGGTCCGGCCGTTTCCGGGTGCTCACCGACCGCCTTGACGAGGACGGGACAGTGCACGAACGTGTGGCCTTCTCGTGTGACCGGCTCGTGCTCGCCGCCGGGATGCACACGCCCCGGCTGTTGGTGACGGCTCGGGAGACCGGCGCTCTGGCTGATCTCGACGCGTCTGTCGGAGAGGGCTGGAGTGCGAACGGTGATCACTTGACCGTGTTGAGAGTGGCCGACCTGCCTGCGGACACGCCCCAAGGAGGGCCTTCCTCCGTCATGGTGCACAACACGTCCGGCACGGTCGGGGTCATGCACTCACCCCTTTCCCTGCCCTTGGGCGGCGGGGACATTCCGTGCCTCGGTATGACCATTCCGGACCGCTTCGGCAGGTGGGTCCGGAACTCGGACGGGCAAGTCCAGTTGGAGTGGAAGGCACAGTACGACAGCGGCGGAGAGCCACAGACCCAAGAGGTCGTCAGCCAGGTGGCTCGGTACCTGCCCGAGGCGACGGTCGTTCCCCAGCCGCACGACCGTCCGCTCGTCACCCATCCTGTGGGCGGCGCCTGGATCGGCAGGGCGACCGACCCGTACGGGAGGCTCCACGGTCACCCCGGCCTGTACTGCCTGGACGGTGCTCTCATGCCGGGAAGCACCGGCGCCGTCAATCCGGCGCTGACCATAGCCGCAGTAGCGGAATACTGCCTGGACCACATCCTCCCCGACTTTCTCGATGACTCGGGGTGAGGAATTCCGCAGCGACGACGCCAGGACCATGCTCACGCCGCGAACAAGAAGCGCTTCGTCACGTGGGCTGTTCTCGCTCGGGGTGGGCGTGTTGCCGGGACGAGGCCGGTACCTGCGCGGCTTGGTGCCGGACGGCCGAAGCAAGTCGATCAAGCTATCGGCTGACTGCGCAGGACCTGGCCGTGCCGGTCATCGCGCACGGCTACCGGAGACTCGAGTTCGGCCTGGGCCCTGGCCGAGCGTGACGATCACAGGAAGGTCCGACCCACGCGCGCGCTGCTGCAGTAGGGCCCTCACGGCGGTACGACCATCGAGCACGGATGCCGGCCGCTCTCCCTACGGGTGACTTCGCAGCGCCGGGGGCAGTTCCTCGTCGTTCACCACGGGCCACTTCCAGGGCTCCGGACCCAGGCGGCCCAACCGTCGCACTGTGATCACACTCCACGGCGACAGAGCTGTCGGGTCCTGATTCGCTTCCCGAAGTACTTCCTCCCACGGCACCCACCGTACGGACTCGACCTCTCGGGGACTGGGTGACGGGGGCCGAGAGAGCAGAACCCGTACGACGGGCCCCAATTCGTTCTCCACGATGCCGTTCTCCATGACGGATCGATAGCGAACAGCGCCGATGAGGAGATCCATGCGTTCCGCATCTGTGCCGAGTTCCGCCGTCGACCGTCTCCGTACGGCGGCCTCCAAGGCCTCACCCGGCAGGGGGTGACCACAGAAGCTGTTGGTCCACACACCGGGCCAGGTGCGTTTCGAGAGGGCCCGGCGCGACATGAGAAGGCGTCCGGCCTCGTCGAAGGCGTAGACGGAGAAGGCCAGGTGCAAGGCAGTGTCGCTGTCATGCGTCCGGTCCTTGGGGGCGCTGCCCACCGCGTTTCCACGCTCGTCGAGCAGAACGACGGATTCACTCTCGGACATGGTCGGATTCCTCTTCGTGAGCGCTGCGGTGGGGACCGACATCCTGCGCCCACTTGTGGACGCAAGGACCACGACGTCGCGGTCTCACAGCGCCGGCCCCGGCCCCCCCTCGCCCCCGACCGCGCCGTGCGGTGCGGTGCAGGAGTCCTCCCCCCCGCGTAGGCAGCCCACCTGCACACCGGGCTCCGGCACCGCTGCCCAGCGGTGTGAGACATGCGTGGCGGCGCTGGTACGGATGGCGTCAGACGATGACGAGGGCGGAGTTGAACGAGTAGCCGGTGATGCCGCCGCTGAGGCAGGCGGTGAGGTTCAGGGAGGCACCGACGAGCGTCTCGACGGCGTTGTGGCCGGCGAAGCGTCCACTGGTGATCACTCCGGTCTGCGTGACCGTGGTGACGCCGTTGGCGGAGGTGACTTGGGAGCTGTACTGGAACACACTCTGCTGTCCGTTGCCCCAGTGCAGTGTCACTGAGCCCGGACCGCCGTTGAGCAGGTTCAGACAGGACAGGCCGGGTGAGACGAAGTGTTCGTCGTGCCGCACCGTCTCCAGCAAGGGCAGCACACAGGTGTCGCTCGTGTGTATCTCCACGTCGATGTCCGCGGGCGTGTAGGTGACCCCTGGGTCGTGATGGGCGGTGGTGACGCCGGTGCAGGTGGCCAGAGGAGGGTCGTCCGCCTGAGCGGTGCCACTCGTCATGGCCAGGCCGAGGGCCGTGACGAGCAGCGTCGCCCCGACTGTTGCGAAGCGTCTTGAATACCGGTACATCGCAGCCTCCCTGCGATAGAGGTCTGGCTTCTCGTCACCTGGGTTCGAGCGCTCAGAGGATGGCGAGGGTGGACAGTCCGCTGACGTGTGTGAGGCCGGTCGGGGTCAGACACGGAAGCGGGTTGCCCAGGTCCGGGATGATCTCCGTGGTCACGTTCACCAGCGACCCGGCATAGCGGCCCGACGTCACCGTGCCCAGGGAGACGTAGACCTGGGTGGCCCCGGCGACGTCGATCTCGGTGCCCGTGACCTGAACAGTGGAGTGCTGCCCGTTGCTCCAGGTCAAGGTCGCCGTGGCCGTGCTGGGGAAGGCGAGGCAGGTGGCGCCTGTCACCGCTCCGCCTTCGCTGTAGGTCACCCCGCTCACTCCGTCGTTGAGAGGGCACGAGGCGTACGTTCCATCGGCCTGGTAGGCGACGTTCCGGGGTTGGGTGAGGTGGAGGCCCGGGCTGTAGTCGGTGACCTGCTGTCCGACGCAGGTCACCAGGGCAGCAGCCGCGGTCTCCGATGCGGCCGCAGGCGTCGCGCCGAGCGGGACGGCCATGCACAGCGCGGCGGGCGCTGCCGTTCTGGCCACCATGAGGAGCTTGCGGAGGATTCGTCCGGGTGGGTTGTGCATCGCTACTCCCTTTCGTGAACCGTCGGCCGCCGGCCGTACAAGGTGCGCTGTGCTCCGTGGCGGGCCGACTGGCCCTCGCTTCGTCACAACACCGTGACCAGGAAGGGACCGGAGGTGGTGGTCAGCCCGCCTGCTGTCGTGCAGGCGAGGAGGTCGAGGCTGGTGATGACGACCGTGTTGACGATCGTGCGGCCCGTGTAGTCGCCCTGGGTGATCGGACCGGTGGCAACGAGAACCGTGGTGCCGTTGGGACGCAGGGCCAGCGAGCTGGTGAAGGTGAACCGGGACGGCTGTGTGCCGGGATCGGCCCAGTCGATCTTTCCGGTTCCGGCACTGCTCCCACCCAGACAGTTGAGGTTGCCACTGCCCTGGAAGGTGTAGGTCCCCGCCGTGTGCTGGAGATCGGTGGAGACGCATGGCCCCAGCGTGCCGCTGGAGTGGACGTCGACGAGCGGCGCGGGCGTGGTCAGAGTGAGCCCGGGCGTGTAGGAGGTGTTCTGCACGCCCAGGGGACAGGTGACAACACCGCTGTCGTCCACAGCCGCCGTCGCGGGCGCAGCGGGGAGGGAGACAACGGCTACGAGGGCCGAAGCGGCCAGAAGAGAAGCGGAAGCTTTGCGCATGGCACGGACCGTCCTTCGAGTAGTCCACTCACATGTCAGGTGAGTGACGTCGGCAACACCTGCCCGGATTCTTCGCAGCTCCGGCATTTCCCGGTCGATGGTCCGCCCGGACGTTTGACTCTGTCGCCGGGCAACCGACCTCGAAGCCCTCTCTTCGAATGAACGCCCGAGTCGTACCGGCCGCCGCACCACAGCATCCCTCCTCGCGGGCGCCCATCACACCTCCCCGACCCCAGTTCATGCGTGCACGCGTTGAACGGCCGCCAAGCCCTCACGGAGGGCGTACCTGTCACCCGGAGGGAGGTGCAGGACGGGACGCCTGACACGGCGGGCCGGACGATGGCCCTATGAATGATCCGTTCTACGACCACGTTGCCGTCCTGGTCCTCCGCGCATCCCTGGCCGGAGGTCGCCGTACCGACTGTGACGGATCACGGCGGCCCCCGATCGAGGGGCCGGGAACCGGATCGGACGCCGGTGTCCGGGAAGCCTCTCCTCCGCGCCCAGCGAGCGAGGCAGCGGCTTCTCACGATCACCGCTGATCGCGTTCACTCGTACATCCGGGTACAGGGCGTGGAGCCCCGGTCAGGGTGACTTCCAGGGGTAGGCAGCGAGGTGTGGGCCGACGGTCTCATCGATTCGTCCCGGCCCCGACCGTCTCGCTCTCGCGCCACGTTGTTCCTGACGGAACCAGGACAGCGTGAAGTGGGCTCGGTCGATGTCTGCTTGGACGACTTCAGCGGACTTCCCCCTCCACCTCACCGCCATGCGTACGGAGGATCCGCGAGCCAGTGCGCCACCGTGGTGCCGTCGTGGTGCCGGGACAGTCCTTCAGCGGCTCCCGGAGGACCGACCCTTCTCGCCGGCTCCGTGACAGCGTGAAGGGACGACTCGGGCAGCGTCGGACGGTTCACCTGGGGTGAGTTCAGTGTGTACGGCGCGGAAGGCCAAGACGCCGCGAGGTCCGTGGGGCCCGGCGTCGGCGGAGAGGTGAGGCCGTTCATCGCGTTCACGCCTTCCGTGTGTCCGCGGTGGTGTGTGGTCGCCCGGATCGGCAAGCCGCACACCACAGGTCGGTGAGCAATCGTCCGGCGCCGCGGCCTTGACGACGCAGGCGCACCTTCCGAGGGGTCTCCGCGCCCCGAACAGCGGGGGGGGGGACATCACCGATGGGGGAGGCAGCCCTCACACCAGAGACGGAGAACGGCATGGCTCGATTTCCCTATCCTGACGAACGCAGCTCCCAGGCGGTGCTGACGCGCACCCCAGTGCCTCTGAACGTGTTCCGTATGCTGGCCCACGCACCGGCGGTGGCCGAGCCCGCCATCGACCTCGGGGTGGCCCTGCTCTCGGCGACCAGCCTTCCCGCGCGCCTGCGCGAGGCAGTGATCCTTTCCGTCGCGGGCCGCGTCGGCTGCGCGTACGAAAAGGCGCAGCACACCCCCGTCGCCGAGCGATGTGGCATGACCCCTGAGCAGGCCGCCGCCACCGTGGACGGGACCGTACACGTCGACGGGCTCACGGAGACCGAGGAGGTCGCGCTGGCGGCGACCGGCGAGCTGGTGCGGCAGCACACGCTTGATCACGCGACGGTGTCGGCACTGCGTCAGGCCCTCGGCGAGCGGCAGGCAGTCGAACTGATCATGCTGACCGGCTACTACGTCATGCTCGCGAACTTGCTGAACGCCCTGGAGGTGGACGTGGACGCCGAGTCCGCGAGTGACCAGATCGCCTCAGCCATCTCCGAGTTGGCCGGGAAGCGGCGGGAGACGCTGTCGCCCCACTCGCGAGGAGACGCGTCGTGATCGGGTCGGCGCAGGAGCCGGCAACTGGATTCGCCGGCGCGTCCGTCCACGTCTTCCCACCCCAGGGCACCTTCGCGCCCGCAGCCATCTCCGCGGCGACGGGCCGCAGTGAGCGCTTCGCTGACGCCTTCGCCCGTATCACAGAGCAGACGGACCAGGTGTCCGCCGCCGAGGGGGGAGTGAGGTTGTCACGCTTCCTCACCGAAGCCGACCCTCCGTCCGTCGAGGAGTTGCAGCAGACGGGATGTCTCGAACTCGCCTCCTTCGTCGCGTCTCTCGCAGCCCACCAGGCGCTGTGTGATGCTCACGGGGGGCCGGCGGTCGTCCTCGGCGTCAGTGCCGGGGACTTCGCCGCCATGACGGCCGCCGAGGTCTTCAGCCTTCGGGACGGAGCGCATCTGGCCCTCAAGGCCGCTGAAGTGCAGCGCGGTTGTCCGGGCCGGATGGTCGCCCTGAAATGCTCGTGCGAGGAGGCCGACGAGATCATTTCACGAAGCGGGGTTCGTGACGCGAGCACAGCCTTGGTGTTCGACGACCGTTCCGTGGTGGTCACCGTCCCCGGGGGCGAAGGGCGTGCTCTGCGTGAGGCCGCATCAGCGATGGGCGTCCAGGCCGTCGTCACGCCTGTGCCGTTCGGTTCGCACCATCCGAGCCTGTCGCGTCAGGCAGAAGCACTCAGCGCCGTCGTGGCCTCCTACGAGCGGCACCCCGCAACGATGCCCGTGCACTCGGCTGCCGGCGGCCGGGTGTACCGGGACGGTGACACGGTGCCTCGGGCCATGGCGGAGAACCTCGTATCGTGCGTGGACTTCCCGGCCTCACTACGGCAGAGCCTCTTTCCAGGAGCGCGCGTCGTCTACGACCTGGACACCGGCGGTGCCCTGGCGTCGAGTGCCCGCAGGATCCTGTCCCAGTCCACCGTCGCCGTGCACGCCCCTTTCGCGGAGCCCGCCTTCGCGTGGTGAGACGCGTTGTGCCTCCGGTGCGGACTCGGTGTCATCGCGCTCCGTGCGTCCCGCCACCAGGGCTCGGGTCACCACCGAGGCACCCGAGGCGCGCGCTTTCGCACGGGGTGTGCGCCGTCGAGGGGGTGCACGAGCCCCCTGAAATGACTATGTACCGCTTGTCCCGACAGGGGCAGCATGGCCGCACTGTTCCCGTGGCTCGTGCCCGGTCGACGACAGGTCACCTCGATCACCCACAGCGAGGGCAGCGCCCTCCCCAGCGCCACACGCGTCGCGTTTCCCAGCCAATGGAAGGCCGGTTCATGTCCCGTATTCGCAGACTGCTCTCGCTCTCCTCAGCCGTTCTCGCCGGCACTGTCCTTCTTCCCGCGGGGGCGGCGCAGGCCGCGCAGGACCAGGCCGCCGCCACCGTGGTCTGCACCGGAGCAGCCAAACAGACCTACGCACCCCCACTGGGCCCCCTGCCGCGTGCCACCGATGTCAGCGTGGACGAGGAACTGACCTGCATAGGTGGTCCCTTCCTCACCGGTACCTCGTCCGCTTCCTTCAACGAGCAGGCCAGTTGCCTGATCCCGCCGCTGACGGACACGGTGCTGCCGACCAGCGTCATCGTCTACCACTGGGCCAACGGCCAGACGAGCACCGTCGCCCTCACCGTGCCGACCGTCGTCCGGGTGGCCAACCAGACCATCGTGACCGGGGCGGGCACCGTGACCTCCGGGTACGCGCAAGGTTCCGCGGTCGTACGCGAGGTGACGACCGTCGACCTGGACGTCCTCGGCTGCCTCACGTCGAGCCTCGACGAGCGGACCGGCACGGAGGTCTTCACCATTCTCCTCTGACGGAGCGGGCTTCCTCCTCGACTCGGCAGCGCTCGTCGGCAGCCGCCGTCGTTCACGGTGGCGGCGTGCGCTGCCGAGCGAGGTCGTCTTCTCCCGTTCTCTCCTCCCGAACTCCCATGGCCGGTCTGCGGTGTCGGTCGCGCGACGACGAGACCGCGGTCACCTTCCACACCGCACTCGCCGTCCGATGGGCGACCACGTCCTGCGGGGTGCCGTTCTCCAGGGCTCGCCGGGCCGGCCCGCGGCCGATCGGTCGAGCAGCCCGTCCCCGGCCCCGCTACTCCTCGCCGCTGAGCCAGCCCTTGGCGACGGCGCGGGCGCCGGCCTGGAAGCGGCTGCGGGCGCCCAGCTCGTCCATCAGTTCGGCCGCGATACGGCGGGCGGTGCGGGCGGAGACGCCGAGGTGCTTGGCGACCGTCTCGTCGGTGAGGCCCTGGCTCAGCATGCGCAGCACCTCGGCCTCCTGGCGGGTCGGTCCGCAGGCGTCGCGGCCCCGGGCCCGGTCCGGGGAGCGTCCGAGAGGGGTGGCCTCCTCCCAGAAGCAGTCGAAGAGGGCGCACATGGCGGTGACCGGTCCGTCGGCCGCCAGCAGCAGGGCGCCTGCCTTGCTGTCCGCACCGTCCACGGGAACGATGGCCACGTCGCGGTCCATGATCATGAGGCGGAGCGGGAGCGCGGGCACGGTCCTGATCTCGCCCCCCAGCTCACCCAGCCACGTGGCGTACTCGACGGTCTCCGGGCTGTTGCGCACACTGTCCAGGTACACCGTCCGCATGCGGACACCGCGGCGCAGCAACTCCTCGTCCTGGGATCTGGCCGCCTCCATGCTGGCCGCGCTCTGCGCCCCACCGGGGACGAGCGTCATCACCTCGTCCCGGACCTCCCGGACGAGGATGTGGATGCGGTCGCGGATCTCGTCGATGTCGTCCAGTTGCTCCACGTCCGGCAGTCCCTGCCGGGGGCGGATCGCGGCGAAGTCCGCGGCGAGGTGGGCCGCGGCGCGCCGGAGCTGTTCTACCCGCTGCTGCTCCGCGGCCAGTTGCTCCTGCTGGTGCGCGATCACGGCCTGGACGCCCAACTGGGGGTCGACGGCGCGGTAGACGTCGGGTTCGCCCTGGCGCGGACGGACCAGCGCCAGCTCGCTCAACCTGTCGAGGCTCGTCCGGAGCCCGTCCTCATCGAGCCGCAGAGTCTGCCGTAACTCCTCTATTCCCGCCTGCGGTTGCTCCAACAGCGCCTTGTAGACAGCGGCGCACGTCTCGTCCAACCCCAGTACGTCCAGCACGTCGCCCCCCGCAGAGTCGGCTGTCGGTCCGCGTTCGCCACCCGTGACACACGAGTGCGATTAACCCCGGGGCACGGGCAGAAACCGGGGGCGACGACGATGGCCGGTTTGGGCTCTGACAGGGACCGTCCGCCGACACGCCTTGTCGGCTCACCGGCGTGTTCCGCAAGCTCGGAAGATGCGGCTTGTTCATGTGCAGTTCCGGTTGGCGGTCGAGCTCCCCGCGTCCGAGCGGATCAGCCGGATGCTCCTGCCCCACGTGATCCGCCACGAGCGCGTCGAGCACATCAGCGTCCATCCAGGCTCAGACCGGCGTCTGACCGTGGGCTTCTTCGTCAACGCCGCCACGCCGGAAGAGGCGGAGGCCGTCGCGCTCGCCGTCGTGACGCGTGCCAGAGCCGCCGAGGACGGATTCCGGTTCGCGGAGGTGACCGGCTGTTCCGTGGCGCCGCTCCCCGACCCGCGCGACGTGTCGCACGCGGACCGCGACGACTCTGGACGGTCTATGCGAGGACCGGATCCGGACACCGGTCCCCCCTAGCGGCGAACAGCGGTCCCCCGCAAGGCTGATGGCACCGGCAGGGAGGCCGCGTCCGCACCGGACGACACACGGCGGCTCCGGCGCCGGTCAGCGAAACACCTGGTACGACCTCGACCAAGGGAGAGTTCGCCATGCCCGTCCGCGCGCACGTCGCCACGCTCGCCGCGGCCCTGTTCCTCGCCGTCGTTCCCGCGTTCACCGCGGCGTCGGCCGCCGTCGCCCGCGACGACGGCGGAGCCCGGCACGTCGCGGCGGAGGCACCGGCCCCGGTCGAGGGGCGGGACACGACGGGCTGGGACTGAGGAAGCCCCGGGCACGTGCGAATCGCCGCCGGCAGTACGGCGGCCGCCCCGCCCTCGCGCGACTCCGTCCCGTCGGCCCCCGGCGGGCCGCGGGCCGAACCCCCACCGACCTTGCGACAGAGATGAGCACTGCCTTGACTCCACGACAGCCGAACGGTTCACGGGGACTTCGAGTCCTGGTCTCCGGCCTCGCCTCGGACGCGCACACCTGGAACCTCGTCTACCTGCAAGTCCAGTTGGAGGCGTGGGGACACGAGGTGGTGAACCTGGGCGCCTGCGTGCCCGACGAGTTGATGGTCGAGGAGTGCCTGCGGCTCGCCCCGGACCTCGTCGTGATCAGCAGTGTCAACGGACACGGCTTCCACGAGGGCGCACGGGTCATCGCCGCGCTGCGCGCCCATGACGGCCTGTCGAGAGTGCCGGTGGTCATCGGCGGCAAGCTGGGCGTCCACGGTCCGGACGAGCACGGCCGCGCCGAGGCGCTGGCCGAGGCGGGCTTCGACGGTGTCTTCGAGGACGGCGCCGGAATGGCGTCGTTCCGGTCCTTCCTGGCCCGGCTGGGCGCGGGCGTGCCGTCATGACGGTGGCGGCGCACGATGTGGCCGAGTCGTTCGGGGAGTTCGTGGCCCGTTCCGCGACCGCGGGCCGACTCGTCGTGCAGCCGCGCATGGGCTTCGGCGATCCCGGGGACATGCGGGCCGGCCTGCGCGCGGTGCGGCAAGCCGGCGTGTGCGCGGCCGGGACCATCACCCTGGACAGCTTCACGCGGGTCGGGGACCACGCCTCCGTACGCGCCGCCATGGCGGCGGGGGACGACCTGAACGGCTACCCGATCGTGGCCCACCCGCCCGAGGTGACCCGGAACATCCTGACGGGACTGCACGACGAGTCCTTCCCGGTGCAGGTGCGGCACGGTTCCGCACAGCCCCAGGACATCATCGCCGCGATCGGCGCGTGCGGGCTGCACGCCACCGAGGGCGGCCCGCTCTCCTACTGCCTGCCGTACAGCCGCGTGCCGGTCGCGGAGGCGGTCCGTTCGTGGCGCGAGTCCTGCCGGATGCTCTCCGCACTCCAGGAGTCCGGCCCGCGCCCGCACCTGGAGTCCTTCGGTGGCTGCATGATGGGCCAACTCTGCCCCCCGAGCCTGCTGGTGGCCATCAGCGTGCTGGAAGGCATGTTCTTCCGGCGGCACGGCCTGCAGAGCGTGTCGCTGAGCTACGCGCAGCAGACGCACCCGGAGCAGGACGCCGAGGCCATGGGCGCGCTGCGGCTGCTGGCCGCCGAATTCCTGCCGGACATCGACTGGCACGTCGTCCTCTACACGTACATGGGCGTCTTCCCCCGCACGCCCGGCGGGGCGACCGAGCTTCTCGCGGAGGCCGCCCGCCTGGCCGTACGCTCCGGAGCCGAGCGGCTGATCGTGAAGACCGTGGCCGAGGCCCACCGGATCCCCACCGTCGGGGAGAACGTGGCCGCCCTGCGCGTCGCGAGCGCGGCGGCGGCGGCCGGCGAACGGCCCGCGGCCAGGCCCGCACCGCCGGACAGCGGTGTGCTGGACGAGGCCAGGGCCCTGATCGACGGTGTCCTGAACCTGCACGACGACCTGGACGTCGCCCTGGTCCGCGCCGTGGAACGCGGCTGCCTCGACGTCCCCTACTGCTTGCACCCCGACAACGCCGGGCGGACCCGTGCCCGCGTCGACGCCGACGGCAGGCTGCGCTGGTCCCGGACCGGAAGGCTGCCGCTGGGCGGCCTGGTGGACGCCGGCGGCCAGGACGAGACCGACCCCCGTCAGCTGCTGCGCTCGCTGTCCTACGTGGAGCGGACCTTCGACGACGCCGCCCTGGAACGAGCCGTTCGCGCCGATGCCCCGGCGCTCGGCTGACCTGCACCGACCCCGAGGAGAGACAACCAGCATGGAGACCGCACTCGAAGCCCCCACGCCGCCCACCGACCCGCGCGCCCACCTGGCGTCGCCGGTCACCCGAGCCGCACTGCGCATCCAGCACGTGATGCTCGACGGGGTTCGGCAGCGGCTGTCCGAGCAGGGCTTCACCGAGTTGCTGCCACCGGTGATCGGACCGGTGACCGATCCCGGCGCCCGCGGCGCCAAGCAGGTCGACGTCGACTACTACGGCCACCGGTACAAGCTGATGACCAGCGCGATCCTGTACAAGCAGGCGTCGCTGACGGCCTTCGACAAGATCTTCTGCGTGGCCCCCAACGTGCGCCTCGAGCCCTTGGAGACCAGCTCGACCAGTCGGCACCTCGCCGAGTTCCACCAGATCGACGTGGAGATCGCCGGGGCGTCCCGGGAGGACGCGATGGCGGTAGCCGAAGGAGTCGTCGAGCACGCCGTACGCCGTGTGGTCGAGCGCGCTCCGCACGAGCTCGACGTGCTCGGTCGCAACCCCGACGCCTTCGCCGCCCTGCTGTCCGGCACCGGCTTCGAGCGCCGGACGCACGCCTCGGCCGTGCGGGACCTGCACGCCATGGGACATCCGCAGAACGCGGACGCGGAGATCGACTGGACCGGTGAGGCACTGCTGTCCGCCAAGGCGGACCTGCCGTTCTTCCTCACGGACTACCCCAAGGGCTCCCGCGGCTTCTACGACAAGGAGGACCCCGACCACCCCGGTCGCCTGCGCAACTTCGACCTGCTGGCCGCCGAGGGGTACGGCGAGCTGTGCAGCGGTGGTGAGCGCGAGCACGACTACGGCACGATCATCGCCAGGATGCGCGAGACGGGCGAGAATCCCGCCAAGTACGCCTGGTACCTCAGGATGGTGCGCGAGGGCATCCCCGCGAGCGCCGGTTTCGGTATCGGCGTCGAACGGTTGACCCGCTACGTGTCCGGCACCCACTCGGTGTGGCAGGCGAGCGCCTTCCCGAAGGTCCCCGGGACGGTGACCCCGTGACCGCCCTGCGCGCCGACGGCTTCCCGGAGAAGGCGGTGCGCGAGCGCGCCCGTGCGGGTGCGGCGTCCGCCTTCCCCGCGCTGGACGACTACGGCCGGGCCGTGTTCGGCGGTGGACAGGCGGCCGGTGGCGACGAGTTGGACGGCATCCGGCTGGTGCCCCCGGTCTTCATGCCCCAGCGGCTGGAGGAACTGATCGAGCTGGCCCGCGAGCCGCTCCACCACGACGTGGACCTGGGCACGACGGTCGGCGGGTTCGCGTCCCCGCTGCCGCTGTACCTGTCGGCGTTCGGGTCGACCCAGGTCGCCGGGAGCGGAATGGGCCAGGCGGCCGGCCGGCAGGCGGGGGAACTGGGCATCCCCATGGTGATCGGCGAGAACGTCACCCCCGTCAACGGCTCCGGACGGCTCACCGGTCGTGCGGAGACCAGCCTCCTCGGCCGGATGCGGGCCTACGCGGACGCGGTGCCCGACGGCGTCGGCGGTGTCGTGGTGCAGCAGAGCACGGAGGACGCCGACGCCGAGGTCTGGAACCTCGTCTACAGCGACCCCTCGGCCGGCCCTCTCCTCGACAGCGGCCGGCTCGCTCTGGAACTCAAGGTGGGCCAGGGCGCGAAGCCCGGCCTGGGCGGGCTGACGGTCGTCGACGACGCGGCCGCGGCCGGTCTCGCCGAGCAGTTCACACTGGAGCGGATCTTCGACGGGACGACCGGCCGGCAGCTGCGCTGCGCCAGTCCGGGCACGTTCACCGAGGAGGTGCTGCGCCAGCAGATCCGGCTGATGCGCAACAACTACCCCCGGGCGCGGGTGTGGGTGAAGCTCCCGCCCGGCCGCGATGTGGGCGACGCCGCCCGGGTGGCGTGGGCGGCGGGCGCCGACGCGGTCACCGTGGACGGCGCCGAGGCCGGGACCGGTTGGGCCCCCGGGGCCTTCCTCGACCACGTCGGGCTCCCGCTCGCCGAGTGCCTGCGCCGCGTCGGACCTCCGCCGGGCTGCCTGCTGGTGTCCGGCAGGATGTGGGAGGGGACCCGCGCGGTGAAGTGCCTCGCGCTGGGCGCGCACGCGGTGGGTCTGGGCCGCGCGGCCCTGCTCGCCGTGGACGAGGACCCGCGGGCCGGCCTGCGGCGCCTGGTCACGTGCATGGCGCTGGAGATGCGGCTGCTCGTCAGCGCGCTGGGCAAGTACCGCGTGCGGGCCCTGTCCGCCGAGGACCTGTGGGCGCCCTCCGGGCTGCCGCAGCCGGCCGCGGAGCCTCTGGGAGTTCAGTGATGGACGCGTCCGCCGAGGTGGCGAGCACGGAACGGCCGGGCCCGCTGTCGCCCCGCTATCTGTCGTTCGTCGGCGCCACCGGCCTCTCCAGCATCGGGGACGCGGCCTGGACCATCGCGCTGGCGTCGACGGTCGTCGGCACGGCCGGGCCCGCCACCGCCGGCGCGGTGCTCGCCCTGGCCGGCGTCCCCCGGGTCATGGCGCTCCTCGGTGCGGGCGCGGTCGCCGACCGGCACGGCCCGGCCCGGGTGATGGTGTGGTCGGACCTGGCCCGCGCGGTGCTGATGACCGTCGCGGCGGTCACCGTGGCGGTCACCGGCGCGTCGCTGCCGGTCCTGGCCGTCACCGCTGCGGTGCTGGGGCTGCTGGGCGCGTTCTTCCTGCCCGCGAGCGGCGCTCTGCGGCCCCTGCTGCTGCCCGCGGACGACCTCGTGCGGGGCAACGCGCTGTACCTGATCGGGCTGCGCACGGGCCAGGCGGCCGGCGGTCCCGTCGGCGCGTGGCTGCTCGGCCTCGGCGGGATGGTGGCCGTGGCCGCGGTCAACGCGGTGAGTTTCCTGGTGTCGGCGGCCGGCGTGGCGGTGTGCCGCCCGAAGAAGTCGGTGGAACCCGCTCCGCAGAGCTCCTCGCGGCTGGTCACCCGGGTCGCCGAGGGCTGGCGGTACGCGGTCCGGCACCGGGACCTGCGGCTGCTGCTGGTCGTGGTGGGGCTGGTGGAGCTGGCGGGGGCCGGACCGGTCAACGTCGGGCTCGTCCTGCTCTCCGAGCACATCGGGGGCGGCGCCGCCGGGGCGGGCGTGCTCCTGTCCGCCTTCACCGTCGGCGCCGCCGCCACCTTCCTCACCAGCCTCGTCCTGCCGGTGCGCCGCCGCGCCGCGGCGGTCCTGGTGGGCTGCCTGGCCGGCCAGGCCCTGACCCTGTCGCTGCTGGGCCAGGTCTCCTCCGTGGTCCCGGCGGCCGCCTGCTACGGGCTGATGGGAATGATCACCGCGCTGGCGAGCCTGGTGCTGACGTCGTTGATCCAGCGCCGTGCGGCCACGGAGATGCGGGGCCGGGTCATGTCGATCATGTCGCTCCTGTCCTTCACCGCTCCACCGCTCGGGAACCTGGCGATGGGAGTGGCCGTCGACGCGCTCGGCTTCGCGGTGACGCTGGCCCTGCACGGCGCCGTCGCCGCCGCGTCCATAGCGGTGTTCCTGTCGTCGCGCACCCTGCGGGAGAGCCGCCTTGACTGACCACACCACCCCCTGGCCCCCGATCGACCGGCTGCGTGCGCAGCTGCGCCGCCGCCGCGGAGGAGCGGTCGAGCTGCTGGACCGGAGCCTCGCCAGGATCGCCTCGGTCGACCCGTCGGTCAACGCGGTGTTCGCGGCCGACCCCACGGCCCGGGCCGGTGCCGAGGACAGCGACCGACGGTACGCGGCGGGTACCGAGCGCCCGCTCGAAGGCGTACCAGTCCTGATCAAGGACAACATCGACACGGCCGGGCTCGCGACCGCGGCCGGCTCACCGCTCCTCGCCGGGGCCCCGCCCCGGTCCGACGCCGCCGTGGTCGCGCTGCTGCGGGCCGCCGGCGCGGTGGTGGTGGGCAAGAGCAACCTGTCGGAGTGGGGCGACTTCCGGAGCACCCGCGGCATCGAGGGCTGGTCGGGTGCCGGAGGGCAGACGCGGAACCCGCACGCGCTCGACCACAGCCCGGCCGGCTCGTCGTCGGGGTCGGCCGCCGCGGTGGCCGCCTCGATGACGCCCGTCGCGATCGGGACGGAGACCGACGGCTCCGTCGTCTGCCCCGCCTCGGTCACCGGCGTCGTCGGCGTCAAACCGGCCCTCGGCGTCCTCCCGTCGAGCGGGATCGTCCCCGTCTCGCCGGCCCTGGACACGCCGGGCGTCCTCGCGGGGACCACCGCTGACGCCGCGGCGGTGCTCACTGCGCTGACCGGCGGGCGCGGCACCGCCGTCCCGCCCCTCGGCGGGCTTCGGCTGGCGGCCTGGCCGGGACGGCGCATGGCCCCGGCCGCGCTCGACGCCCTGGACCGGGCCGCCACCGCGCTCACGGCCGCGGGGGCCGTCGTGATCCCCGTCGAACTGCCGCTGGACGACCAGATGCTGAACGCGGCCCTGGACGCCCTCGTCGCCGAGTTCCGGCCGGCCCTGGAGACGTACCTCGCCGGGCGGCGGGGGGCGCCCGCCACCCTGGCCGAGCTGATCGAGGCCAACGAGGCGTGGCCCGCGCCGTTCGGCCAGGACCTGTTCGTCCGCGCCCTGGAGGTCGGTGACCGCCGGCGGGGCGAGGCGTGCGGACAACGCGCCCGGACCCGTCGGTGGGCGCGGGGAGTACTCCGGGACGCCCTGACCCGGACCTCGGCGTCCGCCGTCATCGCTCCGACCAGCGACCCGGCGTGGCCGCTGGACCACGCCGCCGGGGACCGGGGCGCCCGCAACACCTCCACCCTGCCCGCGCTGGCGGGCCTGCCGAACGTCACCGTCCCGACCGGGCTGTACGGCGGGCTGCCCGTCGGCCTCTCCGTGTTCGGGCCGGACAGCACGTGCGACGCGATGGCGGTGGCCGCCGCCGTCGAGGCGGTCTGCGGGCCGCGGCCGCTCCCCCGCCTCCGCGACGGCCCCGCCTGCCGCGCACCGGCCGCCCCTTCCACCCACCTGCCCCCCACCTCTTGAGGAGCCCCACGATGACCAACCCCTTCGACGCCACCGACACGGAGTTCCTCGTCCTGGTCAACGACGAGCGCCAGCACTCGCTGTGGCCCGTCGCGATCGACGTGCCCTCCGGCTGGACCGTCGCGCACGGCCCGGCCGACCGGGCGGCGTGCCTGGAGTACGTCGAGACCCACTGGACGGACCTGAGGCCCGCGAGCCTCGCCGCGCTGCGCGACTGACCGCTCACAGAAGACGACCGACGACCAGACGGCAAGGAGTGAGGTGCGGTGACCAGGTCTCAGCAGGCCGTGAGGACGGACATCCCGCGTGACGTCGATCCCGCCACGGGGACCGTGCACGAACTGTTCGCGCGCCAGGCCGGACGAGCCCCCGATCGGACAGCGCTGGTCTGCGGCACCGACCGGATCGCGTACGGGGACCTGGACCGGCGCGCCGACCGGCTCGCCCACCGTCTCATCGCCGAGGGCGCACGCCCCGGCGACGTGGTGGGCGTCCACCTGCCCCGCGGTGTCGATCTCGTCGTCGGCGTCCTCGCCGTGCTGAAGACCGGCGCCGCCTACACCATGCTCGACCCGCGGTTCCCGTCCCACCGGCTGGCGTCGGTGTGCGGGGACGCCGGGGTGGAGGTCGTCCTCACCGCCCCCGGCGGGCCGTTCGACGACGGGCCGTGGACGACGGTCGATCCCGCCGGAGCGCCGGCCGCCTCCTGCCCGTCGACGCCACCACGCGTGGGCGTGTCGGGGGAGGACAGCGCGTGCGTGATGTTCACCTCCGGCTCCACCGGCCGGCCCAAGGGCGTCGTCACACCGCACCGGGCACTGACGGCGACGCTGACCGGCCAGACGTACGCCGACTTCGGCGCCGACGAGGTCTGGTTGCAGTGCTCCCCCGTCTCCTGGGACGCGTTCGCCCTGGAACTCTTCGCGCCGCTCCTGCACGGAGCCCGCTGTGTCCTTCAGTCCGGGGACACCACCGACCCCGCGGAGATCACGCGGCTGGTCCTGCGCCACGACGTGACCACCGTGCACGTGTCGGCGAGCCTGCTCAACCATCTCGTGGACGAGCGCCCGCAGACCTTCGACCGCGTCACCCACGTGCTGACCGGCGGGGAGGCGGCCTCGCCCCGCCATGTCAGGGCGCTGCTGGAGCGCCGCCCCGGCCTGCGGCTGACCAACGGGTACTCCCCCGTCGAGAGCACGATCTTCACCCTCACCCACCGGATCCGCCCCACCGACGCCACGATCCCGGTCGGCCGTGCGGTCGGCGGCAAGTCCGTCCATCTGCTCGGTCCCGACCTCCGCCCCGTCCCGGACGGCGAGGCGGGCGAGATCTACATGTCCGGCCAAGGGCTGGCGCACGGCTACGTCGGACAGACGGGTCTGACCGCCGAACGGTTCGTGGCCGCGCACGACGGCAGCCGGATGTACCGCACCGGAGACCTGGGCCGGGCGCGCGACGGAGTGCTGGAGTTCCTCGGCCGGGCGGACGACCAGGTCAAGATCCGGGGCTTCCGCGTGGAGCCGGCCGAGGTCCAGACGGCCCTGACGACGCACCCGCTCGTGCGCCAGGCGGCGGTCACGGCATGGGAGGCCGCGCCGGGCGACCGGCGGCTGGTGGCCTACGTCGTGGCCGAGGGGCGCCTGGAGCCGGCCGAGGTCCGCTCGTACGCGGCCGGAGTGCTGCCCGAACACCTGGTGCCGTCCCAGGTGGTGAGGCTGGACGCCCTTCCGCTGACGGCCAACGGGAAGCTCGACCGCGCCGCGCTGCCCGATCCGGTGGTGGCGACGGGCGCGGGCGGCCTGGCGGAGACCGAGGCCGAGGAGACCCTGTGCGCGCTGTTCGCCCGGGTCCTCGGCGTCGCGTCCGTCGGCGTGGAGGACGACTTCCTGGCCCTGGGCGGCCATTCGCTGCACGTGGCGACCTTGATGAGCAAGGTGCGCGGAGCCCTCGGGGTGGACCTGCGGATCGCCGACGTCTTCGCCGCCCGGACCCCGCGCGCCCTGGCCCGCCTCGTCGAGGGCGCCGCCGCGGCCGGCCCCGCTCTGGTGGCGGGTGACCGTCCGGACCCGGCGCCGATGTCCTTCGCGCAGGCGCGGCTGTGGTTCCTCGACCAGGTGGAGGGCGGAACCGCCTACACCATCCCGCTGCTGGTCCGCCTTCGCGGTCGGCTCGACCAAGAGGCCCTGCGGGCCGCGACGAACGACGTGGTGGCGCGCCACGAGGTGTTGCGCACCGTGTTCCCGGTCGTCGGCGACGTCGCCGTACAGCAGGTCCTCGACGGTGCCGACGTGCCGTGGACGGTCGCCGACGTGGCGGCGGCGGACCTCGACGCGACGGTGCGCGAGCTGGCGTCGGCGCCGATCCGGCTGACGGAGGAGATCCCGCTGCGGGCGCATCTGCTGCGCGTCGCGGCCGACGACCACGCCCTGCTGATCGCGCTCCACCACATCGCCGCCGACGGCTGGTCCACGGCTCCGCTGCTGCGCGACCTGGCGACCGCCTACCACGCGCGGGCCGAGGGTCGCGCCCCCGGCCTGCCGGATCTGGCGGTGCAGTACGCGGACTACGCGCTCTGGTCCCACCGGGCGCTGGGGTCACCGGACGATCCGGGGAGTGTGCTGGCCGCCCAGGCCGCGCACTGGCGGTCCGCTCTGCGGGGGCTGCCCGCGGAGTCGACCGTGCCGGCCGACCGCCCGCGGCCCGCGGTGCGCGACACGCGCGGTGGCACCGTGCCGTTCGCGGTGGACGGCGAGACCCACGACCGGCTGCGGTCCCTGGCCCGGGACACCGGTAGCACCGTGTTCATGGTGCTGCACGCGGCTCTCGCGGCGCTGCTGACCCGGCTCGGCGGGGGCACCGACATCGCCCTCGGCACCCCGGTCGCGGGGCGCACCGACGAAGCCCTCGACGACCTCGTCGGCTTCTTCGTCAACACCCTCGTCCTGCGCACGGACACCAGCGGCGACCCCACCTTCCGCGAACTGCTGGCCCGGGTGCGCGACGCCGACCTCGTCGCCTACGACCACCAGGACCTCCCCTTCGACCGGCTCGTCCAGGAGGTCGACCCGCCGCGGTCGCTCTCCCGCCACCCGCTGTTCCAGATCATGCTCGTGCTGCAGAACACCCCGTCGGCCACGGCGGAGTTCGCCGGGCTGCGCGCCGAGCACCGCGTGGTCCCCCTCGACGCGGCGAAGTTCGATCTCACCTTCGACCTGACCGAGACCGCCGGCGAAGGGATCGCGGGCACCGTCACGTACGCGACCGACCTCTTCGACCGCACCACCGCCGAACGGGTCGCGGACCTGCTGGCACGAGCCTTGTCCGCGTTCGCCGCCCGCCCGGACGTCAGCCTCTCCCGGGCCGACCTGATCGCCCCCGAGCAGCGGACGTCGATCCTGGGCGCCTGGAGCGGCGGCGACGGCGACGGGGCGGGCTCCTGCCTGCACGAGGTCGTCGCGGCGCAGGCCCGTCGCACTCCGCACGCGACCGCGCTGCTCACGCCGGACGCGGACATGACCTACGCCGCGCTGGACGCGCAGGCCAACCGTCTGGCCCATCACCTCGTCGCCCGCGGTGTACGACCGGGTCAGGTCGTCGGCGTGCTGCTCGAACGGGATCTCTCCCTGGTGGTCGCGGTCCTGGCCGTGCTCAGGACGGGTGCCGCGTACACCATGCTGGACCCCCGCCTGCCCCGGGCGCGACTGACCGGTCTGTGCGCCGGCGGGCGCGTCCAGCATGTCGTCTCCGCCGGAAGCGAGTTCTTCCCCGACAGCGTGCGCGTGGACGACCCGGCCGTGTCGCACCGCCCCGACACCGCGCCCCCGGTGTCCGTCGTCCCCGAGGACGTCGCCTGCGTGATGTTCACGTCGGGTTCGACGGGCGAGCCCAAGGGCGTCGTCACCTCCCACAGGGCCCTGACCACGACCCTGACGGGGCAGACCTTCACCGACTTCGGCCCCGAACAGGTGTGGCTCCAGTGCTCACCGGTCGCCTGGGACGCCTTCGCCCTGGAACTCTTCGGCCCGCTGCTGCACGGGGCGACGTGCGTCCTGCACCCCGGTCACACCACCGACCCCACCGTCATCGCCCGACTCCTCACCCAACACCCCGTCACCACCGCACACTTCTCCGCCAGCCTCCTCAACCACCTCATCGACGAACACCCCCACGCCCTCACCCACCTCACCCACATCCTCACCGGCGGCGAACCCGCCTCCCCCACCCACACCCGCCAACTCCTCACCCGACAACCCCAACTCCACCTACTCAACGGCTACTCACCCGTCGAAAACACCATCTTCACCCTCACCCACCCCATCACCCCCACCGACACCCACCGCCCCACCATCCCCGTCGGACGCCCCCTCCACAACAAAACCGTCTACATCCTCGACCCCCACCTCAACCCCGTCCCCATCGGCGTCCCCGGCGAGATCCACATGGCAGGCCCCGGCCTCGCCCACGGCTACCTCCACCGACCCGCCCTCACCGCCGAACGCTTCATCGCCGACCCCCACCGACCCGGCACCCGCATGTACCGCACCGGCGACCTCGGCCGCTGGAACCCCGACGGCACCATCGAATACCTCGGCCGCACCGACGAACAGACCAAAATACGCGGCTTCCGCATCGAACCCGCCGAAACCCGCACCACCCTCCAACAACACCCCCACATCCGCCACAGCGCCGTCATCGTCCGCGAAGACCAACCCGGCGACAAGACCCTCGTCGCCTACGTCGTTCCCCATGACCGGATCGACCTGCCGGAACTGCGCCGTCACGCGGCGGACCACCTCCCCGAGCATCTGCGGCCCAGCGCCTACGTGGTGCTCGACTCGCTCCCGCTGACGGCCACGGGGAAGCTCGACCGCGCGGCACTGCCGGCCCCCGAACAGGGCGAGGCGGGCGGCGGCCGGGCGCGTACCGCGCGGGAGGAGATCCTGTGCGGCCTGTTCGCCGAGGTGCTCGGGCTCACGGCCGTGAGCCGGGAGGACGACTTCTTCGACCTGGGCGGGCACTCCCTGCTCGCGGCCAAGCTCGCGAACCGCATCAGGGCCGTGCTCCGCTGCGAGCTCGGCATCCGCGAGCTGTTCGCCCACCGGACGCCCGCGGCCCTGGACGCGGTTCTCGGCTCGGCCGCCGGGGCACGGCCCGCGCTGGTGGCCGCGCAGCGCCCGGAACGGCTGCCGCTGTCGCCCGCGCAGACCCGGCTGTGGCTCCTCGACCAGGCCGAGGGGGGCTCCCGCACGTACAACGTGCAGTACGCCGTCGAGGTCGCGGGCCCGGTGGACCGCGCGGCCCTGCGGGCCGCGGTCGTCGACACGGCGCTCCGGCACGAGGCCCTGCGCACGGTGTACCCGTCGGCGGACGGCATCCCCTACCAGCACGTCCTGTCCGAGCCGGAGCTGGCGGGCGTCTTCGAGGCCGCCGACGTCCCGCCCGGTGACGTCTCCCGCGCCGTCGCGGCGGAGTCCGGGCACGTCTTCGACCTGTCCGGCGAACCGCTGCTGCGGGTGCGGCTGCTGAGCACCGGCGAGCAGCGGCACGTGCTGCTGGTGACGGTCCATCACATCGCCGCCGACGGCTGGTCGCTGCGCCCCCTCTTCGACGACGTGGCCGCCGCCTACGCGGCCCGCCTCGCCGCGCAGGCCCCGCGGTGGCACCCGCTGCCGGTGCAGTACGCCGACTACACCCTGTGGCAGCGTGACCTGCTGGGCGGGACGGACCGCCGGGACTCGGTGGCATCCCGGCAGCTCGACTACTGGCGGACACAGCTGGCCGACGCGCCGGCATGCCTCGACCTGCCGGCCGACCGGCCGCGTCCGGCCCGTCCGAGCCATCGCGGCGAGTCGCTTCCGGTGCGGGTCGGCGGCGACGTCCGGTCGGCGGTCTCGGAGGTGGCCCGGGCCCACCGGGTCACTCCCTTCATGGTCGTGCAGGCCGCCTTCGCGGCGCTGCTGACCCGGCTCGGCGCGGGCACCGACATCCCCCTCGGCACCCCGGTGGCGGGCCGCACCGACGAAGCCCTCGACGACCTGGTCGGCTTCTTCGTCAACACCCTCGTCCTGCGCACGGACACCAGCGGCGACCCCACCTTCGCCGACCTCCTGGCCCGCGTACGCGACACCGACCTCGCCGCCTACGACCACCAGGACCTCCCCTTCGACCGCCTCGTCCAGGAGCTCAACCCGGCCCGGGGAACCGATCGCCACCCGCTGTTCCAGGTCATGGTCGTCGTGCAGAACACCTCGGAGGCGGCGGCGGAACTCCAGGGCACCCGCTGCACCGCGGTCCCCGTCCCGAACCCGGTGGCCAAGTTCGACCTGACCCTGTCCCTGCGCGACGGGGACGAAGGGGATGCCGGGGGCGGCGCCCTGACCGGCTACCTCGAGTACGCCACCGACCTCTTCGACCGCGGGAGCGCGGAGCGGATCGTGCGGCGGTTCGACCGCCTGCTGGCCGCCCTGGTGCGGCGGCCGGAACTGCCGATCGGCGCCCACGACGTCATGGACGCGAGCGAGCGGCAGGCGGTGTCCGTGGACTGGACGGGCACCCCTCGCGACCGGCTCTGCCCGCCCGTGCACGACGTCGTCGCCCACCGCGCCGCCGGCGCCCCGGACTCGACGGCACTGGTCTGCGGTCCGCACCGGGTGACGTACGGGCAGCTGGTGGACCGCGCCCGCCGGCTGGCCCATCACCTCGTGGCACGCGGGGTGCGGCCCGGAGACGTGGTGGGCGTGCTGCTCGACCGGAACGAGGAGTTGGCAGTCGCCGTGCTCGGCGTGCTGACCGCGGGCGCCGGGTACACCGTGCTGGACCCCCGGTTCCCCGCGGTGCGGCTCGGCGAGGACCTCGAGCGGACCGGCGCGCCGGTCGTGATCACCTCCCGTGATCTCGCCGGGCTGGTGCCGTCCACCCCGCCGGTCCTGGTGGACGCCGAAGCCGCCGCGATCGCGGCCCGGCCGCGGCACGCCCCTGAGGTGAGCGTGTCGCCCGAGGACGTCGCGTGCGTGATGTTCACGTCGGGCTCGACCGGGACACCGAAGGGCGTCGTCACCCCGCACCGGGCGCTGACCGGCACCCTTCTCGACCAGCCCTTCGCGGACACCGGCGCGCACGCGGTCTGGCTCCAGTGCTCCCCGGTCTCCTGGGACGCCTTCGCGCTGGAGCTGTTCGGTCCGCTGCTGCACGGCGCCACGTGCGTGCTGCAACCCGGACACCTCACCGACCCCGCCGCCGTCGCCCGGTCGCTGACCGAGCACGGCGTCACGACGGCGCACTTCTCGGCGAGCCTGCTCAACCACCTCGTCGACGAACACCCCGACGCGCTCGCCCCCCTCACGCACCTGCTGACCGGTGGCGAGGCGGCCTCCGTGCCGCACGTGCGGGCCCTCCTGCGGCGCCACCCCGGCATCCGCCTCGTCAACGGCTACTCACCGGTGGAGAACACGGTCTTCACCCTCACCCACGCCATCACGGCGAAGGACGCGCCCGTCCCGGTCGGCAAGCCGACAGCCGGCAAGCGGACGTGGATCCTCGGTCCCGATCTGCGCCCGGTCCCGGTGGGCGTGCCGGGCGAGATCCACATGGGCGGACCCGGTCTGGCCCACGGCTACGTCGGGCAGCCGGCGCTCACGGCACAGCGGTTCGTGGCGGCGCCCGGCGGCGAACGCATGTACCGCACCGGCGACCTGGGCCGCTGGCGTGCCGACGGCTCCGTCGAGTACCTCGGGCGGTCCGACGACCAGGTCAAGGTGCGCGGCTTCCGCGTCGAACCGTCGGCCGTCCAGGCCCTCGTCACCACTCATCCCCGGGTGCGGCGCTGTGCCGTCGTCGCCCGGGACGACCGGCTGGTGGCCTACCTCGTGCCCGACGGCGAACTCGACCTCGCGGACCTGCGCGCGTTCGTCGCCGAGCGGCAGCCCGAGCATCTGCGACCGAACGGCTACGTGCTCCTGGACGAGATCCCCCTCACCCCGAACGGGAAGCTCGACCGTGCCGCCCTGCCGGCTCCCGGGAGTTCGGACGGCGCGTCCGGCCGCGCTCCCCGCACGTCGCGCGAGCAGATCCTGTGCGGTGTGTTCGCCGAGGTACTCGGCGCCGACACGATCAGCCCGGACGACGACTTCTTCGCATGCGGCGGGCATTCCCTGCTGGCGGCGAAGCTCGCCAACCGGGTGCGGACGACCCTGGACGCCGAGGTGGGACTGCGGGACGTCTTCGCCTGCCCCACACCGGCCGCGCTGGCCACCGTGCTCGACACCGCAGGCAGGGCCAGGCCCGCACTGACCGCCGCGTCCCGCACGGAGCCCGTCCTGTCGGCCGCGCAGTTCCGGTTGTGGTTCCTCGACCGGCTGCACGGCGCGAGCGCCGCCTACAACGTCAGCCACACCTTGGAGCTGGAGGGGCCCCTGGACCTGGAGGCCCTGCGGGCGGCCCTGGCGGACGTGGTCGCCCGGCACGAGGCGCTGCGGACCACCTACCCCTCGGTCGACGGTGTGCCGGTCCCGCAGGTCCGACGGCCGGAGACCGTACGGCTGGACGTGCCGTGCCGCGCGGTGGCGGAGACGGAGGTCGCCGAAGCGGTGGCCGAGGACGCCCGCCACGCGTTCGACCTGGCCGGGGAACTCCCCCTGCGCACGACGGTGCTGCGGGTCGGGCCGCGATCCCACGTCCTGGTTCTCGTGGTGCACCACATCGCCGCCGACGGCTGGTCCATGCGGCCCCTCCTCCACGACCTGGCCGACGCCTACGCGGCGCGCCGCGAGGGCACCGCGCCGACATGGGCCCCCCTGCCGGTCCGGTACACGGACTACAGCGACTGGCAGCGGCGGCTGCTCGGCGACCCGGACGACGCGGATTCCCTGACGGCGCGACAACTGCGGTACTGGGAGGAGGCGTTGTCCGGGTCACCGCAGGAGACCCCCCTGCCCGCCGACCGAGCCCGTACCGGTCGGGCCGGCGGGCGCGGCGACACCGTCGGCATCGCCCTCGACGCACGGCTGCACGGCGAGCTGGCCGAGCTGGCGCGGGCGCACGGCGTCACCCTGTTCATGGTGCTGCACGCGGCGCTCGCGGCGCTGCTGACCCGGCTCGGCGCGGGCACCGACATCCCCCTCGGCACCCCGGTGGCGGGCCGCACCGACGAAGCCCTCGACGACCTGGTCGGCTTCTTCGTCAACACCCTCGTCCTGCGCACGGACACCAGCGGCGACCCCACCTTCGCCGACCTCCTGGCCCGCGTACGCGACACCGACCTCGCCGCCTACGACCACCAGGACCTCCCCTTCGACCGCTTGGTGGAGCACCTCAATCCCCCGCGCGTCGAGCACCGGCACCCGTTGTTCCAGATCATGCTGGCGGTGCAGAACAACGCCGCCGCGACCCCGCGGCTGCCCGGGCTGCGCACGACGGTCACCCCCGTGGGGACGGGCACCGCCAAGTTCGACCTGGTGGTGAGCCTGGACGAGAAGCACGACGAGCGGGGCCGGCCGGCGGGCGTCGACGGGCGGGTCGAGTTCGCCACGGACCTGTTCGACCGCGCGACGGTCGAGGCGCTCGCGCACCGTCTGACCGGGGTGCTGGGGCAGGTGTGCGCGGCGCCGGAGACGACCGTCCACGCACTCGACGTGCTGACGGCGGAGGAGCGCGAGCTGCTGCTCGGGAAGTGGGCCGGCGATCGTCCGGCCGGCGTCGACCGGTGCGTGCACGAGGTCGTCGCCGACCACGCGGCCACCCGACCCGACGCCACCGCGCTGGTCCTCGGGACGCATCGGCACAGCTACGGGGAACTGGATCGCGGGGCCAACCGGCTCGCCCGGTCGCTGGCGGCCCGCGGTGTGGGGCCGGGTCGGATCGCGGCGATCCTGCTCGGTCGGGGTGTGCGTCTCGTCGAGAGCGTCCTGGCCGTCCTGAAGACCGGTGCGAGCTACTCGCTGCTCGATCCGGGGTTCCCGGGCGGCCGGATCGCCGCCCTGCTCGACGCGACCGACGCGGCGGTGGTGATCACCGACGCCGAGGGTGCGGAACGCCTCGGCCCGGGCCGGACCGTGGTCGACGTCGACGTCGACACGGAGGGGTCCGGGCTGCCGGACTCGCCGCCGGATGTCGCGGTCACGCCGGACGATCCGGCGTGTGTGATGTTCACGTCGGGTTCGACGGGCGAGCCCAAGGGCGTCGTCACCCCCCACAAGGCCCTCACCAGGACCCTGACGGGGCAGACCTTCACCGACTTCGGCCCCGAACAGGTGTGGCTCCAGTGCTCACCGGTGCCGTGGGACGGGTTCGCGCTCGAGTTGTTCGGTCCGCTGCTGCACGGGGCGACGTGCGTCCTGCACCCCGGTCACACCACCGACCCCACCGTCATCGCCCGACTCCTCACCCAACACCCAGTCACCACCGCACACTTCTCCGCCAGCCTCCTCAACCACCTCATCGACGAACACCCCCACGCCCTCACCCACCTCACCCACATCCTCACCGGCGGCGAACCCGCCTCCCCCACCCACACCCGCCAACTCCTCACCCGACAACCCCAACTCCACCTACTCAACGGCTACTCACCCGTCGAGAACACCATCTTCACCCTCACCCACCCCATCACCCCCACCGACACCCACCGCCCCACTATCCCCGTCGGACGCCCCCTCCACAACAAAACCGTCTACATCCTCGACCCCCACCTCAACCCCGTCCCCATCGGCGTCCCCGGCGAGATCCACATGGCAGGCCCCGGCCTCGCCCACGGCTACCTCCACCGACCCGCCCTCACCGCCGAACGCTTCATCGCCGACCCCCACCGACCCGGCACCCGCATGTACCGCACCGGCGACCTCGGCCGCTGGAACCCCGACGGCACCATCGAATACCTCGGCCGCACCGACGAACAAACCAAAATACGCGGCTTCCGCATCGAACCCGCCGAAACCCGCACCACCCTCCAACAACACCCCCACATCCGCCACAGCGCCGTCATCGTCCGCGAAGACCGACCCGGCAACAAGACCCTCGTCGCCTACGTCGTGCCGGAGCCCGACCGCGGTCTGGACGAGGCGTCCCTGCGTGCGTACGCGGCACGCGACCTGCCCGAACACCTGCGGCCCAGCGCCTACGTCCTCCTCGACCGGCTCCCCCTCAACCCCAACGGCAAGCTCGACCGGGCGGCGCTCCCCGCGCCGGACCTCGGCAACCGCTCGACCGGACGTGCGCCCCGGACCCGGGAGGAGCGGGCGCTCTGCGCGCTGTACGGCGAGCTGCTGGGGCTCGATGAGGTGGGTCCCGAGGAGGACTTCTTCGACCTCGGCGGGCACTCCCTGCTGGTCGCGCGGCTGATCAGCCGGGTGCGGTCGACGCTGGGAGCGGATGTGTCCCTCAGGACCGTCTTCCGGGCCCGGACCCCGGCAGCCCTGGCCGGCCGCCTCGACCGGACCGCTCCCGCGCGCCCCGCCCTGCGCAGGCGGACCAGGACAGAGGAGACCCAGTGACTGCTTCCGTCCACACCGCCCCGCTCTCCTTCCACCAGCGCCGGCTGTGGTTCCTCGCCCGGGCCGAGCCCGGCCCCGCCTACAACATCCCGGTCGTCCTGCGGCTGCGCGGCCACCTGGACGTCGCCGCGCTGCGGGCCGCGCTGGCCGACGTGGTCCGTCGGCACGAGGTCCTGCGCACCGCATACCCCGAAGCCGACGGCGAGCCGCGCCAGCGCATCCTCCCGCCGGGTGAGGCGCCGTTGACGGTGTCCGCCTCCGCGGGCACGGCGGAGGCCCTGGACGCGGCGGCGCGCCACGTGTTCGACCTCACGGCGGGCCCTCCGGTCCGCGCCACCGTGTGGACGGAGCCGGGAAGCGACGAGCACGTCCTGCTCGTGCTCGTCCACCACATCGCCTGCGACGGCTGGTCCCTCGCGCCCCTGACCCGCGACCTCGCCGCGGCGTACCGCGCCCGCGTCGCCGGTGGGGCGCCGTCGTTCCCCGAACTGCCGGTGCAGTACGCGGACTTCGCGGAATGGCAGCGCGACGTCCTCGGCAGCGCCGACGACCCGGACAGCCTCCTCGCGCGGCAGCTCGGCTACTGGCACTCGGCGTTGGCCGACCTGCCGGAGGAGGCCGGATTCCCCGCGGACCGGCCCCCGCCGTTCCACCCCGGGGCCGAGGGTGGCAGTGTCCCGGTCCGGCTCGGTCCCGCCGCGCACCAGCGGCTGCTGGACCTGGCGGCACGGTCGGGGACGACCTTGTTCATGGCGGTCCACGCCGCGGTCGCGGCGCTGCTGACGAGGATGGGCGGCGGCACCGATCTTCCCCTGGGCACGGTGGTCGCCGGGCGGTCCGACGAAGCGCTGGACGACCTCGTCGGCTTCTTCGTCAACACCCTCGTCCTGCGCACGGACACCAGCGGCGACCCCACCTTCGCGGAGCTCCTGGAGCGGGTCCGCGCCGCCGACCTCGACGCGTTCGCCCACCAGGAGGTGCCGTTCGAGCAGGTCGTGGAGAGGGTGAGGCCGGCCCGGGTGCCCGGTCGGCACCCGCTGTTCCAGGTGATGCTGGTGCTGACCACCGAGGTGGGCGAGGCGCCGGCCTGGCCCGGCCTCAGCGTGGAACCACTGCACCAGGGCTCCGGGACGTCGAAGTTCGACACCACCGTCGGGGTGCGCGAGTCCCGGTCCCCCGACGGCGCGCCACTCGGCCTGGACATCTCGTGGGAGTACGCCACGAGCCGGTACGACCGCCGTACCGCCCAATCGCTGGCACGCCGGCTCGAACGGCTGCTCCGCCACGTCGGCGCGGACCCGTCCGTACGGCTCAGCGCCCTGCCGCTGCTCGACGACGCGGAGCGCGAGGCGCTCACCGCTCCGGCCGAGGCCCCCGGCATGCGCACCGGCTGCCTGCACGAACTGTTCGCCGAGCAGTGCGCCCGGACGCCGACGGCGACGGCACTGGTGTCCGCGTCCGGTCGCACCACGTACGCCGAGCTGGCCGATCACGCCCGGGGCGTCGCCGCACGGCTGGGCACCGGACCCGGCGACGTCGTGGGCGTGCATCTCGACCGCGGGCCGGACCTGGTGGCCGCGCTGCTCGGCGTCCTGCGGACCGGCGCGTGCTACACCCTGCTGGACACGTCCTTCCCCGCCGAGCGGCTGCGCGCGGTGCTCGACCGTGCGGGCGTCCGGACCGTGGTGGGCTCGGCGGCCTCGTCCCGCGCCCTCGGCCGCGACTGCGTCGACATCACCGGCGTGGCCCGCGCGCCCGGTGCGGCGCCCGAGGCCCGGGTGTCACCCGAGGATCCGGCCGTGGTCATGTTCACCTCCGGTTCGACGGGGGTGCCCAAGGGGGTGATGGCCTCCCACCGGGCCGTCGCCGCCACCCTCACCGGGCAGGACTACGCCCCGTTCGGGCCCGGCGAGGTGTGGCTGCAGGCCGCACCGGTCTCCTGGGACGCCTTCGCCACCCAACTGCTCGGGCCCCTGCTGCACGGCGGCACGTCCGTGCTGTACCCCGGCTCCGACATCGACCCGGCGGTCGTCGCGGAGCTGGTCGTGGAGCACGGGGTGACCGTCTTCGACGCGTCCGCGAGCCTGTTCAACCACGTGCTCGACGAGCATCGGAAGGTCTTCGAGACCGTCCGCCACGCCATGACCGGCGGCGAACCGGCGTCACCGCACCACCTCGGCGTGGTGCTGAAGCAGTTCCCGGGGGTGAGGGTGGTCAACGGGTACGGCCCCGCCGAGAGCACCGGGTTCAGCACCACGCACACCGTGACCGGCGCGGACGGCGCCCAGGTGCCCGTCGGCCGGCCCGTCCGCGGCAAGCACGCCTACGTCCTCGACGACCGGCTCGGTCTGGTGCCCCCGGGCGGCATCGGTGAGCTGTACCTCGGCGGGGCCGGTCTGGCCCTGGGCTACCTCGGCGCCGCCGCCGCGACCGCCGAGCGCTTCGTCGCCGACCCGTACGGGAGGCCGGGCGCCCGGATGTACCGCACCGGCGACGTGGCACGACTGCGGCAGGACGGTGCCCTGGAATACGTGGGCCGAACCGACGACCAGGTCAAGATCCGCGGCTTCCGCGTCGAACCGGCCGAGATCGAGGCGGCGCTGACCGGCCATCCGGCCGTGGCCCGGACGGCGGTCGCCGTGCGCGAGGACCGGCCGGGCGACCGGCGGATCGTCGCGTACGTCGTACCGGCCGCGGACTCGGCGCCCGACGCGGCGGCTCTGCGCGACCACGCGCGGACGCTGCTTCCGCGGCACCTGGTCCCGGCCGCCGTCGTCGTCCTGGACGCCCTGCCGTGCACGGCCAACGGCAAACTGGACCGGCGCGCGCTGCCCGCGCCGCGGTACGACACGGGGCGCGGCGAGGCGCCCGCCACCCCGACCGAGGAAGTCCTGTGCGAGCTGTTCGCCGACGTCCTGGGGCTGCCGGACCCCGTCGGTGCCGACAGCGAGTTCTTCGATCTCGGGGGGCATTCGCTGCTCGCCACCCGACTGCTGTCCGGCATCGAGGCGCGGCTGGGCGTCCGCCCCGGCATCCGTACCTTGTTCGAGTCGCCCTCCCCGGCCGCCCTGGCGTCCCGGCTGGACGCCCCGCACCCGGACGGTGACGGCCCCTTCCCGTCCCGCGGCGGCGACGGACTCGCGGTCCTGCTGCCGCTGAGGCCGGCGGGTTCGCGTCCACCGCTGTTCTGCGTCCATCCTGCCGCAGGCATCAGCTGGGTCTACTCGGGCCTGCTGCGGCACCTTCCTGACCGGCCCGTCCACGGCCTCCAGGCTCGCGGTCTCCTGGAACCGGACGCCGCACCCTCCTCGTTGGACGCCATGGTCGCCGACTACGTCGAGCAGGTGCGCGGCGTTCAGCCCACCGGGCCGTACCACCTGCTGGGGTGGTCGTTCGGCGCGGGAGTCGCCCATGCGATGGCGGTCGCGCTGCGGGCCGCGGGCGAGGAAGTCGCGCTGCTCGCCCTGCTGGACGGGTACCCCCCCGAGCCGACCGGTGAGACCTTCACCGCGTCCGACCCCCGTGTGGGCGAGGCGTTGCGGGAGTCGCTGGGCTACCCGGGCCTGGACGCCGAGACGTTCCGGAAGCGGGTGGGAGCCCCGGCGACCCTCGCCGACGTCTTCGCCGCCAACCTCTCGCTCAGTCGCACCGGTGCACCCGGGCACTTCGACGGGCGCGCCGTCTTCTTCCACGCCACCGCCGGGGCCACCGGCGGCGGACCCGCCCCCGACGCGTGGTCGCCCCATGTGTCCGGCCTCGAACTGCACACGGTCGACTGCCGGCACGGCGAGATGACCCGGCCCGGCCCGATGGCGCACATCGCGGCCGTGCTCACCACCCACCTCCGAGACCAGGGAGAACACCGATGACCACGACCCCCATCCCCCGGTTCTACCAGCTCGTCGACGCCGGTGACGTCGCCGGGCTCGTGGCGATGTTCGCACCGGACGCCACGTACCACCGGCCCGGATACCCTCCGCTGCTCGGCAGGCCGGGGATCGAGCACTTCTACACCCACGAGCGCGTGATCAGCGAGGGTCGCCACGCCCTCGACTCCGTGGTGGTGACCGGTCACGAGGTCGCCGTGCGGGGCTCGTTCTCGGGCAGGCTGCGCGACGGCAGCCCGGCCGCGCACCGGTTCGCGGAGTTCTTCACGCTCGACGCCGACCACCGGATCGAACACCGGGAGACCTTCTTCTCCGCCCCCCTCGTCTGACCCCGTCCGTCCGTTCGTCCGTTCGTCCGTCCGACCACAGGAGACCAGCATGACGTCACTGCTCAGCCCGTCCCTCGCGTCGCCCCTCGCCTCGCCCGGTCACGGCGACGCGTTCACGCGCCATCTCTACAGCATGCGGTACTCGCCCGAGCGAGGCTGGCACGACAGCTCGCTGCGGCCGATGGAGCAGCTGTCCTTGCACCCCGCCACCATAGGCCTGCACTACGGCCAGGTGATCTTCGAGGGCATGAAGGCGTTCCGGCAGGCCGACGGGTCGACCGCCGTGTTCCGGCCGTGGGAGAACGCGCGCCGGTTCCGTCGTTCGGCGGCACGGCTGGCGATGCCCGAGCTTCCCGAGGAGCTGTACGTCCAGGGCGTGGAGCAGCTCGTCGCGGCCGACCGGGGCGAGCTGTCCGACCACCCCGACCACAGCCTGTACCTGCGCCCCCTGATGGTCGGCACCGACGTGAACCTGATGCTCAGGCCGTCGGAGGAGTACCTGTTCCTGGCGCTCGCGTTCGTGGCCGGAGGCTTCTTCGGGGACGAGGTGCGCCCGGTGTCCGTCCTGATCTGCCGGACGCAGAGCCGCGCGATGCCCGACGGCACCGGCGACGTGAAGTGCGCGGCGAACTACGCCCCGTCGTTCGTGGCCCAGCGGCAGGCCCAGGAGGCCGGCTGCCAGCAGGTGGTGTGGCTCGACTCCACCGAGCGGCGCTGGGTGGAGGAGATGGGCGGGATGAACCTGTTCTTCGTCCGGGGCAGCGGTGCCGACGCCGAGGTGTCCACCACTCCGCTGACGGGCACGCTGCTGCCGGGCGTCACCCGTGATTCGCTGCTGCGGCTTGCCGCACGGTGCGGCTACCGGGTGGGCGAGCGCCCCGTCGCCGTGGACGAGTGGCGCGCGGGATGCGCGAGCGGCGAGATCACGGAGGTGTTCGCCTGCGGCACGGCGGCCGTACTGACGCCGGTGGGCACGGTACGCGACGGGCAGGACGGCGACTGGACCGTCGGCGACGGCGAGATGGGCCCGGTGACACGACGGCTCCGGGAGACCCTGGTCGACATCCAGCGCGGCCGTGCTGCCGACCCCGACGGCTGGCTGCACCGCGTGCCCTGAGCCGTCGCGGCCGGCTCGGCCCGTGCCGAGGGTGAGGGCGATCGCCAGGAGGTCCGCACGAAGGCCGGGTCTCAGGAAGACGGGACCCCCGGTGCGGGTGGCAGCAGGGGTGGGGTGCGAGGTCTTCCGTCGGCGAGGACCGGGCCGGCAGCGCCGTCTTTCATCCCACCGCCGGTGGATCACCGCTCGGGCAGAGCGGGGACAGTTCCCTGAGGCCGGAGGGCACTCCGGTGTCCTCCAGGGGGTGCCAGGTGTTGCCCGCCTGGGCGGTGAGGACGATCAGGGCCGCAACGAAGACGAGGAGGGCCGCGACGAACGAGCCCTGCCGGGTGTACGGGTCTTCGGGGGCGGAGGCGCTCAGCGCGAAGTAGACGTGCACGGCCGGCGCCGCCGCGCCGAGACCGTAGGCCCAGATGGCCGCCTGCACGGTGGTGGTGGCCGGGTGGCGGCGGGTGGCGGGGGCGTGGACGAAGAGCGGCTCTAGGTGCGCGCGGACGGCGGCCTGGAAGGCGGGGTCGCGGCTCACGTCCCCGGTGCGCATCTCGCTGGGAGTGATCCGGGACTCGTCGATGCGACGGAACGCGGCCGCGGTGACCGGGTGGGCCGGTTCGGTCGCGCCCGGGACCACTGCGATGGTGGAGTCGTCGATCAGGCCGTCCCGTCGCAGCATCCGGACAGCCAGCTCGGCCGCGCGGTGGGAGTTGCGTGCCAGGTCACCGGGCTGGTGGCCGGTGGAGCACAGCCGTTCGCCGGCGCTCAGCCACTGCGCGTGATAGATGTCGAGTCCCGGCCAGGCCCGCACCTGCCGGACCGCTCGTGCCTCGACCGAGCGCCGCCAGCAGCGGATCAGCAGCATCGCGGCGTTCACGGCCGCCAGCGACACCAGGCAGGTGGTCAGTATCCCCATGGGACGACGATCAGGGAGGGCGCCGGGCGCCCGCAAGACCCGCGGACCCGCCACGTGCTGCGCCTGAACGTCGCACGCCTCCATCCTGCGCCGGACACCAGCTCGGCGGTCGTCGCTCGGCCGATCAATTCCCGGGCGCCGTCCTGTGACGCACCAGTATGATCCCCTCGCCGCTCGCACATCTGTGCCCATCGGGGTGCCGTTGCGGGCGCCCAGAGGGAGGGATCACTTGACCAGGTTCTTCGGCGCGAGACCACGCACGGTTCTCGCCACTCTAGGGGCCGCCCTCGGCCTGACACTGGCCGGCGTCGCGATCCCGGCTCATGCGGTTGACGGGACGCTCACCCCACCGACGCACCTGTTCAACGGGTACAGGCACTGCGCGACCGACGCGGACCGGCCTTCATACCGGTCGGCCCGCGAAGGTCTGGTCGTCGAAGGCATCCCCGGGGTCACGGAGAACCCGGGAGGTACCCGCGTCAGCGTGCGGTACCAAGTCTGGCCGGTAGCCGATCCCTCGGACATCACCACGGTCACCCGCGACTACGCCACTCCCGGATTCGAGGCTCCCGCCACTCTGCCGGCCGGCGCGCTCGCCGACGGGCAAAGCTACGCGTGGCAGGCGCAGACGGTGGTCGGAGAGGCGGTCTCGAGCTGGTCGGCACCGTGCTACGTAACCATCGACAACAGCAGGCCGACGAAGGCCCCGACCATCACCTCGTCCAACTACGCTGCCGAGACGTGGAACGAAGGCGGCGAGCCGGTCGAGTTCACGCTGAGCGCGAACGGCGCCACCGACGTCGAGGGCTTTGTGTTCTCCTGGCAGTCGTCCCTGCCGGCGATCGTTACGAGCATCGGTGATTACGGCATTCCGCAGCCCGTCGACCCGTACACCGACACGAAGTACCGCGTGCGCGCCGACAGGCTCGGCGGTTCGGTCACCCTCTCCCTGGTGCCGCCGACCAGCTCCGGTCCGATGACACTGTGGGTGCGCAGCCTGGATCGCGCCTACAACGGGTCGGAGACCGCCCACTACGACTTCAACGTCAAGTCCACGGCGCCCGGTATCTCACCGGCTGTCCCGGAACCCGAGTTCGGTCAGCCGACCGAGTTCACACTTCGTCCCGATCCCCAGCTGCAGGCGAGGAGTCCCGTCGTGGGCTACTCCGTCAAGACCGTCGGCGGTCAGAGCGACAGAACCTTCGACATCACTGCGCGATCGGACGGCACGGCCACCGTGGAGCTCGCACTGGACGGCCTCTACGGCGAGAACCTCCGGGTGAGGAGCAGGAGTGCCAACGGCTGGATCAGCGACGAGGCGTGGTGGGGAATCAGTTACGACACCGCTCCCACCGTTTCCTCCGACACCTACCCAGAAGACGGCTCGGGCGGTGGCGTCGGCGTGCCGGGTACCTTCACGTTCACGCCCAAGGTGAAGGACGTCGTGAGCTACACCTACACCTTCAACAACGGTGACCCGGAGGTGACGGTCCCGGCCGATGCTGATCACAACGCGCGCATCGAGTGGACGCCGACCACGGATGGCTGGCACGACCTCACGGTCTACGCGACGACCCGCTCGGGCCTTCGACTGGCGTCCTGCGACTACTTCTTCACCGTGAACTGAACCACCCCGCCCGGCTGCCTCCTTCAGGCCGGCCCGGGCCGACCCTGTCAGTACGCTCGTTCGCGTACGCGGGGAACCAGACGCCCCGGTCCGGGTAGAACGTTCCGCAGCCGTCCCGCAGCCATCCGGCGCGCCTCCGCCGCCGACGGGGTCGTGCGCTTCCTCTCCGACACAGGTCTGCGTCAGGGGCGGCGTCGCGCTCGCTCACGTCGTCCTGCGTGTCGCCCCCGCGCTCCTCGACCCTGGCCCCGCGTCGGGCCTGGCACAGCCGCGGTCCTTGGAGAACGACCACATGCCGCGAGCGGACTGACGAGGCACGTGACGCACCTTGGGGCCTGGGCGCAGACGCCCGGTTCCCCGCGGCGGTACGGCGGAGGCGACGACATCGTGCCCGCCCGGCCGGACGTGAGGCACCACGCGGAACAGGCCTCCCTCTCCGGCGCGGCCCCGTCCGGGCCGGCTACGGCGCCGACGAAGGCTGGGAGCACGAGCCCCGCCGCCCCCTCCCCGGCGGGCTATGCGACGACCGCTCCTTCGGGGGCCGGTGAACCGTTCCAGCTCATCCTCGACCAGGGGAGGGCCAGTTCGCCCCCGCTGTGCACCGGGAGGGGTGCCAGGTCGTCGATCCGGGCGGCCTCCCGGTACCGGGCGAAGACGGTGTCGACGTAGCGGTGGCCGGTGTCGGCGGCGATGAACAGGGCCGTCCGGCCGGGCTCCTCGCGGCGTTCCCACCGGGCGGCGAGGTAGGCGGCTCCGGTGGACAGGCCCGCGAACACGGCGTGCCGGCGCAGCAGGTCGACGCTGCCGGCGAGGGCGGCGTCGAAGGCGAGCCAGTGCAGGACGTCGTAGAGGTCGTGGCGGACGTTGCCGAAGGGGATGGAGCTGCCGATCCCGGCGATGATGATCTCCGGGTCGGCGACGTGTTCGCTGCCGAAGGTGACGCTCCCGTACGGCTGGACGCCCGCCAGCCGTACGTCGACGGAGCGTTTCCTCAGGTAGTGGGCGAGGGCGCCGGTGGAGGCGCCGGAGCCCACTCCGCCGACCAGGGTCAGGGGGCCGCCGGCGGTCCGGGCGTGGATCTGTTCGGCGACGGCCTCGTAGCCGAGGTAGTGGATGTCGTCGTGGTACTGGCGCATCCAGTGGTAGTCCGGGTTCTCCCGCAGGATCTCGCGGACGCGGGCGACGCGGCGGTTCTGGTCGAGCTTGAGGCTGGTGCTGGGCGGCATCTGCTCCAGGTGCGCGCCGAGGATGTCGAGCTGGGTGCGCAGGGTGTGGTCGACGGTGGTGGAGCCGACGATGTGGCAGCGCATGCCGTGCCGGTGGCAGGCCAGGGCGAGGGCGTAGGCGTAGATGCCGCTGGAGCTGTCGACGAGGGTGTCGCCGCGCCGTACGACTCCGGTGTCGAGCAGGTGGCGTACGGCGGCCAGGGCGGAGACGACCTTCATGGTCTCGAAACGCAGGCAGAGGAAACCGTCGTCGAGGCGTATCAGGTCCGGGCGGCCGACGGCTTCCGAGATGTGTTCGTCCACGGGAACTCCTCGCTGAGGGGGGACGCGAAGGTGGTGAAGGTGCGGGTCGGTGCGATGCCCTCCCGGTCCAGGGCGCGGGTGCAGCGGCGCAGTCGGTGGCGCAGGCCGGGGGTGCGGGGGTCGAAGAGGATGCCGGCGACGTTGCCGCTGTGGGCGATCTGTACGCCGACGGCGCCGGTGCCGTCGGCGATGCCGGTGAGAGTGGGGAACTCCTCGTGGCGCAGGACGCGTTGGCGCAGGCGGGCACTGGCGGTGCTGACCCGGCCGAGCAGACCCGTGTCGGTGGAGGTCACCGCGCGGCGGAGCATGCGGCGCAGGTGTCCGTAGGCGGCGAGGTCGCCCTCCTGGGGGAGGGCGGGGAGGGAGAGGGTGTCGACCGGTGCTCCCTGGGCGAGCGCGCACCCGACCACCACGGCGGGCGGCAGCGTGGAACCCATGACCTCCAGGACGCGGCCCTCGCGCTGCGCGAAGAGCAGGGGGCGTGAGCCGTGCATCAGGGGGTCGCTGGCGCCTTCGGCGCGCACCGCGATCCGGGCGATCGTCTCCGAGGGCAGCGCCATGCCCCAGGCGTCGGCGACCGCCCGTACGGTGGCGATGACGTCGCTGGTGGAGGAGCCCATGCCAAGGCCCACGGGGAGGTCTCCGGTGAGGGTCAGCTCCCCGCCGCAGGGTTCCGCGGCGCGGCGTGCGGCGCACTCCCGTACCGCGAGGACGGCCGCCGCCCGCGCCTTGGTCCGGCCGGCCGGTGTCACCGTGACCTCGTCGGGCGCGCTGCCGGGCCGGGGCGCGAACCGGGCGGTGCTGCCCGGCCCGTCCATCGGCAGGGTCACCAGGGCGTGGACGGGGCGACGCCGCTGGTCGAGGAAGACGCCCTGCAAAATCTCGCCGTGGTGGCAGGCGGCACGTCCGGTGCCCTCCGTGTCACGGGAGCGGGCCACCGGCCGGCGGGTGGCGGCCGTCATGCGTCGGCCGCCACCCGGTAGCGGTACAGGGTGGTGGGTTCGGCGCTGAACTGGGAGAAGGGGAAGGGTTCGGCGGACAGCGCGGTCACGCCCTGTCCGAGGAAGGCCCGCGCCACGGCGCTGCCGGTCTGGGCGTAGACCACCAGTGGCACGCCGCGTTCGCGGCAGCGGCCCAGGACGGTGTCGAAGCTGCCGTTGCTGAGGGTCATGCCGGTGGCCACGACGGCGTCGGCGGCGTCGAGGACCTCATGCATGTCGTCGGTGACCGGGTCGCCCCACTGGGTGGTACGCAGGTTGAAGTCGCAGAGCAGGGGCGTACCGCCGCGCTCGCGGATCGCTGCGACCAGGGGGTTGACCACGCCGATCAGACCGACCCGGGCCCCGGCCTCGATGTCGAGGAGCCCGGCGACGGCCGCGTCCCGGGCCAGCGCCCGGGTCTCGGGGGTCCCGGCGGGCAGGGTGACCGGCTCCGCCTCGACCGCCTCCCGGTGCGGGCGGACCGAGCTGAGGTAGGCGTCGAGCGCGGCGATCCGCAGCGGCCTCGGCCCCTCGCGCAGCAGCATGTCGACGGCGGTGCCGGAGGCGTCGCGACACAGGGACGGGTCGACCTCGCCCGCCTCGAAGGCGCAGCCGCCGAAGGAGTCGCCCAGGCGGACGAGGACGTACTGGTTGAGGTAGGTGGTGTCGCCGCCGGCCAGCCGGGTGCCGTGGTGCACCCAGAAGACGCTGGTGGCGACGAGGCCGGCGGGCCGGGGACCGTGCTCGCCCGCCAGGACCGCGGCCAGGAGTTCGTCGGTGTTCTTCATCGCTGTCCTCCGGTGCGGGGCGTGGCGTGGGTGATGCGGAAGAGGAAGGTCAGCACGCCGTCCTGCCAGTCGTGGAGATGGTCGACGCGCGGGCTGAGCCCGTGGTCCAGCGCGTGCTGGACGAGGGCGCGCAGGTCCGCGGTGTTGGAGGCGATGACGTGGATCTCGCCGCCGGGGGCGAGCAGGTCCCGCTCCGTGATCTGGGCGAAGAACTTCGCCAGCAGGGGCGCGCCCACACAGACGTTGCGTACGACGTCGGGGTCGTCGCTGACGGTCTGGCTGACGGCGGGCGGATTGAAGGTGATGACGTCCAGTCGGACGTCGTCGGGGAGCGCGCCGAAGACGTCGCTCACCGCGGGGAGGAACACGGTGTCCGGGCGCTCGCCGACCAGGCGCCGGTAATGGCCGGTGGCGGCGGCCACGCTCTCCGGGTGGACGTCGAGCGCGTGGATCTCCCGAGCGCCGCGGACGCCGGCCGTAACGGCCTCGACGCCCAGGCCGACGCCCATGGCGGCGTACCGCAGGCCACGCGTCTCGATACGGCCGTCCAGCAGCCGCTCGTGGATCAGGCGGCTGGTCCAGCCGGGTATGAAGACGCCGGGCGGGACGTCGAACGTCCAGCCGTTCCACTCGTAGGTGCGCGTGCTGTGCAGGTCGGCCTTGGGCTGGTTCAGGGCGATGATCCGGTCGGCGGGCAGCGGCGGGGGCAACTGCTCCAGGAGAGCCTGTCCGATGGCGTGGCGGTCCATGGGGTCCTTTCCTTGTGTCGTACGACGGGGCGGTGCGCGCGGGTGTCGGAGTCCGGCCCGGCGGGCGGGCACGGGCACGCCGGAGTCCGGCCCGGCGGGCGTGGGTGTGCGCGGGCACGCCGGAGTCCGGCGGGCGGGGTGTGTGCGGGCACGTCGGAGCCGGGCCCGGCGGGCGGCGGTGCGCGCCGCGTCGCCGGACCGTGGGGCGCGGTGGCTCAGCCCTTAAGTTCGCGCAGGTAGGCGGCGAACTTCTCCAGGCCGTCGATGTTGCGCGGCCCGCTGATGCCCTCGTTGTAGTCGAGGATGAAGAAGTTGTTCTTCCGCACGGCCGGGAGTTCCCGGGTGTGCGGGGACTTCTTCAGGAAGTCGATCTTCTTCTGGGCGGGCAGGTCGCCGTAGTCGAGGATGGCGATGACCTCGGGTTCGGCCTCGGCCACAGATTCCCAGTTGACCTGGGTCCAGCGTTCGTCGAGGCCGTCGAAGACGTTCCGGCCGCCGGCCGTCCTGATGATGTCGTTGGGGGGCACCTGGTTGCCCGCGGTGAACGGCTGGTCGGTACCGGAGTCGTAGAGGAAGACGGGTACCGGGTCACCCTGCGGGGCCTTGGCCTCGACCTCCTCGACGCGCTTCCTCAGTCCGTCGACGACGTCCGTGGCCTTCTTCTCGACCCGGAAGATCTTCCCCAGTCGTTCGAGGTCGGTGTAGAGGGCCTCGAAGGGGGTCATCTTCTCCGGGTGGCCGGGGTAGTTGAAGCAGCTCTCGGTGTGCATGAAGCTCTGGATGCCGAGCTTGTCCAGGATCTCGGGCGTGATGCCCCGCTCCTGTTTGAAGCCGGAGTTCCAGCCGGCCACGACGAAGTCCGACTCGGCCTCGACCACGACCTCCTTGTTGAGGAGGTCGTCGCTGAGCATCTTCACCTTCGCGTACTCGGACGCCCACGGGGACTCGCTCACCGGCGGGTTCGCGGGCGGCATGACGTAGCCGTGCACGTGCTCGGTCAGGCCGAGGGCGAACAGCTTGTCCGCGCTGCCTCCTTCGTAGGCCACGGCGCGCTGGGGGACCGTGTACTCCACCGGTTCACCGCAGCGCTTGACGGTGACCTTGCCGGACTCCTTCGCGTCCGTCTCGACCTCGGCGCCGCATCCGCTGAGCACCAGGACGGCCGCCAGGGCGGAGCCGAGTACGGCGGGCCGGCGGGCCGGGGCGGGGGTTCGGGTTGTACGCATGCGTCAGCAGCCTTTCAGCGGGTGGAGTCGAGCGAGTACAGGAGCTGGGGAGCGCCGGTCAGCGGGTGCGGGACGACGCTGGCCCGGACCCCGAAGACGTCACCGACGAGCCGGGTGGTGAGCACCTCGGCGGGCGTGCCGGAGGCGACCAGGCGGCCCCGGGAGAGCACGCCGAGCCGGTCGCAGGCAGCCGCGGCGAGGTTGAGGTCGTGCAGGACGACGAGGACGGTCAGGCCGGACTCGCGCAGGAGCGAGAGCAGTTCGACCTGGTGGCGGACGTCGAGGTGGTTGGTCGGCTCGTCCAGGACGAGGATCTCCGGCTCCTGCACGAGCGCGCGGGCCAGCAGGACGCGCTGGCGCTCGCCGCCCGACAGGGTCAGCACGCCCCGGTGGGCGAGGTGTCCGATGTCGAGCCGGTCCATCGCCCGCTCGCACAGCTCGCGTTCCCGGGTGCTGAGCGCCTGGTTGCCGCGGAGGTGGGGGGCGCGTCCGAGCGCGACGACCTCCTCGACCGTGAAGTCGAAGTCGACGCCGCCGTCCTGGGTCATGGCCGCGATGGTCCGCGCGCTGTCCCGCATCGGGAGCCGGGTGAGGTCCTGTTCGCCGACCCGGACGGTGCCGGAGCTGGGGCGCAGCGCCCGGTACACGCACCGCAGCGCGGTGGACTTGCCGCTTCCGTTGGGGCCCACGAGGCCCACGACCTGGCCGTGCGGCACGTCGAGGGAGAGGCCCCGCACGAGAGTCCTGCCGTCCGTCACCACGGAGAGTTCATCGAGTCGCAGGTCCACGTCAGCGCGCTCCGAAGGTGTAGCCCCGGCGGCGCATCAGGGCGATGAAGACGGGGACCCCCACCAGCGCCGTGATGACCCCGAGCGGCAGCTCGCGCGGTGCGACCAGCGTCCGGGCCGCGAGGTCGACCCACACCATGAAGATCGCCCCGACCAGTGGGGCCACGGTGAGGACGCGGGCGTGGGTGGCACCGACGACCATCCGCACCACGTGCGGCATGACGAGTCCGACGAAGGCGATGGCGCCGCTGACGGCGACCATGACGCCCGTCACCAGTGAGACGAGGACCAGCAGCACCTTGCGGTACCGGTCGGGATCGAAGCCGAGGCTCGCGGCGGTCTCGTCGCCGAGGGAGAGGACGTCCAGGGCCCGCCCGTACCGGTACAGGAGCGTGAGGCCGGCCAGCACCACGAGGGAGACGACGGGCAGCGCGCCCCAGGCCGCGGCTCCGAAGCTGCCCATGGTCCAGTACAGGACCATGCTGGTCGCCTCGCTGTCCGGCGCGAAGTAGATGATCAGGCTCATGACAGCCTGGAAGCCCAGGGACATGGCCACACCCGTCAGCACCAGGCGCAGCGGCGACAGCGAGCCCTTGCTGGAGGAGGCGGCGTACACCAGCAGCGAGGCGACGAGCGCGCCGACGAAGGCGCCGGCCGAGACGGCGTACAGGCCGAGCGCCGCGAAACCTCCGGTGACGGTGACCCCTACGGCCCCCACGGAGGCACCCGAGGAGACCCCGAGGACGAAGGGGTCGGCCAGCGCGTTGCGGACCATGGCCTGGATCGCCACACCGACCGCGCTCAGCCCGGCCCCCACCAGCGCCGCCAGCAGCACGCGCGGCGTACGGATCTGCCAGATGATCTGATACGTCGTCACCTCGTCCGCGCCGACCCGGCCGCCACTGAGAGCCGCCCACAGATGACGGGCCGTCTCCCCCGGGGCGACGACCGCGGGACCCAGCCCGATGGCGACGACGACGGACACGAGCAGGACGGCGATCAGCACCGCGCAGCCGAGCAACAGCCCCTTGCGGGAGACGAGTCGACCGGGCTGTCGGCCTCGCACGGCCTCCGCGGGCCGGGGCGCCGAGGCCTCGGCCGGGTCGGCCGGGGTCTCGACCTCGCCTGCCGGAGACACGGAGGCCGCAGGCATGTGCGGGACCTTCACTTTCCCTCGCTAATGAAAATCGTTTTCATGAGGTGAACCTAGCACGCCCCCGGTTCCGACAGGCAGCCCGAACCGAGGGGCAGGACAGGAGGACGGGACCGCGGCACCCCTCACGGGGCGGCGACCGAGAGCACTCTAATGGAAATGATTATCACTGCGATAGTGTGATGTCCGCGCCGCGCTGCCCGCCCCTGCCGAAGCCGGTACCGCCGGGCAACCTGTCTGTGGAACACAGCCGTTGCAGCCGGTCCGCGTTCGATCCACCACCGCCGACAGGACAGGAGTGCCCCTCGTGCCCAGCCCCTCCGCCCCTCCCGCCCCCGCCGGGTCCCCGCCCCGTGAGCAGCGCTCGATCCTGCTCGACCTGGCCTTCCTGCGTCTGTGGACGGGCGCCACCGCGTCCGGCCTGGCCACCTGGGCCCTGCCCTTCGTGCTCGGCCTCGCCGTCTTCGACCGGACCCTGACCGCCACCGACCTCGGCCTGCTGCTCGCGGCCCGCACGGTCGGATTCCTCGCCGCGGTGCCCGTGGCCGGCGTCCTGGCCGACCGGCACTCCCGCCGGGGCGTCGTACTGTGGGCGGGACTCGCCTCCGGAGTCGCGGCCCCGGTGATCGCCGTCGGCCTGGACCGCTCGGTGCTGCTGATGGCTGCGGCCGCCGCGGTGGCCGGAGCCGGGCAGGGCGCCTGCCGACCCGCCTACCAGGCCCTGACCGCCGAGGTGGTCGACGCCGGCCGCAGGCAACAGGCCAACGCCGCCATGACGTTGGCCGTCCGGGTCACCACCCTCGTGGGCCCCTCCTCGGCCGCGCTGCTCGCCGTCTTCCTGGACACCTGGGCCCTGCTGGTGGGCATCGGGCTCCTCTGGCTCGTCGCGGCCTGCGTACCCGGACGCGGCGCCCGCCCCGGGGCCGGGGAGGACTCGGCGGAGTCCTCGGCCGGGTCGGGCAGGGCGTCCCTCCTGGGCGAGTTCGCGGAGGGAGTCCGCGAGGCCCGCAGGCACCCGTGGTTCCTCGCCGGCCTGGGCGCGCTGACGGCCGTGATAGCCACCGGCTACTCCGCGACCGGCGTCGCCCTGCCCATGGTCAGCCGGGACGAGTACGGCACCGAGGTCGTTCTCGCGGGTGCGATGACCGCGTACACCGCCGGAGCGCTCGGTGGTGCGCTGCTCGTCGCCCGCTGGCGTCCCCGCTCCCCCGGCTGGGCCGCCCTGGCCGGCCTCGCCGCCTACGGACTCGCCCCGCTCAGCCTCGTACTGCCCGTGCACCCGGCCGCCGTGATGGCCGCGTACGCCGTCGCGGGCATCGGCATCGAGCTGTTCAACGTGCCGTGGTTCACCGCCGCCCAGCGCGAGGTCGCCCCGGACAAACTGGCCCGGGTCTCCTCCTTGGACTTCCTGCTCTCCTACGGACTCGCCCCGGTCGGGCTCGCCCTCATCGCCCCCGCCATCGACGCCTTCGGCGTCAGGGCGGTGCTCACGGGCTGCGCGGTCGTCTGCTTCACGGCGCCCGCGGTCGCCGCCCTGGTGCCGAGCGCACGCACCTTCTCCACCGGCCGAGGGCGCGACGCCGCCGCCGAGCGCCGCTGAGAGGGGGCCATCCTGAACGGAGGGAGCCTGAAGGTCCGCCGGACCGTACGGGAGAGGGCTGTGATAGCTTCCGGACGCCAGTCGCACTCGTGAACGCGGCCTACGCGTACACGGGTCAGGGAATCCGGTGGGAATCCGGAACTGACGCGCAGCGGTGAGGGTGACGGGCGGGACAGCAGCCACTGGACGACGGTCACGGCCGGGTCTGGGAAGGCGTCCCGCCGGGACGACCCCGAGTCCGAAGACCTGCTGGTGACCGCTCGTTCGCACGGACCCCGCGCCTGGGTCCTGACGCTGAGGAAACCGACACCGTGCAGCTGTCACGTCCCGCCCGTCGTTCCGTCCTGCTCCTGACCGGGGCCCTGTTGCTCACCGCGTGCGGTTCCGGGCCGGACTCCGGCTCGTCCGGGAAGCCCACCGTCGCCGGGAAGCGCTCCGTCACGATCGACAACTGCGGGCGGAAGGTGACGGTCGGGGCCCCTCCGGAGCGGGCGGTGTCCCTCAACCAGGGCACCACCGAGATCCTGCTCTCCCTGGGCCTCGCCGACCGCATGGTGGGGACCGCCACCTGGACCGACCCGGTCCTGAAGGGCCTGGAGCGGGCGAACGGGAAGGTGCCCCGGCTCGCCGAGAACCAGCCGTCGTTCGAGCGGGTCCTGGACGCCGAACCGGACTTCGTGGCCTCCTCCTTCACCTCCACCCTGGGCAAGGGCGGGGTGGCACCCCGTGAGAAGTTCGAGGAACTGGGCGTTCCCACGTACCTCTCGCCCTCCGACTGCGAGGGCAAGGACAACACCGGCGACGGCGACGGCTCCCGGAGCGAGCCCCTCGCCATGGACACCGTCTACCGCGAAGTGCGGGAACTGGCGCGGGTCTTCGGGGTGGAGGAACGGGGCGAGAAGCTCGTCGCCGGACTGGAGAGCCGGGTGGCGAAGGCCGCCGCCGGGACCGGCGCCGAGAACGCCACCGTCCTGTACTGGTTCGCCAACCAGGAGTCCCCCTACATGGCGGGCTGCTGCGGCGCGCCCGGCATCATCACGAACGCGCTCGGCGCGAGGAACGTCTTCGACGACAGCACGCAGGAGTGGCCCCAGATCAACTGGGAGACGGTGGCCGACCGCGACCCCGACCTGCTCGTCATCGGCGATCTGACCCGCAGGTCGCAGACCGCCGAGTCCGCCGCGAAGAAGATCGCGTTCCTGGAGTCGAATCCGGCGACGCGGAACATGAAGGCGGTACGGGCGAAGCGGTACGTGCTGCTCAGCGGGCAGGCCATGAACCCCACGATCCGTACGGTCGAGGGCGTCGAGAAGGTGGCCGCGGCGCTGCGCGAGCACGGCCTCGCCCGATGACCACCGCGCTGCGGCGGTCCTCCCGGAAGGTCCGGCCGCCGCACGGCGCGGCCGGTGTGCTGCGCGGCCTGGCCGGTCTGGGCGGCGGTCTCGCGGTGCTCGCCGTGTCCGTCGCCGTGGCCATCACCGTCGGGCCGGCGGACATCGGCGTGGGCGACGCCTGGTCGGTGGTCGCCTCCCGCCTGGGCTGGGGGACGTCGGAGCTGACTCCGATCCGGGAGGGCATCGTCTGGAACCTGCGGTTGCCCCGTACGGTGCTCGCCGCGGTGTGCGGCGCCGGACTCGCCGTGTGCGGCGCGGTGATGCAGTCCCTGCTGCGCAACCCGCTGGCCGACCCCTTCGTCCTGGGCGTCTCCTCCGGAGCGTCGACCGGCGCCGTCGTCGTGATCGTCCTCGGCGCGGGCGGCGGCGCCCTGACCGTCTCCGGCGGCGCGTTCGTGGGTGCGCTCGGCTCGTTCGCGCTGGTGCTGCTGCTCAGCCACACGCTCGGCGGGACGACGGACCGCGTGGTGCTGTCCGGGGTGGCGGCGATGCAGTTGTTCGCCGCCCTGACGTCGTTCGTGGTGACGACGGCGGCCGACGCGGAGACCACCCGGGGCGTGCTGTTCTGGCTGCTGGGTTCGCTCAGCGGGGCCGACTGGACCGAGGTGGGGCTGTGCCTGGCCGTGCTCGTGTTCGCCCTGGTGGTGTGCCTCGGGTACGCCCGCACCCTGGACGCCTTCGCCTTCGGCCAGGACGCCGCGGCGACGCTGGGCGTCTCGGTCGCCCGGACCCGGCTGGTGCTGCTGTGCGTGACCGCCCTGCTGACCGCCGCGCTGGTCAGTTCGGCCGGCGCGATCGGTTTCGTCGGCCTGGTCCTGCCGCACGGTGCGCGGGCCCTGGCCGGTCCGGGGCACGCCCGGCTGCTGCCCGTCACCGCGCTCGCCGGGGCGGTCTTCCTGGTCTGGGCCGACACCCTGGCCCGTACCGTCCTCGATCCCCAGGAAGTGCCGGTGGGCGTGGTGACCTCGCTGGTCGGTGTCCCGGCGTTCGTCCTGGTCCTCTACCGCACGAGGAGGACGGGATGACGGCCGGTACCGGGCGGTGGACCGGCGGGCGGGCGAGTGACGGGCGGGCGACCGACGGGCGGGCGACCGACGGGCAGGCGACCGACGGGCAAGCGTCCGACGGGCAGGCGACCGACAGGCAGGCGACCGACAGGCAGGCGACCGACGGGCGGACGACCGCGGGGGCGCCGCACGCCGAGCCGTGCACCCTCGCCGCCGCGCGCGTGAGCCGCGCCCTGGGCGGGCGGCTGGTCCTCGACGGCGTCGGCCTCGCCCCGCGCCCCGGCTCCGTGACCGGGCTGCTCGGCCCGAACGGCTCCGGCAAGTCGACGCTGCTGCGGCTGCTGTCCGGCGTCCTCGCCCCCACCTGCGGGGTCGTCACCCTCGACGGGCGCCCCCTCGGCGACTGGGGCCGCCGCGCCGTGGCCCGGCGGGTGGCCGTCGTCGAGCAGCACGCCGACACCCTCGTCGAGCTGACCGTCCTCGACGTCGTCCGCCTCGGTCGCGTCCCGCACCGCCGCGCCTGGACCCCCGCGACCGCGGCGGACGAACGGGCCGTACGCACCGCCCTTGACCGCACCGGCCTCGGCGACCGCGCCGACCGGCCCTGGCACACCCTCTCCGGCGGGGAGCGCCAGCGTGTGCAGATCGCCCGTGCCCTGGCCCAGGAGCCGCGCGAGCTGCTGCTGGACGAGCCGACCAACCACCTCGACGTCCAGCACCAGCTCGACCTGCTGGCCCTGGTCGCCGAGCTGCCCGTCACCAGCGTGATCGCCCTCCACGACCTGAACCTGGCGGCCATGTACTGCGACCAGGTCGTGGTGCTGCGGCAGGGCCGGGTGGTGGCCGCCGGAACCCCCGGCGAGACCCTGACCGAGTCCCTGATCGCCGACGTCTACGGCGTGCGTGCCGAGGTCACCCGTCCCGGCCCCGGCGACCGGCCGCACATCCGCTTCCTGGGCACGGTGGCCGGGAAGTGACGGCGGGCGCGGTCCCGTAGCGCGGTGCCGGGTGCCGGTGCCGGGACCAGTGCCGGACGGTTTCAGAGGCGGGCCCGGGCCGCCGCCAGGGCCGTCTCGACCTCCCGCAGCACCCGGGCCGCGTCGTCGGGATCGTTCACCACGTCGGTGCGGTTCATGTCGACGACGAGGACCTCGCTGGCCGAGTAGTGCTCGGACACCCAGTCGTCGTAGCCGGACCACAGCGTCCGGTAGTACTCGACGAGGCCTTCGTCCTGCTCGAAGTCGCGGCCCCGCAGCCCGATCCGGCGCAGCACCGTCGCGAAGTCCGCCTTGAGGTAGACCATGAGGTCGGGCGCCTTGCGGTACGGCAGGCCGTCGATCTCGCGCAACATCTCGTGGAGCAGCCCCTCGTACACCCGCATCTCGAGGGAGCTGATCCGGCCGAGATCGTGGTTGACCTTGGCGAAGTACCAGTCCTCGTGGAGGGAGCGGTCGAGGACGTTGTCCCGCTGCTTGTACGCCTCCTTGATCGAGGCGAACCGCGTCCGGAGGAAGTGGAGCTGCAGCAGGAAGGGGTAGCGCTTCGCCCGGATCTCCTCAGGGCTCGCCGTGTAGAAGAGCGGGAGGATCGGGTTGTCCTCGACGCTCTCCAGGAAGACCTGGCTGCCCAGGCCCTTGGCCAGCATTTCGGCCACGCTCGTCTTGCCGATGCCGATCATGCCGCCGACGCAGATCACGGACGTACCTCGTTTCCTTCCCGGGATCTTCCCGCGCGGGCCCTACCGGGCGTGTCCCGAGGGGCCGGAGCGACCGCTCCGCCGGGGTCGCGCTGGGCGACGCGCCGCTGCTCGGCAGGCGCACCGAAAGGATAAATGACGCCCTCGCCGCGCACCGGCCCGGGACCGGCACCGCGGCCCGGTGCGCGCCGGTGACCGAGCGACCGGGCGTCCTCGACGAGCTGACGTCGACCCTCTATGAAACAAGGCGATGGTTTGTGTATCTTCGCCTCACAGGGGCGCTCCCGTCCGGAGCGCCGTCACCCACCACCCGTGCGCGCCGCGTCACCCGGCTCGCCGGCGGCCTCGTCCGGTGCCCCGTGGGCCGGGCGTCGCCGTGCCCGTGTGTTCCGTGCGCCAGGACGCCTGTCGTCCGAGCGACCGGGGCGGCAGCCTCGGGGCGCGCGCGGCCACCCCTTCGGCAGGGTCCGGGCCCGCCGCACCGCCCCCGAAGGGTCCTCCGGCGCGCTCGCCCGCGCCACGCTCCCCGTCAGGAGACCCGATGACCGACACCACCCCGGCCACCGCACCGAGCGCCACGACCTTCTCCACCTACTCCCCCGCGACCCGCGAGCCGATCGCCGCGCATCCGGTGCACGGGCCGGAGGAGGTGTCCCGCGCCGTCGACCGTGCCCGGGCCGTCCAGGCCGGGTGGGCGGCGCTGCCCGCAGCCCGGCGCCGGGACCATCTGCTGCGCTGGAAGAAGGCCCTCGCCACCGACCTGGACGCCATGGCCAGCACCATCGCCGAGGAGACCGGCAAACCGGCCGGTGACGCCGCGCTGGAGGTCGTCCTCACGCTGGAGCATCTGGGCTGGGCCGCCCGCAACGCCGAGCGCGTGCTGCGCCGGCGGAGGGTCGGTACCGGCCTGTTCACCGTCCACCAGCGGGCCTCGCTGGTGCACCGGCCGCTGGGTGTGGTGGGCGTGATCGGGCCCTGGAACTACCCGCTCTACACACCGATGGGCTCCATCGGCTACGCCCTGGCCGCGGGGAACGCCGTGGTCTTCAAGCCGTCCGAGCTGACCCCGGGCACCGGCGTGCTGCTGGCCGGGCTCTTCGACGCCGCCGTGCCCGGGCACGCGGGGCTGCTCACCACCGTCACCGGCGCGGCACCCACCGGGGACGCCCTGGCCCGGTCCGGGGTCGACAAGCTGGCGTTCACGGGGTCGCCGGGGACGGCCCGCACGGTGATGGCGGTGTGCGCCGAGACACTGACGCCGTTCCTCGCCGAGTGCGGCGGGAAGGACGCGGTGATCGTCACCGCGGACGCGGACCTGGACGCGGCCGCCGACGCGATCGCGTGGGGGTCGCTGAGCAACGCGGGGCAGACCTGCGCCGGGGTGGAACGCGTCTACGCGGTGGCCGAGATCCACGCGGCGCTGTGCGCACGGGTGGTCGAGCGGGCGGGGGCGCTGCGGCCGGGCGCCGGGCCGGACGCCTCCTACGGTCCGATGACCCTGCCGGGCCAGGTCTCGGTCGTCGAGCGGCATGTGACCGGCGCGGTCTCGGCGGGGGCGCGTGCGCTGCTGGGCGGGCCCGAGTCGGTGCGCGCCCCCTACGTCGCGCCGATCGTGCTGACCGGTGTGCCGGAGGACGCGCCGGCAATGGCGGAGGAGACCTTCGGGCCGGTGGTGGCGATCAACGCGGTGGCCGACGTGGACGAGGCCGTGGAGCGGGCCAACGCCTCGCGCTACGCGCTGGGGGCCGCGGTGTTCTGCCGCGGCGGGCGCGCCGGTGCGGCGATCGCGGCGCGACTGCGGGCGGGGGCGGTGTCGGTGAACTCGGTGCTCGGCTTCGCGGCGGTGCCGGCCCTGCCGTTCGGGGGGTCGCGGGAGTCCGGCTTCGGACGGATCCACGGGGCGGAGGGGCTGCGGGCGTTCACGTCCGTGCAGTCGACGACGGTGCAGCGGTTCACCCCGCCGGTCGCCCTGACCTCCTTCGACGTTCCGGCCGCCGCCCGGGAACGCGCGGTGCGGCTGGCCCGGGCCCTGCACCGGCGCCGCTGAGCGGCCGGACCGCGCTCCGCCGGCCGGGTGCCATGAGCGCGCGCCGCGCCGCCCGGGCGGACGTCCGCCCGGTGCGGCCGGTCAGGCGTCCAGCAGCGGGGCCAGGTAGCGGCGGGCGAAGGACCGGGCCTGGTCCTCGTCCTCCATCTCGATGCAACTGGCCGGGTTCAGCAGGAAGGACACCGCGACCCGCACCATCAGCTCGGCGACCGGACGCGCGTCCTCCTCGGGGCGGCCCTCGACCTGCTGCGCCCGGTGCAGGTGGACCGTGAGGTACTCGACGGTGGCGGAGAGCGAGGAGCTGCCCTGCACGGTCAGGTAGGGCAGGACGACCTCGGGTTCCAGGCGCAGCAGGCCGCCGAAGAGCGGATGGGCGCGGGTGTGGCGCAGGGCGACCACGAAGCCCTCGACGACCCGCTCCTTCATCGTCGGCTGCGCCGCGACCGCCGAGTCCAGCCGCTGGAAGAACCTGCGCAGCTCACGCAGCAGGGTGTCCTCGACCAGCTTGTCCTTGGTCTGGAAGCGCCGGTAGACGGTGACCCGGGAGACGCCGGCCCGCTTGGCCACGTCGTCCACGGAGGAACGGCGCAGCCCCAGCAGGGTGAACTGCTCCAGCGCCGCGTCGAGGATCCGCTGCGCCGTGCCGTCCTCCGGCTCCGGCTGGGCGAGGGCTCGGCCGAGCCACGGGTCGTTCGTGTCAGTTGTCATGGTGCGTCTCACGATACCGGCGTACACCTCCCGGTGAGACGCTGAAACATCTATCATTTCTTTGTAACTCACACCGTGTCCGCACGTGATCGAGCCGCCGACCGGCATCCGTACCCCGGAGGACCTGATGGGTAGTCGCCTCACCGAAGAACAGACCGCTTTCGCCGCGGCCGTACGCGATTTCGCCAAGCGCGAGTGCGGTACCCGGCAGCAGCGCGACGCACTGACGGAGGGCGGCCGGGAGGCCCACCACCCGGGGTTGTACGGCCGGCTCGCCGACCTGGGCTGGCTCGGGGTGTGCCTGCCCGAGGAGTACGGGGGCTCCGGCGGCGGCCTGGCGGACGCCTGCCTCTTCCTGGAGGAGACCTCGTACGGGATGGTGCCGTGCGGAGGGTTCGTCACCACGGTCATCACCGCGAAGGCCTACGAGCGGTTCGGCACCGAGCGGCAGCGCAAGGAGGTGCTGCCCGGCGCCGTACGCGGTGACGTCCTGTCGATCGCCATGTCGGAGCCGGGTGCCGGGTCGGACGTGGGCGCCCTTCGCTGCCGGGCCCGTCAGGAGAAGGACGGCACGTGGGTGATCGACGGGCAGAAGACCTGGATCTCCAACGCGCACTGCGCGCGGAGCATCCTGCTGGTGGCCCGCACCGGCGAGGACAAGCACGGCGGCCTGACCATGTTCCATCTGCCCGCCGCCACCCCGGGCGTGGAGGTGCGGGGCATCGACACCATGGGCGGCCGGGAGGTCAACGACGTCTTCCTCACCGGCGTACGGCTGCCCCCGGACGCCGTGGTCGGACAAGTGGACCAGGGCTGGCGGCAGTTGATGGCCGGCCTGAACTACGAGCGGCTCTTCCTGGCCGCGAACATGCTGGGCCTGGCACGCCGCGCCTTCGACGACACCGTCGGCTACGTCCGCGAACGGGAGCAGTTCGGCCGGCCCGTCGGCTCCTTCCAGGCCCTGCGGCACCGGATCGCCGATCTCGCCACCGAGATCGAGTGCACCCGGCTGCTGGTGCGGGAGGTGGCCCTGGACTGCGACGCGCGGCCCGACGAGCTGTTCCCCCGCGAGGCGTCCATGGCCAAGCTGAAGGCCACCGAACTCGCCAAGCGGGCCGCACTGGAGGGCATGCAGATGATGGGCGGCTACGGCTACACCACGGAGTTCGACATGGAGCGCCACCTGCGGGCCGCGGTCGTCTCGACGGTCTACGGCGGGACCAGCGAGATCCAGCGGGACGTCATCGGCAAGACCTACGGTCTCTGAGTCCCGGGGGGGGGGGGGGGGGGGGGAGGGGGGGTGGGGGGGGGGGGGTGGGTGGAGGGGGAGCGCTGTGGCCGCCATTGCGAGCCGACAGCAGGGTTCCT
>NZ_JBWKKZ010000002.1:0-115200 GCF_056430705.1 Streptomyces sp. NPDC045956 | reverse complement strand
ACCCCCTCCCCCCCCACCCCCCCCCCCCCCCCCCCCCCCCCCCCCCCCCCCCCCCCTCCCCCCCCCCCCCCCCCCCCCCTGCTGGCCCCCGGGTCCGCGGCCCGGGCAGCCGTCCGCTCACTCCCGGTACAGCTCGGCCAACGCGTCGGCGTACATGTCGCGGATGACACGGCGCCGCATCTTCAGCGAAGGGGTCAGCTCCCCGGTCGCCGGCCCCCACTCCTCGGTCAGCAGCTCATACCGCTTGACCTGCTCGCTGCGGTTGAGCCGGGTGTTGGCGGCGGCCACCGCGCGCTCCACCTCGGCCCGGACGACGGGGTGCCGCGCCAGCCGGGCCGGGCCACCTGCCGTCTCCGCCGCTTCCACGCCGTGGGCCGCGGCCCAGGCCGGGGCGGCCTCCGCGTCGAGCACCAGCAGGGCGACCAGGTAGGAGTGCTCGTCGCCGTGCACCATCGCCTGTCCGATCAGCGGGTGTTCCTTGAGCGCGTTCTCCACCAGGGCCGGCGACACGTTCTTGCCGGTGGAGGTGATGATCATCTCCTTCTTCCGGTCGGTGAGCCAGAGGTAGCCGTCCTCGTCGATCCGGCCGATGTCGCCGGTGGCCAGCCAGCCGTCGGCGTCCAGTTCGGAGCGCACCGAACCGTCCGGCTGGAGGTAGCCGGAGAACACGGAGGTGCCCCGCACCAGGATCTCCCCGTCCTCGGCGACGCGGATCTCCACGGACTCCACCGGGCGTCCCACCGAGCCGAGCCGGAAACCGGTCTTCGGGCTGTTGCTGGTGGCCACGCCGGTGGTCTCGGTCAGCCCCCAGGCGTCCATGATGACGATGCCGAAGCCGGCCCAGAACTCGACCACGTCGGCCGCCATCGGCGCCGACGCGCTGGCCGACCAGGTCACCCGGTCCAGCCCGCCCGCGGCCAGCATGGGCAGCAGCACGTCCTCGCGTACGCGGGTGTAGCGCTTCTCCAGCTCGGCGGGCGGTGTCTCGCCCCGCTCGCGGTACCCGACGTGCTCGCGGGCGACCTCGAAGGCCTCGTCGATGACCGCCCGCTGGTCGGCCGGCATCAGCGACAGCACGGCCCGTACGGCGGCGGACAGCTTCTCCCAGATCCTCGGCACGCCGAAGAACTGCGCGGGGCGCACCTTGCGCACCACCTCGCCGACGCGCGTCGGGTCGGCGCAGAGGCGGACGTGCGAGGCCCGGTGACAGGGCAGGTAGATGCCCAGCATCCGCTCGGCGATGTGGGCGAACGGCAGGTAGCAGATGTGCTCGACGTGCGGGGGCAGTTCGACCACGGCGTCGAGCGCCAGGGCGTTGGACATCACCGCGCGGTGGGTGAGGACGACGCCCTTGGGTTCACCGGTGGTGCCGGAGGTGTACACGACGGTCAGCGGGTCCTCGGGGCGGGCCGCGTCCAGTTCGGCGTCGAAGCCCTCCGGCACCGGCTCGCGCGGCAGGCCGGCGTACGGGACGTGGCCCTCCTCCGCACCGGCCCGGGCCACCACCAGTCGCTCCAGCGGGGTGTCGGCGTCGGCCAGCAAGGGCTCCCACACCGCGACCTGGGCGGCGCCCTCCACCACGGCGAGGCGGGCCCGGCAGTTGCGGGCGATGTGGGTGATCTGCTCGGGGGCCGCGGTGTTGTAGACGCTGACCGGTACCGCGCCGAGGCGGACCAGCGCCAGGTCCGACAGCCAGTGCTCGGGCCGGTTGGTCATCATCATCAGCACGTGGTCGCCGCGGCGGACGCCGAGGGCGTGGTAGCCGGCGGCGAGGCGGCGGGTGTGCTCGTGGATCTCCGCCCAGCCGAACGTCGTCCAGTGGCCGTCCCCGTCCTCCGGCTGCCAGGAGAGGCCGGGCAGTCCCGGGTACGCGCGTGCGTTGCGGGCCAGCAGGTGCGGCAGGGTCCGGTCGGCCGGGTCGTCGGGCAGGTCGGTGGCGGTGCCGGGAGCTGATGTCATCGGGGCCTCCTTGCTGATCGGAAGGGAACGGCCGGCGGCGACCGGGGAGGGGGCCCTGAGGGCGTGCCCGGTGGAGCCGGGGTGCAGCGGGGCGTACCGCCCGCGGGCTCCCGGGGGCGGGGGTGAGGAGCGGGAGGGGGGTCGGGGCGAGGGCCGGGGGCGGGGCCGGGACCGGGAGCCCGCGCACCCCCGGCCGGAGCCACCGGACAGGTCCCTCTGTCGGGATCAGCGGTCGGTGAAGGTCTCCCCCCGCTCGGCCTTGCGCAGCAGCAGTGCGGGCGGGGCGAAGCGCTCGCCGTGTCGTGCGGCCAGTTCCCGCGCGCGGGCCACGCAGCCCGGCAGCCCCGTCCCGAACCGGGCGCCGCCGTCGTAGCCGTTGAGGTACTGCAGGACGCCGCCCGTCCACGGTGGGAATCCGATGCCGAGCAGCGAGCCGACGTTGGCGTCCGCGACCGAGCCCAGCACCCCCTCCTCCAGGCAGCGCACCGCGTCCAGGGCTTCGACGAAGAGCATCCGGTCCATCAGCTCGGTCAGGTCGGCCGGTTGCCCCGCCGGATCGGTGAAGTGTTCGCGCAGTCCCGGCCAGAGCCCGGCGCGCTTGCCGTCGACGTAGTCGTAGAAGCCGGCGCCGCCGGCCCGGCCGGTGCGGCCGAACTCGTCGATCATGCGGTCCACCACCGCGTCCGCGGGATGCGGTTGCCAGGTGCGGCCCGACGCTTCGGCCGCGCTGCGGTTCTCCTCGCGGATCCGGCGCGGGAGGGTGAGGGTGAGTTCGTCCATCAGGCCGAGGACCCTTGCCGGGTAGCCGGCCTGGGCGGCGGCCTGCTCGACGGAGGCCGGCTCGATGCCCTCCCCGACCATGGCGACGCCCTCGTCGAGGAAGCGTCCGATGACACGGGAGGTGAAGAACCCGCGCGAGTCGTTGACCACGATCGGCGTCTTGCCGAGCCGGCGCACCAGGTCGAAGGCCCGCGCCAGCGCCTCGTCCCCCGTCTCCTCCCCCTTGACGATCTCCACCAGCGGCATCCTGTCGACCGGTGAGAAGAAGTGCAGGCCGACGAAGTCCCGCGGCCGCCCGACCCCCTTGGCGAGGACGGTGATGGGCAGGGTGGAGGTGTTCGAGCACAGCAGCGCGTCCGGCGCGACGACCTCCTGCACCTCCTGGAACACCTGGTGCTTGACACCCGTGTCCTCGAAGACCGCCTCGATCACGGCGTCGCAGCCGGCCAGGTCCCGGACGTCGGTCGTCGCGGTGATGCGGGCCAGCAGGGCGTCCGCCTGCTCCCGGGTGGTCCGGCCGCCGGACACGGCTCGGGCGCACAGCCGCTCGGAGTGGGCCCGGCCCCGCGCCGCCGCCTCGGCGGAGACGTCCTTCAGGACGACGTCGAGCCCGGCCCGGGCACAGGAGTGGGCGATGCCCGCGCCCATCATGCCCGCCCCGAGCACGCCCACCCGGGTCACCCCGCGCGGTGCGACGCCCGCCGGCCGGCCGGCACCGGAGTCGACCGCCTGGAGGTCGAAGAAGTACCCCTGGATCATGTTCTTGGTGATCTGCCCGGTGACCAGTTCCGTCAGGTACCCGGCCTCCACCACGAAGGCCGTGTCCAGGTCGACCTGGGAGCCCTCCACGGCCGCCGCGAGGATGCCGCGCGCGGCCGGGCACGGGGCGCCGCCCGTCTTCCTGGTCAGGAGCGCGGTCAGGGCGGGGAGCCGCGCGGCCAGCTCCGGGTCCGCGGGAGTGCCGCCGGGGATGCGGTGGCCGGGGGCGTCCCAGGGCTGCGTGGACCGCGGGTGCGCGTCGATGAAGGCGCGGGCCGCCGCGAGCAGTTCGCCCGGGCCGGCGGCGATCTCGTCGACGAGACCCGCCTCGAGGGCGCGCGCCGGACCGTACCGGGTGCCTTCCAGGAGCACCTTCCGCAGCGCGTCCACGACGCCGAACATGCGGACCGTGCGGGTCACTCCGCCGCCGCCGGGGAGCAGCCCGAAGGTGACCTCGGGGAGCCCGACCAGGGCGGCGGGGCTGTCCAGCACCACACGGTGGTGGCAGGCCAGGGCGATCTCGTAACCCCCGCCCAGCGCCGCGCCGTTGATCGCGGCGACCACGGGTGCGCCCAGGGTCTCCAGGACGCGCAGCGCGCGCTTGACGCGCATCCCGGCCTCGAAGGAGGCGCCCGCGGTCTCCGGTGTGACGGAGATCAGGTCGCGGAGGTCGCCGCCGGCGAAGAAGCTCTTCTTGGCGGAGGTGACGATGACGCCCCGGACGGAGTCACGGCGCTCCGCCAGCCGCGCCGCGACGGCGTCCAGCGAGTCGATGAACGCGGCGTTCATGGTGTTGACGGACTGGTCCGGGTCGTCGAGGACGAGGGTGACGACGCGGTCGTCGCTCTCCTCCCAGCGGATGGTGGTGGGCCGTGCGGTGGTGTCCATGGCTGAGGTCTCCCGGGAAGGCGGACGGCTGCGGGTCCGGACGGTCGGTCAGAGGCGTTCGACGACGGTGGCGATGCCCATGCCGCCGCCGACGCACAGGGTCGCCAGCCCGTACCGCAGGTCGCGTCGCGCCAGTTCGTCGACGAGGGTGCCGAGGATCATCGCGCCGGTGGCGCCGAGGGGATGCCCCATGGCGATCGCCCCGCCGTTGACGTTGACCTTGTCCAGGCTCAGGCCCAGGTCCTTGGCGTAGCGCAGGACCACGGCGGCGAAGGCCTCGTTGATCTCGACGAGGTCGATGTCGCCGATGGTCAGCCCGGCCTTGGTGAGCGCCTTGCGGGAGGCGGGCGCGGGTCCGGTCAGCATGATCGTGGGGTCGGCCCCGGACACCGCCGCGGAGACGATCCGGGCGCGCGGGGTCAGGCCGTGGCGCTCGCCGGCCTCCGCGCTGCCGAGGACGACGAGGGCGGCGCCGTCGACGATGCCGGAGGAGTTGCCCGCGTGGTGGACGTGGTCGATCCGCTCCACCCAGTGGTACTTCTGGAGCGCCACCGCGTCGAAGCCGGCCGTTTCGCCCGGCCGCGCGAAGGAGGGGGTCAGCCCGGCCAGGCTCTCGGCGGTGGTGCCGGGCCGCATGTGCTCGTCCCGGTCGAGGACCAGCCGCCCGGTGCGGTCCCGCACGGGGACGACGGAGCGCTCGAAGCGCCCGTCCTTCCAGGCTGCGGCGGCCCGCTCCTGGGAGAGCGCGGCGTAGGAGTCCACGTCGTGCCGGGAGAAGCCCTCCAGCGTGGCGATCAGGTCGGCGCCGATGCCCTGCGGGACGAAGCCGGTGGCGTGCGCGGTCCGCGGGTCCAGGGCCCAGGCGCCGCCGTCACTGCCCATCGGGACCCGTGACATGGACTCCACGCCGCCCGCCAGCACCAGGTCCTCCCAGCCCGAACGGATCTTCGCCGCAGCGAGGTTGACGGCTTCGAGTCCGGAGGCGCAGAAGCGGTTCTCCTGTACGCCCGCCACCGTGTCCGGCAGTCCCGCGAGGAGGGCGGCCGTCCGGGCGATGTCCGCGCCCTGGTCGCCCAGGGGGCTGACCACGCCGAGCACGATGTCGTCGACGGCCGCCGGGTCGAGGTCCGGGAAGCGGCGGAGGGTCTCGTGGATCAGGCCGACGACCAGGTCGACCGGTTTGGTGCCGTGCAGGGCCCCGCCGGCCCTGCCGCGTCCGCGCGGGGTGCGGATCGCGTCGTACACGTACGCGTCGGTGCTCACCTTAGGTGCCTTCCGGGTCGGGTGGGTCGGAGATCGCGGACACCGCGTACGGGTGGCCGGCGGTGGTACGGGTCCGGTGCGGACTCAGTGGAGCAGCGAGCGGCCGATGATCTCCTTCATGATCTCGGTGGTGCCGCCGTAGATGGTCTGGACCCGGCTGTCGAGGAACGCCCGGGCGACGCGGTACTCGCTCATGTAGCCGTAGCCGCCGTGCAGTTGGAGACAGCGGTCGACGACGCGCTTCTGCAGTTCGGTGGCCCACCACTTGGCCATCGAGGCGTGCACGGCGTCGAGCCGCCCCTGGCCGTGCTCGGTGACGCACCGGTCGACGAAGGCCCGGGTGACGGCGGTCTCGGTGGCCATCTCGGCGATCTCGAAGCGGATGTGCTGGAGGCCGGACAGCGGTCTGCCGAAGGCCTCGCGTTCCTTGACGTACCGCGTGGTGACGTCGAGGATCTCCTCCGCCGCGGCGGCGGCGCCGATGGCGATGGCCAGGCGCTCCTGGGCCAGGTTGCCCATGAGGTAGGTGAAGGCCCGGTTCTCCTCCCCCAGCAGGTTCGCCTTGGGGACCCGCACGTCGTCGAAGAACAGTTCGGCGGTGTCCTGGGCCTTCTGGCCGATCTTGTCGAGGTTGCGGCCGCGTGCGAAACCCTCCGCTCCGCGCTCGACGACCAGCAGGCTCTGTCCGCCGCTGCCGCCCTCGGGGGTGGTGCGGGCGACCACGACGACGAGGTCGGCGAGGATGCCGTTGGAGATGAAGGTCTTGGCCCCGTTGAGCAGGTAGTGGTCGCCCTCGTCGGTGGCGGTGGTGCGGATGCCCTGGAGGTCGGAGCCGGCGCCGGGTTCGGTCATGGCGATGGCGGTGACGAGGTCGCCGGAGGTGAAGCCGGGCAGCCAGCGCCGCTTCTGCTCCTCGTCGGCGAGCCGGGTCAGGTACGGGCCGACGATGTCGTTGTGCAGGCTCAGGGCCAGCCCGGAGGCCCCGGCGCGGGCGAACTCCTCGATGAGGACGGCGCTGTAGCGGAAGTCATCGGTGCCGCCGCCCCCGTACTCCTCGGCCACGGCCATGCCGAGCAGGCCCTGCCGGCCGGCCGAGCGCCAGACCTCGCGGTCGACGACGCCTTCCTTCTCCCAGCGTTCGTGGTGCGGGGCCACCTCCTTGCTGAGGAAGGCCCGCACCGTCTCGCGGAATGCCTCGTGGTCGGGACCGTACAGACGGCGTTCCAGTGTCACAGCCAACTCCTCACGCGCTCGATCAGCCGAGCGTGGTCGGGACCGACGGGGGTGACGTTGAGCATCGTCACGCCCGCCTCGCGGAAGACCTCGACGCGGTCGCGGACGTAGCCCTCGGGGCCGGCCAGGCACAGCCGCTCCAGCAGTTCGGCCGGGACGGCGGCCTCCGCGTCCTTCTTGCGGCCGGCGAGGTAGTGCTCCTGGACGGCGGCCGCGGCGGCCTCGTATCCGTAGGAGCAGACCAGGTCGTGGTAGAAGTTGCGGCCCGGCGCGCCCATGCCGCCGACGTACAGGGCGACGGTGGGACGCATCAGGTCGCGGACGGCCTCGGCGTCGTCGCCGACGGCGAGGAGCCCGCCCGCGACGACGGACAGCGGCCCGAGCGCGGGATCGCGCCGCGCGGTGCCCTCGGCGAGCGGCTTGCCCCAGACCTCGGCGGCGTGCTCGGGGACGTAGAGGAAGGGCAGCCAGCCGTCGGCGATCTCGGCGGTCATCCGGACGTTGGCCGGGCCGAGGGCGGCGACGTGCACGGGGATGGTGTCGCGGACCGGGTGGTTCAGCAGCTTGAGCGGCTTGCCGGCCGTGCCCCCCTTCTCCGGCGGCAGGGGCAGGTCGGTGATGCCGTGGTGCTCGATCACCTCGCGCCGCCAGATCCGCCGGGACAGCTCGATCACCTCGCGGGTGCGGCCCAGCGGGCGGTCGTAGCGGCGGCCGTGCCAGCCCTCGACGACCTGCGGCCCGGAGGCGCCGATGCCGAGCAGGGCGCGGCCGCCGGTGAGGGCGTCGAGTCCGGCGGCGGTCTGGGCGATCAGTGCGGGGGTGCGCGAGTAGACGTTGAGGATCGCCGAGCCGATCCGCATCCGCTCGGTCCGTGCGGCGAGGTACCCCATGACGGTCGGGGAGTCGAAGCCGTAGGCCTCGGCCACCCACACGGCGTCGAGGCCCGCGGACTCCAGGGCGGCGGCCCGGTCCGCGGCGGCGCGCGGATCGCCGGCGTAGGCGAGGGGGGAGGACAGTTCCATCAGCGGTGGTCCTTCAGCAGTTCGGGTACGTCCCAGTCGCGGGCCACGTCGGGGGTGTGGGCGCCGGGGACGGCCGGCGGGCGCCGGAGGGTGCCGGGGGTGCGGGAGAAGCGGGGGGCCGGCGCGGGCTGGGTCACGCCGAACGCCTCGGTGTAGGTGCCGCGTGCGCTCAGGTGCGGGTGGCCGGCCGCCTCGTGCAGCGAGAGCACGGGGGCGACACAGGCGTCGGTGCCTTCGAAGACGGCTGTCCACTCCTGTCGGGTGGCGGTCTTGAACCGGGCGGTGAACAGGGCGCGCAGCTCGGGCCAGTTGCGTGGGTCGGTGCGGTCGGGCAGCTCCTCGGCGTCCAGGTCCAGGAGGGCCACGTACGCCGCGTAGAACTGCGGTTCCAGGGCGCCGACCGCCATCCAGCCGCCGTCGGCGGTCTCATAGACGCCGTAGTGGGGGCAGCCTCCGTCGAGGAGGTTGCGGCCGCGGTCGTCGCGCCAGGTGCCCTCGGCGAGCATGCCCCAGAACATGGCGGTCAGGTGGGCGGTGCCGTCCACGATCGCGGCGTCCACCACCTGGCCGCGGCCGGTGGCACGGGCGGTGAGCAGCGCGGCGAGGACGCCGGTGGCCAGGTAGAGGGAGCCGCCCGCGTAGTCGCCCAGCAGGTTGACGGGGAGGGCGGGCGGCCCGTCCGGTGCGCCGATCATGGAGAGGGCTCCGGTGGTGGCGATGTACCCGACGTCGTGTCCGGCCCGGGGCGCGAGGGGCCCGTGCTGGCCCCAGCCGGTCATCCTGCCGTACACCAGCGCGGGGTTGGCGGCCGTGCACTCCTCGGGTCCGATCCCTAGCCGCTCGGCGACACCGGGACGGTACCCTTCCAGCAGGATCTCGGCGCGTGCCGCCAGCGCCCGCACGGTCCGGGGGCCCTCGGGGGTCTTCAGGTCGACCACCACGGAGCGCTTGTTGCGGTTGGTGACGTCGTGGGAGGGGGCGCCGCCGAGCGGTGAGGGGCCGGGGCGGTCCACGCGCACCACGTCGGCGCCCAGGTCGGCGAGGAGCATCGCGGCGAACGGGCCGGGGCCGATCCCCGCCAGTTCGACCACGCGCACGCCGTCGAGCGGTCCCGCGGTGCGAGGGCCGGGAGGGTCGGGGCGGTGAGGGCTCATGGGTTCCTTTCCCGGAGCGCGGCGGACACACCGCCTGGCTCGACCGAGGACTTACTGAGCGTTCGCTAAAACGTAGGAGCGGGACGGCGACCGGTCAACTCCCCTGACAGGTCGAGTTTTCGAGGGATCACGTCGGGGAAGTGACCTCAGGCGAAGAGAAGTTCACCGAAATTCCTGATCGATCGCTAAGTAACCTTGAGGGAGATTTTCCGCAGGCGGGGCCGTACCATGTGGCCGACCGCCGTCCGTCCCGAGGAGAGCCGTTGAACACCGAGCCGAGCCAGGACCCCACGCCCCCGGCGGCACACTGGCGCTCCTACGGACCGCTGGACCTGCACCCGATCCTGCTGCACGCCATGGAGGCCTTCAACGAGCAGGGCTACCACGGCACTTCGGTCCGTGACATCGCCGGCCGGGTAGGCGTCACCGTGCCCGCGCTGTACTACCACTACGCGAACAAGCAGGCCCTGCTGGCCACCCTGCTGGAGACCTCCATCAAGGACGTCCTGGACCGCTGCCGGTCCGCGGCCGGCGAGGGCGGGGACGACCCGCTGGCCCGCTTCAGCGGCATGGTCGAGTCGATCGTGCTCTACATGGCGCACCGGCGGCGGCTGGCCTTCCTGGACACCGAGATCCGCAGCCTGGAGCCCGAGAACCGGGCCCGTTACGTCGCCCTGCGCGACTACCTCGAACACATGCTGCTGGACACGGTCGAGGCGGGCCGGGCGCAGGGCGTCTTCACCACGCCGATCCCGGCCGACGCCGTGCGTTCGGTGCTCATCATGTGCCAGGGCGTCGCCAACTGGTTCCGCGCGGACGGCCCTCTCAGCGCCGAGGAGGTCGCCGAACGCCACGTCCTGCTCAGCCTCGGCACCGTGGGCCACCCCGGCGTGGTCACCGGCGCCACGACGCTGCCGCTCCCCCGGCGCTCCTCGCCGCGCGTCCCCTCCCCCGCCCGGACTCCCGCCGACCGGGACACCGCACCGCCCGTGCCGCGCTGAGGCGCGGGACACCGCGCGTCCCCTGCCCCCACCCCCCGAGACCCTCCGCGACTCCAGCCGAGAGGACACCCGCATGGACCTGCCCGAGGCCCGCGCCCGCTTCCAGCAGCTCAGGAAGGCGGACGGTCGCGTCGTCGCCGCCGAACTCGACGACATCTGGACCGTGTTGCCCACCGCCCGCCCCGAGGAGATCCTCGGTGAGTGGAAGGGCGGCGAGTTCGACACCGGTCACCCGCTCAACGGCGTGCTGGCGCAGGCCGACTGGTACGGCAAGACGTTCGCCTCCGTGCACGACGCCAAGCCGCTGATCTGCCGCGACGCGGAGGGCGCGCTGTACTCCAACCGCGAGCTGGGCCAGGGCGAGGCCAGCCTGTGGACCGTCGAGTTCCGCGGCGAGGCGACGGCCACCATGGTCTACGACGGCAGGCCGGTCCTCGACCACTTCAAGTGGGTGGACGACACCACGCTGATGGGAATCATGAACGCCAAGGGAGTTCCGGCCGAGGGCCCCTACTACTACTTCTTCCTCGAGCGCGCTCCGGAGCCCCCGCACGAGGGCGCACGGGCCGGCGCGGGCTCGTGAGACGTGTCCGCGCGGCGGTCAGCGCGGCGCCGGGCGCCCCGTTCGCCGTCCGGGAGGCGGACCTGGAGGATCCGCGGCCGGACGAGGTGCTGGTGAGGATGACCGCGGCGGGCGTCTGCCACACCGACCTGGGGATGCGGGACGCCTGGCCCGGCCGGCTCACCCCGATGGTCTTCGGACACGAGGGCGCGGGCCGGGTCGAAGCGGTGGGCCCGGAGGTGACGGGGGTCGCACCCGGCGACCACGTCTGCCTCACCTTCGCCAGTTGCGGCGCCTGCGAGCAGTGTGCGGCCGACCAGCCGGCCTACTGCCACGAGGCGCGGGCGAGGAACTTCTCCGGCGGCCGCCCGGACGGCACCACTCCGCTCTCCGTCGACGGCACGCCGCTCCGCGCGGGCTTCTTCGGTCAGTCCAGCTTCGCCACCCACGCCGTCGTCCACGCCCGCGGCGTGGTCAAGGTGCCTGCCGATCTGCCCGCGTCGGTGGCCGCGCCGCTGGGCTGCGGAGGCCAGACGGGCGCGGGCACCGTACTCAACCGGCTGCGCCCCGAGCCGGGCTCCTCGCTGGTCGTCCTGGGCGCGGGCGGGGTCGGCCTCAGCGCACTGATGGCCGCGGTGGCCGTGGGCTGCGACCCGGTGGTGGCCGTCGATCCGGTCGCCTCCCGCCGCGCCCTGGCCAGCGGGCTCGGCGCCGCGGCGGCCCTGGCCCCCGGGGACGGTCTGGTGGCGGCCCTGCACGAACTGACCGGCGGTGGCGCGCACCACGTCGTCGACACCACCGGCCGTCCCGAGACGGCCCGCCAGGCCGTCGGCGCGCTGCGCCCGCGCGGCGAGCTGGCCCTCCTCGGCCTCGGTGGCGAGGTGGCGTTCGACGTGACGACGCTGCTCGCCAAGGGCGTCCGGGTGCACGGGCTGATCGAGGGGGACTCCGATCCCCGGCGCTTCCTGCCCGAGCTGATCGACCTGCACCGGCGTGGCCTCTTCCCCCTCGACCGGCTGGTCACCACGTTCCCGTTCGAGGACATCGGCGCGGCCGTGGCGGCCATGGAGGACGGGAGCGTGGTCAAACCGGTCCTCACCTTCGCCTGAGGCACCGTGCCGTCGCCGGGAGCCGCGGTGCCGGGGTACCGGGGTACCGGGGTGTGCGTCCCTCACGCACCGCACGCGGTGGCCGCAGGGGGTGCCCCGGGGGTCCGCGCCGAGGGGGACGGGCCGCTGACGGCGTGTGATTGACTGCTGCGCATGGCTCCCGCCTCCCCACCCGCCCGTCCCGGGGCGACCGCCGGTCCGGCCGCGGCCACGCGGCCCCGCAACCGCAAGCAGCTCATCGTCGACGCGGCGGGACGGGTCTTCAGCGAGCGCGGCTACCACAAGGCGTCCATGGAGGAGGTCGCCGCCGGCGTGGGGATCACCGCGGCCGCTCTCTACCGGCACTTCCCCAACAAGTACGCGCTGTTCGCCGAGTGCGCCCACGTCATGGTGGACCGACTGGTCGCCGCCCTCGACGAGGTGCCGTCCGACGCGGCCCTGTCCGAGGTGCTCACCGCCCTCACCCGGGTCGCCGTCGCGCACCGCGCTTCGGGCGGCGTGTACCGCTGGGAGGCCCGTTACCTCGACCGAGCGGACCGCCGGCGTCTCGCGGTGAAGTTCGCCCGCCTCGTCGGGCGGGTCGACGAGGCGGTCCAGCGCGAGCACCCGCTGCCCGACGAGCGGCTGCGGGCCATGGCGGCGCTCGGTGCGATCGGCTCCATCTCGATGCACCACACGTCCATCGCCGGGCGGCGGGCCGAGAGCCTGCTGCTGGCCTCCGCGCTGCGGGTGGCGGCGACCGATCCGTCCGCCGGCCGGCCGGCCGCGCATTCCGTACGGCTGCCGGTCCGGCCGGTGCCGCGCACGCGCCGCGCGGAGATCCTCGCGGCGGCCATCCCGCTGTTCGCCCGGGACGGGTTCGCCAACGTCACCAACGGGCAGATCGCCGAGGCGGTGGGGCTGACCCCCTCCGCGCTCTACCGCCACTACCCCGGCAAGGTCGACATCCTGGCCGAAGCCTGCCTCCAGGCGGCGGGACTGCTGGCCCAGGGGGTGGAGCAGAGCCTGCACGAGGTGACCGACCCGCACGACGCCGTCGTGGCGCTGGCGGCGACGTACGTGGCCTACTGCTTCGAGTGCACCGAGCTGAACAGCGTCGCCGAGGCCGAGCTGGCGGGCGTGCCGGCCGACCTTCGGCGGCCCCTGGTCCTCGCGCAGCGCAACCACATCGCCGTCTGGGAGCAGCAGGTGCGGCTGACCCGTCCGGAGCTGGATCCGCGCCAGGCCCGGGTGCTGGTGCACGCGGGGTTCGGGGTGGTGGTCGAGGCGGGGCGCAGACTGCGGTGGCGGGACAGCCCGGACCACCGTGCGGCCGTGACCGCCCTGGTCGTGGGTGCGCTGGGGCTGTGAACGGCCGTCGCGGCCCGGCGACGGCGGGGTGGCGCGGGACGAGGACGGGGCGGCACGCGTGTGAGGCTCCCTCCCGCGCGTGCCGCCCCGTCGCCCGTCGTCGGTCCCGGTGCCGCGGGACCGATGCGGGTGGGCCGGACCGTCGGCTCAGCCCTTCCTGTTGCCGGTGGGGATCGTGATGGGGGTGGTCTTCCCCGAGGTCCCCTTGTTGAGGAACAGCATGGCCAGGGAGCGCACGAACTGGTCGAACATGTAGAAGGTGCCGGGCATCACGGGCGAGAGCCCTTCGCGGAACAGGATGAAGGCCGGCCACGCGGTGCGGACCAGGGCCGCCGACGCGTAGTCGCGCTTCAGCCCCAGCCAGTCGCCGACGTCGTCACTGAGGACGTAGCGCACGAACTCGTTCAGGAACCCGCGCGTGACACCGAGGTCGATCTGCGCGGTCAGTCCGAGCAGTTCCTCGGCCAGCGCGATGCCCTCGGTCGACGGCGAGAGGATCGGGGTGAGCAGCTGCGCCGACTGCTTCTCGGCCGCCGCCCAGGTCCGGGGTATGTGCTCGTAGGGCACCCCCAGCAGGTGGACCGCGACCTGCCACGAGTGCAGGAACGCCTCCTGGTCCGCCGCCGGGTACGGGATCCGCCAGTCGAGCAGCTTCCGGTGGACGTAGGTGCCGAGGCTGTGGAAGGTGACCAGGATGTCGGCGGCGCTGATCGGTATGGACTCGTCGGCGACGGCCCGCCAGTGCGGCGACTGGGGCAGCAGGTGACGGACCGCGGCGTGCACCACGCGGGTCTTGTTGGCGGTGACGACGAACTGGCCCCTCGGCTCGAAGGCGCCCAGCTCGGCCAGGTCGTAGCCGAAGGTGAACGTCTTGGCCGCCCGGTCCTGCATGTCGGCGCCGCCCGCCGACCAGTAGACGCTCTTGGCCTCGCGCGGGATCACGGTGCTCATGATGCCGCTGCCGAGCCCGTACAGCATGAAGAGGTACGTGTCCCTGCGCCGGTTGAAGTCGGCGGCGCGGGCCAGTTTGACGGGGTCCGCCCACGAGGGCAGCCGGTTGACCTGCCGCAGGTACGCGGTGAACTCGGCCGGCAGGCCCCCGGGCAGCGGGTCGTTGTTGTTCACCCAGGACGCCCACGCGGTGTTGATCGCCGGCACGTGTCCCTTGTCGAGCATCGAGGCCATCAGCGGATCCGCCGCCTCGTCCCAGATCCACTCCGGACCGGTCCCCGCGGCGGCCTTGCCCGCCGTCCCCGTCGAGGCCCATGCCTGGACGGGGTTGGTCACGCCCACGATGCCGAGTGCGACGCCGAGCGACAGAGCCTTTCGCCTGCTGAGGTTCTCCATTGACTTACCTGCTTCCCTGAGGGGCCAGATGGTTCCAGGTGCGCTCGCAGACCTGCGAAATGCGCGTCCGAGGCGTGATGGCCCTCGCCGCACAGATGTGATTTCCGATTAACATAGCGAGGTGCGTTGCCGTCGGCAATGGTGAGGACCGAGGGCTCGTGTCCGACGTCGCCGGCCGTCCGTCAGTCCGCGCCGATGACGACCACTTCGTCCCCGGCCGCCCAGCGGCGCCGCTCGCCCTTGGGCGGATTGATCCGCACTCCGTAGCCGGGGCTCGACGTCGAGCCGTCCAGGCTCCGGTAGCCGATGGCGCATTCGCCGCGGCGCCGTGCCGCGGCCACCACCGTGGCGAAGGACGTCTCGCGCCCGGTCGGCACGTAGTCCCCGGCCGGCCGCAGCCGGACCCCCGCGCCCTCCGCGGAGAACAGTTCCTCGAACACCGCCGCCAGGTGCCGGTTCTGGGAGATCTGTGCCATGAGCAGGCCGATGAGCTTGCCGCTGATGATCACGTCGGCTCCCGGGCCGATGGGAGCCAGGGGCCGGTTGCGGTCGTCGATCAGCTCGGTGACCACGGGCAGTTCCCGCCCGCTGGTCTCCTCCATCCGGCGCAGCAGCAGGAGGGTGACGAGCGTGCGGTTGTCGGGATCCTCCGCCGGCTGCCCGCGGTCGGGATCCCGGCCGAGCACGATCACGCTGTCGTAGGAGTGGACGTCCAGGCGTCGCAGGGTCTCCGGGCGGGTGACGTCGCCGTGGTGCAGCGTCAGGCTCATGCCGGTGCCGCCGCCCTCGCCGGCCTCCTCCACCTGACGGTCCGTCACCTCGTCGGGCTCCGCCACCACGTCGACGGCGGATCCGGGCAGGGCACGGCGGCACAGCTGGTCGACCATCAGCGGTGCCCGACGGTTCCAGCCCAGCAGGAGGACGCGCTCGGCCCGGGCCGGTGTCGGCGGTCCGGAGACGATCGCCGCCTCGTCCACCAGACCCGCGCAGTCGGCCGTCCGGGCCGTGTCGTCGTCCTCGGTGATGACGACGAGCAGGTCGCCCGGGGCGAGGGGCGTCTCGGGCGGCGGACTGAGCAGCGGGGTGCCCGCGCGCACCAGCCCGACCACGCTCGACGTGGGGTAGGACAGCAGCGCGTCGCCGAACGGGCGGCCGGTCAGGGGCCCCGCGCCGACCAGGTAGAACTCGTCGCCGGCGAAGTCGAGGAGTTCCTGGTGGACGAGGGAGATCCCGGGGCGGCGGGCGGCCTGGACGATCAGCCGGGCGGTGACGGTGTCGCTCTCCAGCACGATGCCGCCCGGCCCGGCGGCGAGACGGGCGGCCAGGCGGTACCGCTCGTCCCGGACGGCGGCGACGACGGGCGGACGGTGCGCCGCCCCCGCCAGGGCCGCCCTGAGCGCCAGCAGCGTCTTGACCACCTCGGCGTCGGCCTCGGGCTCGTCGTGCGGCAGGACCAGCACGACACCGGCCGTGGCCGGGCTGGCCAGGGGAAGCACGGTGGGGTCGGTGGGGGGACCGCTGCGGCAGATCAGCCGCGTACGGCCGACGGAGCCCAGCTTCGTGCCCAGGGCCTCCTCCATGAGGGTCTTGTCACGGTCGGCCAGCACCGCCACCGCGGCCCGCCGCTGGTTGGCGTTGGCGGCCACCAGTTCGCTCACCACGGTGAAGACCTGCTCCGACCAGCCCAGGACCACGGCGTGCCCGTGTTCGAGCACGGTGGAACGGCCCCGGCGCAACGCGGTGAGCCGGTCCGTGAGCGCCGTCGTGACCAGGCCGACGAGCGTCGAGACGTACAGCAGGGTGACCAGCGCGAGCAGCACCGACATCGTCACCCGCAGTGGCGTGCCCGTCGCCCCGCCCAGCCGCAGGGTCTCCCCGGTGAGCCGCCACACCTCCGCCAGCCGGTCCGCCGGGGACGCCGGCGCGTCGGGGTCGGTCCACACCACCACCGCACTGGCCGGTACGACCACGGCCAGGCACAGCAGGGCCATCCAGCCGACGAGAGCGGCGGCGCCGCGGGCCAGCGTGCTGTCGAACCAGTAGCGGGCTCTGTCACCCAACGGAGTGCGCCGCTGCGCCACCCTTCCCCCTTCATCGCGTCGCACCCCGCGGGCCGCGTCGGCCTCGCGTACGCGATGTGCCGCGCGGGCCCGCCGGAGAGCACGGCCTCGGGCACACCAGTCGCAGTGTGCGGGACCGGCCACCGCGTCCGACGGCGTTCGCGTGGCGTTCATCCCTTCGGGTCTGCCGGGACCCCTCGCGGCGGCCGACCAGGCACGACGTCAGGGTCCGCCACCGTTTAGCTCCTTCGTGTCAACGCCGGAGCGAAGGCCGGGTGCCCCGTCCCGGCCGCCGGTACAAAGGCCGCCATGACCGAAGATCACGCAGCGATGCGTTCAGCAGGCGGAGTCTCCCGCAGGAGTTTCGCGGCGGTGGCCGGCACGGCCACGGCGGCCACCGCCCTCACCGGGGGTGTCGCCGCGGCCCGGCCCGCACCCGCCGCCCCGGCCGTCGGCGCCGCACCCGCCGCACCCGCCGTCCCTGCCGCCCGGCGGGAGACCGACTTCGACCGGTGTCTGGCCGTCGCCCGCGCCCTGCTCGTGCTGGACGCCGACGACCGCCCCCTGGTCCCGCGTTACCGGAGCGTCCTCCAGAAGGGGCTGCCCGCTCAGCGGCGGACCCGACCGAAGAACGTCCTGGTCGTCGGCGCCGGCCCGGCCGGACTGGTGGCCACCTGGCTGCTGCGGAACGCGGGCCACCGGGTGACGGTGCTGGAGGCCAACGGCAACCGGGCGGGCGGGCGCGTCAAGACCTTCCGCAGCGGGGGCCACGAGCGCGCCGAGCAGCCCTTCGCCGACCCCCGCCAGTACGCCGAGGCGGGCGCGATGCGCCTCCCGGGCAGCCACCCCCTCGTGATGGAGCTGATCGACCGGTTCGGCCTGGAGAAGCGGCGCTTCCACTACGTCGACGTCGACAGCGAGGGACGCCCCGCCCACCGCACCTGGATCCACGTCAACGGCATCCGGGTCCGGCGCGCCGACTACGCCCGTGCGCCCCGGCGCGTGAACCGGTCCTTCGGTGTCCCCAAGGCGCACTGGGACACTCCCGCCGCCGCCATCCTGCGCTCCGCGCTGGACCCGGTGCGCGACGAGTTCAGCCACCTGGACCGGGACGGCAAGCGGGTCGACAAGCCGCTGCCGGAGCGGCTGCGGGGCTGGGCCCGGGTGGTGCAGCGGTTCGGCGACTGGTCGATGTTCCGCTTCCTGACCGAGGAAGCCGGCCTGGACGAGCGGACCATCGACCTGATCGGCACCCTGGAGAACCTCACCTCACGCCTGCCCCTGTCCTTCATCCACAGTTTCACCGGCTCCTCCCTCATCAGCCCCGACACCCCCTTCTACGAGCTGGAGGGCGGCACGGCCGTGCTGCCGGACGCCCTGCTGGAACGGGTGCGCAAGGACGTGCGCTTCGACCGGCGGGTCACGCGCATCCAGTACCACCACCCCGACCGCCCGTCGCCGGACGCCGACCACGTCCGGGCCAAGGGGCCGCACGTGTGGGTGGACACGGTCTCCGAGGGCCGCGGCGGCCCCGTCGTGCGCGAGCAGTTCACCGCGGACGTCGCCGTGGTCACGGTGCCGTTCTCCGGGCTGCGCCACGTCCAGATCGACCCGCCGATGTCGTACGGCAAGCGGCGGGCGGTGTGCGAACTGCACTACGACAGTGCGACCAAGGTCCTGCTGGAGTTCAGCCGCCGCTGGTGGGAGTTCGACGAGGCCGACTGGAAACGCGAGCTGCGGGCCGTCGACCCGGGGCTGTACGACGCCTACCGCACCGGCCGCGCCGCCGACGACGGCAGTCTGCTCGGCGCCCATCCGTCCGTGCCCTCCGGGCACATCACCGCGGGTCAGCGCACCCACTACGCCGCCAACCGCTCGATCACGCGGGAGCAGCCGGAGGCGGTCGACGTCGTGGGCGGCGGCTCGGTGTCGGACAACGCCAACCGGTTCATGTTCCACCCCTCCCATCCGGTCCCCGGCAGTGCGGGTGGCGTGGTCCTGGCCTCGTACAGCTGGGCGGACGACGCCCTGCGCTGGGACTCCCTGGAAGACGACGCCCGGTACCCGCACGCACTGTGCGGTCTCCAGCAGGTCTACGGCCGCCGCATCGAGGTCTTCTACACGGGCGCGGGCCGCACCCAGAGCTGGCTGCGCGACCCCTACGCCTACGGGGAGGCGTCCGTGCTCCTGCCCGGCCAGCACACGGAGCTGCTGCCCGCCATCCCCGCCCGCGAAGGACCGCTGCACTTCGCCGGGGACCACACGTCGGTCAAGCCGGCGTGGATCGAGGGGGCCGTGGAGTCCGCCGTGCGCGCCGCGTGGGAGATCCACACCGCATGAGCCGAGCGGCGTCCGTCCGGGGCCGCCCGGCCGGACGCCGCCCGGGCGGCCCGGCGACCGCGGAAGCGGGCGGCGGCCCGTTCCGTACCCTGGGTGCATGCGCATGCGTCCCACCTTGAGCTGGACCCCGACGGAGGGCCTGCCGCCGGGCACCGCGGACCTGGAACCGGTCGTCGAGGCGCTGGGCGCCGGGGGCGTGCTCGTGCTCAGCGGGGCGGGGATCTCCACGGAGTCCGGCATCCCCGACTACCGCGGGGAGGGCGGCAGCCTGAGCAGGCACACCCCGATGACCTACCAGGACTTCACGGCCGACGCCCAGGCCCGGCGCCGGTACTGGGCCCGCAGCCACCTCGGCTGGCGCACCTTCGGCCGCGCCCGTCCCAACGCCGGGCACCGGGCCGTGGCCGCGTTCCAGCGGCACGGCCTGCTCGGCGGGGTGATCACGCAGAACGTGGACGGTCTGCACCAGGCCGCCGGCGGCGAGGACGTCGTGGAACTGCACGGCAGCCTGGACCGGGTCGTCTGCCTCTCCTGCGGCGCCCTCACTCCGCGCCGCGCACTGGCCCGGCGCCTGGAGGCGGCCAACGCCGGCTTCGCACCGGTGGCCGCCGGCATCAATCCCGACGGTGACGCCGACCTGACCGACGAGCAGGTCGGGGACTTCCGTGTGGTGCCCTGCGCGCGTTGCGGCGGCATCCTCAAGCCGGACGTGGTGTTCTTCGGCGAAGCCGTTCCCCCGGCGAGGGTCGAGCACTGCCGGGCACTGGTCCGCGGGGCCACCTCGCTGCTGGTCCTGGGCTCCTCGCTGACGGTGATGTCGGGGCTCCGCTTCGTCCGCCAGGCGGCGCAGGCCGGGAAGCCCGTGCTGATCGTCAACCAGGACCCGACCCGGGGCGACGGCCACGCCCTCACCCGCGTCGCGCTTCCGCTGGGCGCGGCCCTCACCACCGTAGCCGACCGCCTGGGCGTTCCCGTCGACCCGGTGGCGTAGGCCGGGCCCGGGCGGCGGACACCCCCCTTGGCAAATTTCGTTAATTAACATTTAATCGGTGCGCTTGATCGTTCTTCTCCCGACCCGGCTCAGGAGCCCCGGAGGATCAACCGCGGCGAGGCCTTCGACGTCCCGCCGCGACGGCTGCTGTGCCGGGCCGGGACCGAGGAGGGCGGGGCGGCACGCCCGCCCGGCCGTTCCTCCCGCACCACACAGTCCCCCCGCACCGGAGCCCTGCATGGACCTCACCGACTTCACCACCCGTCTGAGCCGCGACCGGCTCGCCGCCATCGTGCGCGGACGCTCGGCGGACGCCGCCCTGCGCACCGTGCTGACGCTCGTCGAGGAGGGGGTCGGCCTCGTCGAGGTGTCCCTCACCACCGACGACGCCTGCGGTGTGATCGCCCGGGCGGCCCGCGCGGTCGGCGACGACGCGTTCGTCGGGGCAGGCACCGTCGTCACCCGGGACGACCTGCTGCGCGCCCGGGACGCCGGTGCGACCTGGGTGGTCACCCCCGCCGGCGGCGAGGCGGTCACCGCCGCCGTGCGGGAGCGGCTGCCCGTCCTGGCGGGCGCCCTGACGCCCACCGAGGCCGTCGCCGTCATGGCCGCGGGAGCCACCGCGGTGAAGCTCTTCCCCGCCTCGTCCGGTGGGCCCGCCTACCTCAGGGCCCTGCGCGACCCGTTCCCCGACATGCCGCTGGTGCCCGTCGGCGGGGTCGACGCGGACCTCGCCGCGGAATACCTCGCGGCCGGCGCCCTCGCGGTCGGCGTCGGGTCGCCGCTGGTCGGCGACGCCGCGCACGGCGGGGACCTGGGCCTGCTCCGCGAGCGGGCCCGCCGGTTCCGCGCGGTGTGCGGCGGACGGGAGCCGGGCGCATGAGGGCCGACGTCCTGACCTTCGGCGAGACGATGCTGTCCCTGCAGACCGAGGGCCCCCTGACCACCGGGAACCCGGCCCGCACGGCGGTGGCCGGCGCCGAGTCCAACGTCGCCGTCGGCCTGGCCCGCCTGGGCCATCGCGTCTCCTGGGCCGGCCGGCTGGGCGCGGACGAACCGGCCCGCCTCGTCCTGCGGACCCTGCGCGGCGAGGGCGTCGACGTGCGGCACGCCACCACCGACCCCGAGGCCCCCACGGGCGCCCTGATGCGCGAGCGCCTCGCGGGCGACGTCGCGCGCGTGCACTACTGGCGCGCCGGTTCGGCCGCCTCCCGTCAGCGCCCCGAGCACCTGACCGCCGCGCTGACCGAGGGCGCGCGCGTCCTGCACGTCACCGGCATCACCTGCGCCCTGGGCCCCGGTCCGCTCGCGACGGTGGCCGACGCGGTCGCGTACGGGCGCGACCACGGCTGGACGGTGGTGCTGGACGTCAACCACCGGGCGCGCCTGTGGGCGGCGGAGGAGGCGGCGCGCGTCCTGCGCCGGCTGCGCGACGGCATCGACATCGTGATCGCCTCGGACGACGAACTCCCGCTGATCGCCGGCGACGACGACGCGGACGAGACCGCGCGGGTGGCGGAACTGCTGGCCGCCGGAGCCCGCGAAGTGGTCGTCAAACGGGGCGGCGACGGCGCCGACGCGTACGGTGCCGACGGCCGGCACCTCCACCAGCCCGCCCACCGCGTGCCGGTCGTCGACACGGTCGGTGCCGGGGACGCCTTCTGCGCCGGGTACCTCTCCGGTCTCCTGGACGGCCTGGAACCGGCCGCCCGTTTGCGACGCGCGGCCACGACCGGCGCTTTCGCGGTCGCCGCACGGGGCGACTGGGAAGGGCTGCCGCACCGCGACGAACTCGCCCTGCTCAACGCCCCGCCCGGCAGCGCCCTACGCTGAGCCCCGGCAAGCACCCGCCGGCCCCCGTCGTCCCGAGTCCAACCAGGAGATCCGCATGGCGTCCTACTCCGGCCGAGGCGTGCACGGACAGGTCGTGCACCGGCTGGGCGCGCGCATCGTGGGGGGCGACTTCGCCGAGGGCGAGATCCTGGACGTCGGCGCCCTCGGGGCGGAGCTGGACGTGAGCCTGACCGTCATGCGGGAGGCGCTGAAGGTCCTGGCCGGCAAGGGGCTGACGGACGCGCGGCAGAAGCGCGGTACCTACGTCAGGGAGCGGGCCCACTGGAACCTGCTGGACGCCGACGTGATCCGCTGGCGGATGGAGACCGGTGACGGCGCCCAGCTGCTGCGCGACCTCGCCGACGTGCGTTCCGTCGTGGAGCCCGCCGCCGCGCGCCGGGCCGCCCTGCACCGGACCGACGCGGACCTGACCGCCCTGCGGGCCGCCCTGGAGGCCCTGGGGCGGGCCCGGTCGGACGCCGCCGCGGTCGTCGAGGCGGACGCGGCCTTCCACCGGGCACTGCTCGCCGCCAGCGGCAACGAACTGCTCGGCCGGATGGACCTCCTTCTCGGACCCGGCCTCAGGGAACGCGACCGGCTGGTCCACGCGCACGGCGACGCCGACGACCCCGTGCCCAGTCACCGTGCGGTGCTCGACGCCGTCCGGGACCGGGACCCCGACCGCGCCGAGTCCGCCATGCTGGCCCTGCTCGCCAAGTCCGCCGCGGACACCGACCAGCTCCTGCCGACCGCAACCCGGCCCCCCGGGTGACGCGTCCTGGGGATCAAGGACGAGCGGACGGGAACCGACGGTGCGGTGGACACGGGTGCGGGGCGGAACGGTCCGGACGCGGGGGCGGGTGCCCGCCGGGTTCGCGGTGGTGACGGCGGCCGTGCTGCTGTTCCACGGGCTGGTTCCCAACGCGGTGCTGGGGTTGGGCAGTCTGCTGGAGTCGTTCCTGCCGTGGCTCGGCCTCGCGGTCGTGGTGCCGCTCGTCCTCGCGCTGCTGCGCCGGTCCGCGCTCGCGCTGGTCGCCGCGCTGCTCCCCGCGGCCGCCTGGACGTACCTCTTCGGTGCGTCGCTCCTGCCCGCGCCCGAGCCGGGCGCCGCCGACCTCGTCGTGGTGCAGCACAACGTCAGTGACGAGAACACCGACCCCGCGGGTACGGCCCGGGCCCTGGCCGACGCGGGGCCCGACCTCATCGCCCTCCAGGAGCTGGTCTCCCCCGCCCTCGGCGTCTACAGCGAGACCCTGGCCGCGCGCTACCCGTACCGGGCGGTGCGGGGCACGGTGGGCCTCTGGTCGAAGTACCCGCTCACCGACGTCCGTTCCCTGGACATCAAGCCGCGCGGCCTCGCGCGGGAGTGGAACCGCGGGCTGCGCACGGTGGTCCGCACGCCGGGTGCCGAGATCGCCGTGTACGTCGCGCACCTGCCCTCGGTCCGCGTCGGGGCCGGCGGCCTCGCGGCGTCCCTGCGCGACGAGAGCGCCGGTCTGCTGGGTGACGCCGTCGCGGCCGAGAGGCTGCGCCGGGTGATCCTGCTGGGCGACCTCAACGGCACGGTGCACGACCGTGCGCTGAAGCCGCTGACCTCACGGCTGGAGGGGGCCCGGCGGGGGGTCGCCCTCAGCTTCCCGGCCTCCTTCCCGCTGGCCCGGATCGATCAGGTCATGGCCCGTTCCGCGACCGTCGGCCACATCCGGACCCTGCCCGCCACCGGCAGCGATCACCTCCCGGTGGCCGCCCGCGTCAGGATCGACTGAGCCCTCGCCACCTGCCGGACCGCGGCGGCACGGACCGCGCGACGGGACGCGGCGGCCTCGCGCCGACCGACGAGCAAGCCGCTTGCGGGGCTTGCGTTAGCCTTGCGCCTGTGACGCGACGACTTGCTCAGGTGGCGAAGAAGGTCGGGGTCAGCGAGGCCACGGTGAGCCGGGTCCTCAATGGCAAGCCCGGGGTGTCCGAGGCGACCCGGCAGTCCGTGCTGAGCGCGCTGGACGTCCTCGGGTACGAGCGCCCGACGCAGCTGCGGGGTGAGCGGGCCCGGCTGGTGGGGCTGGTCCTGCCCGAGTTGCAGAACCCGATCTTCCCGGCGTTCGCCGAGGTCATCGGGGGCGCGCTGGCCCAGCAGGGGCTGACGCCGGTGCTGTGCACGCAGACCAAGGGCGGTGTCTCCGAGGCCGACTACGTCGAACTGCTCCTCCAGCAGCAGGTGTCGGGCGTCGTCTTCGCCGGCGGGCTCTTCGCCCAGGCCGACGCCCCGCACGACCACTACCGCCTCCTCGCCGAACGCAACATCCCCGTCGTGCTCATCAACGCGTCCATCGAGAACCTCGACTTCCCCTGCATCGCCTGCGACGACGCCGTCGCCGTCGAGCAGTCCTGGCGGCACCTCACGTCACTGGGCCACGAGCGCATCGGTCTGGTGCTCGGCCCCGGCGACCACATCCCCTCCCGCCGGAAGCTGGCCTCCGCGCGGGAGGCGGCGCAGGCCATGGGCGCCGCACTGCCCGAGGAGTTCGTCGAGCGGTCGATGTTCTCCCTGGAGGGCGGGCAGGCAGCCACCTCCCGCCTCCTGGACCGCGGCGTCACCGGCATCATCTGCGCCAGCGACCCCCTCGCCCTCGGCGCCGTCCGCGCCGCCCGCCGACGCGGCCTGCACGTACCCCACGACGTCTCCGTCGTCGGCTACGACGACTCCGCCTTCATGACCTGCACCGAACCACCCCTCACCACCGTCCGCCAACCCATCGAGGCCATGGGACGCGCCGCCGTCGACCTCCTCTGCGCCCAGATCCAGGGCACCGAAGTCCCCCACGGCGAGCTGCTCTTCGAACCGGAACTCGTCGTCCGCGGCTCCACCGCCCAGGCATCGCCCAAGTAACGGGACCCTGCCCGCCGCGATCTCCGCGCTGCGCAAATTTCTTGCAGGGACTGGCAATGGCTTGCGGCCGCCCGATGCGGTCGATGAAAGCCGCTGCTCCAGGCCACTTCCTGGCCGCCCGCATGCCCTCACAGGGAACGACGTGCCTTGATCGGCGCTGGTTTTCCGTGTCCGTCCTGTGGACGACTGGACAGTTCTCTGCAACTCTCTGAGCGCTTTCGCGTAAATGCCGAAGAACTTCCATGAACTTCGAGTGTCCACCTGATGAGCGCATCCGACTGAGCCGTGCCTCGTGGCCCTGCGGCGCGAGGCGGAGATCGGGGACAGAACAGATGAGAATCCGGAACTGGAGATCACGTGCCCTGTGCGCCGTGGTCGCCACCAGTCTCCTGGCGCTGGGAGGGCCGCTGCTATCGGCCTCGGCGGCCGGGGGCCCCAACATCGCCGTGGGGGACCCCGCGTCGGCGAGCAGCTCGCACGGCGAGTACGGCGCGGCCAACATCACCGACGGCAACCAGGGCACGTACTGGCAGAGCGGCGGCGGCAGCCTGCCGCAGTGGGTCCAGACCGACCTCGGCACCACCGAGCGGATCGACGAGGTCGTCCTGCGCCTGCCCGCCGGCTGGGAGAGCCGCTCCCAGACCCTCTCCGTGCAGGGCAGCGCCGACGGCACCAGCTTCAGCACGCTGAAGGGCTCGGCCGCCTACACCTTCAGTCCGGGGTCGGGCAACACGGTCACCGTGTCCTTCCCCGCCACCCGGACGCGCTACGTGCGGGTCGACGTCACCGCGAACACCGGGTGGCAGGCGGCCCAGCTCTCCGAGCTGGAGGTCCGCGCGGCGGGCGAGTCGTCCGCGAACCTCGCCGCGGGGCGCACCCTGACGGCCAGCAGTTCCAACGGCCCGTACACGACCGGCAACGGCAACGACGGGAACCGGGCCACCTACTGGGAGAGCGCCAACAACGCGCTGCCGCAGTGGCTCCAGGTCGACCTCGGCTCCTCCCGCCGCGTCGACCGCGTCGTGCTCCGGCTGCCGGACGGCTGGCCCGCCCGCAGCCAGACCCTGAAGCTCCAGGCCGGCGCGAACGGCTCCACGTTCACCGACCTCACCGCGGCCCAGGCCCACACCTTCAGCCCGGCCGGCGGCCAGTCCGCCACCCTCACCTTCGACGCGACGACCACCCGGTACCTGCGCGTCCTGGTGACGGCGAACACGGGGCATCCCGCGGCGCAGTTCTCCGAGCTGGAGGTGTACGGTCCGGCGACCGGTGACACCCAGGCGCCCACCGCGCCCGCGAACCTCGCCCTCACCGAGCCCGCCACCGGCCAGATCAGGCTGACCTGGAACCGGGCCACCGACGACACGGCCGTCACCGGCTACGACGTCTACGCCGACGGCGAGCTGCTGACCTCACTCGCCGGTGACGTCACCACGTACACCGACACGCGGCCGGCCGGGACCACGGTCACCTACTTCGTGCGGGCCAGGGATGCGGCGGGCAACCAGTCGGCGAACAGCAACGCGGTGACCCGGCGCGGCGACACCGGTGACACCCAGGCGCCCACCGCGCCCGCGAACCTCGCCCTCACCGAGCCCGCCACCGGCCGGATCAGGCTGACCTGGAGCGCCTCCACGGACGACCGGGGCGTCACCGGGTACGACGTCTACGCCGACAGCCGGCTCCGCGACAGCGTCGCCGGGGACGTCACCACCTACACCGACACCCAGCCCGCCTCCGCGCACGTGACCTACTTCGTGCGGGCCAGGGACGCCGCCGGCAACCGGTCCGGCAACAGCAACTCCGTGACCCGCACCGGCGGCGGAAGCGGATCGAACCTGGCCGTCGGCAAGCCGATCAGCGCCTCGTCCGTCGTGCACACCTACGTCGCCCAGAACGCCAACGACAACAGCACGTCGACCTACTGGGAGGGAGCACCGGGCAGCTATCCGAACACGCTCACCCTGAAGCTCGGCGCCGACGCGGACGTCAGCCGCGTCGTGCTCAAGCTCGCCCCGGACGCCGCCTGGTCGAAGCGCACCCAGACCGTAGAGGTCCTCGGCCGGGGACAGGACGCGTCCGGCTTCACCGGCCTGGTGGCTGCCAAGGACTACGTCTTCGACCCGGCGAGCGGCGGCAACAGCGTGTCCATACCGGTCGAGGGCCGGGTGGCGGACGTCCAGCTCAGGTTCACCTCCAACACGGGCTCGACGGCCGGGCAGGTCGCCGAGTTCCAGGTCATCGGCACCCCCGCGCCGGGCCCCGACCTGGAGGTGACCAAGCTGACCACCTCGCCCGCCTCCCCCGTGGAGTCGGACGCGATCACCGTGTCCGCCACCGTCCGCAACAGCGGTCCGGCCGACGCCCCGGCCGGCGAGGTCGCCCTGCGGCTGGGCGGCACGAAGGCCGCCACCGCCGAGGTGGGTGCCCTGCGGGCGGGTGCCGAGACCACGGTCGGCGCGTCCGTCGGGGCGCGCGAGGCGGGCTCCTACGAACTGAGCGCGGTCGCCGACGAGGCGAACGAGATCGTCGAGCAGAACGAGACCAACAACACCTACACCCGGCCCGAACCGCTGGTGGTCGCGCCGGTCCAGAGCTCCGACCTGGTCGCCGCGGTGACCACCTCGCCCTCCGGCCCGGCCGCCGGCGACGACGTGAGCTTCAAGGTCGCGCTGCGGAACCAGGGCACCCGGGACTCCGCGGGCGGTGGCCACGCGGTCGCCCTCTCCCTGGTCGGCTCCGACGGCACCACGGTCAGGACCCTGACCGGCACGCACACCGGTGTCATCGCCGCCGGCAGCACGGCCCCCGCCCTGACCCTCGGCCCCTGGAAGGCGTCCAACGGCTCCTACACCCTGAAGGTCTCGGTCGCCGCCGACGCCAACGAACTGCCGGTCAAGCGGGAGAACAACACCTCCACACAGCCCCTGTTCGTCGGGCGCGGCGCCAACATGCCGTACGACATGTACGAGGCGGAGGACGGCACGGCCGGCGGCGGCGCCAAGGTGGTGGGCCCCAACCGCACCGTCGGCGACCTCGCGGGCGAGGCCTCCGGCCGCCGGGCCGTCCACCTCGACGCGACCGGCGAGTACGTCGAGTTCACCACGAAGGCCGCCACCAACACCCTGGTGACGCGGTTCTCGATCCCGGACGCTCCCGGCGGCGGGGGCATCGACGCCACGATCAACGTCTACGTCGACGGCGTCCTGAAGAAGGCGCTCCCGCTCACCTCCAAGTACGCCTGGCTGTACGGGAACGAGGCCGCGCCCGGCAACTCCCCCGGCGCCGGCGCGCCGCGGCACATCTACGACGAGGCGCACCTCATGCTCGGTGAGACCGTGCCGGCGGGCAGCCGGATCCGGTTGCAGAAGGACGCCGCGAACACCACCCACTACGCCATCGACTTCGTCAACCTGGAGCAGGTCGCGGCGGTTGCGAACCCCGACCCGGCGGCGTACACGGTGCCGGCCGGCTTCACGCACCAGGACGTGCAGAACGCGCTCGACCGGGTCCGCATGGACACCACCGGCAAGCTGGTCGGCGTCTACCTGCCGCCCGGCGACTACCCGACGTCGAGCAAGTTCCAGGTGTACGGCAAGGAGGTGAAGGTCGTGGGCGCGGGACCCTGGTTCACGAAGTTCCGCGCTCCCTCGACGCAGGACAACACCGACATCGGCTTCCGGGCCGACGCGAGCGCGAAGGGCTCGTCGTTCGCGAACTTCGCCTACTTCGGCAACTACACCAGCCGCATCGACGGGCCGGGCAAGGTGTTCGACTTCTCCAACGTGTCGGACATCGTGATCGACAACATCTGGAACGAGCACATGGTCTGCCTCTACTGGGGCGCCAACACCGACCGGGTCACGATCAAGAACTCCCGGATACGCAACATGTTCGCCGACGGCGTCAACATGACCAACGGCTCGACCGACAACCTCGTGTCCAACAACGACGCCCGGGCGACCGGTGACGACAGCTTCGCGCTGTTCTCGGCGATCGACGCGGGCGGCGCGGACATGAAGAACAACCTCTACGAGAACCTGACGACGACGCTGACCTGGCGCGCCGCGGGTCTGGCCGTCTACGGCGGCTACGGCAACACCTTCCGCAACATCCACATCGCGGACACCCTGGTCTACTCGGGCATCACCATCAGCTCCCTGGACTTCGGCTACCCGATGAACGGCTTCGGCACCGATCCGACGAGCTTCGAGAACATCTCGATCGTGCGGGCCGGCGGGCACTTCTGGGGCAGCCAGACCTTCCCCGGCATCTGGGTGTTCTCCGCCTCCAAGGTGTTCCAGGGCATCCGGGTCACCGACGTCGACATCGTCGACCCGACCTACAGCGGGATCATGTTCCAGACGAACTACGTGGGAGGACAGCCGCAGTTCCCGATCAAGGACACGGTCTTCACCGACGTCTCCGTGACGGGCGCGCGCAAGAGCGGTGACGCGTTCGACGCCAAGTCCGGTTTCGGTCTCTGGGCCAACGAGATGCCCGAAGCGGGGCAGGGGCCGGCCGTCGGCGAGGTCACCTTCAACGGGCTGAGGCTCGACGGCAACGCCGTGGACGTCCGGAACACGACGTCCACCTTCAGGATCATCCGCAACCCGTAGCCCGACACGTTCCACTGTCGGACGACTCAACGACTGGCGCAAGCTCCTTGCAGGAGTTTGCGCTAGTCTTGCATTCGTGACGCGACGACTTGCTCAAGTAGCGAAAAAGGTCGGGGTCAGCGAGGCCACGGTCAGCCGGGTCCTCAACGACAAACCCGGCGTGTCCGAGGCGACCCGGCAGTCCGTGCTGAGCGCGCTGGACGTCCTCGGGTACGAGCGCCCGACGCAGCTGCGGGGTGAGCGGGCCCGGCTGGTGGGGCTGGTCCTGCCCGAGTTGCAGAACCCGATCTTCCCGGCGTTCGCCGAGGTCATCGGGGGCGCGCTGGCCCAGCAGGGGCTGACGCCGGTGCTGTGCACGCAGACCAAGGGCGGTGTCTCCGAGGCCGACTACGTCGAACTGCTCCTCCAGCAGCAGGTGTCGGGCGTCGTCTTCGCCGGCGGGCTCTTCGCCCAGGCCGACGCCCCGCACGACCACTACCGCCTCCTCGCCGAACGCAACATCCCCGTCGTGCTCATCAACGCGCCCATCCCCGACCTGGACTTCCCGTGCATCGCGTGCGACGACGCGGTGGCCGTCGAGCAGTCCTGGCGGCACCTGGTCTCCCTCGGGCACGAGCGCATCGGGCTGGTGCTCGGTCCCGGCGACCACATCCCCTCCCGGCGCAGGCTCCAGGCCGCCGTACGGGCGGCCGGCGGCTCCGTGCGGGACGAGTTCGTCGAGCGGTCGATGTTCTCCCTGGAGGGCGGGCAGGCAGCCACCTCCCGCCTCCTGGACCGCGGCGTCACCGGCATCATCTGCGCCAGCGACCCCCTCGCCCTCGGCGCCGTCCGCGCCGCCCGCCGACGCGGCCTGCACGTACCCCACGACGTCTCCGTCGTCGGCTACGACGACTCCGCCTTCATGACCTGCACCGAACCACCCCTCACCACCGTCCGCCAACCCATCGAGGCCATGGGACGCGCCGCCGTCGACCTCCTCTGCGCCCAGATCCAGGGCACCGAAGTCCCCCACAGGGAGCTGCTCTTCGAACCGGAACTCGTCGTTCGGGGGTCGACGGCACAGGTGGCCGCCCGATAGCAGGAACCTCGACATCTTCAGCAAGCTGTCGAGCAATTACGAAATCAGCGCGAGATATTGCGTTCACTTGTTCACGGTGGTTGAGTGTGCGGCGCCCCACAACGCATCGGCGGTGGGGCGCCTTCCTCGTTCATGCCCGAAGGGGACCACCCATGAGAAGTGCTCGGTTCCGCCGTACCCGCCGTGCCGGCGCCATCACGCTCGTCTCCGCTCTCACGCTGACCGCTCTGGCCGCCTGCGGCACGAGCAGCAGTGACGACGGCGGCGGTTCCGAAGGCGGCAGCGGGTCCTCCGACCCGGCCGCTCCACTGGACGCGAAGACCAAGGTGACGATCACCATCGACTGCATGCCCCCGGCGGCGAAGGCGGCCGAGCTGAAGGAGTGGAAGGAGGACGTCAAGGCGTTCAACAAGATCTACCCGAACGTCACCATCGACGGCCGCTCCACCCCGGGCCAGTGTCTGGAGCCGCCGCGCTTCACCGCGATGCTCAAGGCCAAGTCCCAGCCCGACGTCTTCTACACGTACTTCACCGACCTGCCCCAGGTGCTGGACAACGACGGCGCCGAGGACATCACCGCGTACGTCAACGACAAGACCGTCCCCGCGCTCGAGGACATCGACCCGAACGTCATCGGCCAGCTCAAGCACGCCAACAAGCTCTACGGGCTCCCGGAGAGCAACTACACGATGGGGCTGCTGGTCAACCGGGGACTCTTCGAGAAGGCCGGCCTCGACCCGGACAGCCCGCCGCGCACCTGGGCCGAGGTGCGCACCGCGGCCGAGAAGATATCCGGCCTGGGCGACGGCATCGCCGGCTTCGGCGAGTACAGCGCCGGCAACACCGGCGGCTGGCACTTCACCGCGCAGATGTACAGCCTCGGCGGCGAGGTCGTCGACGGGAGCGGCAGGAAGGCGGCGTTCAACGACGCGATCGGCAAGCAGGTCGCCGAGAACCTCCACGCCATGCGCTGGGAGGACGAGAGCATGGGCAAGACCCAGCTGCTCAAGTGGGGCGACCTCCAGAAGCAGATCGCCACCGACAAGCTCGGCATGTTCCTCGCCGCGCCCGACGACATCACGTACATGGTGCAGCAACTCGGCGCCGACTACGAGAACTTCGGCATGGGGCCGATTCCGGGCGAGAAGAACACCCTCGCCGGCGGCAACGGCTACATGATCAAGAAGGGGATCTCCGCCGACAAGATCAAGGCGGCCGTCGCCTGGCTGAACTTCAAGAACCTCACCGTCGGCAAGGGCCAGTTCGACTGGGCCCGCAAGAAGGCCGACAAGCTGCCGGTCGGGCTCCCGCAGCCCAACTTCTGGCTGAACGGGTCGAAGACCGAGGACGACGCGGCCCGCGTCGAGCACGCCACCATGCCGGTCGCGAACTTCAAGGCGTTCATGGACGCCCCGGTCCCGGGCAAGGCCGAACCGCCGAAGGCCCAGGAGGTCTACAAGGTCCTGGACAACGTGATGTCCGGCCTCCTCACCAACGAGGACGCCGACATCGACAAGCTGCTCTCCACCGCCGAGCAGCAGGTCGACCAGGTCCTGGCCACGCAGTGACCGGCTCCCTCGGGGGGCGGGCCGCACCGCCCCCCGGGGCCCATGAGATCAGTCCCAAGGAGCGACGATGTCGGCCCCCAGCCTGACCCCGAGCAAGGCGGCGGTATCCCCCCACCCCCAGCCGCCGCCGGACCGCGCGCCCGCCGGGTCCTTCGCCAGGAGCCTGCGGCGCAACCTCACCGCGCACGGCTTCCTCATCGGCGCGGTCCTCTGCTTCGCCTTCTTCTCCTGGTACCCGATGGTCCGGGAGTTCCTCCTCGCCTTCCAGACGACGGACCAGGGCGAGGTCTCCTGGGTCGGCCTGGACAACCTGCGCACGGTCTTCGACGACCCGGCCTTCTGGCAGGCCTGGCGCAACACCCTGCTCTTCACCGTCCTGGCCCTCGTCCTCGGCTTCGCGGTGCCCTTCGTCGTCGCGCTGGTCATCAACGAACTCCGGCACGGCAAGGGCTACCTGCGGCTGCTGGTCTACCTGCCCGTGATGCTGCCGCCGGTCGCCGCCGTCCTGCTCTTCAAGTACCTCTACGACCCCGGCTACGGCCTGCTCAACGAGCTGCTCGGCTCCGTCGGCCTGCCGGAGCAGCAGTGGCTCCAGGACCCGGACCTGTCCATGCTCTCCGTCGTCGTCGCCTCGACGTGGATGAACATGGGCGGCGCGGCCCTCATCTACCTCGCCGCGCTCCAGGGCATCCCCGGCGAGCTGTACGAGGCGGCCGAACTCGACGGCGCCGGCCTGCTGCGCAAGATCTGGCACGTGACGATCCCGCAGACCCGGCTCATCCTCGCGCTGATGCTGCTCATGCAGGTCATCGCCACCATGCAGGTCTTCGTGGAACCCTTCCTGCTCACCGGCGGCGCAGGCCCCGAGGGCTCGACCACCACCGTCGTCTACCTCATCTACCAGTACGCCTTCAACTTCAACAACTACGGCGCCGCGGCCGCCCTCGGTCTGCTGCTTCTCGTACTCCTCGCCGGTGTCTCGGCGGTCTACGTGAGGCTGACCCGCGCCGAGGACGAGTAGGCCGGGGGAAGAACCGATGTCCACACGCACCCTCATCTCGCCGGCCGCGCTCGCCCGGCCGCGCGGCAAGCGCCTGTACTGGCTCACCTTCGGCCTGGTCGTCACGGTGTTCACCGTGGTCTTCCTCGGCCCGATGTACTGGATGGTGTCCAGCGGCTTCAAGGACACGCAGGAAGCGGTCCGGACCCCGCCGACGCTGATCCCGGAGTCCTTCGAGTCCGACAACTACACGCAGGCCTGGAACGTCATGGACCTGGCGGGCCTGCTCGGGAACACGCTGTACTACGCCTTCGGCGCGCTCGCCTTCCAGCTGGTGTTCGACGTGGCGGCGGCCTACTCGCTGTCCAAGCTGCGCCCGGTCCTCGGCAAGGCCATCCTCGGCATGATGCTGGCGACGCTGATGATCCCGGCGACGGTGCTGGTCGTGCCGCAGTACCTCACGGTGCTCGACGTGCCGATCTTCGAGCGCAACCTGCTGAACACCCCGTGGGCGATCTGGCTGCCCTCGGTGACCAACGCCTTCAACATCTTCCTGCTGAAGCGCTTCTTCGACTCGATCCCGAGGGAGCTGCTGGACGCCGCGTCCATGGACGGCGCCTCGCCGCTGCGTACGCTCCGGTCGATCGTCCTGCCCATCTCGCGGCCGATCCTCGGCGTGGTGTCCATCTTCGCGGTCGTGGGAGTCTGGAAGGACTTCCTCTGGCCCATGCTGACGCTGCCCGACCCCGCCAAGCAGACGCTGAACGTCGGCATCTACTCCCTGTCCAACGGTGTGCCCGTCAACGTGCTGATCGCCGCGCTGACCATGGCCTCGCTGCCGACCCTGATCATCTTCCTGATCTTCCAGCGCAACATCATGAGCGGACTCACCGCCGGCGGGCTCAAGGGCTGAGGCCCCACCCCGTCCGGACGTCCCCGTCAGCCTTCGCCGCCGGCCCGTCCGACGCCCCGCCCCGTCCGGGCCGGCGGCGAAGATCCACCCTGCCCGAAAGGACCGTCACGTGGCAGCCCCCAACCCGCCCCGCACCGCCGACTGGTGGCGCGACGCCGTCATCTACCAGGTGTACCCCCGCAGTTTCGCCGACGGCGACGGCGACGGCACCGGTGACCTCGCGGGCGTCCGGGCGAGACTGCCCTACCTCGCCGAACTCGGCGTGGACGCCGTGTGGTTCACCCCCTGGTACGTCTCCCCGCTCGTCGACGGCGGCTACGACGTCGCCGACTACCGCACCATCGACCCGGCCTTCGGCACCCTCGGCGAGGCCGAGAAGCTGATCGCCGAGGCCCGGGAGCTGGGCATCCGCACCATCGTCGATATCGTCCCCAACCACGTCTCGGACCAGCACGCCTGGTTCCGGGCGGCGCTGGAGGCCGGCCCCGGCAGCGCGGAGCGGGAGCGGTTCCACTTCCGGCCCGGCCGCGGTCCGAGCGGCGACCTGCCGCCCAACGACTGGCCCTCCCAGTTCTCCGGCCGCACCTGGACCCGGGTCCCGGACGGCGAGTGGTACCTGCACCTGTTCACCCCGGAGCAGCCCGACCTCAACTGGGCCCACCCCGAGGTGCGCCGGGAGCACGAGGACGTGCTGCGCTTCTGGTTCGAGCGCGGGGTGGCGGGGGTGCGCATCGACTCCGCCGCGCTGCTGGCGAAGGACCCCGCGCTCGCGGACTTCGAGGAGGGCGTCGATCCGCACCCGTACATCGACCAGGACGAACTCCACGACATCTACCGCTCCTGGCGGACCGTCGCCGACGCGTACGGGGCGGTCTTCGTGGGCGAGGTGTGGCTGCCCGACGCCGAGCGCTTCGCCCGCTACCTGCGCCCCGACGAACTGCACACAGCCTTCAACTTCAACTTCCTCTCCTGCCCCTGGGAGGCGGACCGGCTGCGCCGCACCATCGACGACACCCTGGCCGAGCACGCGCCGGTCGGCGCCCCCGCCACCTGGGTGCTCTGCAACCACGACGTCACCCGCACGGTGACCCGGTACGGCCGCGAGGACACCGGTTTCGACTTCGCGCGGAAGGCCTTCGGCACGCCCACCGACCTGTCCCTGGGCACCCGGCGCGCCAGGGCCGCCGCGCTGCTGACGCTGGCCCTGCCCGGGTCCGTCTACGTGTACCAGGGGGAGGAACTCGGTCTGCCCGAGGCGGACGTCCCGCTGGACCGCATCCAGGACCCCATGCACTTCCGCTCCGGCGGCGTCGATCCGGGCCGGGACGGCTGCCGAGTCCCGCTGCCGTGGTCGGCCGACGCACCGTACTGCGGTTTCGGCTCGGAGACGGAGCCGTGGCTGCCGCAGCCGGAGGGCTGGTCGGCGTACGCGGCCGACCGCCAGGAAGCCGATCCGGAGTCGATGCTGTCCCTCTACCGCCGGGCACTGCTCCTGCGACGCTCCACCGACGGGTTCGGCGACGGCCCGCTGCACTGGCTGCCGGCGCCGCACGGCGTTCTCGCGTTCCGGCGGACGGCGGGCCTGACCTGTGTCGTCAACCTGTCCGCCGACCCGGTGGCGCTGCCCGCGCACGACGCGCTCCTGCTGGGCAGCGGACCCCTCGACGAGGACGGGCGGCTGCCGCGGGACACCGCGGTGTGGCTGCGCGGCTGAGGTGCTGCCGGTGGGCCTTCCCGGACGGGCGGGCCCACCGGGCGGTCGCCGCCGTCGCCGGTCGTCCCCGAGCAGGGCAGAATCGGGGGGAGGAGGCCCTGGGAGGAGGCGACGCGTGCGGGAACGACCCTGGCTGCGCGGGGCCCGTCGGCCACCCGAGCCCCTCTACGGCCGCCGACGCGCGCTGAAGGCCGCGCTGCACCCGGTGACCGACGCGGTGCGCGCCCGGCGCCGGCTGGCCTGGCTGAACGAGGCCGGCATGCGCATCGGGACCACCCTGGACCTGCGCCGGACGGCCGAGGAACTGGCCGGCTTCACCGTGCCGGAACTGGCCGACGGCTGCGCGGTGGACCTGCTGGAGTCCGTGCTCCGGTTCCAGGACGTCGACCGCTTCGAGGGCTCGACCGGCACGCCCGAGCTGCGGGCCATGGCGGTCTCCGAGGTCCCGGGGCTGGATCTCGCGCCGGACCTGGTCGGTGAGCTGTCCGTGTACACCGCCGACCGGCTGGTGCGTACGTGCCTGACCACGCGCAAACCCGTCCTGGTCGCGCGCATGCGGCCGTCCGACTTCGACTCCGTGGCGCCCAACCGGAAGGCCGCCGACCTGATGCGCCGCGCCGGCGTGCACTCGTACCTGGCGGTGCCGCTGATCGCCCGGGGGGTGCTGCTGGGCCTGGCCGACTTCGTCCGGGCCGGGAGCCGGACACCGTTCACCCAGGCCGACGTGGCCCTGGTCACGGAGCTGGCGTCGCGGGCCGCCCTGTACATCGACAACGCCCGGCTCTACGGGCGCGAGCACGAGCACGTGGTCACGCTCCAGCGGGCCCTCCTCCCCCGGTCCAGCCCGAGCACACCCGGACTCGACGTGTCCTCGTGCTATGACCCGGCCGGTGATCCGGCCGCCGTGGGCGGCGACTGGTTCGACGTCGTCGCCCTGCCCAGCGGCCGGACCGCGCTGATGGTGGGCGACGTGATGGGCCGCGGCCTGGCCGCCGCCGCGACGATGGGCAGACTGCGGACGGTGGCCCGGACGCTGATGGCGCTCGACATCGCGCCCGAACGGCTGCTGGCCCGGCTGGACCTGGCCGCCCGCGACCTGGAGGAGGACCAGGTCGCCACCTGTCTGTGCGCGGTCTACGACCCGTACGGCAGCACGTTCCGCATCGCCAGCGCCGGTCACCCGCCGCCGCTGCTGACCGGGCCCGACGGCACCGCCTCGTTCCTGGACGTACCCGTCGGGGCGCCGCTGGGCGCGGGGGTGATCCCGTACGACCCGGTCGACTGCCCCGTGCCCGAGCGGGGCCGGCTGACGCTGTACACGGACGGTCTGATCAGGTCGCGCGCCGCCGATCTCGACACGCGGCTGGACCGGCTGCGCGAGGCGGTCGGGGGCGGGGCCCCGGGGGACGGCACGGCGGGCCGGTCGATCATCGAGCGGGTCGGCGGCGACCGGTCCGACGACGCGATCGTCCTGGTCGCCGGCGCCCGACCGCTCGGCCCCGAGGGCGCCGTGTACGTCCGGACGCTGCCGCCGGACGGCAAGGCCGCCGGGCAGGCCCGCACCGCGGTGCGGGAGCAGTTGGCGAAGTGGGGCCTGCACGACCTGGTCGACACGACGGAGCTGGTGGTCAGCGAACTGGTCGGCAACGCCCTGCGGTACGGGAACGCCCCCGGTGAGCTGCGGCTGCTGCGCGACGAGCGCCTCTCGGTGGAGGTCTCCGACTCCGGGCCGGACCTGCCGCAGATCCAGCACGCGGACGTGAGCGACGAGAGCGGGCGCGGCCTCCAGCTGATCAACATGCTGTGCCGGCGCTGGGGCTCCTGCCGCACGCCCGAGGGGAAGGTGGTCTGGGCCGAGCAGGACCTGCCGGTGCGGGCCGGGGCGACCGGCCCCTGACCGCCCCGGCCCGCATCCTCGCGCGTCCGGGCCCTCAGGCCGCCCGCTCCGCCTCGTCCTCGTCCGGCGTCCCCCGTCCGAACTGGGTGCGGTGCAGCTGGGCGTAGCGGCCGCCGGCGACGACGAGTTCGTCGTGGGTGCCGCGTTCCACGATGCGGCCCGCCTCGACCACCAGGATCTGGTCGGCCGCCCGGATCGTGGACAGCCGGTGGGCGATCACCACGGCGGTCCGGTCCGCGAGGGCTTCGGCCAGTGCCTCCTGGACGGCCGCCTCGGAGGTGTTGTCGAGGTGGGCGGTGGCCTCGTCGAGGATGACGACGCGCTGGCGGGCCAGGAGCAGCCGGGCGATCGTCATGCGCTGGCGCTCGCCTCCGGAGAGGCGGTAGCCGCGCTCGCCGACCACGGTGTCGAGGCCGTCGGGCAGGGACCGTACGAGATCGACCAGGCGGGCGCGGCCCAGCGCGTCCCACAGCTCGGTGTCGGTCGCCCCGGGCCGGGCCAGCAGCAGGTTGGCGCGGACCGTGTCGTGGAAGAGGTGGCCGTCCTGGGTGACCATGCCCACGGTGTCGCGCAGGGACCGGGCGCTCAGGTCGCGGACGTCGACGCCGCCGACGCGCACGGTGCCGCCGTCGGTGTCGTACAGGCGCGGCAGCAGCTGGGCGATGGTCGACTTGCCCGCGCCGGAGGAGCCGACGAGCGCGATGGTCCGGCCGGGCTCGGCGCGGAAGGAGAGGCCGTGCAGGACCTCGGCGCCGCCGCGGGTGTCCAGGGAGGCGACCTCTTCGAGCGAGGCCAGGGAGACCTTGTCGGCGGACGGGTAGCCGAAGCGGACGTCGTCGAACTCGACGGCGACCGGGCCCTCGGGGACCGGGCGGGCGTCGGGCTTCTCGTCGATGAGCGGGGTCAGGTCCAGCACCTCGAAGACCCGCTCGAAGCTGACGAGGGCGCTCATCACCTCGACGCGGGCGCCGGCGAGCGCGGTGAGCGGCGCGTACAGGCGGGTCAGGAGCAGCGCCAGCGCCACGACGGCGCCCGCGTCCAGGGTGCCGCGCAGGGCGAGGAAACCGCCGAGTCCGTAGACGAGGGCCAGGGCGAGCGCGGAGACCAGGGTGAGCGCGGTGATGAACGCCGCCTGGGCGGTGGCGGTGCGTACGCCGATGTCCGCGACGCGGCGGGCGCGTTCGGCGAACTCGGCCGACTCGTCCTCCGGACGGCCGAAGAGCTTGATCAGGGTGGCGCCGGGGGCGGAGAAGCGCTCGGTCATGCGGGTGCCCATGGCCGCGTTCAGGGTGGCGGCCTCGCGTTGCATGCGGGCCATGCGGCGGCCCATGTGCCGGGCGGGGAGCACGAACACCGGGAGCAGCACCAGCGCGAGCAGGGTGATCTGCCAGGACAGGGTGAGCATGACGGCCAGCGTGAGCAGCAGGGTGACGAGGTTGCTGACCACGCCGGAGAGGGTGTTGCTGAAGGCGCGCTGGGCGCCGATGACGTCGTTGTTGAGACGGGAGACCAGGGCGCCCGTACGAGTACGTGTGAAGAACGCGACGGGCATGCGCTGCACATGATCGAACACAGCCGTGCGCAGATCGAGGATGAGTCCCTCCCCGAGCACCGCCGACAGCCTGCGGGAGAGGATGCCGAGGGCCGCCTCCGCGACCGCGATGAGCGCGATCAGCAGGGCCAGGCGCACGACCGTGCCCTCGTCGTCGCCGGCCACGATCGCGTTGACCACCCGTCCGGCGAGGACGGGGGTGGCGACGGCCAGCAGCGCGGTGGCCACCCCGAGCAGGACGAACCGGGCGATGCGGCGGCGGTGCGGGCGGGCGAAGGCGATGATGCGGCGCAGCGTGGCGCGGGCGAGGGGCCGGCGTTCCTGCTCGGCGTTCATGACGCTGTACATCTGGGTCCAGGCTGTGGTCTCCATGCTCATAGGGGGGACCGTAGGACCTCAATCTTCCTTGAGGTCAAGGGCGCGGGGGCGAACGCGTCGCCCGCGGTCCGTAAGCCCTCGTCCGCGCGTCGGCCATCCGTAGTTGGCGCGGCTGGGGGAATGTCTCGTGGTGTGACAGCGGTACAGCTCCCCGAGAAGCCCGTCCCCGGCCTCCTCCCCGCCCCCGTCCCGGCCGCCGTGCGCCGGGAGGGCCGCATCCGCCTGGCCCGGCGGATCTTCTGTGTGCTCCCCCTGCTGCTGGTGGCCGTGGTCGCGGTGCGGCACCTGCCGGTTCTCTCCGAGGGCTTCGGCCATCTCACCACCGCCCGCTATCCCTGGCTGCTGGCCGCCGCCTGCGCGACCTGTCTGACCTGGGTCGCCGCGGCCTGCACCCGGCAGGGCGCCGTGGTGGAACGGCTGCCGCGCCGGCGCCTGGTCGCCACGCAGTTCGCCGCGGGCGCGGCGAACCACCTGCTGCCGACGGGACTGGGTGCGAGCGCGGTCAACCTGCGGTTCATGTCGGTGTGCGGGCTGTCGCTCGCCCGTTCCTCGGCGGCCCTCGCCCTGTACCTGCTGGCGGAGAGCGTCGGCCGGGTGGCCCTGCTGGGCGTCCTGCTGATCGCCTTCCCCGACGCGCTGCGGCTGGGCACCCTGCTGCCCGAGGGGGCCGTGCAACCGCTGCTGATCGTCGCCGGCGCCGTGCCGGCCGTGGCGGCGGGCGTACTGGTGCTGGTGCCCCGGGTGCGCGGGGCGGTGGAGTCCTTCCTGCGGACGGCGCTCGGCGAGGCGCGCTCGGTGCACGCCCGCCCGGCGCGGGCGCTGGCCCTGTGGGGCGGCGCGCTGGCCTTCCCGGCGCTCCAGGCGGCGGTGCTGGTCCTGGTGGGGCGGGCGCTGGCGCTGCCGGTGCCGGTCGCGCACATGGCGGTCGCCTATCTGGCGGCGACCGTCGCGGTCGCGCTGGTGCCGACGCCCGGCGGTATCGGTTCCGTCGAGGCGGCGCTGGTGGTGGCGCTGGTCGCGGCGGGCGGTCCGGCGGCGGTCGCCACGGCGGTGGTGCTCGCCTTCCGGCTCCTCACGGTCTGGCTTCCGCTGCTGCCGGGGGCCCTGACACTGGCCGCGCTGGTGCGGATGCGGGTGATCTAGGGCGGTGGCGCGGGAACGCAGTGGGCGGCGGACGGGGGGGTACGGTCGCCCGCTCCTCCGAGCGGTGCGGACCACCGCCTCGGATACGGCAGGATGAACGCTCGCGCCGGTCGAACTGTCTTGCGGACCGGTGTGATCGCACACCCCGGAATCGAGCAGGTGACGACGTGACGCAACTTCACATCCGGCTGTCGGCGGGGGCCTTCGCCCGCGCCGTATCCCCTGGAGGCGACCGGTGACGGACGACCTGACCGTGGACCACCTGGTGCCCGCCGCGATAGCGCTGGCCGCCGGCCTGGCGGGGGCGTTCCTGCTGCGCATGGCGCTGCGCTGGCTGGCCGGTCACGCCGACCGCACGCGGTGGGGCGGGGACGACGTCATCGTGGCCGCCCTGCGGACGGTGGTGCCGTGGGCGGCCGTCTCGGCCGGCGTGGCGGGTGCGGCGGCGGCGCTGCCGCTGAAGCGCGCGGTGCAGCACGGCACCAACCAGGTCCTGACGGTCCTGTTGATCTTCGTGGCGACGGTGACGGCCGCCCGGGTGATCGCCGGCCTGGTGCGGACGGTGACCTCGTCCCGCTCCGGGGTCGCCGGCTCGGCCACGATCTTCGTGAACATCACCCGCATCCTGGTGCTCGCCATCGGCTTCCTGGTGATGCTGCAGACCCTGGGCATCTCCATAGCGCCGCTGCTCACCGCCCTGGGCGTGGGCGGTCTGGCGGTCGCGCTGGCCCTTCAGGACACCCTGGCCAACCTCTTCGCCGGCATCCACATCCTGGCCTCGAAGACCGTGCAGCCGGGTGACTACATCCAGCTCAGCAGCGGGGAGGACGGCTACGTCGAGGACATCAACTGGCGACAGACCACGGTCCGCGACCTGTCCAACAACCTGGTCGTGATCCCGAACGGCAAGCTCGCCCAGTCGAACATGACCAACTTCATGCGGCCCGAACAGCAGCTGACCATCATGGTCCAGGCCGGCGTCTCCTACGACAGTGACCTGGAGCACGTGGAGCGGGTGACGACCGAGGTGGTCTCCGAGGTGATGACCGAGATCGCCGGAGCCGTGCCGGAGCACGAGCCGGCGGTGCGGTTCCACACCTTCGGCGACTCGCGGATCGGGTTCACCGTGATCCTGGGCGTCGGCGAGTTCAGCGACCAGTACCGGATCAAGCACGAGTTCATCAAGCGCCTGCACCGGCGCTACCGCGAGGAGGGCATCCGTATTCCGGCGCCCGCCCGGACGGTGGCGCTCCAGCAGGGCACGGTGGTCTTCCCGCAGCAACGGACGGGCGGGGACGCCGTTCCTTTCGCCTGATCCCGTACCCTTTCGTCCCCTTGTCCGACAGGGGTCCGCGCGGCCGGTTGTCCGGAATCACCGTGCGACCCCTGTCGAGCCGAGGTCGGTCACGAGATATCTTGATGTCGAGCAATGTTGCAGACGTGGAGCGGAGCACCCGGTGACTGACTCGACCATCATCTATACGCACACTGACGAGGCCCCGGCCCTGGCGACGTATTCGTTCCTGCCGGTGATCCGGGCGTACGCCTCGCAGGCGGGTGTCCCCGTCGAGACCCGCGACATCTCGCTGGCCGGCCGGATCATCGCCCTGTTCCCGGAGTACCTGACCGAGGACCAGCGCATCCCGGACGCCCTCGCGGAGCTCGGCGAACTGGCCAAGACCCCCGCGGCCAACATCATCAAGCTGCCGAACATCTCGGCGTCCATCCCGCAGCTCAAGGCCGCGATCGCCGAGCTGCAGGACCAGGGCTACGCGCTGCCGGCCTACCCGGACGACCCGAAGACCGACGAGGAGCGCGACATCCGCGCCCGCTACGACAAGGTCAAGGGCTCCGCGGTCAACCCGGTCCTGCGCGAGGGCAACTCCGACCGCCGCGCCCCGGCCTCGGTGAAGAACTACGCCAAGAACCACCCGCACCGCATGGGCGCCTGGACCGGCGAGTCGAAGACGAACGTCGCGACCATGGGCGAGAACGACTTCCGCTCCACCGAGAAGTCCGTGGTGATCGCCGAGGACGGCGCGCTGCGGATCGAGCTGGTCGGCGACGACGGCACCACCACGGTGCTGCGCGAGTCGGTACCGGTGAAGAAGGACGAGGTCGTGGACGCCTCCGTGCTGCGCGTCGCCGCGCTGCGCGAGTTCCTCACGGCGCAGGTCGCCCGCGCCAAGGCCGAGGGCATCCTGTACTCGGTGCACCTGAAGGCCACCATGATGAAGGTCTCCGACCCGATCATCTTCGGCCACGTGGTCCGCGCCTTCTTCCCGAAGACCTTCGCGCAGTACGGCGAGGCGCTCGCCAAGGCCGGCCTCACCCCGAACGACGGTCTGGGCGGCATCTACAAGGGCCTGGAGTCCCTGCCCGAGGGCGCCGAGATCAAGGCCTCCTTCGACGCCGAGCTGGCCGAGGGCCCGGAGCTGGCCATGGTCGACTCCGACAAGGGCATCACCAACCTGCACGTGCCCTCGGACGTCATCATCGACGCCTCCATGCCGGCCATGATCCGCACCTCCGGCCACATGTGGGGCGCGGACGGCCAGGAGCACGACGCGCTCGCCGTCATCCCGGACTCCTCCTACGCCGGTGTCTACCAGGCCGTCATCGAGGACTGCCGCGCCAACGGCGCCTACGACCCCTCCACCATGGGCTCGGTGCCGAACGTCGGCCTCATGGCGCAGAAGGCCGAGGAGTACGGCAGCCACGACAAGACCTTCGAGATCCCGACCACCGGCACAGTCCGCCTGGTCGACGCCGACGGCAACGCCGTCCTGGAGCAGACGGTCTCCGCCGGCGACATCTTCCGCGCCTGCCAGACCAAGGACGCGCCGATCCGCGACTGGGTGAAGCTGGCCGTCACCCGCGCCCGCGCCACCGGCGACCCGGCCGTCTTCTGGCTGGACGAGGGCCGCGCCCACGACGCCAACCTGATCGCCAAGGTGAAGGCGTACCTGCCGGAGCACGACACCGAGGGCCTGGACATCAAGATCCTGTCCCCGGTGGAGGCGACCAAGCTGTCGGTGGAGCGCATCCGCCGCGGTGAGAACACCATCTCCGTCACCGGCAACGTGCTGCGCGACTACCTGACCGACCTCTTCCCCATCCTGGAGCTGGGCACCAGCGCCAAGATGCTGTCGGTCGTCCCGCTGATGGCGGGCGGCGGCCTCTTCGAGACCGGCGCCGGCGGCTCCGCGCCCAAGCACGTGCAGCAGCTCGTGAAGGAGAACTACCTGCGCTGGGACTCCCTCGGCGAGTTCTTCGCCCTGGTGCCGTCCCTGGAGCAGTACGCCGAGGTCACCGGCAACACCCGCGCCAAGGTCCTCGCCGACGCCCTCGACCGCGCCACGGCGACCTTCCTCAACGAGGACAAGTCCCCGACCCGGCGCGTCGGCGGCATCGACAACCGCGGCAGCCACTTCTTCCTGTCCCTGTACTGGGCGCAGGAGCTGGCCGCGCAGAGCGACGACGCGGACCTGGCCAAGGCCTTCGCCCCGTTCGCCGAGACGCTCGCCGCCGACGAGCAGAAGATCGTCGAGGAGCTGAACGCCGTCCAGGGCGAGCCGGCCGAGATCGGCGGCTACTACCAGCCCGACCCGGCGAAGGCCGCCGAGGTCATGCGCCCGTCGGCCACCTGGAACGAGGCGCTGGCGTCCCTCGCCTGATCCTCGCGGCCGGACGCACGTCCCGGCGGGCACCCCGTCTCCGCGCGGCGGAGACGGGGTGCCCGTCTGTGTCCACCCCGCCCTGCCCACACCGCCGGGTCGGCCCCGCTGTGTCCACCCCGCCGGGTCGACCGGCGCCCCACGACCTCACGGAGCGGCCCCATGACCGACGCCCCGCCCGCCTTCGCGCTGCTGCCCGGCGCCGCGGCGTCCCCCGTGATCCTCCACGTGCCGCACTCCGCGCGGGAGATCCCGGCCGACGTCCGCCCCGGCATCGTCCTGGACGACCCGGCGCTGGAACGGGAGCTGGACCACATCACCGACGCGCACACCGCGCGGATCGCCGAGGCGGCGGCCGCGCTGGCCGGGGTCACGCCCTGGCGGTTCGTGAACCTGGCGTCGCGACTGGTCGTCGATCCGGAGCGGTTCCCGGACGAGCGGGAGGAGATGACGGCCGTCGGGATGGGCGCCGTGTACACCCGGACCACGCACCGCGAGGTCCTGCGGGCCGCGGACACCGACCCGGCGCCGCTGATCGAGCGGTTCTTCCGCCCCTACGCACGCGCGATGACCGACGCGGTCGCCCAGCGGCTCGCCGCCACCGGACGGGCCGTCATCGTCGACGTGCACTCCTACCCCACCGCGCCCCTCCCCTACGAGTTGCACGGTCGCGGCCCGCGCCCGCCGGTCTGCCTGGGCACCGACCGTTTCCACACCTCGCCCGAGCTGCTCGCCGCGGCCCGTGAGGCGTTCGCCCCGTGCGGGGAGACCGGCCTGGACAGCCCGTTCAGCGGGACGTACGTGCCGCTGGAGTTCCACGGGAAGCGGCGCGAGGTCGGCGCGCTGATGGTGGAGATCCGCCGGGACACCTACATGAGCGAACCGGGTGGCCCGGCCGGGCCCGGACTGTCCCGCCTCGCCGCGTCGCTGGCGGCGCTCGTCGACGCGGTGTCTGACTGACCCGGTCCGGTCACCCGCCCGGCCGGTGGGTCAGGCGCGCAGCCACTGCGTCACGACCACCTCGCGACCGGTGGCCAGCCGCAGCGCGAACGGGCCGCTGGGCGGGGCCTCGCCGGTGAAGCGGCCCATGGCGTCGGCGGTCAGTCGCGCGTGGGACCGGGGACCGCTGAGCACCTCGATCCGGGCCGGGCCCGGCGGCAGCACCTGTCCGATCAGCCCCTCCGCCGTCACCTCGACGTCGACGGTCACCTCGTCCACGCTGAAGGTCAGCATGCGGGGCGGGTCGCTCGCCCCCCTGACCGGGATGGCGTCGACCAGCGAGTCGAAGGTCAGCTCGGCCACGCGGGCGTCCAGGTCGTGCAGGGCGAAGGCGTCGACGGCGATCCGCCGCAGCTCCGTCGGGACCGGGTCGAGGATCGCGGCCGCCTGCCGCAGTTCCTCCTCCAGCAGGCCGGCGTCCCACTCGCCGTCCGGGAAGGCGCCGTCGCCGGACCCCCCACCGAGCCCTTCGAGGGGCCCGTCGCCGAAACCGTCGTCGTGCATGTCGCTCATGATGTCCCCCGTGCCTCGAGTCGGGCCCGCAGCCTGCGCAGACAGCGCTGGCGCATCGGCCCGATGCTGCCCACCGCGATCCCCAGCGCGGCGGACACCTCCTGATAACTGGGTGGTGGCGAGGAGATCAGCACCCGGAGCAACTGGCGGCACCGCTCGCCCAGTTCCTCGAACTCCTGCCACAGTCGCCGCACGCGCTCGGTCTGCGCGGCGGCCTCCTCGGAGTCGAGCACCGACTCCTCCGGCGTGCGTTCCTCGCTGGGCCGGTCCAGCAGCTGCGGATCGTCGGTCGGTGTCCACCGCTTCGACGCCCTGATCAGCTTCAGGCACTCGTGCCGTGCCGTGCTCGCCAGCCAGGAACCCGTCTTCTCCGGTTCGCGGATGCGCCCCAGGTGCTGGGCGAAGCGGAACCAGGCGGTCTGGTACACCTCGTGCGCGTCGGCGTCGGACAGCCCGTGGGCCCGCACGACGGACCACACCAGCGGGCCCAGCCCGTCCACCAGCGACTTCCATGCCGCCGCGTCCCCGTCGGCGGCCAACTGGACGAGCACCCCGACATCTGCACGGTCCACGGTCCCACCCCTCGTGTACGACACGTCATCGTACGCCGCGGAGCAGGTGGTTCCGCCCGGCACGGGGCCGCTCACACCCCGCCGGCCGGTGCCTCGACGGTGACCGGGTGCCAGGTGGGCGGCAGCAGCGCCGGCACGTGCGCCCCGCGCACCTCCGCGTACTCGGAGTTGGCCGCGAGCAGTTGCCCCCGGGCCGCCCGCGGGTCCCGCTCCTTGTGCGCCGTCATGTGGGAGGCGATCAGGCCCGCGACCACGGGGGTGGCGAAGGAGGTGCCGCTCCACTGGGCGTGCCCCTCGAACATCACCTGGTCCGGTTTGACGGGGGCCTCGCCGGGCTCGCTCAGCACGCCGTTGTGCTTGGGGTACTGGCAGGTGCAGGCGTAGGCGAAGCCGTACCGGCAGGCGTCGTAGGTGGAGTGCTGGTAGACGTACGGCACGGGCGTGCCGAAGCCGGTGAGGGCGCTGGTGAGCCGCTCGCCGGGGGCGTAGACCTTCACCCAGCCGCCGTGGTTGCTGAAGCAGGCGCCGAACTCGCCGTCGGCGCGCAGCGCGCCGACCGACAGCACGGACGACTCCCAGCCCGGCAGGTCGGCGTAGGCCGCGGGCCAGAACGGGGTGGCGCTGGCGTTGTTGCCGGCGGCGGCGACCAGCAGGGTGCGCTGCTCGCGCAGTTCCTCCATGAAGGCGTGCACGCCGAGCAGCCCGTCGGTGCGGCCGTTGGAGGTGCCGGCGGAGAGGCTGAGGATCTCGGGCCAGCCGCCGTGGTCGACGGCCTCGAAGAGCTTCTCGCCCAGGTCGGACTCCAGGATGGCGCCGGCGTCGTTGAGCGTGTTGCTGACGGTCACGTCGGTGTTGGGCGCGACGGCCGCGACGAGCCCGGCGATGAAGGTGCCGTGACCGACGTACTGCTGGAGGACGCCGTCGTCGTCGCACTCCCTGAGCTGGGCGTCGCCGTCGGTGTGCGCGAGCAGCGGGTAGGACCGGTAGTCGCCCATGAGGCCCGTGTCGATGACGAGGACGCCGACGGCGGTCCCCTCGTCGTAGGGGGTCTCGGCGGCGGCCGGGTTGGGCGGCTCGCTGATCGGGACGGGGATGGGCTCGTCCCCGGGGCAGGCGTTGACCGCGATGGAGACGACGTGGTTGCGGCTGATCAGCCGGCGGCCGGCCCGCCCCTCCACCGTCCGCAGGGAGCGCAGGGCGTTGGCCACGGCGACGTCGCCGCTCCGGTCGCCCTCGCCCGGGTCGGCGACCCGGATGCGGGTGATGCCGGTGCGGTTGGTCTCGGGGCTCGTCCGGCGCACCTGGTCCGGGGTGAGACCGGCGAAGGTGGTGAAGTGGTCGCGCACGGTGTCCTCGACGAGGCGTGCCTCCTCGCCGTCGCGGGCGAGGACGACGCCCTTCTCGTAGAAGAACTCGGCGGAGTCGTCCGGCCCCATCACCAGCGGGACGTCCGGCATCGAGCGCTGGATCTGGTCGAACTGCTCGCGGAATCGCTGTGGTGCCATGGCATGTCCTCCACGTAGGCGGCGGTGGTGACGGTCGGGGCCGCGACCGTGGCTGCGGTCGTCGCTGGGTCGTCGCCGGGTCGTCAATCAGAGTCGCGGGGCGGCTGATTGATACAGACACCCACCTGTGGGGCGTGGTTCCGGAGCACTACCATCCGTGGAGTGACAGCGGGAAACGAGTCGGTTCTCCAACTGCTGCCGATGGTGTTCGCCGCCCCCAACGAAGCGCTGACGCGGGCGGAGGAACTGCTCGGGGGCGATCCCGCGCCGCTGCACGCCTCGGTCGCCCATCAGGTGATCGGCATCTGGCAGCGCGACTTCGGGGACACCCGGCAGGCCCTGGCCCATCTGCGGCGCGCCCGCGACCTGGCGGCCCGGGCGGACTCGGCCGAGCGGGAGGCGGACGTGCTGGCCACGCTCGGGGTGGCGCTGGTCCACTCCGGCCGCACCCGCGAGGGCCTGGCGGCGTTCGAGCGGGGCGTGGCACGCGGCAGCGGGCACACCCGGGCACGGGTGCTGTACCGGCGGGCGTACGTGTGGTGGGTGCTGGGACGGCACCGGGAGGCGCTGGAGGACGTACGGCGGGCGATCCCGGTGCTGCGGCAGGCGGACGACGTGATCTGGACGGCGCGGGCCCTCACGCTGCGGGCCACGGTGCACCTGGCGCTCGGCGCGGTGGAGCGGGCGGACGCCGACTTCACCGAGGCGGAGGCGCTGTGGGACACCACCGGCCAGGAGCACGACAAGGCCGACGCGGTGGAGAGCCGCGGTCTCGCGGCGTTCCGCTCGGGTGACGTGCCGACGGCGCTGCGGCTGCTCGACGAGGCCGAGGAGCGGTACGCCAAGCTGGGCACGCCGACGTTCATGCTCACCATCCGGCGCTGCGAGGTCCTCATGGCGGCGGGGCTGGCCACGGAGGCGCTGGCCGAGGCGGACGGGGCGATCGCGGCGCTGGACGGTATCGGCGGGCAGTCCACCCGCAAGGCGGAGCTGCTGCTGGTCGCCGCCCGGGCGGCCCGGCTGGCGGGTGAGGCGCAGACCGCGCTGGCGCGCGCGGCCGTCGCGGTGCGGCTCTTCGCCGGGCAGCGGCGCACCTGGTACGAGACGCACGCCCGGCTGGTGCTGATCGAGGCCCGGGTCGCCACGGGGCAGGGGTCGGGCCGGCTGGTCGCGGACGCGGCGGCGGTGGCGGAGCGGCTGGCCGCCTTCGGTGCGCCGGCCGCCCCGGAGGCGTCCCTGCTCGCGGGCCGGATCGCGCTGGACCTGGGCTGGACGGCGGACGCGGAGCGGCATCTGACGGTCGCCGCGCGCAGCCGGCACGGCGGGCCGCCGCTCGCGCGGATGACGGGGTGGGCGGCGCAGGCGCTGCGGGCGCGCGCGGCGGGTTCGGCGCGGGGGGTGCTCGAAGCGTGCCGTCGCGGCCTCGACGTCCTCGACGACCACCGCATGACACTGGGCGCCTCGGAGCTGCGGGCCCGGGCCACCGCGCAGGGCGCGGAGCTGGCCGCACTGGCGCAGCGGGCGAGTCTGGTCTCGGGCGGGCCGCGGCGGCTGCTGGTGTGGAGCGAACGCTGGCGGGCGACGGTGCTGACGGCGCCGCCCACCCGGCCGCCGGCCGATCCGGTGCTGCTGAGCACGATGACGGCCTTCCGGGAGCTGGCCGCCCGCGCGGACGACGCCCGCACGGGCGGCGGCCGGCCCGTCCCCGCCCTGGAGCGCGAACAGCGCCGCCTGGAGCGGGAGATCCGCTCCCGCACCCTGCACATGCGGGGCGAGGCCCCGGGCGACGGTGACCGCTTCGACGTCGGGCGGCTGCTGGACCGGCTCGGTGACGACGTACGCCTGGTCGAGCTGGCCGTGCTCGACGGGCGGGTGCACGTGCTGCTGTGCGGGCAGGGGCGGGTGCGGCGGTTCGAGGCCGGGCTGCTGGCGGAGGCGGAGGCGGAGGCCGAGCACGTACAGGCAGGTCTGCGGAGGCTCGCCCACCCCGGGGCGGAGGCCCGGCTGCCGCTGGTGGAGGCGGCGGGCGCGCGCCTCCAGGAGCTGCTGCTCGGCCCCGCCGCGGCGCATCTCGGCTCCGGTCCGGTCGTGGTGGTGCCGCCGGGCCGCCTGCACCGCGTGCCGTGGGCCCTGCTGCCCGTGCTGCGCGAACGGGTCCTGAGCGTCTCCCCGTCGGCGAGCAGCTGGCTGCGCGCCCGGGAGACGGCGCCCCCGCCCGGGGGCCGTCAGGTCCTGGTGCGCGGGCCGGGACTGGCGAGCGACGGTGCCGAGGTCCCGGAACTGGCCGACCGCTACGGCGCGCGGGACGCCGGCGCGGGTGACGGCCGGGGCGCCGGGGGCGGTGTGCCGCGGGAGCCGGTGCGGGTGGGCCGGCCGACCGTGCTGGAGGGCGACGAGGCGCGGGTGCCGCGGGTGCTGCGGGAGCTGGACGGGGCGGCGTCGGCGCACATCGCCGCGCACGGCACCTTCCGTGCGGACAGCCCCCTGTTCTCGTCGCTGCGGATGGCGGACGGTCCGCTCATCGTGCACGACTTCGAGCGGCTGGACCGCAGCCCGTACCGGATCATCCTGTCCTGTTGCGACACCGCCCGGTTCGCCTCGGTCGGCGCGGACGAGCTGCTCGGCCTGGTCACCGCGCTGCTGCCGCTGGGCACCGCCGGGGTGGTGGCGTGCTGCGCGCCGGTCAACGACGCCGCGGTGGTGCCGCTGATGCTCGCGCTGCACAAGGGCCTGGACGCCGGGCTGTCCCTGGCCGAGGCGCTGCGCGACGCGCGGGCCGCGCTGCCGGACGACGCGGTGCACCAGGCGACGGGGTGGGCGTTCTCCGCGTTCGGCGCCGCCTGACGCCGGGCGGCTCACGCGGGCTGGGGTTCGGGCAGCTCCATCAGCCACGGCAGCGCGCCGCGGTCGCCGGCGCCCAGGCGGGTGTAGGCGCCGTAGAGGTGGTTGCCGACGGTGCGGACGGAGAGGGTGAGGCGCTCCGCGATCTGCCGGTTGCTCAGTCCGGCGGCGGCGAGCGTCACGATCTGCCGCTGCCGGGCGGTGAGTTCGCCGAGGGCCAGGCCGGAGAGGGCCGGGGTGCGGGCGCCCTCGCAGCGCCGGGCGAGGGCGACGGCACGGGTACGGGCGGTGCGGGCGGCGCCGGGGTCGCGGTGGGCGCCCGCCGCCTGGGCGCGGGCCTCGGCGGCGAAGAGCAGGAAGCCCCGCCGCTCCAGCTCTCCGGCCACCTCGTCCAGTGCCGGCCCGTCGCCCCGCGCGAGCGCGTCGGCGTGCGCGGCGAAGACGCCGGTCAGACGGCCGGCCGCCCGCTCGGGGGCACCGAGCCGGACGGCGTCGTACGGATCGCCGGCGGTCGCCAGCCGGACCGCCGCGTCCAGGTCACCGCGCGCCGCGGCGGCCCAGGCGGCGGCCGCGCCCCCGTCCTCCGCCGTCGTGTCGCCCGACTGGGCCGTCGCCAGGGCGAGTTCGTCGCGGCAGGACGCGTCGGCGGGGCTGGTCCGCAGCCCCTCGCGGGCCCAGGCCGCGGCCTCGCGGAGCAGACCGCCGAGGCGCGCGAGACGGGCCCGCGTCGCCGCGTACCGCGCCGGTACGGGCAGGCCCTCGGCCGCCAGCCACTCCCCCACGGGTGCCTCCGGCGCCCGTACGTCCCCCCGCTCGACGCGCTGCGCCAGCAGGGCCTCCTCCGCCGCCAGGGCGGGGCCGCACCGGTCCGGGGTGCGGGACAGGCGCCGGGCCCGCAGACGGCCCGCGGCGGCGCGCAGCACCGGGCCGTGCAGGGGGTGGGCGAGCCGGGTGGCACCGTGGTCGTCGACGGCGACCAGGCCCTCGGCCTCCAGGCGTTCCAGGACGGCCGTGTCGAGGTCGTCCGCGTCGAGGGGCAGCGGCTCGGCGAAGGCGAGGCGTTCGAGCGTCTCCCGCTCCGCCGGGAGGGCGCGGTCGAGCAGGTGGGCGGTGCGCTCCCGTACGGCCGCCGTGACCGGCACCGGGCCGCGCCACATCCGCCGGTCCGTGTCCGGGACCGGTTCGAGCAGGCCGCGCTCGCGCACCGCGGTCAGCAGTTCGCGCAGCAGCCTCAGGTCCCCCCGGCACAGGCGGTGCAGCCGGTCGGTGGTGAGGGGCTCCAGGGCGCCGCCCGCGCCGGCCGTGAGCAGTTCGGCGCTCTCCTGGCGGGGCAGCGGTTCCAGGGCGAGCCGCGGCAGCAACTCGCCGGACCACAGCCGGGACACCGCCCCCGGTACGGGCACCCCCTCCGCGGCGACGACCAGCAGCCGGGTGCGGCCGTGCACGGCCAGCTGGTGCACGAGGGCGGCGGAGGCGTCGTCGAGCAGGTGCGCGTCGTCGACCACCAGGAGCCGCACCCCGGACAGGGCGCGCACCGCGTCGTGCAGGGTGACGGTGCCGGGCAGCAGGTGGGCGAAGGCGGCGAAGGGGATGCCCCGGGTCTCGGGCGTCCCGGCCGCGACGGCCCGGTCGGTGCCGCGGACGGCCTCGGTCACGAGCCGGGACTTGCCGCACCCCGCCGGGCCCGTGACCACGATGCCGTTGCGTCCGGCGGTCAGGGACCGGCGCACCCGTTCCAGCTCGTCCGAGCGTCCGGTGAACGGCCAGGCGGTCTCCAGCGTCTTCGCGTCCCGCGGTGAAATCGTCACGGGAACATGAGTCGGCTTACTCATCCCTGATACAGGGTGACTTGAGTAGCCCCCGACTCAGGCGCCGGGAGCGGCCGGGACGGCACTCTGGGGGCCATGACCGCACGTTACTGCTCGCTCGCGCAGCAGCCGGAGCCCGCGTTCGCGCCGGGGCTGGCCGCCGAGCGCCTCTCCGCGCTCGTGGGCGGGCAGCGGATGTGGGTCAACGGGACGGTTCTGCACTACTGCTTCCTCGGCGGCGACACCGACTCGTCCGTCGTTCCCATGCCGGGCACCGGCCGGCCGCGGCGGGCGTCGTGGGTGGGGACCGAGGAGCAGCGGGACGTGGTGCGCGACTGCTTCCGGGAGTGGCGCGACCTGGGCATCGGACTGGTGCTCACCGAGGTCGGCGACCGTTCGGAGGCGGAGCTGCGCATCGGCTTCCGGCCCGGCGACGGTTCCTGGTCGGCGGTGGGCAAGGACGCGCTCCGGGTGGGTCTGAACGACCGGACGATGAACTTCGGCTGGGACCTGACCGCGCCCGGGGAGCGCGCGACGGTGCTGCACCAGATCGGGCACGCGCTCGGCATGCTGCACGAGCACCAGAGCCCGTTCGCCGGCATCCTCTGGGACGACGAGGCCGTGTACGCCGAGCTGGCGGGCCCGCCGAACCACTGGAGCCGGGACCTGACGTACCACAACATCCTGCGCAAGCTCGACAACGACGAGGTCAACGGCCCGGTCTGGGACCCCCAGTCGATCATGGAGTACCCGTTTCCGTCGGGGCTGATACTGGAGCCCGAGCACTACCGCTCCGGTCTGCACCCGCCGGGCACCCTCTCGGCGGCCGACAAGGAGTTCGCGCTCCGCTGGTACCCGCCGATCAACCGGCCGGGGCCGCTGGTGCCGTTCCGCTCGGTTCCGCTGGGTCTGGGGCCGGGCGAGCAGGCCGACTTCCGTGTGGACCCGCCGGAGACCCGCGAGTACACCGTGGGCACCTTCGGTGACAGCGACGCCGTCGTCGTGATCTTCGAGGTGCGGGACGGGGAGCCCCGCTATCTCGTGGGACGGGACGACGGGGGAACACCCCGCAACGCCACGATCAGGGCCCGTCTCGTCAAGGGCCGCCGCTATGTGGTCCGGGTGCGCCTGTACTCCTCGTGGGGTGCGGGGGAGACGGCGGTCATGTGCTGGTGACCGCCGGACTCCGCGGCGCCCGGGCACCGCGGCCACAGACCGGCGCCGGGGACGGCCGGGACGCGTCACCTTCGGGGGACGGTGTCTTCGGACACTGAACAGGGGTGACGCCCTCGGCCGACCGGGCCCGCCGCTTCGGGGGAGGTGGCGGGCCCGGTCACACGACGGAGGGCCCTCGCGAGCTGCTGCCCGCGAGGGCCCTCCGTCACCGTCGGGACGACAGGATTTGAACCTGCGACCCCTTGACCCCCAGTCAAGTGCGCTACCAAGCTGCGCCACGTCCCGGTGCGCGCCGCACGGCTGGTGCATCCCCGGTCGCCCGGTTTCCGTGTGATCGCGCTGGTCAAGCCTACCTCATCCGCGCCTCGGGGCAGCGCCGCCGCGGCCTTCCGACGGTCGCTGAAGCGAACCCTCCCGATGATCACATCGCGAGACGGCTTTGCGTCACGCCGCCCGCCAGGCGTTTCCTCGCACCGTGCGAACCGAACGACCCGAACACCTCAGCAACGACAGCAACGACGCCACCGGTGACCGCTCCGCGCGGCGCGCCGTCACCGTGTTCCCGCTCCTCGTCCTCGCGGCCGGCGCCCTGGGCCTGCTGCTCCCCGGCGGTTTCAGCGGGTGGGGCGAGTCGGTGCCGTACCTCCTGGGCGTCGTGATGTTCTGCATGGGCATCACCATGACGCCGGAGGACTTCCGCGGGGTCGCCAGGCGTCCCTGGGCGGTGGCCCTCGGGCTGGTCGCGCACTACGTCATCATGCCGGGGCTCGGCTGGGCCGTCGCGCACCTGCTCGACCTCCCGCCGCAGCTCGCCGCCGGTGTGATCCTCGTCGGCTGCGCGCCCAGCGGCACGGCCTCCAACGTGGTGACCTACCTGGCCCGGGGCGACGTCGCCCTGTCGGTCTCCGTCGCGACCGTGTCGACGCTCGTCGCCCCGCTGGTCACCCCGCCGCTGACGCTGCTGCTCGCCGGTGAGTACCTCCCGGTGGACGCCGGGTCCATGGTCACCGACATCCTCAAGACGGTGCTGCTGCCGGTCCTCGCGGGGGTGGCCGTACGGCTGCTGGCGGGACGGTACGTGGAGCGGGCGCTGCCGGCGCTGCCGTGGCTGTCGGCGCTGACGATCTCGGTGATCGTGGCGGTGGTGGTGGCGGGCAGCGCCGATGCCATCAAGTCGGCGGCCGGGCTGGTGTTCGTCGCCGTGGTGCTGCACAACGGCCTCGGGCTGGCGCTCGGTTACGGCGCGGGCCGCATCGCCCGGCTCGGCGAACCGGCCAGCCGGGCCATGGCCTTCGAGGTCGGCATGCAGAACTCGGGCCTCGCGGCCTCCCTGGCCACCGCCCACTTCAGCCCGCTCGCGGCACTGCCGGCCGCGGTCTTCTCCGTCTGGCACAACGTCTCCGGTGCCGTGACCGCCGCGTGGCTGTCGCGCCGCGGGCGGTGACCGCGGCCGACCGGGCCGGGGGCGCCGGTCAGGTCCGGGCCGGCGCGCGCACCATGAACACGTCCACCGGCGTCTCGGTCTCGACGGCGAACCCGTGCCGCTCGTACAGCCGTCGGGCGGGACTGCCCCGCAGCACGTTCAACCGGACCGGGTCGCCGCCGCGGTCGCACCGCTCGAGCAGCGAGCGCAGCACTCCGGAGCCGATGCCGCTGCCCTGGAGGCCGGGGGCGAGGTAGAAGTGCTCCAGCCACCGGGTGTCCGCGGCCGGTCGCAGCGCCACGCAGCCGGCGAAGGCGCCCTCGACCTCGATCACCCGGGTGTGCGTCGGGTCGAAGCCGTCCCGCAGCCGCTGCCGCACCCGCCGCTCGTCGTACCGTCCGAGCCGCTCCAGGTCCGCCCTGAGCACGACGGCCCGCAACTCCGCGACCGCGTCGACGTCCGCCCCCGACGCCGGCCGCAACTCCCACCGCACCATGGCCGCCACGCTACAGCGCGGCGCCGCCCGGCCCGGGGCGGGAGCCGGGCCGCGGCGGCCGGCGCCCGCCCGTCCGCCCGGGGCCCGCAGTGGGCGCCGGCCGGCTTCTCCTGCGTACCGCCGGAGACAGCCGGTCGAGGAGCAGGCCGGCGAAGAAGGCCACTCGGTCCGGGCGCGACGAAGTGTCCGGGCGGGCGGGCCGACACGCCGCACCCTGTCGGTCCCCGAACACCGCGGGCCCCCTCTAGCGTCACGGCATGACCCACAGTTTCGTTGTCCACGTCCCCGACGCCGAGCTCGAACCCGAGCCCCTCTCCCCCGAGCAGATCGTGTCCGGCGCCCCCGAGGTGACCGGCAAGGTCGTCTGGGAGTCGGCCGACGGCCGCCAGGTGCGCGGCGTCTGGCAGATCACCCCCGGGACCGTCACCGACACCGAGGCGGACGAGATGTTCGTCGTCCTCAGCGGTTCGGCCACCATCGAGGTCGTCGGCGGTCCGACGCTGACGGTCGGCCCGGGCGACCTGGCCGTGCTGCGGAAGGGCGACCGGACGACGTGGACGGTGCACGAGACGCTGCGCAAGGCGTACGCGATCGACCTCGGGTGAACGCGCCCGACCGGGCCCGACTTTGTCCTGTCAAAAGGTTGACATGATGCCTGTGCTCCGCCCAGGGTGGGCGGGACAGAGCAGGGACCGGTCCGTAGAGGGGCTCTCATGGTGGACGCACTCGGTGTCGCCGTCGTCGGTTTCGGCTGGATGGGCCGGGTGCACACCCAGGCGTACGCCCGGGTCCGCCATCACTACCCGGACCTGGCCGTGCGCCCGGAGCTGGTGACGGTCGCCGAGGAGGTGCCGGGTCGGGCCGAGGAGGCCGCCGCGCGATTCGGGTTCGCCTCGACCACCCGCGACTGGCGCGAGGTGGCCGCCGACCCCCGGATCGGCGCGGTCAGCATCACCGCGCCGAACTTCCTGCACCGCGAGATCGCCGTCGCGATGGCCGAGGCCGGCAAGCACCTGTGGATCGAGAAGCCGGTCGGCCTGACCGCCGACGACGCCCGGGCGGTGGCGGACGCGGTCGCCAAGGCCGGTGTCCAGGGCGCGGTCGGCTTCAACTACCGCAACGCGCCCGCCGTGGAGGCCGCCCGCGACCTGATCGCGTCCGGCGCGATCGGCACCGTCACCCACGTCCGCATCCGCCTCTTCAGCGACTACGCGGCCCATCCGGAGTCCGCGCTCACCTGGCGCTACGAGCGGGAGCGCGGCGGCAGCGGGGTGCTCGGCGACCTGGCCTCGCACGGCGCCGACCTGGCCCGGTTCCTGCTCGGCGACCTCGCGTCCCTGACCGCCGACACGGCGGTCTTCGTGCCCGAGCGGGCCCGTCCGGCCGCCGCGACGGCCGGTCACTCCCGCGCCGCGGGCGGTGAGCGCGGCCCGGTCGAGAACGAGGACTACGTCAGCTGCCTGCTGCGCTTCGCCTCCGGCGCCCGGGGTGTCCTGGAGGCCTGCCGGGTCTCGGTCGGCGAGCAGAACAACTACGGCTTCGAGGTGCACGGCACCACCGGGGCGGTCTTCTGGGACTTCCGCCGCATGAACGAACTGGGCGTCAGCCGCGGCACGGCGTATCAGGACCAGCCCGTCAGCACCGTTCACGTCGGCCCCGGGCACGGCGACTTCGCGGCCTTCCAGCCGGGTGCCGCGAACGCCATGGGCTACGACGACCTGAAGGTGGTCGAGGCCCACCGCTTCCTGCGCTCGATCGCCGAGGGTACCCCGTACGGCGCCACCCTGGTGGACGCCGTGCACAGCGCGGCGGCCCTGGACGCGATGGCGCGGTCGGCCGAGCGGGGCGCCTGGGTCGAGGTGCGCCCGCAGGGGTGAGGCCGCCACACCCGGCCAGGCGCCGCCGGCAGGCCCGCGCCGGTCGGCACGACATGTTTCGCGCGCTCGTCGAACGGCCCGACTCATCAAGGAGCAAGACCCGTATGCGCATCGGAATCCTCGGCCTCGGCCGCATCGGCGCCTTCCACGCCGAGACCCTCGCCGGACTCGCCGCCGTCGACTCGCTCGTCGTCGCCGACCCCTTCGCGCACGCCGCCAAGGCCGCCGCCGAGCGGTTCGGTGCCGACGTGGCGGACTCGCCCGAGGCGCTGCTGGCGGCGGGGGTCGACGGCGTGGTGATCGCGGCGGTGACCGACGCCCACCCGGGCCTGATCCTGGCCGCCGTGGAGGCGGGCCTGCCCGTCTTCTGCGAGAAGCCCGTCGCCCGCACCATGGCGGAGGGCGTCGAGGTGCTCAAGGCGGTGGCGGGCCACGACGCGCCGGTCCAGATCGGCTACAACCGCCGCTTCGACGCCGGGTTCGTCGCCGCACGGACGGCCGTGCAGGGGGGCGAGCTGGGCAAGCTGCACACGGTGCGGTCGACCACGCTGGACCCGGCGCCGCCGCCGGCCGGGTACATCGCCGCGTCCGGGGGCATCTTCCGCGACTGCGCGGTGCACGACTTCGACGCCATCCGCTGGGTGACCGGCCGCGAGGTGACCGAGGTCTACGCCGTCGGCGGCAACCGCGGCGCCGACTTCATCAAGGACGCCGGCGACGCCGACACCGCCGGCGCGGTCCTCACCCTGGACGACGGCACCATCGGCGTGGTGTCCAACAGCAGGCACAACGCACGCGGTTACGACGTCCGGATGGAACTGCACGGCTTCGCGGACTCCGTGGCGGTCGGTCTGGAGGAGAAGCTGCCCCTGCGCTCGGTCGAGCCCGGCGTGACCTTCCCGGGCGGTGCTCCGCACGACTTCTTCATGGACCGCTTCGCCGCCGCCTACCGCGCCGAGCTGACCGCGTTCACCCAGGTGGTCGCCGGGGCTCGGCCCTCCCCCTGCACGATCGAGGACGCCCTGGAGGCGGGCTGGGTCGCGGAGGCGTGCACCCTGTCGGTGCGCGAGCACCGTCCGGTGACGATCGCGGAGGTGCGACGGGGCTGAGCAAGGGCGGACGCGGCGGGCCCGGGTGTCAGCTCGTCGGCTCGCCGATGTTCACCATCCAGGGGACGCCGAACCGGTCCGTGCACATGCCGAAGACGTCGCCCCACATCTGCTTCTCCAGCGGCACGGTGACCGAGCCGCCCGCGGACAGCTTCTCCCAGTACCCGCGCAGCTCGGCCTCGTCGTCGCCGCTGAGGCTCACGGCGTGGGTGTTGCCCGGGCGGTGCTCCTCCCCCGGCGGCATGTCGGCGCCCATCAGGGTGAAGCCGCTCGGGGTCTGCAGCATGCCGTGCATGATCTGGTCGGCCTGCGGGCTGTCGGCCATGCCGGCCGCGCCGAACGTGTTCAGCGCCAGGGTGCCGCCGAACACCTGCTCGTAGAACTCCATCGCCTGTCGGGCGTCGCCGTCGAAGCTGAGGTAGGGATTGAGACGTGAGGTCATGACTGCCTCCCGGAACGGGACGAAGTGCCAGTTCCTGCACGCTAACGCGCGGCACTGACAACGGCCCGCCGAGCGGCGCGCCGGCGGGACCCGCCCCGCCGGCCCGCTCGCCTCAGGCGCCGCAGGAGCGCAGGAACCTACGGGTCCGTACCGCGATGGGGAGCGGCCGGTCCGGCTCGCAGGGGTACATGTCCTGCTCCACGATGGCGAACAGGTCCACGCCCAGCTTCTGCGCCGCGGCCAGCACCGGGCCCAGCTCGGGCACCCCGGCGGGCGGCTCGCACATCACCCCGCGCTGGACGGCCGGTCCGAACGGCACCCCGCCCGCCCGCACCTCAGCGAGGATCTCCGGGTCGACCTGTTTGAGGTGCAGGTAGCCGATGCGCTCGCCGTAGGTCTCGATCAGCTTGACGCTGTCGCCGCCGCAGTAGGAGTAGTGGCCGGTGTCGAGGCAGAGGTTCACCAGGTCGGAGTCGGTGGAGTCGAGGAAGCGCTCGACGTGCTCCTCGGTGTCGATGTGGGTGTCGGCGTGCGGGTGGACGACGATGTCCAGGCCGTAGGTCTCCCGCACCTGGTGGCCGAGGCGTTCCATGCCGCGGGTGAGGTGCGTCCACTGCTCACCGGTCAGCTCCGGGGGCTCGAGGATCTCGGCGGTCTTGTCGTCGCGCCAGAAGGACGGGATGACGACGAGGTGCTTCGCGCCCATGGCCCGGGTGAGGGCGGCGACGCGGCCGACCTGTTCCCAGGTGGCGTCCCACGCGGAGGGGCCGCGGTGCAGGCCGCAGAAAATGGTCCCGGCGGAGACCCTGAGACCGCGCCGGGCCACCTCGTCGGTGAGCCGGGCCGGGTCGGTGGGGAGGTAGCCGTAGGGGCCCAGTTCGATCCACTCGTAACCGGCCTCGGCGACCTCGTCCAGGAACCGCTCCCAGGGCACCTGCCGGTCGTCGTCCGGGAACCAGACGCCCCAGGAGTCCGGAGCCGAGCCGACACGGATGCGGTCCAGGGCAGCGGTCATGTCAGGCCTTCCCTTCGGCGGATGCGGTGGAGTCGGCGGCCTCGGTGGAGCCGGCGGCCGCCGCGGAACGGGGGGCTGCCGCGGGACCGGCGGCATCGTGCGCCGCGCCGCCGGGCGCGGGTACCTCCGGCGCCGCCCCCGGCAGCGCGTCGACGTCGACGCCGCCGTCCTGCGCCAGCTCGTGCTTGAGGGCGGCGAGTTCGGCGCCGCCCGCCATGTGGTGGGTGAGCTGTTCGAGGGTGATGTCGGCGCGGGCGGCGCTGAGTTCGAGGGTGCCCAGGCGCAGCACGCCGAAGTGGTCGCCGACCAGGTAGGCGTGGTGGGGGTTGTGGGTGATGAAGATGACGCCGAGGCCGCGTTCGCGGGCGGCGGCGACGTACTTGAGGACCACGCCGGACTGCTTGACGCCCAGGGCGGCGGTGGGCTCGTCGAGGATGAGGACGCGGGCGCCGAAGTGGACGGCCCGGGCGATGGCGACGCACTGGCGCTGTCCGCCGGAGAGGGTGCCGATGGGCTGTTCCAGGTCGTCGAGGACGATGCCCATGGCGCGCAGTTCCTCGTCGGCGGTCCGCTTCATGCGGGCGATGTCGAGGCGGCGGACGGGCCAGGGGCCCTTCGTCATCTCGGAGCCGAGGAAGAAGTTGCGCCACACCGGCATCAGGGGCACCGTCGCGAGGTCCTGGTAGACGGTGGCGATGCCCCGGGCGAGGGCGTCGCGGGGCGTGGCGAAGCGCACCGGTTCGCCGTCGACGAGGAGCTCTCCCTCGGTGTGCTGGTGCAGTCCTGAGATGATCTTGATGAGGGTGGACTTGCCGGCCCCGTTGTCGCCGAGTACGCAGGTCACCCGGCCGGCGTGGACGGCGAGGTCGACGCCGTGCAGCGCGCGGATGTTGCCGTAGGCCTTGCCGGCGCCGCGCAGTTCGACGATCGGCCGGTCCCGCTCGGGCGGGGTGTCCGCGAGGACGGCTCCGTGGGTGCCGGTGGTCTTGCTGGTCATTTCCGATCACCTCCGGGTCGCCGCGCGGCGGACCCACAGATTGATGAGGACGGCGCCGATGAGCATCACGCCGAGGAAGGCCTTGAACCAGTCGGGGTTCCAGCCGGCGTAGACGATGCCCTGGTTCACCATGCCGAACATGAAGGCGCCGAAGACCGGGCCGACGGCGGAGCCGTAGCCGCCGGTGAGCAGGCAGCCGCCGATCACCGCCGCGGCGATGTAGATCAGTTCCTGGCCGACGCCCTCGCCGGACTGCACGGTGTTGAAGGAGAACAGCTGGTGCATGCCGACGAACCAGGCGCCGAAGCCGACCAGCATGAACAGCGTGATCTTGGTGAACCTGACGGGAACGCCCACCGCGCGGGCGGACTCCTGGTTGCCGCCGACCGCGAAGATCCAGTTGCCGTACTTGGTGCGCAGCAGCACCCAGGTGGCCAGCGCGGCGAAGACCAGCCACCACACCACCGTGATCTTCACCTGGACGCCGCCGACCTCGAAGGAGGAGGCGAAGACCGCCTCGGCCTGGTCGAAGCCGTCCATGTCGCTGATGTCGTCGGTGGCGACGTTCCCGGTGACCAGCTTGGTGACCGCGAGGTTGACGCCCTGGAGGATCAGGAACGTGCCGAGCGTGACGAGGAAGCTCGGCAGTCCGGTCTTCATCAGCACCCAGCCGTTGAAGGCGCCGACCGCGAGCGAGACCACGAGGGCGACGATCACGCCCATCCACACGTTCATGGTCAGCTGGTAGCTGAGCATGCCCGCGGTGAGCGCCGAGGCGACCACGGCGACGCCGGCCGACAGGTCGAACTCGCCGCCGATCATCAGCAGGGCCACCGGCAGCGCCATGATGCCGATGGTGGACGACTGGTACAGGACCGTCGCCATGGAGCTGCCCTCGCGGACCGAGGGGGCGGCGATCAGGAAGAAGACGAAGACGGCGACGGCGCCGAGGAAGACCCCGACCTCCGGCCGGGCGAGCAGGCGCAGCGCCATGGAGCGCTGCCGGGTCCGCCCGTCGGCCTCCTGGGGGCCGGGGGCCGGCGGTGGGGTCACCGCCGGCTCGGCCTGCTGGGCCGTGCTCATCACCGGGTGCCCTTCGCGGCGAACTCGGCGACGGCCTTGACGTTGGTCTTGTCGACGAAGGCCGGTCCGGTCAGCACCGGCTGCTCGCCGCCGCCGCTGTAGTTGCCGTTGTTCTTGTAGAGCCACAGGCCGTCGACGGCCAGGTAGCCCTGGAGGTAGGGCTGCTGGTCGACGGCGAACTCGATGTCGCCCTTCTCGATGGCGCCGGTCAGTTCCTTGTTGAGGTCGAAGGTGGCGACCTCGGCCTCGCTGCCGCCCTCGTCCACCGACTGCACGGCGGTCATGGCGAAGGGCGCGCCGAGGGTGACGAGGTGGTCGATGTCGCCGTCCTGCTTGAGCTTGGCGGTGATGGTCGACTTCACCGAGGGCATGTCGGTGCCGTTGACGTAGAGGTTCTCGATCGCGCCCTCGAAGGTGTTCTTCACGCCCTCGCAGCGCTGGGTCAGGCCGACGTTGCCCTGCTCGTGGATCACGCAGACGGCCTTCTTCGCGCCGTCCTCGTTCAGCCGCTTGCCGAGCGCCTCGCCCGCCACGGTCTCGTCCTGGCCGAAGAACTCCATCAGGCCGAGCTTCTTCCAGTCCGCGAGGCCCGAGTTGAGCCCCACGACGGGTATCCCCGCCTTCTCCGCCTTGTCGAGGACGCCGCGCAGGGCGTCCGGCTTGGCGAGGGTGACGGCGATGCCGTCGACCTTCTGGTCGATCGCGTTCTGCACCAGGTTGGCCTGGTTGCCCGCGTTCGGGTCGGCGGAGTAGACGAGCTTGACGTTGTCCTTGGCGGCGGCGGCCTCCGCACCCTTGCGGACGATGTCCCAGAAGGTGTCGCCCGGCGCCTGATGGGTGACCAGGGCGACGGTCATGCGCGGGGTGTTCGCCTTCCCGGCGGAGCCGCCCGAGCCGCCCTCCTCGTCGGCCTTCTTCCCTCCCGAGCTGCTGGAGCAGCCGGCGAGGGTCAGGGCCGCGGCGGCGGCCAGGGCCACGGCCGGGGCGAATCCACGGGAGCGGGCGTGCGAAGAGCGGTCCATCTTTCCTGCACCTCACTGTGCGACTGTGCGACGGGAAGCCGTGTGCCGGGTCAGGCGACGACGTCGGTCGCGCTGGGACGACGTCTGTTGCGCTGGTCCCGGATACAAGCCCTTGAGACGCCCGCTGTCAATACTTTGTCAAGACATCATTTCACGAACAGGTCCGAATGTAAGTACAAACTATTGACACGGTCGCCTCGGAGTCCTACACCTGGGAGGCGGCAGGCCCCCGCCCAGCCCGAGGAGCGTCGCACATGGCCGAGTCAGTCCCGCGTTTCGATCTGATCACGATGGGCCGCATCGGGGTCGATCTCTATCCTCTGCAAACGGGTGTACCCCTGGCGGAGGTGGAGAGCTTCGGGAAGTTCCTCGGCGGTTCGGCCAGCAACGTGGCGGTCGCCGCCGCCCGTCTCGGCCGTGCCGCGGCCGTCGTCACCCGCACGGGCGACGACCCGTTCGGCGCCTACCTGCACCGGGCGTTGCGGGAGTTCGGCGTCGACGACCGCTGGGTCACCCCGGTCGCCGCGTACCCCACCCCCGTCACCTTCTGCGAGATCTTCCCGCCCGACGACTTCCCGCTGTACTTCTACCGCCACCCCAAGGCCCCCGACCTGGAGATCCACCCCGGGGAGCTGGACCTCGACGCGATCCGTGCGGCCCGGGTCTTCTGGGTCACCGGCACCGGGCTCAGCGAGGAACCGAGCCGCACCGCCACCCTGACCGCCCTCGCCGACCGCGCCAAGTCCGGCACCACGGTCTTCGACCTGGACTGGCGCCCCATGTTCTGGGCCGACCCCGACCAGGCCCGCCCGCACTACGCCGAGGCGCTGCGGCACGCGACCGTCGCGGTGGGCAACCTCGACGAGTGCGAGGTCGCCACGGGCCTGCGCGAGCCGCAGGCCTGCGCCGAGGCGCTGCTCGCGGCCGGCGTGGAGCTGGCCGTGGTCAAGCAGGGCCCGAAGGGCGTGCTCGCCGTGCACCGCGACGGCCGCCGGGCCGAGGTGGATCCCGTACCGGTCGAGGTGGTCAACGGGCTGGGCGCCGGCGACGCGTTCGGCGGCGCCCTCTGCCACGGTCTGCTCTCCGGCTGGGAGCTGGAACGGACCGTGCGGTACGCCAACGCGGCCGGCGCCCTGGTCGCCTCCCGTCTCGCCTGCTCCTCCGCGATGCCCACCGAGGCGGAGGTCGACGACCTCCTCGCGCGAGCCACTCCCTGAACGGAGCCACGTCTTGTCCCTCAGCATTCCCGACCTCACCGCGGTCAGAGCCCGGCATCCGGAGGCCATCGCGGAGGCGGCGGCCCGCCGGACGCGCCGCCCGCTGATCGGCGGTTCCGGCCGCCTGATGATCGTGGCCGCCGACCACCCGGCACGCGGCGCGCTCGGTGTCGGCGACCGCGGGCTCGCCATGGCCAACCGGGCCGACCTGCTCGAACGGCTGTGCACCGCGCTGTCCCGGCCGGGCGTCGACGGGGTGCTCGCCACCGCCGACGTGCTGGAGGACCTGCTGCTGCTCGGGGTGCTGGAGAACAAGGTCGTCATGGGGTCGATGAACCGCGGCGGACTCGCGGGCGCGGCCTTCGAGATGGACGACCGCTTCACCGGCCACCGCGCCGAGGACCTCGCCCGGCTGCGCTTCGACGCGGGGAAACTGCTGCTGCGCATCGACTACGACGACCCGGGCTCCCTGGCCACCATGGAGACGGGTGCCCGTGCGGTCGACGCCATGGCCGAGCGGCGGCTGCCGCTCTTCGTGGAGCCGTTCATCTCCCGCCGCGTCGGGGGCCGGGTCCGCAACGACCTGTCCGCCGAGGCCGTCACCCGGTCCGTCGCCATCGCCTCGGGCCTGGGCGGGACCTCCGCCTACACCTGGCTGAAACTGCCCGTCACCCACGACCCCGACGACATGGGCGAGGTCCTGGAGACCTCCACGCTGCCCGCCGTCCTGCTCGGCGGCGACATAGGAGGCTCGCCCGCCGACCAGGCCGCCGCCTACGAACGCTGGCGCAAGGCGCTCAGGTTGCCCACCGTGCAGGGCATGGTGGTCGGCCGCTCACTGCTCTACCCGGCCGAGGGCAGCGTGGAGCAAGCGGTGGACACCGCCGTGGGGCTGCTGTGACGAACCGGGACTTCGGCGGCCGAGGAGACCGAGGGGGCCGGGACAACCGAGGGGGCCGGGACAACCGACGAGAGGACGCGGAGATGACGTACCACCTGCCGGCCGGCCGGGCCGCGAGCGCCGACTGCGCCGTGGACCTGACGCCCGAGAGGGCCGGCTGGGACCACGCCGGTCTGCGCGTGCTGCACCTGCCGCCCGGTGGCGCCCACACCTTCGACAGCGGCGACAGCGAGTGGATCGTGCTCCCCCTGAGCGGCGGCTGCACGGTCGCCACGGCCGACGACTTCGGTCAGGAGACCTTCGAACTCACCGGCCGCACGGACGTGTTCAGCGGCGTGAGCGACTTCGCCTACGTGCCGCGGGACGCCCGTACGACCGTGACCTCCACGGGCGGTGGCCGGTTCGCGCTCACCGGAGCCCGCTGCACGCGCCGTCTGCCCGCGCGGTACGGCCCGGCCTCGTCGGTGCCGGTCGAGCTGCGGGGCACCGGGAACTGCTCGCGGCAGGTCAACAACTTCGGCGCGGCCGGGGTGTTCGAGTGCGACCGGCTGATCGCGGTCGAGGTGCTCACGCCCGGCGGCAACTGGTCCTCCTTCCCCCCGCACAAGCACGACGAGCACCGCCCCGGCGAGGAGTCGGTGCTGGAGGAGATCTACTACTTCGAGTTCGCCGGCCACGACGGCATCCCGGGCCTCGGCTACCAGCGGGTCTCCCCGTCAGGGCGGGGGCGGGGCACGGACGTGCTGGCCGAGGTCCGCGACGGGGACGTGGTCCTCATCCCCGACGGATGGCACGGACCGTCGATGGCCGTCCCCGGTCACGACATGTACTACCTCAACGTCATGGCGGGTCCGGAGCCCGAACGGGCCTGGCTGATCCGCGACCACCCCGACCACGCCTGGATCCGCGACACCTGGCCGGACCGCCCCGTCGACCCCCGGCTCCCCCTCTACACCGCACCGGAGAGGTCCGCATGAGCGCCCCCACCCGCCGACTGACCACCGCCCAGGCCCTGGTGCGCTTCCTGGCCGCCCAGTACACCGAGCGCGACGGCGAGCGGCACCGCCTGATCGCGGGTTGCTGGGGCATCTTCGGCCACGGCAACGTGGCGGGTCTGGGCCAGGCCCTCGTCGAGCACGCCACCGTGCCCGGCGGGGGGACGGCGCCCGCGATGCCGTACCACCAGGGCCGCAACGAGCAGGCCATGGTGCACGCTGCCGTCGGGTACGCCCGGCACCTCGACCGCCTGTCCGCGCAGGCGGTGACGACGTCGATCGGACCCGGCGCCACCAACCTGGTCACCGGCGCCGCCCTCGCCACGATCAACCGCATCCCGGTCCTCCTGCTCCCCGGCGACTACTTCGCCTCGCACGCCGCCGATCCCCTCCTCCAGCAGCTGGAGCACCCCACCGAGGCGGACGTGTCCGTCAACGACACCCTGCGCCCCGTCTCCCGGTACTTCGACCGGATCAGCCGCCCCGAGGCCCTGATCGCCTCGGCGCTGCGGGCGATGCGGGTGCTCGCCGACCCGGCGGAGACCGGCGCGGTCACCCTCGCCCTGCCCCAGGACGTGCAGGTGGAGGCGTACGACTGGCCGGAGGAGTTCTTCGCGGACCGGGTCTGGCCGGTGCGGCGCCCGGCGCCCGACCCGGTGGAGCTGGCCGGGGCGGTACGGGCGGTCCGTGCCGCCGGGCGCCCGCTGATCGTCGCGGGCGGCGGCGTCCACCACAGCCGGGCCGAGGAGGCGCTGCGGGCGCTGGTCGACGCCACCGGCATCCCGGTCGCCTCCACCCAGGCCGGCAAGGGCGCGCTGCCCCACGACCACCCGGCCGACCTGGGCGGCATCGGCCACACCGGCACCGCCGTCAGCGACGACCTCGCCCGCACCGCCGACCTCGTGATCGGCGTCGGCACCCGCTACTCCGACTTCACCACGGCCTCGGGCACCCTCTTCCGGCGACCGGACGTGCGTTTCCTGAACCTCAACATCACGGCCTTCGACGCCCACAAGCTCGCCGCCGCCACCCTGGTCTGCGACGCGAGGGCGGGGCTCACGGCGCTGGCCGGGGAGCTGGCCGCGTACCGGGTCGACGCGGCGTACGAGGCCGAGTACCGGGCGGGGAAGGACCGTTGGGACCAGACGGTCGAGGCGGCCTTCCGCGCGGACGACGACGGCGCCGTACCGACCCAGACGCAGGTGCTGGGCGCGCTGGACGCGGTGGTCGGCGACACGGACGTGGTGATCAACGCGGCCGGTTCGCTCCCGGGCGACCTGCACAAGCTGTGGCGCGCCCGGTCCCCGCGCCAGTACCACCTGGAGTACGGCTACTCGTGCATGGGCTACGAGATCCCGGCCGCGCTGGGCGTCCAGCAGGCCGCGCCCGGCACCCCCGTGTGGGCCCTGGTCGGCGACGGCACGTACCTGATGAACCCGACGGAGATCGTGACAGCCGTCCAGGAGAACCTGCCGGTCAAGCTGGTCCTGGTCCAGAACCACGGCTACGCCTCCATCGGCGGCCTCTCCGAGTCGGTCGGCGCCGAGCGCTTCGGCACCGACTACCGCCACCGCGCCGCCGACGGCACCTTCACCGGCGCCCCGCTCCCCGTCGACCTGGCCGCCAACGCGGCCAGCCTGGGCATGGAGGTGCTGCGCGCCAAGACGGTCCGCGAGCTGCGCGAGGCGCTGGCGGCGGCCCGTGCGGCGACCCGCCCGACCTGCGTCCACGTCGAGACCGATCCGACGCCGACCGCTCCCCCGGCCGAGGCCTGGTGGGACGTACCGGTGGCCGAGGTGTCCGCCCGCGGGCCGGCCACCGACGCCCGCGCGCAGTACGAGCGGGCCGTCGCCGACCGCCGCCACCACCTCTGACCGCCCGTCACCCACTCCTGGGAGGTACGTCCATGGCGAGAACCGGCGACCGCGCGCGAGCCGCGACCGCCTCCGCGCTCGGCGCCCTGGACTTCGCCCTGGACCGCGGCAGCCCCGTGCCGCTCTACCACCAGCTCGCCCAGCAGCTGGAGGCGGCGATAGCGCACGGCGCCCTCGCCCCGGGCGACCTCCTGGGCAACGAGGTCGACCTGTCCGTCCGCCTCGGCCTGTCCAGGCCGACCGTCCGCCAGGCCATCCAGTCCCTGGTCGACAAGGGGCTCCTGGTGCGGCGGCGCGGCGTCGGCACCCAGGTGGTGCACAGCCAGGTCAAGCGGCCACTGGAGCTGAGCAGCCTCTACGACGACCTGTCGGCGGCCGGTCAGGGGCCCTCCACGCGGGTGCTGCGCAACGAGGGTGTCCCGGCCGGCCCCGACGTGGCGGCGGCCCTCGGCGTCCCGGAGGGCACCGAGGTCACCGTGGTGGAGCGGCTGCGCCTCACCCACGGCCGGCCGGTGGCCCTGCTCCGCAACCACCTGCCGTCCGGGCTGCTGGACCTGGACACCGCCCGGCTGGAGTCGACCGGCCTGTACCGGATGATGCGCGCCCGAGGCATCACCCTGCACAGCGCCCGCCAGACCGTCGGCGCCCGCACCGCCGGCCGGGAGGAGGCGGAACGTCTCGACGAGGAGGAGGGCGCCGCGCTGCTGACCATGCGGCGTACGGCGTACGACGACACCGGGCGGCCGGTCGAGTACGGCGATCACCTCTACCGCGCGTCGCGCTACTCGTTCGACTTCCAGCTGCTGGTGCGCGGTTAGCCGGTCCCGTACACCACGGCGGGCTCAGCTTCCCGTGTGCCATCGGTGGTCGGGCAGGAAGGTCACGTCGTACTGCCGCGGCACGTCGGCGAACCGGTGCGGTTCGGGTACGAACGGGCGCCGCGGGAGGCCGAGTTCCCCGGTGTCGGTGCCGAGTGTCTCGAAGAACCGCTCGAAGGTGCCGCCGGGACCGGCCGCGACACCGACGATCTGGCTGTGGTGGCGCTCGATGCGGTAGGCGTGCGGGCAGTTCTTCGGCACGAAGCCGAAGTCGCCGGCGGTGAGCAGCCTCTCCTCCTGCTCGCCCCGCAGGTCCTCCACGAACAGGCGGACCGCACCCTGCGTGACGAAGAAGACCTCGTAGGTGTCGGGATGCGAGTGGGCCGGGATGATGTCGCCCTTGGGGCCTTCGCAGGTGAAGAAGTTGAAGGTGTTCTCGGTCTGCGGGCCGCCCGCGTAGACGGTGACGAGGTCGCCGAAGAGGTGGGCGCGGTCGCCCATGCCCTTCTCGATGAAGTACGGCGTGCCCGGTTCGGCGGGAATGAGGGAGGAGGAGCGCCTGGCGAATTCGATGGTCATGGAAGCCTCCGGCTCGACGCGGCACAGGACAGAAGCGTCAGGCAGGCTGACGCTTCAATGTCAGGTTACCTGACGACTGAGAGGTCGACCGGTCCCCGCACGAAAAGGCCGAGGGCACCGCGCGGCCGCGTCGTAAGCTCATGGCCGAGAAGCCCGAAAAGCCCGAGGAGCCATGACGCGAGCCGAGCGAGCCGAGCGAGCCGCACAACCCGACGCACCCGAGGAAGCGGTGCGGAACCTCCCCCTGCTGCTGGCCGGAGCCAGGCGCTGGTTCGACGACGCCCTGACGGCGAGCATGCGGGCGGCCGGCGAGCAGCCGCTGAGCAGCGCCCAGGGTCAGGTCTTCGCCCTCCTGGACGCCCAGGGCACCACGGTCGCCGAACTGGCCCGGCGCCTCGGCGTCACCCGCCAGACCGCCCACCAGGCCGTACACGGTCTGCTCGCGCTGGGGCTGCTCGAACAGGTCCCCGACCCGGCCTCCGCACGCAACCGTCTGATCCGCATCACCGCGGAGGGGGCCCGCGTCCACCGGCGCGCGCAGGCGACCCTCGCCGTCGTCGAGGAGGTCCTGGCCGACCGCATCGGCTCCCGGGAGGCCTCCGCGCTGCGCGCCGCCCTGACCCTGCCCCGCGGCGAACCGCCGGTCGTGGTGGCCCCGTGACCCGGCGACGCCACAAGAAACTGTCCCGGCGGCTCGTCATCGCCGCGCTGGTCGGCGACCTCGCGGGGGTGCGGGCGGCGCTGCGGGCCGGGGCTCCGGCCGAGACGGCCGACACCGCGGGCTCCACACCGCTGTACCTGGCCTCCGTGAACGGCACCGCCGACATCGTCCGCGTGCTGCTGACGGCGGGCGCCTTCCCCGACACGGAGAGCGGGATCGGCTCGGAGGGCACGCCCCTGTGCGGGGCGGCCGCCTGGGGCCACACCGAAGCCGTACGCGCGCTCCTGGAAGGCGGCGCCGACCCGAATCTCCGGGAGGACCACGGCACCGGCCGCGCGCCGCTCGACTGGGCGTCGAGAGGGCCGTACCCCGAGACGGTCGACCTGCTCGTGGCCGCCGGGGCGCACCCCAGCCGGTGAGCGGCGGGGCACCGGCCCCGCAAACGGCCGAGAGGCCGGTCCAGATTTCTCCGGACCGGCCTCCCACGGCGACTCTTTCGAGTCGGGACGACAGGATTTGAACCTGCGACCCCTTGACCCCCAGTCAAGTGCGCTACCAAGCTGCGCCACGTCCCGGTGTGCTCACGCACGGCGAACCGCGCGATCACGCGGACTGCACTTTACCCCACACTCCGGGGCACGCCTAAGCGGGCCGGACCGGGGGACAATCGGACCCATGAACAGTCCTGCCGACAGCCCCATGGACAGCACGGCCCCGGACCGGCCGCTGGGCGCCCGGGACCGCGACGACGAGGGCCGCGCGCGCAACGCGAGGCCGCGGGACGGGCTGGGACGCCCGCTGCCGTACGGCGCGGACGGCGTCCCCCGCCAGCCCGAGGGGGTGGTACGGCCGCCCGAGGAGACGGTCGCGCAGGCGCAGCGGCTGCTGGACGAGGGGAAGCCGTTCCACGCGCACGAGGTCTTCGAGGACGCCTGGAAGTCGGGGCCCGAGACGGAGCGGGAGCTGTGGCGGGGGCTGGCCCAGCTGGCCGTCGGGCTCACGCACGCGGCCCGCGGCAATGCCACCGGCGGGGCCAGGCTGCTGCGCCGCGGCGCCGGGGCGGTGACGGACTGGTCGGCCTCGGCGGCCGGGCAGCGGCGGCCGTACGGGATCGACCTCGGCGAAGTCGCCGACTGGGCCCGACGGCTGGCGGGGGACGTGGAGGGCGGCGGCGCCGTGGACGCGGGCGCGCGGGCGCCCCGGCTGCGGGGCTGAGCGGGCGGCCGGCGCGAGCGGCACAGGACCCGGCCCGGGCGGCCGGGGCGTCGCGGACGGCCTACGGCAGACTCGTGGCGTGCGGACCATTCATGTGATCGGTATCGGCGCGGGCGACCCCGACCAGCTGACCCTCCAGGCGGTCAGGGCGCTGCGGGCCACGGACGTCTTCTTCCTCCTGGACAAGGGCGAGGTGAAGGCCGGCCTGGTGCGGTCGCGCCGGAACATGCTGGAGACGCACCTGGCGCCGGGGACGTACCGGATCGTCGAGGCACGCGACCCCGAGCGGGACCGGGAGGCGGGCGGCACGGCCTACTCCCCGGCCGTCGGGGACTGGCGCGGCGCCCGGGCCGACGTCTACGAGCGGCTGATCGCCGAGGAGCTGGGCGAGGACGAGAGCGGCGCGTTCCTGGTCTGGGGCGACCCCGCGCTGTACGACAGCACGCTGGGCGTCCTGGAGGAGATCCTGGAGCGCGGCGAGGTCGCCTTCGCGTACGACGTCGTGCCGGGCATCAGCAGCGTCTCCTCACTCGCCGCCCGGCACCGGACCGGGCTGAACCGGGTGGCGCGGCCGGTGCAGATCACCACCGGGCGGCGGCTCGCGGAGGGCCTCCCGGAGGGCGTGGACGACGTGGTCGTGATGCTCGACGCCCACCAGGCCTTCCGGCGGTACGCGGACCAGGACATCGACATCTACTGGGGCGCTTACCTGGGAACCCCGGACGAGATCCTGGCCTCCGGTCCGATCGCCGAGGCCGGACCCCGCATCGAGCGGCTGCGGGCCGAGGCCCGGGAGCGCAAGGGCTGGATCATGGACACGTACCTGCTGCGCCGCAACCCGGGCGACGGCTAGCCGGGTGGCCGGTCCCCGGCGGAGCCGCGCACCCGGGCGGACCGTCCCCGCATGCGTGGCCGCTGCACCGGTGTGATCGTGACCGTGTGACAGTCGCCGAGGGAACGCCACCGACCGCCACCGCCCAGCCGCCCGTGCTGGACCGGCGCCGCCGCAACGTCGTCTTCGTCACGATCATGCTGGGCATGCTGCTCGCGGCCCTGGACCAGACGATCGTCGGCACCGCGCTGCCGACGATCGTGTCGGACCTGGGCGGCGGCGAGCACATGTCGTGGGTGGTGACCTCGTACCTGCTCGCGGAGACCGTGGCGACGGTACTGGTCGGCAAGTTCGGTGACATGTTCGGCCGCAAGGTCGTCTTCCAGGTCTCGGCGGTCGTGTTCATCACGGGCTCGTTCCTGTGCGGGCTGGCGACGAGCATGCCGCTGCTCATCCTCTGGCGCGCGATGCAGGGTGTCGGCGCGGGCGGGCTCATGGTGACGTCGATGGCGCTGATCGCCGACGTCATCCCGCTGCGGGAGCGCGGCAAGTACCAGGGCGCCATCGGCGCGGTGTTCGGCGTGGCCACGGTGGTCGGCCCCCTGCTGGGCGGGCTCTTCACCGACCACCTCTCCTGGCGCTGGGCCTTCTACGTGAACGTGCCCATCGCGATCGTCGTGGTCATCGCCGCCGCCCGCACCATCCCGGTCGTGAAGTCGGCCGCCCGGCCCGTCATCGACTACCTGGGCATCGCGCTGGTGGCGGTCGGCGCGAGCGCGCTGATCCTGGCGACCAGCTGGGGCGGCAACGAGTACGGGTGGGGCTCGGTCGTGATCATCGGCCTGTTCGCGGGCGGGCTGCTCGCGCTGGGGCTGTTCTGCTGGGCGGAGACCCGGGCGGCCGAGCCGATGCTGCCGATGCGGCTGTTCGGCAATCCGGTGTTCCGGGTCTGCTCGATCCTCAGCTTCATCGTGGGCTTCGCGATGCTCGGCGCGCTGACGTACCTGCCGACCTACCTCCAGTACGTCGACGGCGACTCGGCCACCGTCTCGGGCGTGCGGACCCTGCCCATGGTGGCCGGGCTCCTGATCGCGTCGGTCTTCAGCGGGAGCGTGGTCAGCAGGACCGGGCGGTACCGGCTGTTCCCGATCGCGGGAACGCTGGTGATGGGCGTCGGCCTGTACCTGATGTCGCTGATGGGGCCGTCCACGGGTGCCTGGCTGGAGTCGCTGTTCATGTTCGTGCTGGGCACGGGCATCGGCCTGTCCATGCAGGTGCTGACCATCGCCGTGCAGAACACCGTCGACTACTCCGACCTCGGCACCGCGACCTCCGGCGTCACCTTCTTCCGCACGCTGGGCAGTTCCTTCGGCACTGCCGTCTTCGGCACGATCTACGCCAACGCGCTCGGCCCCAACCTGCGCGACGGCGTGTCGGAGGCGGCGCGGACCGGGGCCGCGGATCCGGCGGTGATCAGCGGGGCGGCGAGCAGTCCGGAAGGCGTGCACCGGCTGCCGTCGGAGGCGTCGGCGCCGATCGTCGGCGCGTACGCGGACACCATCCAGACCGTGTTCCTGTGGACGGTCCCGGTCGCGGCCCTCGGTCTCCTCGTCGCCCTGTTCCTCAAGCAGGTCCAGTTGCGCGACAGTGCCCGCGCGGGCTCCACCGACCTGGGCGAGGGCTTCGCCCCACCGCACGACGCCAGCAGCAGGCGGGCGCTGGAGGCCGCCGTCGGGAAGATCATCGGCCGTACGGAGCTGGACACCGCCCTCCGGATCGTGGCCGGCAGCGACACCCGGCTGGACGTCGCCGGCGCCTGGGCCGTCATGCAGGTCGAGCTGTTCACGCGGCTGGTCGGGCACGCGAGCCTCGGTCTGATCGCGGCCCGTCGGCGGATGCCGCCGGAGGTGCTGCTGCCGGTCTTCGACCGCATGGTCGAGGAGGGTTTCCTGACCCGCCACGGCTCGCTCCTCTCCCACACCGACGCGGGTGCCCGCGAGGCCCTGGTGATCGGCCGGGCCTGGTCGACCTGGCTGGAGGACCGGGTGGAGCAGGACATCGGCCGCCCCTCGGACGCGGAGCTGCGGGCGGCGCTCGACGCGATCGCCAAGCGCCTGCTGGTCGAGGACCTCGGCAACGGCTTCCCCGAGCGGGTCCGGCAGGCGGTCGCGACCGGAGCCCGCTGACACGACGCGCCCGGCCGCACCGACGGTCAGCGGTCAGCCCAGCAGCAGTTGGAGGCCGCCCAGCACGGTCGCCGCGATCACCAGGCGCTCGAACAGGACCTGGTCGATCCGGCCCACGGCCCAGGTCCCGAGGAGGGCACCGGGCACCACGAACACCAGGAGCGCCGCGTCGAGCAGCAGCGAACGGCCGTCGATCAGGCCGAGGCCTGCGCTGAAGGGCAGTTTGGCGACATTGACGATCAGGAAGAAGATCGCCGACGTGCCCAGGAAGCCGAGCTTCCTGAAGCCCGCGGAGAGCAGATACATCGACATCACCGGCCCGCCCGCGTTGGCCACCATGGTGGTGAAGCCGCCCAGGACGCCGTAGGCGCGGGCTTTGGCGCGGCCCGCCCTTGAGGTGACCTCCCCCGGTTGCCCGGCCTGGTCCGCCCGCCGCCGGCGCCACAGCGTCACGGCGGCCATCAGCAGCAGGATGGCGCCGATGGACGTGCGTACGATCGCGTCGTCCGCCCACACGAGGAAGACGGTGCCGACGACCACGCCGGCCCCGACCGCCGGGAACAGCCGCCACAGCGTGGGCCAGTGCGCGTGCCGCCGGTAGGTGAGGACCGCCAGGAGGTCGCCCGCGATCAGGACCGGCAGCAGGATGCCGGTCGAGGCGCGGGCGGGCAGGACCATCGCGAAGATCGCGAGGCTGACGGTGTTGGCTCCGCTCACGGCGGTCTTGGAGAAGCCGACGAGCAGCGCCGCGAAGGCGAGCGCGGCGAACTCCCAGCCGGTCAGGTTCCACAGTGTCATCGTGTTCATGGCGAAGATCGATGCTATGCGCACCCGGCCGGTGCCCGGCCCCGGCCCACGCCGAGGGCCCGGCCGGGGCGTCCGGCGACGGTGGGCCACGGCGCGGTGCGACCGATCCGGTGAATTGCGGCGACACACCGACGCCGGTCACTCGGCGTGGCTATATACGTATTATCTGGCACCCCTTCGCCCCTTCTGACTGCATTGCGGCAGATCGGCACACCGGAGGCCGCAGTGAGTACGTTCACCAGGATCGAGCAACGTTTCGAGTCTCTGATCAACGGCACTTTCGCCAAAGTTTTCAAGTCCGCGGTTCAGCCCATGGAGTTCATCGGCGCGCTCCGGCGCGAATGCGACGTCAACGCCAGGATCTGGAACCGGGATTCCACCATCGCGCCCAACAGCTTCATCGTGGAGCTCAGCCCGGGCGACCACGAGCTGTACCGCGCGTGCCTCGTCATGATCGGTGAGGACCTGGTCCAGAGGCTGCGCGAGTACGCCGAGCAGCAGAACTACGCGTTCGTAGGCCCGTTGAAGGTGCAGTTGCAGCGGTCGGAGAGCCTTCGGGCCGGCCAGTTCCGCGTGCGCAGCCGGCTCGAGGTGCCGCCGGACGTCCAGTACACCGTGCGGGCCGGCCGGCTCCACGGCGCGGCGTACTCGATGCCGGTCGGGCTCCGCCCCGACGAGGCCGTGGCCGTGCCCGCGGCGGCGCTCGTCCGGCGCGGGGACAAGCAGGTCCTGACGGCGGCGCAGTTCATATCCATGGGGCTGACGTTCGCCGCGGACGGCACGCTCGTCCGCGCCGACCCGCCGATCGCCCTGACCACGCCGCCCGGGCCGTCGCGGCCCGTCCACCCCGCGGCGGGCCCCGCGGCCCCGGCCGCCCTGTGCCGCGGGGAGCACGAGCCGCTCGCCCTCGCCGCGGGACCGGTCGCGCCTCCCGCGCTCACCCCCCGGGGACACCGGACCCACCGGTTCGGACCCGGTCCCGGCCGCCCGCTGACCGTCGGCTCGCCCGAACCTCCGGTCGCGGACCCGGCCTCGGCCCGCCCCTCGCTCACTCCCGTTCCGGCCGGCGGTCTGCGCCGCGCCGAGGACCCAGGCATCCGGACCGGCGTCCGCACCGGACCGCCGGCCGGCCGGCACGACCCTCGGCGCGTCACCGACCCGGTGCCCGTCGGCTTCACCTTCTTCTCGAAAGGACTCATCGTGACCACCGATCGCGACATCTCCGTCGACAACGCTCCGCCGCCCGGGGCGGAGACGGCGCCGACGGACCCGGCCGCGCACCGGCCGGCCCCCGGCCCGTACACCGCCGACGGTTCCCAGCCGGCCGCACCTGCCGCACCCGGCCCCGGCGTCCCGGCCGCCCACCAGGCCGTGCCGCACCACGGTGCGACGGAGTACCACCCCGCGGCGCCCGTCATGCCCGGACCCGCCGTGCAGCCCCTGTCCACGCCCTACGCACGGCGGGCGCACCTGCCGCAGGGCGCCTCCGCGGCGCCGCACCTGCGTCCGCCGGCGCCCCACAACCCCGCGCTCTGGCCGCCCGCGGACTCCGGCCGCATCGGTCACAGCGCCTCGGTCGAGCTCTCCTCAGAGCGCCTGCTGCGCGGCCGGGCGGGCGAGCGCCGGGGGCTCAGCCGGCTGAAGATCCTCGGCAGGTCCGCGGAGCGGGAACGCGAGCAGAAGCTGGCCATCCTCCGCACGCCGGTGATGAAGTGCCACAAGATCGCCGTCATCAGCCTCAAGGGCGGTGTGGGCAAGACGACCACCACGACCGCCCTCGGTGCCATGCTCGCCACCGAGCGCCAGGACCGGGTGGTCGCCATCGACGCGAACCCGGACGCGGGCACGCTCAGCCGCCGGGTGCGCCGGGAGAGCGGCGCCACGATCCGCGACCTGGTGGCCGAGCTGCCGGCCATCGACAACTACATGGCCGTCCGCCGGTTCACCTCCCAGTCCCCGAGCGGCCTGGAGATCCTCGCCAACGAGGCCGACCCCACCCTGTCCACCGCGTTCAACGACGAGGACTACCGGCAGGTGGTCGGCTGCCTCGGGCAGCACTACCCGATCATCCTGACCGACTCGGGGACCGGCCTGCTGCACAGCGCGATGCGCGCCGTCCTGGACCACGCCGACCAGCTGATCGTCGTCGCCACACCGAGCGTGGACGGCGCCACCAGCGCCAGCACCACCCTGGACTGGCTCAACGCGCACCACTACGAGGACCTGGTGCAGCGGAGCATCACGGTGATCTCCGAGGCCCGCAACAAGAGCAAGATGGTCAAGGTGAACGACGTCCTGGACCACTTCCGGGCCCGCTGCCGGGGCGTGGTCATGATCCCGTTCGACGAGCACCTCGCCACGGGCGCCGAGGTCGACCTGGAGCGGATGAAGCCGCGCACCCGTGAGGCCTACTTCGACCTGGCGACGCTGGTGGCCGCCGACTTCCCCCGCAGCCAGCCCGAGGCCGTGAGCTGGGGCGCCACCTACCCGCACTCGGGATACAACGCGGCCAGCATGTTCGCCGCTCCGGCCTGGGGCTGACCGCCGCGCGCCACGGAGCACCCCGCCCCGCCCCGGCCCCCCGACGGGTCCGGGGCGGGGCGTCCCCGTCTAGCCCGCCGCGTACCGCACGCGCAGTTCCCGCTTGAGCACCTTCATGCTGGGGCCGAGCGGCAGCTCGTCCGCGAACTCCACGCGGCGCGGGTACTTGTACCTGCCGAGGTACCGCTTGGACCACTCGGTGATCCCGTCGGCGTCCCGGGCGGCGTCCGGCGCGGGGACGACCACGGCGCACACCTCCTCGCCGTGCAGCTCGTCCGGCAGCCCGATGACGGCGACCTGCGCGATGCCGGGGTGGCGCATCAGCACCTCCTCGACCTCCCGCGGGTAGACGTTGTATCCGCCCCGGATGATGACGTCCTTCTTGCGGTCGACGATCCTGAGGAACCCCTCGTCGTCCTTGGTGCCGAGGTCCCCGGTGCGGAACCAGCCGTCGACGAGCGCCTCGGCGGTGGCCTCGGGGCGGCCCAGGTAGCCGGAGAACACGTTGTGGCCGCGGACGACGACCTCGCCCAGCTCCCCGGGCGGCAGCAGTTCGACCCGCCCCTCGACCTCGGCCCGGGCGATTTCCACGTCCACGCCCCACAGGGGGTGGCCGATGGTGCCGGGCCGGGCGCCGAACACGGGCTGGTTCACGGCCGCCGCCGGGGAGGTCTCCGACAGCCCGTACCCCTCGTAGATCTTCGCCCCGAACGCCCCCTCGAAGCGCTCCAGCACGGCGACGGGCAGGGAGGCGCCACCGGAGACGCACACCCGCAGGTCGGGCAGGGCGTCGGCACCGCCCGCCGCGGCGGCTAGGGCGACGAACATGGTCGGCACACCGTGGAAGGTGTTGACCTTCTCCTTCACCATCAGCTCGATCGCCCGCGCGGCGTCGAAGCGCGGCAGCAGGACGAGGGTGGCTCCGGCGCGCCAGGTGGAGTTCAGGGAGACCGTCTGCCCGAAGGCGTGGAAGAGCGGCAGCGCGCCGAGCGCGACGTCGTCGGGCCTGATGTCGTTGGCGTCGAAGGCGTTGACGGTCGCGTTCATGACCAGGTTGAAGTGACTGAGCACCGCGCCCTTGGGCACGCCGGTGGTGCCGCTCGTGTAGAAGACGACGGCCGGGTCGTCGGCGTCCCGGGTGACGTACGAGGGCAGCGGCTCGGCGTCCGCCGCCAGCTTCCCGAACTCGTCGCCGAGGGCAACCATCCGTACGCCCGCCTCGCGCGCGGCGGCCGCCCCGGTCTCCGCCTGGGCGGGGTGGCACAGCAGCAGCGTGGCGCCGCTGTCGCGCAGGACGTGCTCGACCTCGCCGGCCGACAGCAGCAGGTGGACCGGCACGACGACACCGCCGGTCGCGGCGATCGCGTAGTACGCCTGCGGGAACTCGGCGGTGTTGGGCGCCATCAGCGCGACCCGGTCGCCCGGCCGCACGCCCAGGCCGGTGAGGGCGCCGGCCTGGGCCCGGGCCCGCCGCCACACCTCGGCGAAGGTCAGCCGCAGGTCGCCCTCGACCAGCGCCTCCTTCTCGGGACGGCGCCGGGCGTTCTCGGCGAGGACGGCGGCGACGGAGAGGGTTGCCATGGAGTGTTGCTCCGTTCCTTGCTGCGGCTGTGCGAGGTGGGGTGGCGTACGGGCCCGGCTCGTCGGGCCGGGCCTAGTGCCGTTCGACGAGCACCGCGCTGCCCTGCCCCACGCCGACGCACATCGTGGCGAGCCCGCGGGCTCCTCCCGTGCGGCGCATGCGGTGGAGCAGCGTGGTCAGGATGCGGGCGCCCGAGCAGCCGAGCGGGTGGCCCAGCGCGATGGCGCCCCCGGTCGGGTTGACCAGGCCGGGGTCGATGCCCAGCTGGTCGACGCAGGCGAGGGCCTGGGCGGCGAACGCCTCGTTGAACTCGGCCTCCGCGAGGTCGCCGACGCTCCAGCCGGCGCGGGCGAGGACCTTGCGGGTGGCGGGGACCGGACCGATGCCCATGACGTCCGGGTGCACACCCGCCGAGCCGCCAGCGACATAGCGGCCGAGGGACTCCAGGCCCAGCTCGTTCAGTGCCTCCTCGCTGACCAGGAGGAGGCCGGCGGCCCCGTCGTTCATCGGGGAGGCGTTGCCCGCGGTGACGGTGCCGCCGGGGCGGAAGACCGGCTTGAGCCGGGCGAGCTTCTCCACGGAGGTGTCCTCGCGGACGCACTCGTCGGCGTCGACGATCACGCCGTCGGGGCGCTCGACCGGCAGCAGCTCGTCCTCGAAGTGGCCGTTCTTCCGGGCCTCGGCGGCCAGGCGGTGGCTGCGCAGGGCGAACTCGTCCTGGCGTTCGCGCGCGATCCCGTACCGCTCGGCGACCTCCTCGGCGGTCTCGCCCATGGCCAGCAGCCCGTGCAGCTCCTTCATCCTCGGGTTGACCAGGCGCCAGCCGAGCCGGGTGTCGGCGGTCTCGATGCGGTGCGGCAGCGCCTCGTCGGGGCGGGGCAGCACGAAGGGCGCGCGGCTCATCGACTCCGAGCCGCCCGCGAGCACGATGTCGGCCTCGCCTGCGGCGATGGTGCGGGCGGCGGTGGTGACGGCCTCCAGCCCGGAGGCGCACAGCCGGTTCACCGTGGCACCGGGCACGCTCTCGGGCAGGCCGGCCAGAAGGGCCGCCATACGGGCGACGTTGCGGTTGTCCTCGCCGGCCTGGTTGGCGGCGCCCCAGTAGACGTCGTCGATCCGGGCCGGGTCGAGCGCGGGCACGTCGGCGATCAGGCCCCGGATCACGGTGGCCGCGAGATCGTCGGGCCGCACGCCGGACAGGGCACCGCGGAGCTTGCCTATCGGGGTGCGGCGGGCGGCCGCGAAATGGACGGGACGCACAAGAGCTCCTGACCGTCGTCGCTCGGTCGCCGGGCGGTACACCACCGTCCGGCGGGTCTCCCCGCGGCCTGACCCGGGTCCCGGGGGGCCGCGGAGGCCGTTAATTAGCACTGCTAGTTTTGGACTATAGACCGTCGGCGCCCTCCCTGGGAAGATCCTCGGGTGACCTTCACCGACCCGGCCGGAGGAGACATGACCGAGGTCCGCGAGTACGTCCTGACCGGAACGCGGGGGCGGCTCGCCACGCGCGAGTGGGCCGCCGGGACGCCCCGGTACGTGGCGCTGCTGGTGCACGGGTACGGCGAGCATGCCGGCCGTTACGACGAGGTGGCGGGCGTCCTGGCGGCGCACGGCGGGGCGGTGTACGGCGTCGACCACACGGGGCACGGGCGGTCGGACGGCGAGCGGGTGCTGATCGAGGACTTCGAGGACGTGGTCACCGACGTGCACACCGTGGCACAGCGGGCCGAGGCCGCTCACCCGGGGCTGCCGGTGGTCGTGATCGGCCACTCCATGGGCGGTCTGATCGCCTCCCGCTACGCCCAGCGCCACGGCGGCGGGCTGACCGCACTGGTGCTGTCGGGGCCGGTCGTCGGCGACTGGGAGCTGCCGCGCCGGCTGCTCGCTCACGACGAGATCCCCGACATCCCCATCAGCCCGGCCGCGCTCTCCCGCGACCCCGCCGTCGGAGCGGCGTACGCGGCGGACCCGCTGGTGTGGCACGGCCCGATGAAGCGGCCGACCCTGGAGGCGTTCGTACGGACCCTCAGGGCCGTGGCCGAGGGCGGTGACGTCGGGCGGCTCCCGATGCTGTGGGTGCACGGCGACGACGACCGGCTGGTGCCGCTGTCCGGCAGCCGCGTCGGCGTCGAAGCGCTCAGCGGCGGTGACCTGACCGAGCGGATCTTCCCGGGCGCCCGGCACGAGGTGTTCCACGAGACGAACCGGGCCGAGGTCTTCGCGGACCTCACGGGCTTCCTGGACGGCGTGCTCGCCCGCTGAGGGCGCACCGGCGTTTGCACCGGCCGCCCCACGGGCACCCGCGCCCCCGTGGAGCGGCCGGACCGTGCCCCGCCTTCGGGGCGCCACGCCCCGGTCCGCTCCGCACGGAGGATCACGGAGTACGCACGTACGCACGACGGAATGAGGGGCCCCGATGGCCGACGCCCTCGAACTCGACGCGCTGTGGGAGGACTTCCACCGCGTGGTGAACATGACCTCCGCGGAACTCGCGGACTGGCTCCGGGTGCGCGACTCCGGCGAACTGGCCGAGCCGCTGCCGGACGACGCCGGCCCGCCGCTCGGCCGGCAGGTCCTGGCGATCCTGCAGAAACGGCGCACCGACCTGACCGACGACGACCTCCGCGCGATGGCCGAGGTCGTGGAGACCGTGACGGCGCAGGCCGACCTGGAGAACGAGCCCCGCGCCGAGGACGCCGTGCTCCGACACCGGCTGATGACGGTCGGTCACGACCCGCTCAAGCCCTGACCGTGAGCCGCGACCCGGGGCGCGTCCTGCGTGAGCTCCTCGACGCGCACGGGCGGACGTACGCCGAGGAGGCGGGCATCCGGCTGCGGGACACCCCGCAGCCGCTGTACCGGCTGCTGGTCCTCGCCCACCTGCTCAGCGCCCGCATCCGGGGATCGATCGCCGTGGCGGCCTCGCACGCCCTGCACGAGGCGGATCTGCGCGACCCGCGCCGCATGGCCCGCGCCGACTGGCAGGAGCGGGTGGACGCCCTCGGCCGCGGCGGCTACCGGCGCTACGACGAGCGGACCGCCACGCAGCTCGGCGAGGCCGCCGAGCTGCTGACCGGGCGGTGGGGCGGGGATCTGCGCCGGCTGCGCGAGCAGGCGGGCGGCGAGATACCCGAAGTGCGGCGGCTGCTCCAGGAGTTCCCCGGGATCGGCCCGACCGGGGCGGACATCTTCCTCCGCGAGGTCCAGCGGGTCTGGCCCGCGGCCGCTCCGTACCTGGACCGCAAAGCCCTTCAGGGCGCGGAACGGCTCGGTCTGCCGGGCGACCCCGACCGCCTGCTCGACCTCGCGGGGCCGGCCGATCCCGCCGTCCTCGCGGCGGCGCTCGTCCGTGCTTCGGTGGACCGCGCCGTCCTGCGGGACGCCCTCGGCCGCGCCGGGTGAGCCGTCGGGGGCGACACGGGCGCACCCCGGCGCGCCGCCGGCCACCGTGGCGCGGGGTCGCCGCGCGCACCTTCGCCGCCGCGCCGGGTCCCGCTCCGGGGCGGTCACCCGGACAGCCCCGTGCGCTGGTGCGCGCGCGGGCGCGCTGATGCGCTGATGCGCTGAGGACACCGTTTCCCGTCCAGGAGGCATTCCCGCGATGAGCCGTCGTCCGCCCCGCCCCGTCCGTCTCCTGGCCTCCGCCCTGGCGGCGGGCGCGCTGCTGACCACAGCGGCGTGCTCGGACGGGGGAGGCGACTCGGAAGCCGCCCCGGACACCGCCGCCGCCCGGGCCGCCGAGCGGGACGCGGCGGAGCAGGCCCCCACCGGCTCTCCCACCGGCTCTCCCACCGGCTCGGCCAGTGCCTCGCCCGCCGCCCTCACCGAGTCCGGCGCCAAGGCCGCCCTGCTCACCGAGGCCGACCTGGAGGGCGGCTGGAACCAGGTGCAGGACGCGGACAGGTGGCGCGACCGGCTGCTCGTCGGAGAGGTCGACGTGTCCGATTTCCTCACCACGAAGACCGACGCCACGGACTGCCAGGAACTGCTCGACGGGCTCTACCGCGACAGCCTGCTGGGCGAGCCGTCCGGACCGTCGGCGCTCACCGGCTTCGAGCAGGGCGCCTCCCGCCTGCTGGAGCAGGTCGCCGGCTACGACCGCGCCGGACTGGACGCCCGTCTGAAGTGGATGGGCGCCCTGCCCGACACGTGCGACCGGTTCACCGCGACCGGCTCGGCGGGCGGGACGCGCACGGTCCAGGTGACCGAGGCGTCGGTGCCCGGGACCGGCGACGCCCGGCAGGGCCTGCGCGTGACGGTGCGGGGGGACGCCGCCGACGACCCGGCCACGCTCACCCTGGACATCGCCGCCGTGCGCGTCGGCACCTCGGCCCTGACCGTCACCGGCGGCGGCCTGGACGGCGGCCAGGAGTCCTCCGTGGAGCAGGCGGTGCGCCAGGGCACCGAGCGGCTGAAGACCGTCCTGGACGGCGGGACCCCGTCGCCGCAGCCCACCCCCATGGACTGACCGCCCGCGCAGCCGGCCCCGCCACCGGGCTCCGCGGCACACCGCCCGATCCCCCGCGATGTGCGCTTCTCGGCCGAAACCCGGACAGGACGATCACCGAACGGCACAATGGAGCGCGTCGGACGGCGCACGCGCGAAGGAGCCGAGACGTGAGCGAGAGCGACCCCGTCCCCGGCGGACGCCCGGGTGAGGTCGAGCGGGCCACCGCACTCGGCGGGGAGCTGTCCGGGCAGGGCGTGCACGGTGTCGTGCTGGCCTACGTGGACACGGCCGGGATCGCCCGGGTGAAGACCGTGCCCACCGCGAAGCTCGCCTCGACCGCGGCCTGGGGCGTCGGCATGTCACCGGTGTTCGACACGTTCCTGGCGCACGACGCGATCGTCGCCACGGACGTCCTCGGCTCCCCCGACGGCGATCTGCGCCTCTATCCCGACCTCGACCGGCTGACCGTCCTGGCGGCGCAGCCCGGCTGGGCGTGGGCGCCCGTCGACCGGATCACCCAGGAGGGCGAACCGCACCCGGCGTGCGGCCGCACCCTGCTGCGCCGGACGGTGGCGCGGGCCGCCGAACGGCACGGGGTCGCCTTCAAGGCGGCCGTCGAGATCGAGTGGGCCGTGGGCCGGGGGGACACGGACGGCGACGCCTTCGTCCCGGCGGTGTCGGGGCCCGCGTACGGTGCCACCCGGCAGATCGAGCTGAGCGACTGCGCCGCCGACCTGCTGGCGGCGCTCGCGGCGCAGGGCGTGGAGGTGGAGCAGCTGCACCCCGAGTACGCGGCGGGGCAGTTCGAGATCTCGGTGGGCGCGCTCGACCCGGTGGCGGCGGCCGACCGCAGCGTGCTGGTGCGGCAGACGATCCGGGCGGTCGCCCGGCGGCACGGACTGCGGGTCTCCTTCGCCCCGGCGGTCCTCGGGCGGGGCGTCGGCAACGGCGGGCACCTCCACCTCTCCGCCTGGCGCGACGGACGGAACCTGCACGCCGGCGGCCCAGGCCGGTACGGCATGACGGCCGACGCCGAGTCCTTCGTGGCCGGCGTGCTGAACCACCTGCCGGCGCTCACGGCGTTGACCGCGCCAAGCCCGGCCAGCCGTCTGCGGCTGCGCCCCTCGCAGTGGGCGGGGGTCTTCACCGCCTGGGGCCGGGAGACGCGCGAGGCCGCCCTGCGCGTCGTCACCGGCACCGCCGGGGTGCGCGAGCGGACGTCGAACCTGGAGGTGAAGCCGGTCGACCTCGCCGCCAACCCCTATCTCGCGCTCGCCGCGGTGATCGCCGCCGGACTGGACGGGCTGGCCTCGTCGGCGTCGCTGCCCGAGGAGATCACCGGCGACCCGGCCCGGTACGACGCGGCCGAGGCCGCGGCCCGGGGGGTGCGCCGACTGCCGGTGTCGCTGGCGGAGTCGGTCGAGGCGTTCGGCGCCGACGAGGTGCTGCGGGCCGCGCTGGGCCCGGTCCTCGCCGACGCCGTGACCGCCGTGCGGCGCGGTGAGATCGACGCCGTCGACGGGCTGGACGACGACCGGGTGGCGGCGGCCTACCGCTGGACGTACTGACATGGCCGCCGGAGCCGTCGGGGAACCGCTCGCCGCACTGGACCTGGTGGACCACCACTGCCACGGCGCCGTCACCGGCGACCTGGACCGGGCGGGCTTCGAGTCCCTCCTCACCGAGGGCGAGGCGTGGCCCGGCGTCTCCCCGTTCGACACGCCCGTCGGCCTCGCCGTCCGCCGCCACTGCGCTCCCCTGCTCGGCCTGCCGCGGCACGCTCCCGTCGACGCGTACCTGGCCCGCCGGGCGGAGCTGGGCGCCGCCGAGGTGAACCGGCGCTTCCTGCGCGCGGCGGGCACCGGCGTGTTCTGCGTGGACACCGGATACGCGCCGCACCGGGTGACCGCGCCCGGGGAGCTGGCCCGGGCGGCGGACGCGGTGGCCTGCGAGGTGGTCCGGCTGGAGACCGTCGCGGAGGCGGTGGCGGCCGGGGGCGTCGAACCGGACGCGTACGCCGAGGCGTTCCGCACGGCCGCCGCGGAGGCGGTGGCACGACCGGGCGTCGTGGGCGTGAAGTCGGTGGCGGCCTACCGCACCGGTTTCGACCTGGACCCGGCCCGCCCCTCGCCCGACCGGGTCACCGAGGCCGCCCGGCGGTGGTTCGCCCGCGGCGGCCGGCTCGACGACCCGGTGCTCGTGCGGCATCTGCTGTGGACCGCGGTGGACCTGGGGCGGCCGCTGCAACTGCACACCGGCTTCGGCGACCGCGACCCGCGCCTGCACCGCGCGGACCCCGCCCGCCTCACCGACTGGCTCCGGCTGACCGCCGGCACGATCCCGGTCCTGCTGCTGCACTGCTGGCCCTACCAGCGCCAGGCGGCCTATCTGTCGGCGGTCTTCGAGGGGGTCTACCTCGACGTGGGGCTCACCCTCCACCACGTCGGCCCCGCCCGAGCGGGCGCGGTCCTGGCGGAGGCCCTGGAGATCACGCCCTTCCGCAAGCTCCTGTACAGCTCCGACGCCTACGGCCTGGCCGAGTTCCACCACCTGGGAGCGCTGGCCTTCCGCCGGGGCCTGTCCGGACTGCTCCAGGAGCGGCTGGACGCCGACGAGATGTCCCTGCCGGACGCGCTGCGCCTGGCCCGCTGGGCGGGGCGCGACAACGCCCGCCGGGTCTACCGGCTGCCCGGCGGCCCGGCCGACGACGGCTGAGCGGCGTGGGACCCGTCACAGTCCCGGAGCGCCGCCCGGGAAGCAGGAACGGCTGAAAGTATGATCAAGCGATGTCTGACATGACCGAAACCACGCCGGGCTGGCTGACGACCGACGAGCTCGAGATGGCCCGCGCACGCATGCCGATCCTGTACGTCGAGGCCGTGCCCGTGCGCGTCGACGACAGCGGAGAAGTCACGAGCGTCGGCCTGCTCCTGCGCATCGGGCCGGACGGGACGGTCAGCCGGACGCTGGTCTCCGGCCGGGTGCTGCACCACGAGCGGGTCCGGGACGCCCTGCTGCGCCACCTGGAGAAGGACCTCGGCCCGGTGGCGCTGCCCCGGGTGCCGTCCTCGCTCCAGCCCTTCACGGTGGCCGAGTACTTCCCCACGCACGGTGTCACGCCGTACCACGACCCCCGCCAGCACGCGGTCTCGCTCGCCTACGTCGTGCCGGTGACCGGTGACTGCCGTCCCCGCCAGGACGCGCTGGACCTGGTGTGGTTCAGCCCCCAGGAGGCGCTGTCCCCGGCGGTGCAGAGCGAGATGCCCGGCGGGCACGGGGTGCTGCTCAAGCAGGCGCTGGCGCACGTGGGCTGCGTGCTCTGAGCTACTCCTCGGGCCGCTCCCCGGGGCTCAGCTGGGGGTCGAGGTCGTCCCGCAGCAGGCCCCGGGACCCGGTCTGCCCCGTGCGGTAGGCGGAGCGTGCCACCAGGTGCGAGGCGACCGGGCTGGTCAGGAACTGGAAGAACACGATGAGGGCGAGGGTGCCCAGGTCGATGCCGTGCCGCAGCCGCAGCGCCACGCCGGTCAGCACCAGGAGGATGCCCAGGGTCTGCGGTTTGGTGGCGGCGTGGCTGCGGGAGAGCACGTCGGGGAAGCGCAGCATCCCGATCACGCCGACCAGGCACTGGAGGCAGCCGAGCAGCAGCAGCGCCGCCCCGACCAGGTCGGCGGCCTCGGCCCAGGCGCTCACCGGTGGTCCTCCGTGCCGTCCGCCCGCACCGAGGGCCGGTCGCGTACGGCGATGAAACGGGCGATGCCCACGGAACCGGTGAAGCCCAGGAAGGCGAGCACCAGCATCACCGGGAAGTAGAAGGAGTCACCGTCCTGGGCGGCCTTGACGCCGATGCCGGCGATGATGAGGGCCGCCGCCACGTCGAGGGCGACGGCGCGGTCCAGCATCGACGGCCCGTACCAGATGCGGTACAGCAGCAGGGCCCCGGCGACGAGGATCATCACCACGGAGGCGGCCAGCATGGCGTCCTCCACGGCGTTCAGGGTGGTCACGGTGAGGCGTCCCCTTCCGGTACGGGCCGGGCGGCGTGGGCGATGTCCTCGGCGGTGCCGAAGGCGCGGGCGACCAGCTCCTCCATGCGCCACACCGACCGCCGGGCGCTCTCGATCTCGCCGGGGTCGTCGGCGTCGAGGACGTGCAGGAACAGGGTGGCCGTCGACCGGCGCACCTCGATCACGGAGCCGCCGGGGACGTTGGATACGGCGACGGCGGTGGCGGTGAGCATGAGGTCGCTGCGCACCCGCAGCGGGACGGCGACGACGGCGGCGTGGTACGGGCCCTTGGCGAAGATCTGCCGGGTGACCTCGACGCTGGAGGAGAACATGTCGTACAGCAGGTAGGCCACCAGCCGCAGGATGCCCAGCGGGCGCAGCCGCAGGCCGATGTCCACGGCGGGCAGCGGGAAGGCGAGGCACAGGCACACCGCGACGAGGACGCCGTTGACGAGGTTGGCCCAGGACGGGGTGCCCCACAGCAGGGCCCAGACGACGGCGAGCCAGGCGACCAGGGGCAGGTCGAGGATGCGCCGACCGCGGCCCAGGCGGAAGGACCAGCTGTACGGGGAGCGGTCGCGGAAGAGGTTGCTCACCGGCCGAGCACCGCCTCGATGTAGGGGGTGCGGGCGAGGAGTTCGGCGGCGGCGGCCTCGGTGAACGTGGTGAGGGGGCCGCCGAGCACGGTGTAGAGCAGGCCGAGGGAGACGGCGGCACCGGTCGCCACCAGCATCGGCCAGGGCAGTCGCTTGGTGGTGGTGATGGACTGCCCGAGGAAACCGGCGGGGACCACCGCGCCCGCGGGCACCGGCAGTCCGGAGCCGGCCGCCGCGCCGTGCCCGCCCGTCGCCTTCCCGGCCGCCCCGGCCTCGCCGCCATGGCCGCCCTTGCTGTCGTCGCTGCCGTCGTCACCGTCGTCGTCCGGCTCGTCCTCCGCGGACTCCAGCACCACGCCCTCGTGCTCGGCGCCGGGCGGCGCGTCGCGCCAGAACGCGAGGTTCCAGACCTTCGCCATGACGTAGAGGGTGAGCAGGCTGGTGGCGGCCGACCCGGCGACCAGCGCCCAGGCCCAGCCGCCGCCGTTGTCGACGCCCGCCCGCATCAGGCCGAGCTTGCCGATGAAACCGGAGAGCGGCGGGATGCCCGCGAGGTTCATGGCGGGCACGAAGAACAGCACGGCGAGCAGCGGCGCCGTCCTCGCCAGACCGCCGAGGCGGGTGAGTTCCGTGGTGCCGTCGCGCCGCTCGATGAGCCCGGCGACGAGGAAGAGGGTGGTCTGCACGGTGATGTGGTGGGCCACGTACACGATCGCCCCGCTGATCGCTCCGCGCCCCGCGAGCGCGATCCCGAAGACCATGTAGCCGATGTGGCTGATGAGGGTGAAGGAGAGCACACGCTTGAGGTCGGTCTGGGCCACCGCCCCCAGGATGCCGATCACCATGGAGGCGAGCGCGGCGAGCATCAGCAGGTCGCCGAGGCGGTGGCCGGGGAAGAGCAGGGTCTGGGTGCGCAGCATCGAGTACACGCCGACCTTGGTGAGGAGGCCCGCGAAGACGGCGGTGACCGGCGCGGGCGCGGTCGGGTAGGAGTCGGGCAGCCAGGCCGCGAGCGGGAACACCGCCGCCTTGATCGCGAAGACCGTCAGCAGCATCGCCTCCAGCAGGGTGCGCACCCCGACCGGTACTTCCTGGAGCCGCACCGCGAGCTGGGCGAAGTTCACCGTCCCCGCCACCGCGTAGGTCATGGCGATGGCGACGAGGAAGAGCACCGAGGAGAACAGCGAGATGATCACGTACGTCGATCCGGCCCGGATGCGGGTCGCGGTTCCGCCGATGGTGAGCAGGACGAAGCTCGCCACGAGCATGATCTCGAAGCCGACGTAGAGGTTGACGAGGTCTCCGGCCAGGAAGGTGCAGGAGACGCCCGCCACGAGGATCAGGTAGGCGGGGTGGAAGACGCCCACCGGCGTCCGGTCGTCCCGGTCGGCCATGCCCTGGCCCAGCGAGTACAGGTTGACGAGCAGGGTGACGGCGCTGGACACGGTCAGCATCAGCCCCGCGAGCCGGTCGGCGACCAGGGTGATGCCGACCGGCGGTGCGAAGTCCCCGAGGTGCACGGTGAGCGGGCCGTGGCGGTCGGCGGCCACCATGAGGAGTACGGAGAGCACGAGGACCGCACCCAGCACGGCGAGGGTGATGAAGCGCTGGAACCGCTGGAGCCGGGGGCCGATGGCCAGCTTCAGGCCCGTGACGAACAGCGGCAGCAGGACGGGGAGCGGGACGAGCGCGTTCACCTGGGGTCCTCCGTGCCTTCCGTGCCGCCGGTGCCTTCCGTGCCCTCGGTGCCCTCCGTGCCCGCGCCCTCGGGGTCGTCGGGCTGGTCGGGCACCGGGTGGCAGGAGTCCTCGCCGGGGTGCGAGTCGGGTTCGCGGCCGGTCTCCTCGGGGTCGTTGGAGGGCCCCGCGTCGCGGGCCGGAGCCGGCCCCGGCCTGCCCGCCGCGTCGGTGGAGCCCAGCTCCCGGCCCTCGCGGTAGTCCTCCGGGTCGGCGCCGAGGATGTCGTTCCACAGGTTTCCGGAGACGTCGTTGGCGCGGGCCTGGTAGGCGCGTTCCTCCCGGACCCGCCTGCGCAGCCGTTTGCGGGCGGCGCGGTAGCGGGCGTCCAGCTCGGGGTCGGTGCCGGGCTCGGCGCGGGCCTCGCGGTAGCGGTCGCGCAGTTCGCTGCGCCGGTCGAGGAACTCGGCGCGCAGGGCGACCAGCCGGTCCTCGGTGTCGTCGCTGATCTCGTCGGAACCGGTGACCTGGTGGCTGCGGTAGGCCATGGCGAGCAGAAACGCCGTGGTGGCGAGGGTGATGACGATCGCGGTCAGGGCGATGGCCTGGGGCAGCGGGTCGGTGACCCGGTTGCGGATGACGTTCGGGTAGAGCAGCGGCGCCTCGCCCGCGCTGCCGGTGGAGGCGAGCACCAGCAGGTTGACGCCGTTGCCGAGGACGACCGCGCCGAGCAGGATCCGGGTCAGGGACCGGGTCAGCAGCAGGGTGGCGCCGACGGCGGCGAGGACGGCGGCGGTCACCAGCAGGGCGAGGCTGACGGTCATGCGGGGCCCGCCTCTCCGTGCGGGGCGCTGCGCGCGGCGGCCCGTTCGATGTGCCGGTCGATGCGTCCGCCGAGGGCCCGGACGATGTCCAGGACCACGCCGAGGACGAGGAGGTAGACGCCGCAGTCGAAGAGGACGGCGGTGGACAGGTGGGCGTCGCCCCACACGGGCAGGTGGCCCTTCCAGGTCCAGCCGTGCAGCACCGTGCCCTCGGCGAGGCCGCCCAACGCGACGCCGGTCGAGACGAACAGGCCGAGCCCGGTGAACAGGCCCGGTTTGAAGGGCACGGCGTCGGCGAGTTCGTGCCGGCCGCCCGCGAGGTAGCGGGTGATGAAGGCGACGCCCGCGGTCAGGCCCGCGACGAAGCCGCCGCCCGGCAGGTTCTCCGCGCACATCAGCAGGTAGACGGAGAGGACCAGGATGGGGTGGAAGATCAGCCGCGCGACCACCTCCAGGACGAGGGAGCGGCGCTCGGGGGCCAGCGTGGCACTGGCCGCGAGCCAGGTCCGCTCCGGCCCGCCCTCGTCACCGCTGGGCAGGCCCGCCGATTCGTACGGGGTCGCCCGCCATGCGGTGCGCAGGCCGGCGTGCGGGTGGTCCCCGGGCAGGGGCAGCACGGGCTGCTCGGCGCCCTCGGTGCGGCGGTGCAGGTAGATGAGGCTGGTGACGCCGATCGCGGCGGCGGCGAGCACCGCGGACTCCCCCATCGTGTCCCAGGCCCGCAGGTCGACGAGGATCGTGGCGACGACGTCCTTCAGACCGTGGTGGGCGGTCTCCTCGACCATCGCCGCCCCGGCGCTGTCGGCCCGGCGGTGCCCCGCCATGATCCAGACGACGACGGCGACGCAGGCGCCGCCCGCGAGCGCCACCGGCATCCGCAGCAGGCGCCGCGACCGGCTGTAGCTCTCCTCGAAGAGCACCGGCATGCGGCGCAGCACCAGCACGAAGACGATCATCGAGACGGTCTCCACGCAGAACTGGGTCAGCGCGAGGTCGGGGGCGCCCTGCAGGACGAAGAGCAGCGCGGTGCCGTAGCCGGTGAGCCCGGCGAGCACGACGGCCTTCATCCGGCGCCGTACGCCCAGGCACAGCAGGGCCGCCGCACAGGTCAGCACCGCGACGCCGGCCTGGGCCGGGTGGTCCCACCCGCGCGGGGTGGGCACCGAGGTCCAGGGCTCGTCCGCGAGGAGCACGGCGAGCTGACCGGCGAGGACCACGCTCATGGTCGTCACCAGGTACACCGACAGCGAGCCGCGCTGCACGAAGCCGGTGCACTGAAGGGCGGTGCGCTCCAGGGCCAGCAGGCACCGTCCGAAGACCCGGTCGGCGGAGCGCCAGGCGAGGACCTGTCCGGCCCGCAGGACGGGGCGCGCGGCGAGGAAGAGCAGGACACCGCCGGCCCAGGCCGCGCAGGACAGACCGAGGGCGAGGCCCGGCCCGTGCCACAGCGCCAGGTGGTAGGGGTGGTCGGGCGCGGGGAACTGCCCGGCGTAGGTGCCGAGGAGGCCCTGGAGCCAGGAGGTGCCGGGTCCGAGGACGAGGCAGGCCAGGGCCAGGACGGCGGGCGGCGCGAGGAAGGCCGCCGGGACGGCGTGCGCCTGCGTGTCCGGGACGCCGGGTTTGCGGGCGAAGGCGCCCCAGAGGTAGCGCAGGGTGTAGGCGGTGGTCAGGGCGGAGCCGACGACGGTCGCGGCGAGCGCCCAGCGGTCGGCGGTGTCTCCGTCCAGGAGGGACTGGAAGGCGGCCTCCTTGGCGGTGAAGCCGAGCAGCGGCGGAACGGCGGCCATGGACAGTGCGGCGGTCACGGCCACGGCGCACACGGCGGGCAGCCGGCGGCCGAGCCCGGAGAGCCTGCGCAGGTCGCGGGTGCCGGTGGCGTGGTCGATGATCCCGGTGACCAGGAACAGCGGGGCCTTGAACAGGGCGTGGCCGAGGATCATGGCGGTGGCCGCCAGGCCGGTGTCGTGGCGGCCCGCGCCGGTGAGGACGGTGAGGAAGCCGAGCTGGCTGACGGTGCCGTGGGCGAGGACGAGCTTCAGGTCGTTGAGGCGCAGCGCCCGCCAGCCGCCCAGCAGCATCGTCGCGGAGCCGAGGACGAGCAGCAGCGGCCGCCAGGGTGTGACCTCCGCGAACGCGGGGGCGAGCCGGGCGATGAGGTACACGCCGGCCTTCACCATCGCGGCGGCGTGCAGATAGGCGCTGACCGGGGTGGGGGCGGCCATGGCGTTGGGCAGCCAGAGGCTGAACGGCCAGATCGCGGACTTGGAGAGGGCGCCGACGAGGATCAGCACGATCGCCGTGGACAGCGCGGCCGACGCGGCGGGCGGGTCGGCGAGGATCTCGGAGATCCGGTAGGTGCCCGCCTCGTGACCCAGGATCAGGAACCCGACGAGCATGGTCAGTCCGCCGAGTGTGGTGACCGTCAGGGCTTGCAGGGCGCTGCGCCGGTTGCGTTTGTGGTCGCTGCTCTGGCCGATCAGCAGGTAGGAGAAGACGGTCGTCAGTTCCCAGAAGATGTAGAGCAGGACGAGGTCGTCGGCGAGGACCAGGCCGAGCATGGCCCCGGCGAAGGCGAGGAGGTTCCCGGCGAACCTGCCGAGGTGCCGCGACCGCTCGTCGAAGTAGGAGGCGCAGTAGAGCAGGACGAGCGTGCCCACTCCCGCGGCGAGCAGCACCATGAGTTCGGCGAGGGCGTCCAGTCGCAGCGCCCAGTCCACGCCGTAGGCGGGCAGCCAGGCCCAGTCGGTGGTGTCGGCGCCGCCCGCGGCCGTCGTGCTCCACCGGGTGGCCGCCCAGAGCGCCGCCGCCGCGGGGGGCAGGGCCAGTACGAGGAAGGCCCGCGTTCCCCAGCGCCTGACCAGCGGCGCGGCGAACAGGGCCAGCCCGAAGTGGCACAGGACGAGCGCGGTCATGCGGGTCCGTGCGAGGGCGGGGGCACGCGGGGTGAAGGATCAGGCCAGGGGCGACAGCAGGGACAGAACACCTGACAGTGATATATCGGGCACTCCGGTTGGGCGCCCAGGCACGCCGCAGCGGCGGCACGACACCTGTCCGCACGGTCGGCTCACCGGCTGCCGCGCCCCGGGAGAGGCACCGGCGGCGGAAAACGGTCGAGGGCGGTTCCGGATCTCTCCGGAACCGCCCTCGACCCGCGACTGTCTCCAGTCGGGACGACAGGATTTGAACCTGCGACCCCTTGACCCCCAGTCAAGTGCGCTACCAAGCTGCGCCACGTCCCGTTGCCCGTCTGACCTGGGGTTTCCCCCGGTCGAACGCGCAGGAAAACCATACCGCACTCGGGCCCGTGGTCGCGCATCGCTTTCCGGGCTCCTCGGCTCCGCCGGACGGTCTCGAGCGGTTCTCCGGCGGGCCTCAGCCCCCGCTCGGCAGTCCCAGCCGGGGATGCGCGTCCAGCAGCCGCGTCGGGGCCGCCTGGCGCCAGGAGTCGGCGAGGATGTCGCGCAGCTCCTCCTCGCCCTCCAGGACGGCGAGCCGGGCCCGTACCCAGGCGAACTGGGCCTCGTGGCCGGCGATCCAGAACTTCTCCGGCTCGGCCAGCACCAGCTCGTCGCGCTCCTCCTTGGGGCACCGCACCGCCAGGGAGGTCTCGTCCTCGGGCAGGGTGGCGAACATCTTCCCCGACACCCGGAAGGTGGGCATGTTCCAGGCGGTCTTCTCCGACGTGTCCGGCAGGGACAGGGCGATACGGCGTACGTCTTCTGCGTCCGGCATGTCAGGCACCGTAGCCGTCGCCACTGACAATCACCCGGCGGTCGCGGGCGTGCCGATCCGCTTGAAGTAGACGGTCGTGGGGCGCAGTTCCCCGTGCGGGTCGGCCGCGTAGTCGGGAATGGTTCCGGCGCGGGTCCATCCGGCGGACCGGTAGAGGTGTTCGGCGGGGCTGCCGGTCTCGGTGTCGAGGTGCAGCAGGGTGAGGCCGGCGGCCGCGGCCGCCTCCTCGGCGGTGGTCAGGAGCCTGCGGCCGAGGCCCAGGCCGCGCGCCTCCCGGCCGACCATGAGCTTGACCAGCTCGGCACGGTGCCGGCTGTTGGGCTTGTCGGGCAGGGCGAGGCTCACCGTCCCGGTCACCCGCTCCCCCTCGTGCGCCACCCAGACGGCGAGGTGCCCGGCGGCCACCGCGGCGGACCGGTCCCGCCACCAGGCGAGGGCCTCCGCCCGGCCGAGCGGGGCGAGGAAGCCGACGGAGGCGCCGCTCGCGACGGTGTCGGCCAGCAGGCCGGCCAGGGGCGCGAGCAGTGCCGTCAGCCGGTCGGCGTCGACGCGGGACACGGTCACGGCAGCACCACCGCCAGCGCGTAGCGCGCCCCCTCGGGTCCGGCGCACCGGAACCTCGTCGGCCCCCACACCCGCATCCGCAGGCAGTCCCCGGTGCCGAGGTGGTGCTCGACGTCCTGGGCCGTCACCTCCAGGGCTCCTTCGAGCACCCAGACGTGCTGCTCCAGGCCCGGCACGGGGGGCCGGTCGTAGGCGAGGTCGCCGCCGGCGGCGAGGCGGCCCTCGACGAGTTCGCCGCGCAGCCCGGGGTGCGGCGGGGAGACCGAGCGGCGGACGAACCCCGCGGACCGGTCCTCCCACCGCGGCTGCTCGGCCGCGCGCACCAGCAGGGCGGGTTCCGCCTCGACCTCGCTGAGCAGCCGGGACATGGTCCGCCCGTAGACCGCGCACAGGCGGTTGAGGAGGGAGGCGGTCGGGCTGGTCTCCGCTCGCTCGGCCCGCGACAGGGTGGACCGGCTCACCCCGCTGCGCTCCGCCAGCTCCCCCAGCGACCATCCGCGTTCGGCCCGCAGCTCGGCCAGCCGGGCGGCGAGCCGGGCGTCCACGGGGTCGGGGGCATCGTCCGTGTCTCTCATGTGCGGCACGTTATCCCGTATATGAGACGCCGCTGTTACGGAAGGCTCACGCCCGGGCGGCCCGGTCGAGTGCGTCCAGGACGGGACGGATCAGGGGGTGCTCCTCGGCCCCCCGGCGTACGGCGGCGAAGACGCGGCGGGTGGGCGCCACGCCGTCGACCGGCCGGACGACCACGCCCGTGAGGTCCGTGCCGTGCAGCGCCGAACGCGGGACGAGTGCCACGCCGACGTCGGCCGCGGCGAGGGAGACCACCGCGCGGAAGTCGTCCGAGGAGTGCTCCATGCGCGGCTGGAAGCCGGCGCTCTCGCAGGCCAGGACCACCACGTCGTGGCAGGGGTTGCCCGGGTAGGGGCCGATCCACGGGTCCTTGGCCAGCTCCGCGAGCGGCACCTCGGCGGCGTCCGCGAGACGGTGGGCGACCGGGACGACCGCGTCGAAGGGCTCGGCGTACAGGGGTACGTGGGTCAGGCGCGGGTCGTCGGCGGGGGGCGCCCCGCGGTACTCGACGGCCACGGCCACGTCGACCCGCCGGTCGAGGACCATCGGCAGGCTGGCGTCGCCCTCGGCGTCCTGGACGCGGATGCGGATGCCGGGCGCCGACTCGGCGAGGCGGCCCAGCGCGGGCGCCACGACCAGGGCGATGCCGGTCGCGAAGGAGGCCACCGTCACCGTCCCGGCGGCGCCCGAGCCGTACGCGGCGAGTTCCGCCTCGGCCCGCTCCAGCTGGGCGAGTACGGCGTTGGTGTGGCTGAGCAGGATCTCGCCGGCCGGGGTCAGCCGGACGCCCCGCGCGCCGCGCTCGACCAGGCGGTGGCCGGTCTCCTGCTCCAGGGCGGCCAGCTGCTGGGAGACCGCCGACGGGGTGAGGTACAGCGCGGCGGCAGCCGCCGTCACGGTGCGGTGGTCCGCCACCGCCCGGAGGATGTGCAGCCGCCGCGCTTCGATCACGGGATCGATTCTCTCAGGTCAGGCGGGGGTGGGCCCGACGCGGTCGGGGCCGGGCCCGACCCGGGCGGGTGTCACGCGTCCAGCTCCGCGCGCGCCGCCACGAAGGCGTCCACCGCGCGGTCGACGTCCTCGGTGGAGTGGGCGGCGGACAGCTGGACGCGGATGCGCGCCTGCCCCTGCGGGACGACCGGGTAGGAGAAGCCGATCACGTACACCCCGCGCTCCAGGAGCAGCTCCGCCATGCGGCCCGCCCGCGAGGCGTCGCCGATCATCACCGGTGCGATGGCGTGGTCACCGGGGAGGATGTCGAAGCCCTCCTCCACCATCCGGCGGCGGAACAGGGCGGTGTTCTCGGCGAGCCGCACCCGCAGGTCGTCGGCCGACTCCAGCAGGTCGAGCACCTTGAGGGACGCGGCGGCGATGACCGGGGCGAGGGTGTTGGAGAACAGGTACGGCCGGGAGCGCTGGCGCAGCAGGGCGACGATCTCGGCGCGGGCGGCGACGTAGCCGCCGGAGGCGCCGCCGAGGGCCTTGCCCAGGGTGCCGGTGATGATGTCGACGCGGTCCATGACGCCGTGCAGCTCGGGGGTGCCGCGCCCGCCGGGGCCGACGAAGCCGACGGCGTGCGAGTCGTCGACCATGACCATGGCGTCGTAGCGGTCGGCCAGGTCGCAGATCTCGCGCAGCGGGGCGACGTAGCCGTCCATGGAGAAGACGCCGTCGGTGACGATCAGGCGGCGGCGGGCGTCGGAGGCGTCCTTGAGCTGCCGCTCCAGGTCGGCGAGGTCGCGGTTGGCGTAGCGGAGGCGGCGGGCCTTGGAGAGCCGGATGCCGTCGATGATCGAGGCGTGGTTGAGCGCGTCGGAGATCACCGCGTCCTCGGGGCCGAGGAGGGTCTCGAACACGCCGCCGTTGGCGTCGAAGCAGGAGGAGTAGAGGATCGTGTCCTCCTGCCCGAGGAACGCGGAGAGGCGGGCCTCCAGCTCCTTGTGCACCTCCTGGGTGCCGCAGATGAAGCGCACGGAGGCCATGCCGTAGCCCCAGCGGTCCAGGGCCTGGTGGGCGGCGGCGACGACCTCGGGGTGGTCGGCGAGGCCGAGGTAGTTGTTGGCGCAGAAGTTGAGGACCTCGCCGGGGCGGCCGCCGGCCGTGACGGCGACGGTGGCGGACTGCGGGGTGCCGATCACGCGCTCGGGCTTGTGCAGGCCGGCGGCGCGGATCTCGTCGAGGGTGGCGCGCAGGTCGTCGCGCACGGAGTCGAACATCTCAGAAGCTCCTAGGAAAGCTGATGGCTCGCGCGTGACTCACGCGGTCCAGTCGAGGATGACCTTGCCGCCCCGGCCGCTCGCCGCGTCGGCGAAGGCGGCCTCGTGGTCGCGGTGGCTGTAGCGGCCGGTGATGACGGGGGCGAGGTCGAGGCCGCCTTCGAGCAGCACCGACATGGCGTACCAGGTCTCGAACATCTCGCGGCCGTAGATGCCCTTGACGGTGATCATCGAGGTGACGATCCGGGCCCAGTCGACGGGGAACTCCTCGGACGGCAGGCCCAGCATCGCGATCCGGCCGCCGTGCGTCATGTTGGCGATCATGTCGCGCATGGCCTCGGCGCGGCCGGACATCTCCAGGCCGATGTCGAAGCCCTCGCGCAGGCCGAGTTCGCGCTGCCCGTCGGCGATGCTCGCCTTCGACACGTCGAGGGCGAGGCTGACCCCGACCTTGAGGGCCAGGTCCAGGCGTTCCTGGCTCACGTCGGTGATCACGACGTTGCGGGCGCCCGCGTGCCGGGCCACCGCGGCGGCCATCAGGCCGATCGGTCCGGCGCCGGTGATCAGGACGTCCTCGCCGACCAGCGGGAAGGACAGCGCGGTGTGCACGGCGTTGCCGAAGGGGTCGAAGATCGCGGCGACGTCGAGGTCGACGGGCACCCGGTGCACCCAGACGTTGCCGGCGGGCAGGGCGACGTACTCGGCGAACGCCCCGTCGCGGCCGACGCCGAGCCCGACCGTGGCGCGGCACAGGTGGCGCCGGCCGGCCAGGCAGTTGCGGCACTTGCCGCAGACCAGGTGGCCCTCGCCGCTGACCCGGTCGCCGGCCTTGATGTCGGTGACGTCCCGCCCGGTGTCGACGACCTCGCCGACGAACTCGTGCCCGACGACGAGCGGGGTGCGGATGGCCTGCCGCGCCCAGCCGTCCCACGCCCGGATGTGCAGGTCGGTGCCGCAGATGCCGGTGCGCAGCACCTTGATGAGGACGTCACCGGGTCCGATGACCGGCTCGGGGACGTCCGCGAGCCACAGCCCGGGCTCCGCCTTCTCCTTGACCAGCGCCTTCAACGCTACGGCTCCTGACGGGTGAGGTCCCGGCACCGGGCATGCCGAGGCAGCCCGCGTCCGGGGAGGGGAGGGGAATCGCACAGCAATCTGCCGTACGACACCGCCCCCGGTCCATCGAGCCTTTCTTAAGCCCGGCCGCAGCTTTCCTTCACGCCCCGCTGCCCGTCCCGCGCGCCCGCACCGCGCGCCCGTCTCCGGGCCGGCCCGCCGGTGACCGGCGGCTCACAGCGGAAGCCCGTCCTCCGCGCTGCGTTCGATGCGCCGTACCAGGTCGGCCGCCGTCGACTTGATCGTCGCGAGGCCCGCCTGCCCCCAGGCCCGGGGCCGTACGTCGGACGCGGCCACCGTGCCCAGCACGGTGCCCGTGCTGTCGATGAGCGGGGCGCCTAGGTAGGAGCGGATGCCGAACTCGTCGACGACCGGGTTGCCCGCGAAGCGCGGGTAGTCGCGCACGTCCTCCAGGACCAGGGCCTTGCCCCGGACCACCACGTGCGGGCAGAAGCCGTGGTCGCGGGGCTGGACGCGGCCGAACCTCGGGCTGGTGCCGTCCCCCCGCACCACCGGCGGGAACTCCGGCACCCGCAGGCCCGCGAAGAACTGCCCGCCCTCGACGAGGAAGTTGACCATCGCGTACGGCGACTCGGCGAGCCCGGCGAGCTGTGCCGCGAAGGCGTCGAGGGCCGGGTCCGGGCGCTGCGCCAGGCCGAGCCGGCGCAGCGCCCGGACCCGGGCGGGAGCCTCCCGGTCCTCGGGCGTGAGCAGCAGACGTCCGGCCAGGCGCGGCGGGTCGTAGCTCATGGGCGGGCTCCGTCGCTGTGGACGTGCGTCATGTGCGGCTCCAGGGCGGTGCGGGCGTGGGTCACCTGGGAATCACCGGGATTCACCTGTGGGCGCCGAACCCCGTCGTGGGGGCCGGAGTGTGGGCGATGAGATGGCGTACGAGGGTGAGCAGCGTCTGTACGCCGGAACTGGAGATCCGGGCGTCGCAGCGCACGATGGGGATCTCGGGGTGGAGGTCCATGGCGGCCCGCACCTCCTCGGGGTCGTAGCGGTAGGCGCCGTCGAACTCGTTGACGGCGACGACGAATCCGAGTCCTCGTTCCTCGAAGAAGTCGACGGCGGCGAAGGACTCCTCCAGCCGCCGGGTGTCGGCGATGATCACGGCGCCGAGGGCGCCCTCGCACAGTTCGTCCCACATGAACCAGAACCGTTCCTGGCCGGGTGTCCCGAAGAGGTAGAGCACATGCTGCGGGTCGAGGGTGATGCGGCCGAAGTCCATGGCCACGGTCGTCTCGAGTTTGTTCTCGATTCCGTCGAGGTTGTCGGTCGCGGCGCTGACCGTGGTGAGCAGTTCCTCCGTGCTCAGCGGCGCGATCTCGCTCACCGCGCCGACGAAGGTCGTCTTGCCCACTCCGAATCCGCCGGCCACGAGGATCTTCAGCGCGGTGGGGAACGGATCGGTGCCGGCGGCGTGGCCGTAGTCAGAGCTGTCGTCGTAGTCCATCGAGCACTGCCTCCAGAAGGGCCCGGTCCGTGGGGTTGTGGTGGAACGCGGCGGGGGGTTTCGTGGTCAGCGCGCCGCAGTCCACCAGGTCCGACAGCAGCACCTTGGTGACTGCCACCGGAAGCCTGAGATGAGCGGCGAGCTCGGCGACCGGGAGGGGCGCCCTGCACAGGTCCAGTGCCTGCGCGTGCTCGGGGCCCAGATAGCCGAGGGGGGTCGCCCCGGTGGCCATCACCTGGGACATCAGGTCGAGCGCGACGGTCGGCCGGGTACGGCCGTTGCTCACGGTGAAAGGGCGCACCAGCCGCCCGGCCGCGTCGTCGAGCCAGGGCCCGTCGCCGGCCGCGGCCACCCTCAAGGCCTCATCGCCGGGGGTTCGACGGCGTACTGCCGGGGCGCGGTGACCAGGTACGGGCGGACGCTCTTGACGAGCATCGCCATCTCGTAGCCGAGCACGGCGGCGTCGGCCTCGCGGCCGGCCAGCACGGCGAGGCAGGTGCCCGAGCCTGCGGTGGTGACGAAGAGCAGGGTCGAGTCGAGTTCGACGACGACCTGCCGTACGTCGCCGCCGTCGCCGAAGCGGACGCCGGCGCTGCGGCCGAGGGAGTAGAGGCCGGAGGCCAGGGCGGCCATGTGGTCGGCACTGTCCGCGTCGAGGCCGTGGACGGACTTCACCAGTCCGTCGCAGGACAGCAGCACCGCGCTGGTCGTGTGCGGTACGCGCTGCACGAGGCCGCTCATCAGCCAGTCGAGGTCGGACACGTGGCCGGTCGGCGCATCGCTCGCCATGGTGGATCGACTCCTTGGGGTACGAAGGTCTGCGGGAGCGCGGGTCGTGGTGGTGGGGGTGGGGGTGGGGGAAGGGCTCGGGGCGGTCGTGGGGGTGGCGGTGGGGGTGGTCATCCGGCCGGGTCCCGGTGGTTCCGCTCCGCGGGGTGCAGCTCCGTGTACCGGGGCACCGGCTCGTCGTGCGCCGGCTCGGCCCGGGTCGGCTCGGGGAACGCCGACTCCACGGGCGTCGACTCCAGGTGCTGCTGGGCCTCCGCGAGTCCGATGCCGCGCTGGAAGGCGGCCATCAGTCCGGGGTCGTGCCCGGTGTGCTGCTCGGGTTCCTGGCGGGGTGCGGGGCCGCCGCGGAGCTGGGGCGCGATGTGCTCCTGGGCGCGGCGCCGGGGCAGGTGGGGCTTGCCCATGGTGCCGCGCACCGCGCTGTGGCGCGGCACGGGCGGGGCGGCCGCGTGCTCGGCGATCACGCCCCGGTCCTCGGGCCGGACGCCGGGCACCGCGGCGGCCGGCGTGGGCCGGTCCACGCGGGCGCCGCGCACGGGCAGCGGTACGGGTCCGCCGTCGAGCCGGTGGGAGGGGGCCCGCACGGGCTCCTCGGGGGCTGGGGGCGGGGCGAAGGGCTCGGGCGGGGCGGGAACGGCGGCGGGAGCGGCCGGGACGGGAGTGTCGAGGGCGGCTCCGGTGGGCGCCGGCGGCGTCGCGTCGCCCGTGGGGCGCGGCTGCTGCCGGGGCGGGGGCGGCAGGGGCACCGGCCCGGTCCCGGTGACCTGGTCCGGCCGGGCCTCGCCCCCGGGGGCGGCGCCCGGCTCCGGTCCCAGCAGGGCCTGCGGCACGACCAGCACGGCCTGGACACCGCCGTAGATGTTGGTCTGGAGCCGGACGGTGATGCCGTGCCGCTTGGCGAGCTGCGAGACGACGAACAGCCCGATGCGCCCGTCCGCGAGCAGGCGGGCGACGTTGACCTGGTCGGGGTCGGCGAGCAGCGCGTTCATGCGGCTCTGCTCGGCGACGGGCATCCCGAGTCCGCGGTCCTCGACCTCCACGGCGAGGCCCGAGGTGACGAGGTTGGCCCGCATCAGCACCTGGGTCTGCGGGGCGGAGAACAGGGTGGCGTTCTCGACGAGTTCGGCCAGCAGGTGGATGACGTCGGCGACCGCGTGGCCGCGCAGGGTGCCGTCGATCGGGGGGACGAGCCGGACCCGGGAGTACTGCTCCACCTCGGCGATGGCCGAACGCAGCACCTCGGTCATGTCGACCGGGTTGCTCCACTGCCGGCGGGAGACGGCACCGCCGAGCACGGCGAGGTTCTCGGCGTGGCGGCGGATGCGGGTGGCGAGGTGGTCGACGTGGAAGAGGCCCTTGAGGAGGTCGGGGTCCTCGATCTCGTTCTCCAGCTCGTCCAGGATGGAGATCTCGCGGTGCACCAGGGACTGGAGGCGCCGGGCGAGGTTGACGAAGACCTCCAGCTTCTGTTCGCTGCCCGCCTGGCTGGAGAGCTGGGCGGCCCGGACGACCGCGGTGACGGCGCCGTCGTGAGCGCGCGACAGGTCGGCGGCGAGCAGGTCGAAGTCGTCGGCGCCGTCCGGCGGTCCGCCCGGGGGTGTGCGGTGCGGCGGGGTCTCACCGCGGCGCAAGGCCTCGACGACGCCGCGCAGTTCGCCCTCGCCGCGCGCGGTGCTGCGGCGCAGGGCGCCGACCCGGTCGTGCACGGACCGCGCGGCGCGGTCCGCCGCGACGGCCGCGATGGCGACGGCCGCGAGGGTCACCGAGACCGCCCCGGCGAGGACGGCCCACAGCACGGGACCGGGGCGGGCGCCGGTCGACCGGACGGTGAACAGGACGACCGCGCAGGCGCTGAGGGCGACCGCGACGGGCGGCAGCACGGCCAGACGCAGCAGTTGGGGCCGTATGTGGGTCTCGGGCAACGCGAGGGCGGCACGGGAGGCCGGCCGGCCGTGCCGCCCGCCCTCGCGGCGGTCTGCTCGCGCGGCCGGGGCGCGGAGGTGAGACATCGGGGGTCCTCGTACTGGTCCGTTGGCCCGTCGGGCCTGGGTGCTCGCGCGTGGTGGCGGACGCCACGCGGGCACACGACGCCACGCGGGCGCGCGCCGTCGCGACGTCGGCCGAGCGGACCGGGGGTCCGGTCTACGTCGCCCGACGGACACTGACAGTAGTCGCCTGTGCATCATGTGCGGTGGGCAGTTGCCAAAGTCCCTCGGTCAACGTCCCGCTCTGGTATGAGGCCTCGTACGACAGACCGATAAGCCGGTGAAGCACCCGTTCCGCAGGGACGGGAGACCGATCGGAACCGATCAGAAACGGTCACTGTCAGTGAAGGTGCCGCCGTGCGGTGCGGTCCGAGCCGGTTCACCCGCGTGACGTGGGCATCGCCGCCCGGCTCGTGCGGGAGGACCGAAGGCGGGAGGCCCGGCGTGAGGTGGCCGTGCAGCCGCGGACCCGGCGGATGCGTCACTCCGGGAGACACCGGGGTACGTCGTCCCAGGCCATGGAGGACATCCTCCAGCCTGCCCGGGTGCGCAGGAACTGGGTGGTCTTGTGGCCGTGCCCCTCGAAGCGCGCTCCGTCCCGGACACCCGACTTGCGGTACTCGCTGAACCGGTGGGCGACGGATCCGGAGATCTGCGTCCGCGCGGAGACCTCCCACTCGGAGAACTCCGTCAGCGTCCCGTCAGTGAGCATCTTCTGACGCGGCCCGACGAACGCGTCCAGATCCATGATCACCGGGTCGTCCCCGATGTTCGAGATGATCCTTCCCTCCGGGACGTTCAGGCTCTCTTCGACCCCGGACGGTTTCCCGTGGACGTGCAGATCGCCATGGTCGGCGACTTCGTCGCCGGGCTCGCGGGGCCGGGGCCCGGCACGACCCCGGGAGCCGTACGGGACACCTCGCCGGACGGTGATCCCCCGCAACCGTTCCCGACGCCTCCGTCGCCCGGCGCCTGAGGCGGGCGGTCGTGCGGAGCCGCCCCGGCTTCAGGGGACGGCGGCGCCGGTCGCCCACGGACACATCGTGAGGGCCATCGATCGAGGAGACCTCACTCGCGGTCCTTCCCCGCCCTGCCCGTTCGGCAGGGTGCTCTCCGCACCGGCCTTCCCCTCTCGTCCCCGCCCGACGTCACCGCTCCCCCGCGAGGTCGAGATCACCCCTGTTCGTCCCGGCAGCGCCCTCGGTGCTCCGGGGACGCCGCCACGGGTGCGCGATCGGGCCCGACACCGCCCGCCACCACGCCTCCACCGGCAGCTTCCCCGCCGGCTCGAACGGCTCCCCCGGCCGCGGGAACGCCATCGCCTGACCGACCTCCTCGGCCGCGTCGTTCGTCCACTCCCCCGGCTCCGCCCACGCGTGCGGTGCCAGGTTGAAGGTCCCCCAGTGGATGGGCAGCAGCACGCCGCCGGGGCGGCCCCCTTGCAGGTCGAGGTGGGCGCGTACGCCTTCCTCGGGGGTCATGTGGATGTCCGGCCAGAAGTCGGAGTACGCACCCAGTTGGATCATCGTGGCGTCGAAGGGGCCGTGCGCGGCGCCGATCTCCCGGAAGCCGTCGAAGTAGCCCGTGTCCCCGCTGTGGTAGATCCGGTGCTCCTCGCCGGCGACCACCCAGGAGGCCCACAGGGTGTGCTGGGTGTTGCGCAGGCCGCGTCCGCAGAAGTGGCGGGCCGGGGTGGCGGTGAGGGTGAGTCCGCCGACGCGCGTCGACTCGTGCCAGTCCAGTTCGCGCAGCCGGTCGGCGGACACGCCCCAGCGTTCGAGGTGCGCGCCGACGCCGAGCGGCACGGCGAAGAGGGTGTCCGTGCCCGCCAGCGCCTTGATCGTGGGCATGTCCAGATGGTCGTAGTGGTCGTGGGAGATCACGACCACGTCGACCGGGCCCAGCGCGGCCAGGGGCACCGGGACCGGATGCAGTCGCTTGGGGCCGGCGAAGGGGAACGGGGAGCAGCGCTCGCCCCAGACGGGGTCGAAGAGCACCCGCTGCCCGTCGATCTCGGCGAGCACGCTGGAGTGCCCCGTCCAGGTCAGCCGCAGCCCGGTGGCGGGCGGGCGGGCGAGGTCGGCCAGTGTGGTGGCGTGCACCGGGACCGTGCCCCGCGGGGCGCGCTTGACCCGCGACTCCCGGTCGAAGTAGGTCTTCGCGAACTCGCGGGCCGATCCGGAGGGGCGGGTCCGGGCGGTGCCGCCGGGATTCTGGAAGACGCCGTCGCGAAAGTGCGGCGATCTGCGGATGCGCGCCATACGCTCACCACTCGGGTCCGCGCCGAAGGCGGCGGGCCGCGGTGCGCTGAGCCCGCTCGGGGAACGGAAACCGGCCACGGTACCTCCAGGTGGAATAGGTCAGGCTCTCATTATCGTCTCGTCCGACATCACACGAACGCCGGATGTCACATCAGCGTTCCCTCCGTCCGTCGTACCGGTGAGGGCGCCCCGCCGGAGCGCCCGCCGCACAGCGGCACGACCGACGGTCAGGAAGGCGGCCCCCATGGCCCGCGTATCGCTCACCCCTCCCCGGACCCTGCTCCTGCGCTTCGCGGAGTGGTACTCCCGGCGCACCTACGGCAAGGTCCTCGACCCCGCCAGGGCGCTCGCCCACAACCCGCGTGTGCTCCTCGGCGACCTGCGTTTCGAGCAGTCCGTGGCCAAGTGGAACAAGCTGGACCCCGACCTCAAGGCGCTCGCGGTGATGGCCTCGGCGGCCTCGATCGGCTGCTCCTGGTGCATGGACTTCGGCCACTGGGAGAACGCCGAACGGGGCATGGACCGGCGCAAGCTCCACGACGTGCCGGTGTGGCGGGAGAGCGACGCCTACACGCCGGCGGAGCGGGACGTCATGGAGTACGCCGAGGCGATGACGGCGACCCCTCCCACCGTCGACGACGGCCTCGCCGCGCGGCTGCGGACCCGGTTGGGGGAGCCCGCGTTCGTGGAGCTGACGGCGATGGTCGCCGTCGAGAACCTGCGCTCCCGGATCAACGCGGCGCTCGGCCTGACCAGCCAGGGCTTCAAGGACTCCTGCGACGTTCCCGATGCGGGGCGCGGGGGCGTGGCCGGGGCCGCCGCCGGCTGACCGGCCGGAGCCGCGGCCCTCACCGCACGTCCGGGGCCTGTATAGGGTGACGGCGTGGCGAGAGTCCGGTTGAGTGTGGCGGAGCGGCGCGAGGAGTTGCTGCGCGCGGCCATCGAGCAGATATCGGCGCGGGGGGTGGCGGCGCTGCGCATCGCCGACGTGGCCGCCGCGCTCGGCGTCAGCAACGCGCTGGTGCTCTACCACTTCTCCACCAAGGAGAGGCTGGTCGCCGCCGCGTTCACCCACGCCGCCGAGGACGATCTCGCTCATCTGCGCAGGCTGCTGGGCCGCCGCACGTCGGCGCTGCGCCGGCTGCGGGCGGCCGTGCGGTGGTACGCCCCCACCGGGCAGGCCAAGGGCTGGCGGCTGTGGATCGAGGGCTGGGCGGTGGCGCTGCGCGAGCCCGCGCTGCGGAGCGTCACGCTGGAACTCGACCGCCAGTGGAAGGCGGCGATCGCCGCGGTCATCGCCGAGGGTGTGGCCGCCGGCGAGTTCCACTGCTCCGCGCCCGACGCCGCAGCGCTGCGCCTGACCGCGCTGCTGGACGGACTGGCGGTGCAGCTGACCTCCTACGGGGGCGCGGTGTCGCGGGCCCGGGCCCAGGAGTGGATGGACGAGGCCCTCGCCCGGGAACTGGGTCTGGAGCGGGCGGCCTTGACGACACCCCGGCGCCGGCCCGGCCCGTCCCCCGCCGACGCGACCGTCGGCCCCGTGGCCCGCCCCCGCCGGAAGCCATAGACCCCGCCCGGACCCGGGCCGGGGCCCACGGACCCCGTAGCCCGGGACCACCGGACGCCGGACGCCGTTCCTCCGCCGTCAGGCCACCGCCGCGATCCGGCCCCTGATGTCCTCCGCCGAGAGCGTCCCCTTGGCGATCACGTGGTCGCCCGAGGACTCGCCGCGCAGCCGGCGGCCGATCCACGGGACCAGGAACTCGCGGGCCCAGTGGACGTCGTCCCGGCGGACGTTCAGGGCGCCGCGCGGCGGCAGCGGCGGCCAGGGCTGGTCGGGGTCGGCCGGGACGGGCAGGCCGAGGACCTGGCCCGCGCGCAGCGCCACGCGCGTGTGTCCCTCCGGCGACAGGTGCAGCCGGTCGGCGTCCCACGCCCTGCGGTCCTGCACGGTCCGGAGCGACCACAGGTCGAGCACGGGACAGCCGTACCGGTCGGCGATGGCCCGGACGTGCCCGTTGTACGTGGCGATCTTGCCGCGCAGGCGCCTGAGGACGGGCACCTCGCGGGTGTCGAAGCCGGTCGTCACCAGCACGGTGCCGGCCGCGGCCGTCAGCGCGGCCACCGCCCGCTCGAACCGCTCGGCCACCTCGTCGGGGTCGGTGCCGGGCCGGATGATGTCGTTGCCGCCCGCACAGAACGAGACCAGGTCGGGGGCGAGTTCGACGGCCCGCGGCACCTGCTCGGCCACGATCCGGTCGAGCAGCCTGCCGCGTACGGCGAGGTTCGTGTACGTGAAGTCGCCCTCGGGGCGCCGGTCCGCGAGCAGGACCGCGAACCGGTCGGCCCAGCCGACGAACGACCCGTCGGGGCCCCGGTCTCCGACGCCCTCGGTGAAGCTGTCCCCCAGCGCCACGTACGACCCGATCACTGTTTCGTTGTCACTCTTCGAATCGTCTGCCACGTCGGCCCATGATTCACCTTCGAATGTGACCTACGCGACCGTAGGAAAGGGTTGACGGGCGGTGAGAAAGACCACGCCTAAAGTGTTCGCCAATTCAGGAATACGCCCGGTCCGGAAAACACAGAACACCGAAGGCCGGACCCGGCGATCGGGGTCCGGCCTTCGGTGGCGCGGGAGGGCGCGTCAGTTCCTCGTCAGAGGGAGACGCCGTGGGAGCGCAGGTACGCGACCGGGTCCACGTCCGAGCCGTAGTCCGGGGAGGTGCGGATCTCGAAGTGCAGGTGCGGGCCGGTCACGTTGCCGGTGGCACCCGAGAGGCCGACCTGCTGACCCGCCGTCACGGACTGGCCCGCGGAGACGGAGAGGGAGGACAGGTGGGCGTACTGGGCGTAGTGGCCGTCGGCGAGCTGGATGACGACCTGGTTGCCGTACGCGCCGCCCCAGCCCGCGGAGACGACGGTGCCCGCACCGACGGCCTTGAGGGAGGTGCCGGTCGGGACGACGAAGTCCGTGCCGGTGTGGTAGCCGCTGGACCACATGCTGCCGGTCTGGTGGTACGGGGTGCCCAGGGTGCCGCTCGGGACGGGCGAGACGAAGCCGCTGCCGGCGGACTGGGGGCTCGTGTTCGAGGAGTCGGCGGAGTCGGCGGAGCTGTTCGCGGCATCCGAGGTCTTCTCGGCCGGCTCGGCCTTCGCGGGGGCCGGCTTCTCGGCCGCGGCGGGCTTCTCGGTGGCCGGCTTCTCCGACGGGGCGGAGGAGGACGGGGCGGAGGACTGGGCGGCCCGGCCGTCGACGGCGAGCTTCAGACCCGGGTGGATCAGCGACGGGTCCGAACCGACGGCCTCGCGGTTGTCCGCGTAGAGCTGCTTCCAGCCGCCGTCGACGTCCTGCTCGTCGGCGATCTTCGAGAGGTAGTCACCGCTCTTCACGGTGTACGTCCGCGCGTCGCCGTTCTTCTCCGCGCCGGCGGCCTTCTTCGCCGAAGCGGTGACCGACTGCACGGACTGCACGGGCTTCTCGGAAGCGGACTGCGCGGGAGCGGCGTGGGCCCCGGCGGCGCCCATCAGCGGGAGCGCGAGCGCGGCGCCACCGGTTCCGGCGACGGCGATGGCGCGGGTCAGGCGCATGGCCCTGGTACGGCGGTGCTTACCCTTCGCGGGCATGGCGAATTCCTCTCCGGCGCCTGCGAGGTGAGCTGTCGGGTGCGAGCTGGAGATGCCCGGCCGCGTCGGGACGCGGCTTTACCCCAAGCCGTTCCGGGAACCGGAACAGGCAGTCATACCTGTGGGTCCCCCGCTCCTGCCGTGTACGGGTGGTCGATGAGTGCGGGCTCCGGTCGGCGGCAGGATTAGGCGTCCGTCCGGATCGGTGGTGAACGTAAGCGACCGGGACGCGCAGCGACAAGCGCCGGGTTGCGCCGACCGGTGTTCCAAATGATCCTTTATGGGAATCGCCGGTCACCCTCCGTCGAAGCGCGACAGGTCGACGCGGGTAAAGGTCCTTGAAAACCGGCCGCATTACGTGGACATGACGAGCAACGCACCGTCACGGGTATGACGCTGCTCACGCGCCGCCCCTCCAGCCCCTTTTATTTCCGCACCAGTTGGAACCAACACACCAATACGGACAGAAGGCCCAGGTAGTCCACTGTCGGACGTCTCGGCCACCGATGGCGCGGGCCCGTGCCGTATCTTCGAGTGGAGCCCGGCGGCGAGCAGCGCCGACGGGGCGGAGTGGGAGGAGCCCTCGTGACGCAGCAGGTCCCGTCGACCGAACCCGAGCTGGCCGGTGTGCGCAACTTCCGTGACGTGGGCGGCCTGCCGACCGTGGACGGACGGCGGGTGCGACAGGGAGTGCTGTTCCGCAGCGGTCACCTGGCACACGCCACCGGAGGGGACGCCGCGTTCCTGGCCTCGCTGGGCCTGCACACGATCTTCGACTTCCGCAACGCGGCCGACCAGAAGCTCGAAGGGCCGGACATCGAGCTGCCGGGCGTGCGCAATGTCAACCTGCCGCTGAGCGACCCGGCCGACGGCGCCGAGTTCTGGAAGATGGTCCGCGACGGCGACCTGGACCAGCTCCGCGAGATCCTGGCCGGCGACAAGGGCGCCGAGCGGATGATCGGCTCCTACCGCCTGATCATCAAGGAGCGCACGGCGGAGCACTCACGGGTGCTGCACGCGCTCGCCGAGGACAGCGTCCCGGCCCTGATGCACTGCGCGGCCGGCAAGGACCGCGCGGGCCTGTCGATCGCGATCACCCTCCTCGCCCTGGGCGTCGAGCGGGACGCCATCGTCGAGGACTACCTGAAGTCGAACGCCACGCACCGCCGCTACAAGGTGCGGCGCAGCAGCTCCGCCGCCTCCGCCTACTCCCCCGAGGTCATGGAGCTGCTCAGCCCCCTGTTCGACGCGCGCGCCGAGTACCTCGCGGCGGCCCTGGAGACCGTCGAGCAGACCTGGGGCGGAGTCGACGCCTACCTGGAGCAGGGCCTGCGGGTCACCCCGGAGACCCGGGAGCGGCTGCGCGAGCGGATGCTGGACTGAGGGCTCCCCTCACCGGCTGCCGGCCCCCACCTCGAAGAGCAGGTAGATGAAGGCCGCGAAGAGGTGGCCCACCACCAGGTAGATGAAGAGCCGCACCCACACGGCCCGCGGAAACCTGTCCTGCATCTTCATGGCGTCTCTCCAGGGGTGGGGTGGGGCGGCGCGGCGGCCGGGCCCAGGCAGAGCGCCGTGGACGGGCTCTGCAACAGCGTGTGGACGAAGAGCAGCTCGACCCCGTCGGCGTCCTGGGCGGCGATCCGGTGCGGGGTCAGCGAGTCGAAGTGCGCGCTGTCGCCCGGACCGAGCCGGTGCACGGTCTCCCCGAGGCGCAGCCGCAGCCTGCCCCGCAGCACGTGGAGCCACTCCTCCCCGGGGTGCACCCGCACGATGTCGCCCTGCGACCCGTGCGGCACGCGGACCCGCAGGGCCTGCATGGCCCGGCCGGACCCACCGGCCTGCCAGTACGTCCAGCCGCCGGCGGACGTCGGTTCCATCGCCTCGGCGCGCACGACGGCGTCCCGGTCCGCGGCCGTCTCGCCGAGCAGTTCCGAGACGGTCGTACCGTAGACACGGGCGAGGGAGAGCAGCATCGGCAGCGAGGGCTGACGCTGCCCGGTCTCCAGCCGGGAGAGGTGGGCGGGCGACAGCCCGGCGGCACGGGCCGCCGCCTCCAGGGTGAGGGCGGCCCGCCGCCGCAGCTCGCGCAGCCGGGGTGCGACGGCGGCGACCGATCCCTCGGCCGGGTCCGTCGCCTCGGAGGAGTTCATGCTCCCATTCAGCCGGAGAATTGCCTCACGGACAAGTTTGTTGCCCCTGAGGCAAAAGCCGGGCTCAGCGGTTGGCCACCGCCTGCCGGACCAGGGTCTTGCCGAAGTCCCACATCAGGCCGCCGCCGTTGTGCGCGTCCTCCATCACCTCGGTGAAGGCGTCGACGAACCGGTCGGCGTCCGAGGTGTCGATGATCAGCGGCGGAATCAGCTTGATCACCTCCAGGTGGTCGCCGGACACCTGGGTGAGGATCCGGTGCCGCTGCAACAGCGGCACCACCACCATCTGTGCGAACAGCCCCTTCCTGGCCGTCTGGAGCATCGTCCAGCGGCTGCGCAGCCTGAGTGACCTGGGGCGGCCGAACTCGATGCCGATCATCAGTCCCCGGCCGCGCACGTCGGCGAGCAGCTCGTAGCGGTCCACCAGCGCCGCCAGCCGGGACTTCAGCCGCTCCCCCACCGCGGCGGCGTTCGCCACGATCTCCTCGTTCTCCATCACGGAGAGCACCGCGAGTCCGGCCGCCATGGCCTGCGCGTTGGACCCGAAGCTCGCCGAGTGGACCTGCACCCGGTCCATCGAGGAGTAGACCTTCTGGAAGATCCAGTCCTTGCCCAGGGTGGCGCCCACCGGCACGTAGCCGCCCGACAGCGCCTTGGCCACGCACACCAGGTCGGGCTCGACGCCGTCCTCGTGCTGGAAGGCGTAGAACGTGCCGGTCCGGCCCAGGCCGGTCTGCACCTCGTCGGCGATCAGCAGTGCCTTGTGCCGGTGCAGCAGTTCCTGCGCGGCGCGCAGGTAGCCGGGGGGCGCCTCGTGCACGCCCTTGCCCTGGATCGGCTCCACGATGAGCGCGGCCACGTCACCCCGCCGCAGTTCCCGCGCCAGGGCGTCCAGGTCGCCGAGCGGGACGGCGGTGTCGGGGAGCAGCGGCGCGAAGCCGTCGCGGAAGCCGCTCTCGCCGTTGACGGAGAGCGAGCCGGTGGTCAGCCCGTGGAAGGCGTGCGTGCAGTACAGGACCCTCGGCCTGCCGGTGGCGTACCGGGCGAACTTCAGCGCGGTCTCCACCGCCTCCGTGCCGCTGTTGCCGAAGAAGACCCGGTCCAGGTGCGGGCTGTAGGAGAGCAGCCGCTCGGCCAGCAGTCCGGGCAGCGGCGGGCAGTCGAAGCGGGTGAGGTCGGCCAGCGAGGCGTCGAGGACGTCGTGCAGCGCCTTGCGGACGACGGGGTGGTGGCGTCCGAGGCCCATCACCGCGAACCCGGCGAGCATGTCGAGGTAGTCGTTGCCGTCCGCGTCCCAGAAGTGCGCGCCCTCGGCCCGCTCGTAGACCTTGTCGAAGCCGATGGTGTGCAGCATCCGCGGCAGCTGGTGGTTGAGGTGCCTGGCGTGCAGCTCGTACCGCTCGGCTCCGCGCTCGGCCAAGAGCGCGGCGAGGTCGAACTCCTTGGTCATTCAGTTCTCTCCTTGCGCTGGCGGGACGGTCCGCCCGTCGCCGGCGGGTTCTTCGGCACGTTCTCCGGGCTCGGCCGCGACGGCCAGGCTCGCGCTGATCCGGCCGGCGATGTCGACCGGCGTCAGCCCGATGTCGGCGAGCACCTCGGCGCGCTTGGCGTGCGCGAGGAACTGCTCGGGGATGCCGAAGCGGCGTACGGGCACGTCGACGTCCGCGTCTCCCAGGGCCAGGGCCACCGCCGAACCGACCCCGGCCGCACGGCTGTTGTCCTCGACGACGGCCACCAGGCGGTGCCGGGCGGCGAGCGGCGCGAGCGCCGGGTCCACGGGCTTGACCCAGCGCGGGTCCACCACCGTGCACCCGATGCCGCGGGCCTCCAGGAGGTCGGCGGCCCCCAGGCAGACGGGCGCCATCACGCCGACGGACACCAGCAGCACCTCGGGCCGGTCCGGGGCGCGCAGCACGTCCATGGAGCCGGCCCGGCCGACGGCGGGGACGGCGGGGCCGACGGACTCTTTCGGGAAGCGCACCAGGGTCGGCGCGTCGTCGACGGCGACCGCCTCGCGCAGCTGGGCCCGGAGCTGGTCGGCGTCGCGCGGCGCGGCGATGCGCAGTCCCGGGACGACCTGGAGGACGGACAGGTCCCACATGCCGTTGTGCGAGGCCCCGTCGGCTCCGGTCACACCGGCCCGGTCGAGGACGAAGGTGACCCCGCAGCGGTGCAGGGCCACGTCCATCAGAAGCTGGTCGAAGGCCCGGTTGAGGAAGGTGGCGTAGACGGCGACGACCGGGTGCAGGCCGCCGGTGGCGAGGCCGGCGGCGGACACGGCGGCGTGCTGCTCGGCGATACCGACGTCCCAGACCCGGTCGGGGAAGCGTTCGGCGAAGGCGGCGAGGCCGACGGGGTGCAGCATGGCCGCGGTGATCGCCACGACGTCGTCGCGCTCCTCGCCGATCCGGACGATCTCCTCGCCGAACACGGAGGTCCAGGAGGGCCCCGGGGAGGGTGTGAGCGGCGCGCAGGTGAGCGGGTCCATCGCGCCGACGGTGTGGAAGTGGTCCTCCTCGTCGCGCAGCGCGGGCTCGTAGCCGCGGCCCTTCTCCGTGAGGCAGTGCACCAGCACCGGCCCGTGGAAGCGCGCCGCGCGCCGCAGTGCGGACTCGACGGCCCCGATGTCGTGCCCGTCGATCGGGCCCAGGTACTTCAGCCCCAGGTCCTCGAAGAGCCCCTGCGGGGCGAAGGCGTCCTTGAAGCCCTTCTTGGCGCCGTGCAGTGCCTCGTAGACGGTGCTGCCGACCACGGGGGTGCGCTGGAGCACGTCCTTGCCCCAGGCCAGCACCCGCTCGTAGCCGTCGGTCGTGCGGAGCGTCGCGAGGTGGTCGGCGAGGCCGCCGATGGTCGGCGCGTACGAGCGTTCGTTGTCGTTGACGACGATGATCAGCGGCCGGTCCCGGGCGGCCGCGATGTTGTTCAGGGCCTCCCAGGCCATGCCGCCGGTGAGCGCGCCGTCGCCGATGACCGCGACGACACGGCCCCGCCGGCCGAGGACCTGGTCGGCCTTGGCGAGGCCGTCGGCCCAGCCGAGGACGGTGGAGGCGTGGCTGTTCTCGATGACGTCGTGCTCGGACTCCTGGCGCGACGGATAGCCGGACAACCCGCCCTTGCCGCGCAGCTTCGAGAAGTCCTGACGCCCGGTCAGGAGCTTGTGCACGTACGTCTGGTGGCCGGTGTCCCACAGGATGCGGTCGGCCGGTGACTCGAAGACCCGGTGCAGGGCGACGGTGAGCTCCACCACCCCCAGGTTGGGCCCCAGGTGACCACCGGTGCGGGCGACCGCGTGCACCAGGAAGTCCCTCGTCTCGCGGGTCAGTTCGCCGAGTTCGGTCTCGGACAGTGCCTTCAGGTCGCGTGGTCCCCGGATGTTCTCCAGCATCGTCACGCTCGGGCCCCCTTCGGTCCCTGCTGTTCAGTTCACGGTGACGGCCGGCTCCCCCGACGCGCCGTCCTTCTCCATCTGCTCGGCGATCTTCAGGGCCTCCTCGATGAGGGTCTCCACGATCTTGGACTCGGGGACGGTCTTGATGACCTCGCCCTTGACGAAGATCTGCCCCTTGCCGTTGCCCGAGGCGACACCCAGGTCCGCCTCGCGGGCCTCCCCCGGACCGTTGACCACACAGCCCATCACGGCCACCCGCAGCGGCACCTCCATGCCCTCCAGACCGGCGGTGACCTCCTCCGCCAGCTTGTAGACATCCACCTGCGCCCGGCCGCACGAAGGACAGGAGACGATCTCCAGACCCCGCTGCCGCAGGTTCAGCGACTCCAGGATCTGGATACCGACCTTGATCTCCTCCACCGGCGGCGCGGACAGCGAGACCCGGATGGTGTCACCGATGCCCTGCGACAGCAGCGCCCCGAACGCGACCGCCGACTTGATCGTGCCCTGGAAAGCCGGACCCGCCTCCGTCACACCCAGATGCAGCGGATAGTCGCACTGGGCGGCGAGCTGCCGGTAGGCCTCCACCATCACGACCGGGTCGTTGTGCTTCACCGAGATCTTGATGTC
>NZ_JBWKKZ010000001.1:1163831-1287030 GCF_056430705.1 Streptomyces sp. NPDC045956 | reverse complement strand
TTGGCACGCTGTTGAGTTCTCAAGGAACGGACGCTTCCTTTGTACTCACCCGAGAGACTCTCTCAGGCTTTCCTCCGGGCTTTCCCTTCGGTCTTGCGTTTCCGACTCTATCAGATCTTTCCGATCCGATTCCCTGTCGGCGGGATTTGCCGGGGCTTATTGGCTTTCGCCTGTCGGCCTTTCGACATTCACTACGTTAGCCGATTTCTCCGCGGTCTCATAATCGAGTCCTGCGAATCGAATTCGGGCATGCAAGCACGCCGAAATCGTCCCCGCTGAGGGGAAGTCGTAGGTAGTGGGTGGCCGCTTCCGGCTGCAGGCGATTGCCGTACCCGGGTCAAGCGGCTCGGGACACATTACGCGGCGGTCCAAGGGGAGTCAACTTCGGCGGCGCCGGGGGACGTGTGCCCGGTACGGGCTCACCGTCGGGTCGTCGGCGACCCAGAACCGCCAGGGATGGACGCCGCCCTCGCCGGACACTCCGGTGCGCGGGCCGTTGCGTACCTGGTCGCGGGGTACGGGGCTGCCGGTCAGGACGCGCAGGGGGGTGTCCTCGGGCGTGCAGGCGTCCGTGCCGTTCAGCTCGCGGCCCACGTCCAGCGCGGTGGCCAGTCGGGCGGGGCCTTTGGCCAGTTCCTTGTCATTGCGGGCCGAGAGGCGGCGGGTACGGGCCAGCTCGGCGCCCTCGATGATCTCGCCGGCGCGGAGCAGGACCGCACTCGACCTGCCCTCAGGCCCGCACACGAGGTTCATGCAGAACCACATGCCGTAGGTGAAGTAGACGTACACGTGTCCAGGGGGGCCGAACATCACGTCGTTGCGGGGTGTGCGACCGCGGTAGGCGTGGGAGCCGGGGTCGTTCTGACCGTCGTAGGCCTCGACCTCCGTGAGGCGGAGGGCGATCGGGCCGTCCGGGGTGTCGCGGACGAGGATGCGGCCCAGGAGGTCGGGGGCCACGTCGAGGACGGGCCGATCGAAGAAGTCCCTGGGCAGGGGCGTACGGTCGGGGCTCGCGATCATGCCCTCCGAGCGTAACGCAGGTGAGTGGTGCGGAACCGGCCACGGGCGAATCGCGTTGGTAGGGGTCAAGGGTTCACACGCACAGCCTGGAGAGGGAGAGACATGGCGTTCAAGAAGCTGCTCGCGAGCCTGGGGGCCGGCGGGGCTTCGGTCGAGACCGTGCTCAACGAGGTCAACGTCGTTCCGGGCGGTGTCGTCCAGGGCGAGGTGCGGATCCAGGGCGGCTCGGTCGACCAGCAGATCGAGGGCCTGTCGGTCGGGCTCCAGGCCAAGGTCGAGGTGGAGAGCGGCGACCAGGAGTACAAGCAGGACATCGAGTTCACGAAGAGCCGGCTCGGCGGCGCCTTCGAGCTGAAGGCGAACGCGGTGCACGCGGTGCAGTTCGGGCTCGAGATCCCGTGGGAGACGCCGATCACGATGATCGACGGGCAGGCTCTGCGCGGGATGAACATCGGGGTCACCACGGAGCTGGAGATCGCCCGCGCGGTGGACTCCGGCGACCTGGACGCGATCAACGTGCACCCGCTGCCGGCGCAGAAGGCGATCCTGGACGCGTTCATCGGGCTGGGCTTCCGCTTCAAGAACGCGGACATGGAGCGCGGCCACATCCGGGGTACCCGGCAGCAGCTGCCGTTCTACCAGGAGATCGAGTTCTTCCCGCCGCAGCAGTACCGCGGGCTCCACCAGGTCGAGCTGAGCTTCGTCGCGGACGCGCAGGCGATGGACGTCGTACTGGAGATGGACAAGAAGCCGGGGCTGTTCAGCGAGGGCAGCGACACGTTCCGCTCCTTCAAGGTGGGGCTGAACGACTGGCAGGGCACCGACTGGACGGCGTACCTCAACCAGTGGCTGTCCGAGGTCGGCAGCAAGCGGAACTGGTTCTGAGGGTTCTAGGCTCGGACACCACTGCACCGAACGATCAGGAGGTACCGAGGTGACCGAGCTCGAGCGGCGTCCGCTCCCCCATGACTTCCACCCGCCCGTGCCGTCCTTCACCGTCACGAGTGAGGACGTCCAGGAGGGAGCGACGCTCAAGGACGCTCAGGTCCACGCGGCCGGCAACACCTCGCCGCAGCTGCGGTGGGAGGGCTTCCCGGCCGAGACCAAGAGCTTCGCCGTGACCTGCTACGACCCGGACGCCCCGACGGGGAGCGGGTTCTGGCACTGGGTGGTGTTCGACATCCCGGCCTCGGTGACCGAGCTGCCGGTGGGCGCGGGCAGCGGCACGTTCGAAGGGCTGCCCGCAGGCGCCGTACAGGCGCGCAACGACTACGGCAGCAAGGACTTCGGCGGCGCCGCGCCGCCGGCCGGTGACGGGCCGCACCGTTACGTGTTCACGGTGTACGCCGTGGACCAGGAGAAGCTCGGTCCGGACGCGGAGGCCACTCCCGCGTTCGTCGGCTTCAACCTGCGGTTCCACACGATCGCGCGCGCCCAGCTCATCGGTGAGTACGAGGTGCCCGCCGAGGACTGAGTGTCCCGGGCGTTCATGGAACGTTTGCCCGCCCCTGGTCTTGGAATGGATCAGGGGCGGGCATTTTTGTTGCCGGGGGGCGGTGGGGGAAACGTTCCCCACCGGAGCGGCGGATATTGCGTTGTCCCAGGCGGCGTGCCCGGCCAGAGTTGATCCCAGCCCGCCAGGGGGTGGGCCGGTGCACACGGGAGGTGGGCTGGTATGCGGGACACGCTGGTGCTGAACGCGAGCTTCGAGCCGTTGTCGACGGTGACGTTGAACCGAGCCGTCGTTCTGGTGCTCCAGGACAAGGCCGTCGTCGAGCAGGCCCACCCCTCGCTGCGGATGCGCGGAGCCGCGCTCGACATACCGGCGCCGCGGGTGATCAGGCTCTGCCAGTACGTACGGGTGCCCTTCCGAAGACGTGCGCCGTGGTCCCGGCGGGGCGTCCTGGTCCGGGACCGGCACCGGTGCGCGTACTGCGGCCGACGGGCGACGACCGTCGACCACGTGGTGCCGCGGTCGCACGGCGGGCAGGACTCGTGGCTGAACACCGTCGCCTCGTGCGCGGAGGACAATCACCGCAAGGCGAACCGGACGCCCGAGCAGGCGGGGATGCCGTTGCTGAGGGAGCCGTTCGAGCCGACGCCGGCCGACGCGATGCTGCTGGCGCTGGCCCGGGACGACTTCGAGGCGCTGCCGGACTGGTTGGTGCTGGACGCGGCGTGACGGCCCCCGCCGTGGGGGCTCGGGTTGTGTTGCCGGTGCGGGCCGTCCGGGGCCGGTCGCGCAGTTCCCCGCGCCCCTTTCGGGGCGCGGCGTCCGGCCTCAGTCGATCGTCGGCTTCTCTCGGCGCTCCTGGGCGGGGACGCTGGGAGCGCCGTTGCCTCCGCCGCCACCCATGCCGCCGAAGTTGCCCATGGCACCCGACAGGCCCTTGAGGGCGTCGCCGATCTCGCTGGGGACGATCCAGAGCTTGTTGGCGTCGCCCTCGGCGATCTTCGGGAGCATCTGGAGGTACTGGTAGGAGAGCAGCTTCTGGTCCGGGTCGCCGGCGTGGATGGCCTCGAAGACCGTACGCACGGCCTGTGCCTCGCCCTCGGCGCGCAGGGCGGCGGCCTTGGCCTCACCTTCGGCGCGCAGGATCTGGGACTGCTTCTCGCCCTCGGCGCGCAGGATCTCGGACTGCCGGACGCCCTCGGCCTGCAGGATCGCGGCGCGCTTGTCACGGTCGGCGCGCATCTGCTTCTCCATCGAGTCCTGGATGGAGGTGGGCGGTTCGATGGCCTTGAGTTCGACGCGGTTGACGCGGATGCCCCACTTGCCGGTCGCCTCGTCGAGTACGCCGCGCAGGGCCGCGTTGATCTCCTCGCGGGAGGTCAGGGTCCGCTCCAGGTCCATGCCGCCGATGATGTTGCGCAGCGTGGTGACGGTGAGCTGCTCGATGGCCTGGATGTAGCTGGCCACCTCGTAGGTCGCGGCGCGGGCGTCGGTCACCTGGTAGTAGATGACGGTGTCGATGTTGACGACCAGGTTGTCCTGGGTGATGACCGGCTGCGGCGGGAAGGGGACGACCTGTTCGCGCAGGTCGATGCGGTTGCGGATGGTGTCGATGAACGGGACCACGATGTTGAGGCCCGCGTTCAGCGTCCGCGTGTACCGGCCGAAGCGCTCGACGATGGCGGCGCTTGCCTGTGGGATGACCTGGATGGTCTTGATCAGGGCGATGAAGACCAACACCACCAGGATGATCAAGACGATGATGACCGGTTCCATCGTGGTTGCCCGTCCCCTTCTCCGCCGCGGCGCTGTGGCAGATCCTGTTGACCCCGACTTCGGGCCCTGACTACGGCTGATCTTACGGGTGTTGAGGATCTTGCTGGTCGAGTCTGACAGACCGTCGCGTGCCTCGGAGGGTGTTCGGTCCAGTTGTGTCCGGCGAGGTCACATGATGATCGCCGTTGCCCCTTCGATGTCCACGACGTCCACTTCCTCACCCGTCTCGTAGGCACGGCCGGTGTCGAGCGCGCGGGCCGACCAGACCTCGCCGGCGAGCTTGATCCGGCCGCCGGAGCCGTCGACCCGTTCCAGGACGACGGCCTGTCTGCCCTTCAGGGCGTCGACCCCGGTGACGAGTTGGGGCCGTTGGGAGCGGTGCCGGGCGGCGATGGGCCGTACGACGGCGATGAGGGCGACCGAGACGACGACGAAGACCAGGACCTGGACGACGAGGCCGGCGCCGAACCCGGAGGCGATGGCGGCGGCGACCGCGCCCACGGCGAGCATCCCGAACTCCGGCATCGCGGTCACCACGAGCGGGATTCCGAGCGCTGCCGCGGCGACGAGCCACCACACCCATGCGTCGATGTCGTTCACACGGTCATGTTAGGTCCGCGGCAGGCGCCGGGGACAGGGCGCACGGGGGGCGGCTCAGGACAGGGGGAGGCCCTGCGCGGTCCAGCGGTCGCCGACCTGCTCGACGACGAGCGGGAGCCCGAAGCAGAGGGAGAGGTTGCGCGAGGTGAGTTCGAGCTCCAGCGGACCGGCGGCCATCACCTTGCCCTGACGGATCATCAGGACGTGGGTGAAGCCGGGGGCGATCTCCTCGACGTGGTGGGTGACCATGATCATCGAGGGGGCGATCGGGTCGCGGGCGAGACGGCCGAGGCGGCGGACGAGGTCCTCACGGCCGCCGAGGTCGAGACCGGCGGCCGGCTCGTCCAGGAGCAGCAGCTCGGGGTCGGTCATCAGGGCGCGGGCGATCAGGGTGCGCTTGCGCTCGCCCTCGGAGAGGGTGCCGAACCTGCGGTCGAGGTACTCGGTCATGCCGAGGCGGTCGAGGAAGGCGCGGGCGCGCTGCTCGTCGATGTCCTCGTACTCCTCCTGCCAGCCGGCGGTCATGCCGTAGGCGGCGGTGAGCACGGTCTGGAGGACGGTCTGGCGCTTGGGCAGCTTGTCGGCCATGGCGATGCCGGCCATGCCGATGCGGGGGCGCAGTTCGAAGACGTCGGTGCCGGGCCTGCCGAGGGTCTCGCCGAGGATGGAGGCGGTGCCGCTGCTGGGGTACAGGTAGCTGGACGCGACGTTGAGGAGGGTGGTCTTGCCGGCGCCGTTCGGGCCCAGGATGACCCAGCGCTCGCCCTCCTTGACCGACCAGGAGACCTGGTCCACCAGAGCCCGGCCCTCGCGGACCACGGATACGTCCTGAAGCTCCAGAACATCGCTCATGAGCGCGTTGTCTCCCCTTGCAGTGTGGCCGGTTCCGGCTGTCGCGTACGCCTGTGGGCTCGGGCCGCCGCGCCGGTGGGCGCAGGCCCCTCCAGGAAATCTACGCCACCGGTCGGCCGCACCGTTCCATCGGTCCGGTCCTTAGGGTGGGGGGATGCTCTCGGAACCACGCGCAGGGCGCCTAGCCGCCTGGGGAAATGCCCTTATTGCCCACATGGTCTCGCCGGACGACGCCGCGGTCGCGATCGTCGGCGACGACGCGGTGCACCGGGTGGAGGATCTGCCGGGTGAATCGGCGCCGGTGGGTCTCACGCTGGCGCTCGGGCGGTTGCGGTCGCTCGGGGCGACCGGGCTGCGGATCGCGCTGCCCGCGCCGGGGCATCCGCTGGGGCTGAGCGGGCCGCCGGACTTCAACGCGCGGGCGCTGGAGGCGGAGGAGGCGGTGATCTGCCATGGAGCCGCGCTCGGGCTGGTGCCGGAGGTGTACGAGGCCGGGCCCGCGGGAGATGTGCATGTCGAGGTCGTCTGGCACTGTCTGCCGGTGCGGGAGGCGCCGCCTGCCGACGTGCCGTCGCTCGGGGAGGCGGAGCGGGAACTGGCGGAGGCGCTGCGGGACGCGACGGAGGTGCTGACGCGGTTGGACGTGGCCGGGTCGGGACCGGTGGCCGAGGCGGCCGTGGCGGCGTACCGGGCGCGGGCCGAGCGGGGGCGGGAGGTGCTGGCGCCGGGGTATCCGCCGCGGGCGGTGCGGGTGCTGGAGTTGGCGCAGCGGGTGGGGGCGTTGGTGTCGCTGGCGTGTGAGAACGGCCACGGGGGCGCGGTGAGTGCCTCCGAGATGGCGGCGCGGTGGGAGGCGTTGCGGCCGGTGGAGCGGACGGCTCGGCGGGCGCAGGTCGCGGCGTACAACTCCGTTGTGGAGGAGCGGGAGCGGGGGGTGCGGTGACGTCCCCTGGGGGGTGGGGCGGGGGTGGTGGGGGCGCTGGGTTGGGGTGAGCCGGGGGGCGTGGAGGCGCTGGACGGGGGTGGCGGGGGCGCCCGGTCGAAGTGAGCCGGGGGCGCGGGGGCGCTGGACGGGGGTGGGTCTCGCGGCCGGGCGTTGGCCGGGTGCCGCTGCGCCCACCCGTGCCGCCCCAGCGGCACGACTGCCCGCAGCTACGGCGGGGCGGGGCGGCCGTCTGGGGCTGCGGCGGGGAGGGTACCCGCGGCTGCGGCGGTATGACTGGCGGGGGCTGCTGTCTGGGGCTGTCGGGGGTGAGGGGCGGCCGGTGGGGTGGGAATGCGACCGGCCTCCCGGGTGGGGCCGGGAGGCCGGGGGTCTGGTGCGGCGTGCCGCGTCGGGTCAGTGGTTGAGACCCAGGTTGCCGAAGGCCGGGTTCAGGACACCGATGACGTTGACGCTGTTGCCGACGGCGTTGACCGGGATGTGGATCGGCGCCTGGACGACGTTGCCGGAGGCGACGCCCGGGGAGCCGATGGCCTCGCCGTGGGCGGCGGCGCCGTCGGTGGCGGAGGCCATGCCGGCACCGGCGGCGATCAGCCCGCCGGCCATCATCGTCACGGCCGCTGCCTTCTTCAGGTTCTTCACTACAAGCCCTCCTCGCGATCACCGCGGCAGGCGCCGCGGCACGCACTGGAGAACGGCCGGGGCGCACCGAGGATGCGCCATGTGGGGGACATTCCCACGACGGTATGAATCTCGGACCGGAGGGGAACCCTCCGGGTTGCCCTCGCGTACGCGCGTACGGATCAGCCGGTCACGCCGTGGCGTACGGCCCACAGCGCGGCCTGGGTGCGATCCGCGAGGTCGAGCTTCATGAGGATGTTCGAGACGTGGGTCTTGACGGTCTTCTCGGAGAGCACGAGCGCGCGGGCGATCTCCCGGTTGGAGCGGCCGTCCGCTATCAGGCTCAGTACCTCCCGCTCCCGCTCGGTGAGGGAGCCCGCCCGGCCCTGGCCCGAGCCGCTCTCCTCCTGGGACAGCAGGGCGCCCGCGACCTCGGGCTGGAGCAGGATGTGACCGGCGTGCACGGAGCGGATGGCGCCCGCCAGGGCGTCGGGGTCGACGTCCTTGTAGACGTAGCCCGCCGCTCCGGCCCGCAGGGCGGGGACCACGGTGCGCTGTTCGGTGAAGCTGGTGACGATCAGCACGCGCGCGTGGTTGTCCAGCTCGTGGAGCCTGCGCAGCGCCTCGACGCCGTCCATGCCCGGCATCTTGACGTCCATGAGGATCACGTCGGGCTTCAGCTCCTCGGCGCGGTCCACTCCTTCGGCGCCGTCGGCGGCCTCGCCGACCACCTCGATGTCGTCCTGCACCTCCAGGAAGGTGCGCAGGCCCCGGCGGACCACCTGGTGGTCGTCGACGAGCAGCACCTTGATTGCGTCAGCCACCTGGGACCTCCATCTCGATCGTGGTGCCCTTGCCGGGCGCCGATTCCACGGTCAGCGTGCCCCCGGCACCGCTCGCCCGGTCCCGCATCGAGACCAGGCCGAGGTGGCGTCCGGCGCGGCGGACCGTGCGCGGGTCGAAGCCGCTGCCGTCGTCGGTGACGCGCAGCACCGTCGCGGCGCCCCGCCGGTGCAGGGTCACGGCGACGTGTTCCGGCGAGGAGTGCCGCAGGGCGTTGTGCAGCGCCTCCTGGGCGACGCGCAGCAGTGCCTCCTCCTGGGCGGCGGGCAGGGCCTTGACCCCGTGGCCGGCGAAGGTGACGCGCGCGGTGTGGGCGCGGTCGAGGACCTGTATCTGGGTGCGGAGGGTGGCGACGAGGCCGTCCTCGTCCAGGGCGGCGGGCCGCAGCTCGACGACGGCGGCGCGCAGCTCCTCGGCGGCTTCCGCGGCGAGCGCGGCGACCTGCTGGAGTTCGCCCTTGGCGCGGGCGGGGTCGCGGTCGACGAGGGTGGCGGCGGCCTGGGCGGTGAGGCGCAGGGAGAACAGTTTCTGGCTGACGGCGTCGTGCAGCTCGTGGGCGAGGCGGGAGCGTTCCTCGGCGATGGTCAGCTCGCGGCTGCGTTCGTACAGGCGGGCGTTGGTGAGGGCGATGGCGGCGTGCTGGGCGAGGATGCCCAGGAGTTCCTCGTCGTCCGCGGTGAAGCCGCAGCCGCCCTCGGGCTTGGGGCAGTTCTTGTTGGCGAGGAAGAGGGCGCCCATGACCTCCTCGCCGTCGCGGATCGGCAGGCCCAGGAAGTCGACCAGGTCGGGGTGGGCGGCGGGCCAGCCCTCGAAGCGGGGGTCCTTGCGGACGTCGCCGAGGCGCTCGGGCCGGGCCTCGCGCAGCATCGAGGCGAGGATGCCGTGCTGGCGGGGCAGGGGGCCGATGGCCTTCCACTGCTCGTCGCTGACGCCGTCCACGACGAACTGGGCGAAGCCCCCGTGGTCGTCGGGGACGCCGAGGGCCGCGTACTGCGCGTCGAGCAGCTCGCGGGCCGAGGCGACGATCGTCTTGAGGACGTCGCGCACCTCGAGGTGCCTGCTCATGGCCAGCAGCGCGGAACTCACCGCGGCGAGGCCGGACCGGGGGCCGTGACTCATGTCCTCACGGTACCGGCGGGGGGTGACACCGGGATCGGTCCTGTGGCCGCCGTCGCCTGGGGCGGTGGGCCTAGGCCGGAGGTCCCGCCCGCCGGTCCTAGGGCGAAGGGCCCCGCAGGGTTGCGGCCGGTGCCCGAGGCGGCCGGTGCGGCCCGGTTCCTAGGTTGAGGATCACGCCGGACCAACCGGGAGGCGTGGACGACGAGGGGACGTGGATCATGCCGGTCGCGATCATCACGGGTGCTTCGAAGGGGCTGGGCCGGGCGCTCGCCGAGGCCCTGGCGGCCCGGGGCTGGGACCTGGTGCTGGACGCCAGGACGCCGGAGGTGCTCAGGGGGACCGCGGTCGCGCTGGAGGCGTACGGCGCACGCGTGACGGCGCTGCCGGGGGATGTCACCGACGCCGGGCACCGGGCCGCTCTGGTGGCGGCGGCCCGACGGCTCGGCGGGGTGGACCTGCTGGTCAGCAACGCGAGCGCGCTGGGCGCGGAGCCGCTGGTACGGCTGGAGACGCTGCCGCTGGAGGGGCTGCGGCGGGCCCTGGAGGTGAACGTGGTGGCCGCGCTGGGCCTGGTCCAGGAGGCGCTGCCGTCGCTGCGGGAGGCTCCGGCGGGCGCGGTGCTGACGGTCAGCTCGGACGCCGCGGCGGAGGCGTACGAGACGTGGGGCGGCTACGGGGCGTCGAAGGCGGCCCTGGACCAGTTGGCGGCCGTGCTGGGCGCCGAGGAGCCGGGGCTGCGGGTCTGGGCGGTCGACCCCGGGGACATGGCCACCGACCTGTACGCGGCGGCCGTACCGGACGACGACGATCCGCGGCCCGATCCGGCGCGGGTCGTGCCGGCGCTCCTGCGGCTGCTGGACGAGCGGCCGGCCGGCGGACGGTACGCGGCTCCGGCGCTGCTGGAGGGACGGCGATGACCCTCGCGCTGCGGGTGCCGGAGGAACTGTCGGCCCGGGTGCCCGTGGAGCAGCGGGGGCCGGGGCTGGACCGGGACGCCGTACGGCTGCTGGTGTCGCATGGCACCGAGGTGTCGCATCACGGCTTCCGGGAGCTGCCCGGGCTGCTGCGGGCCGGGGACCTGCTCGTCGTCAACACCTCCGTGACGCTCGCCGCCGCCGTGGACGGGCACCTCGGGCGCGCGCCCGTGGTGGTGCACTTCTCGACGCGGGGGGACGACGGCCGGTGGGCGGTGGAGCTGCGGGACCCCGACGGAAGGGGAACCACGCGCGCGCGTGCGGGGAGGGGACGTGCGTCTCCCGAGGGGCGCCCGGCCGGCTCCCCGCGCGGGGCGGAGGTGCGGCTGGCGGGGGGTGCGCGTCTGGTGCTGGAGGAGCCGTTGAGCGCGCGCGGGGAGCGGCTGTGGTGGGCGCGGGTCTCCGGGGCCGAGGTGCCCGAGGTGCTGCGGGAGCACGGGCGGCCCATCCGCTACTCCTACACGGAGCGGGACCAGCCGCTGTCCGTGTACCGGACGGTCTTCGCGCTGCCGTCCGAGGACGGGGCGGGCAGCGCCGAGATGCCGAGCGCGGCGCGGCCCTTCACGGCGCGGCTGGTGGCGGAGCTGGTGAGCCGCGGGGTGCAGTTCGCGCCGGTGACGCTTCACACGGGGGTGGCATCCGCCGAGGCGCACGAGCCGCCCTACCCGGAGCGGTTCGCGGTGCCGGAGGCGTCGGCGCGGCTGATCAACGCGGCCGGGGCGGGCGGCGGGCGGGTCGTCGCCGTGGGGACGACGGCCGTACGGGCGGTGGAGTCGGCGGCCGACGCCGACGGGGTCGTCCGGGCGCGGGCCGGGTGGACCGATCTGGTGGTGACCCCGGAGCGCGGGGTGCGGGCGGTGGACGGCCTGCTGACGGGGCTGCACGACCCCGAGGCCTCGCATCTCCTGATGCTGGAGGCGGTGGCGGGGCGGGCGGCGATCGGCCGGGGGTACGAGGCCGCGATGGAGGGGCGCTACCTCTGGCACGAGTTCGGCGACGTCCATCTCCTCCTGCCGTAGGAGGAGACCTCCAAGGGCTTCACGCAATGGATTGCTCCAGCAACACATCGTGAGAACGACGAGGGGTGGATGTGAGCCCTCGCATAGGGCGCACGTCACGTACGAAGGGGAGTAGGAGAAGGACTCGTCCGTTTTGAGCGGGGCAGACAGTCCAATCTGCCCCGTTTTGCCCTTCCCTGATCCACTACCCGGGATCGTACGTCACACCTTTGCCTCAGGATTTTGCGGCCGCTAAGAATTGCTCTCGTCGCTCAGCGCCGCGGGTTGTCGCCCCGCGGTGCTCGTGCCGGAAGCATCCTGTCCCCCGCCGGACGAGAGCGACCTCCGCGCTAATCCGAAGAGGTCTATCCCGCCATGCCCAAGAACATCTTCACCCGTGGTCACAGTCGTCCCCTGACCCGCACCCACAAGCTCGCGATCGCCGGTGTCGGCACGCTCGGCGCCGCCGCCGTCGCGCTCACCGCGGTCCCCGCCAGCGGACAGACGACCACGAGCGAGGCCGCTCCGACGGCCAAGGTGGCGTACAGCACCAAGCAGATCCAGGACGTGCACGCCGGCGTCACCGGCCAGCTCGCCGGTGCCAGCCAGAAGGTCGCCGCCATCGAGGCGAAGAAGGAGGCCGCCGCGACCGCCGCGAAGGCCACCGCGGCGAAGAAGGCGGCCGCCGAGAAGGCCGCGGCCAAGCGTGCGGCGAAGGAGACCGCCAGCCGGTCCACCCAGCGCACCGAGGTCAAGAAGTCCTACCCGGACAACCTGGACGGCTGGATCCGCGAGGCCCGGGACATCATGAAGAAGCACGGCATCCCCGGCTCCTACGAGGGCATCCACCGGAACATCATCCGGGAGTCCTCCGGCAACCCGAGGGCCATCAACGACTGGGACATCAACGCCATCAACGGCATCCCGTCGAAGGGCCTGCTCCAGGTCATCCCGCCGACCTTCGAGGCCTACCACGTGGCCGGCACCCCGAAGAACATCTGGGACCCGGTCGCCAACATCGTCGCCGCGTGCAACTACGCCGCGGACAAGTACGGCACCATGGACAACGTCGACAGCGCGTACTGAGGTCGGCGCGGACCTCTTCACGACGTCGCCGACGCCGCACCGTACGCCGAAGGGCGGCACCCTCCTGACGGGGTGCCGCCCTTCGGGGCGTTCACGGGGCCGGCGGCCGGCCCCGCGGTCACTTCCGCATGACCTCGGGCTCGTGACGGCGCAGGAAGCGCGCCACGAAGAAGCCGCAGATCACGCCGAGGGCGATCAGCGCGGTCATGTCCATGGCCCAGGCGCCGACGGTGTGCTCCCACAGGGGGTCGGTCTCGGCGCCCTGCTCGGGCGGGCTGATCCTGTTGAAGTCCAGCGTGGCGCCGGCCGCGGCCACCGCCCAGCGCGAGGGCATCAGGTACGAGAACTGGTTGACGCCGACCGCGCCGTTCAGGGCGAAGAGGCAGCCGGTGAAGACGACCTGGATGATCGCGAACATGACCAGCAGCGGCATGGTCTTCTCGGCGGTCTTCACGAGCGCCGAGATGATCAGGCCGAACATCATCGAGGTGAAGCCCAGCGCCATGATCGGCAGTGACAGCTCGACCAGGGTCAGGCCGCCGAGGACGAGTCCCTCCTCGGGGATCTCCCGGGTGGCGAAGCCGATGACGCCGACCAGCAGGCCCTGGAGCACGGTGATCATGCCGAGCACGAACACCTTGGACATCAGGTACGCCGAGCGGGACAGGCCGGTCGCGCGCTCCCGCTCGTAGATCACCCGTTCCTTGATCAGCTCGCGGACCGAGTTCGCGGCGCCGGCGAAACAGGCGCCGACGGCGAGGATCAGGAGCACCGTGGTCGCGGTGCCGTTCGGGATGATCCGGCCCGTCTGCGGGTTGGCCGGGTTGGGCAGCAGGCCCTTGTCGGCGTCGATGAGCAGGCTCACCGCGCCCAGCACGGCCGGCAGGATCACCATCAGGGCGAGGAAGCCCTTGTCGGAGACGATCACCGACACGTAGCGGCGCACCAGCGTGACGAACTGCGACATCCAGCCCTGCGGCTTCGGCGGCTTCATCGCCTGCATGGCCGGCATCTGTACGGCCTGCGGCGCGACGGCGTCGATGTCGGCGGCGTACATCTGGTAGTGCTGCGAGCCCTTCCAGCGGCCCGCCCAGTCGTAGTCGCGGTAGTTCTCGAAGGCGGAGAAGACGTCGGCCCAGGTGTCGTAACCGAAGAAGTTCAGCGCCTCCTCGGGCGGGCCGAAGTAGGCCACCGAGCCGCCCGGCGCCATGACCAGCAGCTTGTCGCAGATCGCCAGCTCGGCCACGGAGTGGGTGACGACGAGGACGGTGCGGCCGTCGTCGGCCAGGCCGCGCAGCAGCTGCATGACATCGCGGTCCATGCCCGGGTCGAGGCCGGAGGTCGGCTCGTCCAGGAAGATAAGGGACGGCTTGGTGAGCAGCTCCAGGGCGACGGAGACGCGCTTGCGCTGGCCGCCGGACAGGGAGGTGACCTTCTTGTCCCGGTGGATGTCCAGCTTCAGCTCGCGCAGCACCTCGTCTATGCGGGCGTCGCGCTCGGCGGCCGTGGTGTCGGCCGGGAAGCGGAGCTTCGCCGCGTACTTGAGGGCCTTCTTGACGGTCAGCTCCTTGTGCAGGATGTCGTCCTGCGGGACCAGACCGATGCGCTGGCGCAGCTCGGCGAACTGCTTGTAGAGGTTCCTGTTGTCGTACAGGACCTCGCCCTGGTCGGCGGGCCGGTAGCCGGTGAGCGCCTTGAGCAGGGTCGACTTGCCGGAGCCCGAGGGGCCGATGACCGCGATCAGCGACTTCTCGGGCACCCCGAACGAGACGTCCTTGAGGATCTGCTTGCCGCCGTCGACCGTCACGGTCAGGTGGCGGGCGGAGAAGGAGACCTCACCGGTGTCGACGAACTCCTCGAGCCGGTCCCCGACGATCCGGAACGTCGAGTGGCCGACGCCCACGATGTCGGTCGGGCCGAGCAGCTGGGAGCCGCCCTTGGCGATGGGCTGACCGTTGACGTACGTGCCGTTGTGCGAGCCCAGGTCGCGGATCTCCATGCGCCCGTCGGGCGTCGAGTGGAACTCCGCGTGGTTGCGGGAGACCTGAAGGTCGGAGACGACCAGCTCGTTCTCCAGGGCACGGCCGATGCGCATCACGCGGCCGAGCGAGAACTGGTGGAACGTGGTCGGGCTGCGGTCGCCGTGGATCGGCGGCGCCCCCGCCGCGCCACCGGGTCCCTGCTGCTGGGGGAAGTGCGGCGCACCCTGCTGCGGCTGCTGCCAGCCGGCCTGCTGCTGCGCCTGCGGCGCGGGCTGGTGGTGCTGCGCCTGATGCTGCGGGGCCTGGTGCTGCGGCGTCTGGTGCTGCGGCTGCTGCGCGGGGGCCTGCTGGGCCCAGCCGGCGCCCGCGCCCTGCGCGGCGTACGGCTGCTGCTGCGACTGCTGCTGCTGCGGCTGCTGCTGGGCGTGCGGCGTGCCGGCCGCGGCCTGGGCGCCGGTCAGGCTGACGCGCGGTCCGTCGGTCGCGTTGCCGAGGTTCAGCACCGAGCCGGCGCCGAGCTCCGTCCGCTGGATCCGCTGACCGTGCACGAAGGTGCCGTTGGTGCTGCCGTGATCCTCGACGACCCAGCCGCGGCCGTCGAAGCTGATCGTGGCGTGCCGCCAGGAGACCCTGGCGTCGTCGAAGACAAGTTCCCCCTGCGGATCGCGCCCGAGCGCGTATGACCGGGACGGATCGAGCGTCCAGGTCCGTCCATTTGATTCCAGTACGAGTTCCGGCACTCCATGCCCCACTGAGTTGTCCCCCGATGTACCCCCGTCGCGGGGAGTCTAGGGATGTCGAACATCGGGGGGAACTATTTCAGGCTCGGCCCCCTGACCGAAAGTCGGGCCTCGTGAAGACTCCGTAGGTGCCCGGCGCCCGTTTCCGTCGAGGGGGTTGAAACCTGCTCGGAGAGTGGTAATCCACGCGAGAGGGACATGCGCGGCGGGTCCGCCGCGTCGCGGATCGGGGGGTCTGCCCATGAGCGCGTCCACGAACGTCGCAGCCGGTGGGTACGGGGCGAGGGTGCCCTGGGGTGACGTCCTGATGTCGGCGATCGCCTCTGTGAGCTGGGCGTTGGCAGGGATGGCGGGTACGGCGGCCCTCGCGCTGCGGTTGCTGGGAGCGGACGCCGCGGGCTCGCCGGGGCCGATGACCGCGGCGGTCGTGGCCCTGGGGGCGGGGGGTTCGGTGACGCCGTCCGGGGATGTGTCCGCCTTCGGGCTGAAAGGGGCGGAGGCGCACACGGCCGTCGAGATCACGCCACTGGGCGTCGGCCTGGTCGGAGCGCTGTTCCTGTCCTTCTTCTTCCTACGGTCCCTGCGCGCCGCCGGAGTTGTGGTGGCGCCGGGCGAACTCCTCGCGCGTGCGGGTGCGGTGATCACCCTGTTCGTGGCGATGACGGGCGGACTGGCCTGGGTGGGGCACGGCGTCGTGACGATCGACGGCGGCTCGCTGCGGCTCGGCGACCTGTCCCGCGGGGGCGGTGGTGAGGATGATGGCGGTGGCGGCGGCATCGGGATTCCGGGGCTCGGGGACATCGGGGACGTCGAGGGGTGGCTGCCCGACCGGATCGGTGGCCTCGTGGACGCCGAGGCCACCGTCCGCTTCACCGTCGACACGGTGCCGACGCTGCTGGGTGGGTTGCTCTGGTCCACCGGGGTCCTGCTCATCGCCCTGCTGGCCTCGCGCCGCACCCCTCTGCCGCGTGGGTTCGAGGCGGTGCACCGTGTGGTGCGGCCGGCCGTGTCGGCCCTGGTCTCGGTCGCGCTGACGGCGGTCGCGGCCGGCTTCGCGGCGGCCGCCTATGCGGCGATCGGCGACGACCATCCGCGGCGGATCGCCGGGGCCGCGTTGCTGGGCGCCCCGAACGGGGTCTGGCTTGGCGTTCCGATCGGCCTGTCCGTGCCGTGGGAGGGGCGGGCCACGGGTGAGCTGGTCCGCGTCCTGCCCGACCCGCTGGACGAACTGCTGGCCGGCGGCTCCGGCGAGCCGGTCACGCTCGGGCGGCTGGCGGAGCTGGACGGACGGGTGTGGCTGCTGGGTGTGGCAGCGGCGCTGATGATGCTGCTGGCCGGGGTGCTGACGGCGGTACGGACTCCGGTGGCGCTGGACGACGCACGCTCCCCCGGTTTCGTCGCGCGGTGCGCGCTGCGGCTGGGGGTCGCGACCGCGTCGGCCCTGCCGCTGCTGGCCTGGCTGACGGAGGTGTCCGTGGACGCCTCGCTGTCGGTGCTCGGCGTCGACGCGTTCGGCGCGGGCGTCGACCTGCGCGGTCACCTCGGCACGGCACTGCTGCTGGGCGCCGTGTGGGGTGCGGCGGCGGGGGCCGCGGGGGCGCTGCTGGCACGGGCGACCGGGGTGAGCGGGGCGCACGCGACAGCGTTGGCACGGGGTGCCGGGGCGTTCGGCGTGGCAGGTGTGGCAGGTGCGTCCGGTGCGGTGGGTACGGTGGGCGGGGTGGGTGGCTGTGCGGGCTCCGCACCTCACGCGGGGCCGAGCCCGGAGCCGTACCGAGGGCACGGTGGCAGTGCGCACGGACACGGTGGCACAGCGTCGGCCCCCGGTGGCGAGGAGCCGCGCGACAGGAGTGAGCGGCCGCCGGGCCCCGGCATCTACGACGCCCCCACCGTGGCCGGAGCGCCGCCGCCGGCACCGTCCCGGCGTCCTCCGCGGCCCGGGGCGCGTCCGGAGGACCGGGCACGGGCACGCTGGGGCGAGGGCCCGCCTCCCCCACCTCCCCCGCCTCCGGCTCCACCGCGTCGCCCCAGGGGCGGAGGGTGAGGACGACGGCCGAGCCGCCCGGCCCGGCCCGGCCCGACCCCGTCGAAGCCCCACCCCGCCGAAGCCGCCCCGGTGCCGCACCACACCCCCTCCGCCCCCTCTGCCCTTTCCGCCCTGTCCGCCCTGTCCGTCAGACGGACCTCGGCAGCGGGAGGCACCGGGTGCCGGATACGGTGGGAGCACCATGAGCGCTTCGCAGACCTCTGACGTTCCCACGCTTCTCGTCAAGATCTTCGGCAAGGACCGACCGGGCATCACGGCCGGCCTGTTCGACACCCTCGCCGCCTACTCCGTCGACGTGGTCGACATCGAGCAGGTCGTCACCCGTGGCCGGATCGTGCTGTGCGCGCTCGTGACCGAGCCGCCCCAGGGGCTGGAGGGTGATCTCCGGGCGACCGTCCACAGCTGGGCGGAGTCGCTGAAGATGCAGGCGGAGATCATCTCCGGCATCGGCGACAACCGGCCGCGCGGTCTCGGCCGGTCCCTGGTCACCGTGCTGGGCCACCCGCTCACCGCGGAGGCGACGGCCGCCATAGCGGCCCGGATCACCGGGACCGGCAGCAACATCGACCGTATCTTCCGGCTGGCGAAGTATCCGGTGACCGCCGTCGAGTTCGCGGTGTCCGGCGTGGAGACCGAACCGCTGCGCACCGCGCTGGCCACCGAGGCCGCGGCGCTGGGCGTGGATGTCGCCGTCGTCTCGGCGGGGCTGCACCGGCGGGCACAGCGCCTGGTCGTGATGGACGTGGACTCGACCCTCATCCAGGACGAGGTCATCGAGCTGTTCGCCGCGCACGCCGGCTGTGAGGACGAGGTCGCCGAGGTGACGGCGTCCGCGATGCGCGGTGAGCTGGACTTCGAGCAGTCCCTGCACGCGAGGGTGGCCCTGCTGGCGGGGCTGGACGCCTCGGTGGTGGACAAGGTGCGCGGCGAGGTGCGGCTGACGCCGGGGGCTCGCACCCTGATCCGTACGCTGAAGCGGCTCGGCTATCAGGTCGGCGTCGTCTCCGGCGGGTTCACCCAGGTCACCGACGCGCTGAAGGACCGGCTGGGGCTGGACTTCGCCCAGGCCAACACCCTGGAGATCGTCGACGGCAGGCTGACCGGCCGGGTCACCGGCGAGATCGTCGACCGGGCGGGCAAGGCCCGGCTGCTGCGCAGGTTCGCCGCCGAGGCGGGCGTGCCGCTGTCACAGACCGTGGCGATCGGTGACGGTGCCAACGACCTGGACATGCTCAACGCGGCCGGACTCGGGGTCGCCTTCAACGCCAAGCCGGTGGTGCGCGAGGCGGCGCACACCGCGGTGAACGTGCCCTTCCTGGACACGGTCCTGTACCTGCTGGGCATCACCCGTGAGGAGGTCGAGGCGGCGGACACGCTGGACGAGGACCTCGACGAGAACGTAGGACTTCCGCTCGACCGGATCTGACCCGGCGGAGCACGCGCGCCCGGGCGTACCGGGCGGACCGGGCCACCCGGCTCCCGCTACCCGTACCCGTACCCGTACCCGTACCAGTGCAGCACCGCACGCGAGGGACCGCGGACCCGGTCCGCCCCAGTGGCCGACCGGGTCTGTCGCGGGGGGCGGATCAGTCGGTGGGTGCCCAGTACTCGGCCAGGGAGGCGATCCCCGGCTCCACGTCCTTCCAGGAGCCCGTGAAGGTCAGGACGGCGAAGGCCGCGGTCGGGAAGCCCCGGTGGCCCATCCGCTCACGGACGTCGCCCTCGGCCGAGCCGGCCAGGATCTCGGCCAGCCCTTCCATGCCCGGGTTGTGCCCGATCACCAGCACGTTCCTCAGGTCGTCGGGGGTCTCGTTGAGCACGGCGATCAGTTCGCCGGGTGAGGCCTCGTAGACCCGCTCCTCGTAGACGGTTTTCGGCCGGTGCGGGAACTCCTGGACGGCGAGCTTCCAGGTCTCGCGGGTCCGGGTGGAGGTCGAGCACAGGGCCTGGTCGATGGCGATGCCGGTGTCCGCCAGTCGGCGTCCGGCCTCTGCGGCGTCCTTGCGGCCCCGATCGGCGAGCGGCCGCTCGTGGTCGGTCACCTGCGGCCAGTCGGCTTTCGCATGCCGGAAAAGGACGATCCTGCGGGGTTCTGCGACGCTCATGTAATCCAGCTTCGCATGAAACAGGCCACGGGGCGCTGGGAGTTGACATGCGGATTCACCACCGGACCGACCCGCGGCGCGCGACCGGCCCCGATCCGCGTCAGCGCGCGGTCAGCTCCCGCAACCGCTCCAAGAATTGCGCGGTGGCGGGCTCGCCGGTGGCCGCCGCGTGGGCGTCCACGGGATTGAGTATGAGCAGGAGCAGCACGACGAAGGCCAGCACGGGCAGGGCCAGGGCCCACCAGGGCAGCCGGATGTCGACGCCGCCCCGGGTCGCCTGGGGAGGCCGGGTCTGGGTAGGGGCCGACATGAGTGCCTCCGCTGGTTCGAGCGTCCCTGGTCCGGGCTCCGCGCCCGCCTGTCCGGGCACATCTCGAAACTACGGAATCCGCGGGCACCAACCCATCCGGAAGTCCACCCACTTGACCCTGACCCTCACCCCCTAAGGGATACGGGGGTTAACCCCACCTTCCGGGCCCGGGGCCGGGGCCGCGGGCGCCGGGGTCACGGCGAGGCGATGGTCGCGATGACGCCGATGATCACGAAGATCGCGAGAAAGGCTCCGAAGACGATCAGCATCTTCTTCTGGCCGTGCTGGGGGTTCGGGTCGAGGACTGGCATACGGCAAGTCTCGCATCCGCCGCCGCGGCCGGGGCGAGCGGCCCGAAGGAAAGGCGTCCACGGTTGGGGCGGCCTCCCGTGGAACGGCGCTCAGGGCCGGCGCACGGGGTCCGCGGGCCGGGTCAGCGCGCCGCCTCCTCCTCGACCGTACGGTTCCGGCCCGCCAGGACGCCCACCACGATCTGCGGCACCATCAGGGCGCTCATCAGCGCGATCGGCAGCCCCCAGCCGCCGCTGTGCTGGTAGAGCACGCCCACCAGCAGCGGACCCGGGATGGAGATCAGGTAGCCGGTGCTCTGCGCGAAGGCGGACAGCTGGGCGACGCCCGCGCCGGTCCTGGCCCGCATCCCGACCATGGTCAGCGCGAGCGGGAAGGCGCAGTTGGAGATGCCGAGGAGCAGGGCCCAGACCCAGGCGCCGCCGGCCGGGGCGAAGTACAGCCCCGCGTACCCGGCGAGTCCGCACACGCCCAGCACGACCACGATGGGGCCCTGCTGGGGCAGGCGTGTGGCCACCCGGGGGATGACGAAGGCCAGCGGCACGCCCATCATCATGATGACGGCGAGCAGCAGCCCGGCGGTGCCCGCGGAGACGCCCGCGTCCCGGAAGATCTGCGCCATCCAGCCCATGGTGATGTAGGCGGCCGTGGCCTGGAGGCCGAAGAAGACGGCGAGTGCCCAGGCCGTACGGCTGCGGGTGATCCGCAGCGGGGGCTGCTCGGCGGACTGCCGCGCCGGCCCGTCCGCGCGCGCGGCTCCGGGCTCCCCCGCGCCCCCTCCGGCCGCGTCGGGGGTGCCGGGCGCGGCCGGCGCCGTCCGCTGCCGCACGAACGGGAGCCACGGCAGGACGGCCACCGCTCCCAGTACGGCCCACACCGCGAGGCCGGGCTGCCAGTCGCCGCCCAGCGCGCTCGTCACGGGCACGGTCGCCGCGGCCGCGATCGAGGTGCCGAAGGCCAGGGCCATCGAGTACAGGCCGGTCATGGAGCCGACCCGGTCCGGGAAGAAGCGCTTGACGATGACCGGCATCAGGACGTTGCTGACCGCGATGCCCATCAGCGCGAGGGCGGTGCCCGCCAGGAAGCCCGCGGTGCCGCCGGCGAACGGACGTATCAGCAGGCCGGCGGTGATGGCGACCATGCCCGCGCAGACCACCGCGCCGGGGCCGAAGCGGCGGGCCAGCCGCGGGGCGGTGACGCCGAAGACGGCGAAGCACAGCGGGGGCACGGAGGTGAGCAGTCCCGCCACGCTGCCGCTCATGCCGAGCCCGTCGCGGACCTCCTCCAGGAGCGCGCCCAGGCTCGTGATGGCGGGGCGCAGGTTGAGCGCGGCCAGCACGATGCCCAGGAGGAGCAGGCGGGTCGTCCACGTCGTCCACGGGCGCGCGCCGGGCGCTTCGGGCGTCTCGCCGGGCGCCTGGGGGCCCCGGGTCGGCGACTCGCCGAGGGGCGTGGAGCTGCGGGGTTCCGTCCTTGTCTCCGTCCGTGTCTCCGTCCGGGTTTCGTCACTAGCCATGAGGCCCATCATAGAATCATGGGATGATTGGTTGTCCACTCGCGTGCGAAGGTGAGCCATGCCCCTGAGCCATCCCCGCCGTTCGGCGCTGTCCGAGCAGGTCATCGCGGCGCTGCGCCAGCAGATCGCCTCGGGCGAGTGGCCGGTGGGTTCCCGCATCCCGACCGAGCCCGAGCTGGTCGAGCAGCTCGGCGTGGCCCGCAACACGGTCCGTGAGGCGGTCCGCGCGCTGGCTCACAACGGCCTGCTGGACATCCGTCAGGGCTCCGGCACGTACGTCGTGGCGACCAGCGAGCTGGCGGGCGTGATGCAGCGCCGCTTCGCCGAAGCCGATCCGCGGCACATCGCCGAGCTGCGTTCCACCCTGGAGTCCGCCGCCGCCCGGCTCGCCGCCGAGCGGCGCACGGAGAAGGACCTCAAGCAGCTCGACGCGCTGCTGGTACGGCGCGAGGAGGCGTGGGAGTCGGGCGACACGGAGGCCTTCGTCACGGCGGACGCGACCTTCCACCTGGCCGTCGTGGCCGCCTCGCACAACGACGTGATGACCGCGATGTACGCGGACCTCGGCGAGGTGATGCGGGACTGGCTGCGGGTGGATGTGGGCAGCGAGCTGACGCCGGAGACGCACATGGACCACACGCGGCTGGTCGACGCGATCCGCGCGGGGGACGCCGGGACCGCCGGGAGGGAGGCGGCCGGCTACCCGTTCGTGTGCCGCCCGGGCCGGGTCAGCTCCCGGGAGCGTGGCTGACCCAGGCCGACCGGACTTCCTTCCAGCACCGTCCGTCCAGGCGTACGGTCTGTGCGGGCCCGGCGCGGACCGCCGAACCGTCGCTGTCCAGGTCCCACCAGTCGGCGCACTCTATGTGCAGGCGCACGTGGTCGGCCTGCGGATAGGGGTTGTGGCAGTGGGCGGTGACGTCGGAGGCGTCGACGCGGACCCGGCACTCGGCACCGAACGGCTCCGCCGCCGCGTCCGAGGGGCCGTCCGCGTCCCCGGCGGGCACACGCGCGTAGGACACGGCTTCGTACGGCAGGAAGAACACCCAGGCGAGGGCGACGGTCGCTGAGGCCAGGCGGTGGAGTGGACGCACAGGGGACCTCCTCGGCCGTACGGGGGGAGGGACAGCGCGTGGTGAACCCGTACCCCAGCGTGCGCCGCCGCCCGCCCCGCCGCCCGGCCGGTTGAGCCGAACGGGTGACATGCCGGAGTTCGGCGCCCGGGTGACATGCCGAGGGCCCGCACCCCGGTGGGACGCGGGCCCTCGGTGACGCGCGAGGCGTGCGGTCAGGCGCCGATGGCGTGCAGGCCGCCGTCGACGTGGACGATCTCGCCCGTGGTCTTCGGGAACCAGTCGCTCAGCAGCGCGACGACACCGCGGCCGGCCGGCTCCGGGTCCTTGAGGTCCCACTCCAGCGGGGAGCGGTCGTCCCACACCGAGGCCAGTTCACTGAAGCCCGGGATGGACTTGGCGGCCATGGAGCCGAGCGGGCCGGCCGAGACCAGGTTGCAGCGGATGTTCTGCTTGCCGAGGTCACGGGCCATGTAGCGGCTGGTGGCCTCCAGGGCGGCCTTGGCCGGGCCCATCCAGTCGTACTGCGGCCAGGCGAACTGCGCGTCGAAGGTGAGACCGACGACCGAGCCGCCGTTCTGCATCAACGGCAGGCAGGCCATGGTCAGCGACTTCAGGGAGTACGCCGAGACGTGCATGGCGGTGGCGACCGACTCGAACGGCGTGTTGAGGAAGTTGCCGCCGAGCGCGTCCTGCGGGGCGAAGCCGATGGAGTGGACGACGCCGTCCAGGCCGCCGAGCTCCTCGCCGACGATGTCGGCCAGGCGGCCGAGGTGCTCGTCGTCGGTGACGTCGAGCTCGATGACCTTGGTGGGCTTGGGCAGCTTCTTGGCGATGCGCTCGGTCAGCGTCGGCCGCGGGAACGCGGTGAGGATGACCTCGGCCCCCTGCTCCTGGGCCAGCTTGGCGGTGTGGAAGGCGATGGACGCCTCCGTCAGCACACCGGTGATCAGGACGCGCTTGCCCTCGAGAATTCCGCTCATGGTGATCAGTGACCCATTCCCAGTCCGCCGTCAACGGGAATGACGGCTCCAGTGATGTACGAGGCGTCGTCCGAGGTGAGGAACCGCACCGTCGCGGCGATCTCCTCCGGCTGCGCGTACCGGCCGAGCGGCACCTGCGACACGATGCCGGCCCGCTGCTCGTCGGTGAGCACCTTGGTCATGTCGGTGTCGACGAAGCCCGGCGCGACGACGTTGAAGGTGATGTTGCGCGACCCCAGCTCGCGGGCGAGGGAGCGGGCGAAGCCGACGAGGGCCGCCTTGGACGCGGCGTAGTTCGCCTGGCCCGCGGAACCGAGGAGGGCGACCACCGAGGAGACCAGGACGACGCGGCCCTTCTTGGCGCGCAGCATGCCGCGGTTGGCGCGCTTGACGACCCGGAAGGTGCCGGTGAGGTTGGTGTCGACGACGGAGGTGAAGTCCTCCTCGGACATGCGCATCAGGAGCTGGTCCTTGGTGACGCCGGCGTTGGCGACCAGCACCTCGACGGGACCGTGCGCGTCCTCGATCTCCTTGTAGGCCCGCTCCACCTGCTCACTGTCGGTGATGTCGCACTTGACGGCGAGGCAGCCCAATTCGGTCAGGGCCTCCGGCGGCTCACCCGAGCGGTACGTGATCGCGACCTTGTCACCGGCGTCGGCGAATGCGCGGGCGATGGCGAGGCCGATGCCCCGGTTGCCTCCGGTGACGAGAACCGAGCGGCTCAACGGATCACCCTTTCCATAGCGTTCTGGTACCCGCCCGAGAACACCCGGTCGACGGGCGGCGATGACAGGCGGCTTCCTCGGAAACCTATCGGTCCGCCCCTGTCCGCAGAGAATCGGGCACCCACAGTGGCTCAGGGGGCTGACTGTCGGGTCCCTACAGAAAGGGCGCCGCGGTCGGTGTCCCGCCCGCCGCGAAAGGTGTGGTCCCCGTCCGCCCTCACGCGACATGATGCGGCGAGTCCCCGGTGTCGCGGCAGACGACCGGTCACGTCGACAGAAAGAGACGCAGGTGCCTCATAGCATCGACGAAGCCTTCACGGCACTCCCCCTACGCGCCCTCGCCGACGCCGCCCTGGCACGCGCGCGTGCCCTCGGCGCCGAGCACGCGGACTTCCGGCTGGAGCGGGTGCGCAGCGCCTCCCGGCGCCTGAGGGACGCCAGGCCCGCCGGGTCCTCGGACACCACCGACCTCGGATACGCGGTACGCGTGGTGCACGGCGGTACGTGGGGCTTCGCGTCCGGTGTGGACCTGACGATGGACGCCGCCGCCAAGGTCGCCTCGCAGGCGGTGGCGATGGCGAAGCTGTCCGCGCAGGTGATCCGGGCGGCCGGGTCGGACGAGCTGGTGGAGCTGGCCGACGAGCCCGTGCACGCCGACCGGACGTGGATCTCGTCGTACGGGATCGATCCGTTCACCGTGCCCGACACGGAGAAGTCGGCCCTGCTGGCCGACTGGAGCGCGCGGCTGCTGGCGGCCGACGGGGTGGACCACGTGGACGCCTCGCTGCTCACCGTGCACGAGAACAAGTTCTACGCCGACACCGCCGGGACCGTGACCACCCAGCAGCGGGTACGGCTGCACCCGGTGCTCACGGCCGTGTCGGTGGACGACTCCAGCGGCGAGTTCGACTCCATGCGCACGCTGGCCCCGCCCGCGGGGCGCGGCTGGGAGTACCTGACCGGCACCGGCTGGGACTGGGACGCCGAGCTGGCCGAGATCCCCGAGCTGCTGGCCCAGAAGATGCGCGCGCCGAGCGTCGAGGCGGGGCTGTACGACCTGGTCGTGGACCCGTCGAACCTGTGGCTGACCATCCACGAGTCGATCGGCCACGCCACCGAGCTGGACCGCGCCCTCGGCTACGAGGCCGCCTACGCCGGCACCTCCTTCGCCACCTTCGACCAGCTCGGCAAGCTGCGCTACGGCTCGGAGCTGATGAACGTCACCGGCGACCGCACCGCCGAGCACGGGCTCGCGACCATCGGGTACGACGACGAGGGCGTCGAGGGCCAGTCCTGGGACCTGGTGAAGGACGGCACGCTGGTGGGGTACCAGCTCGACCGGCGGATCGCGCGGCTGACCGGGTTCGAGCGGTCCAACGGGTGCGCCTACGCCGACTCCCCCGCCCACGTGCCGGTGCAGCGCATGGCCAACGTGTCGCTGCGGCCGGACCCCGGCGGCTTGTCGACGGAGGACCTGATCGGTGGCGTGGACCGCGGGATCTACGTCGTCGGCGACCGGTCCTGGTCCATCGACATGCAGCGCTACAACTTCCAGTTCACCGGTCAGCGCTTCTTCCGGATCGAGAACGGGCGGCTCGCCGGTCAGCTGCGGGACGTGGCCTACCAGGCGACGACCACCGACTTCTGGGGGTCCATGGCGGCCGTCGGCGGCCCGCAGACGTACGTCCTGGGCGGTGCCTTCAACTGCGGCAAGGCCCAGCCGGGCCAGGTCGCGGCGGTCTCCCACGGCTGCCCGTCCGCGCTCTTCAAGGGAGTCAACATCCTCAACACCACGCAGGAGGCGGGTCGATGAGCGCGCGCACGAACAGGCCGCACGAGATCGTCGAGCGGGCGCTGGAGCTGTCCCGGGCGGACGGCTGCGTCGTCATCGCCGACGAGGAGTCCACGGCCAACCTGCGCTGGGCGGGCAACGCGCTCACCACCAACGGCGTCACGCGCGGGCGCACGCTCACCGTGGTCGCCACCGTCGACGGCCGGGAGGGTTCGGCCACCGGGGTCGTGTCGCGGTCGGCCGTCACGGTGGACGAACTGGAGCCCCTGGTGCGCGCCGCCGAGGCCGCCGCGCGCGACGCAGGACCGGCCGAGGACGCGCAGCCGCTGGTCACGGACGTGCCCGCCTCGCCCGACTTCACCGACGCACCCGCCGAGACCACGTCGGCCGTGTTCGCCGACTTCGCGCCGGCCCTCGGGGAGGCGTTCGCCCGCGCGCGTGCGGGCGGCCGGGAGCTGTACGGCTTCGCCAACCACGAGCTGACGTCGACCTACCTGGGCACGTCGACCGGGCTGCGGCTGCGGCACGACCAGCCGAACGGGACGCTGGAGGTCAACGCCAAGTCGCCGGACCGCACCCGGTCGGCGTGGGCGGGGCGCGCCACGCGGGACTTCAAGGACGTCGACCCGGCGGCGCTCGACGCCGACCTGGCCGTACGGCTCGGGTGGGCCGAGCGGCGCGTGGAGCTGCCCGCGGGACGGTACGAGACGCTGCTGCCGCCGACCGCGGTCGCGGACCTGCTGATCTACCAGTACTGGTCGGCCTCGGGGCGGGACGCGGCCGAGGGGCGCACGGTGTTCTCGAAGCCGGGGGGCGGCACGCGCCTCGGCGAACGGCTGGGCGAGCTGCCGCTGACCCTGCGCAGCGACCCGCACGAGCCCGGACTGGAGTGCGCCCCCTTCGTGGTCGCCCACTCCTCGGGCGGCGACCAGTCGGTGTTCGACAACGGGCTGCCGGCCGGGGCCACCGACTGGATCCGCGCGGGCGAGCTGAACCGGCTGACGACCACCCGGCACAGCGCCGGCCTGACCGGGCTGCCCGTGGCGCCGGGGCTCGGCAACCTCATCCTGGACGGCGGCTCCGACCGCTCCCTGGAGGAGATGGTCGCCGGCACCCGGCGCGGCCTGCTGCTCACCTGCCTCTGGTACATCCGCGAGGTCGACCCGGCGACGCTGCTGCTGACCGGGCTGACCCGGGACGGCGTCTACCTCGTGGAGGACGGCGAGGTCGTCGGCGAGGTGAACAACTTCCGGTTCAACGAGTCGCCGGTGTCCCTGCTGGGCCGGGTCACGGAGGCCGGGCGCACCGAGAAGACGCTGCCCAGGGAGTGGGGCGACTGGTTCACCAGGGCGGCGATGCCCGCGCTGCGGGTGCCGGACTTCAATATGAGCTCTGTCAGCCAGGGCGTATAACCTCGTACCCGCACACAAGACCATTCGAGGAGACACGAGAACCGTGACGGACATCGTCGACGAGCTGAAGTGGCGTGGGCTGTTCGCCCAGTCCACCGATGAGGATGCTTTGCGCAAGGCGCTCGCGGACGGTCCCGTCACGTTCTATTGCGGTTTCGACCCGACCGCGCCCTCCCTGCACGTGGGGCACCTGGTGCAGGTGCTCACCGTGCGCCGGCTCCAGCAGGCCGGTCACCGGCCGCTGGCGCTGGTCGGCGGGGCCACCGGCCAGATCGGCGACCCGCGGCCGACCGCGGAGCGCACGCTGAACTCGCCGGAGACCGTCGCGGGCTGGGTGGAGCGGCTGCGCGGCCAGATCGAGCCGTTCCTGTCCTTCGAGGGTGAGAACGCGGCCGTGATGGTCAACAACCTCGACTGGACCGAGGGGCTCTCCGCCATCGAGTTCCTGCGGGACATCGGCAAGCACTTCCGGGTCAACAAGATGCTGACCAAGGACTCCGTCGCCCGGCGTCTGGAGTCCTCCGAGGGCATCAGCTACACGGAGTTCAGCTACCAGCTGCTCCAGGCGATGGACTTCCTCCAGCTCTACCGGAGGTACGGCTGCACGATGCAGCAGGGCGGCAGCGACCAGTGGGGCAACCTCACGGCCGGCCTGGACCTGCTGCACCGGCTGGAGCCGGACTCCTCCGTCCACGCCTACGCGACGCCGCTGATGACGAAGGCGGACGGCACCAAGTTCGGCAAGACCGAGGGCGGCGCGGTCTGGCTGGACCCGGAGATGACGACGCCGTACGCGTTCTACCAGTTCTGGCTGAACGTGGACGACCGGGACATCTCGACGTACTCGCGCATCCTGTCCTTCCGTTCCCGCGAGGAGCTGCAGGAGCTGGAGCGGCAGACCGAGGAGCGTCCGCAGGCCCGGGCCGCGCAGCGGGCGCTGGCCGAGGAGCTGACGACGCTGGTGCACGGCGCCGACCAGACGGCCGCCGTGATCGCCGCCTCCAAGGCCCTCTTCGGCCAGGGCGACCTCGCCGAGCTGGACGACCGGACGCTGGCCGCGGCCCTCTCCGAGGTGCCGCACGTCCAGGTCACCGAGCTGGGCCCGGTCGTCGACCTGTTCGCGGAGGTCGGCCTGGTCGCCAGCAAGTCCGCCGCGCGCCGCACGGTGAAGGAGGGCGGCGCCTACGTGAACAACGCCAAGGTCGTCGGCGAGGACGCCGTCCCCGCGGCGGAGGACCTGCTGCACGGACGCTGGCTGGTGCTGCGCCGCGGCAAGAAGAACCTGGCCGCGGTGGAGCTGACGGGCGCCTGAGCCCATGGGGAGGGGCGGCTCCCGGCGCCACGCGGCTGCCGGGATGCCGCCCCTTCGCCGTACTCCCCCGGGGGGCGTACGCCTCGCGCGGGACGTCAGGCCCGTTCGCGTCGCTTGTTGCCCCGCACCGCCATGTAGGCCGCGTCACCGACGGCGACGATGATGATCGCGGCCACCAGCTGGAAGATGTGCCGCCACCAGTCGATGCCCGAGGTCGCGTCCACACCGGCCGCCCGGGCGATCGCGTTGCCGGCGATGGCGCCGAGCATGCCGAAGATGGTGGTCAGCCACAGAGGGCTGTGCTGCTTTCCGGGAATGATCGCCTTGGCGATCAGACCCAGCACGAATCCGACGATGATCGCCCACAACCAGCCCATGACTGCCTCCTCATACGGCTCAACGCGAGCATTAGCGCCAGTCTTCGGTCGTACCGCGATCGGCGCATGCCGGGTACGGCCGAACGGGGGACGCGGCCGCGCGTGCCGTGCGGGCCGTGGGAGCCGGACGGAGGGTGCCCCGGTCTCGTGGGCGGCGCAGGCGCGGCGTAACGTGGAGAGTTGTCCGGGACCGGTGTCCCCGAGCGGCCGCGGACGTCAGCGGGGCGGGGTCGGTCCGATCTGGGCGGATGGTGGAACGAGATGCGGAAGCAGAGTGCCGGCGGCAGTGCCGAGGTGTTCCGGATCACCGGGGCCCGGACGGGCCTCCAGGAGGACGTGCGCGGAAGACAGCGCCGCTACATCATCTCGATGTCCGTCCGCACGGTGTCGGTGGTCCTCGCGGCCTGCCTGTGGAACGTGGAGCGGCACGTCGCGATCGTGGCCCTGGTCCTCGGCCTGGTCCTGCCGTACATCGCGGTCGTGATCGCGAACGCGGGGCGCGAGAACGCGCCATCGTTGCCGTCGACGTTCGTGACGGTGCCGACCCCGCCGATGATCATGCCGCCCCGGGACGAGGACGGCCCGGCGGCCTCCGGACCGGAGGACTCCCTGTCCGATCCGGCGTCGGGCACAGCCGGTGAGTCGCGCCACCGAGCGTGATCGCCGAGCGGGTCTCGGGCGGGGGCGTCGGTTCCGCGCCAGGCTCGGGAAGTGCTCAGATGAATCGTGTTGTTCCGGTGCCGGGCGATGGGTGGCCCATGCCATACTTCGTGTGCGCTCCGCATCCCCCGTCGGAGCGACGGACCGACGCCGGGCAGCTCCCCCCGTGGCTGCTCGGCGTCGCCTTTTGTGCGTGACTGTGAGACGAAGCTGTGAGTGACGAAACCACCCCGATCTGCTCCGCCAAGGGCTGCCGCACCGCCGCCGTGTGGGTGCTCGCGTGGAACAACCCGAAGATCCACACGCCCGAGCGGCGCAAGACGTGGATCGCCTGCGACGAGCACCGGGAGCACCTGTCCCAGTTCCTCGGGGTGCGGGGCTTCCTGAAGGACGTGGTCCCGCTGGCCGAGTGGGAGGCTCCGGCGGACTCCCAGGGGTGACCCGGCAGGCTCCGGCGGACTTCCGGGGACGCACTCGGCGGGGTGCTCAGCCCCCGATGGCCGACATGGGCCGGTCGGGCTGTACGAACGTCGGGTCGTCGAGGCCCGCGCCGGCCTTCTTCCCCCACATGGCCAGGCGCCAGATGCGGGCGATCTCCTCGTCGGGGGCGTCCGAGCGCAGGGCGGCGCGCAGATCGGTCTCCTCCTGGGCGAAGAGGCAGGTGCGCACCTGGCCGTCGGCGGTCAGGCGGGTGCGGTCGCAGGCCGAGCAGAACGGGCGGGTCACGGAGGCGATGACACCGACGCGGTGCGGGCCGCCGTCCACCAGCCAGCGCTCGGCGGGGGCCGAGCCCCGCTCCTCGGAGCCCTCGGCGGTCAGCTCGAAGCGGGTGCGCAGGGAAGCCAGGATGTCACCGGCGGTGACCATGCCGTCGCGCTTCCAGCCGTGCTGGGCGTCCAGCGGCATCTGCTCGATGAACCGCAGCTCGTAGTCGTGCTCGACGGCCCAGGCCAGCAGGTCGGGGGCCTCGTCGGCATTGAGGCCGGGCATCAGGACGCTGTTGACCTTCACCGGGGTGAGGCCGGCGTCCCGGGCGGCCTCCAGCCCCTCCAGGACGTCCTTGTGGCGGTCGCGGCGGGTGAGGGTCTTGAAGACGTCCGGACGCAGGGTGTCAAGCGAGACGTTGACCCGGTCCAGGCCGGCCGCCTTCAGGGCGGTCGCCGTGCGCTTCAGACCGATGCCGTTGGTGGTGAGGGACATCTGGGGGCGCGGCTCCAGGGCGGCGACGCGCTCGACGATGCCGACCAGGCCGGGGCGCAGCAGGGGCTCCCCGCCGGTGAACCGGACCTCCTCGATACCGAGGGAGGTGACGGCGATGTCGATGAGGCGGACGATCTCGTCGTCCGTGAGCAGGTCGGGCTTGGCCAGCCACTGGAGGCCCTCTTCGGGCATGCAGTAGGTGCAGCGCAGGTTGCAGCGGTCGGTGAGCGAGACCCTCAGGTCGGTGGCCACTCGGCCGTAGGTGTCGATGAGCACGTGGGCCCCCTCCCTCGACGCGGATCGGTGGAGCACCTCTCTCCTCCGACACCTGCGAGCCTACGTGACCGGTCCGACATCGACAGCGGCCCGATCCCACGACGTGCGGCGCGGCCGCGTCGTAGGGATCTACGAGCGGCCGCGTCGCGGGGTGTCCGGAGTTTCGTCCGTACGGGGCTCAGTGGGCTCCGGTGCCGGTCAGGGACCGGACCTCCAGCTCCGCGTACTTCGCCTCGTCGGGCTTCTCCTTCGACAGGACCGTGCCGAGGAAGCCCATCAGGAAGCCGAACGGGATGGAGATGATGCCCGGGTTCTTCAGCGGGAACCAGGCGAAGTCGACGTCCGGGAACATCGCCTTCGGGTCGCCGGAGACCACGGGCGAGAAGAGCACCAGGCCGACGGCGACGATCAGACCGCCGTAGATCGACCACAGCGCGCCCTGGGTGGTGAAGCGCTTCCAGAAGAGGCTGTAGAGGATGGTCGGCAGGTTCGCGGAGGCGGCGACCGCGAAGGCGAGGGCGACCAGGCCGGCCACGTTCAGGTCGCGGGCGAGGGCGCCGAGGGCGATGGAGACGATGCCGATGAAGACGGTCGCCCAGCGGGCCGCCCGCATCTCCTCCTTCTCGGTGGCCTGGCCCCGGCGGATGACGTTGGCGTAGATGTCGTGCGCGAAGGACGAGGACGAGGCGAGGGTGAGGCCGGCGACCACGGCGAGGATGGTCGCGAAGGCCACCGCCGAGATCGTGGCGAGCAGGATCGCGCCCCAGGTCGAGTCGACGCCGCCCACGTGCAGGGCGAGCAGCGGCGCGGCCGTGTTGCCGGACGGGTTGGACTCGATGATCTCCTTGGGCCCGACGAGCGCGGCGGCACCGAAGCCGAGCGCGATGGTCATCAGGTAGAAGGCGCCGATGATGCCGATCGCCCAGTTCACGGACTTACGGGCGGCCTTGGCGTTGGGCACGGTGTAGAAGCGGATCAGGATGTGCGGCAGGCCGGCGGTGCCGAGCACCAGGGCGATGCCCAGGGAGATGAAGTCGAGCTTGGTCGTGCCGCTGGCGCCGTACTGGAGGCCGGGCTCCAGGAAGGCGGCGCCGTGGCCGCTCTTCTCGGCGGCGGTGCCGAGCAGGTCGGAGATGTTGAAGTCGAACTTCAGCAGCACCAGGAAGGTGATCAGGAGGGTGCCGCCGATCAGCAGCACGGCCTTGACCATCTGGACCCAGGTGGTGCCCTTCATGCCGCCGATGGAGACGTAGACGATCATCAGGATGCCCACGAGGGCCACGATGAGGATCTTGCCCGCGTCGGAGGTGATGCCGAGCAGCAGCGAGACGAGGACGCCCGCGCCCGCCATCTGGGCCAGCAGGTAGAAGATCGAGACGACGATCGTGGAGGTGCCGGCGGCGGTGCGCACGGGGCGCTGGCGCATGCGGTAGGCGAGGACGTCGCCCATGGTGTAGCGGCCGGAGTTCCTGAGCGGCTCGGCCACCAGGAGCAGGGCGACCAGCCAGGCGACCAGGAAGCCGATGGAGTAGAGGAAGCCGTCGTAGCCGAAGAGGGCGATGGCGCCGGCGATGCCGAGGAAGGACGCGGCGGACATGTAGTCGCCGGAGACGGCGAGTCCGTTCTGGAAGGCGCTGAACTGGCGGCCGCCCGCGTAGAAGTCGGCGGCGTCCTTGGTCTGCCGGCCCGCCCACACGGTGATGCCGAGCGTCGCGAGGACGAAGACCGCGAAGAGGGTGATGATCAGCGGCCGGTGCTCGCTGGCCTCGTTGGCGGCGAGTTCGGCGGCGAAGACGGTCTGTGCGGGGCTCATGCGCCGCCCTCCATCCGGGTCTTGATGGCCTCGGCCTTGGGGTCGAGCTTCGCGGCGGCGTGCCGCGAGTACCACCAGGCGATGAGGAACGTGGTGAGGAACTGGGCGAGGCCGAAGACGAAGGCGACGTTGATGTTGCCGAAGAGTTCGGTGCCCATGAAGCCGCCGGCGTAATTCGACAGCAGCACGTAGAGCAGGTACCAGGCCACGAAGGCGATGGTCAGCGGGAAGGCGAAGGAGCGGAAGGAGCGGCGCAGTTCGGCGAACTCGGCGCTCTGCTGCACCTCGGAGAACTCCTCGGCGGAGGGAAGTGGGCGTTCCTCTTTCGAGGGGGGCGGTGCGTCGGTGGCCACGGAGTCTCCTCGTACGACGGACATGACGGCTGGACCTCGGTTTCTCGCGGGGGCCTGGACGTGCTCGGGCTCCCTGTCCAACGACACGGCGCGCCCCCAGGACCGGTTCAACACGCGGGGCACTTTCCGAAGTCACCGGCGGTTGGTCATTGCTGGCCAGCGGGTACGGGAGATAGCTTCGCCCTGCACCACTCCGTCATGTACCTGCCCGGGCACCACCTGTGACTCGGGCCGGTTTCGTTTCAGGATGATGTGGAGACCCCATGGCTCATCTGCCCACGCCTGCTTCCTCGCGGTCCCCGCGTTCCAGACGGCGGCTCGCTCTCGCCGTACCGGTCGTGCTCTCGCTCACCGCGTCGCTCGGTTTCCTGCCGGCGGCCGCCTCGGCCGCCCCGCACGCGGAGACCGCCGCCGACGCGGCGCCGGCCGCCCGGGCCGCGGACGCGCCCCGGCTGGCCTACGTCGTCAACACGAGGACGGACCACCGCACGATCGCGTCGGTGAAGCGGGCGATAGCCGAGGCCGACGGCAGTGTCGTCGCCACCTACCAGAAGATCGGCGTGATCGTCGTCCACTCGGCGAACCCGGACTTCGGCGCGGAGATACGCAAGGCGCGCGGGGTGCAGTCGGCGGGCGCGACCCGCACGGCGCCACTGACCGCCGCCGGGACCACGGACCAGGGCGCCGCCGAGCTGCTCTCCGCCGAGCAGGCCGCGCGGACCGCGAAGGCCTCGAAGGCGGCGGGCGCGAGCGAGCCGCTGGAAGCGGACCAGTGGGACCTGCGCGCGATAGGCGCCGACAAGGCCGCGAAGATCAACCCGGGCAGCTCCAAGGTCACCGTCGCCGTGATCGACACCGGCGTCGACGACACCCACCCCGACCTCGCCCCGAACTTCTCCGCCGCCCAGTCGGCCAACTGCGTCGGCGGCAAGGCGGACACCAGCGAGGGCGCCTGGCGGCCGTACACCGCCGAGGACTACCACGGCACCCATGTGGCCGGTGAGATAGCCGCCGCCCGCAACGGCATCGGCGTCGCCGGTGTCGCGCCGGGCGTGAAGGTGTCGAGCATCAAGGTGAGCGACCCGGACAACGGCCTGTTCTACCCGGAGAACGTGGTGTGCGCGTTCGTGTTCGCCGCCGACCACGGCGTGGAGATCACGAACAACAGCTACTACGTGGACCCCTGGCTCTACAACTGCATGGACGACCCGGACCAGCGCGCGATCGTCGACGCGGTCAACCGGGCCCAGCTCTACGCCCAGCGCAAGGGCACCCTGCACCTCGCCTCGGCCGGCAACTCCAACCACGACCTGGACTCCGACGCGATCGTCGACGACTCCAGCCCGGACGACTCCACGCCGGTGACGCGGACGATCGACCCGCACGAGTGCTTCGACGTGCCGACCCAGCTGCCGGGCATCGTCACGGTCAGCGCGACGGGTGTCGACGAGGACAAGTCGTACTACTCCTCGTACGGCAAGGGCGTCGTCGACGTCGCGGCGCCGGGCGGTGACGGGCGCTACCAGATCCCGGACACGCCGTCGAAGAACGGCCGCATCCTGTCGACCATGCCGAACAACGAGTACGCCTGGCTCCAGGGCACCTCGATGGCCTCGCCGCACGCCGCGGGCGTCGCCGCGCTGCTGAAGTCGAAGTACCGGCACGCCTCCCCGGCCGCGCTCCAGGCGCTGCTGAAGGCCCAGGCGGACAACCCGGGCTGCCCCGCCTCCTACGACCAGGACGGCGACGGTGACCAGGACGCCACCTGCGAGGGCGGCGAGCGGGTCAACGGCTTCTACGGCTTCGGCATCGTGAACGCGCTGCGCGCGGTGAAGTGACCGGCCCCCACCGCTGCTTCAGCCCTTCCGGAACGAACTGGAGACATCGCACATGACAGCGCACCACCCGCGTCACCGCCGCGCCCTGGCGATCCCGGCCGGCCTGGCCGTGGCCGCGTCCCTCGCCCTCCTGCCTGCCGTCCCGGCCGGCGCGGCGGAGGCCGCTCCCCCGGCCCCGGCCGACGCGTCGTCCTCGCTCAGCTACGTCGTCAACGTGAGCCCCGGGCACGGCCCCTCGGCTCAGGTGAAGAAGGCGATAGCCAAGGCCGGCGGCACGATCGTGACGTCGTACGACCGGATCGGCGTCGTCGTCGTCCACTCCGCCGACCCCGACTTCGCCAAGAGCGTGCGCAAGGTGCGCGGCGTGCAGTCGGCCGGCGCCACCCGCACCGCTCCGCTGCCCTCGGCCGCCACCACCGACGTAGGTACCCCGAAGGTGCTCAGCGGACGGGAGGTCGCCGCCGCGGAGGCCGCCGAGGGCCAGGACCCGCTGGAGGGCCTCCAGTGGGACCTGCCGGCCATCAAGGCGGACCAGGCGCACAAGAAGTCGCTGGGCAGCAAGAAGGTGACCGTCGCGGTGATCGACACCGGCGTGGACGACACCCACCCGGACATCGCCCCGAACTTCGACCGGGACGCCTCCGTCAACTGCGTGTCGGGCAAGCCGGACACCACCGACGGCGCCTGGCGGCCGAGCGCGGCGGAGAGCCCGCACGGCACGCACGTGGCCGGTGAGATCGCCGCCGCCAAGAACGGCGTCGGCATGACCGGCGTGGCGCCCGGCGTGAAGGTCTCGGGCATCAAGGTGTCCAACCCGGACGGCTTCTTCTACACCGAGGCCGTGGTCTGCGGCTTCATGTGGGCGGCCGAGCACGGCGTGGACGTGACCAACAACAGCTACTACACCGACCCCTGGTACTTCAACTGCAAGGACGACCCGGACCAGAAGGCGCTCGTCGAGGCCGTCACCCGGGCCTCGCGGTACGCGGAGAAGAAGGGCGCGGTCAACGTCGCCGCGGCGGGCAACGAGAACTATGACCTCTCCGCCGACGAGATCACGGACCCCTCCTCCCCGAACGACACGACGCCGGGCGACCGGGTGGTGGACCCGTCCGAGTGCCTGGACATCCCGACCCAGCTGCCGGGTGTCGTCACGGTCGCGTCGACCGGTGCGAAGGGCCTGAAGTCGTCCTTCTCCAACCACGGCCTGGGCGTCATCGACATCGCCGCGCCCGGCGGTGACTCGACGGCTTACCAGACCCCGGCGCCGCCCGCCACCAGCGGGCTGATCCTGGGCACGCTGCCCGGCGGCAAGTGGGGCTACATGGCCGGTACGTCGATGGCGTCGCCGCACGTCGCGGGCGTCGCCGCCCTGATCAAGTCGACGCACCCGTACGCCTCCCCGGCGCTGGTCAAGGCCCTGCTGTACGCCCAGGCCGACGCCACGCCGTGCACCAAGCCGTACGACATCGACGGTGACGGCAAGGTCGACGCGGTGTGCGAGGGCTCGAAGAACCGCAACGGCTTCTACGGCTGGGGCATGGCCGACGCGCTGGACGCGGTGAGCTGGTGACCGTCGCCTGAGCGGTGACCACACGCGCGCGTGAAGCGGGCCGGGAGCAGCTTCCCGGCCCGCTTCGTGCGTGGGGGGGGGAGGGTGAGGGGCGGGGGGATGTGGAAGGCATGGCGGGCAGGGCAGGACAAGGCGGCAGGCGGACGGACGGGATGGACGGGCGATCGTGACGGGAAGCGTCGACATCAGGCACGCGTGGTCCGCGCTCGGGGGTGATCCCGCCCTGGTGAGCGCGGTGTCCGAGGTGGTACGCCCCGGGATGCTCGACGCGCGGCTTCCGGTGCGGGACCTCGCGCGGGCGTGCGTCGGCGCGTGCGCGCTGGCCGCGGCCGAACTGGCGGCGCGGCGCGCGGGCCGGTCCGAGGTGCCCGGCGTGCGGGTGGACGACGGCGCCGTCGCCGCGGCCTTCACCAGCGAGCGGCACCTGCGGGTCGGCGGGCGGGAACCGGTGGCGTTCGCCCCGCTGTCCCGGCTGTGGCGGACGGCCGACGGGTGGGTGCGCACCCACGCCAACTATCCGCACCACCGGCAACGGCTCCTGGCCGCACTGGGCGCGCCGGAGGACGTGGGCGCCCTGGAGGCGATGCTGGCCGGGCGGTCCGCGACCGAGGTGGAGGAGAGCGTGTACGCGGCCGGCGGGCTGGCCGTCGCGCTGCGCACGCCGGAGCAGTGGGCGGCGTCCGGACAGGCTGCGGCGGTGGCCCGGCGGCCGTTGGTGGAGCGGGGCCGGCTGGACGCGTCACCCGCGCGGGTGCTCCCGCCGCCGGTCCCCCGGTCCTCCTCGTCGCCCCTGCTGCCCGCCGCGGGGCTGCGCGTCCTCGACCTGACCCGTGTCCTCGCGGGACCGGTCGCCACCCGCACGCTGGCGCTGCTCGGTGCCGACGTGCTGCGCGTGGATCCGCCGGGGCTGCCGGAGCTGCCGGACCAGCACGCGGACACGGGCTTCGGGAAGCGGTCCGCGGCCCTGGACCTGACGCGCCATCAGGCGGAGTTCGAGGAACTGCTCCGCACGGCCGACGTGGTCGTCACCGGGTACCGGCCGGGCGCACTGGACCGGTTCGGGCTGACCCCCGAGGCGTTGGCGGCCCGCCGACCGGGGCTGGTGGTGGCGCGGTTGTCGGCGTGGGGCACGGACGGGCCGTGGGCCGGCCGGCGCGGCTTCGACAGCCTGGTGCAGGTCGCCACCGGGATCTCCGTGATCGAGGGCGCGGCCGGGCGGCCGGGCGCGCTGCCCGCGCAGGCCCTCGACCACGGCACCGGGTACCTGCTGGCGGCCGGGGTGCTGCGGGCGCTGACCGAGCAGTCCTACGAGGGCGGCGGCCGGTACGTGCGGGTCGCGCTGACCCGGACCGCGGCCTGGCTGACGGGCGGTCTCCGGCCGGACGGGGAGGACGGGACGGGGGACACCGCACGGGAGGCGGCAGGTTCGGGGCCGGAGCCCTGGCTCGCCGAGCGGGACAGCCGGCTGGGGCGGCTGCGCTACGCCCTGCCGCCGGTCTCGTTCACGGGCGGGCCGACCGACTGGGCGCGGCCGCCGGGACCGTGGGGCGCGGACACCGCGCGGTGGACGTGACGCGTCGCCCACCCGCTGACGGCCCTCCCGAACCGTACGGCCACCGCGTACGTCTTCCGGTACGAGCACCGGGCCGCCCGGGGGCCTCCGGAACTTGCCCGAATCCGGAGGAGCTGGTGAAGATCTCGAGGTGACCTTGATGAGACCCCCGTCCCGGGCCGCCGAGACCGGCCGGCACGCGCGGCCCTCCGGCACCGGCCGGACGGCGGCCGTGCTCGTGCTGGTGGTGCTGGGCGCGTCGATACCCGCCCTCGGCCCCGCCCCCGCCCTGCACGGCACCGGGGAGGCGGAGGCCCCCGGAGCCGGCGGCATAGCCCTGCTGCGCACGGTGCTCTTCGCCGCGCTGAGCGTCCCGCTCGGCGAGCTGTTCGTGAACCGGCTGGCCCGTTCACTGCCCGGCGCTCCTCCGTGGCGCCCTCGCAGCCTGGCCCCGTACGCGGCCGCCGCCGGTTTCGTCGCCGCGCTGGGCCTGGCGTCGGTCGTGGCCACCGGCAACCTGGTGCCGGGCAGTGCCGCCGACATCGACGTCGGCGGCCTCTACGCCTCCCGCGACGGCAAGCTCGCGCTCCTGGAGGTCAACGCGTTCCTCGCGGCCGGCCTCCTCGCCACCTCGCGCCGACCCGGGCTCCAGGTCTGGCCGCCGGCCGCGGTGATCGTCGCGGAGGCGCTGCGCGCGCACCCCACCACCGAGCACGCTCCGCTGGTCGGATCGGCCCTGACCCTCGTCCATCTGACGTGCGCGTCCCTGTGGGTGGGCGGTCTCCTGTACGCGCTGCGGACCCTGCGGAGGTGGCGGGGCGCCGAGGCGGGACCGGCGCTGCTCGGGCTCTACGCGCGCGTGGCGGCCGTCCTGCTCGCGGCCATCACGGCGACGGGGGTGTGCAGTTCGCTGCGGCGCATGCCGCCGGGCACGATCGCCGACCAGTTGACCGACACGGCGTACGGGCGGGTCCTGCTCGCCAAGGTGGTCCTCGTGGCCGCAGTCGCCGCCCTCGCCCTGTGGGCCAGGGTCCGGCTGAGCCGCGCGCCCGACCCGCTGGACGCCTGCGCCCCCGCGCGCGCGGAGGTCGTCGCGCTGGGCGTGGTGGTCGCGGTGTCGGGGCTTCTGACGGCCCTTCCGGTGCCGATCCGGTGGTGAACCCGGCGCCCGTGACCGAGCGCGCGCACGAGTGACGTACGGCCGCACGGCGCGTGTGCTCCGTCACACCGTCGCGAACCGCTGTCCGTGGGACGGAAGTTGACGGAGGGACCGTTTCGCCGGGTGCCGCGGAGCCCCTGCGGGACCTCGGTGTCGGTCCCGGCCCGTATCCTCGTGAACCATGCTCGAAGACCGTACGGCCGCAAGCCCGGCCGCCACCGTGTGGCCGGCCGCGTATCCGCAGGGGTACGCGGTCGTCGACGTGGAGACCACCGGCCTGGCCCGCGACGACCGCATCATCTCCGCGGCCGTCTACCGACTGGACGCCCGCGGTGAGGTCGAGGACCACTGGTACACGCTGGTCGATCCCCAGCGCGACCCGGGCCCGGTGTGGATACACGGCCTGACGAGCGAGGCGCTGCGCGGAGCGCCGCTCTTCCCGGACGTCGCCGAGGAGTTCGCGGCCCGGCTCGACGGACGGGTGCTGGTCGCGCACAACGCCGTCTTCGACTGGCAGATGATCGCCCGCGAGTACGCGCGCGCGAAGCGCGAGGCCCCGGTGCGTCAACGGCTGTGCACCATCGCGCTCGCCAAGGCGCTGGACCTGCCGCTGCCCAACCACAAGCTGGAGTCGCTGGCCGCCCACTTCGGCGTCGTGCAGCAGCGGGCGCACCACGCGCTCGACGACGCCCGGGTGCTGGCGGAGGCGTTCCGGCCGAGCCTGCTCGCGGCGGCGGCGGGCGGCGTACGGCTGCCGCTGCTGGAGTGCCGGCCGCTGACCGAGTGGTCGGACCGGCCCGCGTCCGCGCCCAGGATCGGACAGCAGGCCGGCTACGGCGGCTACCGGCAGAGCAGTTGGCGCCCCTCCCGCAAAAGGCCCGCATGCCCCTATCCCAACCCGGGCCGGTACGAAGAGGGCAAAAGACTCAAGCAGGGCATGCGGGTCGCCTTCTCGGGTGACACCTCCGTGGAGCGGGACCTGCTGGAGGACCGCGCGACGGAGGCCGGACTGCACGTCGCCGGCAGCCTGTCCCGGCTGACAAGCCTGCTGGTCACCAACGACCCGGACTCGGGCACCTCCAAGGTGGTCAAGGCCCGCCAGTACGGCACGCCGGTGGTCGACGAGGCGGCGTTCGGGCAGCTGCTCGCCGACGTGGAGCCCGCGGACGCCTGAGCCCTCGCGCGCTCGCGACGTACGGACGGGTGATTCCGGGCGACTCGCCCGGCGCCCGCTCGCCCGCGCCGCGGCGACGGCTCACCCTGTGGCCCATGGCGACATGTGAAGTCTGCGGCAACAACTACGGAATGACCTTCGAGGTCCACGCCCAGGGAGCGGTGCACGTCTTCGACTGCTTCTCCTGCGCGATCCACCGGATGGCCCCCATCTGCGAGCACTGCCGGGTGCAGATCATCGGCCAGGGCGTCGAGGTCGAGGGGCACTGGTACTGCGGCGCCCACTGCGCCCGCGCCGAGGGAAGGGCGGGGATCGTCGACAAGGTCTGAGCGCTTCGCGTGACCGCCCGGCGAAGCCGTCGGTGAACCAAGCCGCGGCATTGGCACCGAACGTGCTCCCCGCAGACGTGGGGGCGGCCCGCGGTAGGCCCCACGGCGCTGCAAGCCGGTCGTGTGCTCCCCGCCGACGCGGGGTCACGGTTCTCGCGGGGACCTCCCCGCGAGGGCCGATCCCGGCCAAGGTACCGTCGATGCGTGTACCGCTTCCTGTTGTCCCGCCAGTGGGTGATCCTCACGCTGGTCGCCGTGCTGCTCATCCCCACGATGATCTGGCTGGGCTTCTGGCAGATGGACCGCTACGAGGAGCGCACCGCCCGGAACGACCTGGTCGCGCGGGCGCTCGACGCGGCCCCCGTGCCCGCCCGGTCGCTGACCGCTCCCGGTAAGAAGATCACCACGGACGAGCGGTACCGCACCGTCACCGCGAAGGGCCGCTTCGACACCGACCACGAGGTCGTCGTCCGGCGCCGCACCGACTCCGACGACAACATCGGCTACCACGTGCTGACCCCGTTCACGCTGAACGACGGCGAGGTCCTCCTGGTCAACCGGGGCTGGATCCCCGCGGACAGCGCGAGCCAGACCGAGTATCCCGAGGTCCCGGCGCCGCCCCGGGGAGAGATCACCGTCACCGGGCGGCTGATGCCCGACGAGACGACCGAGGCCAGCGGCATCAAGGACCTCGCGGGCCTGCCGGACCGGCAGATCATGCTCATCAACAGCGAGCAGCAGGCGGAGCGCCTGGGCGCCCCGGTGCTCGGCGGGTACGTCGTCCTCCTGGAGCCGGCGCCGGAGGGTGACACCCCGGAGCGGATCGGCAGGCCCGGCAACGAGGACGCCGCGCTGAACTTCGCGTACGCGATCCAGTGGTGGCTGTTCGCCGCGGCCGTCCCGGTCGGCTGGTGGTTCCTGGTCCGGCGCGAGCAGCGTGACCGGGAGAGCGCCGAGGACGAGGAACCGGCGCGGGCCGAGCCGGCGGCGGTGTAGCGGCCCGCCGAGAGCGCCCGGGCGGAGCCGATTGCTCCGCCCCTGGTCGGGAAGACGGCAACCGTGCACCCCACCATCGAGGACTACGCGCTCATCGGCGACCAGCAGACCGCTGCCCTCATCGGCACGGACGGCTCCGTGGACTGGCTGTGCCTGCCGCGTTTCGACTCCGCGGCATGCTTCGCCAAACTCCTCGGCGACGAGGACAACGGCCACTGGCGCATCGCCCCCAAGGGTGCCGAACGCTGCACGCGGCGCGCCTACCGGCCGGACACCCTGGTCCTGGACACCGAGTGGGAGACCGAGGGCGGCTCGGTACGGGTCACCGACTTCATGCCCCAGCGCGACCGCGCCCCGGACCTGGTGCGCGTCGTGGAGGGGCTGAGCGGCGAGGTCACCCTGCACAGCGTGCTGCGGCTGCGCTTCGACTACGGCTCGGTCGTCCCGTGGGTCCGCAGGACCGACGGACACCGGGTGGCCGTCGCCGGACCGGACTCGGCCTGGCTGCGCAGCGAGCCGGAGGTGCGCAGCTGGGGCGAGGACTTCGGGACGCACGCCGAGTTCACCGTCGCCGCGGGCGAGAAGGTCGCCTTCGTCCTCACCTGGCACCCCTCGCACGAGCCCCGTCCCCCGCTGATCGACCCGTTCGTCGCCCTGGAGCACAGCGTCGAGGACTGGCGGGCGTGGGCCGCCCACTGCCGCTACGACGGGCCGTACCGGGACGCCGTCGTGCGCTCCCTGATCACCCTCAAGGCGCTGACGTACAAGCCCACCGGCGGGATCGTCGCGGCCCCCACCACCTCGCTGCCCGAGGAACCGGGCGGGGTGCGCAACTGGGACTACCGGTTCTGCTGGCTGCGCGACTCCACCCTCACCCTGGGCGCCCTGCTGTCGGCCGGCTATCTGGAGGAGGCCGAGGCCTGGCGCGACTGGCTGCTGCGCGCCGTCGCGGGCAACCCCGCCGACCTTCAGATCATGTACGGCCTGGCGGGCGAGCGGCGGCTGCCCGAGTTCGAGTTGCCGTGGCTGCCGGGCTTCGCCGGCTCGGCGCCGGTACGGATCGGCAACGACGCGGTCAACCAGCTCCAGCTCGACGTGTACGGCGAGGTGATGGACTCGCTGTCGCTGGCCCGGCTGGCGGGCATGCACCCCCAGCCGCAGATGTGGGAGTTGCAGTGCGCCCTGATGGACTTCCTCGCCACGGCCTGGCGGGAACCCGACGAGGGGCTGTGGGAGGTGCGCGGCGGGCGCCGCCAGTTCGTGCACTCCAAGGTGATGGCGTGGGTGGCCCTGGACCGGGCGGTGCGCACCCTGGAGGAGCATCCCGAGCTGGGCGGGGGCGACCTGGAGGGCTGGCGGGCGCTGCGCGACGAGGTGCACCGGGAGGTGTGCGAGAAGGGCTACGACTCCGAGCGCAACACCTTCACCCAGTTCTACGGCTCCACGGAACTGGACGCGGCCGTGCTGCTCATCCCCCGCGTGGGCTTCCTCCCCCCGGACGACCCGCGAGTCGTCGGCACGGTCGACGCGATCGGCGCCGAGCTGACCCGGGACGGCCTGGTGCGCCGCTACAGCACCGAGGGGGACCCCGTCGACGGGCTGCCGGGCGGCGAGGGGACCTTCCTGGTGTGCTCGTTCTGGTACGCGGACGCCCTGCACGCGACCGGCCGGACGAAGGAGGCCCGGAAGCTGTTCGAGCGGCTGGTGGCGCTCGTCAACGACGTCGGGCTGCTGGCCGAGGAGTACGACCCGGTCTCCGGCCACCAGCTCGGCAACTTCCCGCAGGCGTTCAGCCACGTCGGCCTGGTGAACACGGCCCTCGCCCTGTTCGGGGACGAGGAGGCAGGATAGGGCCATGGATCTTGGACTGAAGGACCGGGTGTACGTCGTCACGGGAGCGACCCGGGGGCTGGGCAACGCCTCCGCGCGCGAGCTGGTCGCGGACGGGGCGAAGGTGGTGGTCACGGGGCGGGACGAGGAGAGCGTCGCGCTGGCCGCCGAGGCGCTGGGCGCGGGCGCCGTCGGGGTGGCCGCCGACAACGCCGACCCCGGGGCCGCGGAACGGCTGATCGCGACGGCCCGTGAGCGCTTCGGCCGGTTCGACGGCGTGCTGATCAGTGTGGGCGGACCGCCGCCCGGGTTCGTCGCCGACAACACGGACGACCAGTGGCAGACGGCGTTCGAATCGGTGTTCCTCGGCGCGGTCAGGCTGGCCCGCACGGCGGCGGCCGAGCTGGAGCCGGGCGGCGTCATCGGGTTCGTGCTCTCGGGCTCGGTGCACGAGCCGATCCCGGGCCTGACCATCTCCAACGGCCTGCGGCCCGGCCTGGCCGGCTTCGCCAAGTCCCTCGCCGACGAGCTGGGCCCGCGCGGCATCCGCGTCGTCGGGCTGCTGCCGGGCCGGATCGACACCGACCGGGTGCGCGAGCTGGACGGCCTGTCCGCCGACCCGGAGGCGACCAGGGCGGCGTCCGAGTCCCGCGTCCCGCTGCGCCGCTACGGCGCCCCCGAGGAGTTCGGCCGCGCGGCGGCGTTCCTCCTCTCCCCCGCGGCCTCCTACGTGACGGGCGTGATGCTGCCGGTGGACGGCGGCGTACGGCACGGCTTCTAGGGCCGTTTCCGGGCGGGCGCCGGGCGGAGCGCGTGGTTCAGTTGACCCGTTCCGCCCGGTGCCTGACGCCCTGGAGGTGGACCTCCGACGGGAGGGACCGGAGGCTCGCCGAGGTACGGGCGTTGCTCAGGGCGCGGGTGGTGAGGTCGTCCAGCGCGGTGCCGGGATCGACGTGGGGTGCGAGCAGCAGCCGGACCCGGGTCGCCGGGGCGTCGCGGCGGCCGACGAGCCTGACCCTGGCCCGTTCGACCCCGTCCACCCGGCCGGCCTCCCCGGCGAGGGCGGCCTCCAGGGCCCGGCCCCGCAGTACGGCGCCCTCGCCGTCGCCGGTGTCGACGAGGACCTCGCCGAGCCGGCGGCGGCGCAGCACGGCCACCAGCCACCACAGGGCGAGCAGCAGCAGGACGGCGAGCACGGCGATGACGACCGGCCACCACCAGCCGGCGTCCCGCCAGCGGGTCCGCTCGGCGGTGCTGAGCAGCACGTCGTGCGGCCCGTCGTGGAGCCACCAGGAGGGCGCGGGGGCGCCCAGGCCGATGGCGAGGACCGAGCCGCCCAGGGCGACCAGGACCAGACCCACCAGGCCCAGCAGGACACGGTCGACGGTCCGCAGCACCGCCCTCACCCCTTCCGTCCGGGCCGCGCCACCCGTACCGACAGGGCGGGCCGCCGGGCCAGTCCCAGCCCCTCCACCGCGTCGTCGAGCACGCCGTCCAGTTCGGTCCGTACGTCGTCCAGTTCCCGGAAGTGCGACAGTGCCCGCACGCGGGCCTTGCGGCGGCGCACCCGCACCCGCACCGACTGCACGCCGGCGACCTCCATGGCCCGGTCCCGCAGCACCGTGGCGGCGGCGTCCCGGTGGAGCCCCGCTCGTACGTCCGGGTGGGTGCGCCGCATCGGCAGCACCTCGCGCAGACCGGGGGTGAGGGCCAGCAGGAGCAGCCACAGTCCCAGGGCCGCGGCGACGCCCGCGCCGACCAGCACCCAGGTGTCGTCGAGGGGGCGGTCGGCGAGCTGCCGGGCCAGGTCGCGCCGCCATCCGAGGGCGGTCCGGCCGGTGCGCACGGCGACGACGTCGTAGAGGAAGGCGCCCGCGGCGAGCAGGAGCAGCAGCGCGACGATGCCCGCGGGGATCCTGCGGGCGGACCAGAAGCGGCCGTGCGGTCCGCTCCCGGCGTCCGACGCGGGCCGGGGCGGGGCCTTGTCGGGGGGTGTCTCCGGCTCCGTGCCGGGTTCCACGACCGGCATGCGCCGGGTGCTGCCGTCCGTGCCCTGGGGCTCGCTCATCACGTCCTCCCCTGTCTCTCGCCGTACTCCGCCGCCAGGTGCAGCCGCTCCACCTGGACGGCGACCTCCGGCACCGACATGCCCACCAGCGCGCGCACCCGCTGGACGACCTGGTGCCGCACCCGCCGGCAGCGGGCGCCCACGTCGCAGGGGTAGTCGAGTTCGAGGTGGACCCGGACGTGGGCGGTGTCGTGGTGGACGACGACGGTGGCGTGCGGGCGCTCCGCGTCGGGGTGGAGCGGGCCGACGGCCTCGCGCGCCGCCTGCGCGGCGACCTTGGCGACGACCCGGTCGGCGATCCTCGTGGCGCCGCGCCGGCCCGGCTCCACGACCGACGGGGGGTCGAGGAGCTCACCGGCCCCCTCGCTCACGCCGGTCACCGCCGGCGGTCGTCGCGGGTGCGGAAGAAGTCGCCGAGTTCCATGTCCCCCTCCAGAAGGCGGCCGACGACGAAACCGACGGCCCCCAGGGCCGCCACCAGCACGAAGGCACCGAATCCGCCGAAGTAGCCGGCGAAGCCCAGTGCCATGCCGGCGATCATGCCGACCACGGCCATGTTCATGGTGCGCTCCCCTCGGTCCGCTCGGTCCGCGTCACTTGATCCGGGGCTCCGGCTCCTCGTCCTCCTCGTCGGGCAGCTTCACGTCGCTCACCGCGATGTTGACCTCGACGACCTCGAGGCCGGTCATCCGCTCCACCGCCGCCACCACGTTCTCCCGCACATCCCGGGCCACGTCCGAGATCGACACGCCGTACTCGACGACGATCTCGAGATCGAGCGCGGTCTGCTTCTCGCCGACCTCGGCCTTGACGCCGCGCGTCACGCCCGACTTCGTCCCGCCGGGCACCCGGTCGCGCACGGCGCCGAAGGTGCGGGACATCCCGCTGCCCATCGCGTGCACACCGGCGACGTCGCGTGCCGCCATCCCGGTGATCTTCTCCACGACGCCGTCGGCGATGGTGGTCCGTCCCCGCGCTCCGGGGTCTCCGCCGCCGCGCCGCATCGTCTGGCCCTTGACCGTCCCGGTGGGGTCCGTCGTCCCCTGCGCGGTGCGGCCGCTGTCCATGTCACTCATCGCCGTACGTCCTTTTCGGTCGTAGTCCTGAAACCACCGTAGGCGGGGTTGCGGCCTCGCGCGCCGTGGATGCGGCAGGCTGGAGGAATGACGACGGCGGACCGATGGACGCGCACGGTGCGGGAGCAGTTGGGGCTCGGCAGGCTGCTGCCCCTGGGCGGCCGGGAGGACGGTGCCTGGATCGCGGAGCGGGCGGCACGCGAGGTCCTGCTGGCCGCCGCCCGCCGGGTGACGGGCGTGCATCCGGGCACCCTGCGGATCGCGGCCGCCGACCCCGCTCGGTCCGCGGAAGCGGCGGTACCGGCACCGCCGAGCGCGCTGCCGCCCGGGCCGCTGCGGGTGACGGCCGACTTCGCGGCGACCGTCGACTCCGCGGCGGCGGAACCGCTGCCGGCGACGGCCGCGCGGCTGCGCGCCGTGCTGGCGGAGGCGGCGCGGGAGCTGGGTCTCACGGTGACGGACGTGGACCTGCGGGCGACGGCCCTGCTGGACGCGGCCACCGGGCCGGAGCCGGCGCGGGGGCCCGAGCCGCGGCCCCGTCCCGCCGTGGACCGGGGGGACGGTGACGAGGGCCGTGCGGCCGACGCCGCGCTGGGCGTCCCGGGCGTGACCCGGCTGACCGCCGGCCTGGGCCGTCCGGTCGACCTCACGGAGCTGCCCTCGTCGGGGGCACTGCCGCGCCGGCACGTCCGGGTGGAACTGGCGGTGGGCGCGGGGCACCGGGCCGTGGAGGTAGCCCGGCAGGTCCGCACGGCGGTGTCGGACGCCCTGTCCGACCGTCCGTCGGTGGCGGTACTGGTGACGGCGGTGGACTGAGGGCGTCCGCGCCCGGGCTACTCCCCGAGGCCGGCCAGGTCGCGCAGCCGACGGGCCTGGGCGGCGCGTTCGGCGGCGCGCTGGGACTCGTAGTCCCGGTGCTGGGCGCCCTGGAGCAGCGCCTTCGTCTCGATCACCGCGTCGCGCGGCGCGGCGAGCACGGCCGACACCAGGTCGCGTACGGCGCCGTCGAGCTGGTCGGCGGGCACGGCGAGGTTGGCCAGCCCGGAGTCGACCGCCTCCTCGGCCGCGACGAAGCGGCCGGTCACGCAGATCTCCAGCGCCCGGGCATAACCGACCAGGGACACCAGGGGGTGCGTGCCGGTCAGGTCCGGGACGAGGCCGAGACTGGTCTCGCGCATGGCGAACTGCACGTCCTCGGCGACGACCCGCAGGTCACAGGCGAGGGCCAGCTGGAAGCCCGCCCCGATGGCGTGCCCCTGCACGGCGGCGACCGACAGGACGTCGCTGCGCCGCCACCAGGTGAACGCCTCCTGGTACTCGGTGATGGTCGCGTCCAGCTCGGCGTCGCCGCCCCGTGCGAGGTCGATGAACGACGGTTCGCCGTCGAAGCCCTCGGGCGTGAACGCCTGCCGGTCGAGCCCGGCCGAGAAGGACTTTCCCTCGGCGCGCAGCACCACTACACGGACGGAGCCCGGCAGCAGCCGGCCCGCCTCGGCCAGCGCCCGCCACAGGGCGGGGCTCTGCGCGTTGCGCTTGGCCGGGTTGGTGAGCGTCACCGTGGCGATCGCGTCGTCGACGGTGAGCCGCACGCCGTCCCGGTCGAGTACGGGACCAAGGTCGTGGGCGGGCGAAGCCATGGGGCGCCTCCGGAAGATGCGGTCGTCGTCCCCACCGTGCGGCGGCCCTTCGGCCGTGCGGACGGCAGAGCTAAGTGACTGCACAGTAACCACCCGGACGGTCTGCCGACCGGCCGGGTGGCCACCTTCACTTTCGGAGTCGAGGGGCCGCCCGGGGAATCAGGCCGTAGTGGCCTTTTTGCCCCGGGTAGCCCCGCCACGCCCTCGGAGCGTGACGCCCGACTCGCTGAGCATGCGGTGCACAAAGCCATACGAGCGGCCGGTCTCCTCGGCCAACGCCCGGATGCTCGCACCGGCGTCGTACTTCTTCTTCAGGTCTGCCGCGAGCTTGTCGCGCGCGGCGCCGGTCACCCGGCTGCCCTTCTTCAGAGTCTCGGCCACCCGTGCCTCCTCAAGGAAGTGCGCTCTGGTTCTCCTCATGATCACCCCTAGCGGCCCGCATGGCCACCCATTCGGCAAGGTCGATGAGACAGGGATGTGACGACAGGAGCGGGCCCGCACATACGGAACGCGGAATTCCGGAGCATCGCGTCCGTGTGACCGAACGCGCTTCTCCGCGAACTTCCAGGTCAGAACGGCGAAACGGCCGGACCCCCGGGGATGGGGGTCCGGCCGCGAAATCCGTGTATGACACACCTCGTGATGAGGAGATCTCACACAGATGGTGGATCACGGATCGGCCGAATGATCCATACGCAGTGGATCATTCATTCGATCAAGCCAGGGCGACGAGATCCGCGTAGTCGGCGCCCCAGAGGTCCTCGACGCCGTCCGGGAGCAGGATGATCCGCTCCGGCTGGAGGGCCTCGACGGCGCCCTCGTCGTGGGTGACCAGGACGACGGCGCCCTTGTAGGTGCGCAGCGCGCCGAGGATCTCCTCGCGGCTGGCCGGGTCGAGGTTGTTGGTCGGCTCGTCGAGCAGCAGCACGTTGGCCGAGGAGACCACGAGGGTGGCCAGCGCGAGGCGGGTCTTCTCACCGCCGGAGAGCACCCCGGCCGGCTTGTCGACGTCGTCGCCGGAGAACAGGAAGGAGCCCAGCGTCTTGCGGACCTCGACGAGGTCGAGGTCGGGGTTGGCCGAGCGCATGTTCTCCAGGACGGTGCGCTCGGGGTCGAGGGTCTCGTGCTCCTGCGCGTAGTAGCCGAGCTTGAGGCCGTGGCCCTCGACGACCTCGCCGGTGTCGGGCTTCTCGACGCCGCCGAGGAGCCGGAGCAGGGTCGTCTTGCCCGCGCCGTTGAGGCCGAGGATGACGACGCGGGAGCCCTTGTCGATGGCCAGGTCGACGTCGGTGAAGATCTCCAGCGAGCCGTACGACTTGGAGAGGCCCTCGGCGGTCAGCGGGGTCTTGCCGCACGGCGCGGGCTCGGGGAAGCGGAGCTTGGCGACCTTGTCGGACTTCCGCTCGGCCTCCAGACCGGCCAGCAGCTTGTCGGCCCGGCGGGCCATGTTCTGCGCGGCGACGGTCTTGGTGGCCTTGGCGCGCATCTTGTCGGCCTGGGAGTGCAGCGCGGACGCCTTCTTCTCCGCGTTCTGCCGCTCGCGCTTGCGGCGCTTCTCGTCGGCCTCGCGCTGCTGCTGGTAGAGCTTCCAGCCCATGTTGTAGACGTCGATCTGGGAGCGGTTGGCGTCCAGGTAGAACACCTTGTTGACGACCGTCTCGACCAGGTCGACGTCGTGGGAGATCACGATGAAGCCGCCGCGGTAGGTCTTCAGGTAGTCGCGCAGCCAGACGATCGAGTCGGCGTCGAGGTGGTTGGTCGGCTCGTCGAGGAGCAGGGTGTCCGCGTCCGAGAACAGGATCCGGGCCAGCTCGATGCGGCGGCGCTGACCGCCGGAGAGCGTGTGCAGGGGCTGGCCGAGCACGCGGTCGGGCAGGTTGAGCGCGGCGGCGATGGTGGCGGCCTCGGCCTCGGCGGAGTAGCCGCCCTTGGTGAGGAACTCCGTCTCCTGGCGCTCGTACTGCTTGAGCGCCTTCTCGCGGGTGGCGCCCTGGCCGTTGGCGATGCGCTGCTCGTTGTCGCGCATCTTGCGGATCAGGGTGTCGAGGCCGCGCGCGGACAGGATGCGGTCGCGGGCCAGCACGTCGAGGTCGCCGGTGCGCGGGTCCTGGGGCAGGTAGCCGACCTCGCCGGAGCGGGTGACGGCACCGGCGGCGGGCTGGCCCTCGCCGGCGAGGACCTTGGTGAGGGTGGTCTTGCCGGCGCCGTTGCGCCCGACCAGGCCGATGCGGTCGCCCTTGGCGATGCGGAAGGTGGCGCTCTCGATGAGGACGCGGGCACCGGCGCGCAGCTCGATGCCGGAGGCGGAGATCACGGTCAGACTCCTGGGCGGGTGGGTGACGGGGTGGGCGGCTGGAGGACGTTCCCGCCGTCTAATGCGCGAGGAGAATGGCCATGGGGCCAGTCTAACGGGGCCGTGCAACCACTTTTCCCGGATTCCGGTGCCGGTGGGGTCCCCTGTTCGGGGTCCCGGTGTTCGACGGCACGGGTCCGGGGCGCTGTCGGTGGGCGGTGCGAGACTGGGCGGCAGGGCCGGATCGCGGGCTCCCGCGGGTGGTGGTGCGGGTCTTCGCGGCGTCCGGCCCCAGGCACCGACGCACGAGGGAGTGATCGGCATGGCAGGCATCGACGGCGGCGGCCCGAGCATCTGTCCGACGCTGCTGTACGCGGACGCCAGGGCGGCCCTGCGGCAGCTCACCGGGGCCTTCGGGTTCATCGAGCTGGCCGTGTACGAGGGCGAGGGCGGCACGGTGGCGCACGCCGAGCTGGCCCAGGGCAACGGCGCGGTCATGCTCGGCTCCAAGGGCACGGGCAGCCGCTTCGACGAGGCGATGAAGAACGCCGGCCCGACGGGGGTCTACGTCGTGGTGGAGGACGTCGACGCCCATCACCGGCGGGCCGTGGAGCACGGCGCGGAGATCCTGGTGCCCCCCACGGACCAGGACTACGGGTCGCGGGACTACATGGCCCGGGACCTGGAGGGCAACATCTGGAGCTTCGGGACGTACGCGCCGGAGGTGCCCCGCTAGGCACCGCCGCCGCCCGGGTCAGCTGCCGCCGGTGTGCACCTGGAAGGCGGCTCTGCGCACGGCCTTGGCCAGGGCGGGGTCCGGGTGCGCGGCGGCGAGGGCGACCAGGACCTGCACGGTGCGGGGGTGGCCGACGGCCCGCACCTCGTCGAGGAGGGCGGGGACGGTGGGCTGCACTGCGGACTCCAGGTGCCTGACGAGCAGCGGGGCCTCACCGTGGTCGGCGACGGCGGCCGCGGTGTCCACCCAGAGCCACGTCGCCTCGTGACGGGTGAGGACCTCGTGGGCGTCCTCGGGGTCGATCCCGTCGTGCTCGGCCAGCCACAGCAGGGCGTACGGGCGCAGCGTCGGCTCGTCGACGACGGCGCGGACGTCGGGCTCGGCGGGGGCGCCGACGACGCGCAGCGCCTCGAAGGCGAGGCCGCGCAGCAGGGCGTCGTCGCCGCGGGCGGCACCGAGCAGCTCGGTGACGGCGCTGCCGACGGGGCGGGCGGCGAGCCAGGCGCGGTACTCGGCGCGGGCGGCGTTCGGACGGAGCTGGGCGCAGCCGCGGAGCATGTCCTCGGCCGCCTGCTCGATGTGGCCGGCGGGGCTCTGCGCGGCGACGCAGATCTGCTCCAGCTTGACCCAGACCGCCCAGTTGCCGAGCGGCGTGAGGGTGGCGTGTCCGTCGCCGCAGGTCAGGGCGCCGACGGAGGCGAGGGCGCGCAGGGCCCAGTCGAGGAGGGGGGCGAGCGGGGTGCCGGGGCCCGTCTCCGGGGCCGGCGCGGCGGCGGAGGTCTGCTGCGGGATGCCCGGCTCCAGGCGGGGGCCGTAGGGCACCTCGCAGCGTTCGGTGCGCAGTTCGGTGACGCGCTGCTCCAGCAGGTCCAGGAGCTGCGCCACCGGGACGGGGCCCGCGGACAGCTGGAGGAAGGAGAGCACCTGGGGCATCGCGGAGACGACCTCGGCCACGGCGGCGGGCTCCTGCCCGGCGGGCTCGGGGTGGGCCAGCGACCAGGCGTCGAAAAGGGCGACCCAGCCGCGCAGCACGGCGCTGTCGTCACGGTTCCAGGCGCGCAGCCGCCAGCCGGGGCGGGCGCTGCCGCCGTGCACCTCGATCAGTCCGGCGAGCCGGGCGGTGTCCCAGTCGGCGCGGACCTGCGTCACGCTCAGGCCCAGCTCCCGGGCCGCCTGCTCGGCGGTCGCGTCGGAGAGGGTGGCCTTGCCGTCGGCGGTCGCGCTGCCGCGGCCGGGGCCGAGGGCGCTGTCGGCCCAGCGGGCGACACGGGCCGCGTCCGCCAGGCCGGAGCGTGCCATTCTGGCCAGTTCCGACCGGACCGGTGTGCCCTCCGGGGGGCGCGGCGCGGCGCGGCGCGGACGCCGCTGGTTCATCGCTGGTGGGGCGGCGGCCAGGGGTCGTGGGCGGACGAGTCGGAGCCTGGAGTCGCGCGGGATACGGGACGTCACGGGTGCAGTCTTCCGGTTGACGGTCCGAAAACCCAAACGGAACGTCCCGTAGGGCTCCGGGGACGGCGCAGGTGCGGGGCCTGGAGCGGGTCACCGCTGGGAACAGGCCAGTGGTACGACGCTAAACGGAACCTGAGCGGCGGGCGGTGGGACACCGGCGCCGGGGTCACACCAGCGGGGTCATGAAACGGCGCAGGGTCTCCTCGTAGCGGTCGGGGTCGGCGTTCCACATGGCGCCGTGCGGGGCGTCCTCGACGGTGTGGAGGGCGACCAGGCGCGGGTGGGTGTCGGCGAGGCGGCGGGAGAGCCGCCAGGGGGCCACCGCGTCGTCGGGGCCGTGGAAGATCAGGGTCGGGACCGCCGGGCGGTACAGGCCGGCGGTACCGGCGTCGTGGTCGGCGCGGAGTCCGGCGCGACCCTGGGCCGCGCGGACGGCGAGCGGCAGGAGCGCGCCCGGGGTCCGGCGGGCGGCGGCCAGGGCGCGCAGTGTGGTCTCCCAGCTGAGGACCGGCGAGTCCAGCACGAGGCCCGCGATACGGTCGCGCACGCCGGAGAGCGCGGCGGTGCGCAGGGCCATGGTGGCGCCGGTGGACCAGCCGAGCAGCACGACCTGGCGGGCGCCGTGGTCGAGGGCGTAGCGGACGGCCGCGTCCACGTCCCGCCACTCGGTCTCCCCGAAGTGGTGCAGGCCGTCCGGCGAGGAGGGGGCGCCGACGTCGCCGCGGTAGGCGAGGGCGAGCACCGGGACCTGCCGCCGGCTCAGGGGCGCCATCAGGTTCATGGCGTGTTCGCGGGTGGCGGCCAGTCCGTGCACGGCGATGATCCACGTCGGGCGGGAGCCGGGCAGGAACCAGGCCGGCAGGGGGCCGAGTTCGCCGGGGACCTCGACGTCGGCGTGTTCCAGGTCGAGGGCGGTGCCCGGGTCGCCGACGTAGAGGTTCGGCGTGAACCACGCGCGGTCGCCGGAGACGAGGGTGCCGTGCGTGACCCGTTCGAGGCGGCGGACGACGGTGTCGGCGCCGTGTTCGGCGGTGCCGAGGACCGGTCCGACCACCGCGTGGGAGCCGTCGCCGGCGAGGCCGTACCGGCCGGGGCGCAGCGCGGCGAGGTCCCGGGTGAGGGTGATCTGCCCGGCGGCGGTGCCGTGCACGGTGAGCCGGGGTTCGGTGGGCAGGGGCCTGCCCGGCGGCGCCTTGAGCGCGGCGTCGCTGGCGAGCCGTCCGGCGGCGACGCTCGCCGCCCCTGCGGCCAGGGCTGCGGTGACGGCGGCGGCCGTCGCGGGGAGGATGCGCACGTCTCTCAGTTTCCCGAGGGACCGCGGTGTAAGCCACCGGGACGGCGGCGGGCGGTGCCGTCCGGGGCGGCCGGGCGTCGGGGCCGTGGCGCGGGTGGGTGCGCGGCGGGACGGGACGCGACGGTCCTTCGGATCTTCCGACGGCCTTGGGGCCGTTCGGGTCTCGCCCCTCCTCCGTTGCCCCTCCCTTCGCGGCCCGCCGCCGACCGCCCGGCCGGGACCGTCAGGCCCCCTGGCCGTACCCCCGGAGCCGCTCCGTCACCTCGGCGAGCTGCTCCTCGGTCAGCAGGGACGGGGAGCGGCCCGGCACCGCGGAGGCCGTCAGCCACAGGCGGCACATCCACTCCAGCTGGGCGGTGCGGTCGTAGGCCTGGTCCAGGGAGGCGCCGTAGGTGAGCGTGCCGTGGTTGCGCATGAGGCAGCCGGTGCGGCCGGTGAGGGCGTCGAGCACGGCGCGGGCCAGTTCGTCGGTGCCGTAGGTCGCGTAGCGGGCGACCCGGACCGGGCCGCCCAGCGCGGCGGCCATGTAGTGGACCAGCGGGAGTTCGGGGACCAGCAGCGAGACCGCCGTCGCGTGCACGGCGTGGGTGTGGACGACGGCCCGGGCCTCGGTGGCGCGGTACACGGCGAGGTGCAGGGGCAGTTCGCTGGTGGGGACCAAGGTCCCGAGCACCTGTCGGCCGTCGAGGTCCACGCCGGTCGCGTCGGCCGGGGCCAGCCGGTCGTACGGCACCCCCGAAGGGGTGACCAGCACCGTGTCGCCGACGCGCACCGAGACGTTGCCGGAGGTGCCGACCACCAGTCCGTCCGCCACCGTCCGCCGGGCCGTGGCGACGAGGGTCTCCCAGGCCTCTGCCACCTCCGGGTCCGCCCGTCCGTCCGTCGATCGCGTCACAGTCACCAGCTCCTCCCCGCAGGCCGCGTGCGCCCCTGCCGTCCCGTCGATCACCCATTCCCGGCCGTCCTCGGCGATCCTGCCAGGCACGTCTCCGCAGAGCAGCGGCGCGAGCACGGAGCGGGCACGGAGCGGAAGGCGGCGTCCCTCGTTCCGGTCACTGTGGCGCCCTTCTCAGTTCATCTTCCGTTCACTCTGGTTACCTACGTTCGACCAGCCAATGACCTCGAACGATTGCCTGGGTAAATGGAAAGCTTCTCGCTGATCCTCGCGATTGTGGTGGTAACCGCTCTCGCGTTCGATTTCACGAACGGTTTCCACGACACCGCGAACGCGATGGCAACGACCATTTCGACCGGTGCGCTCAAGCCCAAGGTGGCGGTGGCGATGTCCGCCGTCCTCAACCTTGTCGGCGCCTTCCTCTCGGTGGAGGTCGCCAACACGATCTCCAAGGGTCTCGTCGACGAGACCGGCATCCGTCCCGAGGTCATCTTCGCCGCCCTCGTCGGCGCGATCCTCTGGAACCTGCTGACCTGGCTGGTCGGGCTTCCGTCCAGCTCCTCGCACGCCCTCATGGGCGGCCTGATCGGTGCCGCCGTCGCCTCGGCCGGCCTCGGCGCGGTCCACGGCGACGTGCTCGTCACCAAGGTCCTCCTCCCGGCGATCGCCGCCCCGCTCGTCGCGGGCATCGCGGCGATGCTGGGCGCGCGGCTGACGTACCGGCTCGGCCGCAAGGCCGACGGCAAGGCCGCCGCGAAGGGCTACCGCGCCGGGCAGATCGCCTCCGCCGGCCTCGTCTCGCTGGCCCACGGCACCAACGACGCCCAGAAGACGATGGGCATCATCACCCTGGCCCTGGTCGCGGGCGGCGCCCTCGCCCCCGACTCCGACCCGCCCATGTGGGTCATCCTCTCCGCGGGCATCGCCATCGCGCTGGGCACCTACCTCGGCGGCTGGCGCATCATCCGCACGATGGGCAAGGGTCTGACCGACCTCCAGCCTCAGCAGGGCTTCGCCGCCCAGACCAGCGCCGCCACGGTCATCCTGGCCTCCTCGCACCTCGGCTTCTCCCTCTCCACCACGCACTCGGTCTCCGGTGCGGTGATGGGCGCGGGTCTCGGCCGCAAGGGCGGCGTGGTGCGCTGGTCCACGGCGACCCGGATGTTCGTCGCCTGGGGCCTGACCCTGCCGGCCGCGGCCCTGGTCGCCGCGATCGCCGAGTGGGTCTGCGGCCTGGGCGACTGGGGAACCGCCGTCGTGGCCGTCTTCCTGGTCGGCTCCAGCGCCGCCATCTGGAAGATCTCCCGGCGCGAGGTCGTCGACCACACCAACGTCATCGACGAGCCCGAGCCGTCCGGTGTGGTGACCACGGCGATGGCCGCCGTCTCCCCGCCGCCGACCGGGGCGGCCGACGAACTGGCCGCCGCCGTCCCGGCCGCCGCGCCCGACGCCAAGTCCCCGTCGGCCACCACCACCGTCTGAGCCCGCCCCCGGGTACGAAGGAAGAAGCGAACCTCCATGAGCATCGACTGGGCAGCTCTCGGCTCCGTCTTCGGAGTCAGCCTCGTGGCCACCGTGGTCCTGGTGGGCCTGTTCACGCTCGGCATCGCCGGACTCTCCCGCCAGGAGCGGGCCACCGCCCAGGGCGGCTCCGCGGCCCTCGCGGTCACCGGCGCGTACGCCTGCTTCGCGGCCTGCGCGGCGGCGGTGGCGTACGGCATCTACCTGATCGTCGCCTGAGCGTCGCGCGAACGATCACCGCACACCCGTGAGGCGGGGTGCGGGACGGGCTCCCACCGTCCCGCACCCCGCCTCTTCGCGCGCCGGCGCACACCACTCGCATGTGGGGCTTCGCACACTCCCCCGTCGCAGGTCAACGCCAGGTTGACGGGTGTTCGCGGGCCGTGGTGGACTGCCGGAGCCATTACGGCGGCAGGAGAGGAAGCCCGGTGCGATTCCGGCGCGGTCCCGCCACTGTGACCGGGGAGCCCATCCCCGGGAGCCAGGAACTCTCACCGCCGGTCTCTTCCAGCCAGGGCGCGGACACCCTGAGTGAGGACGTATCGCCATGCGCGGCTGCTCCTGCAGGCACCTCGGCACGGCCCGGTATCCCGGGCGCTCCGGTCACCCCGGGCCCTCCGGCCGTCCCGGCGACTCCGGGCACGCCGGCCTCACCCCTCCCCGCCCCGCGGCCGGCTGAGCCGTGCGCGCCGAACGCGTCTTCGCGTACGGCGCCGCCGCCGGCCTCCTCGGCGACCTCCTCCTCGGCGATCCGCGCCGCGGGCACCCGGTCGCCGCGTTCGGCCGTGCCGCCGGTGCCGTGGAACGGGTGCTGTGGCGTGACCACCGGGGCCGGGGCGCGCTGCACACCGCCCTGTGCGCCGGTGGCGCCGCCGCCCTCGGGGCCGTCGCCGCCCGCGCCGTACGCCCCTCCCCCGCCGCCTCCGTCGCGCTGACCGGCGCGGCCACCTGGGCCGTCGTCGGCGGCACTTCGCTGGCCCGGGAGGCGCACGCCATCGGGCGGGCCCTGGAGGCCGGTGACGTCGAGGCGGCCCGGGCGCGGCTGCCGCACCTGTGCGGACGGGACCCGCAGGCCCTGGACGCCGACGGGATCGCCCGGGCCGTCGTCGAGTCCGTCGCCGAGAACACCTCGGACGCGGTGGTGGGCGCCCTCGTGTGGGGTGCCGTCGCCGGAGTGCCCGGGCTGCTCGGCTTCCGCGCGGTGAACACCCTGGACGCCATGGTGGGCCACAGGTCCGCCCGGTACCGGCGGTTCGGGTGGGCCTCGGCCCGGCTCGACGACCTCGCGGGCTGGCCCGGCGCCCGGCTGACCGCCGTCCTCGCCACCGTCGCCGGCGGCGATCCACGGGGCGCCGTGCGGGCGTGGCGTGCCGACGCCGGGCGGCATCCGAGCCCCAACGCCGGTCCCGTGGAGGCGTCGTTCGCGGGCGCCCTCGGCGTGCGGCTCGGCGGGACGCTCTCCTACGGCGGGCGGGTGGAGCACCGGCCGGTCCTCAACGGGGCCGCCGGTCGCGCCGTACGGGCCGGTTCCGGCGACGTCGACCGGGCCGTCCGGCTCTCCCGGCGCGTGGGCTGGCTGGCGCTGGGCGTGTGCGCCGGCGCGCGGCTGCTCGCCCACCGGGCACTCACGAAGGGACGTGACTCATGAGCGGTGGCCTCCTCGTCGCCGGCACCACCTCCGACGCCGGCAAGAGCGTCGTCACCGCCGGGATCTGCCGCTGGCTGGTGCGGCAGGGCGTCAAGGTCGCGCCGTTCAAGGCGCAGAACATGTCGCTGAACTCCTTCGTGACCCGCGAGGGCGCGGAGATCGGGCGGGCGCAGGCCATGCAGGCGCAGGCGTGCCGGCTGGAGCCGACCGCGCTGATGAACCCGGTGCTGCTCAAGCCGGGCGGGGAGCGCAGCAGCCAGGTCGTGCTGCTCGGCAAGCCGGTCGGCGAGATGAGCGCCCGCGGCTACCACGGCGGGCGCCAGCGGCAGTTGCTCGGCACGGTGCTGGACTGCCTGGCCGAGCTGCGGGGCACGTACGACGCGGTGATCTGCGAGGGGGCGGGCAGTCCGGCCGAGATCAACCTGCGCCGGACCGACATCGTGAACATGGGGATCGCCCAGGGCGCCGGGTTCCCCGTGCTGGTCGTCGGCGACATCGACCGCGGGGGCGTCTTCGCCTCCTTCTTCGGCACGGTGGCCCTGCTGTCGCCCGAGGACCAGGCGCTGGTCGCCGGGTTCCTCGTCAACAAGTTCCGGGGCGACGTGTCGCTGCTGGAGCCCGGCCTGGACATGCTGCACGGCCTCACCGGGCGGCGCACCTACGGTGTCCTGCCCTTCCGGCACGGGCTCGGCATCGACGAGGAGGACGGGATGGGGGTCCCCCCGCGCGAGCGAAGCCGAGCGTGGGGGAGTGTGTCCCTGCGCGGGGCGGTGCGGGAGTCCGTCGTCGCGCCGCCGGTCGGCGAGGACGTGCTGCGGGTCGCCGTGTGCGCGGTGCCGCTGATGTCCAACTTCACGGACGTGGACGCGCTCGCCGCCGAACCCGGTGTCGTGGTGTGGTTCGTGGACCGGCCGGAGGAGCTGGCGGACGCCGACCTCGTGATCGTGCCGGGGACGCGCGGGACGGTCCGGGCCCTCGCGTGGCTGCGGGAGCGCGGGCTCGCGGACGCCCTCGTCCGCAGGGCCGCCGAGGGCCGCCCGGTGCTCGGGATCTGCGGGGGGTTCCAGGTGCTCGGCGAGCACATCGAGGACGAGGTCGAATCGCGCGCCGGGCACGTGGACGGGCTCGGACTGCTGCCTGTGCGGGTGCGGTTCGCCCGCGAGAAGACCCTCACCCGGCCGGTCGGCGAGGCCCTCGGCGAGCACGTCGAGGGGTACGAGATCCACCACGGGGTCGCCGAAGTGACCGCGGGCGCCCCCTTCCTGGACGGCTGCCGGGTCGGGCAGACCTGGGGCACGCACTGGCACGGCTCGCTGGAGTCGGACGGCTTCCGGCGGGCGTTCCTGCGCGAGGTGGCCGCCGCCGCGGGCCGCCGCTTCGTGCCGGCCCCCGACACCTCGTTCGCCGCGCTGCGCGAGCAGCAGCTCGACCTGCTCGGCGACCTGATCGAACACCACGCGGACACGGACGCGCTGTGGCGGCTCATCGAGTCCGGCGCGCCGCAAGGCCTGCCCTTCATTCCACCGGGAGCACCCGCATGAGCACTGTGTTGTTGTTGTCGACCGCCGACACGGACCTGCTGGCGGCCCGCGCCTCCGAGGCCGGGTACCGGATCGGCAACCCCACCCGGGTCGACGTGCGGGAGGAACTGCCCGCGCTCGTCGAGGGCGCCGACCTCGCCGTCGTACGGCTGCTGGGCGGCAAGCGGGCCTGGGAGGACGGGCTCGCCGCGCTCAGGGCCGCCGGCATCCCGACCGTCCTGCTGGGCGGCGAGAGCGTGCCGGACGCGGAGCTGATGGCCGAGTCCTCGGTACCGGCCGGCGTGGTGGCCGAGGCGCTGCGCTACCTGGTCGAGGGCGGCCCCGACAACCTCACCCAGCTCGCCCGGTTCCTCTCCGACACCGTGCTGCTGACCGGCGAGGGCTTCGACGAGCCGCGGAAGATGCCGGAGTACGGCGTCCACGGCGAGCGCCCGTTCACCGAGGGCCGGCCGACGGTCGGTGTGCTCTTCTACCGGGCCCACCAGCTGAGCGGCAACACCGCCTTCGTGGACACGCTCTGCGACGCGATCGAGGCGCACGGCGCCAACGCGCTGCCCGTGTACTGCGGTTCGCTGCGCGGCGCGGACGCCGGGCTGTACGAGCTGCTGGGCCGGGCCGACGCCCTGGTCGCCACCGTCCTCGCGGCGGGCGGCACGCACGCCTCCGAGGCCTCGGCGGGCGGCGACGAGGAGGCCTGGGACATCGGCGCGCTGGCCGACCTGGACGTCCCGGTGCTGCAAGGGCTCTGCCTGACCACGTCGAGGGCCGCCTGGGAGGCCTCGGACGCCGCCCTCTCCCCCATGGACGCGGCGATGCAGGTCGCGATCCCGGAGTTCGACGGGCGGCTGGTCACCGTGCCGTTCTCCTTCAAGGAGCAGGGGCCCGACGAGGTCCCCGTCTACGTCGCCGACCCCGAGCGGGCCGGGCGGGTCGCCGGGATCGCCGTGCGGCACGCGGCGCTCGGGCACAAGGCGAACGCCGACAAGAAGCTCGCGCTGGTCTTCACCGCGTACCCGACCAAGCACTCCCGCGTCGGCAACGCGGTCGGCCTCGACACGCCGGCCTCGGCGGTGCGGGTGCTGGACGCCCTGCGGGAGTCGGGGTACGCGGTCGACGGGTACCCGGACAACGGCGACGAGCTGATCCACCGGCTGATCGAGGCGGGCGGCCACGACGTCGAGTGGCTGACCGAGGACCAGCTCGCCGCGGCGCCCGCGCGGGTGCCGCTGGCCGACTACCGCGCCTGGTTCGGGACGCTGGACCCGGAGCTGCGGGAGGCGATGACCGAGGCGTGGGGCGAGCCGCCGGGCTCGCTGTACGTCGACGGGGACGACATCGTGCTCGCCGCGCTGCGGTTCGGGAACGTCGTGGTGATGATCCAGCCGCCGCGCGGCTTCGGCGAGAACCCGATCGCGATCTACCACGACCCCGACATGCCGCCGTCCCACCACTACCTGGCGGCCTACCGGTGGCTCGACCGCAGCTTCGGCGCCGACGCGGTCGTGCACATGGGCAAGCACGGCACGATGGAGTGGCTGCCGGGCAAGGGCCTCGGGCTGAGCGCGGGCTGCGCGCCGGACGCCGTGCTGGGCGACCTGCCGCTGATCTACCCGTTCATCGTCAACGACCCCGGCGAGGGCACCCAGGCCAAGCGGCGCGGCCACGCCACGGTGGTCGACCACCTGGTCCCGCCGATGGCGCGGGCCGACACCTACGGCGACCTGGCCAAGCTGGAGCAGCTGCTCGACGAGTACGCGCTCGTCTCCGACCTGGACCCGGTCAAGGCGCCGGCGGTCCGCGCGCAGATCTGGACGCTGGTGAAGGCCGCCGAACTCCATCACGACCTGCACGTGGACGACCAGCCGGACGACGACGCGTTCGACGAGTTCGTCATGCACATCGACGGCTACCTGTGCGAGATCAAGGACGTGCAGATCCGCGACGGCCTGCACGTCCTCGGCGGCGGCCCGGTCGGCGAGCCGCGGGTGAACCTCGTCCTCGCGGTGCTGCGCGCCGCGCAGGTGTGGGGCGGGCAGGCCAACGCCCTGCCGGGCCTGCGGGCGTCCCTCGCCGAGCACTTCGGGCTGGTGGAGAAGGAGCTGCTGGCCGAGCCGGGCGCTCCGGTGAAGGTGCCGGTGGAGCTGACCGACCTGGTGGACGGTCCGGCGCGCTCGGCCGCGGACGCGGTGGACCTGCTGGAGCAGCTGTGCCGGCGGTGCGCGGAGGGGATGGAGTCCCGGGAGTGGGACGTGGCGGCCGTACCGGCCCTGGTGCGGGAGGTGCTGCGCACCGAACTCCCCGAGGCGGTGCGGGTGCTGGAGTTCGCCTGCCGGGAGGTCGTGCCGCGGCTCGCCCGGACGACGGACGAGATCGACCACATCCTGCGGGCCCTGGACGGCGGTTACGTCCCGGCCGGGCCGTCCGGTTCGCCGACCCGGGGGCTGGTCAACGTGCTGCCGACGGGACGGAACTTCTACTCCGTCGACCCGAAGGCGATCCCCTCCCGGCTGAGCTGGGAGGTCGGCCAGTCCCTCGCGGACTCCCTGATCCAGCGCTACCTCCAGGACACGGGTGAGTACCCGAAGTCCGTCGGCCTCACGGTGTGGGGCACGTCGGCGATGCGCACCCAGGGCGACGACATCGCCGAGATCCTGGCGCTGCTGGGCTGCCGTCCCGTCTGGGACGACGCCTCGCGCCGGGTGACCGGCTTCGAGATCGTGCCCCCGGCCGAGCTGGGCCGGCCGCGCGTCGACGTCACGGTGCGCATCTCGGGCTTCTTCCGGGACGCGTTCCCGCACGTCGTGGGGTTGATCGACGACGCGGTGCGGGCGGTGGCGGAGCTGGACGAGCCCGCCGACCAGAACTACGTCCGCGCGCACGCCGACGCCGACACCGCCGAGCACGGCGACCGGCGTCGGGCCACCGCCCGCATCTTCGGTTCCAAGCCGGGCGCGTACGGCGCCGGTCTGCTGCCGCTGATCGACGCCCGCAACTGGCGCTCCGACGCGGACCTCGCCGAGGTGTACGCGGTGTGGGGCGGCTACGCGTACGGGCGCGGGCTCGACGGGCGGGCGGCGCGCGGGGACATGGAGACGGCGTTCCGGCGGATCGCGGTGGCGGCGAAGAACGTCGACACGCGCGAGCATGACATCGCGGATGCTGACGACTACTTCCAGTACCACGGCGGCATGGTCGCCATGGTGCGGCATCTGACGGGGGCCTCCCCCGAGGCGTACGTCGGGGACTCGGCCACCCCGGACCAGGTGAAGACGCGGACGCTGGGCGAGGAGACCCACCGCGTCTTCCGGGCCCGGGTGGTCAACCCGCGCTGGATGGCGGCGATGCGGCGCCACGGCTACAAGGGCGCCTTCGAGATGGCGGCCACCGTGGACTACCTCTTCGGGTACGACGCCACGGCCGGGGTCGTGGACGACTGGATGTACGAGAAGCTCAGCGCCGAGTACGTCTTCGACGCGGAGAACCAGGACTTCATGAAGAAGTCCAACCCGTGGGCGCTGCGGGGCATCACGGAGCGGCTGCTGGAGGCCGCCGAGCGGGGCCTGTGGGCCGAGCCGGACGCTCAGACGCTGGAGCGGCTGCGCGCCACCTATCTGGAACTCGAAGGCGATCTCGAAGGCGATCGCGAAGACGACGCGGAGGGCGACGACCAGTGAGTACCCCGTTCCCGTTCACGGCCGTCGTCGGCCAGGACGACCTGCGGCTCGCGCTGCTGCTGAACGCCGTCTCCCCGGCGGTCGGCGGTGTGCTGGTGCGCGGCGAGAAGGGCACCGCGAAGTCCACGGCGGTGCGGGCGCTGTCGGCGCTGATGCCGGCGGTGGACGTCGTCTCGGGGTGCCGCTTCTCCTGCGACCCGCACTCCCCCGACCCCGCCTGCCCGGACGGCCCGCACGAGTCGGGCGCCTTCGCCCCGCGCCCGGCGCGGATGGTGGAACTGCCCGTCGGCGCCTCCGAGGACCGGCTGGTCGGCGCCCTGGACATCGAACGGGCGCTGTCGGAGGGCGTGAAGGCCTTCGAGCCGGGCCTGCTGGCCGACGCGCACCGGGGCATCCTCTACGTCGACGAGGTCAACCTGCTCCACGACCACCTGGTCGACCTGCTGCTGGACGCCGCCGCGATGGGCGCCTCGTACGTCGAGCGCGAGGGAGTCTCCGTACGCCACGCCTCGAAGTTCCTGCTGGTCGGCACCATGAACCCCGAGGAGGGCGAGCTGCGGCCGCAGCTCCTCGACCGGTTCGGGCTGACGGTCGAGGTCGCCGCCTCGCGCGAACCCGACCAGCGGGTGGAGGTCGTGCGGCGCCGGCTGGCCTACGACGACGACCCGGCCGGTTTCGCCGCGCGCTGGGCCGACGAGGAGGCCGCCGTACGGGCGCGGATCACGGCGGCGCGGGAACTGCTGCCGTCGGTGCGCCTCGGTGACGGGGCGCTGCGGCAGATCGCGGCGACGTGTGCCGCCTTCGAGGTGGACGGCATGCGGGCCGACATCGTGATGGCGCGGACGGCGACGGCCCTGGCGGCCTGGGCCGGGCGGACCGACGTACTGGCCGAGGACGTGCGGCAGGCAGCGCTGCTGGCCCTGCCGCACCGGCGGCGGCGCAACCCGTTCGACGCGCCGGGGCTGGACGAGGACAAGCTCGACGAGACGCTGGAGGAGTTCGGCGGGCCGGGCGACCAGGGCGGGGACGGCGACGACGACCCGGACCCGGGTCCGGGCGGCCCCGGCGGGCAGCCCGAGCCCGACGACGCCCCGCAGGGCGACGGTGACACCGCCGCGCGTCCCGAAACCGGGGAGGGCGGGGAGCCGCAGCCCTCCGGTGGCGGACGTGAGCAGTCCCCCGTACGTGCCGCCGAGCCGTTCCGCACGAAGGTGCTGAGCGTGCCGGGGCTGGGCGAGGGCGCTGCCGGGCGGCGTTCACGGGCGCGGACCGAGCACGGGCGGACCACCGGGGCGCGGCGGCCCCGGGGCGCACTGACCAAGCTGCACCTGGCCGCCACCGTGCGGGCCGCCGCCCCCCACCAGCGGGCGCGGGGCCGGAGCGGGACGGGGCTGGTGGTGCGCCGGGACGACCTGCGGCAGGCGACCCGTGAGGGGCGCGAGGGCAACCTCGTGCTGTTCGTCGTCGACGCCTCCGGGTCGATGGCGGCGCGGCAGCGGATGAGCGCCGTGAAGGGCGCCGTGCTGTCGCTGCTGCTCGACGCCTACCAGCGGCGGGACAAGGTGGGGCTGGTGACCTTCCGGGGTGCGGCCGCCGACGTCGCGCTGCCGCCGACCTCGTCGGTGGACGCGGCGGCGGCCCGGCTGGAGACGCTGCCGACGGGGGGCCGTACGCCCCTGGCGGCGGGGCTGCTCAGGGCGCACGAGGTGCTGCGGGTCGAGCGGCTGCGCGATCCCGCGCGCCGGGCGCTGGTCGTGGTGGTGACGGACGGACGGGCCACCGGTGGCCCGGAGCCGGTGGCGCTGGCCGGACGGGCGGCGCGGCTGCTCGCGGCCGAGGGGACTGCCTCCGTGGTCGTGGACTGCGAGTCGGGGCCGGTGCGGCTGGGGCTGGCCGGGCGGCTGGCGGGTGAGCTGGGCGGTACGGCGGTGACGCTGGACGAGCTGCGGGCGGACTCGATCGCCGGTCTGGTGAAGGACGTGCAGGCGAACAGGAGGGCCGCGTAATGCCTCAGGGACAGCCGAATGTGGTGCCGGACGACGGCCTGACGACCCGTCAGCGGCGGAACCGCCCGCTGGTCGTGGTGCACACGGGCGTCGGCAAGGGCAAGTCCACCGCCGCCTTCGGGCTGGCGCTGCGTGCCTGGAACCAGGGGTGGCCGATCGGGGTGTTCCAGTTCGTCAAGTCGGCGAAGTGGAAGGTCGGCGAGGAGAACGCGCTGCGCGTGCTGGGCGCCTCCGGCGAGGGCGGGTCGGTCGACTGGCACAAGATGGGCGAGGGCTGGTCCTGGGTCCAGCGCGACGCGCAGCTGGACAACGAGGAGAAGGCCCGGGAGGGCTGGGAGCAGGTCAAGCGGGACCTGGCGGCCGAGACGTACAAGCTGTACGTGCTGGACGAGTTCGCCTACCCGATGCACTGGGGGTGGGTCGACACCGACGAGGTGGTGTCGGTGCTGCGGGAGCGGCCGGGGACCCAGCACGTGGTGATCACCGGGCGGAACGCGCCGGAGAAGCTGGTGGAGTGCGCCGACCTCGTCACCGACATGTCCAAGGTCAAGCACCCGATGGACGCCGGGCAGAAGGGGCAGAGGGGCATCGAGTGGTGACCTCCGCCGCTTCCGCCGTGCCCCGGCTGGTCGTCGCCGCGCCCTCCTCGGGCAGCGGCAAGACCACCGTCGCCACGGGGCTGATGGCCGCGCTCGCCGGGCGCGGGCTCGCCGTGTCGCCGCACAAGGTCGGGCCGGACTACATCGATCCCGGGTACCACTCCCTGGCCACCGGGCGGGCGGGGCGGAACCTCGACGCCTACCTGTGCGGGCCCGAGCTGGTCGGGCCGCTGTTCCTGCACGGTGCGCGCGGGTGCGACATCGCCGTGGTCGAGGGGGTGATGGGGCTGTACGACGGGGCCGCCGGGGAAGGTGAGCTGGCGTCCACCGCGCAGGTGGCGAAGCTGCTCGGCGCTCCGGTGGTGCTGGTCGTGGACGCGTCGTCGCAGTCCCGGTCGGTGGCGGCGCTGGTGCACGGGTTCGTGTCCTGGGACCCGGAGGTCCGGATCGGGGGCGTGATCCTGAACAAGGTGGGCTCGGACCGGCACGAGGCGCTGCTGCGGGAGGCGCTCGACTCCGTCGGGGTGCCGGTGCTGGGGGTGCTGCGGCGGGTGCCGCAGGTCGCCACGCCGTCGCGGCATCTGGGACTGGTGCCGGTCGCCGAGCGGGGGACGGAGGCGGTCGACGCCGTGGCGGCGATGGCGGCGCAGGTCTCCGGCGGTTGTGATCTGGAGGCGTTGGTGGCGCTGGCGCGGGCCGCCGGACCGCTGCCGGGGGGCTCCGCCCCCTGGAACTCGGGGCCCGTGCCTACCCCGCACCCGGCCCGGCCGGACGGGGAGTCACCGCCCCGCGTCGCCGTCGCCGGCGGTGCCGCCTTCACGTTCTCCTACGCCGAGCACACCGAACTGCTCGCCGCCGCGGGGGCCGAGGTGGTCACGTTCGACCCGCTGCGGGACGAGGAGCTTCCCGAGGGGACCGCGGGGCTCGTCGTCGGGGGCGGATTCCCCGAGGTGTACGCCTCCGAGCTGTCCGCCAACGAGCCGCTGCGCAAGGCCGTCGCCGAACTCGCGCTGAGCGGCGCTCCCGTCGCCGCCGAGTGCGCGGGCCTGCTGTACCTGTGCCGGGAGCTGGACGGGTCGCCGATGTGCGGGGTGCTGGACGCCTCCGCGCGGATGACCGGGCGGCTGACGCTGGGCTACCGGGACGCGGTGGCCGTGAACGACAGCGCGCTGGCCGTCGCGGGGACGCGGATGCGGGGCCACGAGTTCCACCGGACCGTCGTGGAACCGGGGGCCGGGGCGGCTCCGGCGTGGGGGGTGCGGGCGCCCGAGCGGCGCGTCGAGGGATTCGTGGAGCGCGGTGTGCACGCGAGCTATCTGCACACGCACTGGGCGTCCGAGCCCGGTGTCGCCCGTCGGTTCGTGGAGAGGTGCCGGACGTCATGAGCAGCAGGCTGATCGGTGTGGGGGTCGGGCCCGGAGACCCCGAGCTGGTGACCGTCAAGGGCGTCAACGCGCTGCGGGCCGCCGACGTCGTCGTGGTGCCCGTCATGGCTGCGTCCGACGGAACGGACGGCGGGGAGCGGGGGCGGGCCGAGGCGACCGTGCTGCACTACGCGCCCGCCGGGAAGGTCGTCCGCGTCGTGTTCGCGCTGAACGAGCGCTCCGACCGGGCCCGTCGTGAGGCGGCCTGGGACGCGGCCGGGCAGCGCGTGGCCGGGCTGCTGCGGGCGCACGGCACCGTCGCCTTCGCCACCATCGGCGACCCCAACGTGTACTCGACCTTCACCTACCTCGCGCAGACCGTGGGCGAGCTGGTGCCGGGCACCCTCGTGGAGACCGTGCCGGGCATCACCGCCATGCAGGACCTCGCGGCCCGGTCGGGTGCCGTGCTGACCGAGGGCACCGAGCCGCTGACGCTGGTCCCGGTGACCGCGGGAGCCGCCGTGCTCAAGGACGCGCTGAACGGGCCCGGCACGGTCGTCGCCTACAAGTTCGGCCGGCAGGCGGCCGAGGTCGCCGAGGCGCTGCGGGAGACCGGGCGGCTGGACGACGCGGTGTGGGGGTCGGCGCTGGGCCTGCCCGAGGAGTCGGTGCGGGCCGCGGCGGACCTGGACGGTGGCCCGCTGCCCTACCTGTCGACGCTCATCGCGCCCGCCCGGCGCGCGGGCGGCCGGGGCGGGAAGCTGTGAGCCACCCCCGCGGGAGCGCCTCATTCGGCGACGCCCACCACCAGCCAGATGAACGCGGCGCCCGCGACCGTGCACAGCAGGGTCGAGCGGGCGGGATGCTGATGATGGGCCTCGGGGAGGATCTCGGCCGCGGCGAGGTAGAGCAGGACGCCGCCGAAGAGGCCGAGGTAGGCGCCGAGGGCCTGCTCGGGGATGCTGAACAGCAGGGTCGAGGCCGCGCCGAGCACCGGGGCGCAGGCGTCGGCGAACAGCATCGCCACGGCCCGGCGGCGGGCGTTCCCGTACAGGCTGGTCAGCGTGTAGGTGTTGAAGCCGTCGGCGAAGTCGTGGGCGATCACGGCCATCGCCACCGCCGCGCCCATGCCGCCGCCCACCTGGAAGGCCGCGCCGATCGCCACGCCGTCCATCGCGCTGTGCCCGACCATCGCGGCGGCGGCCGTCAGGCCCACCTGGGGCGAGCGGTGCGTGTGCTCGTCGGCGCCGTGCGCCGCGCGGCGGGCCGCCAGCAGGCGCTCCACCAGGTGCGCCAGCAGGAAGCCGGCGACGAACAGCAGCAGCGCCTCCGGCACGCCGAACACCTCCTCGCCCGCCGCCTCCAGGGCCTCGGGCAGCAGGTCGAGGCCGACCACGCCCAGCATCAGGCCACCGGCCAGCCCCAGGACCAGGTGGCGCCGGTCGGTCACGTGCTGTGCCGTCCAGCCACCGGCCAGGGTCATCAGGAACGCGCCGAGCGCGACGAAGACCGCCATGGGCCCTTGCTATCGGATCGGGGCGCGTATCCGTGCGCACGACAGCAGCAACCGCAGTAAATATGCGTAGGAGAGGACCGATTCCCATGGCTTCCCAGGATTCCGTGGCACCCGAGGTCCCGGCGGCGCCCGCCGCCGCGGCCGGGGAACCCACCGGCAAGGTGACCTTCGTCGGTGCCGGGCCGGGCGCCGCAGACCTGCTCACGTTCCGCGCCGCGCGGGCCATCGCCGACGCCGACGTCGTGATCTGGGCGGCCAGCCTGGTCCAGGAGGAGGTGCTGGGGCACGCGCGGCAGGACGCGGAGGTGCTGGACTCGGCGACGATGTCGCTGGAGGACGTCGTCGCGGTCTACCGGCGGGCTCGTGCGGAAGGGCTGCGGGTCGCCCGCATCCACTCCGGCGACCCGGCCCTGTGGGGCGGGACCCAGGAGCAGCTCGACCGGTGCGCGGAGATCGGCATCGCGACCGAGGTGGTGCCCGGCGTCTCCGCGTTCTCGGCGGTGGCCGCGCTGGCGCAGCGGGAACTGACCATTCCGGAGGTCGCGCAGTCCGTCGTGCTGACCCGGCTCGGCGGCGGCAAGACGCCGATGCCGCCCGGGGAGGAGGTCCGCGAGTTCGCGAAGCACGGCACCACCATGGCGGTCTTCCTGTCGGCGGCCCGCAGCGGCCAGCTGGTGCGGGAGCTGCTGGAGGGCGGCTACCCGACCGAGACGCCGGTCGTCGTCGCCTACCAGGCCACCTGGCCGGAGGAGCTGGTCGTGCGGTGCACGATCGGCACGCTGGAGGAGACGGTCAAGGAGCACAAGCTCTGGAAGCACACGCTGTTCCTGGTCGGCCCGGCCCTCGACGCGCACGGCACCCGCTCGCACCTGTACCACCCGGGGCACTTCCACGGCTACCGCAAGGCCGACCCCGAGGCGCGCCGGGAGCTGCGCACGCGGGGCGCGAGCACGTGATCACGGTGGTGGGCATGGGGGCCGGCGAGCCTCCCGCCGGGGACGTCGCCGCCGGCGCCGCGCTGGTGGTCGGCGGACGGCGCCATCTGGACGCCGTACGGCTGCCGGCGGGGGCCGAGCGGGTCGTCCTCGGGGCGCTGGCGCCGGCCCTGGACACGGTCGCGGAGTACGTCGCGAAGGAGCGGCCGGTGGTCGTCCTGGCCTCCGGCGACCCGGGGTTCTTCGGCATCGTGCGGGCGCTGGCCGAGCGGTTCGGGCCCGAGCGGCTGGACGTGCGGCCCGGTGTCTCCTCGGTCGCCGCAGCGTTCGCGCGGGCCGGGCTGCCGTGGGACGACGCCGTGGTGGCCAGCGCGCACGGGCGGGACCTGCGCACGGCGGTGAACGTGTGCCGGGCGCACCCGAAGGTCGCCGTGCTGACCGGGCCCGGGGCGGGTCCGGCGGAGCTGGGTGCCGCGCTGCGGGGCGACGGGCGGGTGCTGGTCGTCGCCCGCGCGCTGGGCTCCGCCGGGGAGCGCGTGGAACGGGTGACGCCCGACGAGGCCGCCGGCCGGGACTGGGGAGCGGCGGTGAGCGTGGTGCTGTGCCTGGACGAGGCGCGGGCGCTGGGGCCGGCGCGGACCGTCGCCGGAGCCCGGCCGGGGCGCGCCGGACGGGACGGGTGGGCCGGCTGGGCCCTGGACGAGGCCGAGTTCGCCCACCGCGACTCGATGATCACCAAGTTCGAGGTGCGCGCGCTGGCGCTGGCCCGGCTCGGTCCCCGCCCCGGTGACCTGGTGTGGGACGTCGGGGCGGGGTCGGGGTCCGTGGCCGTGGAGTGCGCGCGGCTGGGGGCCGCCGTCGACGCGGTGGAGAAGTCATCGGACGGCGCCCTGCGCATCCGCGCCAACGCCGCCGCGCACGGCGTCGACGTCCGCGTGGTGCACGGCACGGCGCCCGGGGCGCTGTCGGACCTCGCGGACCCCGACGCCGTGTTCGTCGGCGGGGGCGGGCGCGAACTGCCCACGGTCGTCGCGGCCTGCGCGCGGCGCGCCCGGCGTGCCGTGGTCGTCGCCCTGGCCGCGCTGGACCGGGTGCCGGCGGCCCGCGGGGCGCTGCTCGACGCCGGGCTTGAGTGCGACGGGGTGCTGTTGCAGTCGTCCCGGCTCGCCCCGCTGCCGGGGGACGTGACCCGGCTCGCGGCGGCCAATCCCGTGTTCCTGCTGTGGGGCGTGAGGCCGCACAGCCGTACCGAAGGAGTTACCCCTTGATCGGCCTCATCTCCGCCACCGCGGCGGGAGCGGCCGCGCGGGACCGGCTGGCCACCGCCTGGCCGGACCGCACGCGCGTCTACGAGGGTCCCGTCGCGGACGCCGTACGGACCGCGTTCGCCGAGTGCGAGCGGCTGGTGTGCTTCCTGGCCACGGGGGCCGTCGTCCGGCTCGTGGCACCGCTGCTGGACGACAAGCGGACCGACCCCGGGGTCGTCTGCGTGGACGAGGGCGGCCGGTTCGCCGTGTCGCTGGTCGGCGGCCACGGGGGCGGCGCCAACGCACTCGCCGTCGCGGTCGCCGGGGTGCTGGGCGCCGAGCCGGTGGTGACGACGGCGACGGACGCCGTGGGTCTGCCGGGCCTCGACACCCTCGGGATGCCCGTCGAGGGCGATGTCGCCGGGGTGTCGCGGGCCCTGCTCGACGGCGTGCCGGTCGCGCTGCGCGCGGAGGTGCGGTGGCCCCTGCCGCCGCTGCCCGTCACCGACGAGGGCGCGTACACGGTCCGGCTGACCGACCGTCTGGTGGAGCCGGCCGGCCGCGAGGCCGTCCTGCGTCCGCCGTCCCTGGTCGTCGGCGTCGGCGCCTCCAGGGGGGCTCCGGTCGACGAGGTGCTCGGGCTGGTCGAGGAGGCGCTGCGGGACGCCGGACTGTCCGCCGCGTCGGTCGCCGAACTGGCCACCGTGGACGCCAAGGCGCACGAGCCCGGGATCGTCGGGGCCGCCGAGCGGCTGGGCGTGCCCCTGGTGACGTACCCCGCCGGGGAGCTGGCGGGCGTCGAGGTGCCCAACCCCTCCGACGCGCCGCTCGCGGCGGTCGGCACGCCGTCGGTCGCCGAGGCGGCGGCGCTCGCGCGGGGCGGCGAACTCCTGGTCCCCAAGCGCAAGTCGGCGGCGACTCCGGCGATGGCCACCTGTGCCGTCGTACGGCGGCCGGGGCGCGGGCGGCTCGCGGTGGTCGGGCTCGGGCCGGGCGCCCGGGACCTGGTCACGCCGCGCGCGCAGGCCGAGTTGCGGCGGGCTTCGGTGCTGGTCGGTCTCGACCAGTACGTCGACCAGATCCGCGACCTGCTGCGGCCCGGCACCCGGATCCTGGAGTCGGGGCTGGGCGCCGAGGAGGAGCGGGCCCGGACCGCGGTCGAGAAGGCCCGGCGCGGACACGCCGTCGCCCTCATCGGCAGCGGGGACGCCGGGGTGTACGCCATGGCGTCGCCCGCGCTGGCGGAGGCGTCCGACGACATCGACGTGGTCGGGGTGCCCGGGGTGACGGCGGCGCTGGCGGCCGGGGCGATCCTGGGCGCGCCGCTCGGCCACGACCACGTGTCGATCAGCCTGTCCGACCTGCACACTCCGTGGGAGGTCATCGAACGGCGGGTGCGGGCGGCGGCCGGGGCGGACCTCGTCGTGACCTTCTACAACCCGCGCAGCCGGGGCCGGGACTGGCAGCTGCCCAAGGCGCTGGCGATCCTCGCGGAGCACCGGGAGCCGGCCACGCCGGTCGGGGTCGTGCGCAACGCGTCGCGCGCCGACGAGTCCAGCCGCCTGACCACGCTCGCCGCCCTGGACCCGGCGACGGTCGACATGATGACGGTCGTGACGGTGGGCAACACCGCGACCCGGGAGATCGCCGGGCGCATGGTGACCCCGCGCGGCTACCGCTGGCAGGAGCGGGCCGAGTGAGCCCCGCAGCGGCCCCCGTCGGGCCGTCCGCCGTGAACGACGTGTCCGAGAGGGGCGGTCCGGCGGTCGCGCCGAGCGCCCTGCCGCACCACCCCCTTCCGTCCGAGAAACCCGAGGAGAACCTGTGACCACCCCGCCCGCCCTGCTCATCGCCGGACACGGCACCCGGGACGAGGCCGGAGCCGAGGCGTTCCGCGACTTCGTGCGCGAGCTGGGCCGCCGCCACCCCGAACTGCCCGTCGCCGGCGGATTCATCGAACTGTCGCCGCCGCCGCTCGGCGAGGCGGTCGCCGAGCTGGTCGAGCGCGGGGTGCGCCGGTTCGCCGCGGTGCCGCTGATGCTGGTGTCCGCCGGGCACGCCAAGGGCGACATCCCGGCGGCGCTCTCCCGCGAGAAGGAACGCCACCCCGGCATCTCGTACACCTACGGGCGTCCGCTGGGCCCGCACCCCGCCCTGCTGCGGGTGCTGGAGCGGCGCCTGGAGGAGGCCGTCGACCCCTCCTGGGACCGCTCCGAGGTGACCGTGCTGCTGGTGGGCCGCGGTTCGACGGACCCGGACGCCAACGCCGAGGTGTTCAAGGCGGCGCGGCTGCTGTGGGAGGGCCGTGGGTACGGGGCGGTCGAGACGGCGTTCGTGTCGCTGGCGAAGCCGGACGTGCCGGGCGGCCTGGAGCGATGCGTGCGGCTGGGGGCGCGGCGGGTCGTGGTCCTGCCGTACTTCCTGTTCACCGGCATCCTCCCGGACCGGGTCCGGCACCAGACCGAGGAGTGGGCCGCGGCGCACCCGGAGACCGAGGTCCGTTCGGCGGACGTCATCGGACCGGAGCCGGAGCTGCTGGACCTGGTGTGGGAGCGGTACGGGGAGGCCGTCGAGGGCGACCTGCGGATGAACTGCGACTCCTGCGTGTACCGGATCGCGCTGCCAGGGTTCGAGGACAAGGTGGGGCTGCCGCAGCAGCCGCACTTCCACCCCGACGACGACGGCGATCACCACCACGGGCACCATCACGGGCATGGACACGCACACTCCCACGCCCACTGAGGACCCGGCCGCCGGCCTCGACCTGCGGCACCACGGGGACGCCGAGGTCCGCGACGACGGCTCGGCGCTGGTGGACCTCGCGGTGAACGTCCGCGCGGACACGCCCCCGGTGTGGCTGCGCGAGCACGTCGCCGCCTCGCTCGGCTCCCTGGCGGCCTACCCGGACGGGCGGGCCGCGCGGGCGGCGGTGGCGGCGCGGCACGGGCTGCCGGTGGAGCGGGTGCTGCTGACGGCGGGCGCGGCGGAGGCGTTCGTGCTGCTGGCGCGGGCACTGAAGGTGAGCCGGCCGGTCGTGGTGCACCCGCAGTTCACGGAGCCGGAGGCGGCGCTGCGGGACGCGGGGCACACGGTCGGCCGGGTGCTGCTGAGGGAGGCGGACGGCTTCCGGCTGGACCCGGCCGCGGTGCCCGAGGAGGCCGACCTGGTGGTGGTCGGCAACCCGACCAACCCGACGTCGGTGCTGCATCCGGCGGACGCGGTCGCGGAACTGGCCCGCCCCGGGCGGACGCTGGTCGTGGACGAGGCGTTCATCGACGCGGTGCCGGGTGAGCGCGAGGCGCTGGCCGGGCGCACCGACGTGCCCGGGCTGGTCGTCCTGCGCAGCCTCACCAAGACGTGGGGGCTGGCCGGGCTGCGCATCGGGTACGTCCTGGCGGCCCCGGAGACCATCGCGGAGCTGGCCCGCGCCCAGCCGCTGTGGCCGGTGTCGACACCGGCGCTGGCGGCCGCCGAGGCGTGCGTGGCGCCGCGGGCGCTGGCGGAGGCCGCCCACGCCGCGCACCGCGTCGCCGCGGACCGGGCGCATCTCGTCGCCGGGCTCGCCCGGTTCGCCGGCGGCGGGGTGCGGGTCGTCGAACCGGCCGCGGGCCCCTTCGTCCTGGTCCGTCTCCCGCACGCCGCCGCCGTGCGCCACCGGCTGCGCGCTCTCGGGTACGCGGTGCGGCGCGGGGACACGTTCCCGGGTCTGGGCGAGGAGTGGCTGCGCCTGGCGGTACGGGACCGGGGGACGACGGACGGCTTCCTGCGGGCCCTGGAGCGGGCGGTGGCGGGACCGGCCTGAGCCGGGAGGCCGCCGGGGTGCACGGCCCCGGCCGCGCGGCGTCCCCCTCGCCGTCCCCTGAGGGCGGCACCGCCACCCGCATCCCCGGAGGGCGGCACCGCCACGCCCCACGCGCACGGCGGTGCCGCCCTGGCCCCGGCACGGGACCGGGGCCGCACCGGGACCGCGGCGGACGGTCCGGCGTGCTCCCCGGACCACCCGGCGGGCGGGCTCGCCCTCACCCCCGCCCGCGGTCACCCGCCCGGACGGTCACCCGCGCCGGCGCCGGGCCAGCAGCAGGGAGCCGCCGCCCGCCAGGACCAGGGCCGCGGCCCCGGCGGCGAGGTACGGGGTCGCCGAACTGCCGCCCGTCTCGGCGAGGTCGGCCTCGGCGCGGGCGCCCTGGGGCCGGACCTCAGCGGCCGGTTCGGCCTCCTGCTCGGCGGGGGGTTCGTCGGTCTTCGCCGGGGGCCGCTCGGCTTCCGGGGCCGCCGGGGACTCACAGGCCGCCTCCGCCAGGGTCAGGGTGCCGTCGACCTCCGCGACGTTCAGGTCGAGGGGGTCGACGGACACCTTGAGTTCGAGCGCGGTGGCGGCGGCCGTGCGGGAGGTGGTCTCCGTCCGGGACAGGTCGAGCCGCACCGCGCCGACACCGGGCACCTTCACCTCCGTCGTCCCGCCGGTGGTCAGGGTGACCTTCTTGCCGAGGACCGTCACCGGGCCCAGCAGGTTCGCGTCGGCGACCGGCTTCTTCCCGGCCTCGCACGTCGCGGTGGAGGTGACCTGCTCGACCTCGACCACCGACAGCAGCGGCAGGCCCGGGACGTGCAGCCGCGCGCGGGCGAGGTTCGCGCGGCCCTCGCTCTTCGCCGCGGTCGCCGTCGCCGCCGACTCGGCCACGTCGGCGCGCAGGACGCTGAAGGTCTTGCCGCCGTCGACGCCGTCCAGCCGCGCGGTCAGCGCGGTCTGCCGGGCCGTCTCGGGCGCGTGCACCTCGTTGAGGGTGACCGCGAGCGGGACGTTCACGGTCTTGTTGAGCAGGGACACGTCCAGCGCGGTACGCAGGACGGTGGCGCTCGCGCGGCCGTGGTCGCCGGTCGCCTGTGCGGTGCCCGCGCCGGCCAGGGCCGCGGGACCGGCGGCCAGGACCGTGGCCGCCGCGACGGTGGCGAGACGGCGTGCGGGCATGCGGAAGGTGTTGCCGTTCAAGGTGGTGGGACCCCCAGTGAGACATGCGTGCGGGACACGCATGAGCGACATGCTCGGGACCCGCACAGAATGTCCTCGCGCCCGCCCGGTCGTCAGCGATCCCAGGGCACTTCACCCCTTCGTGGGGTTTCCGCCCGCGCTTTCGAATCCTCCGGCACGGGTGTTCCCACGGCGTCACCCCGGACGGCTAACCGACCACCCGTCCGTTGAGCACCACCCGGCGCGGAGCGGCGAGCACGCGCACGTCCGCGCGCGGGTCCTCGTCGAACACCACCAGGTCGGCCGGCGCGCCCTCCTCCAGGCCCGGACGTCCGAGCCAGCGCCGGGCGGCCCAGGTCGTCGCGGCGAGGGCCTCCACGGGCGGGATGCCGGCCGTCACCAGCTCGGCGACCTCCGCCGCGGCCAGGCCGTGGGCCAGGGCCCCTCCCGCGTCGGTGCCGACGAAGACGGGGACACCGGCGTCGTAGGCGCTCCGCACGGTGTCGTAGCGGCGCTCGTGCAGCCGGCGCATGTGGGAGGACCAGCGGGGGAACCGGGACTCGCCGCCGTCCGCGAGCGCGGGGAAGGTGGCGATGTTGACCAGGGTCGGCACGATGGCGACGCCCCGCTCGGCGAAGAGGGGGATCGTGTCGTCGGTCAGCCCGGTGGCGTGCTCGACGCAGTCGATGCCGGCCTCGACGAGGTCGCGCAGCGAGTCCTCGGCGAAGCAGTGGGCGGTGACGCGGGCGCCGAGGCGGTGGGCCTCCGCGATCGCCGCCTCCACGGCGCCGCGCGGCCAGCAGGCGGACAGGTCGCCGAGGTCGCGGTCGATCCAGTCGCCGACCAGCTTCACCCAGCCGTCGCCGCGCCGGGCCTCCTGCGCGACGTACGCGACCAGGTCCTCGGGCTCGACCTCCCAGGCGTAGTTGCGGATGTAGCGCCGGGTGCGGGCGATGTGCCGGCCGGCCCGGATGATCTTCGGGAGGTCCTCGCGGTCGTCGATCCAGCGGGTGTCGGAGGGCGAACCCGCGTCGCGGATGAGGAGGGTGCCGGCCTCCCGGTCGGTCAGCGCCTGCTTCTCCGCGACGTCCTCGGGGACGGCGCCGTGCCGGTCGAGGCCGACGTGGCAGTGGGCGTCGACCAGGCCGGGCAGGGCCCAGCCCGTGACGGTGCGGACGTCGGCCGCGCCCGCGGGGCGGTCGTAGGTGATCCGGCCGTCGGCCACCCACACCTCGTCGCGGACCTCCTCCGGTCCGACGAGCACCCGACCCTTCACGTGCAGCACCGTGCGATCGCTCATGTCCCGCACCCTAGACCGGTGCGGCCGGGTGTCCGAAGGCCGGTCACCGGGCGGCCGCGCGGGCCTGGCGGCCGGCCGCGCGCCGGGCGGCGACCGAGCCCGCCACGGCGGTCAGGGCGAGCACGGCGACCCCCGGGTTGGCGTAGCCGGGGAGTTCGGCGGAGTCGTAGCCGCCGCCGTCCGCGGTCTCGCAGCGGAAGCCCAGGGGCAGCAGGGAGGCGTCGTAGTCGATCACCCGTGCGGACAGCTCCTGGGACACACCGGTGCGGCAGGGCCGCATCGGCGAGGAGTCCGTGCCCCCGTCCTCCGCCTCCATCACCGCGAAGCCCACGCACAGCGCGCCCCAGGCGTACAGCAGGACGGCACCCGCGCCGGCGATCCCGGCGAGGGCACGCCAGGGCGCGCCCGCCCTGGGCGTCCCGGGGGCCGCGGGACGGGGCGCGGGGTAGGGGCGGCGTCCGAGCGTGTCGGCGTTCCGGCCGAGGAGGACGGCCGTCACCACGGCGATGGCAAGGAGCAGCAACAGAACGGACACGAGGCCGAGTTCATCAGGACGGCGATCGGTTCGGCTGTGGCGGAAGCCACAATTCCGGGCGTGAGGGTGTCGCAACGGAAACCCTCCGCGCGAGTGGCGGCGGGGCCCATGGTTACTCTCGACTCCGTACGCGCCGTACACCTGCCCGTTACTGAAGAGAGCACCGCCGTGACCCACCCCTTCCTGGACCTCGCCCCGCTGAGCGCCGGCCGTTTCGCCGCGATCGAGGACCGGGTGGCGCGCCTGCTCGGCACCGGACAGGACGTCGTGATCATGCAGGGCGAGGCGCTGCTGCCGCTGGAGGGCGCGATCCGCGCCGCCGCCGGACCGGGCACCGTCGCGCTGAACATCGTCACGGGGCCGTACGGGCAGACCTTCGGGAACTGGCTGCGGGACTGCGGCGCGACCGTGCACGACCTCGCCGTGCCGTTCCACACGGCCGTCACCGCCGAGCAGGTCCGCCGGGCCTTCGCCGAGCACCCGCAGATCGACTTCGTGTCCCTGGTGCACGCGGAGGCGGCGACCGGGAACACCAACCCGGTCGCGGAGATCGGCGAGGCGGTGCGGGAGCAGGGCGCGCTGTTCTACCTGGACGCCGTGGCCTCGGTGGGCGCCGAGCCGGTGCTGCCGGACACGTGGGGCGTGGACCTGTGCGTGATCGGCGCGCAGAAGGCGATGGGCGGTCCGGCCGGCGTGTCGGCGGTGTCGGTGAGCGAGCGGGCCTGGGCGCGGATGGCGGCGAACCCGCACGCCCCGCGCCGGTCGTACCTCTCCCTGCTGGACTGGAAGGAGCGCTGGATCGACGGCGGGCGCAAGGCGCTGCTGCACGCTCCGGCGCAGCTGGAGATGCTCGCGCTGGAGGCGTGCGTGGAGCGCATCGAGACGGAGGGCCCGGAGACGGTGAGGGCGCGGCACGCCTCGGCCGCGGCGGCCACCCGGGCCGGTGCGCTCGCGCTGGGCGGCGGTCTGGAGCCGTACGTGCGCGAGGCGCGGGACGCGGCGCCGGTCGCGACGACGCTGCGGGTGCCGGCGGGCACCGACGCGTCGGAGCTGGTGGCCCGGGCCCTGGCCTCCGACCCCACGCTGCCGCTGGCCGCGGGCGGGGGCGCGCTGGCGCGGGAGATGGTCCGGGTCAACCACTACGGCCCGGACGCGACGCCCAGGGCCGTGCAGAGCTGCCTGGCGGCACTGGGTGCCGCGCTGGCCGAGGGCGGGGTCGGGACGGACCTGGGGGCGGCCCGGCACGCCGCCGAGTCCGCCTGGGAGGCGCAGAGCGGCACAGGCCTTTTCGGGGCGTGAATTCTTGGGATTTGCCGAAGCCATCAAAAGCGAATTCGGCAATTCTTGGGAGTACAGCCATCCGTGTTCTTCTGCCCGCTTTCCCTGAGCCTAAACTCTAAGATTTCGATAAGTTCGAGACCGGCATTTCGGACACGCGTCGCACAGGTTACATGATTGTGACCCGTTACACATGCTGACCGATTCGCGCCGTTCCTCCAGGTCAAATCATCCCAAAGTGTCGTCGTTTCGCGCCGGGGCACGCGCCCGCGTGATATCACACGACACGTTCACACGTAACCCCGTCCGGCGATGCAATTTCGATTTTCGCTGGGTAATTTCATTTGCATGACTGCCGCGCAAGCAGACCTGCAAATCGATCGTCCGAGAGTGGCCGACGGCGCCGCCCTGTGGCGGATAGCCAAGGACTCGAAGGTCCTCGACGTGAACTCGTCCTACAGCTATCTGCTCTGGTGCCGTGACTTCGCGGCGACCTCGGCCGTCGCCCGCGACGGGCACGGCGTGCCGGTCGGCTTCGTGACCGGGTACGTGCGGCCCGACCAGCCGGACACGCTGCTCGTGTGGCAGGTGGCGGTGGACGAGGCGTACCGTGGTCGAAAGCTGGCGGCTTCGATGCTCGACGGGCTTGCCGCCCGGACCCTCGCGGAGCGCGGGACGACGACCGTGGAGACCACCATCTCCCCCGACAACACCGCTTCCCAGCGGCTGTTCACCTCGTTCGCCGAGCGCCACGGCGCCCCTCTGGAGCGCGAAGTCCTCTTCGGCACGGACGAGTTCCCCGACGGGCCGCACGAGCCCGAGGTCCTGTACCGCATAGGCCCCCTCGGCGGCCCGGCCCGCGGCTGACCGCCCGGCGGGCGCCCTCGCCGCCCGTCCCCCAGACTTCCCGGCCCGGACCGCACCGGTCCCACCGGATCCGTACGACCTTCCTCTCCCACCCTCACCCCACGAGGAGCGATTCGTCGTGACCATCACCCAGCCCGACCTCAGTGTCTTCGAGACCGTCGAATCCGAGGTGCGCAGCTACTGCCGCGGCTGGCCCACCATCTTCGACCGTGCGGTCGGCAGCCGCATGTACGACGAGGACGGCCACGAGTACCTGGACTTCTTCGCCGGAGCGGGCTCGCTCAACTACGGGCACAACAACGCCGTACTGAAACGCGCGCTCATCGACTACCTGGAGCGGGACGGCGTCACGCACGGTCTCGACATGTCGACGACGGCCAAGCGCCGCTTCCTGGAGACGTTCCAGAACACGATCCTGCGCCCGCGCGACCTGCCGTACAAGGTCATGTTCCCGGGCCCGACGGGCACCAACGCCGTGGAGGCCGCGCTGAAGCTCGCGCGCAAGGTGAAGGGGCGCGAGTCGATCGTGTCGTTCACCAACGCCTTCCACGGCATGTCGCTCGGCTCGCTCGCCGTGACCGGCAACGCCTTCAAGCGGGCCGGCGCCGGCATCCCGCTGGTGCACGGCACGCCGATGCCGTTCGACAACTACTTCGACGGCACCGTCGAGGACTTCCTGTGGTTCGAGCGGCTCCTGGAGGACCAGGGCTCCGGGCTCAACAAGCCGGCCGCCGTGATCGTGGAGACCGTGCAGGGCGAGGGCGGCATCAACGTCGCCCGGGCCGAGTGGCTGCGCGCCCTGTCCGAGCTGTGCGAGCGCCAGGACATGCTGCTCATCGTGGACGACATCCAGATGGGCTGCGGCCGTACCGGTGCCTTCTTCTCCTTCGAGGAGGCGGGCATCACGCCGGACATCGTCACCGTCTCCAAGTCGATCAGCGGCTACGGCCTGCCCATGTCGCTCTGCCTGTTCAAGCCGGAACTGGACGTCTGGGAGCCGGGCGAGCACAACGGCACCTTCCGCGGCAACAACCCGGCCTTCGTGACGGCGACCGCCACCCTGGAGGCGTACTGGGCCGACGGGTCGGCGATGGAGAAGCAGACCCGCACCCGTGGTGAACAGGTCGAGCAGCACATGATCGCCATCACCGAGGAGAACCTCGCCGACGTCAAGGAGTACCGCGGCCGCGGCCTGGTCTGGGGCCTGGAGTTCCACGACAAGGACCGCGCGGGGAAGGTCGCCAAGCGCGCCTTCGAGCTGGGGCTGCTCATCGAGACGTCCGGCCCCGAGAGCGAGGTCGTCAAACTGCTGCCGGCGCTCACCATCACGCCCGACGAGCTGGACGAGGGCATGAAGACCCTCGCCCGCGCGGTGCGCGAGACCGCCTGACGCCACCACCTTCCGGCGCCTTCGACCGCGCGGCCGAAGGCGCCGGGGACCCTGCACACCCTTCACCTAGGAGGCATCGCAACACCGTGATCGTCCGTTCGTTCAAGGAGATCGAAGGCACCGACCGGCACGTGAAGTCGGCGTCCGGCACCTGGGAGAGCAAGCGCATCGTCCTCGCCAAGGAGAAGGTCGGCTTCTCCGTGCACGAGACGATTCTGTACGCGGGTACGGAGACGTCGATGTGGTACGCGAACCACATCGAGGCCGTCGTCTGCACCCAGGGCGACGCCGAGCTGACCGACCGCGAGACGGGGAAGACGTACCACATCACCCCGGGCACGATGTACCTCCTCGACGGCCACGAGCGGCACACGCTCAAGGTCAAGGAGGACTTCCACTGCATCTGTGTCTTCAACCCGCCCGTGACCGGACGGGAGGACCACGACGAGAACGGCGTCTACCCGCTGCTCACCGAGGAGGTGTGAGTCATCGTGACCATCACGACCACGAACATCACCGATCTCTACCCCACCCGCGGCGCCACCGAGGTGGCCACCCCGCGCAAGGACCCGGTCGTCTGGGGCTCCCCGGACACGCCCGGTCCCGTCTCGGCCGGTGAGCTACGGTCACTGGACCGCGACGGCTTCCTCGCCGTCGACCAGCTCATCGGGCCGGACGAGGTCGCCAGGTACGCGCGGGAGCTGGAGCGGCTCACCTCCGACCCGGCCATCCGCGCGGACGAGCGCTCCATCGTGGAGCCGCAGTCCAAGGAGATCCGGTCCGTCTTCGAGGTGCACAAGATCAGCGAGGTCTTCGCCGAGCTGGTGCGCGACGAGCGCGTGGTCGGGCGGGCCCGGCAGATCCTCGGTTCGGACGTCTACGTCCACCAGTCCCGGATCAACGTCAAGCCGGGCTTCGGGGCCAGCGGTTTCTACTGGCACTCGGACTTCGAGACCTGGCACGCCGAGGACGGCCTGCCCAACATGCGGACGATCTCGGTCTCGATCGCACTCACCGAGAACTACGACACCAACGGCGGTCTCATGATCATGCCGGGGTCGCACAAGACGTTCCTCGGGTGCGCGGGGGCCACGCCGAAGGACAACTACAAGAAGTCCCTGCAGATGCAGGACGCGGGGACGCCGTCCGACGAGGCGTTGACCGCGATGGCGTCGGAGTACGGCATCAAGCTGTTCACCGGCAAGGCCGGCTCGGCGACCTGGTTCGACTGCAACTGCATGCACGGTTCGGGCGACAACATCACGCCCTTCCCGCGCAGCAACGTGTTCATCGTGTTCAACAGCGTGGAGAACACGGCCGTCGAGCCGTTCGCGGCGCCCATCCGGCGCCCGGACTTCATCGGCGCGCGGGACTTCACCCCGGTGAGGTGACCCGCATCTGATCCCGGGCAGGGGCCTCTTCGTGTGGGACGGGAGGCCCCTGCCCGATGCGTGTCCCGGCCGGCCGTCCCGGTCCCGCCGTCCCGTCCCGCTGTCCCGGTCCCGCCGTCTCAGTCCGCCAGGACGTCGAGCAACCGGTCGACGTCCGCCGGCGTGTTGTACACGTGGAAGGCGGCCCGCAGGTTGCCCGCGCGGTCCGAGACCTGGACCCCCGCCCGGCTCAACTCGCCCTGCCGACCGCCGAGTCCGGGCACGGACACGATCGCGGAACCGGGCGCGGGCACCGGCGTGTGCCCCAGGGAGGCCAGCCCCGCGCGGAACCGGTCCGCGAGGGCCGTGTCGTGGGCGTGCACGGCGTCCACGCCGAGTTCCTCGAGGAGGGCCAGTGAGTGCCGGGCACCCGCGTAGGAGAACAGCGCGGGACTCTCGTCGAAGCGCCGTGCGGAGTGCGCGAGTTCCCCGACGGGGCCGTAGCAGCTGTCCCAGGGGTGCTCCCCGGACGCCCACCCGGCGAACAGCGGCGTCAGCCCGGCGGCCTCGCCCAGGTCCTCGGGTACGACGAGGAAGGCGACGCCGCGCGGGCAGAGCAGCCACTTGAAGGCGACCCCGGTCACGAAGTCGAACTCCCCCGCGGCCCGCGGCAGCCACCCGCAGGCCTGCGAGGCGTCGATCAGGGTCCGCGCCCCGTGCGCCCGGGCGGCGTCCCGCAGCGCCGTGAGGTCGGCGATCCGGCCGTCGGCCGACTGGACGGAGCTGACCGCCACGAGCGCGGTGTCCGGTCCCACCGACTCGGCGATCCGCTCCAGCGGCACACTGCGCACCTTCAGGTCCCCGCGCACGTGGAAGGGGTTGACCAGGGAGCTGAAGTCGCCCTCCGCCGTGAGGACTTCGGCGCCCGCGGGCAGCGAGGCCGCGACGAGCCCGCTGAACGTGGCGACCGACGACCCGACCGCGACCCGCCTCGCGGGCACCCCCACGAGCCGGGCGAAGGCGGACCGGGACGCCTCGACGTCGGCGAACATGTCGAGCGGCTGCCCCTGGGCCGCGGACACCGCCGCGTCCCCCATCGCGGCGAGGGCCCGGGCGGGGAGCAGACCGATGGCGGCGGTGTTCAGATACGTGGTCCTCGGCTCGAACTCGGCACGGACGACGTTCTCGAAGCGGTTCTCCAAGCTCTCCATGGCACTACTGTGCGGCCACGGGACCTCCCCGTCCATCGCGTCTTTCTACGCCGTTCCTCCAAGCAGCGCTTATGGATAGGGTGTCACCTGGGGTTCTTCAGTCCCGGGGGACCGCGCACCCGTCCGGACCGCACGCCTCGGCGTCGCCGTCGCCGATCGGTTCCAGGGGCGTGCGCTCGCCCCACGCCTGCGTCAGCGCCCGGGCGAAGACCTCCGCGGGCTGGGCGCCGGAGACGCCGTACGCCCGGTCGAGCACGAAGAACGGCACCCCGGTGGCCCCGAACCGCGCGGCCTCGCGCTCGTTGGCGCGCACCTCCTCGGCGTAGGCGGCGGGGTCGGCGAGCACCGCGCGGGCGGCGTCCGCGTCCAGTCCCACGGCGACGGCCAGCTCCACCAGCCGCTCGTCGTCGGCGAAGACGGACCGCTCCTCGGCGAAGTTGGCGCGGTAGAACGCGTCCAGCAGCGCCTCCTGGCGCCCGTGCTCCTTGGCCAGGTGCAGCAGCCGGTGCATGTCGAAGGTGCTGCCGTGGTCCCGGTCCCGGGTGCGGTAGTCCAGGCCCTCGGCGGCGGCCTGCGCGCCGAGGTTGTCCTCACCGGCCCGCGCCTGCGCCTCGCTCATGCCGTACTTGGCGGTGAGCATCGCCAGCACCGGCTGGACGTCGTCCTTGGCCCGTCCGGGGTCCAGCTCGAACGACCGGTGCACCACCTCGACCCCGTCGCGGTGCGGGAAGGCCGCGAGCGCCTTCTCGAAGCGGGCCTTGCCCACGTAGCACCACGGGCAGGCGATGTCGCTCCAGATCTCGACGCGCATGTCTCGGCTCTTCTCCAGGTCGTAGGGGTACGGAGGACCTCTCCGCCCGGTACGTGAACGTTCAAGCAGAGGTGGTCATTCCCCGACCGGGTCGAAGCGCGGGCGCGGCTTTCGTCCCCCGTGCACGTCGAAGCGCAGGAACAGGTGGTGGTCGCCGTCCGCCGGGGGCCGGTCCGGGTCCGGGACCCAGCCCAGGCGGCCGTAGAAGGCCCGGGCACGCCGGTTGCCGGCGTGCACGTCGAGGAGGGCCGTCCGCCTGCCGTCGGCGCGCCACTGCTCCACGCAGGCGGTGCGCAGGGCGGTGCCGATGCCGGACCGCCAGTGGGCGGGGTCGACGTGGAACTGGAACAGCTTCACCGTGTCCGCCGGTCCGTCCGCCGGCACCCGGAAGGAGGCGATGCCGACGAGGCCGCCCCCGGCCACGGCGCCCAGCACCTGCCCGTCGGCCCGCAGGGCGGCCCCCCGCCAGGCGGCGACCCAGTCGATGCCGTCGTCGGGGAGCCCTTGCGGGTGGTACGTCGCCCGGGCCCGGGCGTGCAGGGCGGCCGCGGTCCCGGCCTCGGCGGAGAGGACGGTGCGGATCACCGGGCGGGCGGACAGATGTTCGTCGATCATGCCCGGGAGGACGTGGAAGCCGCGCCCTCCGGTTGCCTCAGCTGCCGTCGCGCAGGTCGGCCGGCCACCCCGGGCGCAGTTCCAGACGGTCGTACGTCACCACGCACCCCTCCCCCGTCGGCGCCTGCGCGAGGAAGCCGACCAGGGCCGCGCCCGTCTCCTCCTCGTCCCCCAGCGTGAACAGCCGGACGAACGTCCAGCGCTCGCCGTCGAGGGAGGCGTGGAAGGCGAAGGCCCGCCCGGACCGGCTGACCCGCAGCCACACCGTGTTCCCGTCCACCGTGAAGGAGTTGCAGTCGTCGGAGTGCCCGCGGGTGACCACCGTGCAGACGGTCGGCGTGTCCGGGGAGTACTCCAGGCACAGCTTGGCCCAGGCCCGCTCACCGACGTGGACGTAGAGCACCCCCGCGTCGAAGGCGCCCCGGAAGCCGACGGTGACGCGGGCGATCAGCTGGAAGTCGCCGTCGGGGGCGCCGAGCAGCCGGGGTGCGTCGGAGGCGGGGTCCAGCCCCTCACCGGTCGGCGGCACGAAGCGGTCCTGCCTCGCCCCGGCCCTCCCGGTGAGGACACCGTCCTCGTAGGACCAGGCGCCGTCGGGGCCGTACGGGCGCAGCGGGAAAGGCAGTTCGGGAAGTTCGAGAAGCATGGTGCGATCCTCTCAGGCCCGGGGACGCGCCCCGGGCGCGGGCTGCGACGGCGAGCGGCCGCGCCCGCACGGGGCGCGGCCGCGTGGCGCCTACCGCTCCAGCACGCCGTTGAACCTGCGGGGGAGCCCCAGCGGGTTGTCGTCCCGCAGTTCGGGCGGCAGCAGCGCCTCGGGCGTCCCCTGGTAGGCGACCGGCCGCAGCCACCGCTCGATCGCGGTCCCGCCCACCGACGTGGACGTGGACGTCGTGGCCGGGTACGGGCCCCCGTGGTGCTGGGCCGCCGCCACGGCGACCCCCGTGGGCCAGCCGTTCACCAGCACCCGCCCCGCGAGCGGTGTCACCTCGGCGAGCAGCTCGGCCCCCCGGCCCTCGCCCGCCGCCTCCTCGGCGGAGAGCTGGACGGTCGCCGTGAGGTTGCCCGGCAGCCGGGACAGCACGCCCCGCACCTCGGTCTCGTCCTCGTAGCGCACCACCACGGTGACCGGTCCGAAGCACTCCTCCAGCAGCAGGTCGTGCGCGCCCTCCTCGGTCAGCCGCCCGGCCGGCACGGTCAGGAAGCCGGCGCTGACGGTGTGCTCGCCGCCCGCGCCCGGTGTCACCGGGGAGTCCACGTCGGGCAGCGCGGCGCGCTCGGCGACCCCGGCGACGAAGTTGTCCCGCATGCGGTGGTCGAGCAGCACACCGGCGTCGGTGTCGCTGACGGCGTCGGTGAGCGACTTGACCAGGCCGTCACCGGCGGTGCCGGCCGGTACCAGGACCAGGCCGGGCTTCACGCAGAACTGGCCGACGCCCAGCGTCATCGAGCCGGCCAGCCCCGCGCCGATCGCCTCCGCCCGCTCGGCCGCCGCCGCCTCCGTGACCACGACCGGGTTCAGCGAACCCAGCTCGCCGTGGAAGGGGATCGGGACCGGCCGCGCCGCCGCCGCGTCGAACAGCGCGCGGCCGCCCCGGACGGACCCGGTGAAGCCCGCACCGGCGATCAGCGGGTGCTTGATCAGCTCGATGCCGGCCTCGAAGCCGTGCACCAGGCCGACGACGCCCGCGGGGATGCCGTGCCGGGCCGCGGCCCCGCGCAGCACCCTGGCGACCAGCTCGGACAGGGCCGGGTGGTCCGGGTGGGCCTTGACGACGACCGGGCAGCCCGCAGCGAGCGCGCTCGCGGTGTCGCCGCCGGGGACGGAGAAGGCGAAGGGGAAGTTGGAGGCCGAGTAGACGGCGACGACGCCGAGCGGCACCTTGTAGCGGCGCAGGTCCGGGATGGGCGGGGTGGCGGTGTCGTCGGGGTGGTTGACGACGACACCGAGGAACTCGCCCTCGTCGACGATGTCGGCGAAGGCCCGCAGCTGGTAGCAGGTGCGGGCGAGTTCGCCGGTGAGCCGGACCGGGCCGAGGGCGGTCTCGGCGTCGGCCACCTCGACGAGGGTGCTCTCGGCCGCCTTCAGCTCGTCGGCGGCGGTGCGCAGGAAGGCCGCGCGGACGGTGCGGTCGGCGAGGGCCGCGCGCGCCTCGTGGGCGGCGCGGACGGTGGAGTCCACCTCCTGGGCCGTGGCCTCCACCGCGACCTGTTCACGCTGCTTCCCGGTACGGGGGTCGACACTCCAGACTGGTGCTGCTGCCACCGAGGGTCCCTCCACGTGCTCTGCAACGGACTCGTTCGATATGCTGAACGCTGTCTCTGATGATGAATATGCTGTTGGAGACTATTTCCCGCCGAACGAAGGGGTCAAGGGCGATGTCGGCTGGCGAGACGGGGGGCGGAGCGCAGGTCAAGTCCGCCGTACGGACGGTTGAACTGCTCGAGTACTTCGCCGGACGCCCCGGCATGCACTCCCTCGCGTCGGTCCAGGAGGCCGTCGGGTATCCCAAGTCCAGCCTCTACATGCTGCTGCGCACGCTCGTGGAGCTGGGCTGGGTCGAGACGGACGCGACGGGCACGCGGTACGGCATCGGGGTGCGGGCGCTGCTGGTCGGCACCTCGTACATCGACGGCGACGAGGTGGTGGCGGCGGCGCGGCCGACGCTGGACCGGCTCTCCGACGACACGACGGAGACCATCCACCTCGCGCGCCTCGACGGCACGAACGTCGTCTACCTGGCCACCCGCCAGTCGCAGCACTACCTGCGGCCGTTCACCCGGGTCGGCCGCCGGCTGCCCGCGCACTCGACCTCCCTCGGCAAGGCGCTGCTGAGCACCTACGCCGACGAGCAGGTCCGCAAGATGCTGCCCGAGACGCTGCCCGCGCTGACCGAGCACACCATCACCGACCGGGAGAAGCTCATCGAGGAGCTGCACCAGGTGCGCGAGCAGGGCTTCGCCGTGGACCGCGAGGAGAACACGCTGGGACTGCGCTGCTTCGGCGTCGCGGTCCCCTACCGGACCCCCGCGCGGGACGCGATCAGCTGCTCGGTGCCGGTGGCAAGGCTGACGCCCGCGCACGAACAGATGGTCAAGGACGCGCTGTTCGACGCACGGGACCGGCTGACACTGGCCACGCGTAGGCTCTGAGCCATGTACATCGCACTGCGCGCGGTCCACGACAGTGATCTGCCCGTCTTCTTCCGGCAGATGAACGACCCGGAGGCCCTGCGCATGGCGGCCTTCACCCCCGCCGACCCGGCCGACCGGGACGCCTTCGACGAGCACTGGCGCAAGATCAGGTCCTCGTCCGCCATCGTGCGGACCGTCCTGGGCGACGGTGACGTCGTCGGCAGCGCCGCGGTGTACGGCGAGCCGGGCGAGCGCGAGGTGACCTACTGGATCGACCGGGCGCACTGGGGGCGGGGAGTGGCCACGGCGGCGCTGCGGGCCCTCCTCGCGGAGGTGCGGGACCGCCCGCTGTACGCGCGGGCGGCGGCCGACAACACCGGGTCGCGGCGCGTGCTGGAGAAGTGCGGCTTCGAGACGAGCGCCCGGGCCCGCGGCTTCGCCCCGGCGCGCGGCGAGGTGATCGACGAGGTCGTGCTGCACCTCGCGGAGTGACCCGGCTCCGGTGCGGCCGGGTTCATGAACGGACGATGAGAAATCGGGCGCACGGGAACGTTTCCCCCCGGCCCGCTCGTCTTGCTGCGGGATGAACAAGACGATCAGGCGCGCCTCGGTCTTCACGCTGCTCCTGGTGTTCGCTCTGCTGGTCAGGGCGACCTGGGTGCAGTTCTACGACGGCCGGGCGCTCGCGGACAGCAAGGACAACCGGCGCAACGCGATCGAGACGTACGCGGAGCCGCTGGGGAACATCATCGTGGCCGGCCGGTCCGTCACCGGCTCGGCGCCGACGGAGGGGAGCGACCTCGCGTACAAGCGCACGTACGAGGACGGGAAGCGCTACGCGGCGGTGACGGGCTACGCCTCGCAGGCGTACGCGCCGACGCAGTTGGAGGGCATCTACCAGGACGTGCTCAACGGCACCGACCCGCGGCTGAGGACCGTGACGGACACGGTCACGGGCAAGCGCGCCGAGCCGGGCAACGTGGTCACGACCATCGATCCGGACGTGCAGAGGGCCGGGTTCGAGGCGCTGGGCGAGACGAAGGGCGCGGCGGTCGCGATCGCCCCGAGGACGGGCGAGATCCTGTCGGTCGTGTCGACCCCCTCGTACGACCCGACGTCGCTCACCGACGCCAACACGGCGGGCGAGGCGTGGCAGGAGCTCACCGAGGACCCGGACAAGCCGCTGACCAACCGCGCACTGCGCCAGCCGCTGCCGCCTGGCTCCACGTTCAAGCTGGTGGTGGCGGCCGCCGCGCTGGAGAACGGGCTGTACGGGTCGGTGGACGCCGGGACCGACAGTCCGGACCCCTACCGGCTGCCGGGGACCACGACCGACCTGACGAACGAGAACCCGGACGCTCCCTGCGAGGACGCCACGATCCGCACCGCGCTCCGGTACTCCTGCAACAACGTCTTCGCGAAGATGGCCGTCGACCTCGGCCAGGACGAGGTGCGGGCCATGGCGGAGAAGTTCGGGTTCAACGACACGTCGCAGGACGTGCCGGTCCGGGCGTACACCAGCGTGTACCCGAAGGACATGGACAGCTCGTCGACCGCCCTGACGGGCATCGGCCAGTTCGACGTGACGGCGACCCCGCTCCAGATGGCGATGGTCTCCGCGGCCCTCGCCAACGGCGGCGAGCTGGTCTCCCCGCACATGGTGGCGCAGGTCACCGACAGCGGCGGCGACGTCCTGGAGGACCACTCCGACGCGGACTCCCGGCGGATCGTCGGCGCCGGCACCGCCGAACAGCTCCAGTCGGCCATGCGGACCGTCGTCGAGGAGGGCACGGGATCGAACGCGCGGATCCCCGGGGCGACGGTCGGCGGCAAGACGGGTACCGCCCAGCACGGCGAGAAGAACAGCAAGACGCCGTACGCCTGGTTCACCTCGTACGCCAAGTCCGACTCCTCGGACGAGGAGGTCGCCGTGGCGGTCGTCGTCGAGCAGTCCGACGCGGCCCGCTCCGAGGTCAGCGGCAACGGCCTGGCGGCCCCGGTGGCCAAGGCGATGATGGAGGCGGCGCTCAAGGGCTAGGCGGGTTCGGTCCCTCACACGGCGTTCGACGCACCGACCGTACGGTGCGTCGAGCGCTGCTACAGTCCGGACTCCGGCCCGGCGCACGGTTGTTCGACGCCGGGGCAGCCGCTGCGAGGAGGGTCCGCCCGTGGGCACAGTCGTCGACGACGCCGCCTCCGCGGAGTTCCACGCCTTCTTCGAACGCCATTACGCCGAGCTGTCCCGGCTCGCCCACCTGCTGACGGGCGAGCCGGACGCCGCCGACGACCTCGCGGCGGACGCCCTGCTCGCGCTGTGGCACCGCTGGGACCGGGTCCGCGCGGCCGACCACCCGGTGGCGTACGCGCGCGGGGTCGTCGCCAACCTCGCCCGCACCCGCATCCGCACCGCCGTGCGCGAGCGCAGACGCGTCGCGCTCTTCTGGGCGCAGCGCGAGGAGCGGACCGAGAACCCGGACGTCGCGGGCGTGGTGGACGTGCAGGAGGCGCTGCGCCGGCTGCCGTTCCGCAAGCGGGCGTGCGTGGTGCTGCGGCACGCCTTCGACCTCTCCGAGAAGGAGACGGCGCTGGCCCTGGGGGTCTCGGTGGGTACGGTGAAGAGCCAGACGTCGAAGGGCGTGGCCGAGTTGCAGCGGTTGCTCGGCACGCGGGCGGCTCCGGGGCAGGTGCCCGCGGCGTTCGCACGCAGTGGCGGGGCCGCGGGGAGGAACCGATGACCGGGCGGCGGGACGTGGACGAGGAGCTGCGCTCCCGGCTGCGCGAGGCGGCCGGCGCGCACCGGCCCGACCGGACGCGCATCCTCGCCCGGGTCGAGCGCGGCATGGCGGGCGGCGGGGAGCGTCCCGGCCCCCACCGGGTCACGCGTGCGCCGCTGCCGGGCTGGGCGCGGGTGGCCGGTGCGGCGGCCGCGGTGGCCGGGGTCCTCGCGGTCGGCGGGTACGCGGTCGCGTCGGCGGTGAAGGACGACGCCCCCGCGCAGCGCTCGGTGGCCACCTCGCCGACGCCGGCGCCCACCCCGTCGCCGGACGCCGCCGCGAGCGACGCGTCCGTCCCGCCCACCGGTCCGACGCCGAGCGCCCCCGCGGATGCGCGGACCCCGGACTCCCCGAGGCCCCCGCGGCCGCCGGCCGCCACCGCGACGGCGGCGGCGACGGCCCGCCCGCCCGGGTCCGCCGCCGAGGACGGACCGCTGTGGTCGGACGGCTCGGTGGACCCGCACAGCAACGACTTCTGGGCGCAGAGCAACCTCACGCTGAGGACGGACGTGCCCCTGACCGCGCTCACCGTGGAGCTGCGGGTCGCGCAGACCGGCGGGGTGGCCTCCACCGGCGCCTGGCGGACGCTGCCGGAGGAGGACTTCGCCTTCACGGTCGGCGAGCGGGACGGTTTCCTCGTCCACCGGTGGACGCTCGAACCGGGCCGGACGGTCCCGGCGGGCGAGTGGATGTTCGCCGGGCAGTACCACCACGAGCGCGGCGGCCGGGACGCGCGCGGCGACCGCTACACCGTGACGGCCACCGCCGGCTCCGAAGACCTCTCGGTGGACGGCGACTTCGCGACCGGCGACGGCGGCTCCTGACGGACGCGGGCGACGGCAGCGGCGGGTGGCGACGGGCGGAGGACGGCGCGCGGCGGCTCTCGGAAAAAAACTCGCGCGGCACGGCAACCTTTTTCCTCCCCGGTGGCGACCAGGAAGCACGAGAGCCTCACCCGCGCGGACCGACCGTCCGCGCACCCCTGGTCCGCCGGCCCGCCCCCCGGGCCGGCCGCGTGCCGTCCGAGCCCTTACTCGGCCGGCCGCCGAACGCCTCCGCCGGTGACGACCGGCGGAGGCGTTCCTCTGGGTGGGCGCCCGCGGAGCACCGTGGGACGGGTCAGCGGTGCCGGGCGTACGGCCGCCAGTCGCCGAGGTACGCCTCCCGGGTGTGCGAGGCGGCCTCGGCGCGGCTGAGCTGGGGCCGGTTCTCCGGAACGGTCACCGCGGCGCCGGGGCCGGTGTTGCGGTACTCGCGGAACCGCTGCTGCTGCCACGGGTACGTCTCCCGCATGTCGGCGTAGGGCGCGACCGCGTCGATGCCCGCGCCGAGGCGGGTCTCGCTGACGGTGAGCATCGGCCGGGCGGTGACGTCGGAGCTGGGCACCCAGGGGCGGGCCAGCTTGTAGTAGTCGTCGGGTGCCTCGCTGCCGACGCTGCCGTGCGTCACCAGGTAACCGCGTGGATTGGCGCCCGCCGTGGACGGCGCGAACACGAAGCCGTGCGGGGCGCCGGGCAGGTCGGTGCGGAGCAGGGTGCGGAAGTGGCAGTCCTCGAACACGGCCGTGGCCCGCCCGAAGACGAAGTCGACGTCACCCTCGACATGGCAGTGGGCGTAGTACTGGCGGGCGAAGTGGCCGAGGTCGCGGCTGTCGGCGTAGAGGGTGTCCTGGTGGCCGAGGAAGCGGCAGTGGTGGAAGGCGGTGCGGTCGCCCATGGCCTTGAGGGCGACGGCCTGGGTGCCGGTCCAGCCGGGGTGGTCGGCGCGCAGCCAGTCGTTGGCGAAGGTGATCCAGCGGGCGGTGAAGCCGTCGGCCCGCACGGTGGTGGTGGCCGAGCCGCTGGTGCCGTAGGTGCCGGAGCCGTCCGGTCTGGGGGTGCCGGCGGCGTTGTCGAAGACGATGACGACGTCCCGCGCGTCCCGCGAGGCGCCGATCCAGGTCGCCCCGGTGCGGTCGGCGTCCACGGAGACCGTCTCGCGGTAGGTGCCGGGGGCGAGGACCAGCGTCCAGCCGTCGCCCCGGGCCGCGTTCACGGCGGCCTGTACGGAGGTGAAGTCACCGCGGCCGTGCGGGTCGACGTAGAGGGTCCGCGGGGTACGGCGGGCGGCCGGGGAGCCGTACCGGCCGAAGGGACGCGGCCCCGGCCGGGGGCCGGCGGTGGCGGGGGCGGCCGTGGCGCCCAGGGCGGCGACCACGCCGGCGGTGGTCAGGAGGAAGCCTCTGCGGGACGGGGCGGCTCGGTGCATGCGGTGCTCCTCGCGGTGAGGGGGAGGGCCGGGGCGGTGCGGGCGCCCCGGCCCGGTTCGGGGGCGTCGGCGCGGGCGGGCGCGTCAGCGCAGGCGGCCCGCGCCCGCTCCGTGGTCGACGACGAGGGGGACCGCCCAGGCCGGGAGGACCTTGGTGCGCAGCGTCGGCGTCCAGCCCGCGCCGGACCGGAGGGGCTCGGCGGGGATCTCCGCGTTGTGCACGGCGATCAGGTCGACGCCGCGGCCGTTGACGCGGTTGTGCGCCGCGGTGACCGGCGCCTCGCTCCACTTCTTCAGCACCTTCGCCGGGCTGACGCCCTTCGGCAGGGTGAAGGCGTTGTGCTCGGCGACGAGCTGGGACTCCTTGCCGATGCCGAAGCTGTAGGCGTAGTCCTCGCCGGCCACGAAGTGGTTGTTGTAGACGTCGACCTGGCCGAAGCGGACCCGCGGCGCGCGCTCCACCAGGCCCTTGAACAGGTTGTGGTGGAACGTCGTCTTCAGGTGCCCGCGGTCACCGACGGCGGTGGACTCGCTGTCGCTGTTGCCGATGAGGATCGTCTTGTCGTGCTCGGTGAAGACGTTCCAGGAGGCGGTGACGTGGTCGGCGCCGCGCACGATGTCCAGCTGGCCGTCGTGCTGCTGGTACAGCATGCCGAAGTGGGTGGGCGCCGCGCTGTCGGGGTGCTCGCCGTCGGTGAAGGTGTTGTGGTCCAGCCAGACGTGGGTGGAGCCGTACACGACGGCGCTGTCGTACTCGGAGTTCCAGTTGCCCTTGTCGCCGTCGGTGGGGTCCCACTGCGGGAAGCAGTCGACGGGGCTCTCGAAGGTCAGGTTGCGGACGATGACGTTGTCCACGCCCTTGATCTGGAGGCTGGCGCCCTTGAGGCCGGCGTCGCGGCCGACGCCGATGATCGTGGTGTTGGCGGGGACGTTCGCCTTGATCGCCTGGTCCTGCCGGGCGGCGGAGGCGCGGCGCAGGCCCTCGGGGCTGTCGTCGGGCTCGGCGCCGAGGTCGGTGTCCAGGCCCCACGTCTCGGGGGCGTACTTCTCCAGGTAGGCGTCGAAGTCGTAGCCGGGCGCGGCGAAGGCGTCGCAGCCCTCGGAGACCGCGTCGACCGTGCCCTTCACCTTGATGATCCTCGGCGCGGTGCCCTCGACGGCCAGGGCGGCCTTGAAGGCGGCCCAGGTGGTGACGGTGTACACGCGGTCCGGGGCGGCGTCGGACCCGCCGGTGGTACCGGTGCCGTGGGAGGCCCAGCCGTCGTTGGCCGGCAGGGTCTGGCGGGCGGTGTCGCGCGGGTGGTGGTGGCCGGGGCGTGCCTGTGCGGTGGCGGCGGTCAGGGTCAGCACCAGAGCGGTGCAGCCGGCCAGCGCGACGGCTCTTCGGGTGGCATGCCCATGCCATACGGACGTGTTCATGGTGCGGCTCCTGTTCGTGTGCGGTTCCGGGGACGGGGCGCGAGCGGGTCAGGCGGTGACGGGCGGGGGCCAGTCGATCCAGGACGGGGGGATCTCCTCGTCCAGCCGGCGCACGTCCCGGTGCGCCAGCACCCGCGTGCGCAGCAGCTCCCGTGCGACGAGCCGGGCGACCTCGATGGCGCCGGGCGGGTTGAAGTGGGTGTTGTCCTGCTCGGTGGCGGTCCAGTTGAAGTACGTCTTGGTCGTCTCGGCACCGAGCCGCTGCCACAGCGCGAGGGACAGCGCCTGCACGTCGAGGAGCGCCACGCCCTCCTGTCGCGCGAGGGCCCGCATCGCCGCGGGGTACTCCCCGTGGCTCGGCTGCGCGGTGCCGGCCGCGTCGAACCGCCGCCGCTCGACGGGCGTGGCCAGCACCGGCCGCGCCCCGCGGGCCCGCGCGCCCTCCACGTACAGCCGCAGGTGCTCCTGGTACGTCGTCCAGGGCTCGGTGTGGCGGCTCGGGTCCTCGGTCTTCTCGTCGTTGTGGGCGAACTGGACGAGCAGGAGGTCCCCGGGCCGGATCAGGGCGAGGACGGCGTCGAGCCGGCCCTCGTCCACGAAGCTCTTGGAACTGCGCCCGTTCACGGCGTGGTTGGCGACGGGCCGGTCCTTCCGGAGGAAGAACGGCAACGCCATGCCCCACCCGGTCTCGGGCGCGGCGTCGGCGTACTTCCGCGCGGCGGTGGAGTCGCCGGCGATGTGCAGGGTGCGGTGGCGGTGCCCGCCGGCCCGGGCGGTCCCGGCGGCGGCGAACGCGAGGGGAAGGGAGGCCGCGGCGGCCGCGGCGACTTGTCTTCGGGTGAGTGACACGCCGGAGTGCCTTTCAGGAGTCGGGTGAGGACGGGGACGGCTCCCCGCGGGGCGCGGAGCGGCGCGCGACCGGCCGGGGGCGGCCCGCGGTCCGCGCGTCACGGACCGCCCCGCGGCGGGACCCGGGAACGGCTAGCCCATCTGCTCGGTCCACTCGGCCTGCGCCTCGTTCAGCTCCTCCGCCATCGTGTCGAGGAACGACTTCGCGCTCATCTTGCCGAGCAGGACCTTCTGGAGGTTCGGCTCGTTGTCCGCCTTGGAGACCGTGTTCCAGTCCGGCAGGTAGTACGGCAGCTGGACGATGGTCGTGGACCCGTCGCTCAGCGCGTCCGCCGCGAGCTTCGTCGGCTCGGCCTTCTGGATCCAGTCGTCCTTCGCCGCGTCGGCGTTCGACGGCACCTGCCCGGCCGACTCGTTGAACTTCGAGTTCTGCTCCGGGGAGGTGGCGAACTCGATGAACTTCCAGGCGGCGTCCTTGTTCTTGGAGCTCTTGAAGATGCCGAGGCCGTCGACCGGGTTGGAGACCTGGACCCGCTTGCCGGAGGCGCCCACCGGCTGCGGGATGCCCCGGAACTTGTCGACGCCGAGCGCCTTCACGTGGTCCTGGTAGGAGCCCAGGTTGTGGTTGAGCATGCCGATGGTGCCGGAGTCCCACTGGGCGACCATCTTGGCGAAGTCGTTGTTGACGTCGGCGGCCGGCGTGGCCTTCTTGTAGAGGGCCGCGTACTTCTCCAGCGCCTCGACGTTCTTCGGGTCGTTGACGGTCGTCTTCTTCTTGTCGGCGTCCCAGAACGAGGTGATGCCGGACTGGCCGTACATCGCGTCGAGCGCCTGGGCGATGGAGCCGGAGCCGCCGCGGATGGTGTAGCCGAACTCGTTCTTGCCCGCGTTCGTGAGCTTCTCGGCGGCCGTGTAGAAGGCGTCCCAGGTCGTCGGCGCCTCCAGGCCCGCCTTGTCGAAGAGGTCGGTGCGGTAGTAGAGGACGCCGTTGTTCGCGGAGGTGGGCACCGAGTACAGCGTGCCGTCGCCCCCGCCGGCCGCCTTCAGGGACTCGACCATGTCCTTGTTGAGCTTGCCGTTCAGGGAGGACCCCGTCAGGCGGTCGTCCAGCGGCTCCAGCGCGCCCTGGGCCGAGAACCCGGCGAGCATCGCCGCGCCGACACCGCCGACGTCCGGCAGACCGCCGCCCTGGATGGCGGTGTCGACCTTGGACTGGTACTCGGTGGCGGCGATCCCGACGTACTCCACGTCGATGTCCGGGTTCGCCTTCTCGAAGTCGGCGATGATCTCCTTCCAGACCGCCGTGCGGATACCGCCGTTGTTGTCCCAGAAGACGACCTTCCCCTTGCCGCTGCCCTCGGCGCCCTTGTCGCCGCCGCCCCCGCTGCCGTCGTCACCGCAGGCGGTGGCGGTCAGCGCGAGCACGGCCCCGAGGGCGACGGCGGCGGAGGTCCGGCGCCCGGCGGTGCTTCTGCTGCTGCGCATGCTGATCTTCATTGGTCGGCTCTCTTCTTCTGGATCCAACGGAGGGATGAACGAAGCGGTGCACGAAAGCGGTGAACGGGCTGAGCACGTGGGGGGAGGTCGGAGGGCCGGTGCGCGGGACGGTTCAGAGGGGGGTGGTCCGGAACCGGGTGAAGGTGGCCGTGCCGGCGTGTCCCTCGCCGTCGGGCGCGAGGGCGAACAGGCCCAGCAGGGCGCCGACCCAGCGCCAGGGGGTGGCGGCGAAGACCTGGCCGGTGGGGTGCGGGCCGTCTCCCAGGTCGTACAGGAACCGGCAGCGCGCGTCCGGGCCGGCCTCGATCCTGAGCCGTACCCGCCCCTCGGGTGCCGGGCGGGGGTGGTCGGCGTCCCGCTCGGCCTGAGCGACCGACTCGGCGAACCGGTGCACCAGGTGCACGGTCCCGTCCTCGGCCCGCTGGAGCCCGATCCAGCGGTAGGCGTCGCCGAGCACCGCGAGGCCGGCCCGGGCGCCCGGCCCGCCGTCGTCCAGGCGCAGTTCCACCTCGACGACCGAGGGGTCGCCGGGCAGCCGCTGCGTGAGCACGTTCGCCAGCCTGCGCAGGTCGTGCGCGTCGGCCGAGCGGACGCAGGCGAGCCGCAGGCCGTCCCCGGAGTGCTGGGTGGCCCAGCCGTCGCGGGGGTTGGCCGTCCACGACCACTGGCGGCCGAAGCGTCCGCCGGGGAAGTCGTCGTCGGTCGCGGGCGCGGCGGGCGGCTGCGGCGGCAGGGCGGGACGCGGGTGCCCGGCGACCGGGGCACCGTCGTCGCCCAGCACGGGCCAGCCGTCCGGACCCCAGGTCATCGGCTGGAGGTGGACCACCCGCCCGTACGCCCCGCGGTGCTGGAAGTGCAGGAACCAGTCCTCGCCGGACCCGGTGCGCACCCAGCCGCCCTGGTGGGGGCCGTTGACGTCGGTGTCCTTCTGCTCCAGGACGATCCGCTCCTCGTAGGGCCCGAAGAAGTCCCGGGAGCGGAAGGCGCCCTGCCAGCCGGTCTCCACTCCCCCGGCGGGCGCCAGGATCCAGAACCAGCCGTCGTGCCGGTAGAGCTTGGGGCCCTCCAGGGTGAACCACCCGGGCAGGCGGTCGCCGTCGACGATCACCTCGCCCTCGTCGAGGAGGGTGGTGCCGTCGGGGCTCATGCGGTGGCCGGTGAGGCGGTTCTTGATGCCGGAGCGGGATCTGGCCCAGGCGTGCACGAGGTAGGCCTCGCCGGTCTCCTCGTCCCACAGGGGGCAGGCGTCGATCAGTCCCTTGCCCGCCTTGAGCAGGTGGGGCGTGGTCCACGGCCCGCGGATGTCGGGGGCGTTGACCTGGAACACTCCCGTGTCGGGGTCGCCCCAGAAGATCCAGAAGCGGCCGGCGTGGTGGCGCAGGGACGGGGCCCACACGCCGCAGTCGTGCCGCGGCACCGCGAAGGCCCTCGCCGGCTCCAGCCGGGCCAGCGCGTGCCCCACCAGCGTCCAGTTGACCAGGTCGCGGGAGTGCAGCAGCGGCAGACCGGGGGCGCGGCCGAAGCTGGAGGCGGTCAGGTAGAAGTCGTCGCCGACGCGGACGACGTCCGGGTCGGACCAGTCGGCGTTCAGGACGGGGTTGGTGTAGGACCGGGCGGTCTCGGGGGTCACGGGCCCACCGCCTTCCGTACGAGGGTCGCGGCGCCGTCGGGGTCGAGCGGACCGTCGGCGACGACGGTGACGATCCTGCGGACGAGGGTGTCTCCGGGGGCGATCGCCCGGCGCTCGTCGTGGGCGAGGGAGGAACCGACGCCCGGGTACTCCTCGGTGCGCACGAACCACGGGTCGCGCCGGGTCGGCTCGGTGGCCCCGGCGAACACCAGCGACCAGCTGTCGCCGGTCAGGGCGAGCCAGTCGGCGCGGCGGCCGTGCACCTCCCGTTCGCCCTCGTGCTCGGCGGTGAAGACCCGGGGGGCGGCGCTCTCCTTGCGGGCGCGCCAGAAGAAGCCCCCGTAGGCGGCGCCGGGGCGCCCGTTGGTGGCGGGGCTGCCGAGGGTGAGCGCGCCCTGGGTGACGTTGGTGAGGGAGAAGGTGAAGTCCAGCGCCCAGGCGGTGGGGGTGAGTCCGGTGGCCGCCACCGTGCGCCGCTCACGCAGCAGCTCGACGCCGGCGGCGACCCACCGCAGCTCCTCGACGAACCCGTCGGGGTCGCGGAGCTGGAAGGCGGTGTGCCGCTGCGCGCCGTGGTTGTCCAGCTCGGTCGGCCCCCGGTCCCGGACGTAGGTGCGCCCGCCCCAGAAGTTGTGCCCCTCGACGTCGGGAACGGCGACACCGACGCCGAGGTGATGGAGGTGGTCGGCGGGGCGGGACTCGGTCACGGCCGTGCCGGCCAGGGTGGTGACGGGGTGCAGGTGGGGGCGCGGGGCGAGCCGGGCGGGCAGCTCGGGCCGGACCACGTACCGGCCGACGGGGCGGCCCGCCACGCGCAGTACCGGGGAGTCGTTGCCGGTCATCGGGTGCTCACCTCGATCAGCGGGCGCTCGGTGCGCGGCGCCCAGGGCGCGCCCAGTTCGGAGTAGAGGGACAGGGTGTCGGCGGCGGCGGCCACGAGCCCGTCGATGCCGGGGACCACGCGGCGGGACTCGCCGGGCACGCGCCGCCAGGCGGAGTCGGGCAGCGCCTCGGGGTCGGGGGCCCGGCGGATCGCCTCCACGACCTTCATGAAGGCGCCGGTCCCCTCCGGCGGGACCAGCAGGCCCGCGCCGGTGGTGAGGTGGTCGACCAGGTTCTCCAGCAGGTCGGTGCGGCCGTACTCGAACTCCTCGGGGCCGTGGCCGCCCCGCTGGAGCAGGACGCGGTCCTGCTTGTACCAGAAGGTGACGCGGCCGCGGCTGCCGTGCACCAGGACGTAGGGCTCGCCGGCCCGCTCGGCGCACAGGGTGGCGGCGACGGTGACGGGGTGCCCCTGCGCGGTGGTGATCCGTACGCAGGAGGTGTCGTCGGCCTCGATGTCGTTGGCGTGGCTCAGCTCGGTCTCGATGCCGTCGACGTCCTCGGCGCGGGTGCTGCCGCCGAGCGCGAGGGCGGTGGCGACGGCGTGCGCGAGGGGGTTGGTCAGCGCCCCGTCGATCACGTCGGCGCCGTCCAGCCGCCGCCGTCCCGACCAGGGCGCCCGGCGGAAGTAGGCCTCGTCGCGCACCCACGCCCCGGCCCCGCCGATGCCCCGCACCTCGCCGATCGCACCCTCGGCGATCAGTGCGCGGACCGCCGGCACGGCGTGCGAGCCCAGCGACTGGAAGCCGACCTGGCAGACGACGCCGGCCTCGGCGACCCCGTCGGCCATGCGCCGGAACTCGGCGTAGGAGGGCGCCGGGGGCTTCTCCAGCAGCAGGTGCACGCCTTTGCGGGCCGCGGTCAGGGCGAGGTCGGTGTGGGTGGGGATCGGCGTGCAGACGACGGCGACCCGGGCACCCGTGGAGTCGAGGAGGGCGCCGAAGTCGGCGGACTGCTCGGGCACTTCCCCGCCGGCCTCCTGCTCGGTCAGCGGGGTCAGCTCGCAGACGCCGGCCAGCCGGACCAGCCCCGCCCGCTCCAGGCGGCGGATGTTGGCGAGGTGCCAGCGGCCGTGGCCGCGGGCGCCCGCGAGGACGACGGGTGTCCGGCTCATCCCTTCACCGCCCCCGCGCTGAAGCCGGTGATCAGCCACTTCTGGATGAAGGCGAAGACGAGCACCACCGGCACGGCCGCGATGATGCCGCCGGCCGCGAGCGCGCCGAGGTCGACGCTGTCCGCGCTCATGAGGGTGTTGAGGCCGACCGGGATGGTCTGCTTCTCCTGGTTGTTGAGGAACATCAGGGCGAACAGGAAGTGGTTCCAGGAGTGCACGAAGGCGAAGGAGCCGACGGCGATCAGTCCCGGCCGCAGCAGCGGCAGCACCACGACCCGGAAGGCCCGGAAGCGCCCGCAGCCGTCGACCCAGGCCGCCTCCTCCAGCGAGTACGGCACGTTCTTGATGAAGTTGCTGATCAGGATCATCGACAGCGGGAGCTGGAAGACCGTCTCGGCGATGATGACGCTGCCGAGCGAGTTGATCATCTGGAGGCCGGCGAAGATCTCGAAGAGCGGGACCAGCAGCAGCGCGCCGGGCACGAACTGCGAGCAGAGCAGGGCGAGCATGAAGGCCCGCTTGATCCTGAAGTCGAACCGGGCGAGGGCGTAGCCGCCGGCCAGCGCGACCAGCGTGGTCATCACTAGGGTGGCGAGACCGACGTACACGCTGTTCTGGAAGAAGGTGCCGAAGGACCGGTCGGTCCACACCTTCTCGAAGTGCTCGAAGGTGATCGGCCAGGGCACGAGCGAGGTGGACCCCGCCGGGCGCAGGGCGAAGAGCAGGATCCAGTAGAACGGGATCAGGGTGAAGACGAGGTAGACGCCGAGCGGCAGGTAGATCTGCCAGCGGGGTACCTCGTCCCAGGCGGGACGGCGCTTCTTCGCCGGACGCGGCGGTTCGTGGTCGGCCCGTGCGGGCGCGGGGGCGGGCGCGGTGGCCGCTTCGGTGATCATTTGTTGTCGCCTCCGAACTTGCTCAGCCGCAGGTAGACGATCGAGCAGAAGAGCAGGATCACGAACGCGACCGTGGTGAGGGCCGACGCGTAGCCGAAGTCGTGGGCGTCGACGCTGGTGTTGGCGATGTACAGCGGCAGTGTCGTGGTCACTCCCGCGGGTCCGCCGCCGGTCAGGGTGTAGAGCAGGTCCACGTTGTTGAACTCCCACACCGCGCGCAGCAGCGTGGACAGGATGATGGCGTCCTTCAGGTGCGGCAGGGTGATGTGCCAGAACTGCTTGAGCCGGCTCGCCCCGTCGACCTCGGCGGCCTCGTACAGGTCCTTCGAGACGGACTGGAGGTCGGCGAGGATGAGGATCGCGAAGAAGGGGACGCCTCGCCACAGGTCGGCGACGACCGCCGCGGAGAAGACGGTCGAGGTGTCCGACAGCCAGCTGGTGCCGTACTCGCCGATGCCCATGTCGGCGAGGTAACGGGTGATGCCGGTCTGGGAGTTGTAGAGCAGCACCCAGATCGCGGAGGTCAGCACGCCGGAGACGGCCCACGGGGAGAAGACCAGGGCGCGGCCGATGCCCCGGCCGACGAAGGTCTGGTTGACGATGAGCGCCAGGGCCAGGCCGAAGAGCAGTTGCAGTCCGACCTCGACGAAGACCCACTTGGCGCTGAAGACCAGGGTGTCCCAGAACACCGGGTCGTCGGTGAAGATCTTGGTGAAGTTGTCGAGGCCCGCGAAGCCGTTGCGCCACGGTTTGGTGGGGTTGTACTCCTGCAGGCTGTAGTAGAAGACGCTGATGACCGGGTAGGCGATGAAGCCCAGCATCAGCAGGGCGGCCGGTGCGATCAGCAGGTACGGGAGCCTGCGCGGGGTGGCGGAGGCACGGCGCCGCCGGGGTGGCGCGGGCTCTTTCGCCACGGCTGCGGCTTGGGCCATGACAGATCTCCGTTCTGGTACGTGTCGTGCGCGGGTCGTACAGGAAGCGCTTTCTGCGGGTGCAGGGGTGTGCGGAGGTCTTCCTCCGCACCGGGGGGGTCAGCCGGCGTACGGGTCGCGCACCTTGCCGGGGCGGGCCAGGAACTCGAAGTCGCAGCCGGTGTCGGCCTGGGTGATCTGTTCGTCGTAGAGCGCGCCGTAGCCCCGCTCGTAGCGGGCGGGCGGCGGTGTCCAGGCGGCGCGGCGGCGCTCCAGCTCGGCCTCGTCCACGTGGAGGTGCAGGAGGCGCGCCCCGACGTCGAGGGTGATCGGGTCGCCGGTGCGCACCAGGGCCAGCGGTCCGCCGACGTGCGACTCGGGTGCCACGTGCAGCACGCACGCGCCGTAACTCGTCCCGCTCATCCGGGCGTCGGAGATCCGCACCATGTCCCGTACGCCCTGCTTGAGCAGGTGGTCGGGGAGGGGCAGCATCCCGTACTCGGGCATGCCGGGGCCGCCCCTGGGGCCCGAGCCGCGCAGCACCAGCACGCTGTCGGCGGTGATGTTCAGGTCCGGGTCGTTGATGGTGCGCTGCATGGTCCGGTAGTCGTCGAAGACGACCGCGGGGCCGGTGTGCTTGAGCAGGTGCGGTTCGGCGGAGATGTGCTTGATGACGGCGCCGTCGGGGCAGAGGTTGCCGCGCAGGACGGCGACCCCGCCCTCGGTGGCGACGGGGTTGTCCCGGAGGCGGATGACGTCGTCGTCGTGGACGCGGGCGCCTGCCAGCTGCTCGCGCATCGTGTCGTGCGCGACCGTGGGCCGGTCCAGGTGGAGCAGGTCGGTGATGCGGGAGAGGAAGCCGGGCAGGCCGCCGGCGAAGTGGAAGTCCTCCATCAGGTACTTCTGCCCGCCGGGGCGGACGTTGGCGAGGACCGGGACCGTGCGGGCGACGCGGTCGAAGTCGTCCAGGGTGAGGGTGACGCCCGCCCGGCCGGCCATGGCGATCAGGTGGATCACGGCGTTGGTGGAGCCGCCGAGGCCGAGGACGGTGGTGACGGCGTCCTCGAAGGCGTCGGCGGTGAGGATGTCGCTCAGCTTCCGGTCCTTGTGGACCAGTTCGACGATACGGAGTCCGGCCGCGGCGGCCATCCGGTCGTGCCCGGAGTCGACGGCCGGGATGCTGGAGGCGCCCGGGACCGTGACGCCGAGCGCTTCGGCGGCGGCGGTCAGCGTGGACGCCGTGCCCATGGTCATGCAGTGGCCGGGCGAGCGCGCCAGGCCGCTCTCCAGTTCCTGCATCTCGCAGTCGCCGATCAGGCCGGCCCGCTTGTCGTCCCAGTACTTCCACATGTCGGTGCCGGAGCCGAGGGTCTCGCCGCGCCAGTGCCCGGGGAGCATGGGCCCGGCGGGCACGAAGACCGCGGGCAGGTCCACCGAGGCGGCGCCCATGAGCAGGGCGGGGGTGGACTTGTCGCAGCCGCCCATCAGGACGGCGCCGTCGACCGGGTAGGAGCGCAGCAGCTCCTCGGTCTCCATGGCGAGGAGGTTGCGGTAGAGCATGGGGGTCGGCTTCTGGAAGGTCTCGCTGAGCGTGGAGACCGGGAACTCCAGCGGGAAGCCGCCCGCCTGCCAGACCCCCCGCTTGACCGCCTGGGCGCGGTCGCGCAGGTGGACGTGGCAGGGGTTGATGTCGGACCAGGTGTTGAGGATGGCGATGACCGGCTTGCCGAGGTGCTCCTCGGGCAGGTAGCCGAGCTGGCGGGTGCGGGCGCGGTGGCTGAAGGAGCGCAGGCCGTCCGTGCCGTACCACTGGTGGCTGCGGAGCTGCTCCGGGGGCCTCACGCCGACCACCCCGCGACGATCAGGGCGACCTCGGCGCGCTCGTCCTCGGGCAGCGGCCGGCTCGGCGGGCGGACCTCCCGGCGGCACAGGCCCAGCGAGGCGAGGGCCTCCTTGACCACGGTGACGTTGTTGGCGGAGCCGTCGGCGGCGCGCAGCTCCTCGAAGCGGCGGATCTGCTCCCAGACCTTCATGGCTGCCGGGTAGTCCCCGGCCCGCAGCGCCTCGATCATGTTGAGCGAGACGGCCGGGGCGACGTTCACCAGTCCCGAGGTGAAGCCGGTGGCGCCGGCGGAGAAGTACGAGGGCGCGTACGGCTCGGCCAGCCCCGCGATCCACACGAAGCGGTCGAGGCCGGCGTCGCGGGCGAAGGCGGCGAACCGGGCGGCGTCCGGCACGGCGTACTTCACGCCGATGACGTTGGGGCAGGCGTCGGCGAGTTCGGCGAGCCGGGCGCCGGGGAGCCGGGCGTTGCGGATGTAGGGCACGACGCCCAGGGCGGGCACGGCCTCGGCGATGGCGCGGTGGTAGTCGACCCAGCCGCTCTGGGCGACGTAGGGGTGGACGGGCTGGTGGACCATCACCATGGTGGCGCCCAGGTCCCGGGCGTGCCGTGCGGAGGCGACCGCGGTGGGCACGTCGTGGCCGACGCCGACCAGGATCGCGGCGCGGTCGCCGGCCTCCTCCGCGGTCAGCTCGGCCACCAGGGTCCGCTCGGCCGGGGTCAGGGCGTAGAACTCGCCGGTGTTGCCGCCCGGGGTGAGGGTCGTGATGCCACCGTCGAGGAGACGACGCAGCAGGGCCCGGTAGGTGGCGGGGTCGACGGTGCCGTCCTCGGCGAACGGGGTCACCGGGATCGCCACCACGTCGGCCAGGGCCGCCCGCTGGGTCTCGAACGTCGCTGTCATGCCTGACCGTCCTCTTCCTGGGCCCGGGCTCCCGCTCCGGGGAAGGCCCGCTCGACGAAGGACGCGATGTGGGCGTGGAGGGCGCGGGCCGCGCCGTCCGCGTCACCGGCGAGGGCGAGGCGCAGGATCTCCTGGTGCTCGCAGGCCTCCCGCTCCCAGGAGGGGTCGGCGGCCCAGGCGACGGCGGAGACGAGGGCCGCCTGGTCGCGGACCTCGTCGAGCATCCGGCCGAGCAGCGGGTTGCCGCAGGGCACGTACAGGGCGCGGTGGAACTCCCGGTTGGCGAGGGAGCGTTCGGCCGTGTCGGTGGCCCGGTCGGCGCGGGTCAGCGCGTCCGTCGCGGCCTCCAGGGAGGCCCCGCGGCGCACGGCGCGGCGCAGCGCCTCGGGCTCCAGGAGCAGCCGCACGTCGTAGACCTCGCGCGCCATGTCCGCGTCCACCATGCGCACCGTGACGCCCTTGTACTGGCTCATCACGACCAGCCCGGTACCGGCCAGCGTCTTGAGCGCCTCGCGCACCGGTGTCTTGGACACCCCGAACTGCGCGGCAAGGTCGGTCTCGACCAGGGCCTGGCCGGGGGTGAGCCGGCCGGTGAGGATGCGGCGTTTGATCTCCTCCAGCACGTACTGCGTGCGGGAGGGGATCGGCGTGGGCACAGAGGTCATGCGCGCCTCTCGGAGTCTTCGCGTCGGATGCGCGGGCCGGATACCGCGTGCCGGGTCCCGTGGGAGCCCTCGCGTATCTGATCTCGCGTATCGCGTCTCATATATGACGTACGGAGTACGACGCGTTGAAGGTAAGAGGGGCGCGGAGCCACGTCAATGCTTCTGACAAAGGAAGTTGGGCGCGGTGGGTCGTCGGGGGCCGAGGGCGGTGCGTCGTCCTCAGGCGGGCCTCGTCCAGCCCGGGTCGCGCCCGCTGAGCCCCACCGCCCGGTCCAGGAGCGGGGCGTCGGCGGGGACGGGGACGACGGGGCCGAACATGCCGGCGTCCCGGTCGGACTCCTCGGACGCGGCCGCGAGCAGGCCGTACGACGCCTGGAGGGCGGCCGGGTCGGGCCGGTACTCCTGGCCGGTCGCGCGGGCCAGGTCCCAGCCGTGGATCACCAGTTCGTCGGCGGCCACCGCTCCGGCGACCTCGCCGGGCAGGTCGATGCCGCCGGCCCGGGTCATGCCGGTCCAGGCGTCCGGTGCGCGCCACGCCTCGGCGAGTTCGGCGAGCGCCGTGCCCAGTTCCTCGCGCCAGCCGGGGCCGATGTCCGCCACGGCCGCTCCGGGGTCGGTGTCGGTGGTGCCGCCCAGGTCCTTGCGCGCGGCGTCGCGGAAGGCGGTGGCCAGACCGGTCAGGTGGCCGAGCAGGTGGCGGACCGCCAGGTCCGGGCACGGGGTGGGGTCGTCGAGCCGCCCCTCGGACACGCCCTCGGCGAGGCGGGCGAGCACCTGGGTCTGCGGGGTGAGGTCGAGGGTGCGGGTGGGGGTGGGGGTGCCGTCGGTCATCTGCTGCTCCTCGGGGACGCGGGCCGTCCGCGGGTCGGCCCTCTGAGGAGACAGACCGATCCCGGCCGCGAAACTCATCGGCTTCCGGGGCTCGTCCTAGGTCATGTGCCCGATGTCCGGGCCCGCCCCTCAGGACCACGATGACCAGGCATGACGGCAAGGACGACACGCAAGAGGAAGACGACGCCCGGGGCCTGGCCCGTGGTCCGCGTCCTGCGCGACCGCAACGCGGGCCTGTACCTCACCGGGGTGGTGGTGTCCGGCTTCGGCACCTCCGCGCTGTGGCTGGTGTCCGGTGTCTGGGTCAAGGACCTCACCGGCTCGGACGGACTGGCGGCGCTGTGCATGCTCGCGATGTGGGCGCCGGCCCTGGCGGGACCGGCACTGGGCATGCCGGCCGACCGGGTCCGCCGCAAGCCCCTGCTGATCACCCTGAACCTGCTGACGGCCGCCCTCCTGCCCGCCCTGTTCGTCGTGGACTCGCCGGACACGGTGTGGCTGCTGTTCGCGGTGCTGTTCCTCTACGGCGCGGCCGGCGTCGTCCACGACGCGGCCGAGTCGGCGCTCGTCGCCGCGGCCGTCGACCGGCGTCTGCTCGGCGACTTCAACGGGCTGCGCATGACCGCGGGCGAGGGGATGAAGCTCGTGGCGCCGCCGGTGGGGGCGCTCGTGTACGCGGCGCTCGGCGGCGCGGGCGTGGTGGCGCTGGACGCGGTGACGTTCGTGCTGGCCGCGGGCGTGTGCGCGGCCCTGCGGGTCGAGGAGGAGAGGCCTCGGCGGCCCGCGACCGACTGGCGGCGGCGGACGGCGGAGGGCGCCCGGTACCTGTGGGGCCACCCGCGGCTGCGCCCGCTCGTCCTCGCGGGCGGCGCCATGATGCTCTGCGCGGGCGTCGGCGGACCGACGGTGTACGCCGTCGTCGACGCGCTGGGCCACTCCCCCGCCTACGCCGGTGTGCTGTACGCCGCCCAGGGCGCCGGCTCACTGCTGATCGGGGTGGTGGCGGGGCCCGCGCTGCGGCGTCTGGGGGAACGGCGGTTCGCGGCGGCCGGGATCGCGCTGCTGGCGGTGGCGCTGGCGGTGCGGGCGGTGCCGTACGAGGCGGTGGCCCTGGCGTCCGGCGTCGCGGCCGGGGCGGGGATGCCGGCCGTGCTCGTCGCCGCCCTGACCGCGGTGCAGCGCGCGACGCCGGGGCCGCTGATGGGCCGGGTCGCGGCCACGGCCAACTCCCTGGTCTTCGTGCCCACCGTGTTCGGGCTGGCGGTGGGGGCGGTACTGGTGGAGCTGGTCGACCTCCGGGTGCTGCTGCCCGCCCTGGGGGCGACGGCACTGGTGGCCGCGGTACCGCTCGCCCGACGGCCGGCGCCCGAGGACGCCCCCGCCGCCGGGACGCCCGCGGCCCCCGGCCCCGGCTGAGCCGCCCGGGACCGGCGCCGCACACCTCACCGCACCACGGAGCCACGCCCACCGCGCCGGAACCTCCCGCTCACCGCCCCGCCGGTCCCCCCAGCCCCGCCCGTACCGCCTCCAGGTCCGCGTCCGACGCCAGCCCCGCGTGGTACAGCCGCAGCTCCGTCGCGCCCCGTTCGCGCGCGTGTGCCGCGTCCGCGGCGAGGGTGTCCGGGCGGCCGCCCATGCCGGAGACGACGGTGAGGTTGGCGGCGAGGACGGCTTCGGCGCGGCCCTGTTCGGCGAACGGCGTCAGCAGACCCGCGCCGCCTGTGCAGGGCACGACGACCCCGTCCGCCACGGAGAGGATGTGCGCGGGGTCGACGCCGGCGTTGGCGCCGCAGTGGTACGACACCGGGTCGGCGTGCAGCAGGACCTGGAAGCCGTCGGGCGCGGCGGCGCGCACGGCCGTGACCGCGGCCTCCTGGAGGGTGCGGGCGGTCTCGTCCCGCCACGCGCGCGTGGCGTTCGCCGGGGCCTCGCCGAGGAGCTTCTCCACGCCCGTCCAGCCGCCGTCCGACGGCGCCGTCCCCCGCCACACCGGCTCCAGCGCGGCCCGCACCCCGGCGGCCAGCGCGTCGGCGTCGATGTCCTGGCCCCCGTACCCCTCCCGGCAGTGCGGGCAGAAGCACAGCGACATCAGGTACTGCCCGGCGTCCCCGAGGCCGACCCCGCCGGTCTTGTCGTGGGCGTGCAGGTGGGCGAGCCCGTACCAGCCGAGGGACTCCAGTTCGGTCCCCCGCGCTCCCGGCCGTACCGCGGCCTCGGCGGCCAGGTCGGTGAGGTACGCGCGGGTGGCGGGCTGCGCGATGCAGGGCGCCCACGGGTAGCGGTCGCCGTAGGCGTTGACGACCGAGGTGTGCGGCCGCTCGGCGCCGAGGCGGGAGTTGTGGGCGAGGACGACCCAGGTGTGCACCTCCAGACCCGCGTCCGCGAGCGCGGCGGCGGCCTCGCCGTACGCGTCGCCGGGCGCCCAGTCGCCGGCCTCGTACGGGCGCGGGTCGCGGCCCTCCCAGCGGGCGGGGTCCGGCGGGTAGAGGACGGCGGCGTACTCGGCGGTGACGACGCGGTGGCGCGGGTGGCGGGGGGTGAGGGCGCGGGTGGAGTGGTAGGCGGCGGCGAGCGTCACCTGTGCCACGCCGGTGCCCGCGACGCGCGCGGCGGCGTCCGGGTCGCCGTTGACGTCCCAGGGGTAGAGGAAGGCCGACGTCTTCACCGGGTCTCCTCGCCGTCGAGCAGCGCGTAGCCCCGCTCGATCACCTCGGCGAGCTGCTTCAGGTGCTCCTCGGCCGGTTCCTGGAGGGGCGGCCGTACCTCCCCCACGTCAAGTCCGCGCAGCCGGACGCCGGCCTTGACCAGCGCGACGGCGTACCCGCGGCCCTGGGCGCGGAGTTCGACGAACGGCCGGTAGAAGCCGTCCAGCAGGCGGTGCGCGAGGGCCTCGTCGCCCGAGCCGAGCGCCCGGTGGAAGGCGAGGGCGATCTCGGGGGCGAAGCAGAACACGGCGGACGAGTAGAGGGTGACGCCGAGCGCGCGGTAGGCGAGCTGGGTCTGCTCGGCGGTCGGCAGCCCGTTGAAGTAGAGGAAGTCGCCGGGCACCTCGGTGCGCACGGCGCTGACCACCCGCTGCATGAGGTCGAGGTCGCCGAGCCCGTCCTTGAGGCCGACGATCCCCTCCGTGCGGGCCAGTTCGACCACGCTCCCGGGGGTGAAGACGGCGTTGTCGCGCTGGTAGACGATCACCGGCAGGGAGGTCGCCGCGGCCACCTCGCGGTAGTGCCGCAGCAGCCCCTCCTGCCCGGCGAGCACCAGGTACGGCGGCATGGCGAGCAGCCCGTCGGCGCCGGCCTCCTCGGCGAGGCGGGCCCAGCGCACGGCGAGGGCGGTGCCGTAGCCCGCACCCGCGAGGACCGGCACCCGCCCCGCGGTCTCCTCGACGGCCGCCCGGACGCAGGCCTGGAACTCCTCGGGCGTCAGCGCGTGGAACTCCCCGGTGCCGCAGCAGGCGAAGACGGCCGACGCCCCGGCCTCGACCCCGCGGCGCACGTGCGTGCGGAAGACGTCGAGGTCGACCTCGCCGCCGGGTCCGTACGCCGTGACGGGGAAGAACAGCGGTCCGCCCGGGGCGGTGAGCCGGGCGGCGAGAGGGGCTGAGGTCACGGGCGCTCCCCATTCGAGAGAGAGATCGATCTGCGTCATATTCATGATCTGCGTCCATATTTCTGAACGCGCCCACGCTAAGCCGCCTCACGAACACCGTCAAGAAGGCCAGCCCTTGACGGCTGACCACGGGTTCCTTAGCGTGTCCACGCATATGAACGTCAGCCGCTCATGCGTACGGCCGACGGTCCAGGAGCACCACAGGAGACCTAGGAGCCTCGAGGATGCCCGCTCCCCGCACCGTTCTGCTCACCGGCGCCGCCGGCGGCCTCGGCACCCTGATGCGGAACCTGCTCCCCGCCTTCGGCTACGAGCTGCGCCTGCTCGACCTGCGCCCGATCGAGGGCGAGCCGGACGCGATCGTCGCCGACCTCGCCGACCGGGCGGCCCTGCGGGAGGCGGTCCGGGGCGTCGACGCGATCATCCACCTCGCGGGCATCTCCCTGGAAGCCCCCTTCGAGAAGATCCTGAAGGCCAACATCGAGGGCACCCACCACCTCTACGAGGCCGCCCGCGAGGAGGGCGTCGACCGCATCGTCTTCGCCTCCTCCAACCACGCCGTCGGCTACACCCCGCGCCCCCGCGGCGACGACCCGCTCATCCCCGTCGAGACCCCGCGCCGCCCGGACACCTTCTACGGCCTGTCCAAGTCCTTCGGCGAGGACCTCGCCCAGTTCTACTGGGACAAGCACGGGATCGAGACCGTCTCCGTCCGCATCGGCTCCTGCTTCCCCGAGCCGACCAGCGTGCGCATGCTCTCGGTGTGGATGAGCCCCGGCGACGGCGCCCGCCTCTTCCACGCCGCCCTCACCGCCGAGGGCGTCGGACACACCGTCGTGTACGGCTCGTCGGCCAACACCCGCCTGTGGTGGGACCTCACCTCCGCGCGGGCGCTCGGCTACGCACCGCAGGACGACTCCGAGCCGTTCGCCGCCGCGCTCATCGCCGCACAGGGGGATCTCGACCCGGACGAGCCGGCGCACGCCCGCCTGGGCGGCCACTTCGTGACCGACCCCCCGATCTGGCCGCACTGACCGGAACCGGTCGATCACGGGGCGGGCGGGCACCGAACGGGCCCGCCCGCCTCCGTATACGGGCACCCGCGCCGCCCGTTCCCACTCCCCGTGCCGTCGCGTACCAGGTCCGCGGCGGGCGCCCGGTGACCGAAGCGGGCACGATCGGGCAGCATCGGGCCCGCAACAGGCCTGGTCAGTGCCGCACCGCCGCTGTAGAAATTCCCCCATGGGTCCGACGGGCCCGAACGGGCAGGAGTACGGCGACGAGGCGGTGAGGCAGGTGTTCGGCATGGGCACGAGGACGGCGGAGGAACGCCAGCGCGAGATCGTGCGGATCGCCCGCGCCACCGGCTCGGTCGACGTCACCGCGCTCGCCGCCGACCTGGGCGTCGCGAAGGAGACCGTACGACGGGACCTGCGCGCCCTGGAGGACCACGGCCTGGTCCGCCGCACCCACGGCGGCGCCTACCCCGTGGAGAGCGCCGGCTTCGAGACCACGCTCGCCTTCCGCGCCACCAGCCACGTGCCCGAGAAGCGCCGGGTGGCCGCCGCCGCGGCCGAACTGCTCGGCGACGCGGAGACGGTCTTCGTCGACGAGGGCTTCACCCCGCAGCTCATCGCCGAGGCCCTGCCCCGGGACCGGCCGCTGACCGTGGTCACCGCGTCCCTGCCGGTCGCCGGCGCCCTCGCCGAGGCCGGCGACACCTCCGTCCTGCTGCTCGGCGGGCGGGTCCGCCCGGGCACGCTGGCCACCGTCGACCACTGGACGACGAAGATGCTGGCCGGCTTCGTCATCGACCTGGCGTACATCGGCGCCAACGGCATCTCCCGCGAACACGGCCTCACCACGCCCGACCCGGCGGTCAGCGAGGTCAAGGCCCAGGCGATCCGCGCCGCCCGCCGCACCGTGTTCGCGGGCACGCACACCAAGTTCGGGGCGGTCAGCTTCTGCCGCTTCGCGGACGTCGGTGCCCTGGACGCGATCGTCACCAGCACCCTGCTCCCCGCGGCCGAGGCCCACCGCTACTCACTGCTCGGCCCGCAGGTCGTCCGCGTCTGACGACCGGGTCCGTCCGCCCTCGTCCCCACCGGGCACCCACGCACTCCCCCACTGCCCCATACCTCCCCATATGTTCAGGAGCGATCCATGCGAACCCAGAGCCGACGGAGGCCGCGAGCCACGCTCGCCACGGCCGCCGCAGGGACGCTGCTCGCCCCGCTGCTCTCCGGCTGCTGGGTCGGAGCGGGCGGGGCGGGATCGGGCGGCGACGCCATCAACGTCCTGATGGTCAACAACCCGCAGATGGTCGAGTTGCAGAAACTCACCGCGGACCACTTCACCGCGGAGACCGGCATCAAGGTGAACTTCACCGTCCTGCCGGAGAACGACGTCCGCGACAAGATCAGCCAGGACTTCGCCAACCAGGCCGGCCAGTACGACGCCGCCACCCTCTCCAACTACGAGATACCGATCTACGCCCGCAACGACTGGCTGCACGAGATGGACTCCTACGTCGCCAAGGACCCGGCGTACGACGAGAAGGACGTCCTCGGGCCGATGCGCGAGTCCCTCACCGGTGACGACGGCAAGCTCTACGGCCAGCCCTTCTACGGCGAGTCGTCCTTCCTGATGTACCGCAAGGACCTGTTCGCCGAGGCGGGCCTGACCATGCCCGAGCACCCCACCTGGACCCAGGTGGCCTCCTTCGCCGAGCAGCTCGACGGCTCCGAGCCCGGCATGAAGGGCATCTGCCTGCGCGGCCTGCCCGGCTGGGGCGAGCTGATGGCGCCCCTGACGACGGTCGTGAACACCTTCGGCGGCACCTGGTTCGACCAGGACTGGCAGGCGCGGCTCGACTCCCCCGAATGGGAGAAGGCGACGAAGTTCTACGTCGACCTCGTCCGCGAGCACGGCCAGTCGGGCGCCGCCCAGTCCGGCTTCGCCGAGTGCCTCAACAACATGACCCAGGGCAAGGTCGCCATGTGGTACGACGCCACCTCCGCGGCCGGCTCCCTGGACGCCGCCGAGTCGCCGGTCAAGGGCAAGGTCGGCTACGCCCCCGCCCCCGTGGAGAAGACCGACACCTCCGGCTGGCTCTACACCTGGGCGTGGGGCATCCAGAAGGCCTCCCGCAACACCGACAAGGCCTGGAAGTTCGTCTCCTGGGCGTCGAGCAAGGAGTACGAGCAGCTCGTCGGCGACGAGGTCGGCTGGTCCAACGTGCCGGCCGGCAAACGCGCCTCGACGTACGAGAACCCGGCCTACCGCAAGGAGGCCGCCGCCTTCCAGGAGATGACCCGGGAGGCCATCGAGGGCGCGAAGCCCAAGGACCCCGGGGTCCAGCCGCGCCCAGCGCCCGGCATCCAGTTCGTCGGCATCCCCGAGTTCACCGACCTCGGCACCAAGGTCTCCCAGGAGATCAGCGCGGCCATCGCCGGACGGCAGTCCGTCGAGGAGGCCCTGGAGAAGTCCCAGCAGCTCGCCGAGAAGATCTCCGAGGAGTACGAGGGACGATGACCGCCACGACCACGGCCCCCTCGGCCGCACCCGACCAGGCCCGCACCCCCGTCCGCCGGCCGTCCCCGCGGCTGCGCGCCTGGGCCACCCGCGCGCCGCTCCTGCCCGCCCTGATCTTCATGATCGCGGTCACCCAGCTGCCCTTCGTGGCGACCCTGGTGATCTCCTTCTTCGACTGGAACTCCCTCTACCCGGACGCCCGCCGCTTCACCGGCTTCGCCAACTACGGCGACGTCCTCGGCGACGCCGACCTGCGCGGGTCGGTGTGGACGACGATCCTGCTGACCGTCGCCGTGGTCCTGGCCAGCCTGGTCCTGGGCCTCGCCCTCGCCCTGCTGCTGGACCGCAGGTTCAAGGGCCGCGGCGTGGTCCGCACCCTGCTCATCGCCCCGTTCCTGGTGGTCCCGGTGGCGGCGGCCCTGCTGTGGAAGCACGTCCTCTACAACCCCGAGTACGGCCTGCTGAACGGCCTGCTGCACTACGTCGGCGGCCCGCAGCCGGACTGGATCTCCAACACCCCGCTGCTCGCCGTCGAGGCCGCGCTGGTGTGGCAGTGGACGCCCTTCATGATGCTGATCCTGCTGGCCGGGTTGCAGAGCCGGGACCAGCAGCAGATCGAGGCCGCCCGGGTGGACGGCGCGAGCGACTGGCAGATCTTCGTCCACCTCACCCTCCCCCACCTGCGGCGCTACCTGGAGCTGGGCGCCCTGCTCGGCTCGATCTACATCGTCCAGAACTTCGACGCGGTCTTCACCCTCACCTCCGGCGGCCTGGGCACGGCCAACCTGCCCTACACCGTCTACCAGAGCTTCTACCAGGCCCACGAGAACGGCCTCGCGTCGGCCGCCGGCGTCCTGGTCGTCATCGGCTCGATCATCATCGCGACCTTCGCGCTGCGCGTGGTGTCGTCCCTGTTCCGCGAGGAGGCCGGCCGCTCATGAGCGCCACCGTCGCACGACCCGCCGCCGTACGCACCGGGACCGGACCGACCCGCCGCAAGGCCGGTGCCGGGCTGGGCCTGGTGGCCTGGCTGGCCGGGATCGTCTTCTTCCTGCCCATCGCGTGGATGGCGCTCACCTCCTTCCACTCGGAGCAGGACGCCGCCACCAACCCGCCGTCCTTCGCCGCCTCCCTGACCCTGGACGGCTACCGCGAGTTCTTCGGCGCGGGCGGCGGCGCGAGCCCCTGGCCGGCGCTGGCCAACTCGGCCGTGGCGTCGATCGCCTCGACCCTCCTGGTCCTGGTCCTCGCCCTGCCCGCCGCGTACGCCCTCTCCATCCGTCCGGTGAAGAAGTGGACGGACGTCCTGTTCTTCTTCCTCTCCACCAAGATGCTGCCGGTGGTGGCCGGCCTGCTGCCGATCTACCTGTTCGCCAAGAACACCGACCTGCTGGACAACATCTGGCTGCTCGTCATCCTCTACACCTCCATGAACCTGCCGATCGCGGTCTGGATGATGCAGTCCTTCCTGGCCGAGGTGCCGGTCGCCATCATCGAGGCGGCCCGGGTGGACGGCGCGAGACTGCCGACGATCCTGGCCAGGGTGGTCGCCCCGATCGCCCTGCCCGGCATCGCCGCCACCTCGCTGATCTGCTTCATCTTCAGCTGGAACGAGCTGCTCTTCGCCCGGGTGCTGACGGGCGTGGTCGCCGAGACCGCCCCCGTCTTCCTGACCGGCTTCATCACCAGCCAGGGCCTCTTCCTCGCCAAGGTGTGCGCCGCGTCGCTCGTCATCTCCCTGCCGGTGCTCGCCGCGGGGTTCGCCGCCCAGGACAAACTGGTCCAGGGCCTGTCGCTTGGAGCCGTGAAATGAAGGCCGCCGTCATCGAGTCCGTGGGCCGCGCCGTCGTCACCGAGGTCCCCGACCCGACGCCAGGGCCGCGCGAGGTCGTCGTGGAGGTCGCCGCCTGCGGCCTGTGCGGCACCGACCTGCACATCCTCCAGGGCGAGTTCGCGCCCAAGCTCCCGATCGTGCCGGGCCACGAGTTCGCCGGCGAGGTGGTCGGCGTCGGCACCCAGGTCACGGAGGTGGCGGTCGGCGACCGGGTGGCGGTCGACCCCTCCCTCTACTGCCACGAGTGCCGCTACTGCCGCACCGGCCACAACAACCTCTGCGAACGCTGGGCCGCCATCGGTGTCACCACGGCGGGCGGCGCGGCGCAGTACGCCGTGGCCCCCGTGGCGAACTGCGTGAAGCTCCCCGAGCACGTCCGCACCCAGGACGCCGCCCTGATCGAGCCCCTGTCCTGCGCCGTCCGCGGCTATGACGTCCTCCGGTCCCGCCTCGGCGCCCACGTCCTGATCTACGGCTCGGGCACGATGGGCCTGATGATGCTGGAGCTGGCCAAACGCACCGGCGCGGCGAGCGTGGACGTCGTGGACCTCAACCCGGCCCGCCTGGAGACCGCCCGCGGCCTCGGCGTCTCGGGCTGCGCCGCGACCCCCGACGAACTGGACCGGCCCCAGGGCTGGGACCTGGTCATCGACGCGACCGGCAACGCGGCCGCCATCCAGGACGGCCTGGACCGGGTCGCCAAGGCCGGCACCTTCCTCCAGTTCGGCGTCGCCGACTACGCGACGCGGGTGCAGATCGACCCGTACCGGATCTACAACCAGGAGATCACCATCACCGGCTCGATGGCGGTCCTGCACAGCTACGAACGCGCGGCCGAGCTCTTCGCGAACGGCGTCCTGGACCCCGACGTCTTCATCAGCGACCGCGTGCCGCTGGACCGCTACCCCGAGGCCCTGGAGCAGTTCGCGGCGGGGGTGGGCAGGAAGATCGTGGTGGTGCCGTGACGGAGGGACCCGTCGTCCGGCGTTGAGGACGAGGCCGCCGAAGCCCAGGCCGCGGGCGGGGGCGGGGACGGGGACGAAAACCCCTGGGCACCCCGCCCGCCCCCCTCTACGATCCCCGCATGCCCCGACCGAACGGCTTCGCCCACACCACCACGTCGAACGGCACCGTCCACATCACCCACCACGACCGCCCCGCCACCACCCTCAACGGCTCCCGCGCCGCCCGCTTCCTCGAAGAGGTCACCGCGGGCGACCCCCAGCTGGTCATGGCGCGCTGGACGGGCAACTACCGGCGCGGCAACGAACGCACCGCCCGCAACCACCCCCGAAACCGCCACTGACCAGGCCTTCGGCCCTCTGACCCGATTGGCCCCCGGGTAAGGGAACGGTAAAACGCCCTCGCTCGTTCACCCGGCATGACAGCTATGACCCCCGGCTCGAACATCCCCCTCTCCGCCGCCCGCGTGACGGTGGACGTCGCCGCGCCCGTGCGGCTCGACGTATCGGGCCTGCTGCTCACCGCCGACGGCAAGGTGCGCTCCGACGACGACTTCATCTTCTACAACCAGCCCACCGGCCAGGGCGTGACCTACCGCTCCGGCGGCGGCTCCGCCCCGGACGCGATCGTCGTCGACACGGCCGCCGTCCCGCCGGGCATCGAGAAGATCGTCGTCACCGCCAGCCCGGACGCCGCCGGCCAGTCCTTCCAGGGCATCGAGCCCACCGCCACCATCCGCAACGCGGACGACAACTCCGTCCTCGCCACCTTCACGCCCCCGCAGCTCGGCACCGAGACCGCCCTGGTGATCGTGGAGGTCTACCTGCGCAACGGCGCCTGGAAGGCCCGCGCGGTCGGCCAGGGCTACGCGAACGGCCTGGCCGGCATCGCCACCGACTTCGGTGTGACGGTGGAGGAGCCGGCCGCCCCGGCCCAGCCCGCCGCACCCGCCCCGCCGGCGCGGTCGCAGGCGGCCACTCCCCCGCCCCCGCCCGCCGCCGCGCCCACGATGCCCGCCGCGCCGCCCGCGGCACCGGCCGCACCGCCGGCCCCCGCCCCGGGCACCGGCAAGATCAACCTCGACAAGGGCCGGGTCAGCCTCCAGAAGAACCAGACCGTCTCCCTGGTCAAGGGCGGCCGCCCGGTGCTCAGCCAGGTCAAGATGGGCCTCGGCTGGGAGCCCGCGTTCCGCGGCAAGGACATCGACCTGGACGCGTCGGTCATCGCCTACGGCCCGCAGCGCAACCACATCGACAGCTGCTACTTCGGCAAGCTCTCGATCGTGAACGGCGCGATCAAGCACTCCGGTGACAACCTCACCGGAGAGGGCGGCGGCGACGACGAGGTCATCGTCGTCGACCTCGGCCGGCTGCCGCAGGAGGTCAGCGGTCTGGTCTTCACGGTCAACTCGTTCTCCGGCCAGAAGTTCACGGAGGTCGCCAAGGCGTACTGCCGCCTCATCGACGCCGCGAGCGGCGAGGAACTGGTCCGCTTCGACCTCACCGGCGCCGAGCCGCAGACCGGCGTGATGATGGCGAAGCTGATCCGCCAGTACTCCGGCGAGTGGGAGATGACGGCCATGGGCGAGTTCGTGAAGTCCCGCACCGTCCGCGGCATGGTCAAGCCGGCCGCCAAGGCCCTGTAGGTCACCGGGGGTAGGGGCTCCCCGTACCCGGGGGGAGCCCCTACGCCCGCAGACCGCCCCACACCAACGACAGGTAGCGGCGCACGGACCCGCCCTCCGCCTCCGCCGACTCGGCGGCCGTCGCCACCCCGTGCACCAGCCGCAGCACCTCGATCGGCTCCACGTCCGCCCGCAGCGTGCCCTCGTCCCGGGCCGCCCGGACCAGCCGCGCCACCGCGCCCCGCAGGCAGTCGCCGCACGCCCGGTCCGCCGCCGGACCGTCCTGCGTGACGGCCGTGCCCAGCAGCGCCCTGAGCCCCCGGACCTGGAGCATCCCGGCGGCCAGTTCCTCGAGCCACGCGAGCAGCGCCTCGCCCGGCGGGAGTTCTCCCGCGATCACGTCCGCACGTGCCGCGATCGCCTCGATCCGCTCCAGGCAGGCGGCCTCCAGCAGCGCCCGCCGGGTCGGGAAGTGCCGGTACAGCGTGCCGACGCCGACCCCGGCCCGCCGGGCGATGTCGTCCAGCGAGGCGCCCTCGCCGTGCTCGGCGAAGGCCTCGGCCGCCACCACGAGCAGCCGCTCACGATTGCGCCGGGCATCCGCACGCATGGGCCTGACCTGCGCCATACCGCCACTCCCCGCCCACCAGGCAACCTTTGGCGCACCCTACCGCGCACCGTCCGCGACCGGCTCAGGCCGCCCAGGGCCAGTCCGCGTCCCGGGCCGCCTCCAGCAGGGGAACCATCCGGAAGGCGGCGTCCGACAGACCGCCGAAGGTGTGCCGGCCGTCCCGGCCGGACGGGCCGTGGCCCGCCCGGTGTCCGGCCAGGTTCCAGGTGTAGACCGGAACGCGCTCCGGAACCTGCTCGGTCGGGTCGCCGTGCCGGTTGTACGCGTACTGCTCGTCGGTGACGATCAGCACCCGGTCGTGCTTCCGGTAGTGCCGCCGGACCGCCTCGGTCGTGTCGGTGCCGCCCAGGTCGCCGAAGCGCTCCAGGACCCTCAGCACCGACTCGCCCTTGCTGTAGGCCACGCGGTTGCTCGACGTACCGAACTCGACGAGATCCGCGTCGGCCGCCCGCAGTGCGAGCGCCGTGCCGAAGACCGCCGCCGCGTCGGCCCGGTTGAGCTCCGAGCGGTTCGACAGCCGCGAGTAGAACATCGAGCCCGAGCGGTCCACGAGGACCAGCGTCCGGCCGGGCAGCGCGGGCACGTTGGCCAGCGAGTGGCCGAGCGCCTGCTCCAGCGGGTAGGACCAGCGCAGCGAGGGCGCGTGCCGGTACGCGGCGAGGTAGCGGAAGGGGAACTGCCGCGAGCGCGCCACCTGCTCCGGGTCGCTGATCCGCGCCGCCACCCGGGCCGCGACCTCGTCCGAGACGCCGGCCTCGTCGAAGTTGCGCAGGTTGCGGGTCAGAGCCATCGCCCCCATGGACGGGATCGCGGCCTCCCAGGCCGCCTTGTCCATCGGCCCCTGGAGCCAGCCCGCCAGCATCTCCCAGGTGATGCCCGCCGCCGCGAGCCGCTCGGCCCCGCCCGGCGCCGTGAGGACCGCTCGCCGCCGGCCGACGGGCAGCGCCATCAGCTCGCGGTGCGCGGTGAGCAGACGGTCCGCGGCGGGCGGCACCGCGGTGTCCGGGTGGTGCCGGCGGTCCAGCGCGTACCGGAACAGCTCGCCCTGCCACGGCTTGTCCGGGTCCGGCGCCGCGTGCACCAGGTTGAGGACGTCGCCGAAGCGGTAGCCCTTGGACGCGGTGTCGTACTTGAGCAGCGACCTGCCGTGGTAGAGCCGCCGTACGGCGTCGGCGATCCCCCGCTTGACCGGCTTGGGCACGGCACGGCCGTACCTCGACGTCCAGTAGGCGAGCAGCTCACCGGGCTCGTCGGGCCGCTGGAGGACGGACGCGACGACCTGCCGGCCCGTGGGGCCGTCGGTGGCGCCGGCGTCGAGGCGGGCCTTGACGTACTCGGCGGCTCCGACGACCGAGGCGGTGCGCAGGTTGCCCTCGCCGCGCAGCCAGCCGAGCAGGCCGGCCGTCCAGGAGGGGTCGGTGACGGCGAGGTCGCGCACGAGCGCGGTGAAGCGGTCGTCGCGGGCGGCACCGGTCTCGTAGAACGCCTGCTGGGTCACGAAGTGGGTCACCGCCAGGAGGAAGAGTTCCGAGCGCGGGTCGCGCTCGCGTCCCCGGCCGCCCTCGTAGGTGCGCAATACGCGCCCCGTCGACGTCACCCGCGAGGTGGGCTGCGCCTTCGCCGCCCTGGTGTTGAAACGCGCCATCGTGAATTCCCCCGAATTCTTTTCGGTGGAAGGCGCGACAGAAGGAGGGTGCCCGAGGACGAGGTCGGCGGCGGAGAAAGTCGGACGTGTCTTCCGTTTCCACCACGTCGGACCCGAGCCGACGACGGGATTCGAACCCGCACCCCTTTCGGGATCCGATCCTGAAGTACCCGCCGCCTGCGCACCGGGCGCCACCGTCTGTCGCGCCTCCCGAGATCAGTTCGGCCGCGGCGTCTTTTCGATGAGAACGAAGTAGCCGCAGCCCTCGCACCGGGAGGTGCGGGGAGTTCTGGTGTCCAGAGTTCAGGTCGGCGGAACCGACAAGGTGCTCTCACCCCTGAGCTACACCGGCGCGTGGTGCCGGTGACGGGACTCGAACCCGTGGCCGCCCCATTATCAGTGGAAGTAGGTCCTGCCTTCGCACCTGGACGTGCATCACTCTAAAAGGGCGGCCACCGCTCGGGCGAGCGAATTAACTACCGGCGCTTCTGCCGCTTCCACGGCCCGGTGATGGCCAGCATGATGCCCGGGTCCTGGATGTTGGCGTAAAGAGTCCTGCCGTCGGGCGAGAAGGTGACGCCGGTGAATTCGCTGAACTCGGGCTCCTCCTCCGATCCGACGTTGAGGTCGTTGCGCGCGATGGGGTACGTGCGGCCGCTGTCGGTGGCGCCGAACAGGTGCTGGACGCCGTCGCCGTCCTCGGCGATGACGAGGCCGCCGTACGGGGAGACGGTGATGTTGTCCGGGCCGTCGAAGGCGCCGTCCGCCGACGGGTCGGCGTTGACGCCGAGGAGGACCTTGAGGGTGAGGGTGCGGCGCTTGGGGTCGTAGAACCAGACCTGGCCGTCGTGCGGGCGGCCCGGGCTCTCGTCACGGGCGTAGGAGGAGACGATGTAGGCGCCGCCGTCCGCCCACCACATGCCCTCCAGTTTGCGGGCGCGGGTGACCTGTCCGGCGGTGAACTGCTTGCGGACGGAGGTGGTCCGCGCGTCGCGGTCGGGGACGTCGACCCAGTCCACGCCGTAGACCGTTCCGGTCCTCGTCGCGCGGGAGAGGTCGTCGACGAACTTGCCACCGGAGTCGAAGCACTTGAAGGCCTGGAGGACCCCGGCGTCGTCGGCGAGGGTGCGCAGCCGGCCGCGGCCGTGCCGGAAGCCCTCCGGCGGCGCCCAGCGGTAGAGCAGTCCGTTGGGGCCGGAGGCGTCCTCGGTGAGGTAGAGGTGGCCGCGCCTGGGGTCGACGACGACGGCCTCGTGGGCGTAGCGGCCCAGCGCCTTGATCGGCTTCGGGTCCCGGTTGGCGCGGCGGTCCTCGGGGTCGACCTCGAAGACGTAGCCGTGGTCCTTGGTCATCCCCTCCTCGCCGGCCTTGTCCTCGGTCTCCTCGCAGGTCAGCCAGGTGCCCCACGGGGTGCTGCCGCCGGCGCAGTTGGTGGCGGTGCCGGCGATGCCGACCCATTCGGCGACGTGTCCGCCGCGGCGGACCTCGACGACCGTGCAGCCGCCGGCGGCGGCCGGGTCGTAGACGAGGCCCTCGGTGAGGGGGACCGGGTGCGGCCAGTCGTCGCGGTGGCCGCCGAGTTCGTGGTTGTTGACGAGGAGGGTGGTGCCGCGCGGACCCTCGAAGGTGGCGGTGCCGTCGTGGTTGGAGGGGGTGAACTCGCCCGACTCCAGCTTGGTCCGGCCGCAGTAGGTGACGATCTCGTAGCGGAAGCCCTCGGGCAGGGCGAGGATGCCGTCCGGGTCGGGGACCAGCGGTCCGTAGCCGACACCGTGGTCGTGCCCGTGTCCGTGTCCGTGGCCTTCGCCGTGCTCCTGCCCCGCGCGCTCGGTGTCGGTGGACGCGAGGGCGTTCGGGGCGGTGGCGAGGGCGCCGACGCTGCCCGCCAGCGCGATCCCGGCGCCGGTGAGCGCGGATCGGCCGGCGAAGTCCCTGCGGGTGAGCGACATGGTGTCTCCTGTGACGGTGGACGTGCCGTGGAGGGTGGCGGACCTCGGTTCGGCGTCACGGTCGCGCCCCCGCCTGAACGGGGAGCCCGCGCGTGCCTGAACGAGAGTTGAACTGGGGGCGACCTCTCCCGGCGCCGTCCGCCGGGGCGCGGGGGGGGGGCGGGCCATAGGCGCCCCACCGCGGTGCACCGGTGCAGCCGCCCGGAGAGGAGCCGCCGGGGCGGGAGGGCCCGCAGGGTGCCGAGGC
>NZ_JBWKKZ010000001.1:1142288-1163734 GCF_056430705.1 Streptomyces sp. NPDC045956 | reverse complement strand
GTGGGGGGGGGCGGGCCATAGGCGCCCCACCGCGGTGCACCGGTGCAGCCGCCCGGAGAGGAGCCGCCGGGGCGGGAGGGCCCGCAGGGTGCCGAGGCGCCCGCCCTGCGGGGGCGCCTCTCCTCAGGGTCCCGCGCGGTCAGCCGCCGTGCTGGGAGCGTGCCTTGAAGGCGGCCTTGCGGGCCTCCTTGGCGATCTTCTTGTCGGGGTGCAGCCGCCCCATCGCCTCCAGGACGTCCGGCGTGGCCGGGTGGTCCACCCGCCAGACGGTGTCGAAGAAGCCGCTGTGCTGCCGCGCCAGACCCTCCACCAGGGCGCGCAGCTCCTCGGAGTTGCCCTCGGCCGCGAGCTGGGCGGCCACGGTGTCGATGGTCAGCCAGAAGACCATCTCCGGCGGCGGGGCCGGGACGTCCCGGGCGCCGTGCTCGGTCAGCCAGACCCGGGCCAGACCGCCCAGTTCGGCGTCGTCGAGGACCTCCCGCAGCGCGGGCTCCGCCTCGGTGCCGACCAGCGCGAGCGCCTGCTGGCAGCGCAGTCGGCGCAGGGGCGCGCCGGGGTCGGAGCCGCGGGCCGCCGCGAGGAGTTCACGGGCCGCGGTGAGCGGGCCGCGGCCGGCCAGCCACAGTTCGGTCTCGGCGTGCGCCGCGGTCGGCGGGAAGGAGGCCGTGCCGTCGAGCAGCGCGTCGGCGCCCTTGTCGGAGAGGTCGCCGACGGCGGGCGCGTCGAAGCCGGCCTCCAGCAGCCGGGTGCGCAGTCCGTACAGCCCGAGCGGGGTGAGCCGCACCATGCCGTAGCGGGCGACGTCGGTGTCGTCGACGGGCGCCGCGGGCTCCTCGTCCGCGTCGGCCATCAGCGCCTCGTCGACCGGCCGGTACGCGACGAGGCCGACGGGCTCCAGCAGCCGGAACCGGTCGTCCAGCCGCATCATGGCGTCGGACACCTGCTCCAGGACGTCGTTGGTGGGCTCACCCATGTCGCTGGGCACGATGACGGAGGCGGCCAGCGCGGGCAGCGGCACCGGCGTGTCGCCCGGTCCGTCCTCGCCGACGGTGAGCAGGTAGAGGTTGCCGAGCACCCCGTCGAGGAACTCGGCCTCGGCCTCCGGGTCCCAGTCGAGGGACGACAGGTCGACCTCGCCGCCCTCGGACATCGCGTCGACCAGGTCGTCGAGGTCGGGCACGCTCGCGTCGGCGAGCACCCCCTCCAGGGCGGTGAGCCACACCCCGAGCACGTCCTGCGGGGAGCCCGAGGTGAGCAGGGCGAGGTCCTCGCCCCGGGTGACGGTGCCCGCCTCCTCGTCGGTGATCTCGACGAGCCCGGTGTCCACGGCGGTCCGCCAGGCCTCGCTCGCGTGGGCCGCGGCGTCGTCCCCGGTCAGCCCCAGCTCCTCGGCCGCCGCCGGCAGTTGCTCCTCGACGAGCCCGCCCCCGGCGTCGACACGGGTGTCCGGGCCGGCCCAGCGGGCCAGCTTCGCGGCCCGGGCGAGCACCGGCGTGGACAGCGCGTCGCCCGCCAGCTCTGCTTCGGGACGCAACCGTGCGGGCGGCAGGGTGGAGCTGTCTGACATCGCCTGTTTTCTCCTCGCGCGCCTGGACGGCCGTGCGGCCGCGCCTCGACGGCCGTACGGCCATCCGGGCGCCGTACGGCTCAGCCGCTCAGCCTAGACGGGTTTCGCCCCATGCCGCCCGGTTCATCTCCCCGACGGGTGCAGTACATGGCCGAAACCTTGACAACCGGCTTGGCCAGGCAGGAGATTGACGCGCGTAGAAAGCGGGGGGACAAGTGTTCACTCAGTCCATCTGTGCCCTGTGGCCCCTCGCGCCCACGTCCCACCCTCGTCCCGGCGCTCTGTCACGTCCCCGGAGGGATCCCGTTGGCCAGCAAGTCCTCGGCGCGCCTCGCCGCGCTCACCGTCGCCGCCGTCTGCTCGGTGACGTCCACCGTCGTACTCACCTCGCCCGCGCACGCCGACTCCGTCCGCGTGCACGACATCCAGGGCAGCACCCGCCAGTCTCCGTACGCGGGCCTGCAGGTCACGGACGTGGCCGGAATCGTCACCGGCGTACGCGGCTACGGCTCCCGGGGCTTCTGGATCCAGGACCCGGACCCGGACGCCGACCCGGCCACCAGCGAGGGCGTCTTCGTCTTCACCAACTCCGTCCCGAAGGTCGCCGTCGGTGACGCGGTCACCGTCTCCGGCACGGTCACGGAGTACGTCCCCGGCGGCACCTCCTCCGGCAACCAGTCGCTGACCGAGATCACCCGCCCGACGTTCACCGTCGTCTCCAGCGGCAACCCGGTCCCGGCCGCGACGACCCTGTCCGCCCGGTCGGTACCGCGCGCGTACGCCCCCGAGGGCGACGCGGACGCGGGCGGCTCGGTGGACGGGCTGACCCTGCGGCCGGCGAAGTACGCCCTGGACCTGTACGAGTCCCTGGAGGGCATGAACGTCCAGGTCTCGGACGCCCGTGTGGTGGGCGCCACCGACCCGTACACCGAGCTGTGGGTCACGGTGAAGCCCTGGGAGAACGCCAACCGCCGCGGCGGCACGGTGTACGGCTCCTACGAGGCGCAGAACACCGGCCGGATCCAGATCCAGTCGCTGGGCAAGCCGGCCGACTTCCCCGACGCCAACGTGGGCGACACCCTGGCCGGCACCACCGCGGGCCCGCTGGACTACAACCAGTACGGCGGCTACACGCTGGTCGCGAGCCGGCTCGGCGCCCTGGAGGGCGGGGGCCCGGAGCGCGAGTCGACCCGGGCGCAGAGCAGCCGCGAACTGGCGGTGGCGACGTACAACGTCGAGAACCTGGACCCGTCCGACGACACCTTCGCCGCGCACGCCGAGGCGATCGTGCGGCACCTGAAGTCGCCGGACATCGTGTCCCTGGAGGAGATCCAGGACGACAACGGCGCCACGGACGACGGCACGGTGACCGCCGGCGCGACGGTCGGCAAGCTGATCGACGCCATCGCCGCGGCCGGCGGCCCGCGCTACGACTGGCGCGGGATCGACCCGGTCGACAAGGCGGACGGCGGTGAGCCCGGCGGCAACATCCGCCAGGCGTTCCTGTTCAACCCGGAGCGGGTCTCCTTCACCGACCGGGGGGCCGGCGACGCGACCACCCCGACCGGGGTGACGAAGGTGCGCGGCAAGGCGGCGCTCACCCACTCCCCCGGCCGCGTCGACCCGGCGAACCCGGCCTGGGCGAACAGCCGCAAGCCGCTGGCCGGCGAGTTCGTCTTCCGCGGCCGGACGGTCGTGGTCGTCGCCAACCACTTCAACTCCAAGGGCGGCGACCAGGGGCTGACCGCCCGGTACCAGCCGCCGTCCCGCGGTTCGGAGACCCAGCGCCACCTCCAGGCGGCGGCCGTGAACACCTTCGTCAAGGAGGTCCTCGCCGTCCAGAAGAACGCGGACGTCATCGCCCTCGGCGACATCAACGACTTCGAGTTCTCGCGGACCACCCGCATCCTGGAGGACGGCGGCGCCCTGTGGTCGGCGGTCAGGTCGCTGCCGCCGGGCGAGCGTTACTCGTACGTGTACCAGGGCAACAGCCAGGTCCTGGACCAGATCCTGGTCAGCCCGTCCGTGCGGTGGGCCGGGCGGCTGTCGTACGACAGCGTGCACATCAACGCCGAGTTCCACGACCAGGTCAGCGACCACGACCCGCAGGTGCTGCGCTTCCGTCCGTGACCGGCCCGCGGTGGGGGCGGGTTCAGCGGGGTACGAGGCCCAGGGCGTGGTCGTAGCGGTTGACCGTGCTGCTCCTGAGGCCCGGCCAGTTCTGGACCCGCTCCCACCGCGCGGTCGCCGAGCCGACGCCGTCGCCGGGAGCGGCGAGGGCGTCGAGGTGGGCCCCGGCGCTCTCCCACTCCGCGTAGTTGAGGACGCGGGTGCCGTCGGTGCTGAGGTGGAAGTGGGCGGAGATGCCTCCGGGGTGCGGCTCCGGCTCACTCGCCAGGGCGTCGAGGACCGCGTCGACCCAGGCGCGCTGCCGCTGGGGGTCGGGGCCCTCGAACTCGACGTCGACGATGACGACGCAGCCCGGGACGGCCGCCGCGCCCCCGTCCCGGGTGAGGCTGCGGTAGCGCCGGTACCGGCCGAGCCCCAGCCGCTCGATGCCCGGGACGGCGGTGTCGATCTCGTCGACGCGTTCCTGCCGGTGGGTCTTCGCGAAGGACTCGTAGGCCCCCTCGCTCGTCCACTGCGAGTGGTGCAGAAGGGTGCTGCCGTCGTGACCGGTGTAGACGTGGTAGCTCCGCAGTTCCTCGGCGGGCCAGGGGCGGTTCTCCCAGGTGCGGGCGATGGCCGCCACGGTCTGCCGCTGCCGTTCGGGGGTGCGCACGCGCCAGGTGCTGAAGAAGGGCGCCCGGACGTCGGGGCGGAGGAGTTCGGGGTGGGCCTCGGTACGGCGGGTCATGCCGGTCTCCGGTGGTCGGTGGTCCCCGGATGCGTGCGCACCGGGTGCGTGCACCACCCTCCGGCCTCGACCGAGGTTGAGGTCAAGCGCCTCCCGGTGCGGACGTGCGCGAGGGGCCTCCGGCCGGGAGGCCCCTCGTCGTGACGTCGGCAGCGGTGCCCCGTGACGCCCCTCAGCAGTGCCCGTGTCGCCGGCGCAGCAGTACGCCCGCCACGACCACCGCGCCGGCCGCCGCGCCGGCGGCCAGCACCGCACGGGGATGTCCGACCCCGGCCCGGACGGCACCGCGCGCCCGTTCCGGCACCCGCTCCTGCGCGGCGTGCCCTGCCTGGCCGGCCTTGCCCTGGACGACCTGCCCGGCCTGCCCGGCCTTCTCCTGCGCCGCGTGCCCGGCCCGGCTGGCCTTGTGCTGCGCCCGGTGGCCGGCTCGGCCCGCCTTGTGCTGCACGGTATGCCCGGCCTGCGCGGCGGAACCGCGCAGCGACACGGTCATGGCACCGGCCTTGTCCCGGAGGTCGGCGGCCCGGGCCTTGGCCCGGCCCTTCACGTCCGCCCTGCCCGCCAGCTCCTCCACGGTGTCGCCGAGTTCGCTGCGGGTCTGCTCGATCTGCCTTCGCAGCTCGTCGGGCCCCTTGGCCCCGCCGGTCGGCTGCGCGGTGGAACCGGCCCTGGTGCCGTCCCCGCTCGTCGCGTCGGTCATCGATGCGCCCTTTCCCTGATCACATCCACGTCGGTCCTGACGCTGCCGAGGGTCTCCTCGGGCTTGGGCGGTGCGGCGCGGCGCAGCTGGGAGCGGCCGGTCATGGCCAGCACGCCAGCGATCACGAAGAGCACCGCCGTCACGATGAGCGCCGCGGCCCAGACGGGCAGCACCAGCGAGAGCGCGGCGACACCCGTGCCGGCGAGGGCGATCAGACCGACGTACGCGATGGCGCCCGCGGCACCCAGCATCCCGCCGCCACGCCCGACGCGTTTGCCCTTCTCGGCCAGCTCCATCTTGGCGAGGGCCACTTCCTGGCGCACGAGCCGGGAGAGCTGTTCGGTGGCCTGACCGACGAGTTCGCCCACGGAGTGGTGTTCGTCGTGCACTGGCCTGGTGTGCATGGTCCCGGTCACGGTTCCGCCTCCTCTCGGTTCGGAGCCACCCGGGTACCCCCCGCCGCCCGGCGCTACCCCCTCCCTCTCGACCACCCCACCACGCAGCGTCGCTTAAAGGTATCTCGTAGCAAATTTAAGTGGAGCTACACGGTTCTCCCGCCGAGACTACTGCCATGACGACAGCCGAGCGCCCCGCCCCACCCCCCTTCGGCCGCACCCTGTGCGCCATGGTCACCCCCTTCACCGAGGACGGCGCCCTCGACCTCGACGGCGCCCGGCGGCTCGCCGACCGGCTGGTGGCGCGGGGCTGCGACGGGCTGGTGCTGTCCGGCACCACCGGCGAGTCGCCGACCACCACGGACGCCGAGAAGACGGCGCTGATCACGGCGGTGCGGGAGGCCGTCGGGGACCGGGCGGCGCTCGTCGCCGGGGTGGGCACGGCGGACACCCGGCACACGGTGGAGCTGGCCAGGGCCGCCGAGAAGGCGGGCGCGGACGGCCTGCTGGTGGTGGCGCCGTACTACAGCAGGCCCCCGCAGGACGCCCTGGAGGAGCACTTCCGGGAGGTCGCGGACTCCTGCGGGCTGCCGCTCGCGCTCTACGACATCCCGGGGCGCACCGGCACCCGCATCGAGCCCGACACCCTGGTGCGCCTGGCCGGGCACCCCCGGATCGTCGCCGTCAAGGACTGCTCCTACGACCTCCTAGGCACCCAGAGCGTACTGTCCCGCACCGACCTGGCGTACTACGCGGGGTGCGACGAGCAGGTCCTCGCCCTGTACGCGATCGGGGCGAGGGGGTACGTCAGCACGGTCGCGAACGTCGTACCCGAACTGTTCCGGGCCGTCCTCGACGCCTTCGACGCGGGGGACACCGGGCGGGCCGCCCTGCTCCAGCGGCGGGCGATCCCCCTCGTCGAGTCCGTCATGGCGGCGGGCCTGCCCGGCACGGTCACCGCCAAGGCCCTCCTCGGCGCGCTCGGCCTGCCCGCGGGGCCGGTCCGCGCCCCGCTGCGCCCCGCGGACCGGCCGACCACCGACCGGCTCCTCGCCACCTACGAGGAGCTGGCCGGCGCCACCGGTCAGCTCCAGGTGTAACCGTCCCCGAGCAGCAGCGTGTGCTCCAGCACGTCCTCCGCCGGGTCGTCGATCTGGCCCACGTGCACGTTGAGGAGGCCCACCCGGGGTCCGTTGTGCGAACCCGTCGTGGTCTCGTCGGCGTGCGCGGCCCCCGCCGCGCCCCAGCACACCAGCACCGCGGCGCCCGCCCCGGCCAGCAGGCGCGCCACGGTCCTCGACCGCTCGTTCGTCATACCAGGCCCTCGTTTCGTCGGATCGGCTTCTGATCGGACCCTGCGTCCACCCGTTCATCCGCCGACACCACCCCGAGGACACGCGAGATCATCCGTACGTGCGGGGGGCGCTCGAAGCACACGCTCCCGTTCCGCTGCCGGGACACCACCCGGCACGGTCCGCGCCCCGCCGGCCTGGGCCGACCGGGCCCACGTCACCGCACCGCTCGACCGCCACCGGGCCCCGAAACGCCGAGCGCCCCCGCGGCGGGCCCGGGAGGACACCGCCACGGGGGCGACTCGACCGTCACGGACCGGCCGCGGCCGGTCAGTTGTGGCTGTGCAGAATCTCGTTCAGGCCGCCCCACACCGCGTTGTTCGGGCGGGCCTCGACCGTGCCGGTGACCGAGTTGCGGCGGAAGAGGATGTTGGAGGCGCCGGACAGTTCGCGGGCCTTGACGACCTGGCCGTCGGGCATGGTCACGCGGGTGCCCGCGGTGACGTAGAGGCCGGCCTCGACCACGCACTCGTCGCCCAGCGCGATGCCGACGCCCGCCTCGGCGCCGACCAGGCAGCGCTCGCCGATGGTGATGCGCACGTTGCCGCCGCCGGAGAGGGTGCCCATGGTGGAGGCGCCGCCGCCGATGTCGGAACCGTCGCCCACGACGACGCCCGCGGAGATGCGGCCCTCGACCATCGAGGTGCCGAGCGTGCCGGCGTTGAAGTTGACGAAGCCCTCGTGCATGACCGTGGTGCCCTCGGAGAGGTGCGCGCCGAGGCGGACGCGGTCGGCGTCGGCGATGCGGACGCCCTTGGGGGCCACGTAGTCCGTCATGCGGGGGAACTTGTCGATCGAGGTCACCTGGAGGTGCAGGCCCTCGGCGCGGGCGTTGAGGCGGACCTTCTCGACGTCGTCGACGGCGACCGGGCCGAGCGAGGTCCAGGCCACGTTGGCGAGGTGGGCGAAGACGCCGTCCAGGTTCTGGCCGTGCGGCTGGACCAGGCGGTGGGAGAGCAGGTGCAGACGCAGATAGACGTCGTGCGTGTCGACCGGCTTCTCGTCCAGCGAGGAGATGACCGTGCGGACCGCGACCACCTCGACGCCCCGGCGGGCGTCCGGACCGACCGCGGCGGTGGCGCCGCCGCCGAGCAGCTCTGCGGCCTGTTCGGCGCTGAGGCGCTCGGTGCCGGACGGTCCGGGCTGGGCGGACAGTTCGGGGGCCGGGAACCAGGTGTCGAGAACGGTGCCGTCGGCGGCGATCGTGGCGAGGCCGGCGGCCACGGCGCCGGTGGTGCGGGGAGCAGTCGTGTCGGTCATGAGGGCAACCTAACCGGCCGCCGCCCGCGGAAGCGAGCCGGGCCCGCGGGCGTCTCGCGTGCCGGGCGGTACGGGGCGTTCGCCGCCGGTCGCGGTCACCGACCGGGAGGGATCACCCTCGCCAGGACCTCCCTCGCGTACGCCTCGTCGTAGGGCATGTCCGTCAGCAGGACCTGGAGGCAGATGCCGTCCAGCACGGCGACTAGGGCCCGCGCCGTGACGGGGTCCGTGCGGTCGGCGAGGAGGGCGCCGACACCCTCCGCCCACTCGGCCGCGACCGGGCGCAGGGCGGGACGGCGCAGGGCCGCCAGGTACAGCTCGTACTCCAGCTCCACGCCGGTGCGGTCGCCCGCCAGCCACGCCCCGAGGACCCGGGCCAGCTCCCCGGGCAGGTCGGCGTCCGGGTCGGACAGGGCGGGGTGCGCGGCGACCACCTTGGCGAAGCCCTCGCCCGCCTGGCGGAGCGCGGCGACGAGGAGTTCGTCGAGCGTGGCGAAGTGGTAGGTCGTGGAGCCCAGCGGGACGTCCGCCTCGGCGGCCACGGAGCGGTGGCTCAGGCCGGCGATGCCCTTGCGCCCCACCACCCGGATCGCCGCGTCGATGATCCGCCGGCGCCGCTCCGGGTCGTGGCGCCGGGTCATCAGTGCGCGCCGCCCAGGTTCAGCACCACCACGCCGACGATGATCAGCGCGATGCCGGCGGCCTTGGCCGCGGTCATCCCCTCCCCCAGGAACACCACGCCGATGGCGGCGATGGCCGCCGTGCCGACGCCCGCCCAGATGGCGTACGCGGTGCCGACGGCGAGGGTCTTCAGGGTCTGGGCGAGCAGCGTGAAGGAGAGGACGTAGGCGAGGGCCGTCAGCAGTGAGGGGACGAGCCGGGTGAAGCCCTGGCTGTACTTCATGGCGGTGGTGCCGGCGACCTCGGCGGCGATGGCTCCGGCCAGGAGCAGGTATCCCATGTGTACGAGCGTACATAACGGCGTCGTGCGGAGACGCGAGAACGGCGGCACCCGAAAAGGTGCCGCCGTCGTCGCGAGGTGCGCCTCGAACGCTGGATCAGACGTTGAAGCCGAGCGCGCGCAGCTGCTCGCGGCCGTCGTCCGTGATCTTGTCCGGGCCCCACGGCGGCATCCAGACCCAGTTGATGCGCAGCTCGCTGACGAGGCCGTCCGTGGCGGACTTGGCCTGGTCCTCGATCACGTCGGTGAGCGGACAGGCCGCCGACGTCAGGGTCATGTCGATGGTCGCGATGTTGGCGTCGTCGATGTGGACGCCGTAGATCAGGCCCAGGTTGACGACGTCGATGCCCAGCTCGGGGTCCACGACGTCCAGCAGGGCCTCGCGGACCTCCTCCTCGGAGGCCGGCTTCATTTCCACGGTCTCAGTCATGCCGTCGTCTCCTTCTCGGGGTCGGCGCCGTCCAGTGCCTGGGCCGTCGCGTCCTTCCAGGCCATCCAGCTCAGCAGGGCGCACTTGACCCGGGCCGGGTACTTCGAGACCCCGGCGAACGCGACCGCGTCCTCCAGGACCTCCTCCATCGCGTCGTCGGGCTCGATCCTGCCCTTGGACTGCATCAGCTCCAGGAAGGTCTCCTGGATCCGCCGCGCCTCACCGAGGTCCTTGCCGACCAGCAGCTCGTTCAGGACGGAGGCGCTCGCCTGGCTGATGGAGCAGCCCTGGCCCTCGTACGACACGTCGCTGATCGTCGTGCCGTCGTACTTCACGCGCAGCGTGATCTCGTCGCCGCACGTCGGGTTGACGTGGTGGACCTCGGCGTCGCCCTCCCGCAAGCCCCGCCCGTGCGGGTTCTTGTAGTGGTCCAGGATCACTTCCTGGTACATGGAGTCCAGCTTCATGCTCTTCGCTCGTCCCGTCAGCCGAAGAAGTTCCGTACGTGCTCCAGGCCGTCGACCAGTGCGTCGATCTCGGCCGGCGTGGAGTACAGATAGAACGACGCTCGCGTGGTCGCAGGAATTCCGTAGCGCAGGCAGACGGGGCGGGCGCAGTGGTGGCCGACCCGGACCGCGATGCCCTGCTCGTCGAGGACCTGGCCCACGTCGTGCGGGTGGATGTCGCCGAGCGTGAAGCTGATCGCCGCGCCGCGCTCCTCGGCCGTGGTGGGGCCGATGATGCGCAGGTCGGGGACGTCCGCGAACCGCTTCACCGCGTACTCGGTGAGCGCGTGCTCGTGGGCGAAGATCTTGTCCATGCCGATCGACCGGAGGTAGTCGATCGCCGCACCCAGCCCGACCGCCTGCGCGATCGGGGGCGTGCCCGCCTCGAACTTGTGGGGCGCCGGGGCGTACGTCGAGGAGTTCATCGAGACCGTCTCGATCATCTCGCCGCCGCCCAGGAACGGCGGGAGATCCTCCAGCAGCTCCTGGCGGCCCCACAGCACGCCGATGCCGGTCGGGCCGCACATCTTGTGGCCGGTGAAGGCCACGAAGTCGGCCTGGAGGGCCTGGACGTCCAGCGGCATGTGCGGCGCGGCCTGGGAGGCGTCGACGCAGACGAGCGCGCCGACCTCCTGGGCGCGGCGCACGATCGCCTCGACCGGGTTCTGGGTGCCCAGGATGTTGGAGACCAGCACGAAGGAGACGATCTTCGTCTTCTCGGTGATGACCTCCTCTATGTTCGAGAGGTCGAGGCGGCCGTCGTCGGTCAGGCCGAACCAGCGGAGCTTCGCGCCGGTGCGCTGCGCGAGCAGCTGCCACGGCACGATGTTGGAGTGGTGCTCCATCTCCGTGATGACGATCTCGGTCTCGTGGTCCACGCGGTAGGGCTCGTCGGCCCAGCCCAGCATGTTCGCCACGAGGTTGAGGGACTCCGAGGCGTTCTTGGTGAAGATCACCTCGTCGCGGGAGGGCGCGTTGATGAACTCCGCGACCTTGTCGCGTGCGCCCTCGTACAGCGCCGTGGCCTCCTCGGCGAGGACGTGCACGCCACGGTGGACGTTGGCGTTGTAGCGCTCGTAGTACTCACTGAGCGCGTCCAGCACCTGCCGCGGCTTCTGGCTGGTGGCCGCGTTGTCCAGGTACACGAGCTTGCGCCCGTCGTGGATCTGGCGGTCCAGGATGGGAAAGTCCTTGCGGATCGCCTCGGTGTCGAGGAGGCCCGGCAGCTGTGTCACTCGGATGCGCCGCCCTTCGTGTATGCCTCGTAGCCCTCGGCCTCCAGCTTGTCGGCCAGCTCGGCGCCCCCGGACTCGGCGATGCGGCCGTTGGCGAAGACGTGGACGTGGTCGGGCTTGATGTAGCGCAGGATGCGCGTGTAGTGCGTGATCAGCAGGGTGCCGACCTCACCGGTCTCACGGACGCGGTTGACGCCCTCGGAGACGACGCGCAGGGCGTCGACGTCCAGGCCGGAGTCGGTCTCGTCGAGGATCGCGACCTTCGGCTTGAGCAGCTCCAGCTGGAGGATCTCGTGCCGCTTCTTCTCACCGCCGGAGAAGCCCTCGTTGACGTTGCGCTCGGCGAAGGCGGGGTCCATGTTGAGGCGCTCCATGGCCTCCTTGACCTCCTTCACCCAGGTGCGCAGCTTGGGGGCCTCGCCGCGGACGGCGGTGGCGGAGGTGCGCAGGAAGTTGGAGACCGAGACGCCGGGGACCTCGACCGGGTACTGCATGGCGAGGAAGAGGCCGGCGCGGGCGCGCTCGTCGACGGACATCTCCAGGACGTCCTCGCCGTCGAGGGTGACGGTGCCGCCGGTGATCGTGTACTTGGGGTGACCCGCGAGCGAGTAGGCGAGGGTCGACTTGCCGGAGCCGTTCGGGCCCATGATGGCGTGCGTCTCGCCCTGCTTCACGGTGAGGTCGACGCCCTTGAGGATCTCCTTCGTGGCGTTGTCGGCCTCGACGGTGACGTGCAGGTCTCGGATTTCAAGCGTTGCCATGGGTGCCTCAGGACTCCTGGGTGAGGGAGACGAGCACGTCGTCCCCTTCGATCTTTACGGGGTAAACGGGGACGGGGCGCGTCGCCGGAAGACTGTCGGGCTTGCCGGACCGGAGGTCGAAGCGCGAGCCGTGCAGCCAGCACTCGATGTGGCAGTCGTCGACCTCGCCCTCGGCGAGCGAGACGTTCGCGTGCGAGCAGATGTCGTTGATCGCGAAGATCTCGCCCTCGGTCCGCACGACGGAGATCGGCGTGCCGTCGAGTTCCACCCGCTTCGGGGTGTCCTCCTCCAGCTCGTCCGCTCCGCAGACGCGTACGAAGGTCATGCGACCGACGCCTCCAGCTCCTCCGCGATCTTGGCGAGCAGGCGCTCCTCGATGTCCGGGACACCGATCTGCTGGACCAGCTCGGCGAAGAAGCCGTGGACCACCAGGCGGCGGGCGTCCAGCTCCGGGATGCCGCGCGCCATCAGGTAGAAGAGCTGCTCGTCGTCGAAGCGGCCGGTGGCGGAGGCGTGGCCGGCGCCGACGATCTCGCCGGTCTCGATCTCCAGGTTCGGCACCGAGTCGACCCGCGCGCCGTCCGTGAGGACGAGGTTGCGGTTCATCTCGTAGGTGTCGGTGCCCTCGGCCGCGGCCTCGATGAGCACGTCGCCGATCCAGACGGCGTGCGCGTCGTCGCCCTGGAGCGCGCCCTTGTAGACGACGTTGGACTTGCAGTGCGGGACGTTGTGGTCGACCAGGAGGCGGTGCTCCTGGTGCTGGCCCCGGTCGGTGAAGTACAGGCCGAACAGCTCGGCCTCGCCGCCGGGACCGGCGTAGGCGACCCGGGGGTGCAACCGGACCAGGTCGCCGCCGAAGGTGACCACGAAGGACTTGAAGGTCGCGTCCCGGCCGATCAGCGCGTTGTGCTGGCCGACGTGCACGGCCTTGTCGTCCCAGTCCTGGACGGAGACGACGGTCAGCTTGGCGCCGTCGCCGAGGACGTAGTCGACGTTGGCCGCGAGGACCGCGTCACCGGTGTGGTCGATGACGACGACGGCCTCGGCGAAGGCACCCAGCTCGACGACCTGGTGGGCGTAGGCGGTGCCGCCCTCACCGTGCACCCTGATGCGGATCGGCTCGGTGAGGACCGTCTCCTTGGGGACGGTGATCACGCCGGCCTTCTCGAACGCCGAGTAGGCCTGGGCGGCGACCCGGTCCACCGGGGTGCCGGCCCGGCCGATGCGCGCGTCGTCGCGGCCGACGGTCTCGACGACGACGGCCTCGGGCGCCTCGACGTCGACCTTCACGCCGTCACCGGTGGCGACCGCGGTGCCGTCGTGCAGCCCGCGCAGCCGCTCCAGCGGGGTGAACCGCCACTCCTCCTCGCGGCCGTGCGGGACCGGGAAGTCCGCCACGTCGAAGGACGCGGGCGCGCTCATGCGCGTGGCGACGGTCGACTCGGCGGCCACCGCGATCGTGCCCGCGGTGGTGGACCCCACGGGGATGTTCTGAGCCTCAGCCATGGCTGTCGGTCTGCTCTCTTCCTACGTCAGAAATCTGGCGACTGCTTCGGGGCGGGTCTTAACCGACCGCGCCTTCCATCTGCAGCTCGATCAGCCGGTTGAGCTCCAGGGCGTACTCCATGGGCAGCTCCTTGGCGATCGGCTCGACGAAGCCGCGCACGATCATCGCCATCGCCTCGAACTCGCTCAGACCGCGGCTCATCAGGTAGAAGAGCTGGTCCTCGGAGACCTTGGAGACGGTCGCCTCGTGGCCCATGGACACGTCGTCCTCGCGGACGTCCACGTAGGGGTACGTGTCGGAGCGCGAGATGGTGTCGACGAGCAGCGCGTCGCACAGCACGTTCGACTTGGAGCCGTGGGCGCCCTCGCCGATCTCGACGAGACCGCGGTAGGAGGTGCGGCCGCCGCCGCGCGCCACGGACTTCGAGACGATGTTGGACGAGGTGTTCGGCGCCATGTGGACCATCTTGGAGCCGGCGTCCTGGTGCTGGCCCTCGCCCGCGAAGGCGATGGAGAGGGTCTCGCCCTTGGCGTGCTCGCCCATCAGGTAGACGGCCGGGTACTTCATCGTCACCTTGGAGCCGATGTTGCCGTCGATCCACTCCATGGTCGCGCCCTCGTACGCCACGGCGCGCTTGGTGACCAGGTTGTAGACGTTGTTCGACCAGTTCTGGATGGTCGTGTAGCGGCAGCGGGCGTTCTTCTTGACGATGATCTCGACCACGGCGGAGTGCAGGGAGTCCGACTTGTAGATCGGAGCCGTGCAGCCCTCGACGTAGTGCACGTAGGCACCCTCGTCGACGATGATCAGGGTCCGCTCGAACTGGCCCATGTTCTCCGTGTTGATACGGAAGTAGGCCTGGAGCGGGATCTCGACGTGCACGCCCTTCGGCACGTAGATGAAGGAGCCGCCGGACCACACCGCGCTGTTCAGCGAGGCGAACTTGTTGTCACCGACGGGGATGACGGTCCCGAAGTACTCCTTGAAGAGCTCCGGGTGCTCCTTCAGCGCCGTGTCGGTGTCGAGGAAGATGACGCCCTGCTCCTCCAGGTCCTCGCGGATCTGGTGGTAGACGACCTCGGACTCGTACTGGGCGGCGACACCGGCGACGAGGCGCTGCTTCTCGGCCTCGGGGATGCCGAGCTTGTCGTACGTGTTCTTGATGTCCTCGGGCAGGTCCTCCCAGGACTCCGCCTGCTTCTCCGTGGAGCGCACGAAGTACTTGATGTTGTCGAAGTCGATGCCCGACAGGTCCGAGCCCCAGTTCGGCATGGGCTTCTTCTCGAAGAGGCGCAGGCCCTTGAGGCGGAGCTTGGTCATCCACTCCGGCTCGTTCTTCTTGGCGGAGATGTCGCGGACGACGTCCTCGTTGATGCCGCGCTTGGCAGAGGCGCCGGCCGTGTCGGAGTCGGCCCAGCCGTATTCGTACTTGCCCAGGCCCTCGAGCTCAGGGTGAGCAGTCTCCGTGGGGAGAGTCATGCGGGGTTCCTCCCGGCCGTGCTTGCAGATGCGTTAGCGGTGTTCGTGGGCGCTTGCGCCGCGGGGGGCGGCGCGTGCGAAGTCTTCGGAATGAACGTGGTGCAGACCCCGTCGCCGTGCGCGATGGTCGCGAGTCGCTGTACATGCGTACCGAGCAGCTCGGCGAAAAATTCCGTCTCCGCCTCGCACAGCTGCGGGAACTGCTCGGCGACGTGCGCGACCGGGCAGTGGTGCTGGCACAGCTGCTCGCCCTGCTGGGGGTGGGGCGCGCTCCGCGCGGTAGCAGCGTACCCGTCCGCACTCAGGGCCTTGGCCAGCGCTTCCGTGCGCCGGTCGGGGGCGGCCGCCTCGACCGCCTTGCGGTACGCACCGGCCTGACCGGCGATCCGGGCCCGGGCGAAGGCGGCGATCGCCTGCTCCCCGCCCTCCTGCTCGGCGATCCAGCGCAGGGCGTCGGCGGCCAGCTTGTCGTACGACTGGTCGAAGGCGTCCCGGCCGCAGTCGGTGAGCGCGAAGACCTTGGCGGGTCGCCCGCGCGTGCGCGTGCCGTAGACCCGCTGTTCGCGGGGTTCGACCACGTCGTCGGCGACCAGCGCGTCGAGATGGCGCCGGACGGCCGCCTGGGTCAGGCCCAGACGCCCGGCGAGCGCGGCGACGGTCGACGGCCCGTGGTCCAGGATGGAGCGCGCGACGCGGTTGCGGGTGGACCGCTCACCGGTCGCGAGTTCCTCCTGCGGAGCCTCGCCAACGTTTTTCACAACGCCATTGTTGCGTAATTCCTCCGGGGCGGGCAAGCCGCGTCGCGATCATCGGACGGTGCCCTGCGTCACTTAGGTATACCTAATCTGACCTGCGGAAACGATCTTTGATCGATCAATCCGGTGGCGCCCCGCACGGGTCTGCGGGACACTCCGCGACATGCCGACACCCCCTCCCACCGGCCCACTCGTCACCCGGGGCACGATCGCCGCCGGACTGCGCGAGATGGGTGTGCGGAGCGACGACACGCTCCTCGTGCACTCCTCCCTCAGCTCCCTCGGATGGGTCTGCGGCGGGCCCGTCGCGGTCGTCCAGGGACTGCTCGACGCGCTCGGACCGGACGGCACGCTGGTGGTCCCCACGCAGACCGGCGACCTCTCGGACCCGGCCCTGTGGAAGAGCCCGCCGGTACCCGAGGAGTGGTGGGACACCGTCCGCCGGGCGATGCCGCCCTACGATCCCCTGATCACGCCCTCCCGCGGGGTCGGGGTGGTCCCCGAGACCGTGCGCACCTGGCCGGGCGCGCTTCGCAGCGCACACCCGCAGACGTCCTTCGCGGCCCTCGGCCCGCGCGCCGCCGAGGTGGTCGCCGGGCACGCGACCGACTGCCGGCTCGGCGAGCGCAGCCCGCTGGCGACCCTGGAGCGGCTGGGCGCCCGGGTGCTGCTGATGGGCGCCGGCTACGAGGCGTGCACCGCCTTCCACCTCGCCGAGTACCGGATCGCCTCGCCGGTGGTGGAGGTGGGGCGGCCGGGCCTGGTGGGCTGGGAGCGGGTGACGGAGGTGTCGATCACCTCGGAGCGGTTCGACGAACTGGGGCACGACTTCGAACGGGACCGGCCGGTGGGGCGCGGACGGGTCGGCGCCGCCGTCGCCCGGCTGTTCCCGCTGGCCGACGCGGTCGCCTATGCGGAGCGCTGGCTGCCGACGCACCGGCCGCGGGCGTAGGGGCGCGGCCCGGCGGGCGGCGGTGCGGTGTCCACGGGGCGGCCCGGCGGGCCGCGGTGCGGTGCCCGACCCGGCCGCGCGCGCCGGCCGCCGCCCCGCGCTCCGGCCGCGTCCGAGGACGCGCGGGTACGACACCCCGGCCGCCCCCCTCCGTTCCGCGCCGACAGGTGCCCCCGCGTGCGCCCCCGGCGGGCGGTGCGCCGCCCCCTGCGGAGGAGATCCCGCACCCCCGCGCCCGGGCCCCCGGCCGCGTACCTAGACTCGTGACCCATGCGAAGCGAGCCCGTGGTCCAGGTCCAGGCCCTGGTGAAGCGGTACGGCACGAAGACCGCGGTGGACGGCCTCGACCTGGTGGCCCGGGCGGGTGTCACCGCCGTGCTCGGCCCCAACGGGGCGGGCAAGACCACCACGGTGGAGACCTGCGAGGGATACCGGCGGCCGGACTCCGGCACCGTGCGCGTCCTCGGCCTGGACCCGGTGCGCCAGGGCGCCGAGCTGCGCCCCCGCATCGGCGTGATGCTCCAGTCCGGCGGTGTCTACTCCGGCGCCCGCGCCGACGAGATGCTCCGCCACGTCGCGAAGCTGCACGCCCACCCGCTGGACGTGGACGCGCTGATCGAGCGGCTCGGGCTCGGCTCGTGCGGCCGGACCACGTACCGCAGGCTCTCCGGCGGCCAGCAGCAGCGGCTCGCCCTCGCGATGGCCGTGGTCGGCCGCCCGGAGCTGGTCTTCCTGGACGAGCCGACGGCCGGCCTGGACCCGCAGGCCCGCCGCGCCACCTGGGACCTCGTGCGGGACCTGCGCGGCGACGGCGTCGCGGTGATCCTCACCACCCACCACATGGACGAGGCCGAGCAGCTCGCCGACGACGTCGCCATCATCGACGCCGGCCGGGTCGTCGCCCAGGGCTCCCCGGAGGAGCTGTGCCGCGGCGGCGCCGAGAACACCCTGCGGTTCTCCGGCCGCCCCGGACTGGACGTCGCCTCGCTGCTCAAGGCGCTGCCCGCGGACTCCACGGCGGCCGAGCTGACCCCGGGCTCCTACCGTGTCAACGGCAAGATCGACCCCCAGCTGCTGGCGACGGTGACCTCCTGGTGCGCCCAGCACGGGGTGATGCCGGACCGGATCTCGGTGGAGCGGCACACCCTGGAGGACGTCTTCCTGGAACTGACCGGCAAGGAACTGCGCTCATGACGACGACCACCGGCCCCTACACGCCGAGGCCCGGTGCCGCGCCGCTCGGCCGCATGATCGCCGCGCAGGCCGTGCTGGAGACGAAGATGCTGCTGCGCAACGGCGAGCAGCTGCTGCTGACGGTGGTCATCCCGACCCTGCTGCTCGTCCTGTTCAGCACGGTCGACATCATCGACACCGGCGCCGGCGAGGCCGTCGACTTCCTCGCCCCCGGCGTCCTGGCGCTCGCCGTGCTGTCGACGGCGTTCACCGGGCAGGCCATCGCCACCGGCTTCGAACGCCGGTACGGGGTGCTGAAGCGGCTGGCCGCCTCGCCGCTGCCGCGCTGGGGCCTGATGACCGCCAAGACGGTGTCCGTCCTGGTCACCGAGGTGCTCCAGATCGTCCTGCTCACCGTGATCGCCTTCGCGCTGGGCTGGTCGCCGCACGGCAACCCCTTCGCCGTGCTGCTGCTCCTGGTCCTCGGCACGGCCGCCTTCTCGGGGCTCGGGCTGCTCATGGCCGGCACGCTGAAGGCGGAGGCGACGCTGGCCGCGGCCAACCTGGTCTTCCTGCTGCTGCTGGTGGGCGGCGGCGTGATCGTGCCGCTGGAGGAGTTCCCGGACGCGGCGCGGAGCGTGCTGGGGCTGCTGCCGATCTCCGCCCTGTCGGACGGACTGCGGGACGTGCTCCAGCACGGGGCCGGAATGCCGTGGGGGGACGTCGGGATCCTCGCCGCGTGGGCGGTCGCGGGGCTCGCGGCGGCCGGGAGGTTCTTCCGCTGGGAGTAGGCGGGCGCCCGGTGGACGACCCCCTCGTGAAAGCGTGCACAAGCGGGCGCCTACGATGGACCGCGTGCCAAACGTGACCCGTGCCGACGCCGCAGCCGCCGTGCGCAACCCGCTCGCCTTCATCGCCGCGCGCTGGACCCCGGACCCCCGGACGGTTCAGCGGGCGGCCCTCGTCGCGCTCGCCATGTCGGTGGTCATCGTGATCACCGGCGGCGCGGTGCGCCTGACCGGCTCGGGCCTCGGCTGCCCGACCTGGCCCAAGTGCACCGACGACTCGCTGGCCACCACCCGCGAGATGGGCTTCCACGGCGTCATCGAGTTCGGCAACCGCCTGCTGACCTACGTGCTGTGCGCCGCGGTCGGCTGGGCGATCATCGCCGCGCGGTCGCAGAAGCCGTACCGGCGCAGCCTGACGCGGCTGGGCTGGGCGCAGTTCTGGATCGTGATGGGCAACGCGATCCTCGGCGGCATCGTGGTCCTCGTCGGCCTGAACCCGTACACCGTCGCGGCGCACTTCCTGCTGTCGACGGCTCTCATCGCGGTCGCGACCGTGATGTGGCAGCGCACCCGGGAGGGCGACGGGGCGCCGCGCCCGCTGGTCGGCGGCTCCGTCCGCCAGCTGGTGTGGGTCATGATCGTCGTCTCGGCCCTGCTGATCGCGGTGGGCACGGTGGTCACCGGCGCGGGCCCGCACGCGGGCGACTCCAGCGAGGTCGAGCGGATGCCGATCGACTGGGAGACGGTGAGCAAGGCGCACGCCGTGCTGGCCTGGATCGTGGTCACGCTGACCTTCGCCCTGTGGTTCGTGCTGAAGGCGGTCGACGCGCCCAAGGGCCCCCTGGCCCGCACCCGCGACCTGTTCCTGGTGCTGCTCGCCCAGGGCGTCATCGGGTACGTGCAGTACTTCACCGACCTCCCCGAGGTCCTGGTCGGACTGCACATGTTCGGTTCCTGCCTGGTGTGGATCGCGACGCTGCGGGTGCTGCTGGCGCTGCGCGAGCGGACGCCGGAGGACGGGCCCGGACTGCCGGCCCAGGAGGCCGAGGCGGCGCACGCGTCGCCGGCCGGCCTCCGCTAGCCCCGGCCCGCCACCGGGTCACCCCAGTCCGTACACCCGCTCGGCGTTCCCCGAGGCGATCATGCCCGCCACCCGCTGCGCGTCCCCGAGCGACCACGCCCCCTCGGCCGCCCAGGTGCCCAGCACCCGGCCCAGGGCGTCGCGGAACAGGCGGGCGGCGACCACATGCAGCTCGGGCAGGCCCTGGGCTCCGCTGGAGAACAGGATCTTGCCGAAGGGCGCCAGTTCCAGGATCTCCGCGAGGACCGTCGCCGCGCGGGCGCCGGTGCGCACCAGGGCGGCGCCGGAGTCGGCGTAGACGTGCGGGAAGACGCCGGCCAGGTGGGCGGCCTGGCGGTGGTACGGGTAGCCGTGCAGCAGGACCAGGTCGGTGCCGAGGCCCGCGGTGGCCCGCACGAAGTCGGTGAGCAGCACCGGGTCGGTGCGGTCGATGCGCAGGCCCGGTTCGCCGAGGCCGGCGTGCAGCTGGAGCGGCAGTCCCGAGGCGACGGCGATCCACAGCAGGTGGCGCAGGAGGACGGGGTCGCTCAGCTCGCCGCCGACCTCGCGTCCGGTCAGCCAGCGGGCGGCGGCGCCGCGCACCTCGCCCGGCCCCGGGGGTTCGGGCGCGAGCGCGAGGCCGTGCCGTACGCCGGCGACCGAGGTGAAGGCGACCGCGTCGGCGGCGGCGCCGTGCACCGCCTCGGCGAGGTTGGCGAGGAAGGAGTCGACGGTGCCGGAGGTGTCGGCGACCTGCTCCGCCAGCAGCTCCAGGCGCACGATCTCGTGCGTGTCGGCGTCCGCGGCACAGGCCATCTCCGAGGGGCCCGTGAGGTCACCGGGCAGCCCCGCGTCGACGAGGTAGGTCGTGATGCCGCTGCCGCGCAGCAGGCGGCGGTCCGCCTCCAGGACGCCCAGCTCGCGGCGCCGGGCCAGGTAGCGGGCGGGCGGGCAGTGCGGTTCCAGGCCGAGCAGGGGCGGGCACCAGCGGCGTACCGCGAAGCCGGTCTGGGTGTCGAAGAGGGTGGTGCCCGGTGCGGGCGGTCCCTCGGTGCGGGCCAGCTGGGCCTCGAAGGTGCCGAGGCCCAGCTCCGTTCTCAGGACGCCGTGGCAGTACTGGTCCACCAGGGACGGCGTTTCGATCATCCGGGCTCCCCGTGATGGGACCGTGCGCCGCGCGGCGCGTACGCCCCGCGGCTCTCACGGTCCTAACGGGTGAACCCGGTCTCAGGTGTTGCTCGGCCCGCCCACCTGGATGCCGGCCATGCGCGACCACTCGTAGGGGCCGGTCTCCACCTTGGCCGCGAACTCGCCGTCGAAGTCCTCGTGGACGGTGATGCCCGACTTCTCCACGGCCTTGCGGGCCGTCTCGTGGGAGCGCGCGACGACGTCGCCCCAGGCGCCGTCCGCGCCGACCAGCACGATCCGGGCGCCGCGCTCACCGAGGTAGGCCACCTGGCCCTCGGCGCCGCCGTGCGCCTTCGAGAAGGAGTCGATCCGCCGGGCGAGTCGGGCCGCCTCGCGCTCGGCCTTCGCGTCAACCTGCTGCGTGTCTGCCATGACCAGGATGCTACCGACGGGTAGATCGATCGGCGACGGGCGGGGGGGGGGGGGGGGGGGGGGGAGGGGGGGGGGGGGGGGGGGGCGGGGGGGGGGGGGGGGCGGGGGGGGGGGGGGGGGAGGGGGGGGGGGGGGGAGGGGGAGGAAA